>NZ_JBJNLX010000003.1:0-650529 GCF_052168835.1 Serratia sp. CY40230
GCGGCAATAGCGCGGTGGTCCCACCTGACCCCATGCCGAACTCAGAAGTGAAACGCCGTAGCGCCGATGGTAGTGTGGGGTCTCCCCATGCGAGAGTAGGACACTGCCAGGCATCAAATTAAGCGTGCTGATATGGCTCAGTTGGTAGAGCGCACCCTTGGTAAGGGTGAGGTCCCCAGTTCGACTCTGGGTATCAGCACCACTTTATTTAAAGTGGGTTTAGAAGTTCGGCAGAAAAAAGAATTTGCTTGGCGGCAATAGCGCGGTGGTCCCACCTGACCCCATGCCGAACTCAGAAGTGAAACGCCGTAGCGCCGATGGTAGTGTGGGGTCTCCCCATGCGAGAGTAGGACACTGCCAAGCATCAAATAAAACAACAAGCCTCATGCGAAAGCATGGGGCTTTTTGTTTTGTCTGTTATTTGGTGTTCTGCTCGAGCATGGGCATGCGAAAGGCCCGTCGGGAACGGGCCTTAACGCCGCTTGCGGCGGCCCCGCAGGGGAGAGTCTCAGGATGAGACGAATACTGTAGGACACTGCCAAGCATCAAATAAGCCAAGAGGCCATCCGAAAGGATGGCCTTTTTGCTTTTCATCCGCTTTACTCCCTCTGCTTATATCCCCGCGCAGGCCGCGCAATGAAACATTTTCACCTTTCCGCTGAATGCTCGACAGCGACGAAAAAAAACGCTATCTTCGGGCATCTAGAAGTCTAAACGTATAAATGGATGTGTGAGGGTTAAGCAATGCCGATTCGTGTTCCTGATGAGTTACCTGCGGTCAATTTCTTGCGCGGTGAGAATGTCTTCGTGATGATATCCTCGCGGGCAAAAACACAGGAAATCAGGCCGCTGAAAGTGCTGATCCTCAACCTGATGCCAAAGAAGATCGAAACGGAAAACCAGTTTTTGCGCCTGCTTTCCAACTCGCCGCTGCAGATTGATATCCAGCTGCTGCGTATCGACAGCCGCGAATCGAAGAATACGCCGGCCGAGCATCTGAATAACTTCTACTGCGACTTCGAGGATATTCAGAACGAGAACTTCGATGGTTTGATCGTCACTGGTGCGCCGCTGGGGCTGGTCGATTTCTGCGATGTTGCCTACTGGCCGCAGATCGAGCGCGTGATCGACTGGGCCAAGCACCACGTTACCTCTACGCTGTTCGTGTGCTGGGCGGTACAAGCGGCGTTGAACATCCTGTACGGCATTCCCAAGATGACGCGCGAAGTGAAGCTCTCCGGCGTTTATCCGCACCAAACGCTGCAGCAGCATGCGTTGCTGACGCGCGGCTTCGACGAAAGCTTCCTGGCGCCGCACTCACGCTATGCCGATTTCCCGACCGAGGTGATTCGCCAATATACCGACCTGGATATTCTGGCCGAATCCGAGCAGGCCGGCGCCTACCTGTTCGCCAGCAGGGATAAGCGCCTGGCGTTTGTCACCGGCCATCCTGAGTATGATGCCCTGACCCTGGCCGGGGAGTATTGTCGCGACAACGAAGCTGGCCTCGATCCTGCCGTACCGCTCAACTACTTTCCCGATGACAACCCCGCACTGACACCGAAAGCCACCTGGCGCAGCCATGGCCACCTGCTGTTTTCCAATTGGCTCAACTATTACGTCTACCAGATCACGCCTTACGATCTGCGCCATATGAATCCGACTCTCGACTGATCTTTTCTGCCTGCCGGCGGCTGAATCGAGGCCGCCGCGCTGTTGATCCTCTGTACGATCCTCTTTTTACCCGCCACTTTTCCTAAAAAACCATTGGCCAACAGCGCGTTAGCCTGTCTTTGTGACTCTATTGGAACCGGTTTCCTTACCTGTTGGTTATGTTATTTGCTCTAACCAATTGATAATAAAGTGTTAATAAAATATTTAATAATAAAATGGAAATGGTTTTTGATTTTTATTTTTTGTTGAGTATTCTTAGAGCTATCGGGATGAGATCTGACCAGTTTAGGATCGTTTCATCCGCCCTGATCCACAGTGATTTCTGATGAAAATGCGCCGGTCGCTCGGGCGCAATGATGGGAAGGAGCAAGGTCATGACGCAACAGATAGCAGGCACGGAGTTAAGGTTTACCCAGGGTTTCGCCGCTGCGGAGCGCCAGGTATTAACGGATGAAGCGGTTGAATTCCTGGCGGAACTGGTGGCGAAATTCACGCCGCGGCGCAATGAGCTGCTGGCGGCGCGTGCCCGCTGGCAGCAAAATATCGATCGCGGCGAGCTGCCTGGATTTATTTCGGAAACTAATTCCATTCGTGAAAGCGACTGGCAGATCCGCGGCATTCCGCAAGACCTGCGCGATCGCCGGGTCGAAATCACCGGGCCGGTAGAACGCAAGATGGTGATCAATGCGTTGAACGCCAACGTAAAAGTATTTATGGCGGACTTCGAAGACTCCCTGGCGCCAAGCTGGGACAAAGTCATCGATGGTCAAATCAACCTGCACGATGCGGTTAACGGCACCATTTCCTACACCAATGAAGCCGGCAAGATCTACCAGCTGAAACCGAATCCGGCGGTGTTGATCGCTCGTGTCCGCGGCCTGCATTTGCCGGAAAAACACGTGCTGTGGCGTGATGAAGCCATTCCCGGCGGCCTGTTCGATTTCGCGCTGTATTTTTATCACAACTATCGCCAGCTGTTGGCCAAGGGCAGCGGCCCGTATTTCTACCTGCCGAAAACCCAGTCCTGGGAAGAAGCGGCCTGGTGGAGCGATGTCTTCAGCTTTACCGAGGATCGTTTCGATCTACCGCGCGGCACCATCAAGGCGACCGTGCTGATCGAAACCCTGCCGGCGGTGTTCCAGATGGACGAGATCCTCTATCACCTGCGCGATCACATCGTCGGCCTGAACTGCGGCCGCTGGGATTACATCTTCAGCTACATCAAAACGCTGAAGAACCACGGCGATCGCGTGCTGCCTGATCGTCAGTCGGTGACCATGGAGAAACCTTTCCTCAGCGCCTATTCACGTCTGTTGATCAAAACCTGTCATAAGCGCGGCGCCTTCGCCATGGGCGGCATGGCGGCGTTTATCCCGAGCAAAGACGCTGAGAAAAACGCCTGGGTGCTGAACAAGGTACGGGCGGACAAAGAGCTGGAGGCCAACAATGGCCACGATGGCACCTGGGTGGCGCACCCGGGGCTGGCGGACACGGTGATGGATGTGTTCGGCAAGGCATTGGGCGATCGCCAGAATCAGCTGGACGTGATGCGTGAGCAGGATGCGCCAATCAGCGCCGCGCAGCTGTTGGAACCATGCGACGGCGAACGCACCGAAGCGGGGATGCGCGCCAATATCCGCGTGGCGGTGCAGTACATCGAAGCCTGGATCTCCGGCAACGGCTGCGTGCCTATCTATGGGTTGATGGAAGATGCCGCGACGGCGGAGATCTCCCGTACCTCTATCTGGCAGTGGATCCACCACGAGAAGAGCCTGAACGACGGGCGCCCGGTCACCAAGGCGCTGTTCCGCCAGATGTTGCAAGAAGAGATGTTGGTGGTGCGTGAAGAAGTAGGGGAAGCACGCTTTAACGCCGGCCGGTTCGAAGAGGCGGCGCGCCTGATGGAGCGCATCACCACGCAAGATGAATTAATCGATTTCCTGACGTTGCCCGGCTATGAGCTGCTGGCCTGAACTTTCCCAATCAACCCTACATGACTGAAAGGATAAAAATTATGTCTACCTCTCGCTCTCAACAGATCCAGCAGCTGGAACAGGAATGGAAATCGGCCCGTTGGGAAGGCATCACCCGCCCTTACAGCGCCGAAGACGTGATCAACCTGCGCGGTTCGGTCAACCCGGAATGCACCCTGGCGCAAAACGGCGCCGCCAAACTGTGGGCGTTGCTGAACGGCAAGGCGCGCAAAGGCTACGTGAACTGCCTGGGCGCGCTCACCGGCGGCCAGGCGCTGCAACAGGCCAAAGCCGGCGTCGAGGCTATCTACCTGTCCGGCTGGCAGGTGGCGGCCGACGCCAACAGTGCGGCGGCCATGTACCCTGACCAGTCGCTGTATCCGGTGGACTCGGTACCGAAGGTGGTCGAGCGCATCAACAACACCTTCCGCCGCGCCGATCAGATCCAGTGGGCGAACCAGATTGAGCCGGGCAGCAAAGGCTACACCGATTACTTCCTGCCGATCGTCGCCGATGCGGAAGCCGGCTTCGGCGGCGTGCTGAACGCCTTCGAGCTGATGAAAGCGATGATCACCGCCGGTGCTGCCGGGGTGCATTTCGAAGATCAGCTGGCGGCGGTGAAGAAATGCGGCCATATGGGCGGCAAAGTGTTGGTGCCGACGCAAGAAGCGATCCAGAAACTGGTCGCCGCTCGCCTGGCGGCCGACGTGCTCGGCGTGCCGACGCTGGTGATCGCCCGCACCGACGCCGACGCGGCCGACCTGCTGACGTCCGATTGCGATCCGTATGACAGCGCCTTCGTCACCGGCGAGCGCACGGCGGAAGGCTTCTTCCGCACCCATGCCGGCGTCGAGCAGGCGATCAGCCGCGGCCTGGCCTATGCCCCTTACGCCGATATGGTGTGGTGCGAAACCTCAACGCCGGATCTGGATGCCGCTCAGCGCTTCGCCGACGCCATTCACGCCAAATACCCGGGCAAGCTGCTGGCCTACAACTGCTCGCCGTCGTTCAACTGGAAGAAGAACCTCGACGACCAGACCATCGCCCGCTTCCAGCAGGCGCTGTCGGACATGGGCTACAAGTATCAGTTCATCACGCTGGCGGGCATCCACAGCATGTGGTTCAACATGTTCGACCTGGCGCACGCCTATGCGCAGGGCGAAGGGATGAAACACTACGTCGAGAAGGTGCAGCAGGCGGAGTTCGCCGCGGTGGATCGCGGTTACACCTTCGCGTCGCACCAGCAGGAGGTGGGCACCGGCTACTTCGACAAGGTCACCACCATCATTCAGGGCGGCGCCTCTTCGGTCACCGCGCTGACCGGTTCGACGGAAGAACAGCAGTTCTGATGCGGCAAGCTTGAAGACGTTTCACCCGGAGCCTGCATGCGCAGGCTTCTTTTTCTGGCGGGGGGTAAGGATGGCGGCAAAACTGGAGTTGTTGATCGCACAGACGATCCTGCAGGGCTTCGATGCGCAGTACGGCCGCTTTCTGGAGGTGACCGCCGGCGCGCAGCAGCGCTTCGAGCAGGCGGACTGGCCGGCGGTGCAGCAGGCGATGAAAAAGCGCATCCATCTGTATGACCATCACGTCGGCCTGGTGGTGGAGCAGCTCAAATGCATCACCGGGCAGAAATATTTCGACGCCGACTTCCCCAGCCGGGTCAAAGCGGTCTATATCGACCTGCTGCCGGACTACCCGCGTTTCGAGATCGCCGAAAGCTTCTTCAACTCGGTCTACTGTCGGTTGTTCAAGCATCGCGATCTGACGCCGGACAAGCTGTTCGTGTTCAGTTCGCAGCCGGAACGGCGCTTTCGCGACATTCCGCGTCCGCTGGCGCGCGATTTCACCCCCAATGGCGATCTGCCGGCGATGCTGCGCAGCGTGCTGAGCGATCTGCCGCTGCGGTTGCCGTGGGAGGATTTGACGCGCGATATTCGCTATATCACCCAGGCGCTGCAACGCGCCTTCAGTCCGCAGCAACTGGCGGGGGCCACCTTTCAGATCGCCAACGAACTGTTTTACCGCAACAAGGCCGCCTGGCTGGTTGGCAAGCTGCGCCTGGCCGACGGCGTTTACCCGTTCCTGTTGCCGATCCACCACAGCGAATCGGGCGCGCTGTTTATCGATGCCTGCCTGACCGGTAAGGCCGAGGCCAGCATCGTCTTCGGCTTCGCCCGTTCTTATTTCATGGTCTACGCGCCGCTGCCGGCGGCGATGGTGGAATGGCTGCGCGAGATCCTGCCGGGCAAGACCACCGCCGAGCTGTACATGGCGATCGGCTGCCAGAAGCACGGCAAAACTGAATGCTACCGCGAATACCTGACCTTTATGGCGCAGTCGCAGGAGCAGTTCATCATCGCGCCGGGGGTGAAGGGCATGGTGATGCTGGTGTTTACCCTGCCGTCCTTCGATCGGGTGTTTAAAGTGATCAAGGACGAATTCGCCCCGCAAAAAGAGGTGACGCAGGCGCAGGTGATGGCTTGCTATCAGCTGGTGAAAGAGCACGATCGCGTCGGGCGTATGGCGGATACCCAGGAGTACGAGAATTTCGTCGTCGACAAGGCGCGCCTCAGCCCGGAACTGTTGGCGGAGCTGCGGCGCGAAGTACCGGGCAAACTGGAAGATCTTGGCGATCGCATCGTGATTAAGCACCTGTATATGGAACGGCGCATGACGCCGCTGAATCTGTATCTGGAGCAGGCCAACGACCAGCAGATGCGCGATGCGATTGAAGAGTACGGCAATGCCATCAAACAGCTGGCCGCCGCCAATATCTTCCCCGGCGACATGCTGTTCAAGAACTTTGGCGTGACGCGCCACGGGCGGGTGGTGTTCTACGACTACGACGAGATTTGCTACATGACCGAGGTCAACTTCCGCGATATCCCGCCGCCGCGTTATCCGGAAGATGAGTTGGCCAGCGAGCCGTGGTACAGCATCGCGCCCAACGACGTGTTCCCGGAAGAGTTCCGCCACTTTCTGTGCGGCGATCGGCGCATTCGGCAGGTGTTTGAAGAGCTGCACAGCGATCTGTTTACCGCGGAGTATTGGCGCGGATTGCAGCAGCGCATCCGCGAAGGGCATGTGGAAGACGTATTCGCTTATCGCAAGAAGCAGCGGTTCAGCCAGCGCAGCGGGGCGGCGCTGCCGGCCGCCACCGCTGCGATGTAAATCAGGCCTCGGCGCCCGCGACGGCGGCGCGCGCCAGTTCAGTGATGCGCGCGTAGTCGCCGCTTTCGAGCGCGTCCGCCGGCACCAGCCAGGAGCCGCCGATGCACAGCACGCTTTTCAGCGCCAGATAGCTGCGGTAGTTGTCCGGTGAGATGCCGCCGGTCGGGCAGAAGCGCACCTGCGGGAACGGGCCGCCGATCGCCTGCAGCGCTTTTACGCCGCCGTTGGCTTCCGCCGGGAAGAATTTAAACTCGCGCAGGCCGTAATCCATGCCCTGCATCAGTTCGGAAACGGTGCTGATGCCCGGGATCAAGGGAATGGAACCGGCGGTGGCGGCTTTGAGCAGCTCGTCGGTCAGGCCTGGGCTGATGGCGAACTGCGCACCGGCTTCGGTCACTTCCCGCAGCTGCTGCGGATTGATCACCGTACCGGCGCCGATGATCGCTTCCGGCACCTCTTGGGCGATGGCGCGAATGGCGTCCATGGCGCAGGCGGTGCGCAGCGTCACCTCCAGCACCCGCACGCCGCCGGCGACCAGCGCTTTCGCCAACGGCACCGCATGTTCCAGCTTGTTGATCACGATGACCGGCACCACCGGCCCCGCCGTCAGGATCTGCTCGGCGCTTGTTGTCCACTTGTTCATGCTGACGTTCTCCTCTGTGGCCGCCGCCAGGCGGCGATGCGGCCAGGCTATCGATTAAAATTTGATGCAGCAGGCGCCCTGTTCGGCACCGGACAGCTGGCTGCGCAGCGCGCCGAACAGCTCGCGGCCGCAGCCGATGTGTTCGGCGCTCAGATCGGGTTGGCAAGGCGTGCGCCGCGCCAACTCGTCGGCGTCGACCAGCACCTGCAGCTCGCCGCTGCGGCCGTTGACGCGGATCGGATCGCCGTCGCGCACTTTCGCCAGCAGGCCGCCGGTATAGGCTTCCGGGGTGACGTGAATGGCGGAAGGCACCTTGCCGGAGGCGCCGGACAGGCGGCCGTCGGTCACCAGCGCCACTTTGAAGCCGCGATCCATCAACACGCCCAGCGGCGGCATCAGCTTGTGCAGCTCCGGCATGCCGTTGGCCTGCGGCCCCTGGAAGCGCACCACCACCACGCAATCGCGATCCAGCTTGCCGGCTTCGAACGCCGGCACGATATCGTGCTGGCTGTCGAACACTACCGCCGGCGCTTCGATGATCTGGTTGTCGGCGGGCACCGCCGAGGTTTTCATCACCGCGCGGCCCAGATTGCCGGCCATCACTTTGGTGCCGCCATGATGTTCGAACGGCTGGGCCACGCTGGCGATCACGCTGGCGTCGAGCGAGCCGGCCACGCCTTCGCGCCATACCAATTGGCCGTTGTCCAGCCACGGTTCCTGGGTGTAGCGGCGCAGGCCGAAACCGGCCACGGTGTGCACGTCTTCGTGCAGCAGGCCGTGTTGCAGCAGCTCGCGCACCACCAGCGGCACGCCGCCGGCGGCCTGGAATTGGTTGATGTCGGCCGGACCGTTCGGGTAGATGCGGCACAGCAGCGGCACCGCCTCCGACAGCTCCGAGAAATCGTCCCAGGTGATGATGATGCCCGCCGCGCGCGCCATCGCCACCAGATGCATGGTCAGGTTGGTGGAGCCGCCGGTCGCCAGCAGCGAGACGATGCCGTTCACCACCACTTTCTCGTCCACCAGGCGGCCGATCGGCAGGTAGTTGCCGGCGGTATCGGTCAGTCGGGTCACCTGGCGCGCGGCGGCGTCGTTCAGCGCGTCGCGCAGCGGCGTGTCAGGATGGACGAAGGAGGCGCCCGGCAGATGCAGACCCATCACTTCCATCACCATCTGGTTGGTGTTGGCGGTGCCGTAGAAGGTGCAGGTGCCGATGCCGTGATAAGAGGCCGCCTCGGCCTCCAGCAGCGCCAAACGGTCGGCCTTGCCCTCGGCGTACAGCTGGCGCACGCGCACTTTTTCCTTGTTCGGCAGGCCGCTGCTCATCGGGCCGGCCGGCACGAACAGCGCGGGCAGGTGGCCGAAGGAGAGGGCGGCCATCACTAACCCCGGCACGATCTTGTCGCAGATGCCGAGGAACAGCGCGCCGTCGAACATATTGTGCGACAGGCCGACGGCGGCCGACATGGCGATCACGTCGCGGCTCATCAGCGACAGCTCCATGCCGTCCTGCCCCTGCGTCACGCCGTCGCACATTGCCGGCACGCCGCCGGCTACCTGGCCCACGGCGCCGACCGCCTTCAGCGCTTGCTTCAGCCGCTGTGGGTAGTGTTCGTACGGCTGGTGGGCCGACAGCATGTCGTTGTAGGCGGTGATGATGGCGATATCGCTGCGCACCATGTTTTTCAGCGACGCCTTGTCATCGGGCTGACAGGCGGCGAAACCGTGGGCCAGGTTGCCGCAGGCGAGCTGCGCGCGGTGGACGGTTTGGGAGCGGGCCGCCTCGATACGCGCCAGATAGGCGGCGCGGCTGGCCTGGGAACGGTCGATGATGCGCTGTGTGACACGGGACAAGGTTGGATTAATCATGCCTTCCTCACATTGCTGTTGTTATAGTCGCCGCCTGTGGCGGTGCCCCCGGGGGTGATTTGCAGCCCTGGTGTGCAAGGCCGGGGGCGATTTAGGATTTAAAACATCGTGAATGCAATCATGCCGATGGCGCCGCCGACGCTGCCCAGAATGGTTTCCATCACCGTCCAGGTTTTCAGCGTTTGCAGTTCGTTGGCGCCGGTGAATTTGCCGAACAGCCAGAAGCCGGCATCGTTGACGTGGCTCAGCACGATGGAGCCGCCGGCGATGCAGATGGCCAGCGCGGCCAGTTGCCCGCCGCTGAGCCCGAGCTGGCTGGTGACCGGCAGCACCAGGCCGACGGTGGTCAGGCAGGCGACGGTGGCCGAGCCCTGGATCACCCGCACCATGGCGGACAGCGCGAAGGCGGCCACGGCGATCGGCAGGCCGGCGCCGATCATGGCGTCACCCAGCGCCGGCCCGACGCCGGAATCCACCAGGATCTGCTTGAACACCCCGCCGGCGCCGGTCATCAGCAGGATGATCCCGGCCGGCTGCACCGCGGCGGAGCAGATGGCCAGCGTCTGTTCGTTGCTCATGCCGCGCGGTTTCGCCAGACCGTAAATCACGATCAGGCAGGCCAGCAGGATGGCGGTGAACGGGTGGCCGATAAACTCCAGCCACTGCTGCAGCTGTGAACCTGGAGTGACCAGCCGCGCGCCGATGGTTTTCATGCCGACCAGCACCAGCGGGCACAGCACCAGCGCCAGGCTGAAGCCGAACGACGGCAGATTGCCCTTGGTCAGCGTCGGCTCATTTTCTTCCGGCGGCATCGGCCAGTTGACGAAACGGCTGATAAAGCTGCCGTACAGCGGGCCGGCGATCAGCATGCCGATCACCGCCGCCACCAGGCCGATGGCGATCATCCAGCCGAAATCGGCCTTCATCTGCGACGCCAACAGCATCGGCACCGGCCCCGGCAGCAGGAAGGAGGCGGCGGCGGCCACGCCGGCGAACAGCGGGATCGCCAGCTTGACGATATTACCGTCGGTGCGGCGCGCCACGGCGAACACGATGCCGATCAGCAGCACCACCGCCACGTCGAAGAACAGCGGCAGCGCGCAGATCAGCCCGGCGATGCCGAGCGCGTAGTGCGCCTTGCTTTGTCCGAATCGTTTCAGCAATTGCGCCGCAATTTGATCGAGCGCGCCGACCTCATGCAGGATCTTGCCGAACATCGCCCCGAGCGCCACCACGATCGCCAGGAAGCCCAGCGTGTCGCCCATGCCTTTTTGCATGGTGTCGGCGATGTGTTCCAGCGGCATGCCGGAGAAAATGCCGGCGGCGATGGACACCAGCATCAGCGCGACGAAGGCGTGCATGCGCGCCTTCATCACCAGGAATAACAGCAGTAAAACCGAGCCGACTGCGGTACCGACCAGCGTTACGGTACTCACGCGCACACGTCCTGCGGCAGGAAGCTCTGGATATGGCGCACGGTATCGGCGATCACCGCGTCCAGCGGCTGATTGATGTCGATCGCCATCACGTCGTTCTCGTCGGCGCCCGGTTGCTCCAGCGCGGCGAACTGGGTGACCAGCATCTGCGGCTTGAAGAAGTGGCCGTTGCGCGCCGCCAGGCGGGATTCGATCACCGGGAACTCACCGTGCAGATAGATGAATGACAGGTTGCCGTTGCCGGCGCGCAGGCGGTCGCGATACTGCTTTTTCAACGCCGAACAGACGATGATCGACACGCTGTTGGTGCGCTGCATGGCGAAGGCGGCGTCGTTGAGCGCGGCCAGCCACGGCGCGCGATCGTCGTCGTTCAACGCCTCGCCGGCGGCCATCTTCAGGATGTTGCTGCGCGGGTGCAGGAAGTCGCCGTCGAGGAAGCCGGCGGAGAGTTGGCGGGCCGCGGCGGCGGCGACGGCGGACTTGCCGCTGCCGGAAACGCCCATAACGACGTAAATGCGATTTTGATTGTTGGTCATGGCTTGGCTCCAAAACACCGGGTGACGTTACCTTCGTTCAGCTTGATTGTTACCGGTAACATGTTATCGGTAACATTGTCGAAGGAAGTTTGAGCGGTTGCAATGGGCTTTCGCCGTGAGGATCGTTAACTGTGATCGGCTTCAAGCTTTTTTCCTGTGCGCTAAACAGGATGCCGACAGCCTGTTACATGCTGACAACAGAACAGAGCGGGGGAACAAGGGCGCGCTGCGGCGCCCCTCGGATGGACAGGATTAGCGCACGCCGCCGTAGGCCAGGCTGATCTCTTTCGACGCGTGGATCACCAGCGCGCCCAGCTCGATCACGCGATCGTCGGTGATGCGCGACACCGGGCCGGAGATGGAAATGGCGGCGAAGGCTTCGCGGTGTTCGTCGAAGATGCAGGCCGCCACGCAGCGCAGGCCGAGCGCGTGCTCTTCGTCGTCAAAGGAGAAGCCCTGTTTGCGGATCTGCGCCAGCCCCTCTTTCAGGTTGTGCGGCGTCAGGGTATGCGGCGTGTAGGTGTGCATGCCTTTCTTATGCAGCAGTTTGGTCACCTGATCGTCCGGCAGGGTGGCGAGGAACGCTTTGCCGGCGCCGGAGGCGTGCATCGGCAGTTTGCCGCCGATCGGCGCCGACATGCGCATCAGCGCCGTGCACTGCACCTGATCGATGATGATCGCCTGGTACTCGCTGGTATCCAGCACCGCCAGGTTGACGGTTTCGCCGGACTCTTCCATCAGGCGGCGCAGCGTCGGATGCACCATCGCCAGCAGGTTGCGGCTTTGCAGGAAGCTGCTGCCGACCACAAAGGCGTGCGAGCCGATGGTCCACAGGCCGAGATCGCCGACCTGGCGCACGAATCCCTGCTGCTGCATGGTGGTGAGCAGGCGGTGAGTGGTGGAGTTCGGCAGGCCGGCCTGCTGGGCCAGATCGGTCAGGGCCACGTTGCCCTGGGCTTCCGAAATGTATTCCAACAGTTTCAGGCCACGGGTCAACGATTGTACCTGACCGGTCGCCGCACTGGCGGCGGGGGCTGCTGCGCGGGGCTTCTTGCCGCGCTTGGCGGGAGCAGGGGTGGCCATGGGTGAGATTCCTTTTTCCGTATGATGGAATTCATTTTCGTTTTTTGTCGATGAATTGCAAGCCGCCGTCAGCTCATCGGAGGTGTTGGCGCACAACCTGAAAAACTCTCAATTGCCGCCTGGCCCTTTGTCCTTACAAGCTGTGCTAGGATGACTCGTTGGTTTTTGCGGCAGTTGAGCAATGGGCTGGATGGCAATGGAAGGGGTTACAGTGACGAATCGAGTAGAACAACTGCGCCGCCAGTTAGCGCAGCGCATTTTGGTGTTGGACGGCGGCATGGGCACCATGATCCAGAGCTATCGCCTGGACGAGCGTGATTTCCGCGGTGAGCGTTTCGCCGACTGGCGCAGCGATCTGAAAGGCAATAACGATCTGCTGGTGCTGACCAAGCCGGAAGTGATCACCGCCATTCATTACGCCTATCTCGAGGCGGGCGCCGATATCCTTGAGACCAATACCTTCAACTCCACCCCCATCGCCATGGCCGACTACCACATGGAGTCGCTGTCCGCCGAGATTAACTATCAGGCCGCCTGCCTGGCGCGCGCCTGCGCCGACGAATGGACGGCGCGCACGCCGGAAAAACCGCGCTACGTCGCCGGGGTGCTGGGGCCGACCAACCGCACCGCGTCCATCTCGCCGAACGTCAACGATCCGGCGTTCCGCAACATCTCGTTCGATGAACTGGTGGCGGCTTACCGCGAATCGACCCGCGCGCTGGTGGAGGGCGGCGTCGATCTGATCATGATCGAAACCATCTTCGACACCCTGAATGCCAAGGCCGCCGCTTTTGCGGTGGAAACCGAATTCGAAGCGCTGGGGGTGGAACTGCCGATCATGATTTCCGGCACCATCACCGACGCCTCCGGCCGCACCCTGTCTGGCCAGACCACCGAAGCGTTTTACAATTCGCTGCGCCATGTCAAGCCGCTGACCTTCGGCCTGAACTGCGCCCTGGGGCCGGATGAGCTGCGTCAGTACGTCGCCGAGCTGGCGCGCATCTCGGAGACCTACGTCACCGCGCACCCGAACGCCGGTTTGCCGAACGCCTTCGGCGAGTACGATCTGGATGCGGCCGAGATGGCGCGCCAGGTCGGGGAGTGGGCGCAGGCCGGCTTCCTCAATATCATCGGCGGCTGCTGCGGCACCACGCCGGAACACATCGCCGCGATGGCCAAGGCGGTTGAGGGCGTGCCGCCGCGCCGGCTGCCGGAGCTCCCGGTCGCCTGCCGCCTGGCCGGTCTGGAACCGCTGACCATCGACGCCAACACCCTGTTCGTCAACGTCGGCGAGCGCACCAACGTCACCGGTTCGGCACGTTTCAAACGCCTGATCAAAGAAGAGAAATACAACGAGGCGCTCGACGTGGCGCGCCAGCAGGTCGAGAGTGGCGCGCAGATCATCGATATCAACATGGACGAGGGGATGCTCGACGCCGAAGCGGCGATGGTGCGCTTCCTCAACCTGATCGCCGGCGAGCCGGATATCGCCCGGGTGCCGATCATGATCGACTCCTCCAAGTGGTCCGTTATCGAGAAAGGCCTGAAGTGCATTCAGGGCAAGGGCATCGTCAACTCGATCTCGATGAAGGAGGGCGAAGAGGCCTTTATCCACCATGCCCGGCTGGTGCGCCGCTACGGCGCCGCGGTGGTGGTGATGGCGTTCGACGAAGTGGGCCAGGCGGACACGCGCGAGCGCAAGTTCGAGATCTGTCGCCGCGCCTATAAAATTTTGACCGAACGCGTCGGTTTCCCGCCGGAAGACATCATTTTCGACCCGAACATCTTCGCCGTCGCCACCGGCATCGAAGAGCACAACAACTACGCCGTCGACTTTATCGAAGCCTGCGCCGACATCAAAACCCACCTGCCGCACGCGATGATCTCCGGCGGGGTGTCTAACGTGTCGTTCTCGTTCCGCGGCAACGATCCGGTGCGCGAGGCGATCCACGCGGTGTTCCTGTATCACGCCATTCGCAACGGCATGGACATGGGCATCGTTAACGCCGGGCAGCTGGCGATTTACGACGATCTGCCTGGCGAGCTGCGCGAGGCGGTAGAAGACGTGATCCTCAACCGTCGCGAGGACGGCACCGAACGCCTGCTGGAGCTGGCGGAAAAGTACCGCGGCAGCAAAGACGGCGAAGCGGCGGTGCAGCAGGCGGAGTGGCGCGGTTGGCCGGTGGAAAAGCGGCTGGAATATTCGCTGGTGAAGGGCATCACCGAGTTTATCGAGCTGGACACCGAAGAAGCGCGGCAGCAGGCCGAACGCCCGATCGAAGTGATCGAGGGGCCGCTGATGGCGGGGATGAACGTGGTCGGCGATCTGTTCGGCGAGGGCAAGATGTTCCTGCCGCAGGTGGTGAAATCCGCCCGCGTGATGAAGCAGGCGGTGGCCTACCTGGAACCGTACATCGAGGCCAGCAAGCAGCAGGGCACCTCCGCGGGGAAAATCCTGCTGGCGACGGTGAAGGGCGACGTGCACGACATCGGCAAGAACATCGTCGGCGTGGTGCTGCAGTGCAACAACTATGAAATCGTCGATCTTGGCGTGATGGTGCCGACGGAGAAAATCCTGCGCACCGCGCGCGAGGAGAACGTCGACATCATCGGCCTGTCGGGGCTGATCACGCCGTCGCTCGACGAGATGGTCAACGTGGCCAAAGAGATGGAGCGCCAGGGCTTTACGCTGCCGCTGCTGATCGGCGGCGCCACCACCTCCAAGGCGCACACCGCGGTGAAAATCGAGCAGAACTACAGCGGCCCGACCACCTACGTGCAAAACGCCTCGCGCACCGTGGGCGTGGTGTCGGCGCTGCTGTCCGCCACCCAGCGCGACGAGTTTGTGGCGCGCACCCGCAAAGAGTATGAGACGGTGCGCATTCAGCACGCGCGCAAAAAACCGCGCACGCCGCCGGTCGATTTGCACAAGGCGCGCGCCAACGCCATGGCGCTGGACTGGGCCGACTATCAGCCGCCGGCGCCACGGCAGCTTGGCGTATTCCCGGTGTCGGCCGGCATCGAGACGCTGCGCCATTATATCGACTGGACGCCGTTCTTCATGACCTGGTCGCTGGCGGGCAAATACCCGCGCATCCTGGAAGACGAGGTGGTGGGGGAAGAGGCAAAGCGCCTGTTCCACGACGCCAATCAGATGCTGGATCGGTTGGCCGCCGAGCGCAGCCTCAACCCGCGCGGCGTTTACGGCCTGTTCCCGGCCAACCGCGTCGGCGACGACGTGGAAGTGTACCGCGACGAACAGCGCGGCGAGGTGCTGGCGGTGAGCCGCCATCTGCGCCAGCAGACGGAAAAAACCGACTTCCCGAACTACTGCCTGGCGGACTTCGTGGCACCGAAAAACAGCGGCAAGGCCGACTACTTCGGTGCCTTCGCGGTGACCGGCGGGCTGGAGGAGGACGCGCTGGCGGCGGCGTACGACGCACAGCACGACGATTACAACAAAATCATGGTCAAGGCGCTGGCGGATCGTCTGGCGGAGGCTTTCGCCGAATACCTGCATGAACAGGTGCGCAAGTTGCACTGGGGTTATGCCGCCGACGAGAACCTGAGCAACGAAGAACTGATCCGCGAAAACTATCAGGGCATCCGGCCGGCGCCGGGCTACCCAGCCTGCCCGGAGCACACCGAAAAAGCGACCATCTGGCAGCTGCTGGACGTCAACCGCCACACCGGCATGGAACTGACGGAGTCCTTCGCCATGTGGCCGGGGGCGGCGGTGTCCGGCTGGTATTTCAGCCATCCTGAGAGTAAGTACTTCGCGGTGGCGCAGATCCAGCGCGATCAGGTGGAAGACTATGCGGCGCGTAAAGGGATGAGTGTGAGCGAGGTCGAACGCTGGCTGGCGCCAAACCTCGGCTACGACGCCGACTGACCTTCCTCTTTAAGGGCGCAGCGATGCGCCCTTGTCATTTACAGCGCTTCCACATCGATGTGCAGCGCGTCGTACCGCCAATACTCCAGGTCGCAATCGATCACCCGGTCATGTTGATCGCGATTCACCCGCGTAATGAACAGCGCCGGGCTGCCGTAGGTCACCTTCAGCATGGCGGCGGCCTGTTGTGGCAGCAGGGTGGGCAGCATGTCGAAACGTACCCGGCCGTAGTGAATGCCGTAGCGTGCGGCGTACAGCGCGGTCAGTGACTGGGTCAGATCTTCGTCCAGAATACCGGGGAAATAGGCCGGATTGAGGTAGTGCTCGCAGTACAGCACCGCGCGCCCGTCGATGTAGCGCAGCCGGCGAATGCGATAGGCCTCGGCGCCGGAGGGCAGCGCCAGGCGGCCGGCCAGCGGCGCGTCGAGCGTGACGACCGCACTGTCGATCGCTTCGGTATGGGCGGCGCGCCCCTGTTGCTGCGCCATGGCGTGAAAATGGCTGCGCTGCAACGGGTTATAGATCAGACGTGGCGGCGAGATAAACCAGCCGCGCCGCACCTGGCGGTAAATGACGCCCTGCGCCTCCAGCTGGCCGAGCGCCTCCTGCAAGGTAATGCGGGTGGTGGCGAACTGTTCGCTCAGGGCGCGCTCGGAGGGCAGCTTGCCGCCCGCGGCGAACTCGCCGGCGGTGATGCGGGCGCTCAGCGTTTGGCAGATGGTGGCGACGGTCGTCGGTGCTTCACTCATACAGCGGGTGTCCCGTTTCAGTGCGTTTGGCCTTCCTTAAGGTAGACCAGCGTCGCGTTTTCGCCGTTGCAATGGGTGATAAAACTGTCGCTTTTTTAAGCTGACATATAATTATCACATTCGTCCGTTAGATTGGTTTGGTCCTTGCTGGACTAGTCCAGCCATCCCCACACTACCACCTGGAGCATCAGTTATGAAACGTTTGTGCGCTTCTGTGTTAACCAGTGCCATCGTGTTATCCAGCCAGATGAGCTGGGCCGCGGGTACCGATCTGGCGGCGCTGGAGCAGGCCGCTAAAAAAGAAGGCGAAGTCAACAGCGTCGGCATGCCGGACAGCTGGGCCAACTGGAAAGGCACCTGGCAAGATCTGTTGAGCAAATACGGCCTGAAGCATGTCGATACCGACATGAGCTCTGCGCAGGAGATCGCCAAATTCGATGCGGAAAAGAACAACGCCACGGCGGACATCGGTGACGTCGGCGCGGCCTTCGGCCCGGTGGCGGTGCAGAAGGGTGTAACGCAGCCGTACAAACCCTCCACCTGGGATCAGGTGCCGGATTGGGCGAAAGACAAAGATGGCCACTGGGCGCTGGCTTACACCGGCACCATCGCCTTCATCATCAACAAGCAGCAGGTGAAAGACATCCCGCACAGCTGGGCCGATCTGCTCAAGGGCAGCTATCAGGTCACCATCGGCGACGTCGGCACCGCGTCGCAGGCGGCCAGCGGCGTGCTGGCGGCCACTTACGCGATGGGCGGCAACGAGAAAAACCTCAAGCCGGGCCTGGAATTCTTCGGCAAGCTGGCCAAGGCCGGCCGCCTGAGCCTGAGTAACCCGGTGATCGCGTCGCTGGAGAAGGGGGAAGTGCAGGTTGGCGTGGTATGGGACTTTAACGGCCTGAACTACCGCGATCAGATCGACAAAACCCGCTTTGAAGTGCTGATCCCGTCGGACGGTTCGATCACTTCCGGCTACACCACCATCATCAACAAATACGCCAAGCACCCGAATGCCGCCAAGCTGGCGCGCGAATACATCTTCTCCGACGCCGGTCAGATCAACCTGGCGCGCGGCTATGCCCGCCCGATCCGCGCCGAACATCTGACGCTGCCGGACGACGTCAAGGCCAAGCTGCTGCCGGCCGAGCAGTACAAGAACGCGCACCCGATCGCCGATCCGGCGGCCTGGGAACAGAGCGCCAAAGCGCTGCCGCGCCTGTGGCAGGAAAACGTCATTATGTTTATGCAGCAGTGAGTTAACGCACCATGAAAACGATCCTCGTGCTGCTGGACGGCCTCAACTACCGGGTGGCGCACGACGCCATGGGTTATCTGCAGGCCGAATGCGCGGCGGGACGCGGGCGGTTGTACCTGCTGGAGAGCGAGTTACCCTCGCTCTCCCGGCCGCTGTATGAATGCATTCTCACCGGCGTCACGCCGGTGGAGAGCGGCGTGGTGCACAATCACGTCTCGCGCCTTTCTCATCAACAAAGCGTGTTTCATTACGCGCGCGCCGCCGGGCTGACCACCGCCGCCGCCGCGTATCATTGGTTCAGCGAATTGTATAACCGCACGCCGTTCGACGCCGCGCGCGACCGCCATACCGACGCCCCCGAGCTGCCGATTCAGCACGGGCATTTCTATTACGACGACGGCTATCCCGACAGCCATCTGTTCGACGACGCCGAAAGCCTGCGCCAGCGTCATCAGCCGGACTTCTTGCTGATCCATCCGATGAACATCGACGACGCCGGCCACCGCTTCGGCCTCTCTTCGCCGCAGTACCGCAACGCGGCGCGGCGCGCCGACGGCTCGTTGTCGCGCTATCTGCCCGAGTGGCTGGCGGCCGGTTATCAGGTGCTGGTCACCGCCGACCACGGCATGAACGACGATCGCAGCCACGGAGGGGTGTTGCCGGAAGAGCGCCAGGTGCCGCTGTTCGTGTTCGGTGCGGGCTTCAGCCTGGATGACGCCGATCCGCAGCAAACCGAGCTGTGCGGCACGATCTGCGATCTGCTGCAGGCGCCGCACGACAAGCCGCGCTGCCGGGCGTTGCTGGCGCAGGATGCGCGATGAACAGTAAAACCAAATGGATCGCCGCACTGTGCCTGCTGCCGTTTATCGTGTTGTTCGGCGCGTTTCAGATCGCCCCGCTGGTGTGGATCGCCATTCACAGCTTTTTCAGCGAGACCAGCGGCTGGGGCTGGGGCAACTATGTCGATATCCTCACCTCGCCGTTCTACCTGCAGGCGTTTCAGTTCTCGCTGGAGATCTCGCTATGGTCGAGCGTCTACGGCTTGCTGATCGCGTTAGTTGGCAGTTACTCACTTCGCCAGCTCGGCCAGACCCGGTTTCATGACTTCGTGATGTCGTTCACCAACATGACCAGCAACTTCGCCGGGGTGCCGCTGGCGTTCGCCTTCGTCATTCTGCTGGGGCTGAACGGTTGCCTGACGTTGCTGCTGCGCAAATACGGCCTGATGGAGAGCTTCAACCTCTATTCGAAGAGCGGCCTGATCGTGCTGTATACCTACTTCCAGATCCCGCTCGGGGTGCTGCTGCTGTATCCGGCATTCGACGCGCTGCGCGCCGACTGGCGCGAATCGGCGGCGCTGCTCGGCGCCGGCCCCTGGCGCTACTGGCGGCATATCGGCCTGCCGGTGCTGGCGCCGGCGCTGATGGGCACCTTCGTTATCCTGCTGGCCAACGCGCTGGGCGCCTACGCCACGGTGTATGCGCTGACCACCGGCAACTTCAACGTGATCCCGATCCGCATCTCGGCGTTGGTGGCGGGGGACATCTCCCTCGATCCGAACCTGGCCAGCGCGCTGGCGATGCTGCTGGTGGTGATGATGGCGTTTATCACGGTGATCCACCAATGGATGCTGCGCAGGAGCTATCTCAATGCGCGCTCATAACCGGCTGGAGAATGCTCATGTCGCGTGCTGAACGCCTCTATCATCGTACGGTGACCGGCCTGCTGCTGTTGATCCTGCTGCTGCCGCTGGCGGCGACGCTGATTTACGCGCTGGCTACCCAGTGGGGCGCCACCATTTTGCCGGACGGTTTTACCCTGAAGTGGCTGACGGCGCTGTGGAGCGATCCGCGCTTTTTGCAGGCGCTGTGGCACTCGCTGCTGATCTGCTTCGGCACGCTGCTGCTGTCGGTGGTGGTGATCCTGCCGGCGATGTTTGTGATCGCTTACTACTTCCCCAAGCTGGACGCGGTGATGAACGTGCTGATTCTGCTGCCGTTCGCCGTGCCGCCGGTGGTGTCGGCGGTGGGGCTGATGCAACTGTTCGCCGCCGATCCGCTGCCGCTGCTCGGCACCCCCTGGATTTTGGTGGGTTGCTATTTCACCATCGCGCTGCCGTTTATCTACCGCGCCATCAGCAACAACATGCAGGCGATCAACCTGCGCGATCTGATGGACGCCGCGCACCTGCTGGGCGCCAGCACCTGGCAGGCGGCGCTGTGGGTGGTGTTGCCGAATCTGCGCAAGGGCGGAACGATCGCCGTGCTGCTGTCGTTTTCGTTCCTGATCGGCGAGTTCGTGTTCGCCAACCTGCTGGTGGGCAGCCAGTATGAAACGTTGCAGGTCTACCTGTTCAATATGCGCAACGGCAGCGGGCATTTCACCAGCGCGCTGGTCATCTCCTATTTCGCCGTGGTGCTGCTCGTCACCTGGCTGGCGAACCTGCTGAATAAAAACAAGGGTTAACCCGATGGCTTATCTCAACGTCACCCGCCTGAACAAACACTATGGCCAGACCCAGGTGTTTCAGGATATCGATTTCACCGCCGAAGAGGGGGAGTTTGTCACCCTGCTCGGGCCAAGTGGCTGCGGCAAGTCGACGCTGTTGCGCTGTCTGGCCGGCCTGACTCCGGTCGACAGCGGGCAAATTTTACTGCAGGGCCAGGATCTGGTGCCGCTGGCACCGCAAAAGCGCGGCATCGGCATGGTGTTCCAAAGCTATGCGCTGTTTCCCAATATGACGGTGGAAGGCAACGTGGCCTTCGGCCTGAAAATGCAGAAGCTGGCGGCCGGGCAGATCGGCCAGCGAGTGCAGGAGGTGCTGGCGCTGGTGGAGCTGAGCGATCTGGCGAAGCGCTATCCGCATCAGCTGTCGGGCGGCCAGTGTCAGCGCGTGGCGCTGGCGCGATCGCTGGTCACGCGCCCGCGTCTGTTGCTGCTCGACGAACCGCTGTCGGCGCTGGACGCGCGCATCCGCAAACATCTGCGCGAGCAGATCCGGCGCATTCAACGCGAGCTGAACCTGACGGCGATCTTCGTCACCCACGATCAGGAAGAGGCGCTGACCCTGTCGGATCGCATCGTCCTGATGAACAAGGGGCAGATCGTGCAGAGCGGTGATGCGGAAACCCTGTATACCCAGCCGGCGGACGCCTTCGCCGCCGGTTTTATCGGCAACTATAACCTGCTGAGCGCCGAACAGGCCGGCCGGCTGACCGGGCGCAGCTATGCCGGCAAGGTGGCGATCCGCCCAGAGTCTATCGGGCTGTTGCCGGCCGGACAGGGGATCGGCGGGGTGATCCTTGGCCACAGTTTGCTCGGGAATGTGGTACGCTATCGGATTCAGGTTCGCGAGGTAGAGTTGCTGGTTGACGTGCTCAACCGTTCGGTGGCCGATCTGCGGCCCGACGGCGCGGAAATTGGGCTACACTTGGAACCTGTTGTATTGCGGGAAGTTGCATGACTTCGCAGCGCGGCGCCGGGGCTCTCCCACCGCCGCCTTAACCCTTCTCTTCTGCGGTCTGCCGCCCGCCCGCTGTCCTGCCAGACCCACGCCCGGCAGGCGGGACCGCGCGCTGTACCCGTCATCCTTTGGCTCGCCTCTCTGCGTCGCGTGACAGGCATCGGGTATCAGCCTCCTTTGGCCGGGCGTTAATGGAGCGTATCTTCCGTGCTGACCCTTCTTCACCTGCTTTCGTCCGTGGCGCTTTTGGTGTGGGGAACCCACATCGTGCGCACCGGGATCATGCGGGTTTACGGCGCCAATCTGCGGCGCGTGTTGAGCGACAGCGTTGAGAAAAAACCGCTGGCGTTCGTTTCCGGCATCGGCGTGACCGCGCTGGTGCAAAGCAGCAACGCCACCGCGCTGCTGGTGACCTCTTTCGTCGCGCAGGGGCTGGTGGGGCTGGCGCCTGCGCTGGTGATCATGCTCGGCGCCGACGTCGGCACCGCGCTGATGGCGCGCGTGCTGACCTTCGATCTTTCCTGGCTGTCGCCGCTGCTGATCCTGGTCGGCGTCTTCCTGTTCCTCAGCCGCAAACAGATGCGGATCGGCCAGATCGGGCGCGTCTTGATCGGTCTGGGGCTGATCGTGCTGGCGCTGGAGCTGATCGTCGCCGCCGCCACGCCGATCACCCAGGCGGCAGGGGTAAAAGTGCTGTTCTCGTCGCTGACCGGCGATGTGATGCTGGACGCCCTGACCGGCGCGCTGTTCGCCATCGTCAGCTATTCCAGCCTGGCCGCGGTGCTGCTGACCGCCACCCTGACCGCCACCGGCGTGATTTCGCTGAAGGTGGCGCTCTGTCTGGTGATCGGCGCCAACCTCGGCAGCGGCCTGCTGGCGATGATCAACGCCAGCGGCCAGAACGCCGCCGGGCGGCGCGTGGCGCTAGGCAGCCTGCTGTTCAAATTGGTGGGCTGCATCCTGGTGTTGCCGTTCGTCTCCTATCTGGCGGATGTGATGGCTCAGCTGCCGGGCGGCAGCGAAGAGCTGGTGATCTATTTCCACGTGTTCTACAACCTGCTCCGTTGTTTGGTGATGATCCCGCTGGCCGGGCCGATGGCGGCGCTGTGCGAACGGCTGATCGTCGACGTGGCGGCCGACGACCCGCGCATGCGGCCGCGTCATCTGGACGCCAGCGCGCTGGATACGCCGACGCTGGCGCTGGCCAACGCGGCGCGCGAAACGCTGCGCATGGGCGACGTGGTGGAACACATGATGATCCTGCAGCGCGAAGTGCTGCACGGTAAGCAAGGCGTGGATAAAGAGGTGCGGCGACTCGACGATGACGTCGACGTGCTGTACACCGCCATC
Organism: Serratia sp. CY40230; assembly: GCF_052168835.1. Lineage (NCBI taxonomy): Bacteria > Pseudomonadati > Pseudomonadota > Gammaproteobacteria > Enterobacterales > Yersiniaceae > Serratia > Serratia sp. CY40230. The sequence continues at coordinate 23,098 of NZ_JBJNLX010000003.1, forward strand.
AAGCTGTATCTGGCGCAGATCCAGAAGGAAGATCTGGGCGAGGAAGATTCGCGCCGCTGGGCGGAAATCATCGAAATGGCGCTCAACCTGGAACAGGCGGGCGACATCATCGAGCGCATGGCCGGCGACGTGGGCGCCAAATCGCACGCCGCGCGCCGCGCCTTCTCGGCGGAAGGATTGGCGGAACTGGACGGGCTGCACGAACGGCTGATCGGCAACCTGCGTCTGGGGCTGTCGGTGTTCCTGTCCGGCGACGTCACCAGCGCCAAACGCCTGCGTCGTTCCAAGCACCGCTTCCGCATTCTGGATCGCCGCTATGCGCACGCGCACGTCGATCGCCTGCATCAGCAAAACGTGCAGAGCATCGAGACCAGTTCGCTGCATTTGGGATTGTTGGGGGACATGAAGCGCCTGAACTCGCTGTTTTGCGCCGTGGCCTACAACGTGTTGGATCAGGATGCGAAAGACGACGATCGCGACTGGGAAGACACCCCAAGCACGCTGTAAAAAAAAACGCCCCCGGAAAACCGGGGGCGTTGCGTAGGGGAGAGCGTTATTTGCCGCTGAACACGCCGGCTTTGGCGTCCGCCTGCTGAGTTGAGGCATGGCCGCTGGCGAACGGCACGTTGCCGTCGACGCTTTGCTTCGCCGCGCCGCCTAACAGTCCACCTACCGTGGCCGCCGCATCGACGCGGCCGCCGCCCTGATAGCGCTGGCCGCTGACGTCCTGCTGGCTGACCTGGCTACCGCCCAGTTCCACCTTGCCCTGCTGGCTGCGGATTTCGCCGCCAGTCAGTTGGGTTTGGCCGCCGACCTGCAGCGCCACGCCGTGCTTACCGGCAATCGCCGATTGCTCGCCAACCGCATTGTTGTTCACCACGTCGGCATTGACCTTGAGGTGCCCCTGGCGACCGGCCGGCCCGGTGATGCTGTCTTTCACCGCGCCGCCGACGGTGCGTGCGCCGCGATCCCACAGTGGGCCCTGCGGTTTTTCGCCGGCCGGCGTTTCCGGCAGCGTGACTTTGCCGTCAGCCTTGCTGAAGCTGACTGCACCGGTGGTATCCTGCTGCGGATCGAGGCGACGTGCCACGCTGTTGTACTTGTCGGTGGTGGCGTCGGCCACTTTGTTCACCCCGGCTTCCAGTTTCTCTTTCACTTTACCGGCGTAGCGCGGCGTGCCGACCTTCGACAGCTTGGAGGTGATGCTGCTGCCCGGATCGTTGCTGTGGCTCAGACCGGCATCCACATCCACCTTCACGCCTGTCTCGACGTCTTTGCGGCTTTCAACGCGCAGATCGCCGCCCACCTTGCCCTGTACGCTGTCGGCATCGACGCGCGCGCCGGCAAGGCGGGTGTCTTTGCCGCTGTTGAGCGCCACGTCGCCCGCGGTGATGCCGGTATTGGCGTGGGTGGTTTTATCCTGCTGCTCCACGCCGACTTTCAGACCTGCGCCCAGCGTGTGGGTGTCTTTGCCGGTGTTCGGATCGACCTTGCCGCCTGCGTCCTTGTTGAAGGTTTGACCGCCTCTGGCGTTGGCTTTGATGCCCAGATTCCAGTTGTCCTTATGCTGCTCGTTCTTGGCGGATCCCAGCAGGATGCCGCCGTTTTTCGCTTCGAGCGCTGCGCTGCCGCCGCTGACTTTGGCCCCCTGCAGATGCAGCGCGTCATCGCCTTTGCCGTTGGCGGACAGGGTGACCTTGCCGTCTGAGGCGATAGTAGCACCCTGACGTTCTGTCGCGGTCTCATTGACCTTGGCGATGTCGAAGGCGCCGCCGGCGGAGAGGCTGCCGCCGGTTTTTTCCTTGCTGTCGCTGCTGCCGGCGCCCAGATCGATATTGCCGGACAGCTTGCTTTCCTTACGCGTTTGGGTCGATTCCGCCGCCTGCAGCGCGACCTTGTTGCCCGCGTTCAGGCTGACGTCGCCCTGGCTCTTGACGTTGGTGCCCTGCAGCGTCAGATCGCGGCCCGCCTTCAGCTCCACACCCTGGCCGCTGACGTTGCCGACCTGCGCCGTGCTGCTGCTGCTTTCACCGTTGTTGGTGCCGCCGCCGAAACCGGCGCCGAAGTTTTTGCTGTCGGCGGTGAAGCCACCTTTGGCGGACGCTTTGACGTTAAAGCCGCTGTGGTTCTCGCTCTGTTTGTCGCTGGCCTGATCGAAGCGGATATCGCCGCCGGCGTTGACGGCGGTTTTACCGCTGCCGCCGTTCAGCGCGGTACCCTGATAGACCGCGTCTTTTTTCACGTTGACGTTGATGCCATTGGCCGCGTCGATCGAGCCGGCCACCGCCTGGCTGGCGCTGCTGTTGCTGCGCTGGGTGCCGCCTTCGCCCTTGGCGTCCACGGTCAGATCGCTGCCGGTGGTGGTGTAGACGCGCACGCCGGCACTGCCGCGGGTGTCGCGGCTCTGCTCGTCCTGACGGTTTGCCGCGGCTTCGCTGCGGTGGCTGTCCGCCGTCAGGTTAACCGCGCCTTTGCTCGCCTGGTACTGCGTGCCCTGATCGCGCACTTCGCCTTTGGCATTGATGTCGATGCTGCCGGCTTTCACCGAGCTGACCACCGCCTGCGAGCTGCTGCTGTGTTTTTCGCTGCTGCCGCCCTGTGCGCCGATATCCAGGCCGACGTTAGGCGCGCCGATGCCGCCGATGTCGTTGATAACGCCGGTAGCGTCCAGCTTGGCTGCCTTGCCGACCGCGCGCTCGACCGGACGGGTCACGGCGCTGTAATCGACGTTGGCGCCGATGTTCACGCCGACGTCGGTTTTGGTGGTGGTGGTGCTGGCGGTGTCGGCAGTGGCAAGGTGATCGACGCCGGCGGCGTTTTCTTGATAGGCGCCGCCGACGCGGTGCTGTGCGCCTTGCTGGATCAGCTTGTCGCGGGCGTTGATCGTCAGGTTGCCTTTGACGTCGCTGCCGGAGGTGATCGCCTTGCTGCTTTGCGTCTGGGTTTTGCTGTTCTCGTAGCCGGCTTCCACGCCGCTGCCGAGTTTGTCGATGCCGCCGGTGTAATAGAAACCGCCGCCGATCTTGGTTTGCTCGGTGTTTGAGGCCGTTTTGTCGTCGGCCGCCAGGAACGAAACCTTGTTGCCGCTGACGCTGGCGTCGCCTTTGTCGGCGACCAATTGAGAACCGCTGAAGGTCACGTCCTTCTCCGCCTTGAGCTTCACGCTGCCGCCGCTGAGGCTTGAGGCGCTATTCTCGGTGCGGGTGGTTTTCTCGCTGTCGCGGGTGTGCTCGATGCGCAAACCGGCGCGGTACTGCTTGTCACCGGCTTCTTTGGCGTAGCCGTTAACGGTGAGCGCGGTCTTCTGCTCGTCGATGTTCTGCTGCCGCTCGGCCGCCTTGACGTTGATGTTGCCGGTCTTCGACTCGACGCTCAGCTCACCGCCGCTGGCGACCTGGCTGCCGATCACGTCGGCATCCTTGTGGCTGACCAACGTCAGGTTGGTGTCGGACTTCAGCTCGCTGGCGGTGCTGCTCTGGTAGCTGTTGTCGGCCTTGTGCGAACTGCTGGTGATGTTGAAGGCGGTGCCGGTGCGCGCGTCGATTTTGTCCACGGTGGTGCTCAGCGCGTTGTCGATGCGCAGGCCGCCGTGGGTGGCGGTGACTTCGCCGCCTTTCTGGCCGCGCGCCTTGCTGCCGGTAATGGTGACGCCTTGCTGACCGTTCAGGCGCAGGGTGCCGCCGCTGGTCAGCTCGGAAGCGTGGCTGATCTCGCGGCGATTGCTGTTGTTTTTGTTGTCGCCGCCGCCGATGCCGCCCCAGGAGGTTTTGTCATCGCGCACCGCTTTGGCGTTGGCGGTTTTCTGCACCCCGACCTGGATCTGGCTATCTGCATCGATCGTCAGATCGCGCTGGGCGTGGATCTTGGCGCCCTGAGTCGAGACATTGCGACCGGCTTTCAACGTCAGTTCGCCCTGGCTGCGCAGTTCGCTGGCCTTCAGGCTTTCGCTTTCGTCGCTGCTGCTCCATCTGCCGGTGCGCAGGCTGGAGGTGTGGTTGCGCTGGTAGCCGCGCTCGCTGGATTTATCCTTCTCCACCAGCCCGGCAAGGTGTACGTCGCGCGCCGCTTTGACGCTCAGCGCACGGTCGGCGCTGACATGGGCGCCCAGCAGCTTCACGTCTTCCTGGGTGCTGATGAGTTTGGCGCTGCCGCTGGCGGCGACGGTGCTGCCCGCCTGCTGCAGCTGCTCGCGTTCGCGGGTGACGTCGTATTGCCAGGAGTAGAACCAGCGATCGTCGGTATGGCCTTGCGTCTGCTTCAGCTGCTGGCCGTCGAGCGTCAGCTTACCGCCCTGCAGCGTAATGTCTTCGCCGCGGATATCGGTGGCGGTGAGGTGCGCATGATTATCCGCCACCAGGCTGATGTTCTTGCCTTTCAGCTCGGTGCGGGTCAGCTTCTGGCTGCTGCTGCGATCGTTGACGTAGATGCCGCCACGGTAATTTTGATAGTTATCGCCGCCGTTTTTGTTGCTGCTGGCGTCGTCGACGCGGCTTTCGCTGCGGATATCATAGGCTTTCACCTTGAGTTCATCGCCGGCGTTCAACGAGCCGGCCAGCTTCACGCCGCTGCCCTGCACGGTGTTGATGATGTTGATGCGCCCGGCCTGCATGCTGCCGAGGTAGTAGCTGTCCAGCGCGGTCGGCGTCTGTTGGCTGGCCTGCACCGTGCCGTCGCGCGCTACCCGGTTAAGGCCGCTGATGGCGTTGATCGTCGCCGAGGTCACTTTACCATTCGAATGTTTGAAATCTTGCACGATCACTTCGCCGCGGCTGTCGATCTTCGGCGCGATCAGATCCAGTACGCCGCCGGCGTTCAGGGTGCCATTGAGGCTCAGCGTGTTGCGGTTGCCGAAGGTGCTGTAACCCTGCAGCACGCCGTTTTCCACCAGCGGGTTGCCGACCACCAGTGAGGAATGGCTGGTATTGATGAATCCGCAGCCCTGACAGCTGATGCCGTTCGGGTTGGCCAGCACGTAGTCGGCCGCCATGCCGAAGATCTCTTGCTGGCCATGCAGCAGAGACGGGTTACGGCCGATCACCTCGTTGAGGATCACGCTGGCTTCGCGTCCGCCCAGATTGGGGTTGGCGCCCAGTTGGCCGGCCAGCTGCGACAGTCCCGCCTCGCGGGAGTTGTTCAGCACCGCGCCGGGCTGGTTGACGTTGAAGTCCTGATATTGGTTGTGCGACAGCCCGTTGCCGTTCGGCGCGACGATATCGACCACCTGTGCGCCGGTGGCAGCGGTGGAGACGCCGGGGCCGTTGGCGCCGTTGGCCGCAACGATCTCTGCGGCGTAGGCGCCGGCGGAAGCGGCGAGAATAATCGCCAGCGCGGCGGCCAGTTTGCCTGCCGCCGAAAGTCTGAAGTTATTATTTTTCATCCATGTATCTCCGTATATTGCCGTGGGGTCCTGCAAAACTGTTGATTAAAAGGTGTAAGAAAAGCGGGCCAACACCTGAACGGGATCTTCCGGCGTAGCGTGGTTAGACAAAATCCAGCCGCGGCTGACCTCGAGATCGACCAGCGCCTGGCGGTAACGTAACGTGGCGCCGGTGCTTATACCGGCGCTGCTGCGCCAGCCCGAGTTGTCCTGACGCGGCAGAATGCGGCCGACGTCGGCGCCGAGGCGCGGCGTCAGCGTGGTGGCACCCAGATTGAAACTGCGGGACAGCGTATTTTGCAGATACCAGCCGTTGTCGCCGGACTGGGTGCTGCGGCTGAAGCCGCGCACGGCGCTGCGATCGGTGAGGCTCAGCCACTCCACGCCGGGCAGCGGGTCGCGGCTGTACTGGCCATAGAACAGATTGTTGAGCTGATAGGTGGCGTCACCCAGCTGGAGGCGCTGGCTGAGGTTGGCGAACAGCTTGCCTTTGGTGAACTGGCTGTCGAGGTGCACCGAACTCGGGTGGCGGCCGGCCCCCAGCCACGGCATCCCCTGCTCGACGCTGAGGTTGGCGCTGAACACGCCATTGGGCAGAATTTGCAGGTGGCTGGCGCTCAGTTCGGCCAGGGTCAGCGTTGGGCTGCTGACCTCAAGGCGCACGCTTTCGAAGTAGTTGTCGATGCGCTTGTAGGTCAGCTGGCCGCTCAGGCTGTCTATCTGATCATGATCGCGATAAAACACGTAGTCGCTGCGCAGCCCGTACTGTTGGGTCTGGCCGTGCAGTTTGACCACGTTGTGCGGCAGCTGCTGGTGGTTTTCATAGGACGAGAAGCTGGCGAACCCGCTGAAGGTGAACGCGCCGTACGGCAGCGAATAGAGCAGGGTGTAGGCGCGATTATAGCGGTGAGCCGGGTTTTCCAGCGTGCTGTTGGCGTTCAGGCTGACAAAGTCCGACAGGCCAAACGGGCTGTCCAACGTGGCAGTGGCGCGCGCCAGCCACCGGCCGGTGCTTTTTTGGCCGTAATTATCCGTGCCGGCGGTAATCAGCCAGGGCTTGGCATGCTGATTGCGCAAACGAATAACCGAACCGCCAACCTGGCGGCCGGGCAATATATCCAGCTTGGTGGTATTCGATTGCAAACGGTTGGCCTGATCCAATCCCTGATCGAGCTCGGTTAATTTCAACGGCTTGCCTTCCAGCCCCGGAAATAATAAACGGCTGTTGACCCAGCGATCGCCGCCTTCTATTTTCTCGATAAATCCTTCCGTCACGCTTAACCCCAATTCTCCTTGTGAATTAGGGCGAACAATTTGCACGCGCGCGGTGATATAGCCCTTTTGCACATAAAGGCGCGTTAATTCACGGGTCAGGCGATTGATATCGTTGCTGCTGATGCACTGTTCCGGCAGCGCGCTCAGGGCCGACAAATCGGCCGGCGAGAGTAGGGTGACTCCCTGCAGATAAACGCCGGCGATCGGCAGGCACTGCGCGGACTGCGGCAGTGCGGGCGCGGCTGGTTCCGGTTCCGCCAGCAGGCGCTGTTGCTTCAGCTGCTGGTAGCGGCGTTGCTCAATCAACTGGTTGACTTCACGCGTGCTGTCTTGCAACGCGCGCCGTGACTCCCCCATCGACATGTCCATCATCATGTGGGAGTCCGGCAGGGTTTCGGCGGAAAGGGCCGTGCTGACCAGCAGTGTCAAGGCGGTGATTTTTTTTATCATTGTAATCCATTCTGAGAGGCCGCCGGGGCAGCCAGCCCAATCCATGAGGTTAACCACGGGCGGCCGACGGCCGGCCCGAAATAATGAGCGACATGCACATTGCGAGGTATCTTGATTTGCCGCAGCAAATAAGACGGTGGGTATATATCTAAATAATAATTAGGCTGCTTCTTTTATGGCGGGCAACCCTGGTGTCTTAATTAATTAAAAAAAGTGGAGCGTCTCTTCCTCTTGCCAACATTATCGGCATGGATAGGAAGAATCTGAATTTTTATTTTTCACGGATGATAGGGGATGAGGGGAATTATGACAATCCGACCAGTGGGAAATACGAAATTTCGCAGGAAAGAAAAGGGACGCAATTGTTTGCGTCCCTACAGGCGGTTTATTTCTTCTTGATAGGGCGGCCGGACCAATAACCCGCCAGCAGTGAACCGGAAAGGTTGTGCCAGACCGAGAACAGCGCGCCTGGCAGCGCGGCCAGCGGCGAGAAGTAGATTTTGCCCAGTGTGGCCGCCAACCCGGAGTTCTGCATGCCCACTTCGATCGCCAGCGTACGGCAGGTGGACTCGTCGAAGCCGAACAATTTGCCGCCCCAATAGCCGCTCAGCAGACCGATGCCGTTGTGCAGGATCACCGCGACGATCACCACCAGACCGACCGAAGCGATATGGCTTTGGCTGCCCGCCACCACCGCGCTGATGATCGCCAGAATGCACACCATCGACAACGCTGGCAACAGTGGCTCGATGCGTTTCACTGCCTTGGTCAGGGTATGGTGGACGATCAGGCCCAGGCCGATCGGGATCACCACAATCTGCAGAATGCTCAACAGCATGCCCATGATATCGACGCTGATCTCGGCGTCGACGTACAGACGGGTCAGCAGCGGCGTGGCGAACACCCCCACCAGCGTCGAGACCGCCGAGATGGTCACCGACAGCGCCACGTCACCCTTGGCCAGATAGATCATCACGTTGGAGGCGGTGCCGCTGGCCACGCTGCCCACCAGCACCATGCCGGCGGACAGATCCGGCGGCATGCGGAACAGCATCGCCAGGATCCAGGCCGCCAGCGGCATAATCAGATAATGCAGGAAGATGCCTGCCGCCACCGGGCCGGGGCGCGCCAGCACGCGTTTGAAGTCGTCGAGCCGCAGCGTGACGCCCATGGCGAACATGATCAGCATCAGCAGCGGGCTGACGTAGGGGCCGATACCGGTAAAGGTGGTCGGCGTGTAATACGCGGCGACGGACAGCAGTATCGCCCAGAGGGGGAATAAGCGCGTGAGTAGTGCCAGCATGCAGGTTTTCCTTAGCCAGATTGAGAACGGTGGATGTGGTTGCGTTTTTATTGCGGGCTCAACATGCTGAACCCCTGCAGGTTTTGAACGAATTTTTTAGACGCAGGGGCGCAGCATGCTGCGCCCGCAATCAGGGATAATGACTTATTCGAACAGGTTGTGATGCAGGGTACGCACCACCTGCTCGGCTTCTTCGCCCGGCACCAGGAAGCACAGGTTATAGCTGCTGGCGCCGTAGCAGATCAGGCGGATATTGAACGGATCGAGCACGCCGAACACCTCTTTGCCCACGCCGCAGGCGCGCGACAGCTGGTTGCCGATGATCGCCACCAGCGCCAGGTTTTCTTCCACTTCCACCCGGCACAGCGACGACAGTTCGGTCAGCAGTGAGGTGGTCAGCAGGCTGCCGCCGACGGAGGTGGCGCCGGTGGTGTCCATGGTCAGCGCGATGCTGACTTCCGAAGTGGTGATCAGATCGACGGAGACATTATGGCGCGCCAGGATGTTGAACACCTCGGCCAGGAAACCGCGCGCGTGCAGCATGTTCAGGCTGTGCAGCGTCAGCAGCGTTTGCTTGCGGCGCAGCGCCAGCGCGCGGAACAGCGGCGGGTTCTCGGTGGTGTTGCACACCAGCGTGCCGCCGGCCGCCGGATCCTTGCTGGAGCCGACGAACACCGGAATATCGCTGCGCACCGCCGGCAACAGGGTGGCCGGATGCAGCACTTTAGCGCCGAAGGTGGCCATTTCCGCCGCCTCTTCGAAACCGATTTTGTCGATGCGCTTGGCCGCCGGCACCACGCGCGGATCGGTGGTGTAGATGCCCGGCACGTCGGTCCAGATATCCACCCGGCCGACGCCGAGCGCTTCGCCGAGCAGCGCGGCGGTATAGTCGCTGCCGCCGCGGCCGAGCGTGGTGGTGCGGCCCTTCGGCTCGCTGCCGATAAAGCCCTGGGTGACCACCAGCGCTTCCTGCAGGCGCGGCTGCAACTGCGCCCGGGCCAGTTCGCTGAGCGCGGCGCTGTCCGGCACGGCGCGGCCGAAGTGATCGTCGGTGCGCATCACTTTGCGCACGTCGAACCATTCGGCCTGCACGTTGCGGGCGCGCAGGATTTCAACGAACAGCAGGGTGGACATCAGCTCCCCATGGCTGACCAGCTCGTCGGTCAACGCCGTCGAGGTGGCCAGCGACGCGGCTTCCGACAGCATGGCGATGTTTTCCAGCAGGCGGTCTATTTCGTCGCGGATCACCGCCGGCGCCGCGAGGCGATCGAGGATGGCGTATTGGATACGCCGGATTTCATCAAGCTGGTAATTGCGCTTGTCGGCCTCGCAACCCTCGGCCAGGGCGACCAACAGGTTGGTGACGCCCGCCGAAGCGGACAACACCACCAGGCGGACCTGCGGGTTGGCCAGCACGACGTCGGCACTGCGGTTCATGGCTTCAAAGTCGGCGACGCTGGTGCCGCCGAACTTGGCTACCACGGTGGAATTCTGGGGTGCTGCTTGGTTCATCTAGAAACCTCGTGTCAGGGATGCCCGTTTGGGGCACTGTAATTCCATAGCCTTGGCACAAGGGGAGAGCGGTAAACAGGGGGCAGGCGTAGAGGTCAGGCTACGATACACCCAGAAGCGCCCCACCTTGTCGATCGCCCTGCGGGCGATCCCCTGGTGACAACCCAGGGGATTCAGCCCCTGTAGTCGATACGATAATGGCCGGCCATTACCCTACCTCGGCGTCGCTCCCCCTCGGGTGCCGTCAACGGAGAAACGGCTCCTCTGACACTCTACCTGGGCGACGCGCCTCTTCTGGCTTGCGCACCGGGTGCGCAAGTAGGCTGTTAGGAATAGCCGGTTATCGCCATTCTGTCAACGTACAGACGGTGAGGGATTTTCATCTTGTACCAGCGCGATAAGCGTACAGGGCATCGCGGGCGTGGAACCGGCGCCAATCGGTTGCAGAGAACCGTCTTCCTTTTGGCTGAATAACGGAATAACGCCCTGATGTTTCTCCAAATACTCCAGCCAACCGAAATTTTCGTTCAATTTGGTCGCCTTGATGGTGGCGCCTCTGGCGAGCAGGCTGCTCAGTCGGCCGTAGGTGGCTTCCTGATTAAATAAAATTTCATGCCGGCGGAAACGCGAACTTTCCGCGCTGGCGCCGCGTCCTTTCAACGGCGCCCCCGAACGGATGGCGAACACGTGATCTTCGCCGAAGAGATGGCCGAAGTGGTAGACCGCCAGCGCGTTCTGGTGGCGATTGGGCGACAGCGCCAGCACCTGGGCGATATTGCTCAGATCGAGGTAGTTCTCGGCGTGTTCGGAGTAGGCGTGGCCATAGTAGGCCGGAATGCCGTCCATACGCGCCTGACGGTAGTATTCCCAGCTGCTGTCGGTGACGATCACCGGCACGTTCAGCTTGATCAGCGCCTGCGCCAGCATGCGCGCCACGCTGTTGGCGCCGACGATCAGCACGCCGCGCGGTTTCTGCTGCTGCACCCGCAGCCAGCGCGCCATCATGCCGCTGGTCAGGCTTTGCAACACCACGGTGCCGATGATGATGGCGAACACCACGGTCACCAGCCGGTCGGCGCCCTGATAGCCGCTGCGCTGCAGCGTCAGCGCGAACAGCGAGCTGACCGCCGCGGCCACGATGCCGCGCGGGGCGATCCAGCACAGCAGCAGCCGATCGCGCCAGTGCAGGGAAGAGCGCCAGGTCGACACCGCGATGCACAGCGGCCGGGCGATGAACTGCACCGCCAGCAGCAACAGGAGCAGCGGCCAGCCCATGTTCCACAGCGCCTGGATGTCGAGCCGCGCCGCCAGAATGATGAACAGCGCCGAGATCAGGATCGCCGACAGCTCTTCTTTGAACGCCAGAATATCGCTGGTGTCCACGTCGCGCATGTTGGCCAGCCAGATACCCATGACCGTGACGGTCAGCAAACCGGATTCGTCGGCGATGGCGTTGGACACGCCGAAGGCGGTCAGCATGATCGCCAGCACCGCCAGGTTCTGCAGGTAGCGCGGCAGCCAGACGCGGCGCAGCGCCAGGCCGAGCAGGTAACCGAACAGCGCGCCGGCGATCAGGCCGACGGCGGCGGTCACGCCCAGCGTCCAAAACAGGTGGGTATAGGACTCCGCATTCTGCTTCAGCACGATAAACTCGAACACCAGCAGGGTGAAGATGGCGCCGACCGGATCGATGACGATCCCTTCCCAGCGCAACACCTGGTTAATGTTGGCGTTCGGCCGCACCACGCGCATCAGCGGGGCGATCACCGTCGGCCCGGTCACCACCGTCACCGCGCCGATCAACGCCGCCAGCTCCGGCGGGAAATCCAGCAGCCACCAACTGGCGAGGCTGATGACCAGAAAGGTGACCAGCATGCCGACGGTGACCAGGTTGCGCACCACGCCGCCGAGGCCGCGTATCTCCTCGAAACGCAGCGTCAGCGCCCCCTCGAACAGGATGATCGCCACCGACAGCGACACCAGCGGAAACAGCAGATCGCCGAACAGCAGATCCGGCTGTACCAGATGCACCGTCGGGCCGAGCACGATGCCGAACAGCAGCAGCGGCAAGATGGCCGGCAGGCGCAGCAACCAGGCCAGCCACTGCGCCAGCAGCGACGCCAGGCCGATAAGCACCAACATGAGCGGGGCGGATAATTCCATAAGCGAGATCCCTTTCAAATGACGAAATAAACGACGATGACACAGCCTGATGACAATTCGGCAACCCCGATAACAGGCCGTTAGCCAAAAGTATAGAGTGAAAGCTGAAACGAGGCGGCAATGCGTTGACAGTTAGCGCCTATCGCAAGAAAAGCGATCATAATCACAGTCGAACAGGCTACAATCGGACAAACGCGTCATTTTTATTCTCAAGCCTAAGAGTGTTGCTATGAAAAATATCAATCCTAGTCAAACCGCTGCTTGGCAAGCCCTGCAGCAACATTATGCACAGATGAAAGACGTACGGATCGCCGACCTGTTCGCCGAGGACAGCGATCGTTTCTCCAGGTTCTCCGCGACCTTCAACGACCAAATGTTGGTGGACTATTCCAAGAACCGCATCACGCAGGAAACCCTGGAGAAGCTGCAGGCGCTGGCGAAAGAAACCGATCTGCAAGGCGCCATCAAATCGATGTTCGCCGGTGAGAAGATCAACCGCACCGAAGATCGCGCGGTGCTGCACATTGCCCTGCGCAACCGCAGCAACAGCCCGATTCTGGTCGACGGCAAAGACGTCATGCCGGAAGTGAACGCGGTATTGGCCAAGATCAAACAGTTCTGCGCGCGCGTCATCGGCGGCGAGTGGAAAGGCTACACCGGCAAGCCGATCACCGACGTGGTGAACATCGGCATCGGCGGTTCGGATCTCGGCCCTTACATGGTGACCGAAGCGCTGCGCCCTTATAAAAACCACCTGAACATGCACTTCGTCTCCAACGTCGACGGCACCCACATCGCCGAAACGCTGCAGCCGCTGAATCCGGAAACCACGCTGTTCCTGGTGGCCTCCAAAACCTTCACCACTCAGGAAACCATGACCAACGCCCACAGCGCGCGTGACTGGTTCCTGAGCAGCGCCGCCGATCAACAGCACGTGGCCAAGCACTTCGCCGCGCTGTCCACCAACGGCAAAGCGGTAGCCGAGTTCGGCATCGATACCGACAACATGTTCGAATTCTGGGACTGGGTCGGTGGCCGTTACTCCCTGTGGTCGGCGATCGGCCTGTCGATCGCGCTGTCCATCGGTTATGACAACTTCGAGCAGCTGTTGAGCGGCGCGCACGCTATGGACAAGCACTTCGCCGAAACGCCGGCGGAGAAAAACCTGCCGGTGCTGCTGGCGCTGATCGGTATTTGGTACAACAACTTCTTCGGCGCCGAAACCGAAGCCATTCTGCCGTACGATCAGTACATGCACCGTTTTGCCGCTTACTTCCAGCAGGGCAACATGGAATCCAACGGCAAGTACGTCGATCGCAACGGCAACCCGGTGGATTACCAGACCGGCCCTATCATCTGGGGCGAGCCGGGCACCAACGGCCAGCACGCGTTCTACCAGCTGATCCACCAGGGCACCAAGCTGGTGCCGTGCGATTTCATCGCGCCGGCCATCAGCCATAACCCGCTGGGCGATCATCACGCCAAACTGCTGTCCAACTTCTTCGCTCAGACCGAAGCGCTGGCGTTTGGCAAATCGCTGGAAGTGGTGGAAGCCGAGTTCGCGGCGCAGGGCAAAACCCCTGAGCAGGTCAAGCACGTGGCGCCGTTCAAAGTGTTTGAAGGCAACCGGCCGACCAACTCGATCCTGCTGCGCGAAATCACCCCGTTCAGCCTGGGTAGCCTGATCGCGTTGTATGAGCACAAGATCTTCACCCAGGGCGCAATCCTGAACATCTTCACCTTCGATCAGTGGGGCGTAGAGCTGGGCAAACAGCTGGCTAACCGCATCCTGCCGGAGCTGGCGGGCAGCGAGAAAATCAGCAGCCATGACAGCTCGACCAATGCGCTGATCAACCGCTTCAAGGAATGGCGCTAAGCGCCTGAGCTGAAGCCAATAAAAAAACCCGCCGCGGCGGGTTTTTTTTTACGTCTGTAACAAATTACAGGTTGATCGGCACTTCGAAGCTGATGCCTGCACCCACGTCGTCGGCGGTGCTGTGATCGCTGTCGGTGTACCACAGGCTGGTATCGAATTTAACCTGAGAATCGAAGCTGTAACCCCAGCCGAGCTGAATGCCTTTCAGCGTATCGGAACGCGGGAACGCCCGGTTGATGGTTTGGTTGTTCGGGTTTACCTTGGCGTACACCAGGCGGGTACTCCAACGTTGGCCATCGTCCAGCACCATTTCCACGCGACCGGACAGCATCTGGCCGTCGCCGCCCATCGCGTGGCCCAGCGGATAACCTTGCTGATAGTAACCGCCCCGATAGATGTAGTGGTTGTACATCACGTTGTTGGCGTTGCCGTTAGAGCGGGTATCAGAACCTTCGATATGCCAGTTGATGGTGGTCGGGCCCCATTCCGGATGGCCTTCAAGCCCCAACATATAGGCATTATGCGAAGGCAACATGCCTGCTTCATCTTCACCGGTGATCTGACCATAAAGGCTGACCGGCATGCCGATGAGCGGCTGCAGCTTGAGTTTGAAGTCAAAACCGCCCAACTGGTTGCCCGGATCGTTTTTCGGATCGCCGGTGTTATCGTTACCGGTTACGCCATCCCAGAAGGAACTCCAGGAGTGCGGACGGCCATCACCACCCCACATCATGACGCGTGAAGCGCCCAGCTCCAGGAAGTCGGTCGGCATCATGGTCAGGCGACCGCCGATCAGCTTGGTGTCCGGTACGGCAGCGTACTGCGACAGCTGGCCGGCGGACAACTGGTATTGCCAGCGGCCGATCCACGACAGCCACGGGGTTTCAAACGGCGATTGGTCGGCGCGCTGCAGCATAAAGCCGGCCACCGGGCGCGCGGCGTCGGAGCGGATCAGGCTGCCGTCGTAACCCGGGCCCCACCACTGGGAGACCTCGCCGAAGGAGAGCCATTGGTTCCAGATCTTCACTGCGCCGTAGGAGCCGTTCATGTTGAATTTGGAACCGTCGCTGACGCGCTGATCGCCTTCCACCGAGCCCTGCAGACGCACGTCCCAGAACTCGCCGTTGGCGCCGGCGCCGATGGTCAGGCGATCGTCGGCGTACTCGTTTTGGCCGAAGCCCTGCGGGGTGCCGGGTTTATCGGTCGAGGCGTAACCGCTGACGCGGATGTTGGCTTTCAGGGCGTCAACGCGGCGTTGCACGCGGTCGATGACGTTTTTCTCGGTATTGGTGACCGGTTTGGCCTGCGCGATAACGGAACTGATCTCTTCCTGACTCAGCGGCCAGGTGGACAGGCTGACGTTGATGACGCCGCGGTCAGACAACCAGGCGAGATCGTTACGCAGATCGTTGTCAGGGGCTACCAGGCCGGCGGCGTGGCCGGACAATGCACAGGTAAACAGGCCTGCAGCGACCAGTCCGTTAAGTTTAGCGCGCATAAAGAATTCCCTTGTTAATTCGAGGTTATTGGTTTTATGTAAAGATCTCTGTGACCCATGATAGTTGACATTTCGATTTGCTACAAATCTATAAGTCAGAAACATCTTATTATAACGTGATGAATTAAATGGGGTTTAAAGTGCTTTCGCGAGGGGCGGAATTTTTAGGACAATGCCTATATTGGCACGGTTGAATCATATAAGCGGTATTCAGGAGAGGTTTTATGGCAAAAACGTCGCGTTCGATCATGATAGCGAAAGGGCTGCAGCGGGTGCTGAACGTGGGCTTATTGCTGCTGGCGGCAATTCTGGTGGTGTTTCTGGTCAAGGAGACCCTCCACCTGGCGAAGGTGTTATTTATCAACAACGAAGAGTCTTCTTCATACCTGTTGATTGAAGGCATTGTGATTTATTTTCTGTACTTTGAATTTATCGCCTTGATCGTCAAGTATTTTGAGTCGGGTTATCATTTCCCGCTGCGCTATTTTATTTATATCGGCATTACCGCGATTATTCGTTTGATTATCGTGGATCACAAAAATCCCATCGACACCCTGATCTACGCGGCGGCGATATTGGTGCTGGTGGTGACGCTCTATCTGGCTAACACCGATCGGCTGAAACGGGAGTAGCTGAGATAAAAATGGCGGCCAAAGGCCGCCAAAGACACAGGATGACCGCTATCGCGGAAAAACATCAAACGCACTGCAGTGGCACAAATTACCCCTTCACGCCGCCGGCCGTCAGGCCGCCCACCAGCCAGCGCTGCGCCAGCAGGAACACGGCGGTAATCGGTATCGCCGATAGCACCGCGGCGGCGGCGAAGTCGCCCCACAGGTAGTTCTGCGGGTTGAGATATTGCTGCATCCCCACCGCCAGCGTGTAGCTGTTCACATCGCGCAGCAGCAGCGACGCCACCGGCACTTCGGTGATGGCGGCAATAAACGACAGAATGAATACCACCGCCAGAATCGGCACCGACAGCGGCAACAGCACCAGACGGAACGCCTGCCACGGCGTGGCGCCATCCAGCGCCGCCGCTTCTTCCAGCGAATTGTCGATGGTTTCGAAATAGCCTTTGATAGTCCAGACGTGCAGCGCAATGCCGCCCATGTAGGCGAAAATCACGCCGCCGTGGGTGTTCAGGCCGATAAACGGAATGTACTGGCCCAGGCGATCGAACAGGGCGTACAGCGCCACCAGCGACAGCACCGCCGGGAACATCTGGAAGATCAGCATGCTTTTCAACAGCGTGCTCTTGCCGCGAAAACGCATGCGGGCGAAGGCGTAGGCGCAGGTGGTGGACAGCGTCACGATACCGATGGCGGTGATCGCCGCGATTTTGACTGAGTTCCACAGCCACAGCAGCACCGGGAACGGCGGCGGCGTCACGCTGCCATCGGCGTGGGTGACGCTGAAGCCGAGCGCCAGCCGCCAGTGATCCCAGGAGAGGGTTTCCGGTATCAGGCTGCCGGTGGCGAAGTTGCCGGAGCGCAGCGAGATGGCGACCACCATCAGCAGCGGAAACATGATCAGGGCGATAAAGCACAGCATCAAGATATGGGTGATCCACAGGCGCAGGCGCTGGGATTTGGGTTGAACCATGGCCATCGTTATTCTCCCTAATCGAAGTTCATCTTGCTGGCTTTCAAATTCAGGATCGCCAGCGCGCCCACCAGCAGGAAGATCAGCGTGGCGATGGCGGCCGCCAGGCCGAAGTCTTGTCCGCCGCCGCCTTCGAAGGCGATGCGGTAGGTGTAGCTGACCAGCAGATCGGTATAGCCGGCCGGCGTGGTGGTGCCGATCATGTCCGGGCCGCCGTTGGTCAGCAGCTGGATCAGCACGAAGTTGTTAAAGTTGAAGGCGAAGCTGGCGATCATCAGCGGCGTCAGCGGCTTGATCAGCAGCGGTAAGGTGATGCGGAAGAAGTTTTGCCACGGGTTGGCGCCATCCATCGCCGAGGCCTCGTACAGATCGTCCGGGATCGCTTTCAGCAGCCCCATGCACAGGATCATCATGTACGGGTAGCCGAGCCAGGTGTTGACGATCAGGATCATGCTCTTGGCGGTGAGCGGATCGCTGAACCAGGCGGGTTTGATGCCGAACAGATGGCTGAGCATCATGTTGATTTCGCCGAAGCTCTGGTTGAACAACCCTTTGAAGATAAGGATCGAGATGAACGACGGCACCGCATAGGGCAGGATCAGCAGCACGCGGTAGATCGCCTTGCCTTTCAGCGCCTCCCACTGCACCACGCAGGCCAACACCATGCCGACCGCCACGGTGAGGATCACCGTCATTACCGAGAACACGATGGTCCAGATGAAGATCGACACGAACGGTTTCTTGATGCCCTCGTCCTGCAGCACCCGCAGGAAGTTTTTCCAGCCGGTGGTGACGGTATAGCCGGGGCTCAGGGTTTCCTGCGCCCAGCCGCCGTCGGCGTTGATCGCCTGATAGAAGCCGATGTCGCCGTTCGGCCGATAGCGCACCTGGGTCTGGTTATTGGTCAGCGTGCTGCCGTCTTTGTCCAGCGCATACAGCGGGCGGGTGCCGGAGAATTGGCGAAGAGAGCTCATGCGCAATTCACCGCCGTCGGGCAGTTGCGCCACCAGCTGGCTCAGCGCTTGCCGGTTCTGGGTGATCACCCGCAGCGTGGCGCGTTCGCCCTGCGGCGCGGCGCTCTGCGTGGTCAATGTCAGGGTTTGCGGCGCAGCGGCGTCGAGGCGGAAAGGCTCGGAAATCAACGGCTGTTCACTGTCCGGCGAGGTTAATTGCAGGCGCCATTGCTGATTTTCCGCCGGGTAGAGGCCGAAGGTGAAGGTTTTGCCGCTCTGGAACTGGCGTTGCATCAGCACCGATTGCGCGCGCTCAAAGGTCAGCTGGTTGGTGCTACTGTAGTTGGTAAAGGCGATGGCGATGGTGCAGATCAGCGGGAACAGGACGAACAGTCCCATGCCGGCGACGCCGGGATACACATAGCGCCAGGCGTAGGCGCGGCGGTTGGCGAAGACGTAAAGTCCGGCGCTGACCAGGATCAGCGTCAGGATGGCGAACAGGTATTCACCCTGTGCATACATCAACACAATCAGGTAGCAGGTCACCAGGCTGAACAGGCCGACCACCAGCCATTTCAGCGCGTCGCTTTGCCACCACTTCGATTTTTTACGCGCGGGCGTCCCGGCGTGAGCGAATTGCATAGGGCGTTCCTTTCTGTGAAGCAACGGCGGGGCGCCACGGCGCCCCGCACGATGACATTACTTGGTGATACGGGTCTGCACATCGTCCAACGCGGCTTTCACCGTCTGACGGCCGCTGACGGCGTTGATCACTGCACTGCGTTCGGCGTACCAGAAAGCGCTCATCTGCGGAATGTTCGGCATGATCTCCCCGTTTTGCGAGTTCTGCATGGTGGCGGCGATCTTCGGATCTTTGGCCAGCGTTTCCTGGTAGGATTTCAGCGCCACCGCGCCCAGCGGTTTGTCTTTGTTGACGTCCGCCAGCCCTTCGTTGGTCAGCAGGTAGTTCTCGAGGAACTCGGTCGCCAGCTCCTTATTCGGGCTGGCGGCGTTGATGCCGGCGGTCAGCACGCCGACGAACGGCTTGGACGGTTTGCCTTTGAAGGTCGGCAGCAGCGTCACGCCGTAGTTGATTTTGCTCTGCTCGATGTTGTTCCAGGCCCATGGCCCGTTGATGGTCATCGCGGTCTGGCCTTTGTTGAACGCGGCCTCGGCGATCGAGTAATCGGTATCGGCGTTGATGTGTTTGTTTTTCACCAGATCGACGATGAACTGCAGGCCGGCCTGTGAACCGGCGTTGGCGACGCCGACATCCTTGATGTTGTATTTGCCGTTTTCATACTTGAAGGCATAACCGCCGTCGGCGGCGATGATAGGCCAGGTGAAGTAGGGTTCCTGCAGGTTCCACATGATGGCGCTCTTGCCGGCGGCGCGCAGCTGTTTGTCCAGCGCCGGGATCTCTTCCCAGGTTTTCGGCGGCTGTTTGACCAAGTCTTTATTGTAAATCAGCGATAGCGCTTCGACGGCGATCGGGTAGCCGATCAGCTTGCCGTCATAGCGCACGGCGTCCCAGGTGAACGGGAACAGCTTGTCCTGGAAGGCTTTGGACGGGTGGATTTCGGCCAACAGGCCGGACTGCGCATAGCCGCCGAAGCGGTCGTGGGCCCAGAAAATGATGTCAGGACCGTCGCCGGTGGCGGCCACCTGCGGGTATTTTTCTTCCAGTTTGTCCGGGTGCTCGACGGTGACCTTGATGCCGGTGTCTTTTTCGAATTTCTTGCCGACTTCCGCCAGGCCGTTATAGCCCTTGTCGCCGTTGATCCAGATAACCAGTTTGCCTTCCTCAATCTTGGCGAAGGCGGAAGAAGAGAGCACCAGGGTGGCCAGTGCCGAGAGCGCCAGCGTGCGGGCGAGGGTAATGCTGCGAGTCATAATCCAGTCCTTCTTTTTGTGGGCACATAAATCAAGGAGAGACGTTTCGCGGTAATAGTGGGTCACAACGCGACATATTCTCATCCTCCCCCCCTCTACGCCCCTGAGATGAGGAGTGTGATCCAGTTAACGTTGTGCTCTATTCTGTGGCGTCAGGCACAAAATAGGGGGGCGATTTTTGCCAGCCGGATCACAGATTTGCCTTAAGCGCGGAACTTCTCATCGCCGCGGTCGTTCTCTCATCCTCCCGCCTCCTCCCCCATGAAAAATCCTGTTACGGATGATTACCCTTTCCGGTGACTCCCGCACTATCGGCACATCGATTTTTAACGCCACGCGCAGCAGGGATACCGGATTTATGTCGTCAATGCCTATCGCCACTCAGCCCACCCTGTACCGGATCCATCCGGCCAGTTTCCGTGACGGAAACGGGGACGGCGTGGGCGACGCGCACGGCATGCTGGCGGCGCTGCCGTACCTGAAAGCGCTGTCGATCGACGGCCTGTTGCTGCCGCAGACGCTGGCGCCGGAGGCCGAGGCGACGGTGACGGGCGAAGGGCTGACGCTGTGGTACGGCGATGAATCCAACCGCGTTCGCAATGCCGTCGCGCCGCAGCGGTTCGCCCACGGCGCGCTGGCGCTCGACGTGATGCCGTTCAGCGCGGAGAAGCTGGCGGCGGTGTTGCACGCCCGCCGCGCCACGTTGGCGGACAGCCTGTGGAGCACCGGGGACGCCGAGCAGCCAAGAGTGGTCAGCCGCTGGGGGCAAGGCGATCTGCGTTCCGCCGCCGCCTTTTTGACGCTGTTGGCGATGTTGCCGGCGCCGATCTGCCTGTATCAGGGCGAAGAGCTGGGGCTGCCGCATGCCGCCGGCCTGCAGGATCCGCGCGGCGCGCAAACGCCGATGCCGTGGCATGAAGCCCCCGAACAGGTCACCGCCGGGGAAATCAGCTGGTATCAGCAGGTGGCGATCGAACACCGCGCATTGGCCATCAGCCGCCAACAGCACGACAGCCACTCCACCTTACGTTACTGCCAGGCGCTGTTGGCCCTGCGCCGTTCGCCGCTCATCCAGCGCGGCGAGCTGAACGCGGTCAGCCAGCGGGACGGCGTGGTGCGCTTACTTATTACCCATCAGGATCAATGCCTTGAAGCGCTGATAAACCTGCAGCCTTATACTCAGGCGGCCGCGCCGTCTGAGGCGACCTTGCCGTTGGCATGGCAGCACGGCGCGCAGCAAGAGGGTCATCAATGGGTTTTGGCGGGCTTTGCCTCCGCCATTTTCACACGACATGTTAACTGCGAAAGCAGGGGAGTAACGCATGGCTAGCGTGACACTGCGCAGCGTTTATAAGGCCTTCGGTGAGGCCGTGATTTCCAAAGACGTCAATCTGACCATCGAAGACGGCGAGTTTGTGGTGTTTGTCGGGCCGTCGGGCTGCGGCAAATCGACGCTGCTGCGCATGATCGCCGGGCTGGAGGACATCACCTCCGGCGACCTGCTGATCGGCGAGAAACGGATGAATGAGGTGCCGCCTTCCGAGCGCGGCATCGGCATGGTGTTCCAGTCCTATGCGCTGTATCCGCACCTGTCGGTGGCGGACAACATGTCGTTCGGCCTGAAGCTGGCCGGCGCCAGGAAAGCGGAAATCAATCAGCGGGTGAACCAGGTCTCCGAGGTGCTGCAGCTGGCGCACCTGCTCGATCGGCGGCCGAAGGCGCTGTCCGGCGGTCAGCGTCAGCGCGTGGCGATCGGCCGCACGCTGGTGGCCGAGCCGGACGTGTTTCTGCTCGACGAACCGCTGTCCAACCTCGATGCCGCGCTGCGGGTGCAGATGCGCATCGAGATCTCCCGTCTGCACAAGCGCCTGCAGCGCACCATGATTTACGTCACTCACGATCAGGTCGAAGCGATGACGCTGGCCGACAAGATCGTGGTGCTCGACGCCGGTCGCGTGGCGCAGGTCGGCAAGCCGCTGGAACTGTACCACTACCCGGCCAACCGCTTCGTCGCCGGGTTTATCGGCTCGCCGAAGATGAACTTCCTGCCGGTCAAGGTGACCGCTGCGCAGGCGCAACAGGTGCAGGTCGAACTGCCCAACCGTCAACTGGTCTGGCTGCCGGTGGAAGGCGCGGGCGTTCAGCCCGGCGCCAACCTGTCACTGGGCATTCGCCCCGAACATCTGCTGCCCGGCGAAGCCTCTGAAGTGCGGCTTACCGGCGACGTACAGGTGGTGGAGCAGCTCGGCAACGAGACGCAAATCCACATCCAAATCCCGGCCATCCGTCAAAACCTGGTGTACCGCCAGAACGACGTGGTGCTGGTAGAAGAAGGTGCCACATTCGCCATCGGCCTGCCGCCTCATCGTTGCCACCTGTTCCGTGAAGACGGTACGGCATGTAAACGGCTGCACCAGGAGCCGGGCGTTTAAAGCATCAAAGTCGGTATAACAGGAGAATAATGATGACTACTCTGCGCAAACTTCCTCTGGCACTGGCTGTCGCCGCCGGTGTTCTCTCTACTCAGGCGCTGGCCGTGGATTTTCACGGTTACGCCCGTTCCGGCATCGGCTGGACCGGCAGCGGCGGTGAGCAACAGTGCTTCAAGGCCACCGGCGCCGCGAGCAAATACCGTCTCGGCAACGAATGTGAAACCTACGCCGAACTGAAACTGGGGCAGGAAGTGTGGAAAGAAGGCGACAAGAGCTTCTATTTCGACACCAACCTGGCCTATTCGGTCTCGCAACGTTCCGACTGGGAAGATGTGACGCCGGGCTTCCGCGAAGTCAACGTGCAGGGTAAAAACCTGATCGACTGGCTGCCGGGCTCCACGCTGTGGGCCGGTAAGCGTTTCTATCAGCGTCATGACGTTCACATGATCGACTTCTACTACTGGGATATCTCCGGCCCGGGCGCCGGTCTGGAAAACATCGATCTGGGCTTCGGCAAGCTGTCCGCCGCCGTGACCCGCAACTCCGAATCCGGCGGCTCTTACGGCTATCTGGATAACGAATGGAAACAGCGTCCGACCGTCAACGACACTTTCGACCTGCGTCTGGCCGGCCTGGAGCTGAACCCGGGCGGCACCCTGGAGCTGGGCGTGGACTACGGCCGCGCCAATGCGCAGGATAACTACCGCCTGGCGGACGGTGCCAGCAAAGACGGCTGGATGTTCACCGCGGAACACACGCAGAGCATCCTGAACGGTTACAACAAGTTCGTGCTGCAGTACGCCACCGACTCGATGACCTCGCAGAACAACGGCCGCAACGAAGGCGCCACCATCGATAACAACGGCAAGATGATCCGCGTGCTGGATCACGGCGCCATCGACTTCAACGATCAATGGGCGCTGATGTACGTCGCCATGTTCCAGGACATCGACCGCGACAACAACAACGGCACCACCTGGTACACCGTGGGCGTACGCCCGATGTACAAATGGACGCCGATCATGAGCACCTTGCTGGAAGCCGGCTATGACAACGTCAAATCCCAGCGCACCGGCGATCGCAACGGCCAGTATAAAGTGACCCTGGCGCAGCAATGGCAGGCGGGCAACAGCATCTGGTCACGTCCGGCCATCCGCCTGTTCGCCACCTACGCCAAGTGGGACGAGAAGTGGGGCTACGCCACCGGCGATGACACCGGGTATAACGCCGGCACCGCTTACAACGACACCAGCATGCATACCTTCAGCCGCGGCAAGGATGACGAAGTCACCTTCGGCGCCCAGATGGAAATTTGGTGGTAACGACAGGACGGGGAGGACCGCAGGCTCTCCCCCAATCGCATTCGCCGCGGCCGGATCTCTTGCCTGATCCATCGCGGCGCTGAAAGAGGATATAACGATGAAAAAGAATCTGCTGTCACTCTGCCTGTCGCTGGCGCTGACCGTCGGCGCGCCTTTAGCGGCCAATGCCGATACGCCGGCCAACGTTTCCGTCGCGCCGGCCATCAGCGCCGCCACGCTGCAAAGCCTGCCGTGGCAGCCGTTGCAGCCGCCGGTGTCGCAAGAGGTGAAGCTCGACGCCGTCAGCCCGCAGCTCAATCAGGGCGAGATCCAGGGGGCGATCGCCGCCTATACGCTGCCGGCCGATCGCGGTTCGCTGGAAGTGACGCTGAGCAGCCTCGCCAAAAACAATTCGCTGTACGCGCCGAGCGTGCTGGTGCTGGACGAGCATCTGCGCCCGGCGGCATATTACCCGAGCAGTTATTTCCCTTACCAGCCGCCGGGGGCGATGTCCTCCGATCGTCTCGAAGGCACGCTGAAGCTGACGCCGGCGCTCGGTCAAAAACAGATTTACCTGCTGGTGTACACCACCCGCCAGGATTTGGTGAAAACTACGCAGCTGACCAACCCGGCCAAGGCCTATGCGCAGGGGGTGGGCAACGCGGTGCCGGATATCCCGGATCCGATCGCCGGCCACGCGACGACCGGCACGCTGAAGCTTAAGGTCACCGCTGAACAGGGCACCGGCAACGTGATGATCGGCATGCTGCAGCCTGCGCCGAGCGTGGCGCCGGTGGTGGTGGGGTCGAGCACCCCGGCCGCGGCCGCGGCACCGATGCCGACGCCGGAGAAACCGGCGGAGCCGATGCTCAACGACACCGAAAGCTACTTTAATAACGGCATCAAGCAGGCGGTGAAGGCGGGCGATATCGACAAGGCGCTGAAGCTGATGAATGAGGCCGAGAAGTTGGGCTCTACCACTGCGCGTAAAACGTTTATCAGCAGCGTTAAAGGCAAGGGGTAACACCCGGCGCTGCCGATGCTGGCTCGATGATTGGTGCGCCTTGGCGCACCTTTTTTCATCCGCGCGCCAGCGTTGCGCCGATCAACGCCAGCAGACGGGCGTTGTCCACCTGCTGCATGATGCGCACCGGCTTGCCCTGCGGCGGCGGCATACCGACCGTCAGGCGCAGGCCGCCCGGCCGCCAACGGCGTGAGCTGCCGCGCGTCAACGCCCCTTCCAGCGCCACATCCACATGGAACATTTCGGTCGTGACCAACTGCGGTTCCAGCAGCCAGGCGATCACCAGCGCATCATGGATCCAGCATCCCGGCAGGCGCCGCGTATGGCGCGAATAGTCGATCCACGGCTGCGTGGTGGCGCGCAAATAACGGCACAGCGGGGTATCCGGCTGGGTCAGCGCGGCCAGATCCGCCTGGGTCAGCATGGTCTGGGTGGTGACGTCCAGCGGCGCCAGCGTGATATTGGCGCCGCTGTTCAACACCAGCCGCGCCGCTTCCGGATCCAAACCAAAATTGGTGTCCTTGATGTATCCTTCGACGTTGAACACGCCGCCCATGATCACGATCTCTTTCACCGCCTGCGCCATCTGCGGGTACAGCTGCATGGCGTGCGCAACGTTGGTCAGCGGGCCGATCGCCGCCAGCGTGATCTCGCCGGGATGCCGGCAGATCAGTTCGCCGATGGCGATGGCGGCGTCCGGTGCGGGCGCGTTGGCCAGCGAGGGGGCGGGCAAGTCGCGCCACAGCGCCGCCAGCTGCGGATCGGCGATCGGGCGGTCCAGATGGGCGCGCCACGGTTCCGGCGGCTCGCTCAGGGCGCGCGCCGCGCCGAGGGCGACCGGTACCCGGTAGCCGCTCTGCGCCAGCAGATCGGAGGCGACGGCGAAGCCCACTTCACGCGGGGTATTGCCGGCCACGATGCTGATCAGCTCCAGTTGCAGCTGCGGTTTGGCCGCCAGCGCCAGGGCCAGCGCCAGACCGTCATCGACGTTGGCGCCGGGAACGCCGTTGCCGGGATCGCAATCAATGATTAAACGCATAGTAAGGTGTCCTGAAAAACCGCTAACAGCCGCATGAGTGGCGGATGCGCAGTTGAAAAGCGAATTCATGCAGCTCGGCGGGCGCGGCGCCGGCGGCCAGCATGGCGATGGCCCGCTTGGCCATGGCGTCGATCGGCTGCTCGACCGCGCTGAGCGGCGGCACGCTGAATTCGGATTGCTGCGTGCCGTTAAAACAGATCAGCGCCAGATCGTCCGGCGCGCGCAGCCCATGTTCCGCCAGCGCCGACAGGCAGCCGAGCGCCTGCTGCTCGTTAGAGGTGAAAACGGCGCGCGGGCGCGGGCCTTGCACCAGGCGCTGGGTGGCCTGGTAACCGCCCTGGCGGGTGTAGGGCACCTCGAAAATCCATTCGTCGCGCGGCGCGATGCCCGCTTCCAGCAGCGCATCGCGCCAGCCGTTCAGGCGATCCTGTGCGTTGAGCATGGTCAGCGGGCCGATAAAAATGCCGATGTCGCGATAGCCGTGCTGCAGCAGATGGCGGGTCGCCTGGCAGGCGGCGTCGCGCTCGTCGACGCGAATGGCGCAGACGCCGGCCTGGCTGTCGATGGTATCTATCATCACGCAGGGCGTGCCGGAGGCGCGGATCAGATCGAACCACGGATGGCGATCGACGCTGGTGTACAGCAGGCCGTCGACCTGGCGGCGCAGCAGGTTGTTGATCAGCTCATATTCGCGCTGCCGGTCGTCGCCGGCGTCGCCCAGCAGCAGCACGCGGTCGCGGCTGAAGGCCTCCTGCTGCAGCGCCCGCGCCAGCGTGGCGAAGAACGGGTTGGAAATATCCGGCACCACCAGCCCGTAGGTTTGCGTGCTGCCGGAGGCCAGCGCTCGCGCGATGTCGTTCGGCCGGTAGCCGGTCTGCTCGATCGCCGCCAGCACGCGCAGCCGGGTGGCTTCCGCCACCGGGCGCGGGCCGTTGTTGATCACGTAGCTGACCACGGCGACGGAGGTGCCCGCTATGCGAGCCACGTCGGCGCGGGTAACGCGGCGCGCGGAGTGATTATCCAAATTGAGGTCCTGTTCGCCTTCCCGCTACGCGGCATCCTGCGGCAGGTTGAGATCGCGGCCGCGGGTTTCGGGAGCAAAGAAGGTGGTGATTAAGCCGATGGCTGCCATTACAACAAAATAGCAGGCGACAGGCCACCAGTGACCGAAACCGGACAGCAGCGCGGTGGCGATCAGCGGCGCGGTGCCGCCGGAGAGGATCGACCCGAGCTCCTTGGCGAACGCCATTTTGGAGTAGCGGTTCTTCACGCCGAACAGTTCGACGCCGTAGGCCGCCTGCACGCCGAAGATCCCCAGTGATGCGATGCACATGCCGACCACGATCACCGAGATGACGATCGCCGGCTCACGGCTGTCGAGCAGCCAGAACGCCGGGAAAGCGTACAGCACCAGCAGCAGGCAGAACCACCGGTAGGTGATGCGACGGCCGAAACGATCGGAGAGCCAGCCGGCCAGCGGGATCACCAGAAAACCGCACAGTGAGGCGATCAGCACCGCCAGCGCCGGCACCGATTTATCGACCATCAGCACCTTGGCGACGTAGCCGACGATAAAGCCCTGGCACAGGTAGGAAGGGCCGTTCTCGCCGATGCGCAGGCCAAGCATCACCCAGAACGCCTTGGTGCGTTGCAGGTAGCTGCGTGAGTCCGGCGTGGCCTGGGCGGCGTCGAGCATGCGCTGGTGGTTTTGCTGCAGTTCGCGTTCGAACACCGGCGTTTCCCGCACGTGGCGGCGCAGATACAGCGCCACGCCGGCGATCAGGATACTGGCGAGGAACGGAATGCGCCAGCCCCAGCTCATCAGGTCTTCCTTGTCCAGCTGCAATACCAGCAGCCACACCAGCGACGCCAGCAGGGTGCCACTGTTGGAGCCGATGGCGATGATCGACGCCACCAGCCCGCGCCGCTTGGCCGGCGCGTATTCCGCCAGCATCACCGCCCCGCCGGACAGCTCCGCACCGGCGCCGAACCCCTGCGCGAAGCGCAGGATCACCAGGCAGGCGGGCGCCCAGACGCCGATTTGCGCATAGGGCGGGATCAGGCCGATCAATGTGGTGGAGAGGCCCATCAGCGCCACGGTGGTGATCAACACCACGCGGCGGCCTTTGCGATCGCCGATCCAGCCGAACACCAGCGCGCCGATCGGCCGCGCGACGAAGCCGACGGAGTAGGTGGCGAAGCTGGCCAGCAACGCCACCAGCGGCGTGGCTTCGGGGAAGAACACGTCGCCGAACACCATGCCGGCCGCCAGGCCGTACAGCGCAAAGTCGACGTATTCCATGGCGGTGCCGAGCCAGCAGGAGAAGGTGGCGCGCCAAAATTGGCTGCGCCCCTCTTTGGTTGCCAGGCGTTCATCGGCCGCCAGCGCGGCGTCGGCGGTCTGTGAAGGGGCAAGCGTTGTTTCGCTCATGGCAGTGCTATCCTCTTTTGTTCTGCGCCTGGAGGGGCGCGGTTAAAGATGGTTTCCCTGGTGCCGGCAACAAAGGTGTGCCGACAAATCATGTCGGACGCATGGCGATTCAACGCTGCGGTATCAGGGTATCTACGCGCGTAGATAACACAACGCGAGGAAGCTGAAACTTTGCGGGCGATCACAGAATCGTCAGCGCGCCGGGAAATGAAGATAGAGAATGCGGATGGCAAAAAGATGACAGAACCCCGGTTTTTCCGGCCGATTGACCTGCCGTTTTCGCCACGAATCAGCCTGCCGCTTTCGCATTTCTGCGCTACAATGGGGGCCTGTTAACAGTTTGTATCGTCTGGCGCGCCGTACCGGCTGCGGTTCAGGCGAGGAGTAAAGCAATGTCTGGCATCAGGGATTCCATCCTGCCGCCGCTGGAGTGGTTATCCGAACAGGATCCTCCGGCGCCCGCCGCCGTCAGCGACTGGCTGATGGAGTTAGGCTCCATGACCCGACGATTTGAACGCCATTGCGCCCAGGTGCGCGTTGAACCGCAGCGCGAATGCTTCGTCACGCGCGAGGCGCTGGGCGACGAGGCGAACCACCTGCCCGATAGCCCGCGCTACTGGCTGCGCGAAGTGGTGCTGCTGGGCGACGGCCAGCCCTGGCTGCTGGGGCGCACGGTGATCCCGGAACATACGCTGACCGGCCCCGACCAGGCGCTGGTGGATCTGGGGACGCTGCCGCTGGGGCGCTATTTGTTCAGCAGTGGCGATCTGACCCGCGACTATATCCATATCGGCCGACAGGATGCGCTGTGGGCGCGTCGTTCACGGTTGCGGCTGGCGGGCAAGCCGCTGCTGCTGACCGAACTGTTTTTACCGGCTTCGCCGCTGTATTCAGCGGTCCCCGCATAAGAGAGGAGAGCAAGACGTTGGAGGGAAGCGTGACTCAAAGTAAATGGCGGGCTTACAGCCATTTGATGCGCATTGATAAACCGATTGGCACGCTGTTGCTGTTGTGGCCGACGCTGTGGGCACTGTGGCTGGCCGGAAAAGGCGTGCCGCCGCTGTCGATTTTGCTGGTGTTCGTGCTCGGCGTGTTCCTGATGCGCGCCGCCGGCTGCGTGGTGAATGACTATGCCGATCGCGCGGTGGACGGCTACGTGAAACGCACCGCCGGGCGGCCGATGCCGAGCGGCCGGGTGAGCGCGAAAGAGGCCAAGGTGCTGTTCGTGGTGCTGGTGCTGATCTCGTTCTGCCTGGTGTTGACGCTGAATGCGATGACCATCTGGCTGTCGCTGGCGGCGCTGGCGCTGGCCTGGGTGTATCCGTTTATGAAGCGGGTGACCAACCTGCCGCAGTTCGTGCTGGGCGCCGCGTTCGGCTGGGGCATTCCGATGGGCTATGCGGCGGTCAGCGAATCGCTGCCGCTCAGCTGCTGGCTGCTGCTGCTGGCGAACATCTGCTGGACGGTGGCCTATGACACGCTGTATGCGATGGTCGATCGCGACGATGATCTGAAAATCGGCATCAAGTCCACCGCTATCCTGTTCGGGCGTTATGACAAGCTGATCGTCGGGCTGTTGCAGTTCGCGACGTTGCTGCTGCTGGTGTGGGTCGGTTATCTGGCGCAGCTCGGCGGCGCGTTTTACTGGTCGCTGCTGCTGGCGGGCGCACTGTTCATTCACCAGCAGAAGCAGATCGCCGGGCGCGAGCGCGACGCCTGCTTCAAGGCCTTTCTGCAGAACAACTATGTCGGGCTGGTGGTGTTTATCGGCATCGCGCTGAGCTATCTGCCGACGTAACGGTTTCCTGCAGCAAGAAAAAAGGCACCCCAAGGGGTGCCTTTTGTGTTTCCGCGCCGGGCGAAATCACTCGTCTTTCTCTTCTTGCGCATCGGTTTGCGGCAGAGCGTTGGTCTCTTCCGGCATGTTGACGCTTTCGATGGTCAGCTTGATTTCCGGCGTGATCAGATCGCTCAGCATGCTGTACACCTCGAGGGTGTGCTCGCGGATCGCATCGCCGCTGTCGTTGATGTAGCCTTCTTCACGCAGCGTCGCCACCAGGGTGGAGAACACCGCCTTGTCGAAGAACTCCGGCGCATTGATGCCGTGCAGCACCGATAGACGCTGCGCCATGATGCGGCTCTCTTTCTCCAGCGCGCCGCGGTTGATGCTCGGGTTGGCGCTGAGGATCGACATGGTGATGGCGTAGCGTTGCAGGGTTTCGCGCACCCCGGCGGCCAGCAGCTGCAGCGGGCGAATGCGCGCCGGGTTGAGCACCAGATCGTCGCCTTTGTCGCAGATCAGCTGTTGACGGATCAGCTCGTCGATCATCGGCCGCAGCACCTCCGGCAGCTGTTCCTTGTCGTTATGCAGGAACAGCTCGGCTTTCAGCATCGGGTAGATCATGCCGATCTGGCACAGCAGCTCGGCGCGCGACACCCGGCGATGATGCATCACGATGCTGGCGATCAGCGACGGCAACACCAGCAGATGGTGGATGTTGTTGCGGTAATAGGTCATCAGCACCGCCTGCTCGCGCGGCAGGATGATGATGTCGCCGATGCTGTCCTTCTCCACCTCGAACTTGTTCATGTTCAGCGCGTGATCCAGCAGCTCATCCGGCGTTTGCGTCGGCACGGTGACGTCACGCGCGTAAGGCGCGTTGCGCATCAGCTGCAGGTAGCACTCGAGCTGCTCGACCAGCTGCTCGCGGGTCAGCGAACGCTGACGCGAGGCCAGCAGCGCGGTGGAACACAGGTTCATGGCGTTGGCTGCGGCGGCATTGTTGATGCGCACCATGATCTGGCCGGCCAGATCGTTGACCGTCGGCGTTAGCCAACTTGGACGCTGAGCTTCGATCGGATCGATCGATTCGCGCCACTGCGGCACGTTCTGGTTGAGGTAAGCCGTCAATGGCAGCGGTTCGCCGAAGTTGACGTATCCCTGGCCCAGGTTGCGCAGCTTGCGCAGGCCGCGCAGCATCTGCGGCAGGCTCTCTTTTTCCTTGGTGGCGCCGCGCAGCTCTTTGGCGTAGGTACCCACTTCCATCACGTGTTCGTAACCGATGTAAATCGGCACCAGCGTGATCGGACGGGTGCCGCCGCGCAGCATCGCCTGGATGGTCATCGACAGGGTGCCGGTCTTCGGCTCCAGCAAGCGCCCGGTGCGGGAACGGCCGCCTTCCACGAAATATTCCACCGAGTAACCGCGGGTGAACAGCTCGCCGAGGTATTCGCGGAACACCGTCGAATACAGCTTGTTGCCTTTAAAGGTGCGGCGGATGAAGAACGCGCCCAGGCGACGGAAGATCGGGCCCGCCGGCCAGAAGTTGAGGTTGATGCCCGCAGCGATGTGCGGCGGCACCAGGCCCTGGTGATACAGCACGTACGACAGCAGCAGATAGTCCATGTGGCTGCGGTGGCAGGGCACGTAGACGATCTCGTGGCCGTCCTGCGCCAGCTGGCGCACGCGCTCGGCGTTGGTGACGTTGATGCCCTGATACAGCCGGTTCCAGGTCCAGCTCAGCACGCGGTCGGACAGGCGCACGGTTTCGTAGGAGAAGTCGGCGGCGATCTCTTCCATCAGCGCGATGGCGTTCTGCTGGGCCTTCTCGTGCGAGATCTTCTTGCTGCGCGCTTCGTCCTCGACCGCTTTTTCGATCGCTTTGGACGCCAACAGCTTGTTGAACAGATCCTGACGGGCCGGCAGACTCGGGCCCACCGCGGCCAGGCGCTGACGCGAGAAGTGCATGCGCGCCACGCGCGCCAGTTTCTGCGCGATGGTTTTATCCGTGCCGTGTTCGGTAGCCATGCGGCGCAGCGACACGGTGTTGGAGAAACGCACGAAGCTGTCGCGGCCGAGCCACAGCACGGCGAAGAATTTCTGCACGCCGTTCAACAGACGCAGGTGCGGCGTGCCGTGGCCTTCGCGGCCCGGCGAACGGCCGAACATCACCGAAACCGGCAGCATTTGAATGTCGAGATCCGGGTTGCTGCGATGCAGGTCCAGATAGTCGTGGAACAGCTTTACCGACTCTTCTTTTGGGGTGTAATAGCGGAATACGCGCGGGCCGTCGTGAATGAACACGTAGCTCGGCAGCACGGTGCCGTCGATCTCCAGCGAGTTGAGCGGATCGGGCAGATCCTGCGCCAGGCACTGGGTGCGCAGCGTCAGCAAATCCGCCTTGGAATTGTAAGGTAAAACATACAAAATCGGCCGTGAGGGATCCAACCCTAGCTCGGTAACCGGATCTGAAGGGATGACCTTACTTCTTACCAACAATTTAAGTGGTAAATTCAATATTTTATAATAAATTTTACGCCAACCTGACATAACAACGTGAAGCCTCTTGTTAGCAATGCGCCGCAAGCATACCAGAAACCGGGTAGCAGATCTGTGGTGTTCGAAAACCGAGAGCCGTCAGCGCGGACTGTTCTAGACTCTTTTTATTATGACCGACCTCTGAGAAAGGCACGAAAACATGGCAAACCAAGCAACCGGACTGACCCGCATCATCAAGGCCGCCGGCTATTCTTATAAAGGGCTATCCGCCGCCTGGCAGCACGAAGCGGCTTTCCGCCAGGAACTGGTGGTCACCCTTCTGGCTATCATACTGGCTGTCTGGCTGGATGTGGGTGCGATAGCGCGCATTTTATTGATCGGATCGGTAGCGCTGGTGATGATCGTCGAGATCCTGAACAGCGCGATCGAGGCGGTGGTGGATCGCATCGGCAGCGAACATCACGAGCTGTCCGGGCGGGCCAAGGACATGGGATCGGCGGCGGTGTCGCTGGCGATCGTGCTGGCGCTGTTCGTTTGGGGCACGGTCTTATGGCAGCATTTCGGCTGACGAAAAGCGCCTACTGACTGATTTTTATTTATTCTTCGGTTCCCAATCCGCGCTTACCTGTATATACTCACAGCAAGACTGTATAAACAAACAGGGGGCGGAATGAAAGCACTAACTACCAGACAGCAAGAGGTCTACGATCTGATTCGCGAGCACATTTCGCAAACGGGCATGCCGCCAACGCGTGCCGAGATCGCGATGCGTCTGGGGTTCCGTTCGCCTAACGCCGCCGAAGAGCACCTGAAGGCGCTGGCACGCAAAGGCGTGATCGAAATCGTCTCCGGTGCCTCGCGCGGTATCCGTCTGCTGATGGAAGAAGAAGAAGGGCTGCCGCTGATCGGCCGCGTCGCCGCCGGCGAGCCGCTGCTAGCGCAGCAGCACATCGAAGGGCACTACCAGGTGGATCCTTCCCTGTTTAAACCGAGCGCCGATTTCCTGCTGCGGGTGAACGGCATGTCAATGCGCGACATCGGCATTCTGGACGGCGATCTGCTGGCGGTGCACAAAACGCAAGACGTGCGCAACGGCCAGGTCGTGGTCGCGCGGATCGAAGACGAAGTGACGGTCAAGCGCTTGAAAAAGCACGGCAACGTGGTTGAACTGCTGCCGGAGAACAACGAATTCCAACCGATCGTGGTCGATCTGCGTCAGCAGAATTTCACTATCGAAGGGCTGGCGGTCGGCGTGATCCGCAACGGCGACTGGATTTAATCGCCGCGCCATCACCGCCGCTCCCTGTATCAATCGCCCCTGTTTTGGGGCGTTTTTGTTTCTGACTTCGCCCTTTGTCACTCAGTCACAGGAACATCCCATCATGCGCCTGATTTCCGCTTTCACCAGCGACACCGATAAAGCCCTGTGGCGCCTCGCCCTGCCGATGATCTTCTCCAATATTACCGTGCCGCTGCTCGGGCTGGTGGACACCGCGGTGATCGGCCACCTCGACAGCCCGATCTACCTGGGGGGCGTCGCGATCGGCGCGGTGGCGACCAGCTTCCTGTTCATGCTGCTGCTGTTCCTGCGCATGAGCACCACCGGCCTGGCGGCGCAAGCGCTGGGGGCACAGAATCCGCAGGCGCTGGCGCGCGCCTTTATGCAACCGTTGCTGCTGGCGCTGTTGGGCGGCGCGGCGATCGTCCTGCTGCGTTATCCGCTGATCGAACTGGCGCTGCGGATCGTCGGTGGAGATGGCGAGGTGCTGGAACAGGCGCGGCGTTTTCTTGAGATCCGCTGGTTAAGCGCCCCGGCGGCGCTGGCCAACCTGGTGCTGCTGGGCTGGCTGCTTGGCGTACAGTACGTGCGGGCGCCGGTGATCCTGCTGATCGTCGGCAACCTGCTGAACATCGTGCTGGATATCTGGCTGGTGATGGGCCTGGGCTGGAACGTGCGGGGGGCGGCGGCGGCAACCGCCATCGCCGAATACGCTACGCTGCTGCTCGGCCTGTGGTTGGCGTGGCGGGTGATGCGCCTGCGCGGTATTACCCTGCAGATGCTGCGCCAGGCCTGGCGTGGCGATCTGCGTCGCCTGCTGGCGCTCAACCGCGACATCATGCTGCGCTCATTGTTGCTGCAACTGTGCTTTGCGTCGTTGACCATTTTCGGCGCTCGCCTGGGAAGCGAGGTGGTGGCGGTCAATGCGGTATTGATGAATCTGCTGACGTTCACCGCCTATGCGCTCGACGGTTTCGCTTATGCGGTGGAGGCTCATTCGGGCCACGCCTACGGCGCCCGGGACGACAGCCAACTGTGCAAGGTGTGGCACGCGGCCTGCAGGCAGGCAGGGCTGGTCGCGTTGGCCTTCGGCCTGGCGTATGCCGTTACCGGCCAGCAGATCGTGGCAGCCTTGACCTCTTTGCCGGAACTGCGTGCGTTGGCCGCCCATTATTTACCCTGGCAGGTCATTCTGCCGCTGGTTGGGGTGTGGTGCTATTTGCTGGACGGCATGTTTATCGGCGCCACGCGCGGCGCCGAGATGCGCAACAGCATGGCGGTGGCCGCTGCGGGATACGGTTTGGCGCTGTTCAGCGTGCCGCTGCTTGGCAACCACGGCCTCTGGCTGGCGCTGGCGGTGTTTCTGGCGCTGCGCGGTCTGGCGTTGGGCTGGATTTGGCACCGTCACCAGGTGCGCGGCAGCTGGTTTACTGCCCATTAAACCGGACGTGTTGTTGGGTTAATGGTTAGTTTTTCTTATGATTTTGATCATGTTTGCTTACATGTTTTCAGCCCTGGTCTGTTCGCGTTAGTTCGTTGTTTGTTAGCGTTTTTTGTTTTTATTTTGTTTGTTAATGGTTTTTTATTCTGCATATTGGCTTTTTTATTTCCATGTTTAACTATAATGAATCATGTGGCTGGTAAATGAAGGGGAGCGGTGCTTCTTAAGGTGAAGGAAGCATCAGCCAGAAAAACTTCTGGTTAACCCCGGCCGGCAACAGGGATCACTGATTCACCACAGGTTAACGGAGAGACTATGAATAAAGATCAAGCCGACGGTAACTGGAAGCAGCTGAAAGGCAAAGTGAAAGAGAAATGGGGCAAGCTGACCGATGACGATCTGACGGTCATCGAAGGGAAACGCGAACAGCTGGTCGGCAAAATCCAGGAGCGCTACGGTTACCAGAAAGAGGCGGCCGAAAAAGAGGTGAAGGCCTGGGAAGATCACACCAAACACCGCTGGTAACACGCAGGGCCGCCACTGACGGCGGCCGGCAACAGCGCAGGCCGGCGTCGCCCCATCCTCTGGCGCCCCGGCCGCAGGTACAGGGAAGTACCTGACTTCGTCTTACTTCTTCTTGATGGCGATGCTGTGATCGTGTTCGGCGCAGTCATGCTTGCTGTCACAAGCTTCAACTTCAACGCAACCGGCGCACAGGCCGTGCGCTTCCACCACGCTGTGCCGCAGCGCAAATCCGGCCTCCTGCGCCAGCTTCTGCAGCGTTTCCTCCACGCCTTCGGTGGTGCGTTCGGTCACCTGGCCGCAGCGATCGCAGATAAACAGCGCGGACGTATGCATCGGCTGTTCGAAATGGTGGCACAGCACGTAGCTGTTGGCGGACTCCACCCTATGGATAAACCCTTGCTCCAGCAGAAAATCCAGCGCGCGGTAGACCGTCGGTGGCTTGGCCTGCGGTTCGGCGACGCGCAGCAGATCGAGCAGGTCATAAGCGCTGATTGCACCGGGTTGCTGAGTCATCAGACGCAGCACTTCCAGCCGTTGCGGCGTCAATCGCACATTGCGTTGCTGGCAGAGGCGTTCCGCCTGCGCCAGCAGCTTTTCCTGGGTGGTTGAGTTCATCGCAAATATCCCGGTACGTAAAAAAGCCGATTTTACCATGATTACGGCGAATCGCCGAGAGTTGCCCCCTTTTCCCCTGAGGATAGCGCAGAGAAAGGCGCGCTGAGTGCGCTAAAAGAGAGATGCATCACAACTTTTCCCCTCCGCCGGGCGGTAGATCAACGTTGCCGGTTTTAGCGCTGGAGAGCAGCGGGCGAGAGCGGTATAACGCCTTTCACTCGCGTGATGAGCAGGAGCCCTGTGTGATGACGGAAAGAGAGAAGCTGTTAAGCGGCCTGGAATACAACAGCCGCGATGAAGAACTGATCGCCCTGTACCATCGGGCGAGGGCGTTGACCAAAAGCCTGGGGGCGCTGGACTCGCATCAGGCGGACGAGAAAAATCGCCTGCTCGGCGAGCTGTTCGGCAACTGGGGTGAGGCGAGCTGGATCGAAACGCCATTCTGGTGCGACTACGGGCAGCATGTCCGCATCGGTAAAAACTGTTTTATCAACGTCAATGCGGTGTTCCTCGACTGCAACACCATCACCATCGGCGACAACACGCTGATCGGCCCCAACGTACAAATCTACACGCCGAGTCATCCGCTGAAGGCCGGTGAACGCTTTACCGGTGACCCGGCTTTTCCTTTCCGCACCTCGGCGCAGCCGGTGTCTATCGGCAGCAACGTGTGGATCGGCGGCAACGTGGTGATCCTGCCGGGAGTGACCATCGGCGATGGCACGACTATCGGTGCGGGCAGCATCGTCACCGGCGACATTCCGGCCAATGTGCTGGCGCTGGGGCAACCGTGCCGGGTTATCCGCGCGTTGGAATAGGCCGCTTAACACGAATCGGCGGCCAGCGGTTTATCGGCGAGTGCGGGGCAAGGGCGGAGGAGGGGGCTTCTTACGGTGCGAATCGTCGTTTGGCAACTGGCGGTCATCGGCCAAGGCCAGGCGTGCGGCCGCCAGGCGGCTCATGACGGTGCCGATTGGCACCGCCAGCACTTTCGCCGCTTCCCGGTAGGACAGCCCTTCGACATACACCAGAAACAGCGCGTTGCGCTGGGCCGCCGGCAATCGGCTTACGCGCCGCATCACTTCATTGAGCCAGACCGGCTGTTCACCGTTGTCCGCATCGCCAAGCTCTTCCGCCGCCATGCAGCCTTGCCCCTGACGACGATGCTGGGCGCGAACTTCATTGAGCCAAATAGAGTGCAAGATGGCAAACAACCAGCGATCCAGGTGTGAACCGGGGGTGAATTGCGCGGCGCGCTCCAGCGCACGCACGCAGGTTGCCTGCACCAGGTCGTCGGCGACATCCCGCCGGTGCGAAAGCACCAGCGCATAGCGCCACAGGCGGGAGAGATAGTGGCCGAGTTCATCGCGTATCGCATCGCCGCTGATAGTCACCTCCGCAGGCGCGTCGGATCAAGATTCCGGATGGCGGTCGATGGCTGCCGCCAAATCTCGGTACTCCTCGCACCCGGTGCCGCACAGCGACTGGATCACCTGCAGCTGTTGGCGCGCCAGGTCGGGCCGCCCTTTCAGCATATAGGCTTCCCCCAGGTACTCGCGCACTTTGGGGTATTTCGGATCGAGGGCCACTGATTTTAAATAATAGCCGATACCCTCATCGGTGCGGCCCAGTTTGCGCGTGGCGTAGCCGCGATAATTCAGTGCGACGGCGGTGTTGGGATTTTTCAGCGTGTTGAGCATATCGATCGCTTCCTGATAGCGGCCGCTTTTCGCCAGTGCATAGGCATAGTTAGTGCGGTCGGCGTCGTCGACTTTGCTGCCTTTATCCACCGTGCAGGTCTGGGTTTTACTGTCGTAAACCTGGCCTTTCGGACAGGTCGGCGGGGTTTGGCCGCTGCCGTCGCCGCCCATCGCCAGCGCCGCGCCGGAAAACAGCAGGCAGCCGGCAATGGCCGATGCCAGCAGGCGTTTAATGAAGCTGTTCATGGTTGTGTCCTCAAGGCAGAGGCGCCGTGCGCGCCCGTAATGAGATAACACCTGAACGAGTGAATTTATTCGCCTTACCCCCACTTATTTACGCCACCGGCAAGGCGGTTTTCCCAACGG
Source organism: Serratia sp. CY40230 (assembly GCF_052168835.1). Taxonomy (NCBI): domain Bacteria; kingdom Pseudomonadati; phylum Pseudomonadota; class Gammaproteobacteria; order Enterobacterales; family Yersiniaceae; genus Serratia; species Serratia sp. CY40230. Next base: position 61,435 of record NZ_JBJNLX010000003.1, read on the forward strand.
CGTCGATTGTCGTTATAATAGCCGTTTGCGGCCGCGCGCCGTTCGTTGAACCCAGACAGACTCAGGTAGCCAGTAACTCAGCATGACGAAAGACAACCACGCCCCAACCTACGCCGCCAATCGTTTCTCCATCGCGCCAATGCTCGACTGGACCGATCGTCATTGCCGTTACTTCCACCGCCTGCTGACCAAGGAAACGCTGTTGTACACCGAAATGGTGACCACCGGCGCGATCATCCACGGCAAGGGTGACTACCTGGCCTACAGCGAAGAAGAGCACCCGGTGGCGCTGCAGCTGGGCGGCAGCGATCCGGCCGCGCTGGCGCACTGCGCCAAACTGGCGGAGCAGCGCGGTTATGACGAGATTAACCTCAACGTCGGCTGCCCGTCCGATCGGGTGCAAAACGGTATGTTCGGCGCCTGCCTGATGGGGCAGGCGACGCTGGTCGCCGACTGCATCAAGGCGATGCGCGACGTCGTATCGATTCCGGTGACGGTGAAGACCCGCATCGGCATCGACGATCAGGACAGCTACGCTTTCCTGTGCGACTTTATCCAGACCGTCGCCGGGCGTGGCGAGTGCGACATGTTCACCATCCACGCTCGCAAAGCCTGGCTCTCTGGCCTCAGCCCGAAAGAGAACCGCGAAGTGCCGCCGCTGGACTACCCGCGGGTTTATCAACTGAAGCGGGATTTCCCGGCGCTGACCATCGCCATCAACGGTGGAGTGAAAACGCTGGAAGAGGCGCAACAGCACTTGCAGCATCTGGACGGCGTGATGATGGGGCGCGAGGCTTACCAGAATCCGGGCATCCTGGCGCGGGTCGACAGCGAACTGTTCGGCGCGCAGACCGCGGTGCCGGACAGCGTGGCGATCGTCGAAGCGCTGTATCCGTATATTGAGCGCGAGCTGTCCAACGGCACCTATCTCGGCCACATTACTCGCCATATCCTCGGTCTGTTCCAGGGCGTGCCGGGCGCGCGCCAGTGGCGTCGCCATCTGAGCGAGAACGCCCACAAGCCGGGCGCCGATGCGCGGGTGGTGGAGCAGGCGCTGGCGTTGGTGCGCCAGCCGCGTGTCGAAATGGCGTAGCCGAAAAAATTTGACCAACAGTTAGTCTTTTTCACCAGGCATTCGGCGCACTGCCGGATGCCTTCCCCATTTTTTCAATAGGTTAGCCCTTCCGCCATTCTGGCACGCTTCTTGTAATTCACTCTGCAGATACGTTGCATTGCAAAGGAGCAATCATGTTGGAAATCTTCTTTCTCATTGGCTTTGTGGTGATGCTGATGGTGACCGGCATCTCGCTGCTGGGGATCTTCGCTGCGCTGTTGGCGGCGGCGGCGTTCATGTTGTTGGGCGGGTTATTCGCGGTGGTCATCAAGCTGCTGCCGTGGCTGATTTTGGCGGTGGTTGGGGTATGGATTTACCGTTCAATGCAGAAACCCCAGGTCAGGCGTTACTGATTTTTTGCTGAATAATCAGTCAGTCGCGATGAAACTTGCATAACTGCCCGCCACGCTAATGCGGCAGCGATCACAGCTTGGCAGTTTTCCCCGGCGATGTGGCACATAAAGCGTGTTTTTTGCCGGACGGGGCTGTTAGGATGTTGGTCGATGCAGTGATGCGACCCATTTCATCACCGTGAGAGACACCTAAAATTCGTGTTGCTAAAGCAACCCCTGTCTCTGGCGGACTCTGCTCTACCCCTACAAAACGCAGTAACAGAAAGGGCTCCGCAAGGAGCCCTTTTCTTTGGCTTCTATCAGGGGATCAGCAGGCTGGAACCGCTGGTGCTGCGGCTTTCCAGCACCTGGTGCGCACGCTGGGCGTCGGCCAGCGCGAATTTCTGCTCGTCTCTCACTTCCACCCGAATGGCGCCGCTGCCGATCAGCGAGAACAGCTCATTGCTGGCGTACTGCAGCTCGGCGCGGTTGGTGATGTAACCGTTTAGGGAAGGGCGGGTGACGTACAGCGAGCCCTTCTGATTCAGCAGCGCCAGATCGACTCCCGTCACCGGGCCGGAGGCGTTGCCGAAGCTGACCATCAGGCCGCGCCGCTTCAGGCTGTTGAGCGAGGCCTGCCAGGTGCTTTGCCCCACCGAATCGTACACCACGCCAACCTTCTCGCCGTGCGTCAGCTCGGCCACCCGCTGGGCGATATCCTCTTTGTGGTAGTTGATGGTGGCCCAGGCGCCGGCCTGTTTCGCCAGCGCGGCCTTCTCGTCGGAGCCGACGCTGCCGATCAGGCGCGCGCCCAGCGCTTTGGCCCATTGGCAGGCGATCAGCCCAACCCCGCCGGCGGCGGCATGGAACAGGAACACTTCACCCGGTTGCACGTCGTGGGTCTGGCGCAGCAGGTAATGCACCGTCAGCCCTTTCAGGAAAGAAGCGGCGCCCTGCTCAAAGCTGAGGTTGTGCGGCAGCAGCGCCACTTTTTCTTCCGGCACATTGTGGACTTCGCTGTAGGCGCCGAGCGACGACTGCGCATACACCACCCGGTCGCCCGGTTTGATCGCGCTGACCCCGGCGCCGACCTTGACCACCACGCCGGCCGCCTCGGTGCCGAGGCCGCTCGGCAGACTGGCCGGCGCGTATAGCCCGCTGCGCACATAGGTGTCGATGTAGTTGATGCCGATCGCCTTGTTCTCGATCTGCACTTCGCCGGCGGCCGGATCGAGCGGTGTAAAATCAACGTATTGCAAGACTTCCGGCCCGCCGGTGGCGGAGAATTGAATGCGCTTGGCCATGTCGTTACCTCGTTGGAGTGTCTGATTTCACCCTATTCTTTTTAGTCGCGGAGATCCAGTTCGCCCGTGCGGGGGCCAATACCTTTTTTGCATCGGTTATGACGCAAAAATCACGTATACTCTCGCGTCAGGATCCTTCATTCGCAACCGGATAAAGACTACGTTTCATGGCAGGAAAAAAACCAACCAACAAAACAAACGCGGACGAAACCAGAGAGCGTTCCAGAGATCGTCAGATGGAAGGGCTGAAGATGCCGCCGCACTCGCTGGAGGCCGAGCAGTCGGTGTTGGGCGGTTTGATGCTGGATAACGAGCGTTGGGACAACGTGGCGGAGCGCGTGGTCGCCAACGACTTCTTCAGCCGCCCGCATCGCCTGATCTTTACCGAGATGCAGCGTCTGCTGGAGATGAGCAAGCCTATCGACCTCATCACCCTGTCCGAATCGCTGGAGCAGAAGGGCGAGCTGGACTCGGTCGGCGGCTTTGCCTACCTGGCCGAGCTGTCGAAAAACACCCCGAGCGCCGCCAACATCGGCGCCTACGCCGACATCGTGCGCGAGCGCGCGGTGGTGCGCGAAATGATCTCGGTGGCTAACGAGATCGCCGACGCCGGCTACGATCCGCAGGGGCGCAGCAGCGAAGACCTGCTCGATCTGGCGGAATCCCGCGTATTCCAAATCGCCGAGAACCGCGCCAGCAAAGACGAGGGCCCGAAGGGCATCGAACGCATCCTGGAAGACACCGTGTCGCGCATCGAGCAGCTGTATCAGCAGCCGCACGACGGCGTGACCGGGGTCGATACCGGCTATCAGGACCTCAACAAGAAAACCGCGGGCATGCAAAAGTCCGATCTGATCATCGTCGCCGCCCGTCCATCGATGGGGAAAACCACCTTCGCCATGAACCTGTGCGAAAACGCCGCGATGACCCAGGAAAAACCGGTGCTGATCTTCAGCCTGGAGATGCCCGGCGAACAGATCATGATGCGTATGCTGGCGTCGCTGTCGCGCGTGGATCAGACGCGCATCCGTACCGGCCAGCTCGACGATGAGGACTGGGCGCGCATTTCCAGCACCATGGGCATCCTGCTGGAGAAGCGCAACATGTACATCGACGACTCCTCCGGCCTGACGCCGACCGAAGTGCGCTCGCGCGCGCGGCGTATTTTCCGCGAGCACGACGGGCTTAGCCTGATCATGATCGACTACCTGCAGCTGATGCGCGTGCCGGCCCTGTCCGACAACCGTACGCTGGAGATCGCCGAGATTTCGCGCTCGCTGAAGGCGCTGGCGAAAGAGCTGCAGGTGCCGGTGGTGGCGCTGTCGCAGCTGAACCGCAGCCTGGAGCAGCGCGCCGACAAACGCCCGGTCAACTCCGATCTGCGTGAATCCGGCTCTATCGAGCAGGATGCCGACCTGATTATGTTCATCTATCGTGATGAGGTGTATCACGAGAACAGCGATCTGAAAGGGATCGCGGAAATTATTATCGGTAAGCAGCGTAACGGCCCGATCGGCACCGTGCGCCTTACCTTTAACGGCCAGTGGTCGCGTTTCGATAACTACGCGGGGCCACAATACGATGACGAATAATCAGCTAAGGAACTGAAATGAAAGCGGCAACCGCTGTAATCGACCGCCGCGCTCTGCGACATAATCTGCAACAGGTGCGCCGCCAGGCGCCGCAAAGCCGCCTGATTGCCGTTGTGAAAGCAAACGCTTATGGACATGGCCTGCTGGAAACAGCACATACCCTGCAAGACGCCGACTGCTACGGTGTGGCGCGCATCGGCGAGGCGCTGATGCTGCGCTCCGGCGGCATCGTCAAACCGATCCTGCTGCTGGAAGGCTTCTTCAGCGCCGAAGACCTGCCGGTGCTGGTGGCGAACAACATCGAAACCGCGGTGCACAGCATCGAACAGCTCGAAGCGTTGGAGCAGGCCGAGCTGGCGCGTCCGGTGCCGGTGTGGATGAAGCTCGATACCGGCATGCATCGGCTGGGGGTGCGCCCCGAGCAGGCGGAGGCGTTTTATCAGCGCCTGTGCGCCTGCCGCAACGTGGCGCAGCCGGTCAATATCATGAGCCACTTCAGCCGCGCCGATGAGCCGGAGTCCGACGCTACCCTGAAACAGATCGCCTGCTTCGAGCAGTTCGCGCGCGGCAAACCGGGCCAGCGCTCGGTCGCCGCCTCCGGCGGCACGCTGCTGTGGCCGGATGCCCACAACGAGTGGGTACGCCCAGGCATCATTCTGTACGGCGTATCGCCGCTGGATAACGGCAGCGGCGCCGGGCATGGCCTGCTGCCGGCGATGACCCTGAAATCCAGCCTGATCGCGGTGCGCGAGCACCAGGCCGGCGAAGCGGTGGGCTATGGCGGCACCTGGGTAAGTCCGCGCGATACTCGTCTTGGCGTGGTGGCGATGGGGTACGGCGACGGTTACCCGCGCAGCGCGCCGACCGGCACGCCGATCCTCATTAACGGCCGCGAGGTGCCGATCGTCGGCCGGGTGTCGATGGACATGATTTCGGTCGATCTCGGGCCGGACGCCGCCGATAAGGTGGGGGATGACGCGGTGCTGTGGGGGCCGGCGTTGCCGGTCGAGCGCATCGCCGCCTGTACCGGTATCAGCGCTTATGAACTGATCACCAAGCTCACGCAGCGCGTGGCGATGGAATACATCGGCGACTGATACGCCGCAGGGGCCGACGCGCGTCGGCCCCGTTTCTCAGCGGGTTACTTCTTTACCGCCAACCACTTGTCGATAACCTTCTGATACTCGCCGGTCGCCTTGGCCAGGTGCAGCCACTGATCCACATACAGTTTCCAGCTCAGATCGTCGCGCGGCAGCATGTAGGCCTTTTCGCCGTACTGCATCGGTTTGGTCGGATTCACCGCGCACAGCTTCGGATAGCGCTTCTGCTGGTACAGCGCCTCGGAGGCGTCGGTGATCATCACGTCCGCTTTGCGATCCACCAGCTGCTGGAAAATGCTCATGTTGTCGTGCGTCAGCGTCAGCTTGGCCTTCGGCAGATAGGCGTGCACGAAGGCTTCGTTGGTGCCGCCCGCCGGTTCCAGCAGACGCACCGACGGTTTGTTGATCTGTTCTATCGTGCGGTATTTCTTCACGTCGGTGCAGCGCACCAGCGGAATTTTGCCGTCGGTATCCAGCTTGTCGGCGAAGAACACCTGCTTTTGCCGCTCCAGCGTGACGGAGATGCCGCCCATGGCGATGTCGCACTTGCCGGAGACGAAGTCCGGCGTCAGGGTTTTCCAGCTGGTTTTCACCCACTTCACCTTGGCGCCCAGGCTCTTCGCCAGCGATTCCGCCATGTCGATATCGATGCCTTCATAGCCGCCGTCTTCCTTGAGGAAGGTGTAGGGCTTGTAGTCGCCGGTGGTGCAGACCTCCAGGGTCTTTTGCTGCAGCACTTTGTCCAGGTGGGATTGCGCACCGGCGCTGCCGGCGGCGAGCAGCAGCGCGAGAGGGAGTAACTTTTTCATCTGGCGTCCTTTTTATACATTCGTGGTTTTATGCGTTACTTCGCCGTTAATTGTCGTTTGCCTGCATGAGTTAGCCGTTTTTTATGCCACTTACCGGCGAAAACGCCGGGCGTTGCTGCTGTACGCGATTTAAGCGCCAGGGTGTGACGTCGGCAACGGTAAAAAAACTGGTAGGCTGTAACGTCAACATTTATTAACACAGTTTACAGGTGGCTATGTACAACATTGACGATTTTGATATGAAAATCCTGACGCTGTTACAGGCCAACGGCCGTTTGACCAATCAGGAGCTGAGCGAGCTGGTGGGGCTCTCCGCCTCCCAATGTTCGCGGCGGCGCATCAGCCTGGAGCAGGCGCAGCTGATCCGCGGTTACCACGCGCGGCTGGCGCCAGAGGCGGTCGGCCTGGGATTGGTGGGGCTGATCGAAGTCAGCCTGATCACGCACGCGCAGGAGCAGATCGATAGCTTTCATCAGATGCTGGAGGAAGTGGACGCGATCCTGGACGCTTACAAGACCACCGGCGACGCCGATTACCTGCTCAAAGTGGCGGTGGCGGACCTGCCGGCGCTGAGCGAGTTCATCAGCCAGACGCTGTCGCCGCACAAAAGCGTGGCGCATATCAAAACGGCGGTGGTGCTCAATCGCATCAAGGAAAACGGTTTATTGCCGGTGGCGAGATAAAGCTAAAACCGAATGCGCTTTTCCGTCTATATTAGGAACGTAACGCTGTGCCCAAAACCACAATAAACCAGGAGAAAAACCCCGTGTTCCAGAACGTTGACGCCTATGCCGGCGATCCCATTCTGTCGCTGATGGAAAAATTCAAACAAGACCCGCGCGCGCACAAGGTGAACCTGAGCATCGGCCTGTACTACGATGCGCAGGGCATCATTCCGCAGATGCGGGCGGTCGCCGCGGCGCAAGCGCAGTTGAACAGCGTCGAGCATGGCGCCTCGGTATACCTGCCGATGGAAGGGCTGCAGTCTTACCGTTCCGCCATCCAGCAGCTGCTGTTCGGCGCGCAGCACCCGATGCTGCAGCAGGGGCGCATCGCCACCATTCAGACCGTCGGCGGTTCCGGCGCGTTGAAAGTGGGCGCCGACTTCCTGAAAAGCTATTTCCCGGATTCGCAGGTGTGGGTCAGCGATCCTACCTGGGAAAACCACGTCGCCATCTTCAGCGGCGCCGGTTTCAAAGTGAATACCTATCCATATTTCGACAGCGAAAGCCTGGGCGTGAAGTTCGACGCCATGCTGGCCGCGCTGAAACAGCTGCCGAAGCACAGCATCGCGCTGCTGCACCCGTGCTGCCACAATCCGACCGGTTCCGACCTGACCCCCGCCCAGTGGGATGAGGTGGTCAAGGTGATCGCCGAACGTGAAATCATTCCGTTCCTCGACATCGCCTATCAGGGCTTCGGCGGCGGCATGGAGCAGGATGCTTACGCTATTCGCGCCATCGCGGCGGCCGGTTTACCGTGCCTGGTGAGCAACTCGTTCTCGAAGATCTTCTCGCTGTACGGCGAGCGCGTCGGCGGCCTGTCGGTGGTGTGCGAAAGCGAAGAGGCGGCCGGGCGCGTGCTGGGCCAGCTGAAGGCCACCGTGCGCCGCAACTACTCGAGCCCGCCGAACTTCGGCGCGCAGCTGGTGGCCAAGGTGCTGAACGACGCCCAGCTCAAAACCCAATGGCTGGACGAAGTGGAGAGCATGCGCACCCGCATTCTCGAGATGCGTCACGCGCTGGTGGACACGCTGAAGAGCGCGCTGCCGCAGCGCAACTTTGATTACCTGTTGGCGCAGCGCGGCATGTTCAGCTACACCGGCTTCAGCGCGGCGCAGGTCGATCGCTTGCGTGAAGAGTTCGGCGTCTACCTGATCCACAGCGGCCGCATGTGCGTGGCCGGCCTGAACCACAACAACGTGCGTCAGGTGGCCGAGGCGTTTGCCGCGGTGCAGTAACGCCTGTTAGTCTGAACGGACGTTGATCGGGAGCGATAGCGATATCGCTCCTTTTTTATTGCCGGCGCGCCGCCGAAGTTGCCGCAAACCGGAGAGAGAATATACTGATTGAGGGGCGCTCACTCATGTGGCATCAGCAAACGCTAATCCTCAGCGCAAAAGCGCGTGGCTTTCATCTGGTTACCGACGAGATAGTCAACCAGTTAACCCACTTACACCGCCTGCAAACCGGCCTGCTGCATCTGTTGCTGCAGCACACCTCGGCCTCGCTGACGCTCAACGAGAACTGCGATCCCACGGTGCGAGCCGATATGGAGCAGCATTTCCTGCGTCAGGTGCCGGAAAACGCACCCTATCAGCATGACTACGAAGGGCCGGACGACATGCCGGCGCACATCAAATCCTCGCTGCTGGGCGCTTCCTTGACGCTGCCCGTCAGGCACGGGCGGCTGATGTTGGGCACATGGCAGGGCATCTGGCTGGGAGAGCACCGCATCCACGGCGGAGCACGCCGTATTGTGGCCACGTTACAGGGGGAATAACCCAATGAATAACAGCGCATTGCTGGAGTACTGCATGGCGAAGCCGGGCGCGGAGCAGAGCGACCAGAACCAGTGGCAGGCCAGCCAGATCAAGGTGGGCGACGTGATGTTCGCCATGGTGTGCGAGGTCGAAGGGCGGCCGGCGCTGGCGGTCAAGTCCAGCCCGGAGCTGGCGGAAAGCCTGCGTGAACACCATCCGGAGATCGTCGCCTGCGACGGTCTGAACAAGGCGCACTGGAATACGGTGTTTCTCGACGGCAATCTGCCGAACTCGCAGTTTTACACGCTGATCGACAGCTCCTATCAGCTGGTGGTGGACGGCCTGCCCGAACACGTGCGCCAGGAACTGCGCGCCTGATTGCCGGGCGGCGGCGCCGCCCGTTTTTCTTCTGTTTTTTTCATGTTAAAGCGTGATCGCGACCTGGGTTTGGGAACGTTCCCTTTTTATTGCGGCACTAAAACAGCTACGCTTGGGCATTCAAGACACGCGGATGAAGGAGGCCGACATGGCCATGAGCGAAGAAAAGCGCAAGATGATCGCCGGGGAACTGTACGACGCCGGCGATGAACTGCTGCGCAGCGAACGCCGGCGCGCACGCCAGCTAACGCATCGCTATAACTACTCTTCGCCGGAAGAGGGCGAGCTGCGCAAACAATGGCTGGGTGAGTTGCTGGGCCGCTATCAGGGCGGCACCATCGAGCCGACCTTCCGCTGCGACTACGGCTATAACATCTATCTCGGCAAGAACTTCTATGCCAACTTCGACTGCGTGATCCTCGACGTATGCGAGGTGCATATCGGCGACAACTGCCTGCTGGCGCCGGGCGTGCATATCTATACCGCCACCCATCCGCTGGACGCCGAGACTCGCGTCGGCGGGGCGGAGTTCGGTAAGAGTGTCAGGATTGGCGACAACGTGTGGATCGGCGGGCGCGCGGTGATCAATCCGGGAGTGACCATCGGCGATAATGCGGTCGTGGCCTCCGGCGCGGTGGTGACCAAAGACGTGCCGGCCAATTGCGTGGTGGGCGGCAACCCGGCCAGGATCATCAAGCAGCTATAAAAAAACGGGTGCCGCCGGGCGCCCGCCGTCATCAGGCGCGCAGCGAGTCGATATCCACCACGAAGCGGTACTTCACGTCGCTTTTCAGCATGCGTTCATAGGCCTCATTAATTTGCTGCATCGGGATCAGCTCGATATCCGACGTGATGCCGTGCTGCCCGCAGAAGTCCAGCATCTCTTGCGTTTCCGCGATGCCGCCGATCAGCGAACCGGCGATGCGGCGGCGCTTCATGATCAGGTTGAACACCTGCGGTGACGGATGATCGTGCTCCGGCGCGCCGACCAGCGTCAGGGTGCCGTCGCGGCGCAGCAAGTTGAGGAACGGGTTCAGATCGTGCTGAGCCGCTACCGTGTTGAGGATGAAGTCGAAGCTGTTGACGTGCTGCGCCATCTCATCCGGGTTGCGCGAAATCACCACTTCATGGGCGCCGAGGCGCTTCGCGTCTTCGATTTTCGACGGCGAGGTGGTGAACAGCACCACATGCGCGCCCATCGCCCGCGCCAGTTTGACGCCCATGTGCCCCAGCCCGCCGAGCCCGACGATTCCGACCTTTTTGCCTGGCCCCGCGCCCCACTGGCGCAGCGGCGAATAGGTGGTGATGCCGGCGCACAGCAGCGGCGCGACGCCGGCCGGATCGAGGTTTTCCGGCACGCGCAGCACGAAGTCCTGATCCACCACCAGATTGGTGGAGTAGCCGCCGTAGGTCACGGCGCCGGTGTGGCGATCCTGGCCGTTATAGGTGCCGGTAAAGCCGTTCTCGCAATACTGTTCCAGCCCCTCATCGCAGCTCGGGCAGCTGCGGCAGGAATCCACCATGCAACCGACGCCGACCAGATCGCCGATCCGGTAACGCGAGACATGGTCGCCGACGGCGCTAACGCGGCCGACGATTTCGTGGCCCGGCACCACCGGGTAAATCGTATTGCTCCATTCATTGCGCGCCTGGTGCAGATCCGAGTGGCAGACGCCGCAGAACAACACCTGAATCTGCACATCGTGGTCGCGCAGGGCGCGCGGCTGGTAATCGAAAGGCACCAGCGCAGACTTCGCGTCATGCGCGGCATAGGCATGGGTAATGTTCATGGTCGCTCCAGTTATCAATGTAGGGGGGACAACGTTTGACCGGCAGCGAAGTGCCGGCGAGACGCGGCCTGAATCAGACAGGACGGCCGCCGAGGGAACATTGATGATAGAAGCGGTGAGCGCGGAGGGAAATGCCTGAAAATGTCGAAATCTTGCCTGTTTCTGTTCTATTGCGGGGAAACGGGGCAGCGTGCGGACCGCCTGAGCGACGGCCCGCACGCCGGTGACATTACTGGTTCAACAGCGGCTTCAGGAAGCGTGCGGTGTGCGATTTCTCGCAGTCGGCGACCGTTTCCGGCGTGCCGGCGACCAGGATCTCGCCACCGCCGCTGCCGCCTTCCGGCCCCAGATCGACGATCCAGTCGGCGGTCTTGATCACATCCAGGTTATGCTCGATGACCACGATGGTGTTGCCCTGATCGCGCAGCTGATGCAGCACCGCCAGCAGCTGTTGGATATCGGCGAAGTGCAGACCGGTGGTCGGTTCGTCGAGGATATACAGCGTTTGGCCGGTGCCGCGCTTCGACAGTTCGCGCGCCAGCTTGACGCGCTGCGCTTCACCGCCGGAGAGCGTGGTGGCCGACTGGCCGAGGCGGATGTAGGACAGGCCGACATCCATCAGGGTCTGCAGCTTGCGCGCCAGCGCCGGCACCGCGTCGAAGAAATCGCGCGCTTCTTCGATGGTCATCTCCAGCACTTCGTGGATGCTCTTGCCCTTGTACTTCACTTCCAGCGTTTCGCGGTTATAACGCTTGCCCTTGCATTGGTCGCACGGCACGTAGATGTCCGGCAGGAAGTGCATCTCGACCTTGATCACCCCGTCGCCCTGGCAGGCTTCACAGCGCCCGCCCTTGACGTTGAAGCTGAAACGGCCCGGCGTGTAACCGCGGCTGCGCGATTCCGGCACGCCGGCGAACAGCTCGCGCACCGGGGTGAAGATGCCGGTGTAGGTGGCCGGGTTGGAGCGCGGCGTGCGGCCGATCGGGCTCTGATCGATGTCGATCACCTTGTCGAAATGCTCCAGGCCGGTCACTTCGCGGAACGGCGCCGGTTCGGCGATGGTGGCGCCGTTGAGCTGGCGCTGGGCGATCGGGAACAGCGTATCGTTGATCAGCGTCGATTTGCCGGAGCCGGACACGCCGGTGATGCAGGTAAACAGACCGACCGGCAGCGTCAGCGTCACGTCTTTCAGGTTGTTGCCGCGCGCGCCGCTCAGCTTCAGCACCTTGGTCGGATCGGCCTGCACGCGCTGCGCCGGAATGGCGATCTCGCGCTTGCCACTGAGGAACTGGCCGGTCAGCGATTCCGGCTGCGCCATGATGTCGTCGACGGTACCTTCCGCCACCACCTGGCCGCCGTGTACGCCGGCGCCGGGGCCGATGTCGATCACGTGATCGGCGGCGCGGATGGCGTCTTCGTCATGCTCCACCACGATCACCGTGTTGCCGAGGTTGCGCAGGTGGATCAGCGTTTCCAGCAGGCGCTCGTTGTCGCGCTGGTGCAGGCCGATCGACGGCTCATCCAGCACGTACATCACACCCACCAGGCCGGCGCCAATCTGGCTGGCCAAACGGATTCGCTGCGCTTCGCCGCCGGAGAGCGTCTCCGCCGAGCGAGACAGTGACAGGTAGTTCAGGCCGACGTTCACCAGGAATTTCAGGCGGTCGCCGATCTCTTTCAGCACTTTCTCGGCGATTTTGGCGCGCTGGCCGCTGAGCTTCATGTTCTGGAAGAAGGTCATCGCATGGCCGATGCTCAGATCGGAGATCTCCGGCAGCGTGGTGTCTTCGACAAACACGTTGCGCGCTTCTTCACGCAGGCGAGTGCCGTGGCACGAGGCGCAAGGGCGGTTGCTGATGAACTTCGCCAGCTCTTCGCGCACCGCGCTGGACTCGGTCTCTTTATAGCGGCGCTCCATGTTGTGCAGCACGCCTTCGAACGGATGGCGGCGCACGGTGGTATCACCGCGATCGTTGATGTATTTGAACTCGATAGACTCTTTGCCGGAGCCGCTCAGCACCGCCTTCTGCACGTTGGCGCTCAGGGTGTTGAATGGCGCTTCGACGTCGAACTCATAGTGCTCCGCCAGCGAGCGCAGCATCTGGAAGTAATAGAAGTTGCGGCGATCCCAGCCGCGGATCGCGCCGCCGGCCAGCGACAGCTCGGGGTTTTGCACCACGCGATCCGGATCGAAGAACTGCTGCACGCCCAGGCCGTCGCAGGTCGGGCAGGCGCCGGCCGGGTTGTTGAAGGAAAACAGGCGCGGTTCCAGCTCGCGCATGCTGTAGCCGCAGATCGGGCAGGCGAAGTTGGCGGAGAACAGCAGCTCGTCCGCTTTTTCGTCGTCCATGTCCGCCACCACCGCGGTGCCGCCGGACAGTTCCAGCGCGGTTTCGAACGATTCGGCCAGGCGCTGCGCCATGTCGTCGCGCACCTTGAAACGGTCGACCACCACTTCGATGGTGTGTTTCTTCTGCAGCTCCAGCTTCGGCGGATCGGACAGATCGCACACTTCGCCGTCGATGCGCGCGCGGATATAGCCCTGGGCGGCCAGGTTTTCCAGCGTTTTGGTGTGCTCGCCCTTGCGGTCTTTCACCACCGGCGCCAGCAGCATCAGGCGCTTGCCTTCCGGCTGGCTCAGCACGTTGTCGACCATCTGGCTGACGGTCTGCGCCGCCAGCGGAACATGGTGATCCGGGCAGCGCGGCTCGCCGACGCGGGCGAACAGCAGGCGCAGGTAGTCGTGGATCTCGGTAATGGTGCCGACCGTGGAGCGCGGGTTGTGCGAGGTGGATTTCTGCTCGATGGAGATCGCCGGCGACAGGCCTTCGATATGATCGACGTCCGGTTTTTCCATCAGCGACAGGAACTGGCGCGCATAGGCAGAGAGTGATTCGACATAACGCCGCTGCCCTTCGGCATACAGCGTATCGAAAGCCAGCGAAGACTTGCCGGAACCGGACAGGCCGGTGACGACGATCAGTTTGTCACGCGGGATGATCAGGTTGATGTTTTTCAGATTATGGGTTCGAGCACCACGAACTTCGATATTGTCCATTTACACTTCCCGTCTTGATGATACACCGCGCCTGTCGCGATTTTTGCGGGGGATTTTGTGATGGATCTCGCAAAAAACCGGCACAGCCAGGTCGAAACGCATAATTATGACACAAAAAAACCTGAATGAATATCCAGTATGCGAATGCAACAAGGTCGATCGAAAAGACAATTCTGGAATGCAATTCGCACTTATCTCAACACGGGTGTGGTTTCGTACTCAGCGTGGTAAACTGACGCGTTTATACTGTGTAGAAATCAATCATCGGGAGAAGTGCTCATGGCCAGCAGAGGCGTAAACAAAGTAATTCTGGTCGGGAATCTGGGTCAGGATCCAGAAGTCCGTTACATGCCGAACGGCGGCGCAGTGGCCAACATTACCCTGGCGACCTCCGAAAGCTGGCGTGACAAGGCGACCGGCGAACAGAAAGAGAAGACCGAATGGCACCGCGTTGTGCTGTTCGGCAAACTGGCCGAAGTGGCGGGTGAATACCTGCGTAAAGGCTCTCAGGTCTACATCGAAGGCTCCCTGCAGACCCGTAAATGGCAGGATCAGAGCGGCCAGGATCGCTACACCACCGAGATCGTGGTTAACGTCGGCGGCACCATGCAGATGCTGGGCGGCCGTCAGGGCGGCGGTGCACCGGCCGGTCAATCTGCCGGCGGCCAGGGCGGTTGGGGCCAGCCTCAGCAGCCACAGGGCGGCAACCAGTTCAGCGGCGGCCAGCAGCAGTCTCGCCCGGCGCAGAACAGCGCACCGGCGACCAGCAACGAACCACCAATGGATTTCGACGACGATATTCCGTTCTAAGCCTGGCAACAGCGCTAAAAAAACCCCGCTCAGGCGGGGTTTTTTGTGTTCGTTAGCCGCTGATTTTCTGCGGCGGTGTCGCCAATCAGTAAATTGCTACCGGGTTGATATTGACCTGGGTTGAACCGACATACAGCGGTTGCCCCAGCACGAACAGGAATTCCCAGGTTTTTGTGCGTACCAGCGGGCGGCTGTCGATCAGCTCCAGGTTATAGACGCCGCGTTTGGCCAGCAGGTACTGGTTGACCGGGAACTCTTCGTCATTTTTCGGGTTAGGGTAAACTTCGGAGGCCCAGGTATCACCGCCGAAGGCCACGATGCCTTGGTCGGCCAACCATTTCGCCGCTTCCATGCCGATACCCGGTTCAACTTCCAGGAACTTTTTATTGTCTTTGCCAATCAGCTCCAGCCAGCCGGTGTTGAACAAGACAACGTCGCCTTTGCGTAAACTGATGCCCTGCTTTTTAAGCACCGCTTGAATATCCGCAACGGAAAATTCGGTGCCGCCCGGAACGATCGCTTTATTATAATAAGCCGTCATATCGAGTACGACGCCGCGTGTGACCATGGGCGGCACTTTTTCCACGCCCAATTTTTTCACGCCATCTACGGTGACGAAATCCGCCGCCTTATTGCCGTTATAATAAACATTGTCGATGCCGATATGGCCAATGCCATTCAACTGAGTGCCGACGCCGGTCCAGGCATTCACCAATTCATCATTAAAGGTGAATTTATTTGGGCCAAGCGTTTTACCATCCTGCTGACCAGGCTGAATATTATATAAGCGGAAGCTGCGGTGGCGGAACGCCGGGAAATCTTTATCGACGGGCACCGCCAATGGCAATGTCTTACCTTGTTTTACCAACTGCACGGACTGTAATACGACCTCAGGCGTGAGCAGGTTGGCCGCGCCGATTTCGTCTTTTGCGCCGTAAACGGAAGGATACCAGTCTGACGACTGCGCGGCGGATTCTGCGGCGTGCGTGGGCACTGCGGCCAGCAAGGGCAGCAAGAGGGAGAGGCGATACAATGATATAACGGAGTATTGCAGGGCGAATGAAAGTGAGCCTCCGGAAATTGGCGGCGTGAGGCCGCCGAATAATAACCGGTGAGGGAACGGCTCATTTTTTCTGTGTACTGGGTACGCCAGCGTAATTTTTAAAAAGGCGCCCGGCGATGATTTCCTTAATCATGCGGTAATGAATAACGCCGTATGCACGGCGTTATCGCTAAACGCATTATTTTTTCAGTTCTGCACTCATGGTGACGAAATTGCCCATGTAGGCGCTGGTAATTTTGTAGCCGCTTGCGCCGGCTTCTTGCGCTTTTTTAGCGATGAGGGCTTCGGTGGAATCCAGTGTTCTGCCGGTTGCGGTCACGCTTTCTGCCGCGGCGTTAAACGACAGCATGGAAAACAGAGCGAGTGAAATAACGGTGGTCATGGTTTTCATATCTTTATCCTGTGTTCGAAGGTTCGAAAAATAAGGGTGTCCGGTACGACACGATGGAGCGAAGGATAAAGACGTCGGCCTGGTGAATAAATAACAGAATCGTCAATAAACTATTCCATTTTTGCGCATAAACTAATTCTATTATTGTCTTTCAAGGCCGAATATGCCGTGCGAGGTGAGAAGCGGTCGTCGGGGAGCGAATGAAAAAAAAGCCCCTTGCGGGGCTTTGAGCGCTACGCCGAGAAGCCGCCGTCGATGCTCAGACTGGCGCCGGTGATATAACCCGCCTGCGGGCCCGCCAGGTAGGCGACGAAACCGGCGATTTCTTCATCTTTGCCGTAACGGCCGATCGCCATCAGCTGCTTGAGCTGATCGGCGAACTCGCCGGCGTCCGGGTTCATTTCGGTGTCCACCGGGCCGGGCTGCACGTTATTGACGGTGATGCCGCGTGGGCCGAGATCGCGCGCCATGCCCTTGGTCAACCCGACCAGCGCCGATTTGCTCATCGCGTACACCGCCGCGCCGCCGAACGGCACGCGCTCGGCGTTGGTGCTGCCGATGTGGATGATACGGCCGCCGTCGTTCATGTGGCGCGCCGCCTCCTGGCTGGCGACGAATACGCTGCGTACGTTGACCGCCAGCATGCGATCCAGGTCGTCCAGCGCCAGTTCCTCGGTGCCGCCCAGCGTAAATACCCCGGCGTTGTTCACCAGAATATCCAGGTTGCCGAAGTAACTCACCGCTTGGCGAACCGCCTGCTGCAGCGCCGCAGCATCGGCGCTGTCGGCCTTGATGGCGAGGGCTTTGCCGCCGGCGGCGGTAACGGCGCTCGCCACCGCTTCGGCGCGATCGGCCGAGGCGGCGTAGGTAAAGGCGACGGCGGCGCCCTCGCTCGCCAAGCGTTTAACGATGGCGGCGCCGATGCCGCGGGAACCGCCCTGAACGAATGCGACTTTGCCTTGCAGTGGGAGTGCTGTGGTCATGTTATTTCTCCAGAGTGGATGAGGGTAAAGTGTCGGCATTCAGTATCGGAGATCGCTTGCACGGCCACTAGCCACAAAGAGCTATAATCAGTTAAAACCATTAGTTTAAAATCCATAAGGAAAAAGCATGCTGGGACATCTGGAGTGCTTCGTCAGCAGCGCGGAAAACGGCAGTTTCTCCGCCGCCGGCCGCAAGCTGGGCCTCAGCCCGGCGGCGGTAAGCAAGAATGTCACCCGGCTGGAGGCGGTGGTCGGCGTGCGGCTGTTTCAACGCAATACCCGCAAGTTGATCCTCACCGAAGCAGGCGAGCGTTTTCTCAGTGAGGTGAGCGGCGGGTTGCAATCGATCCAGTGTGCATTGAAGGGGTTGAGCAGCGGCGGCGGCGCGGCGGCCGGCGGCTTGAAGGTCAGCATGGGCACCGCCTTCGGCCTGCACTTCGTGTTGCCGATGCTGCCGATGTTTTTGACGCAGTACCCGGCGATTGTACCGGACTGGCATTTCGACAATCGCCAGGTGGATCTGATCGGTGAGAACTTTGACGCTGCGCTGGGCGGCGGCATCGAGTTGGCGCAGGGGATGATTGCTCGCGAGCTGGCGCCTGCGCATGGCGTATTGGTCGCTTCGGCAGAATACTTGCGGCAGCGGCCGCCGTTGACGGAGCCGGAGCAACTGGCGCAACACGCCGGGATTTTCATCCGTTCGCCGCAGACCGGGCGCATTCGCCAGCAGCCGCTGCGAAATGCCCAGAATGAGCAGCGTGCGCCGGGGATGACGGTCAGCATGACGGTCAATGAACCGGAAGCGGCGGCGCGGGCGGCGGAAATGGGATTGGGCATCGCGCTGATCGGCATGCCGAATGCGGCGCCTTATCTGGAAAGCGGCCGTCTGATGCGGGTTCTGCCGGGCTGGTATGTCGATCGCGGCAGCGTGTATCTCTATTTTCCCACCACCAAATTCTTACCGACCAAAACCCGGGTGTTTGTCGATTTCATCACCGAACAGTTCCGCCTGCAGAAGTTGGCGGCGCGCTTTGACGCCCGCTAAAACGAGAAAAGCCCCTTGCGGGGCTTCTTTCTTCCGTCGGTTGGCTGTCCGACGATCAGTTGAAGATTTCTGCGGTGCCGTACAGTTTGTTCTGACCACCGGCGGCGACGATGCGGTAGGCGCTGGCGCCCGACGCGGCGGCTTTGCTGGCCAGTTCGCTTTCCAGCGCGCTCAGGTTAGCAGCGCCGCTCACGGTGACGACGCCGATCTTCTGGGCGTCTGCAGCAGGTTGGCTGGAAGGCAGGTCAGCGGCGAAGGTAGCGAAAGAAGCGGTAGCCAGCAGCGCAGCGGTAGCAAAAATTTTGACGTTTTTCATGATGTGTTCCTCAGAGTGTTTGTTAGGTGAGAGCCCGTTGTCTCTCGATGTGTTAAATACTAGTGCACCGGATGTGAATAAAAAATCGGAGAGTTTTGAGTATCTCCGTCAAATAAATTGATTATTTTTCATCCGCTGGCGCGGGGCAACAATCGCCACTACCCTTTACAGACGATCCTTAACCGGAGAAGCGTCATGACGATGAATGCGTTTATCGGCAGTTGGGCGTTGGTGTCGTCGGCGTTCAAAAACCAGAACGGCGAGCTCAATTACCCGCTGGGCGAGCAGGTGTTGGGGCGCATCCACTATGAGGCCAACGGCACGATGGCGGCGCAGCTATACAGCGCCGTGCGGCCGCGTTTTGTCGCCGACGATTTGACGCAGGGATCCGAGCGGGAGATCCATGCCGCCTTCATCAATATGATTTGCTACTTCGGCCGTTATCAGGTGGAAGAAAGCGAGCAACGGGTGGTGCATCAGGTTGAAGGCTGCTCGTTCCCCAATTGGATAGGCAGCCGTCAGGTGCGTTTTTACGCCTTTAACGCCGATCGGCTGACGTTGCGCACGGTGCCGCTGCAGCTCGGCAACGGCGTGCAGGTTGGCGAACTGGTGTGGCAGCGGACAGGAGCGTCGTCATGATCATCGTTCATCATCTCAATCACTCGCGGTCGCAGCGCATTCTGTGGTTTCTGGAAGAGCTGGGCGTGCCCTATCAGGTGCAGCGCTACGAGCGCGATCCCAACACCATGCTGGCGCCGCCGGCGCTGAAAAAGATCCATCCGTTGGGCAAATCGCCGGTGATCGTCGATGGCGATCTGACGCTGGCGGAATCCGGCGCCATTATCGAATACTTGCAGGAAGCCTACGACGCACAGGGCATGTTTATGCCAACCGACTTCCACGCGCGTCAGCAATACCGCTACTGGCTGCACTACGCCGAAGGATCGCTGATGCCGCTGTTGGTGATGAAGTTGGTGTTCAGCCGTCTCGGCCAGCCGCCGATCCCCTGGCTGCTGCGGCCGGTGGCCGGCGCGATCGGCAAAGGCGTGCAGCGGGAATACCTCGACAAGCAGATCGCGCCGCACTGTGAATTCCTCGAACAGCATCTGAATAAGGGCAGTTGGTTCGTTGGCAACGACTTCAGCGCGGCGGATATTCAGATGAGCTTCCCGCTGGAGGCGATGGCGGCGCGCGGCGCGTTGGATGATTGCCCGAAACTGCGCGGCTTCCTGCAGCGCATTCACGCCCGGCCCGCCTACCAGCGGGCATTGGAGCAGGGCGGCCCTTACGACCTGCTGAGTTAAGCGGATGGGCTATACTCGATGGGGTCATTCTTCATCGGAGGTAGCCCATGGCTACGCAAATCTTCGTTAACCTGCCCGTACGCGATCTGCCCGCCTCAATGGCGTTTTTCACCCAGCTTGGCTTCAGCTTCAACCCGCAATTTACCGACGATACCGCCGCCTGCATGGTGGTCAGCGAGACGATTTACGTGATGCTGCTGACCCACGACAAATTCAGGATGTTTACCCCGAACCCGATCGGCGACGCCAAACAGGCCACCGAAGTGTTGGTGTGCCTGTCGCAACCCAGCCGGGCGGCGGTGGACGAACTGGTGCGCAAGGCGATCGCCGGCGGCGGCAATACCTATCATCCGCCGCGGGACTATGGCGTGATGTACGGCCACGGATTTCAGGACCTGGACGGCCATATCTGGGAATTGATGTATATGGATCCCGCGGCGGTGCAGGCGCAATAAGCTCGCCGTGAAGCAGGTCGGCAGGGGCGCCGGATCGCCCCGTCTTTTCGCGCAGAAGCCATTCCCGCCGTTTTCTGCATAAATTGCCGCGATCTTTAGTTGATTAGACGCTAGGGAAGGCAGGATAATCGTTTGCCTTGAATAAACCACCATAAATCACCCGTACCGCGCGCTGCGAGTTAAACGTTTGCCTGGGTGCGCATCGCCGTTGGCGGTGTGGCATAAGGGCAGGGATGCGGAACGTGACGTAAACGATTACGTGGCGATCGGGCGCGGGCGAGATTACAGGCCTGCTGTGACGGGCCGATTCATGAAACACAGGGGAAGTAACCTATGTCGAACTCTCAAGCGAACCACGCCGCAAAACCAACCGGCGGGCTTGATGGCTATTTTAAAATTTCCGCGCGCGGCAGCAGCGTGCGTCAGGAGGTGGTGGCGGGGCTGACCACCTTCCTGGCGATGGTGTACTCGGTGATCGTGGTGCCGAGCATGCTGGGCAAAGCGGGTTTCCCGCCGGCGGCGGTGTTTGTCTCCACCTGCCTGGTGGCCGGTCTGGGGTCGCTGTTGATGGGGCTGTGGGCTAACCTGCCGATGGCCATCGGCTGTGCGATCTCGTTGACCGCCTTTACCGCCTTCAGCCTGGTGCTGGGCCAGCACATCAGCATTCCGGTGGCGCTGGGCGCGGTGTTCCTGATGGGCGTGCTGTTTACCATTATCTCGGTCACCGGCATCCGCGCCTGGATCCTGCGCAACCTGCCGATGGGCGTGGCGCATGGCACCGGCATCGGCATCGGGCTGTTTCTGCTGCTGATCGCCGCCAACGGCGTCGGCCTGGTGGTGAAGAACCCGCTGGATGGCTTGCCGGTGGCGCTCGGTGCGTTCACCTCTTTCCCGGTCGTCATGACGCTGGTCGGCCTGGCGGTGATCTTCGGCCTGGAGAAACTGCGCGTGCCCGGCGGCATTTTGCTGGTGATCATCGCCATTTCCATCATCGGCCTGATCTTCGACCCGGCGGTGAAATACCAGGGGCTGTTCGCCATGCCGAGCCTGGCGGACGCTGACGGCAAATCGTTGATCTTTAGCCTGGATATCATGGGCGCATTGCAGCCGGTGGTGTTGCCGAGCGTGCTGGCGCTGGTGATGACCGCGGTGTTCGACGCCACCGGCACCATCCGCGCGGTGGCCGGGCAGGCCAACCTGCTGGATAAAGACGGGCAGATCATCAACGGCGGCAAGGCGCTGACCTCGGATTCCCTGAGCAGCATCTTCTCCGGCCTGGTGGGCGCCGCTCCCGCTGCGGTTTACATCGAGTCCGCCGCCGGCACCGCCGCGGGCGGCAAGACCGGCCTGACCGCCACCGTGGTCGGCATTCTGTTCCTGCTGATCCTGTTCCTGTCGCCGCTGGCCTATCTGGTGCCGGTCTACGCCACCGCGCCGGCGCTGATGTACGTCGGCCTGCTGATGCTGAGCAACGTCACCAAGCTGGACTTCAATGACTTCGTCGACGCGATGGCCGGCCTGCTGTGCGCCGTGTTCATCGTGCTGACCTGCAATATCGTCACCGGCATCATGCTGGGCTTCAGCTCGCTGGTCATCGGCCGCATCTTCTCCGGCGAATGGCGCAAGCTGAACATCGGCACCGTGCTGATCGCCGTGGCGCTGGTGGCGTTCTACGCCGGCGGCTGGGCGATTTAAGCCGCTTGGGTTTCCCTCGCCCGCCGGGCGGGGGAGCCTGTTACGGCAATTCCCTTCTTAAGATAAGTCTTCTTCTGCTCTGCACCGCGTTTTGAAAGGCACAACAAGCTTTAACGGCTGTAAAAAAAGTGATCTACTATCGTGACCAACGCAGGCCCTGAGCCGATGTCGTCTGAATCGTAGAGTCTAAGGAAAGCATGGAAATCTTTTTTACAATCCTCATTTTGATCCTGGTGGTCTCCCTGTCCGGGGTGGTGACGCGCATGTTGCCGTTCCAGGTGCCGCTGCCGCTGATGCAAATCGCCATCGGGGCCCTGCTGGCCTGGCCGCATTTCGGGCTGCACGTCGATTTTGATCCCGAACTGTTCCTGGTGCTGTTCATCCCGCCGCTGCTGTTTGCCGACGGCTGGAAAACGCCGACGCGCGAATTCCTGCATCACGGGCGTGAAATTCTCGGCCTGGCGCTGGTGCTGGTGCTGATCACCGTGGTCGGCGTCGGTTATCTGATCTACGCCATGGTGCCGGGCATTCCGCTGGTGGCGGCCTTCGCTCTGGCGGCGGTGCTGTCGCCGACGGATGCCGTGGCGCTGTCCGGCATCGTCGGCAAAGGGCGGATCCCCAAGCCGATCATGGGCGTGCTCGAGGGCGAGGCGCTGATGAACGACGCCTCCGGCCTGGTGTCGCTCAAGTTCGCCATCGCGGTGGCGATGGGCACCATGGTGTTCACCGTGGGCGGCGCGACCCTTGAATTCCTCAAAGTGGCGATCGGCGGCCTGCTGGCCGGCGTAGCGGTCACCTGGACCTACAGTAAATCGCTGCGGGTGATGAGCCGCTGGAGCGGCGACGATCCGGCGACCCAGATCGTGTTCCTGCTGCTGCTGCCGTTCGCGTCCTACCTGATCGCCGAACATATCGGCGTTTCCGGCATCCTGGCGGCGGTGGCGGCGGGGATGACCATCAGCCAGTCCGGCGTGATCCGTAACGCGCCGCTGGCGATGCGCCTGCGCGCCAACAGCGTGTGGGCGATGCTGGAATTCGTGTTCAACGGCATGGTGTTCATCATGTTGGGCCTGCAGCTGCCGGGCATTCTTGAAACCTCCATCCTGCAGGCGGAGCTGGATCCGACCATCCAGACCTGGTACCTGTTCGCCGATGTGGCCACCATCTACGCCGCGCTGTTGGTGCTGCGTTTCACCTGGCTGTGGGTGATGAAGAAGGCCAGCAACCGCTTTATGAAAAAGCGTCCGCTGCAGTTCGGCGATTACAGCACGCGTGAGCTGTGGGTGGCGTCGTTCGCCGGGGTGCGCGGGGCGATTACCCTGGCCGGTGTGCTGTCGATACCGCTGTTGCTGAGCGACGGCACCGCCTTCCCGGCGCGCTATCAGCTGGTGTTTATCGCCGCCGGGGTGATCCTGCTGTCGTTGATCGTCGGCGTGCTGGCGTTGCCGCTGCTGCTGCGCGGCGTGCAGGTCACCGACAAGAGCGCCAGCAAGCAGGAAGAGCGCATGGCGATCGCCATGGCGGCCGAAGTGGCGATTGAGAGCGTGAATAAAATGGAAGAGCGCCTGGTTGCCGATACCGAAGAAAACCTCGATCCGCAGGTGTTGAAAGAGGTCAGCTCGCGGGTGACGGGCATGCTGCGGCGGCGCATCGCGTCGAAAGACGATATCGAGAATGCGCTGGCGATGGAAAACCTCGAGCGGCGTTTCCGCCTGACGGCGCTGCGCGCCGAGCGCGGCGAGCTGTATCACCTGCGCGCCACGCAGAAAATCAGCAACGAGACGCTGCAAAAACTGCTGCACGATCTCGACCTGCTCGAAGCGCTGCTGATCGAACGCGAAGGGTAAATCTCAGAAGAGGAATAAACGTTTTCCTCTTTATTTCTGTCCTGAAGGGCCGCCTGTGCGGCCCTTTTTTTGGTTACTTGAGCGGCGGCCAGTAATCGCGGCAGCAGGCGATCCAGGCCTGCGCGCTGTGCGACAGGTAGCTGCCCTGGCGCCAGATCAGGCCGATTTTCCACTCCATGCGCGGCTCCAGCGGCAGCCAGACCAGGTTTTCCTTGTCCAGCCAGCGACAAACCGGCT
Source organism: Serratia sp. CY40230 (assembly GCF_052168835.1). Classification (NCBI taxonomy): domain Bacteria; kingdom Pseudomonadati; phylum Pseudomonadota; class Gammaproteobacteria; order Enterobacterales; family Yersiniaceae; genus Serratia; species Serratia sp. CY40230. The sequence goes on from NZ_JBJNLX010000003.1 coordinate 85,540, forward strand.
CCGGCAGCATGGCGATGCCCACGCCGGCCTGCACCATCGAGGCGAGGAAGTCCCATTGGCCGCTGCGCACCGCGATTTGCGGTTCAAAACCGGCCAGGCGAAACGCCTTCATCAGCATCTTGTACAGCGCAAAATCTTCGTTATAAATCAGGATCGGGCTGTCGGCCAATTCGGCGATATTGATGCTGGTGCGGTTGAGCCACTGCGGCGTGCGCGGCGCCACCACGCACATCGGGTGGCCCAGCAGCGGCAGAAAGGTCAGCGGCTGCGCCGAATCGAAGGGCAGCACCGTCATCGCCAGATCCAGTTCGCCGGACATCACCGCCTGTTCGACCGACAGCCCGCCCAGCTCGGAAATCTTCAATTCGATGCCGGGGTAGGTCTGGCGAAAGCGGCGGATCAGATCGGCGATCTGCCTGCCGACCATCGGCGGAATGCCCAGCCGCAGCACGCCCTTTTTCACCGAGCTGATGTCTTCCAGCTCCGCCTCCAGCTGGCGGAACTCGTCGAGGATCGTCAGGCCGCGCTGGTACACCGCCTGGCCGCTGTCGGTCAGGCGCAGCTTGCGGCCTTCGCGGATCAGCAGCGTGCATTCCAGCTCTTCCTCCAGATGCCGCAGCATTTTGCTGATGGTGGGCTGGGTGACGAACAGTTTTTCCGCCGCGCGGGTGAAGCTTTGCTGGCGCACCACTTCAACGAAGTAGCGCAGGGTGCGGACATCCACGTTAGGGTTCTCCTTGGGGACGCTACCGGCGGGAAACTATTCCCGGACGGCATGATGTCGATAATTTTAATTCATTTCAGGCGTGGTTTCCCGGCTGCGTATACTGTAGGCCGTCAATTATTGTTTGAGGTCATCTTTCATGTCTCTGGCGTTACGCCGCGTTGCCCCCTCCCTGCTGACCCGTTTGCAGGTGCCGATCCAGGTGGCGTTGTATGCGGCGCTGTTCCTGATCGCCGATCGTCTGGTGCAACAATTCCACCTGCCGCTCCCCGCCAATATCGTCGGCATGCTGATGCTGCTGGCGCTGATCCTGCTGCGCATTCTGCCGCTGAGTTGGGTCAAGGCCGGCTCCCGCTGGCTGCTGGCGGAAATGCTGCTGTTTTTCGTGCCGGCGGTGGTGGCGGTGGTCAACTATGCCCAGCTGCTGATGGTTGAGGGCTGGAAGATCTTTCTGGTGATCGCGGTCAGCACCATGCTGACGCTGGGCGCCACCGGGCTGGTGGTGGACAGGGTGTATCGGCTGGAGATTTGGCTGCAGCGGCGGAAGCAGCGCCATGAATGATTTTATCCTTAGCCTGGCCTGTTTTCTGGCGACGCTGGCGCTCTATTTCGCCAACAAGAAACTCTATCGCCGCCGCCGCACGTTGCTGCTGATGCCGCTGGTGCTGACGCCGATGATTCTGGTGTTGCTGCTGGTGGTCACCCACATCTCCTATCAGGACTACATCGGTGAAACCCACTGGCTGCTGTGGCTGCTGGGGCCGGCGACCATCGCCTTCGCGGTGCCGGTGTACGAGAACCTGCATATCATCCGTCGCCACTGGCTGTCGCTGACCGCCGGGGTAACGACCGCAGTGCTGGTGGCGGTGTACAGCTCGGTGTGGCTGGCGCGCCTGCTGACGCTGCCGGAAGAGGTGCAGCGCAGCCTGGCGGTGCGGTCGATCACCACGCCGTTCGCGCTGGAGGCCGCCAAGCAGATGGGGGGGCAACCGGACCTGGTGGCGTTGTTCGTGGTGATCACCGGGGTGTTCGGCATGGCGGTGGGCGACATTCTGTTTTTGCGGCTGGCTGTACGCAGCCGTCTGGCGAAAGGGGCCGGATTTGGCGCCTCGTCGCACGGCGCCGGCACCGCCCGCGCCTATGAACTGGGGCCGCAGGAGGGCGTAGTGTCGAGCCTGGTGATGATGTTGGCCGGCATTATCACGGTGGTGGCCGCGCCACTGATCGGCCGGCTGATGTGGTAAGGAGGCGGTCTGCGGCGAACTGCGCCGCAGACCGTAGAGCGTCAAGGAAGGTTGCCTAACATCGCCGGCGTGCGCGATGACTGTCGCAAGGCGCGTCCTATCTCCTCGTGGCTGAAGATAATGGAGTGATGATTGCAGGGCAACGGATGCACCTGCAGATGTTGGCAGATTGCCGACAGGCCATTGTCGGCAATCGCCAGCAGTTCCCGCTCATCGCCCAGGCCGGTGATATTCAGATTTGCATCTTCGGTCGCCTTGAACAGCGTGATGCGTGCATGTTGCAACGGTGCGCTGAGCGTTTGTTTCGCCAATGCCAGCTCCGTCGGCTCTGCCTTTAAGGCTCGGTCGGCGGCCTCGCCGTCAATACCCAACATGGCCAGCATCGCCGCCAGCATGCCCGGCTCGCTGCGGATCTGGAATGGGGTTCGGTAGAAGGTATCAAGCAGGAACAGTTGGATATCGCGATAGCCCTGGCTTTCCAGTTGAGCGGCCATCTCCAGCGCGATCAGACCCCCTAGCGACCAACCCAACAGACGGACGGGGCGCGCCGGCGACAGCCGCATATGGCCGAGATAATACGCCGCCAGCTCGCGTAGCGAAGTGATGTGCGGCTGTTGGAACAGGTTGTAATTGTTGATGCCTAACACATTGAAATCTTTCTCTAAATAGTTCGCCAGATCGCGATAAACATCGCAACCGGTGACGGCAGGATGGATCATCCAAACGCTGTCGGGGGTGATGGCGTGGTTCAGGCGCTCTACCTGTTTAAAGGTAAAACTGGCCTGATTCAGACGCGTCAACAGCTGCTGCAGGGGTTCGGAGGTGGCTGGAGCCGTTGCGGGCACGCCGTCGGTGAGAATACGGGCCTGGCCGCGCAGCGTCGAGTGAGCAAACAGCGTCTTAATGCCTAACGAATGCCCGTGTCGCTTCAGTTTAACCAGCAGTTGAATGGCGTGCAGCGAATGGCCGCCCAGCGCGAAGAAATCATCGTCGCGGCCAATGCGCGTTGTGCCCAGCAGTTCGCTCCACAGTTCGGCCAACTGCTGTTCCTGCTCGCCTTGCGGGGCTTCATAAGCAGCGGTTTCCTGCATGTTGGCCGGTGCCGGTAACGCTTTGCGATCCAGCTTGCCGTTGGGCGACAGCGGAAAAGCATCCAGCCGGATAAAACAGGACGGCACCATAAAGTCCGGCAGGTGTTGCTGCAATTGCCGACGCCATTCGGCGGTGTCGGCCGTTTGCTCTGGGGCGATGACATAGGCGACCAGGCGCTTGCCGCCGCTTTCGTCTTCCCGTGCCAGAATGGCGGCGTCTTCAACCCCTGAACACTGTCTGAGCTGTTGCTCGATCTCGCCTAATTCAATGCGCAGCCCGTGGATTTTGACCTGGAAATCGTTTCTGCCCAGATACTCAATGTTGCCATCCGGCAGCCAGCGGGCCAGATCGCCGGTTTTATACAGGCGAGCCTGCGGCTCGGCGCTGAAAGGATCGGCGATAAATCGCTCGGCGCTCAGCGCCGCGCGGTTCAGATAACCACGGGCAACCTGAATACCACCGATATGCAATTCGCCGGCGATGCCAGGCGGTAACGGTTGCAGTTGGTCATCCAGAATATGGAGCTGGGTATTGGCGATCGGTTTACCGATCGGTACCAGTGGGCGAGGATCATCGGGCAGGCATTGCCAGCTGGAAACGTCTACGGCGGCTTCCGTCGGGCCGTAGAGATTGTGCAGTTCCGCCTGCGGCAACTGCTGCAGGCAACGTTGTACCGTAGCGAGCGGCAACGCCTCGCCGCTGCACACGATGCGTTTCAGGGAGGCGCACTGCGCCATATCGCCGTGGCGCAGAAACAGTTGCAGCATAGAGGGGACGAAATGCAGTGTGGTGACGCCATGTTGTGCGATGCAGGCGCTGAGATAATCCGGTTCCTGGTGACCGCCCGGTTTGGCGATGGCCAGCCGGGCGCCGACCATCATCGGCCAGAAAAACTCCCAGACAGAGACGTCGAAGCTGAACGGCGTTTTCTGCAGCACGACATCATCCGGCGTCAGTGTATAAGCCTTTTGCATCCACAGGAGTCGGTTGATCACTCCGCGGTGTTCGTTCATCACCCCTTTGGGTTTCCCCGTCGAGCCGGAGGTGTAAATCACATAAGCCAGGCTGCGCTGTGGATCGGCGGCCAGCGGCGGCGGGTTGCCATCCGGCGCTTGCCGCCACAGATGGCTCTCACGTTGAAGATGCAATCGCGGCACGGCGATATCGCGCAGCGGGTGCAGCGCGTGTTCGCCGCCATCGTCGATCAGAACGAATCTGGCGCCGCAATCTTGCAGCATGTGGCGCAGGCGGTCTTGCGGATAGTCGGGATCGAGCGGTACATAGGCGGCGCCCGCCTTCAGGATGGCGTACAAGGCAATCACCATATCCGGGCTGCGGTTGACGCATACCGCGATGCGATCGTCAGGCTGTAATCCCTGCAGCCTGAGAAAGGCAGCCAATCGATTCGCCCGCTGATTCAGCTGTTGATAACTGATCTCGTGGTCCCCGTAGCACAGCGCCGGCGCTTCTGGCGTCAGCGCGGCCTGCCGTTCCAGGAATTGATGTACGCCTTGCGGCATGTCTGCCCATGTTTGTCGGGTTTCATTCCATTGATGGAAGATTTGCTGTCTTTCCTGCGGCAACAGCAGCGGTAACTGCCCCAGCGGCAGCGCCGGATCGCCGTCCAGTAGCGTGTTCAGCAGGTGCAGTATGCGGGCGGCGATGCGCTCACCGTCTTCCTGACTGAACCAGGCCTGATTGAAGTTGAACTCCAACAGCGGGTCGTCGCCCGGATGGTAATGGCGCAGGTAGACGCCGAGGGGCAGCTGTTCCTGACCGTGGTGCAGGTTTTCCACCTTGAACTGGCTGCCTTCCAGTTCGATGTCGGTCGGAAAAACCTCCAGAGAAAAGCTGATGTCGAACAGCTGGCGCCGCTCCTGCTGATGCAGGTTCAACTGGCGGTTGAGTTCGGCAATGGGAAAACGCTGGTGACGATAACACTGGCGCAGCTCGCTGCCGATTTGCCGCAGTAAGTGGCCGAAGGATTGCTGTGAATCGACCGTGATGCGCAGTGGGATCATCGAGGAAAACATGCCCAATGTTTGCTTATGTTCGGCGGTACTGCGGTTATGTACCGGCACGCCCAGCGTGAATTGATCGGTTTGCCAAATCCGGGCGAACCAGGTGGCCAGCAAAGCGCTAAAAAAATGCATTGCAGAACCGCCCTGCGCGGCGGCGTATTGTTCCAACTGTAGGAAACGCTCGCGTGGCAACCGCTTGATTATCTGATGGCTGGGGTAGGTTTGTTGCCCACAGTGATTTTGGCGGCGTTCCAGCATGGAGGGGGGCGCGTCGATGAAACGCTTCAACCAGAAATCACGATCGCGCTCGTAGCGTGGAGACTGCTGATAGGTGCGATCGCTGATGACGAAGTCTTGGTAACGCGAGTGGGGGGCTTCGTTTTTTATCCCTGCTTTTAATTGTTTATAGCGCTCCATGATCATTTTGCTCAGCAGGGAAATTGAGGTGCCGTCCGCAATCAGGTGATGGGAAGCAAGCAGCCATAGCGTGCTGGATCCGCTGACTTTGGCCAGGTGGCAGCGCCAAAGCAGGCTGTCATACAGTGAATAAGGCTGCAGGAATTGAGAACGAAGGTGTGTTTCTGCCAGGCTGATGGCATCTTGTCTCTGCGAAAAATCGTGGTAATGCAGGTCGATATAGGCCCGGTCGCAGGTTTCCTGGGTAATGCCTTGCGGCGTTTCTTTCAGCGTGGTTTGCAACGCATCATGTTGTTGCTGTATTTGCCGTATGGCTTCTTGAAAAAGCGGTAGCGAAATCTCGCGCTCTACGCGCCATAAACACCCAACGTTATATAAGGGGATATCGGGGTTTAAAGATTGGTCTAGCCATACGGCTTGTTGCACGGTCGTCAGGGAATAAGCGGACACGGAACCACCTCCACAAATAAGGAATGAATCGAATTAAATAAAGTGAGTCGCAGCCAAGCACTCGAACATTATAAAAGGTGATTATTAAGTTGGCCTGTTTTCACATTAAATATTTTTAATGATTTTATTTGATTATAATAAATTAAATGATTTTAGTGTTAATGATTTATATTTTATTTATTTTCAAACTGGTTTTTTTGCCATTGCTTTGTGGCGTGTTAATCACGATTGACTGGCTTTTATGCGTGATATTAGTAAGCGCAATCATGTAATTTATTGTTTTATTTGTGATTTTTTATTTTTGGCAAAAAGGGGCGGAGCTGAGGCGGTTCGTAAGCGATAACGGAGTGGTATCTCAGCGGGCAAGTTCGGTTGCTTCTCTGCAAGAGATAACAGGCTGAATCATAAAAAATTATAAAGAATCTCTTATGTTGTATTATTATAAAAGAAATAATAATGAATAATAAGAAGTAAAGCTTATTGTGATTTCATGCATTTCTTTATTCGTAATTCTGCTGTTAACTTTCATAGGAGTATGACGTTTCAATTAAACTGCGATGAATGATCCGTTATTGGGCAATTAATGGATTAACTTTAATGAGATAATAAATGTGAAACGTTGATGCCGAGTGATACCCGAAATGAAAGGCGCAACGAGAACCCTGTCTCGCTGCGGCTCGATCCTACGGGGAGGTAGCAGGTTAGCAGACGGCGGCTTTGACGAGTTCCACCACCAGCGGCGAAAGCTCGCCGCGCAGTGCAGCGCGTTCTGATTGGAACAGCGTGGCGACGTAAAAACGCCGCTCCGGCAGTTCGATGGCGCGCACGTCGCCTTCGGCATCGTGGCCGCTGATAATCAGCGGGAAGCGCTCAAGGTCGGCGACGAAGTCCGGAGCCACGCCAAAGTTGCAGTGGTAGCCTTCATGGGTGTTCAGGCTGCCGTAGGCCTGCGCGACGCGGGTGTCAGGCTGAAAAACGATGTCGCCGGTTTTTTCCACCAGCGAGCAGCTCAGCGGGGCGATCACCAACCGGCCACCGCTGTCGGTTTCCGCATGGCCGGCGTCGTGCCAGCCCATCACGTTGCGGGCGTACTCGATGATGGCGTACTGAAAGCCGCCGCAGGAACCGAGGAACGGCACGTCGTTTTCCCGCGCATGCCTGATCGCCATAAAGGCGCCGTCGTCGTGACAATATGGGCTGCCTGGCACCACCCAGATGGCATCGAAATCTTGCAGGACATCGGGGGAGGTCAGGGTTTCGGTCGGTAGCCACTGGGGCTGCACGTCGATGTCGAGATGGGCGGCGGTGAGCTGGAGCGCCACGGGGATGGCCTGATGGGCCACGGCTTGCGGGTTGTAATCACCGACCAGAGCAATGCGGACTTGGGCTTTCATCATTTCCTTTCCTGTGCGGGTAAAGAAGGAGATTACAGGAAAGCGACATGTTGAGTCGCAGATTTTTTAAACGCGGCGCACAAAAAAGCCCGGCGTCGGCCGGGCTGGAAAACGGGGCTCAGTACAGCGACGGCGCGCCGACCGGCCGGGTTTTGAAGCGGCGATGCAGCCACAGATATTGCTCCGGCGCCCGCATGATCTCTTTTTCGATCACTTTGTTCATATAAGCCGCCGCCGCCTGTTCGTCGCTGAGCGGGTAGTCTTCCAGGGCCGGCTGGATCAGCAGGTCGTAGCCGCGGCCGCCTTCACGGCGGATCAGCACCACCGGCACCAGCGCCGGGTTGGCCATGCGCGCCAGCATGTAGGTGCCGCTGGTGGTGGCGGCCTGATCGACGGCGAACAGCGGCGCGAATACGCTGCCGCGCGGGCCGTAATCTTGATCCGGCGCGAACCAGACCGCCTCACCGCGCTTGAGTGCGTGCACCATGCCGCGCAGATCCTTGCGATCGATCATCGCCTTGTTGGAGCGCATGCGGCCCTTGGTTTGCGCCCACTCCATCGCCTTGTTGTTGTGCGGGCGATACATCGCCATCATCGGTTGGCACAGGCCCATTGCCCGGCCGCCCAGCTCAAGCGACATAAAGTGCACGCCGATCACCAGCACGCCGCGGTCGTCACGCTGCGCCATTTTGAGGTGGTTGATGCCGGAGACGTTAAACCAGCGCTTAACGCGTTTATCCGACCAGAACCAGGCCATGCCGGTTTCCAGCAGGCCCATGCCGAGGGACTCAAAGTTGCCCACTACTTTACGCTCGCGCTGCGCTTCGTCCATCTCGGGGAAGCACAGTTCTAGGTTGCGGCGGGTGATGGCGACGCGACGCTTAAGAAAGCGCATCGAGGTGCGCCCCATCCATACGCCAAGGCGGTTAAGCAGCGGGTAGGGGAGTTGCACCAGCAGGAACAACAGGGCCAGACCGAACCAGGTCAGCCAGTAGCGCGGGTGCAGCAAGGAAAGTTGAAATCTCTTTTGGCGTTTCATAGCAGCTCGTTTATGCGTTAGGGGGGTAGCAACCTGTAGCGCATAAAGGATCCACTCGATAGCGATACAACGACTCAGACACCCGGGGACGGCCAGGGTTTAGTCAGAATTCCATAATTGACTAAACATTTACATTCGAAGGGCGGTTTGCGCTGCTATCAGGCTTCGGAGGGATAGCTGTTGGCCAGCGGAGGCGGCTCTAGGAATGCGTATGTTAACACAGGGTACGGGGTTCAGAGGAAGAGAGGCATGCGAATATTCTCATTCGCATTGCCTCTGGATTGACGATTGGCGACGGTTTACAGGCTGGGGAGGATGATGGCGGCGAAAATGGCGGCGATCACCAGCCATTTCAGCAGGTAGTAACCGCGGCGATTACGCGCCTTCAGGCGCTGGCCGGCGTCGCGCACCGCGTTGACGTATTTGAAGATGCGGTTGATGCCGCCGGTGCGGTCCTGATCGTCGTTCGGCGAACTGGCCGCCGACATCAGCGTAGCGCCGACCCAGTGGTTGACCGCCTGCGCCCAGCGCCATTTCATTGGCCGCTCGACGTCGCAAAACAGAATGATGCGCGTCTGGTCGGTGGCGTTTTGCGCCCAGTGCACGTAGGTTTCGTCGAAGATCACCGCCTGGCCGTCGCGCCAGCTGTGCTGCTCGCCGTCCACCTCGATGAAGCAGCGATCGTCGTTAGGCGTCATCAGCCCCAGGTGGTAGCGCACCGAGCCGGCGTAAGGATCGCGGTGTTTACCCAAATGGCTGCCGGGCGGCAGCTCGGCGAACATCGCCGCCTTGACCGATGGGATGCGGTTGAGCAGCTCGACGGTTTTCGGGCACAGCGTTTGCGCCGAAGGGTGACTGTCGCTGTACCATTTCAGATAGAAACGTTTCCAGCCGCGTTTGAAGAAGGTGTTGAAGCCGGCGTCGTTGTGCGACTGCGCCTTTTTGATGTGATCCTGCAAACGTACGGCTTCCTCGCGGATCACCTGCCAGTTGTCGGTCAGCGTTTGCAGCTCCGGGAAGCCTTTTTCGTCGAAATAGGGCTGTTTGGCGGGCAAACGCGAGAAACCGGTCATAAACATGTTGATCGGCCCCATAAACGTGGAGTGATCGAACAGCTGACGGGTAAGCTTTTGTTTCTCTTTGCCGCGGGAGTGTGCGTAGAGGAAGCTGATGATAAAAATGCCGATAATGATCGCGGCAACCATAGAATCCATCCCTGTTGGTGCTTGTTAAAAATTCGTACAAATTATAGTTTTATGACAGGAAAAATTTAACTTTTTCGTGCGCTTTCCCTGCGTGTGCTGCTTGTTGGCATAAAAAATCAATAAAATGATTTGTAATGAAATTTTATATCGATTTTTTTGGTTTTAGTCCTATTCTTAAATCGTTCAAGGGGTGTTTCATGCCATCTTGTTTCATGACGAATGGCACGTATCTGAGAAAAGAGGGACTTATGAAAAAATCAATCATTGCCTTGTCTGCACTGCTGCTCGCTTCCCCGGTGTTCGCTGCTGAAACCGCGACCGACACCGCCGCTCACGCCAGCAACGAAGTTGTCGCCGAGGCGCACAAAGGGGCGGATACCGCCAAAGAAAAGCTGCACCAGTCTCAGGACAAGGGTGAAGAGCTGAAGCTGAAAGCCAAGCATGCCGCCGAAGGCAAGAGCGACAGCGTCGGCAGCAAAGTGAGCGAAGGTTCGCAAAAGGCCTGGCACTCCACCAAACAGGGATCGGAGAAGGCTTGGGACAAGACCAAGCAAGGGGCGGAAAGCCTCAAGAACAAAGTGACCGAGTAAGGTCTCCGCTTTACCCCAAGGGCCGCGCTGCGGCCTTTTTTATTGCCTGCAATCCAGAGCCGATGCCCCGCTTTGTCGCCCCGATTAAAACGTGAGAGTATTCTTCATCGACTGGCGACTCAATCGTAAGCAAGAAGGAAGCGCTATGAAATCCCACTGGATAAGGCGTTTATTGACACCCCCACCAGCCTGGACAGGCAGAGCATCGGTTATCTTGGGCCTGCTGGTGTTTGTGGTGTTGAGCGGGCTGGATAGCCTGGGCGTGGATTTGGACGGGTGGAAGCGCTACGTGATGATCGCGGGCGTGGCGGGTATTTGCTATTTCTTTGCCGGATATATCGATAAGCGCATTCCGCGCAAATCCTCGCCCATGTAGGCACAAGTCAGAAAAAGAAAAAGGCGCTTATCAAATGAGATAAAGCGCCTTTTCAACACGTTAACTGACTAGTATCAGTTCATGCCGTATTTTTTCAGCTTCTTGCGCAGCGTGCCGCGGTTGATGCCCATCATCAGGGCTGCGCGGGTCTGGTTGCCACGGGTGTATTGCATCACCATGTCCAACAGTGGCTGTTCAACTTCAGCCAGTACCAGCTCATACAGGTCATTTACGTCTTGACCGTTCAGTTGAGCAAAATAGTTCTTCAGTGCTTGTTTAACCGAGTCACGCAGAGGCTTTTGAGTCACCTGATCTTGTGAGTTAACGGTAGAAACGGTCAGTACGTCAGAATTTACGCGTTGTTCGAACATAGTTCTGTCAGCTCTTTTTTTACGCTAAGATTTTCGAAATATGCCTCCAACGCCTCCAGCTGTTCGCTGGCATCCTCTATGGCGTTGAATGTGCGCCGAAACTGGTCATTCGGAGCGTGTTCCTGGAGATACCAGGACACGTGCTTACGAGCAATCCGGAATCCCTTGCCTTGGCCATAGAAGCCGTGCAATTCCCGAATGTGCCCAATCAACAAGCGCTTCACCTCGCCAAGCGGCAGCGGCGGCAGCAACTCCCCAGTGTCCAGATAATGCTGGATTTCCCGGAAGATCCAGGGTCTCCCCTGAGCAGCGCGGCCTATCATCAGGGCATCAGCCCCGGTGTAGTCGAGCACTGCTCTGGCTTTATGCGGGTCAGTAATATCCCCATTCGCGATAATCGGAATGGAAACACTCTGCTTAACTGCCCGAATGCTGTCGTATTCCGCGTCGCCGTTAAACAGACAGGCGCGGGTTCGGCCGTGAATCGTCAGGGCCTGAATACCACAGTCTTCGGCCAGTTGGGCAATCTCTACACAGTTACGGTGCTCCGGCGCCCAGCCGGTGCGAATCTTCAGCGTTACCGGCACATCCACCGCGTCAACCACCGCGTGGAGGATCCGTTTTACCAGATCCGGGTACTGCAACAAGGCGGACCCGGCAAGCTTCCGGTTCACTTTTTTGGCCGGGCATCCCATATTGATGTCGATGATCTGCGCGCCGCTGGCCACGTTGATACGCGCGGCGGCGGCCATATCATCAGGATCGCATCCGGCAATCTGCACGGAGCGGATCCCTGGTTCATCGCTATGCACCATACGCAGACGCGACTTATCCGTCCGCCACACCTCCGGGTTGGAGGAGAGCATTTCGGATACAGCCATCCCAGCACCCATTGCATGACAGAGGGTTCTGAACGGGCGATCTGTAATACCGGCCATCGGGGCCGCAATCAGGCAATTAGTAAGCTGGTGGTGTCCAATGCGCATAGACAAAGAGTGACCATACTGTGTCCGCAAGGGCGCGTATATTACGCATTTTTGCGCCGAGATGAAAGGCCAAACTTTAACCAATTGGCTCGCTATTAGGGCAAAAAATGCGCTGCGCAGTGATTCATAAAAATATTGTATATATTTTACAATGAGTTGACGAAAAGTGCTTATTTTGTGTGCGGTAAAATATTCGCCTTTGCGCAGGATATTATCTGCATTCGCCCGCTATTTTTGCCGGGATAACCTGCCTGGAAGGCGCATTGTCAGGGCGATCCATCGTTGAAAGGCAAAAAATTGCATAAAATTTTGTCTTGCCCGTGGGTCGATCGCCGGACAAAAAAAATCCACCGGCGCGGGGCCGGTGGATGAGGGAGCAATATACCGTGACGCTTACTTACGGCGGCCGGTGATGCGGCACCACTCTTCACGCTCGGCGACCGGATCGAGCGTGAACTTCTCTTCGTAGGCTTGTGCAACGCTGCTCGCCTGGCTGGCCAGCACGCCGGACAGCCCCAAATGACCGCCGGCCTTCGGCAGGCAACCGATCAGCGGCGCCAGTTCGCGCAGCGGGCCGGCGAGGATGTTGGCGACCACCACGTCCGCCAGCAGGTCCGCCGGCTGGTCTTTCGGCAGATACAGCTCCAGACGCTCTGAGACGCCGTTACGCTGCGCGTTGTCGCGGCTGGCCTGAATGGCCTGGGGATCGATGTCGATGCCGATAGCGCGCGCCGCACCCAGCTTCAGCGCGGCGATCGCCAGGATGCCGGAACCGCAGCCGAAATCGATGACGGTTTTGCCGGCCAGATCGAGGCCGTCCAGCCACTGCAGACACAGCGCGGTGGTCGGGTGGGTGCCGGTGCCGAACGCCAGGCCCGGATCGAGCATCACGTTGACCGCGTCGGGATCCGGCACGTCGCGCCAGCTCGGGCAGATCCACAAGCGCTCGCCGAAGCGCATCGGGTGGAAGTTGTCCATCCATTCGCGCTCCCAGTCCTTGTCTTCCAGCTGCTCTATCTTGTGGCGGAATCCGGCGCCCAGCAGCGGGTGCTGTTCCAGCATCGCCACCACGTCGGTCATATCGGTTTCCGCGTCGTACAGGCCGATCACATCGGTATCGCCCCACAGCAGGGTTTCACCCGGCAGCGGCTCGAACACCGGGTTATCGTGGGTGTCCTGGAAGGTCACCGACACGGCGCCGCTTTCCACCAGCGCGTCGCTCAGGTCTTCCGCCTGGCTGCCGGTGGTGTTCAGTTTGAGTTGGATCCAAGGCATAGCAATTCTCTTCAAGAGGGTAATGATGACGCCGCCCGGCGCTTTTCGCCGACGACGTTACCGAGATAAAACGCCAACAGGCTGAGCAATAGCGAAGGCACGATAGGATGCAGCCCCGCCGGTTGCAGGTTGAAGCTGGCCAATAGCGTATAGCATACCGCACCCGACACCATTGAGCTAAGCGCTCCCTGAGCATTGGCGCGTTCCCAATACAGGCCCAGCACCAGCGGCCACAGGAAGACCGCCTCCAGCCCGCCGAAAGCCAGCAGGTTGAGCCAGATGATCATCTCCGGCGGGCGCCAGGCCGCCAGCAGCACCAGCAGGCCGAGGATCAGCGTGGTCAGGCTGGAGAAGCGCTTGATCAGCCGCTCGTTGTGGATCTGCTGCGGCCGCACGCCAAGGTAGAGATCCTTGATGATGGTGGCGGAGGATTGCAGCAACTGGGCGTTGATGGTCGACATGATCGCCGCCATCGGCGCCGCCAAAAAGATCCCGGCGGCGTACGGCGGCAGCACGGTGATCATCAGCGTCGGGATCACCTGGTCGGGGATCTTGAGATCCGGCAACACCGCGCGGCCGAGCGCGCCGGCCAGGTGCATGCCGAACATCAGCACCGCCACCACCACGGTGCCGAGCAGAATACCGCGATGCACCGCCTTGCTGTCCTTGTAGGAGATGCAGCGCACGGCGGTGTGCGGCAGGCCGATCACCCCGAAGCACACCAGGATCCAGAATGACGCCATAAACGGCAGGCTGAGGATCTGATCGCCGCCCTGCGGCGACACCAGCGCCGGATCGATCTGCTGCAGTTTGCTCACTGCGCTGTCCAGTCCGCCGGCGGCATGGATCACTGCCACCAGCAGCAGCACGGTGCCGAGCAGCATCACCAGCCCCTGCATGGCGTCGTTCAGCACGCTGGCGCGGAAGCCGCCGAAGGCGGTGTACAGCGCGATGCTGATGCCGAAGATCAACAGGCCGGTGTCGTAAGGAATGCCGGCGGCGGTCTCTAGCAGGCGTGCGCCGCCGATGAACTGCACCGTCATGGCGCCGAGGAACGCCACCAGCAGGCTGAGGCTGGCCAGCCACACCAGCAGGCGGCTTTGGTAGCGGCCATACAGCATGTCATTGAGAGTAATGGCGTTGTAGCGCCGCGCCAGGATGGCGAATTTCTTGCCCAGCACGCCGAGCGACAGCCACACCGCCGGCAGTTGGATCATCGCCAGCAGCACCCAGCCCAGGCCGTATTTGTAGGCGGCGCCCGGCCCGCCGATAAACGAACTGGCGCTGATGTAGGTGGCGGTCAGGGTCATCGCCAGCACAAAGCCGCCCATCGAGCGGTTGCCGAGGAAATATTCGCTGAGGAAGTTTCCGTTCTGGCGGCGCCGATAGGCGTACACCGACAGGCCGAACACCAGCAACAGGTAGGCGACCAGCGGCAGGATCACTTCAGTTTGCATCGCGGTCCTCCAGCGAAATGTCGCGGAACACTGTGCGCACCATCAGCCAGCACAGGCCGATGAACAGCAGCGGCACCAGCAGGCAGGCCATTTCGAACCAGTGCGGCAGGCCGGTGACGCCGATGGCGCTGTCCGGCAAGTAGGCCGCCAGCCCCCAGGCCAGCAGGTAGAGCAGCGTCAGCCCCAGCGCCCAGCGCGCTTCGCGGTGCGCCTGAATAAAGCGTTTGTCCATCAGTGTCCCCCATAGGTTTACGATGATGGCTTGTGACAAGAACAGATGAAGGAACAGGATTGTACGGAATGTGCGGCGTTTGGCTAATAAATTATTCACCTTTCCGGTGAACGCAACGGAGCGATGGAAAGAAAAGAGGGGGGTAAATATATAAATTTTTACCGGTTTATTTCGATGAGAAAATAATTAAAGAGAATGGGAAAAGGAATGGGTTTTATATTGGTTGGCGCAACCGGAATCGAACCAGGTGACCTCTGTGAAGTATGACACAGCGCTCTACCACTGAGCTACACGCCTGCAATAAACAAATTTATAACATCTCCTAATCATTCATGTAAATAGATTTCTTTTATTTTTTAGCATTAAATAAATCGTTCGATTAAATAATGACCTGCATATCCTTCGCTATTTATTTACTGTGATTAATATCACGATAAAGCCGCCCCGTTAATACGTTTAAACAAGGACGGCGTTAATTAGCGGGTTAACAATGTCACGCGGTTATCGTTCTTTTCTCAGATATTCTTTCCGAAATAGTATAAAGAACGATGACGCCGATGCATAAAAAGAACATCACGGCATACAGGGCGCCACCGCCACCTTGTTTTAACAGCAAACCGCCGACAAAAGGGGCGAGCGCCAGGCCAAATTCGTAAAACGTGGCGGCACCGAAGTAAGCCCCTTTTAGGTTAGCCGGCGCCATACGATCAATTTGTATATTGAGCGTAGGGAACAGGATGACTTCGCCGAGGCTGAGCAGGAACATGGCGACCAACCACAGCAGCCAGCTTTCACTGGAAACCAGCAGGAAGACAATTTGTGAAAGCGCGAGAAAGAACACGCCCAGGCTGGTTTTCAGTGCCAATGACATGCGGCGGGTAAAGCGCTCGGTGAAATACTGCAGCGTTATCACCGTGGCTGCATTGATGAATATCAGCACGCTGAGCAGGTATTCGGGGTTATACACCTGGCTGATCATGAGGTATTGCGGCAGCGTCACATCGATCTGCCCGTAGACCAGCATCACCAAAATGTTGGCGACTACCAACACCTTGAACGCCTGATCGTTCCAGATAATCCGCAAAGAGCCAATGAACGAGAAGGTGGCGTTGCGCGTTTCTTTACCGTGCCCCGCTTTGAATACCGCGAGCACCAGCAGTAAATAGCAAAGGAACGACAATGCGGTGACGAAGAAGGTGGCCTTCTGCGCCGTCAGCCCGAGAGCGACACCCACTAATGGGCCTACGGCTGCGCCCACGTTCATCAGGAAGTAGCGGATGTTCAACGCGCGTTCTCGCTCTTGCCTGTCATGGAGAATATCGCCGATCACCGCTTTGCTGGCGGGTTCGATCAATGAGCGCGAAATGCCATTGAGTAAAATACCGACAAAATACCACGCCGGTGAGTTGGCCAACGCAAGTACGCTAAATGAAATAATAGCGGCAATTGCACCGAGAATAATCAACGTGCGACGGCCATATTTGTCTGATGCGCCACCGAAGAGATAGCCGAAAGAAATAGACACGATAAGTGATACGCTCATCATGACGCCGATTTCCACCGGAGTCATCGCGTAGTTATTTCTCATGAGAATGGTAATGAATGGCCAAATCATGAAAAAGCAGGCGCGCGTCAAAAACGTCCCGATAAAGATAACCCATATTTCTTTTGGGAAATAAGGGATGAATGTTGACCTCAAGGCGGTTTCTCCTTAAATGTTGCTCGTCGTCTGTTGAACCGAGTGTATTACACCTTTTCCAAACTTTCCTTTTCCCATCGGTTAGCCAGAGTGAGTAACGGCGTCACTCCGGCTTCTCTAATTCTCGCGATGAGATTTTTCCGCTGATCGAAGATAACCGGATGCGGGCTGATGCCTTGAATAATCGCGGCGACAGTCGCCGAGACTGGCGCGCTATGCGCCAGCGTTGGAATCGCCAGAACGTTCATGCAGTATTCGAACATGGAATCGACGGAGTTCAATTTACCCAACATCAAGAACGTCATTTCATCTCCGACGAGGGTAGCGCCAAGGCTGTCGAATATCATTTTGACTTGCGCCACGGGCTTCTCTTTCAGATGGAAACTGAGCAGTGCGCGGAACTGGTCGCGATTCAGACGGCCCTGTTTCATCTCGTCATTCAGCATGGTGAGTGCCTGGCGTACATAATTTTCCTCTTCGTTGAACAGATCTGCCGAAGCGCAGCGGAAATGCTGTTTGAGGAAATACCAGTGAAAGACATATTTGCCTTCGAATTCAAGGCGAACAACGTTGGTGAAGTCTTCCAGATCGTGCCGTTCCGGGTGGAAGTCGCTGAGATCGCAACGAATATCGATGCCGGAAGAGGAGGCGATTCGGCGGCAAATGGTGGTGATATCAGCTTCGCCCAATAGCGCTTGCAGCATATGCTGCATGTTGTTGCCGCCGGCGGCCAACTCGCAATAGGCGTCTTTACCTGGCGTCAGGTATTTGATTCGGTTGTCGCGCGCATTGAGTGATGAGGCAATTTCAGCCCACTGGTTATGTACTTCCTGGCTTCTGATCGTTTCCAAACGAGGGTTTTTTTCATAGAACGCGATGACGCGCGGATCGACAGCCAGGCCGCTGCGTTTGAGTATTCCGGCGTCAAGCTGCGCGCTTGCTTGGTTTTTCACCAGGACATTGATGAAGTTGCGCAGCGAACTCTCCCCGCAATCTGAGAACGAGACGTCAGAATCCGGCGCGGGGCGGCAGGTTTTGGTGATGCACAGCGGCGGAAAATAGCGGCCGTACACTTCGCGATCGTAATAGTCATGGCAGCGATCGGGGAAGTGCGTCTCGCCCGTCGCCGTTTCGCCGAACAGCTCCCCGCTCAGTTCCCGCAGTTGCTGCATGTAGGCGGTCAATTTGCCGAAGTTACCCTTGCATTTCAGCCACAGCGCCGCGTTGAGCAAATGAAACACCTCTCTGTCGTGCTCGGCGGTGCGGCTGGCCGCGATCAGTAAACGACATAAATTGTGCAACTCGGCCAGCAAGCTGTCGCGATCGGCACAGTGGATACCGACGTAATCCTGCACACGTCGCGGCAGATAGCGGTGATACTTGTTGAAAGGCAGATGCAATGCAATGAAGTCAGCGCTGAATCCCTCGGTTTGCAGCCGTGCGACGGTGCTTTCGGTAAAATTTTCCGCCAGCATGCTGGCGCGCAAGGTGGCTTCATCTTTTTGCTGGCGGGCATGTTCGACGGCGGCCTGCACGTTTTGCCAGGCGGGGAACAGGCCGGCTTGATGCACGGCTTCTTGCTGCGCCGCATTCAGGCGTGCTTCCAGCTCGGTGATTTCGGCATTGAGCGCCAGCAGCTGCGCCTCTTTATTCTCAGCAGCGCTCTTGCCCAGCGTTTTTTTGCCGGCTTTGAGCGCGGCGATCGCGGCTCGACATTGTTGGATCGGCACCTGCTGCGCTTTAACGGCGTTTTCCGCCTGTTGCAGGATCTGGTTCAGCGCTTTTTCTTGCGCTTTCAAATGGGCGCCTAGGGAGAGCGCTTCGCGTTCTGCGGCTGCGATCTGCGCTTTTGTGTCCTCGAACTGTTGCAGTACGCTGTCGCAAAGCCGGCGTATTTGCACAGAAAGCCGATGTTGCTGCTCAATGGCAGCGTGAAAGTCCGTTTCATCTCGTACATGCTGATATAACGAGGCGATATCATTGTCGGTGAAACGCGGGCTGCTCATGAAAGCCACCAGCCGTGCAAGGGTAGAGGGGGAAAACCAGGTGAACGGATTCTTCACCTCTTTGCTTACGTCAAACTCGACCAGGTCAGTACGGTAGAACAACGCGCGCGCCACCTGGCCGATCGGGTGTTCGGCGCCAAGAAAACGGTAATACTTTTCCGCGAGTTCGTTGTTGCACCAGAGCACCCCGTACAGTGGTGAAAGAAAACGATACTCAGGGCGTAACGGCATGTAGAGATCGCGGAAAATCTGTCTGGTTTGATCGGTCGTCATCAGCTAAAACCTTGGATGATGTTTTTTAACTTGAGCGCCGCCTGGTGGATTTGTTGTTGCTCATCCTGATTGGGCATCAGCGACAGCGGCGTAAAGACGCCGTCGCGCAGAGCCAGCGGCCAGGACATGAACACGCCCAGTTCCGGCAGCCAGACCGAACCGCAGCAGGGGGTTTCGTCCCGTTGGATGATGCGCTCAAGCAAGATAAGAATGGAGGCGGCCGGGCCATATTTAGGAGGGCGCCGCATTTTGTGAAATATGTCCAACCCTTGATTGCGGGTATCGGTGACGATTTGCGCCAGCGCCTGCGCCGAAAGTAGCTGGTTCAGCGGTCCCTCGTCGGTTGTTACCTGGCTGAGCAAGGGCACCAACCCGGCGCCGTGCTCGCCGCAGACTGTCAGGCTACGCGCGTCGATGCGCTGCATGTCGATCCCGGAAATGCGGCAGATGCTTTTCAGCAGCCTGGCGGTGTTGTGCGCGGCGCCGATGCCTATCACCCGGCAGCGAGAGTCGAGCAGGATTTTATCGATGTAATAGCTGATGCTATCCACCGGATTGACCGCATTGATGATGTGACAGCCGGGAGCAATGAAGGGTTTGGCTCGGCTAAAAATGGCCTCGCTGAGCCGTACGTGATCGTCCAGCAACGCCTGGCGGTCATGCATCGGAAAGGTTGAAGGCACGCCATAGCAACAGAGGATCACGTCAGCCCCGTCGATGTGGCGGTAGTCATCCGTCACAACAATCTTGGGTAAAGACGTTCGGTTATGGCGTGAGAAGAGCGCTTCCGCCAGCAGGCCATCAAGAATATCTTCGCAAACGGCTGAATACTTTTCGGTATTTCGGCAGATGATCACGACTTCATTGACGCTGCCACGTCGCTCGGTCGTACTTAACAGCGCGTTTAGCGTCTCTTGCCCAATGCCGCCGAATCCCAATAAAACAATTTTCATGACCGCTCCTGATGACCTGCCCGGCTTATGCTTCGATCAGTTCGGCCAGTCTTGCATACTGCTTCTCAACCATACTCCACCCTTTATCGAGTACGGCTTTGACACGCTGGAATTGTTCTTCGGTCATCCCCTTGAAGAACGCTTTATCCACTTCCTGATGATCGCCATCGAATTCGGAGTGATCCTCGAAATGGTTCTGTTTGCTCGGATCGAACACGTGTTTGATGTTGTTATAGAACACGAAAGCCGAACCTTCGATGACAAAGTGCACCAGGATAGCCTGTTCCAGATTATCCAGCGTGATCATCTGGTGGTTGAACCAGATGCACAGTGCTTCAAAGATCGCGTCTTCGCGAACCTGGAGGTTGTCGCGGCTGTTGCGCAGCACCTCGTCATGGCCGAATTCTTCTTTCAGATGTTCACTGAAGAAACGCGAGAAGCGAACGTCTTCACACAGTGCGCTACGCAGCAGCACCATTTTTTGGAACTGATCGGACAGGATCTGCAGGTAGTCCAGGAACAAGGATTTTTTCGCCTCGGAGAACGTTTTATCCTTGGCGAATGCGGTAAAGATCGGGTTGTCCTGGTAGCGCTCGATGTAGCGGGCGTTATGCGCTTTAAGCTGATGGTAGTAAGCGTAGGGATCTTGATCGAAAGTCACCAGCGGCTTGCTGGGATCTTCATAGAGCCCGCGCTCCTCAAACTGGATTGACAGCCCCCAGTAGCCGTTGTCGCCCGCGCCGATGAAGCCGTGATCCGCGCCTGGCGGAATGCAGATGACATCGCCTGGAACGGCCCGGCGGTCAACGCCGTCTCCCAGCAGGATCGCTTCCCCTTCACAAATGATATACAGCGAAGATATTGGATGAACATGCACATCCAGCTTTTCGTTTTTCGCCAGACGCACCCAGCTTACTGCCAGGCGTGCCTGTTCGGGAATAAAGCGGTTCATTTCCTCATTGGCGCGGAAATTCTTCACTTCGCCCAAAAGCTTCTCAATCCCGTTTTCCTTAATGCTTTTTATGGTTTCCATGTCAGCACGGTGGTACAGGGAAAACACGGGCTTACGGTCGTATTCAGTTACATGGCTCATTAAGACATTACTCATCTAAGTCAATAAAAAGGATAAATAAAAAGAGAAAAAGAGCGCGCTGCATTCGATCGACGGCGACAATAGCACGGGCTATCACCGAGCGGATGTGATCGGGGTCAAGCTTTGTAATTAATACGTTAATTTTGTTAAAGCTTATGGCGTGTGAAAATGCGATGGATTGAGTTTTTCCCTTGCCAATATTTATTTGTAAGCTATGGGTTAAGAGTTTTTTGTTTAAAAACAGTTTGTTATGTTTTATGCGGTGATGTGGGTGGAGGGCTGGATGAATGTGAAGAGAAAGTTATCTGTGAAGATTTGATTCTATTTTGCGCGGTTGAACGAAAAAATCAGGCGGGCACGAGAAAAGAAAAAGGCCGGTGATTAACCGGCCTTTTGTCAGACGATGCTGCGTGGCTGCCTTAGGTTTCCTGCAGACCCAGCTTCTTCTCCAGATAGTGGATGTTGGTGCCACCGTGCTGGAAGTTTTCGTCGTTCATGATCTTCTGCTGCAGCTCAACGTTGGTTTTGATGCCGTCGATGATCAGTTCAGCCAGGGCGTTTTTCATGCGGGCGATTGCCACGTCACGGTTTTCGCCGAAGGTGATCAGTTTGCCGATCATGGAGTCATAGTACGGCGGTACGGTATAACCGGCGTAGATATGAGATTCCCAACGCACGCCGAAACCGCCTGGCGCGTGGAAGCGGGTGATCTTGCCCGGGCTCGGCAGGAAGGTGTTCGGATCTTCGGCGTTGATGCGGCATTCTACCGCGTGGCCGTGGATCTTCACTTCTTCCTGTTTGATCGACAGCGGCTGACCGGCAGCGATGCGCAGCTGCTCTTTGATCAGATCCACGCCGGTGATCATTTCGGTAACCGGATGCTCTACCTGAATACGGGTGTTCATTTCGATGAAATAGAACTCGCCGTTTTCATACAGGAACTCGAAGGTGCCCGCACCGCGGTAGCCGATTTCCACGCAGGCTTTCGAGCAGCGCTCGCCGATGTAGCGGCGCATTTCGCTGGTGATGCCCGGCGCCGGCGCTTCTTCGACCACTTTCTGGTGGCGGCGCTGCATGGAGCAGTCGCGCTCGGCCAGATAGATGGCGTTGCCCTGGCCGTCGGCCAATACCTGAATCTCGATGTGACGCGGATTCTCCAGGTATTTTTCCATGTACACCATGTCGTTGTTGAAAGCCGCTTTGGCTTCCGCTTTCGTCATGTTGATGGACTGCTCAAGGTCTTTGTCGCTGCGCACCACGCGCATGCCGCGACCGCCGCCGCCGCCGGAGGCCTTGATGATCACCGGATAACCGATGCGCTTGGCGAAGGCACGGTTTTTATCCATGTCGTCGGTCAGCGGGCCGTCGGAGCCCGGCACGCATGGCACGCCGGCTTTTTTCATGGCGTTGATCGCGGAAACCTTGTCGCCCATCAGGCGGATGGTTTCGGCTTTCGGGCCGATGAAGATGAAACCGGAGCGTTCAACCTGCTCGGCGAAGTCGGCGTTCTCGGACAGGAAGCCGTAGCCCGGGTGGATCGCCACCGCGCCGGTGATTTCCGCCGCCGAGATGATGGCCGGGATGTTCAGGTAGCTTTTTACCGATGGCGCAGGACCGATGCAGACGGTCTCGTCGGCCAGCAGCACGTGTTTCAGATCGCGGTCGGCCGCGGAGTGAACCGCAACGGTCTTGATGCCCAGTTCTTTACAGGCACGCAGGATGCGAAGCGCGATCTCGCCGCGGTTGGCGATAACAATTTTATCAAGCATGGGGGCGCCTCGTTATTCGATGACGACCAGCGGCTCGTCATATTCGACCGGCTGGCCGTTTTCCACCAGGATGGCTTTCACGACGCCGGACTTGTCCGCTTCGATCTGGTTCATCATTTTCATGGCTTCAACGATGCACAGGGTATCGCCGGCGTTCACTTTCTGACCCACTTCCACGAAGGCTTTCGCGTCCGGGCTTGGGGTGCGGTAGAAGGTGCCTACCATTGGGGAACGAACGACGTGGCCACTCACGGCCGCCGGTGCTGCAGGGGTTTCTGCCGCAGGCGCGGTGGCAACGGCGGTAGCCAGGGCTGGCTGCTGCTGTGCCGGCATCGCGTAAGCCTGCTGCATGACGGGATAAGCCTGCGCCGGTGCGGCACGGCTGATGCGAACCGATTCTTCGCCTTCAGAGATTTCCAGTTCAGAAATACCTGATTCTTCAACCAGTTCGATCAGTTTCTTGATTTTACGAATATCCATGAGTGTGATTCCGTACTCTTTTTGTGGAGCAATTAGTGGGTTTTCGACAGACGGTTAACCGCTGCCTGTAAAGCGAAAGCGTAGCCATCCGCGCCGAGGCCGCAAATCACGCCTACCGCTACGTCTGAGAGATAAGAGTGATGGCGGAAAGGTTCGCGGGCGTGCACGTTGGACAGGTGGATCTCGATGAACGGGATCTGCACCGCCAGCAACGCATCGCGCAACGCCACGCTGGTGTGCGTGAACGCCGCCGGGTTTATCAGAATGAAATCGGTGTTGCCGCGCGCCTGATGGATGCGATCGATCAGCTGATGCTCGGCGTTGGACTGCAGATGGCTCAGGGTAATATCCAATGCGGATGCCTGGTTTTCCAATCCGTTAACAATCTCTGTCAGCGTCGTGCTGCCGTACTTCTCCGGCTCACGCGTCCCCAGCAGATTGAGATTGGGGCCGTTCAGAAGCAAAATGTGAAACTTATCCGCCATTGTGCTGGTATCTCCGGCAATAAAACCATCATCGTAGAAAATAACCCGATGTTACCGATTTGTCACCTGTTAAGGGGCAAATTCACCCTGAGAACAGAAACAAGGTCGGGCATTATAACGATATCGTAGCAATTCGCAGCTAAATACTGGTCTTATCAGCGAAGATATTCAACCCCAAATCGACCAACTCGGGGTTCCGTGACAGGAATATGAGCGCTGGAACACAGAAAAAGTTCCCGCCGGCGGCGTGCGTTTTTCAACGACAATCATGCGCGCCGCCGCGCGATTCAGCGCCACCAGGCGCGGAATTTCTTGTAGCGCAGGCCCAACAGCGCCACCGCCAGCAGCGCGTAAATGAACGGCTGGGGGGAAAAGGTTTTGACCGACCACAGGTAGTGGATGGGGGCGAGGATCGCCGCCAGATAGACGAAGTTGTGCAACGTTTGCCATTTGGCGCCCAGTTTGCGCATCGCCCACAGCGTCGAGGTGGCCGCCAGCGCCAGCAGGATCAGCCAGGTGAGGATGCCGAGCGTCAGATAAGGGCGGTTCACCAGCTCGCTGCCCAGCAGGCCGAGATTGCTCAGCCCCAGCTCCAGCGTGGAGTAGCTTATCAGGTGCAGCGTGCCCCAGGCAAAACACCACAGCCCCACCAGACGGCGGCAGCGGATCAGCAGCGGCTGGCGGGCGTAGCGCGCCAGCGGGGCGATCATCAGCGTGGCCAGCAGCAGTTTCAGCGTCATCCTGCCGGTAAAATGCTGGATGTCCTTGGACGGATCGGCGCTGAACCAGCCTTGATCCACCGCCAGTACCAGCCAGAGAAAGGGCAAAAACGCCGCCAGATGCAGGGCGGCTTTCAGCCATTTGATATGAACAGGCGTCAGGCGCACTTAGAAATTCTCCCGCAGATCCATGCCGCGATACAGCGACGCCACCTGATCGGCATAGCCGTTGAACAGCAGCGTCGGTTGGCGTTTGACGTCGAGAATGCCGCCGGAGCCGATGAAGCGCTCGGTGGCCTGCGACCAGCGCGGATGATCGACGTGCGGATTCACGTTGGCGTAAAAACCGTACTCGTTCGGCGCGGATTGGTTCCAGGTGGTCGGCGGCTGATCGCGCACCAAGCGGATATGCACGATCGATTTGATGCCTTTGAAGCCGTATTTCCACGGCGTGATCAGTCGCAGCGGCGCGCCGTTTTGCGGCGGCAGGGTTTTGCCGTACACGCCGACGGTCAACAGCGCCAGCGGATGCATCGCCTCGTCCAGCCGCAGCCCTTCGACGTAGGGATATTTCAGGCCGCCGCCGATAAAGCGATCTTTCTGGCCGGGCATCTGCTCCGGATCGTACAGCGTCTGGAAGGCTACGTAACGCGCGTTGCTGTTCGGTTCGGCCAGCTTGAGAAGCTTGCCCAGCTCGAAACCGATCCACGGCACCACCATCGACCAGGCCTCGACGCAGCGCATGCGGTAAATGCGCTGCTCCAGCGGGAAACGCTTCATCAGATCGTCGATATCCAGCGTTATCGGTTTCGCCACTTCGCCGTCGATGCGCACTTTCCAGCCTTCGGTTTTCAGCCCGCCGGCGTTGGCGGCCGGATCGGCTTTGTCGAGGCCGAACTCATAGAAGTTGTTGTAGCCGGTCACCTTGTCTTCCGGCGTCATCGCCAGCTGCGCCTGCCAGGCGGCCGGTTTGCCGAATGCCAGCGCTTTGCCCGGCGGCGCCTTGGGGCGATCGTTGCCCTTGAACCACGACAGCAGGTCCGCCCGCGCGCCGGTAGGCAGCGCCAGCGTAGCGGCGCTGATGCCGAGCGCCTGCAGCACCTTGCGCCGCTGGTGGAACACGCTCTCCGGCGTGACGTCGGCCTCGGTCAATTTCGGGTGTTTGCTCATGCTTATGTTCTCCGCGACTGATTCCCGCCGCCTGTAAGCGGCAAACGGGTCTCCATGAAATAAGCATGGCGCTAAAGCCGGCCGGAAGCGAGGGGGCGCGGGAAAATATGAAATTTCGCAGAAGCGGGAACTCCCCCCGTCGCCGAGGGGAGAAGGTCAGCGGATTTTCACCAGAGTGCGGCCGGTGATTTGGTTGTTCAGCAGCGCGGCGGCGGTGGCCGGCGCCTGTTCGAGGGTGATTTCGTGTGTGGCCTGCTGATAGAAACTGTCCGGCAGAATGCCGGCCAGCCGTTCCCAGGCGGTTTGGCGGCGATGCAGCGGCGTATGCACCGAATCCACCCCTTGCAGGCGCACATTGCGCAGAATGAACGGCATCACGGTGGTCGGCAACTGATAGCCGCCGGCCAGGCCGCAGGCGGCGACGGTGCCGTTATAGTTCATCTGCGCCAGCACCCGCGCCAGCAGTTTGTCGCCGACGGTGTCCACCGCGCCGGCCCACAGCTGTTTCTCCAGCGGGCGCGGCGTGTCGATATAGCCATCGCGCGACATCACCTCTTTGGCGCCGAGCGCTTTCAGGTACTCGGTATTGCTGTCGCGGCCGCTGATGGCGGTCACCCGGTAACCCAACGCCGCCAGCAGGGCGATGGCGGTGCTGCCCACGCCGCCGCTGGCACCGGTGACCAGGATATCGCCGTCGTCCGGGTGCACGCCGCCTTCCTCCAGCGCCATCACGCACAGCATGGCGGTAAAGCCGGCGGTGCCGATGATCATCGCCTTGCGCTCATCCAGGCCGTTCGGCAGCGGCACCAGCCACTCACCGGAGACGCGCGCCTGCTCGGCCAGGCCGCCCCAGTGGTGTTCGCCCACGCCCCAGCCGGTGAGCACCACGCTTTGCCCCTCTTTGAAGCGATCGTCGCGGCTGCGGCGCACGGTGCCGGCGAAATCGATGCCCGGCACCATCGGGAAGTTGCGCACGATCTTGCCTTTGCCGGTGATCGCCAGCGCATCCTTGTAATTTAGGCTGGACCAGTTGATGTCGACGGTGACATCGCCTTCCGGCAACCGATCGCTGCCGATATCTTTGATATGAGCCAGAGTTTGGTCGTCTTGTTGTTCCAATAACAGTGCACGCATGTCACTCTTCCTCTCGTTTACACTTTTCTATCAATGGCTGAATCACATTTATTTGACTATATGCATAATAAGCGGCCCAAGTCCTGATAAAGGACAAAAACGGCGCTTGCAGGTTTTATTCCTCGGCAAGGCTTGTTAGGGTTGGACAGCCCCTTTTGGCTACAGGGGCACACTCACTTAACCATAGCGGACAAGGCACAGGGATGCGATTTACCACCAAACTCTCTGCATTGATCACTCTGTTGGTCGCACTGGCGATGTTTTTGATGCTGATGGGATGCTCATACAGCTTCTTTTACGTTACCCAGGATCGCCAGGAGCGCCGCTTGGATTCGCTGGTTACCACTCTCGATCAAGCCATGCTGAGCGAGCCGCCGCAGGAGCAGGAGAAATGGTTGCCCATCGTCATGCGCACGCTCGGCATCGTGTCAGTCCGCGTAGAGGCCGGCGCCAGCAAGCTCCTCGACTATAAATTGCCGACGGCGAAAAAAGAGCCCTGGGATGCGCTGAACGGCTATCGTCAGGTCTCGCGCCCCCTGTTGCAGCATCCGGGCAGTATGCTGCAAATCACCTACCTCGATCCCTTCGCCAGCGATGTGCGCACGTTGCAATCCACCGCCGCCGTCACGCTGTCGATCGTCGTCATGGTGGTGATTTTGCTGTTCAGCCTGCGCTGGCTGCGTGAGCAGGCCGACGGCGAAGATCGTCTGGAACGCCGCGCGCGGCGCATTCTGAACGGCGAGCGTGAAAACGTCATGCAGGGCGACGTGCGTGAGTGGCCGGCCAACGTCAGCGGCGCGCTCGACCGCCTGCTGGCCGATCTGGCGGAAGCGCGGGAAGAGCGCAGCCGGGTCGATACGCTGATCCGCGCCTTCGCCGCGCAGGACGCCAAAACCGGGCTGAATAATCGCCTGTTCTTCGATAACCAATTGACCACTCAGCTGGAAGATGAAGGCTCGCACGGCATCGTGATGATGGTGCGGCTGCCCGATTTCGAGACCCTGCGCGAGACGCACGGCAGCGTGGCGGTGCAAGAACTGATGTATTCGCTGGTCAACCTGCTGTCTACCTTCGTGATGCGCTACCCGTCGGCGCTGCTGGCGCGCTACTTCCACAGCGATTTTACCGTGCTGTTGCCGCATCGAACCCTGAAGGAGGCCGACGGCATCGCTTCACAGCTGGTCAACGCCATCGATGCCTTGCCTTCCACGGCGCTGATCGACCGTGAGGCCTTCCTGCACATCGGCATCGTGGCGTACCGCAGCGGTCAAACCACCGAGCAGGTGATCGATTACGCGGAGCAGGCGACGCGCCACGCCACGCTGCAGGGCGAAAACGGTTGGTACGTGTACGACAGCAAGGTGCCGGAAAAGGGGCGCGGCAGCGTCAAGTGGCGCACGCTGCTGGAACAGGTGCTGGCGCGCGGTGGCCCGCGACTGTATCAGAAACCGGCGGTGACCGTGGAAGGCGAGGTGCATCATCGCGAGATCATGAGCCGGATCTATGACGGCACCCAGGAATTGCTGCCGGCGGAATATATGCCGCTGGTGGAGCAATTGGGGTTGGCGGAGAGTTACGATCGCCAACAGGTGAGCCGCATCATCCCGTTGCTGGCGCAGTGGCCTGAAGAAACGCTGGCGTTCCCGCTGTGCGTGGACTCGATTTTGCAGCGTTCTTTCCAGCGCTGGCTGCGCGATACGCTGTTGCAGTGCGAAAAAAGTCAGCGTCGACGAATTCTGATTGAACTTGCGGAGGCAGATGTGTGTCAACATATCGACCGTTTGCGTCCGGTGCTGAGGTTGCTGTCAGGACTGGGTTGCCGCCTGGCGGTGTCCAAAGCGGGGTTAACCGTGGTCAGTACGTCCTATATCAAGTCGCTGCAGGTGGAGATCGTCAAGCTCCACCCGGGGTTGGTGCGGAGCATCGATAAGCGGGACGAAAACCAGCTGTTCGTGCAGAGCCTGACCGGCGCCTGCGCGGGCACGCGCGCTCAGGTGTTCGCTGCCAGCGTACGTACGCGCAACGAATGGCAGACGCTGAAAGAGCGTGGGATCCATGGCGGGCAGGGCGACTTTTTCGCGTCGCCGGAACCGATCGACGCGGGGCGTAAAAAATATTCACGTCGTTATCGCGTTTAAGCTGATTGCCGGACAAAAATTGACGTAGAATGAGCGCCGGATCCATCTGGGCCTCGTTACCGTCTTTTTGGAGTTTTTTCCAAACTGCCTGCGACAACAACGCCTATTTGAGATAGGCTCTTGTCAGCTTTTATCTGGTTGGCGTTGGTAGGTGCTTACCATCGGCGGCAATCAGGGAATATGTTAGATTTTATGAGCTGTGTTACGCCGTTTCGTGCGTTGACAGGGTGGTAAACTGAGCCTTTGTTCAGGGAATTCAGGCCTCATCCAATTTCCGTGCATTCGAGCAGAAACAATACAGACTATTTTTCACCGAAGTAGAACGTTTTTGCGCCTTGTCGCTGCTTCGTGTGGTTGGTAAAGTAGGCGGATTTTATTTTCCGCCCCCAGCTTGCAGGATTATCCTTTCGTTATGTTTAAGAAATTTCGTGGCATGTTTTCCAACGACTTGTCCATCGACTTGGGTACCGCCAATACCCTGATTTATGTTAAAGGGCAAGGCATCGTACTGAATGAACCTTCGGTGGTTGCCATTCGTCAGGATCGTGCCGGCTCCCCAAAGAGCGTTGCGGCCGTCGGTCATGACGCCAAACAGATGCTGGGCCGCACCCCCGGCAACATCGCGGCTATTCGCCCGATGAAAGACGGCGTGATCGCCGACTTCTTCGTGACCGAAAAAATGCTGCAGCACTTTATCAAACAGGTTCACAGCAACAGCTTCATGCGCCCAAGCCCGCGCGTGCTGGTCTGTGTGCCGGTCGGCGCGACCCAGGTTGAACGCCGCGCTATCCGCGAGTCCGCCCAAGGGGCCGGCGCGCGCGAAGTGTTCCTGATTGAAGAGCCGATGGCGGCGGCGATCGGTGCAGGCTTGCCGGTTTCCGAAGCGACCGGCTCCATGGTGGTGGATATCGGTGGCGGTACCACTGAAGTGGCAGTGATCTCGCTGAACGGCGTGGTGTACTCCTCTTCCGTGCGCATCGGCGGCGACCGTTTCGATGAAGCCATCATCAATTATGTGCGCCGCAACTACGGCTCGCTGATCGGCGAAGCGACCGCCGAGCGCATCAAGCACGAAATCGGTTCTGCCTATCCGGGTGACGAAGTGCGCGAAATCGAAGTCCGCGGCCGTAACCTGGCCGAAGGCGTACCGCGCGGCTTTACCCTGAACTCCAATGAAATCCTCGAAGCCCTGCAAGAGCCGCTGACCGGCATCGTCAGCGCGGTGATGGTGGCGCTGGAGCAGTGCCCGCCAGAATTGGCCTCCGACATTTCCGAACGCGGCATGGTCTTGACCGGCGGCGGCGCGTTGCTGCGCAACCTCGATCGCCTGCTGATGGAAGAAACCGGCATCCCGGTCGTGGTGGCGGAAGATCCGCTGACCTGCGTGGCGCGCGGCGGCGGCAAGGCGTTGGAAATGATCGACATGCACGGCGGCGATTTGTTCAGCGAAGAATAGTCAGCCCCTGGAAGGAGGAATCGTATCGGATGAATGCGCACAGCGAGAATCGGGTACGGTTCCTCTTTCTGTTGTCGAGGAACTCGCATAATTTATGAAGCCGATTTTTAGCAGGGGACCTTCCCTGCAACTGCGACTTTTTTTGGCGGTGATCGCGGCCATTGGCCTGATCGTTGCCGACAGCCGGCTCGGCACGTTCGTGAAGATACGCAACTACATGGACACCGCAGTCAGCCCTTTCTATTTTCTGGCCAACGGGCCGCGTAAAGTTTTGGACAGCGTGTCAGAGACGCTGGCCACCCGCCAACAGCTGGAGCTGGAAAACCGCGCTCTGCGGCAGGAACTGCTGCTGAAAAACAGCGATATTCTTCTTCTTGGCCAATTCAAGCAGGAAAACGCCCGCTTGCGCGAGCTGCTGGGCTCTCCGCTGCGTCAGGACGAACACAAGATGGTCACCCAGGTGATCTCCACCGGTTCCGATCCGTATAGCGATCAGGTGGTGATCGACAAAGGGTCGGACAACGGCGTCTATGAAGGCCAGCCGGTGATCAGCGACAAGGGCGTGGTCGGTCAGGTGGTGGCGGTGGCGAAAGTCACCAGCCGCGTGCTGCTGATCTGCGACGCCTCGCATGCGCTGCCGATCCAGGTGCTGCGCAACGATATTCGGGTGATCGCCGCAGGCAGCGGCTGCGCCGACGATCTGCAGCTGGAACATCTGCCGAACAACACCGACATCCGCGTTGGCGACGTGCTGGTGACCTCCGGCCTCGGTGGCCGTTTCCCGGAAGGGTATCCGGTGGCGGTAGTCTCTTCGGTCAAGGTCGACAATCAACGCGCTTACACCGTGATTCAGGCGCGGCCGACCGCCGGTCTGCAGCGCTTGCGTTACCTGCTGCTGCTGTGGGGTGCCGATCGCAACGGCGACATGCCGCTGCCGCCGGACGAAGTGCACCGCGTGGCCAATGAACGCCTGATGCAGATGATGCCGCAGGTGCTGCCGCCTGCCGGTTCCGTCGGGCCGCAGCTGCCGGCTCCGGCCACCGGGGTGGCGCCGCAAACCACGGCACCGGCCTCTGCTCAGCCTCAGGTTCAGCCTGCGGCGGCGGGGGTGGTGCAATGAACAGCTACCGCAGCCACGGGCGCTGGATAATCTGGCTGTCGTTCCTGGTGGCGTTGGTGCTGCAAATCATGCCGTGGCCGGAGCAGATCTACATGTTCCGGCCTTCCTGGCTGGTGCTGATCCTGATCTACTGGGTGATGGCTTTGCCACATCGGGTCAACGTCGGCACCGGCTTCGTGCTGGGGCTGATCATGGATCTGATCCTCGGTTCCACGCTGGGCGTGCGCGCGCTGGCGCTGGGCATCATCGCCTATCTGGTGGCGTTCAAATTCCAACTGTTCCGCAATATGGCGCTGTGGCAACAGGCGCTGATCGTCGTGCTGCTGTCGCTGTCGATGGACGTGGTGGTGTTCTGGGCTGAGTTTTTAGTGATCAACGTCTCTTTCCGCCCAGAGGTGTTCTGGAGTAGTGTGGTAAACGGCATTTTGTGGCCGTGGTTATTCCTGTTGATGCGCAAAATCCGCCGTCAGTTCGCCGTACAGTAAGGGTATATCAATGACTTCGCTTTATCTGGCCTCCGGCTCCCCACGTCGACGTGAACTGCTGACCCTGCTGGGCGTGTCGTTCGACATTCTGCTGACGCATACCGAAGAGCAGCGCCGGGAAGGCGAAGCCGCAGAAGCCTATGTGCGCCGCCTGGCGCAGGACAAGGCCAAAGCGGGCGTGGCGCTGGCGCAGGAAGATCGGCCGGTGCTGGGCGCCGACACCATCGTGGTGCTCAACGGCCGGGTGCTGGAGAAGCCGCGCGACGAAGCCCATGCGGCGGACATGCTGGCGGCCCTGTCCGGCAAACAGCATCAGGTGATGACGGCAGTGGCGATCGCCGATCGCCACGACGTGCGTTGCCAGCTGGTGGTGACCGACGTGACGTTCCGCAGCCTGTCACAACAGGATATCCGCGACTATATTGCTACGGGCGAACCGATGGATAAGGCGGGCGCCTATGGAATTCAAGGAAAGGGTGGTTGTTTCGTCAGAACGATAACCGGGAGTTATCACGCAGTGGTCGGTCTGCCGCTGGTCGAAACACATGAGCTGCTCAGTAATTTTGTCGCATTACGTGATGTAAGAACCGGTTGATGGGCGCTGCCATTATCGACCGGCTCTGAGGAGAAGGCATGACAGCTGAGCTACTGGTTAATATCACACCGTCTGAAACGCGGGTCGCCTATATCGATGGCGGCATTCTGCAAGAGATCCATATCGAACGCGAATCCAAACGCGGCATCGTCGGCAATATCTATAAAGGGCGCGTCAGCCGCGTCCTGCCGGGCATGCAGGCGGCGTTCGTCGACATCGGCCTCGATAAGGCCGCCTTCCTGCACGCCTCTGACATCATGCCGCATACCGAATGCGTCGCCGGCGATGAGCGGAAAAACTTCCACGTGCGCGACATCGCCGAGCTGGTGCGCCAGGGGCAAGACCTGATGGTGCAGGTGGTGAAAGATCCGCTTGGCACCAAGGGCGCGCGTCTGACCACCGATATCACGCTGCCTTCGCGTTATCTGGTCTTCATGCCGGGTGCGGCGCACGTCGGCGTGTCGCAGCGCATCGACAGCGAAGCCGAGCGCGAGCGCCTGAAGGCGATCGTGGCGCCGCACTGCGACGAGCTGGGCGGCTTTATCATCCGCACCGCGGCGGAAGGCATCGGCGAGGAAGAGCTGGCGCAGGATGCCGCATTCCTCAAACGGCTGTGGACCAAGGTGATGGAGCGCAAGAAGCGCAACCAGACCAAATACAAGCTGTACGGCGAGCTGGCGTTGGCGCAGCGCATCTTGCGCGATTTCGCCGGCGCGGCGCTGGATCGCATCCGCGTCGATTCGCGGCTGACGCACGATCTGCTGGTGGAGTTCACCGGCGAGTACATCCCGGACATCACCAACAAGCTCGAGCTCTATACCGGCAGCCAGCCGATTTTCGATCTGTACGACGTGGAAAACGAGATCCAGCGCGCGCTGGAGCGCAAGGTGGAGCTGAAGTCCGGCGGCTATCTGATCATTGATCAGACCGAGGCGATGACCACGGTCGACATCAACACCGGCGCCTTTGTCGGCCACCGCAACCTCGATGAAACCATCTTCAATACCAACATCGAGGCGACGCAGGCCATTGCGCGCCAGCTGCGGCTGCGCAACCTGGGCGGCATCATCATCATCGACTTTATCGATATGAACAACGAAGAGCATCGCCGCCGGGTGCTGCACTCGCTGGAGCAGGCGTTGAGTAAAGATCGGGTAAAAACCACGATCAACGGCTTCTCTCAGCTAGGCTTAGTTGAAATGACGCGTAAACGAACGCGTGAAAGCATTGAACATGTGCTCTGTCACGATTGTCCTACTTGCAATGGGCGCGGCACCGTGAAAACGGTGGAAACCGTGTGCTACGAGATCCTGCGCGAGATTGTGCGCGTGCATCACGCTTACGATTCCGATCGCTTCCTGGTGTACGCTTCGGCGGCGGTCGGCGAAGCGCTGAAGAGCGAAGAGTCGCACGCGCTGGCCGAAGTGGAGATTTTCGTCGGCAAACAGGTGAAGGTGCAGATCGAACCGTTGTACAGCCAGGAGCAGTTCGACGTCGTCATGATGTAGCCCGCCCGACATCGATAGGGGCCCGGTACGCCGGGCCCGTCAGTGCATAGATATTCCCGTTGCCAGGCAGCGGAGCAAGGAGAACTGCGTGAGGCGACTGCCTGGGATTCTGTTAGCAACAGGCGCCACCCTAATCGTGATTGTGGCGCTGCTGATCAGCGGGCTGCGCCTGATGCTGCCGAAGCTGAACGACTACCGTCCCCAACTGCTGGCGCAGGTGGAGAAGCTGTCCGGCGTGCCCGTGCAGATGGATTTCC
Organism: Serratia sp. CY40230; assembly: GCF_052168835.1. Classification (NCBI taxonomy): domain Bacteria; kingdom Pseudomonadati; phylum Pseudomonadota; class Gammaproteobacteria; order Enterobacterales; family Yersiniaceae; genus Serratia; species Serratia sp. CY40230. Next base: position 119,753 of record NZ_JBJNLX010000003.1, read on the forward strand.
TACAGGGCAGTTGGGAAACCTTCGGCCCACAGCTTGAAGTGCGTAACCTGAGCGTTACGCTGCCCAAAAGCGATGTGCATATCGAGCGCGTGACGCTGGCGCTGGATGTGTGGCAGTCGCTGTTGCACTGGCGCTGGCAGTTCCGCGATCTGACCTTCTATCAATTCCGGCTTGATTTGAACGCCACGCTGGGCGGCGATCGGCAGGGCGATGGCCTTGAACCCGGTAAAATCAGCGATCTGATGCTGCGCCAGCTCGACCATTTCGATCTGCGCGACAGTCGTATCTCGTTCCTGACGCCCGCCGGCGCGCGCGCCGAATTCGACATTCCCCAGCTGACCTGGCTCAACGGCCGCGATCGCCACCGCGCCGAGGGGCAGATCAGTCTGTCTACGCTGAACGGCCAACACGGCGTGGTGCAGCTGCGCATGGACCTGCGCGATAATCAAGGCCTGCTGGATACCGGTACGGTCTATCTGCAGGCCGATAACATCGACATGAAACCCTGGTTTACCCGCTGGCTGCGCGCCAACACCGGGCTGGAAAGCGCCGACTTCAGCCTGGCTGCCTGGCTGCAGGTGCAGAACGGCCAGATCGCCGGCGGCCATGCGTTGCTCAAGCAGGGGGCGGCCAACTGGGACACCGGCGCCGCGCAGCACCGGCTGGACGTGGACAATCTGGCGCTGTCGCTGCGCCGCCAGGGCACCGGTTGGCAGCTCGACGTGCCGCAACTGCGGTTGAGCACCGACGGCCAGGCCTGGCCGCAGGGCGCGCTTTCCGCGCTGTGGCTGCCGGAAAACACCGAATTCATGGGGCCGGCGCAGAATGAAGAACTGCGTGTGCGCGCGACTGATATTCAGCTGGAGCGTCTGTCGGCGCTGTTGCCGACCTTCTCCTTCCTCAGCCCGGACGTGCTCGAGCGCTGGAACGATCTGCAGCCGCAGGGGCAATTGGAAGCGCTGGCGCTGGACATTCCGCTCAAGCAGCCGGAAAAGAGCCGTTTTCAGGCGCTGTGGCGCGATGTCAGCTGGCAGCGTTGGGAACTGCTGCCCGGCGTCAACCACTTCTCCGGTGCGCTGAGCGGCGGGGTGGAGAACGGCCGCCTGACGCTGGGGCTGGCAGGCAGCACCCTGCCTTACGGCGACATGTTCCGCGCCCCGCTTGAAATCAACAGCGCGCGCGGCGCGCTGACCTGGCGTTACAACGATCAAGGGTGGGAGCTGGCGAGCCAGGGGCTGGACGTCAAGGCGAAGTCGCTGTGGGTCAACGGTGATTTCCGTTATCAGCAGCCGGCCAAGGGCGATCCGTGGCTGAACATCCTGGCGGGCATCCGCCTGTATGACGGCGCCGACGCCTGGCGCTATTTCCCGGAGCCGTTGATGGGCAAGCATCTGGTGGACTACCTGAGCGGCGCCATTCAGGGCGGCCAGGTGGATAACGCCACGCTGATTTATTCCGGCGATCCGCAGCACTTCCCGTATCGTAAAAACGAAGGGCAGTTTGAAGTCTTCGTACCGCTACGTCACGCCACCTTCCAGTTCCAACCGGGCTGGCCGGCGCTGACCGATTTGGCGATCGATCTCGATTTCGCCAACGAGGGATTGTGGATGCATGCGCCGCAAACCCGATTGGGTAAGGTAGCGGGTAAAAATATCAGCGCGGTGATCCCGGATTACCTGAAAGAGCGGCTGCTGATCGATGCCGAAGTCGCGGGTGCGGGCAGCGACGTGCATGACTACTTCATGCAGACGCCGTTGCACGATTCGCTCGGGGCGGCGCTGGAGCAGCTGCAGATTGGCGGTGATGTCAGTGGGCGCTTACATCTTGATATTCCCCTGGACGGCGAGCAGGTCAGAGCCACCGGCGAAGTGGCGCTGAACAACAATTCGTTGCTGATAAAGCCGCTGGACAGCGAACTGCAAAAGCTCAGCGGCAAGTTCCGCTTCGACAACGGCAACCTGCAGAGCGACCCCCTGTCGGCCAACTGGTTCGGGCAGCCGGTGGCGGTCAACTTTTCCACGCAGGAAGGCGATCGCGATTACAAGATCAATGTCGGCCTGAAGGGCGACTGGCAGCCGGGCAAGTTCCCCGGCCTGCCAAAAGAGGCCGCTGATGCGCTCAGCGGCAGCGCGCCCTGGCAGAGCCAGGTGGCCATCACGCTGCCGCATCAGGGCTCGGCCAGCTATGATATCGGCATTGACGCGGATTTGAAGAAAGTGAGCAGTCACTTACCTTCACCGCTGGACAAGGCACCGGGCGAGGCACTGCCGGTGAACGTCAAGGTCAAAGGCGGTCTTAACGGCTTCACGTTGACCGGCAGCGCGGGCAAACAGAACCGCTTCAACAGCGAATGGAACTTCGACAAAAAACAGGTGAATCTGGCGCGCGCCGCCTGGCAAACCAACGGTGGCGGCACGCCGCCGCTGCCGGCCGGCAAGTCGATGACGCTGAACCTGCCGGCGCTGGACGGCGAGCAGTGGCTGGCGCTGCTGGCGCCGGCACTGAAACAGGGCGGCGGCAGCGGTCAGGTGGGCGGTTTCAGCTTCCCTACCACCGTGGCGCTGACCACGCCGCAGCTGCTGTTGGGCGGCCAGGCCTGGCATAAGCTGACGCTATCGGCCGAAAAACAGCTTGGCGCTACCCTGGTGAGCGCCAAGAGCGACGAAGTGGACGGCAGCCTGCGGGTGGTCGATCGCGGGCCGTGGCGCGCCGATATCAACTACCTGTATTACAACCCGCAGTTCGCCGAGACGAAAAACGCGGCGGGCGCACCGTCGCCGTCGACCGAGAAAGTTTCCTTCCGCGACTGGCCTTCGCTGATGCTGCGCTGTAAGTCGTGCTGGGTGCTGGGGCAGAACCTCGGCAAGGTCGAGGCGGATCTGACTAATCGGGGGGATACCCTGACGCTGGATCACGGTCTGGTCGATACCGGTAAAGGGCGTATGAGCGCCACCGGCCTGTGGAAACAAAACGCGCAGGAAGAGCGCAGCTCGCTGAAAGGCAAACTGCTCGGCGGCAAGATCGATGAAACCGCCGCCTTCTTCGGCATCACTATTCCGCTGAAGGGGGCGCCTTACGACGTGGACTTCGATCTGTACTGGCACGGCGCGCCGTGGCAGCCGCAGGTCGATACGTTAAGCGGCGCGCTGCAGGTCAAGATGGGCAAGGGCGAGATCGACAGCATGGGCGGCGGCCGCGCCGGCCAGCTGCTGCGGCTGGTCAGCTTCGACGCCCTGCTGCGCAAGCTGCAGTTCGATTTCAGCGATACCTTCGGCAAAGGTTTCTACTTTGATTCCATCCGCAGTACCGCCTGGCTGAAAGATGGCATAATGCATACTGATAATCTATTGATCGATGGCTTGGCGGCGGATATTGCTATGAGCGGCCAGATCGATTTGGCGCGCCGCCGCATCGATATGGAAGCGGTGGTGGCGCCGGCGATTTCAGCGACCGTCGGCGTGGCCACGGCGTTTGTCGTCAACCCGATCGTCGGCGCGGCGGTATTTGCCGCCTCGCAGGTGCTGGGGCCGCTGTGGAGCAAGATTTCGCTGATTCGCTACCATATCGGCGGCGATCTCGACCAGCCGAAGATCAATGAGGTACTTCGTAAGGCAAAGGAGGATAAGGCGTCATGAGGAATGCTAACGTTGCGTTGTTGCAGTTGTGCAGTGGCGATCAGGTGCGCGATAACCTGGCCCAGATTGAACAGCAGATCAAGCAGCTCAATGCCGGGGTAAAACTGGTCATGACGCCGGAGAACGCGCTGCTGTTCGCCAACTCCGCGGCCTACCGCCAACAGGCGGAAAAACAGGGCGATGGCCCGCTGCAGAACGCGGTGCGCGAGCTGGCGCGCCGCTATGGGGTGTGGTTGCTGGTGGGCTCGATGCCCTTGATCAGCCGCGAAAACCCGGAACTTATCACCACCAGCAGCCTGTTGTTCGACGAGCAGGGCGAGATCCGCGCCCGCTATGACAAACTGCACATGTTCGATGTGGATATCAACGATGCGCACGGCCACTACCGCGAGTCGGATACCTACCAGCACGGGCAGCACCTGACGGTGGTGGATACGCCGGTCGGGCGCTTGGGCATGACCATATGCTACGATCTGCGCTTCCCCGCGCTGTTCCAGGCGCTGCGGGCGCAGGGCGCCGAACTGATTTCGGTGCCGGCGGCGTTTACCCGGGTCACCGGCGAGGCGCATTGGGAAATCCTGCTGCGCGCCCGGGCGATCGAGAACCAGTGCATGATCCTGGCGCCGGCGCAGGTGGGGCGCCACGGGCCGACCCGTCGCACCTGGGGCCACACGCTGGCCGTCGACGGCTGGGGCAAGGTACTGGCCGAGAACCCGGACGCCGTGGCGGCGCTGAAGGTGCGCGTGGACACCGCAAGCCTGAAAAATATTCGTGCGCAGATGCCGGTGCTGCAGCACAACCGATTCCAGACGTCGCTGACGGCGCCGTCTGACAAGTTATCCTCCAATCAAGAGTGAAACCATTATGAGCCTGACGTTTGTCAGTGAGCAGTTACTCGCTACCAACAAGCTGAGTCATCAAGACCTGTACAGGGTACTGGGTCAACTGGCAGAACGCCGTATCGACTACGCCGACCTCTATTTCCAGTCCAGCTATCACGAAGCCTGGGTGATCGAGGACGGCATCATCAAGGATGGCTCTTACAATATCGACCAGGGCGTCGGCGTGCGCGCCGTCAGCGGTGAGAAGACCGGCTTCGCCTATGCCGATCAGATCACCCTGAATGCGCTGCAGCAGAGCGCCCAGGCGGCGCGCAGCATCGTGCGCGAGCAGGGCGACGGGCGGGCGCATACCCTGGGCGAAATCGGTTACCGGGCGCTGTATCCGCTGCTCGATCCGCTGCAAAGCCTGCCGCGCGAAGAGAAAATCGCCCTGTTGCACCGCGTCGACAAGGTGGCGCGCGCCGCCGATGCGCGGGTTCAGGAAGTGAACGCCAGCATCACCGGCGTTTACGAGCAGGTGTTGGTGGCCGCCACCGACGGCACGCTGGCGGCGGACGTTCGCCCGCTGGTGCGCCTCTCCGTCAGCGTGCTGGTGGAGCAGGACGGCAAGCGTGAGCGCGGCTCCAGCGGCGGCGGCGGCCGTTTCGGTTACGACTATTTCCTGGAAACCGTCGACGGCGACGTGCGCGCCGATGCCTACGCCAAAGAAGCGGTGCGTATGGCGCTGGTCAACCTCGGCGCGGTGGCGGCGCCGGCCGGCAATATGCCGGTCGTGCTGGGCGCCGGCTGGCCGGGCGTGCTGCTGCATGAGGCGGTGGGCCACGGCCTGGAAGGCGACTTCAACCGGCGCGGCACCTCGGTATTCAGCGGCCATATGGGTGAGCTGGTGGCTTCCGAACTGTGCACCGTAGTGGATGACGGCACCCTGCAAGGGCGCCGCGGCTCGCTGGCGATCGACGACGAAGGCGTGCCGGGCCAGTACAACGTGCTGATTGAAAACGGCGTATTGAGAGGCTACATGCAGGACAAGCTCAACGCGCGGCTGATGGGCGTCGCCCCGACCGGCAACGGCCGCCGTGAGTCCTACGCGCATCTGCCGATGCCGCGCATGACCAACACCTACATGCTGGCGGGCCAATCGACGCCGGAAGAGATCATCGCCAGCGTCGAGTACGGTCTGTACGCGCCGAACTTTGGCGGCGGTCAGGTGGACATCACCTCCGGCAAGTTCGTGTTCTCCACCACCGAAGCCTACCTGATCGAAAAGGGCCGCATCACCAAACCGGTGAAAGGGGCGACGCTGATCGGCTCCGGCATCGAGGCGATGCAGCAGATCTCGATGGTCGGCAACGATCTGGCGCTCGATAAAGGCGTGGGCGTGTGCGGCAAGGAAGGCCAGAGCGTGCCGGTAGGCGTCGGCCAACCGACGCTGAAACTGGATACGTTAACCGTCGGCGGCACGGCGTAATCTTTCCTCAAGGGGCCACGCGTTGGCCCCTCAACCATGCTCCATTTCGCGGCCTTTCTCGCATTCGTAACGCTAAGCGCGGCAGGACGCCGTAGCCTGCACGACATAATGGAATGAAATTGACGTGGCGAAAAAACAGAGCACGACAAGAATGACGCGCCTGGCGTTATCCGCTCGGCGTTGGCTGCTGGTGCTGGGCGTTCTGTCCCTGACGGGCTGCGCCCGTTCCGATGCGCTGTGGGGCGTGGTCGATAAACTCTGCATGGCCAACTATCAGCAAAAACGCAATCCGGCCCCGTGCGAGCAGATTTATATGCCGCAGGGGAAAGCGCAGGGCTTTAGCGTGCTGCAGAACCCGCGTTACCCTTATCACTTTATCCTGGTGCCGACGGCGCCGCTCTCCGGCATTGAAAGCCCGCAGCTGCTGGTTGGAGAACGGACGGACTATTTTGGCTATGCCTGGCTGATGCGTTACCGGCTGGCCGCCGAGTATGGCGGGCCGGTGCCGGATGATATGTTGGGCATGGCGATCAACTCCGCTTACGGCCGCAGCCAAAACCAGTTGCACATTCACCTGACCTGTCTGCGCGAGGACGTGCGGCGCCAATTGCAGGCGGAACGCCCCTACATACAGGAACAATGGCGGCCTTTGCCGGATAAGTTGTTGCGCCACACCTATTATGCTCGCCGCGTGATGCAGCCAGCCGTGATGGGCATCTACCCGATTAAGGATTTGGCAGATTATTTCCATCTGTCGCCGCCGCAGATGGCGGAATATGGCGTGGTCGTCGTTCCGACGACGTTTGCCGGCCGGCAAGGGTTTATCTTGCTGGCCTCGAAGCGCGGCTGGGACGTCGGCAATCGCGCGTCGGTAGAGTCGCTGCTGGATAAAGAGTGCGCGATATTGCCGCGTTGATTTTGCTACATAAATGACGGAGGTGAGAGCAACGAGGCATCGCTCTCACCTTGTTGTCCCTACCTGAACCGTGCATCCCGCGCAAACAGGAAAGCGGCTTCCCGCAGGCGAGCGTCGGCTTGTGCCTGATCCCCCTGATAGCGCAAGATCATGATCAGCGTGGCGTAGACGTTGGCGTCGATGCGGTGCTGCAGATAGGCATTGGCCCACTGCCGATAGCCGGTCAACAGGGCATCATCACGCGTCTGGTTGTAGACCAGCAGCGCGTGAGATTGCTCGTCGAAGGTTTTGCGCTCCCGGTAGATCCAAGCGGCCGGCGGCGGCATCTGCTCGATGCTGTCGATGTTGGCCAGCATAGTGCGCTCCGACTGGGTGAGCGCCATGCGCCCTTGCCAGGCGAAGACCGCCATCACCAGCACGCCGAGCGCCGCAAGCGCCACCGGCAGGCTCAGGGCTTTGGCGAACGGCAGCGGGCGGGGCTCGCCGCTTTGGCCGTCCAGCAGCGCCAGCAGCAGCAGAAACGCCAGCCAGTGCGGCGCAGACAGATAGAAAGGGTATTCCAGCTGGGTGTGTATCAGCATCGGCAGCAGCACCAGGAACAAGCCGACGCGCGCACCGTTCGGCTGTTCTCGATCCCGTTGCCAGGCGCTTTTCAGCAGCCGTACGCCGGCGGCAAGGACGATAGCGATACCTGCCAGCGCCGGCAGGCCACCCTCAACCCACCACAGCAGGATTTCATTGTGCGGATGCCCGGCGACTTCCAACACTTCTCGCCAGGGCATTTCCTGCAGGCGAAAGTGCGCGAAGCTGTATTCAAAACCGCCGTAACCCCAGCCCAGCAGCGGCTTGGCCAGGATCATGGCGCCGACGTCATGCAGCATGGTGAGGCGAGCGCTATTGGACAGCTCCCGACCGATCAGACCCGCGCGGCCATCCAGGCCGAAACCGGTGAACAACACCGTGGTACCGAACGCCACGCCCAGCAGCAGCGCGCCGCCGGCCCAGCGGCTTGCGGCCGGGCGTTGGCGGGCAAAGCGCCACAGCAGCAGCGCCGCCGCCAAGGCGCCGCCAAGCCAGGCGGCGCGCGACTGGATCAGCACCAGCAGGGCGGAGAAAACGGCCAGCAGCGCGAGCAGCGGGATTTGCCGCCGCGTCGGCGCAGAGAAGGGAGCCAGCAGCAGCCAGAGCGCCAAAGCCAGCCCGGTGGCGATAAAGCTGCCCAGCACGTTCGGTTGCTGAAAGACGCCGTAAACCCGGCTGCCGTTAGGGGATATCCAGGCCAGCGCAGGGGCGAACAGCTGCAGAGCCGCCAGCAATGCCTGAACGCCGACGGCGAACAGCAGGCCGTACAGCAGCAGGCTGCGCTGACGGGGAGTTGGGCGCAGCTGCAGGCAGGCGACATAGAACAGCCAACCGCCGAGCAAACCGGCGCAGCGCCACAGGGCATCTTCGCGCCACTCGGGGCGGGTATACAGCAGCGGCAGCGCCAGTACGGCGATGCCGAGCAGTAACCGCCGGGCGGTGGGGGTCAGCGAAAGGCGGATGCGACCCAGGCAAACGGTAAACGTCACGATCAGCGTAGTGAGCGCCATGACGCCCCAGGCCAGAATGTTTTGCGGCAGCGCCAGACCGCCGCCGCCCATGTTGGGGTGATAAATCGGCAGGATCACCGCCATCCAGATCAGCAGCAGGGGCAGCACGGCGATGGTTGCTGCGTTAGCGGGAGATTTATCGGCCATGGTTAACCTGCCAAGGCCTGATAGCGTTTATGAAATGCATGTTTTGATTATTCCCTATCCTTTATCCTGATGTTGAAATGCATGTAATGTTCAATTCGAAAATGTCTCATGGGAAATTTAATCCGTCTTCATGGTGAAGCGATAAATAATGTTTACCCTGAGAATGCGCGAGGCCGTGTGCCTAAAGAAAGGTTAAGCCGTATTTTTCACCCGTAAAAGGCATTTTTGTTGTTTACAAAAACAGATGCGCTATTTTCTCAAATCTATTGTGATTCAGTCAATTTTTAATCGAATGTTATTTTTGTTTATTAAAATCAGTTGATTGAGCGTTGTCTTGACGTGTGTGAATATCGTGAGGTATCTCGGCGATGGCCTATGTCGGTAGTCAATGTGAAGAATAAAATAGGGATATTATTGTTTAATTTATTTCGTCAGCGGCGGCGTGACGGCGGAGATTTATTCCATCGTTTCCCATTGCTGATTTTTAAATTCAATGTGATTTTTATGGTTTTATTTTTATTAAGATTCTTCTTGTCTTTATCTGTTTTTTTTAATTTTTATAAAATGACTTATTGTTAGGATTGTTCTGCTGCATTGGAAATAAAAGAGGTTATGGCTTGAGCCTCCCGTTGCCGCGGCAGAATACGGACTAACGCGCCTGCCCAAGCGCGTTAATCTCGTCTCTTGTGCGCTTACTCCACGTCGCCGATCCGCTCCAGCGCATCCACCACCAGATCCCAGAATTTATCCTGATCCAGTTTGACCGCCACCTGGGTGTGGCAATCCGGCGGCGGCGGCGTGCGGAAGTCCGCCACCGTCATGCCTAAGGTGAGGGTGCCGGTCAGCTCTATATTTACCGGCGCTTTGCGCACCGTCATGACGCTCGGGTCGATCACATAGGCCACCGCGCATGGATCGTGCACCGGCGGGGCGCTGAAGCCCTGCGCCTGTTGGTACATACGCCCAAAGAATGCCAGCAGCTCGCCGACGAAGGCGGCCGGCCGGGTGCCGAGGGCGGCGATGCGTTCGCAGACTGCCGGCGTGGCCAGCGCCTGGTGGGTGAGATCCAGCCCGACCATGGTGAGCGGCCATTTTTCGTTGAACACGATGTGTGCCGCCTCGGGATCGATTTTGATATTGAACTCCGCCACCGCGCTCCAGTTGCCCACATGATAGCCGCCGCCCATCAGCACCACTTCCTTGACCCGTTCGGCAATGCGCGGCTCTTTACGCACCGCCATGGCGATATTGGTCAGGCCGCCGGTCGGCACCAGCGTCACGCTGCCCGGCGGGTGGGCCATCACGGTCTCGATGATCAGGTCTACCGCGTGGCGTGAGTCCAACTGCAGGTGGGGTTCCGGCAGCACCGGGCCATCGAGGCCTGAGTCGCCGTGAATGTCGGGCGCCACTTCGATATTGCGCACCAGCGGACGCGGGCAGCCGGCGGCGAAGGGGACGCCGGTGATATTGGCGATACGGGCCACCGCCAGGGCGTTGCGCGTCACTTTGTCCAGCGTCTGGTTACCCACCACGGTGGTGACCGCCAGCAGGTCGATCTGCGGATTGCCCCAGGCCAGCAACAGAGCGATGGCGTCGTCATGCCCCGGGTCACAGTCCAGTATGATTTTTTTCATGGTTATTCCTGATGCAGGGAGAGGTTTCCGCAGCATAACGCAGCGCGACGGCGTGGGATAATGCCGATGGTGCTTTTGTTAACGGCATCAAAGCCTTGCCACTTTTACGATGTAATGAAACGTAAATCCTGCTCGCCGGGCTTTACCCTGTAGTTTACTCCAGGGTTTACAGTGAGGTTCAGCGTCAATGCACAGAGGAGAGGCGGGATGAGCTTACTGAAACGGTTGTTGGGGCAAGGCGGTATTCACGGCGGTCATCAGCGCGCGGGCCACGGCGGCGGGCATCATGGCAACCGCTATAACCAGCATGGCGAGCCGGGGCCGCAGTGCCCGGAATGCCGGGCAGTGAATAAATCGGGCGCCCGTTATTGCCACCGCTGCGGTCAGCCGTTTGCCGCGCTAAGCGCCACCTGCGGCCAGTGCGCCGCACCGTTGCCGCCGGGTAGCCGCTTTTGTCCGCAGTGCGGCGGCGGTGTGCCGTGAACCGGGGCGGTTGGACACTCGCGCTGCTGCTGGGCGCCATGGCGCTATGGACGCTGCTGGCCTGGGGCGTAGCCGGGGTGCTGGCCTGGCTCCCGGCGTTGGCGGAGGCAGCCGGGAAGGCATCGTTGCCGGTGAACGGTGCGCTGAGCCTGGTGCCGCAGGCGGTGCTGGACGCCTGGCTGCCATGTCTGAAACAGCTGGGCAGCGGGCTGGCGAGCTATTTTCCTGTGCTGCTGACCTGGGCGGGCTACGCCGTCTGGTTGCTGTGGGGCTTCGGCATGGTGGCGCTGACGCTGCTGGCCGCGCTGGCGCGCCGCTATTTGAGCGCCGCTCAGCGATAGCCCTGATAGACCGCCGCTACGCGTTCGAAATAGTCGGTTAAATAGTTGATGCACACCTGCACCTTCAGCGGCAGTTTGTCTTTCTCGGTATAGAGCGCGTAGATCGGCCGCGGATCCGAATGGTAGCTTTTGAACAGGATCTCGATCTCGCCGCGTTTGATCTCTTCGATCACCCACATCAGCGGGGCGTAGGCGATGCCGGCGCCGTTTTTCAGCCAACGGATCATGGTGGAGGAGTCGTTGGTGACGAAGCGCCCCTGCGGGGAAATGCGTGTGGTGATGCCTTCCGGCGACATCAGTTCAAATTCGCTGTCGGGCCGCACGCTGTACTCCAGCCAGGAGAAGTTGACCATGTCGCTCGGCTTCTGCGGCGTACCGTGCTGGATCAGGTAGCTTTTGGCGGCGCACACCACCATCGGCATCTGCCCCAGGCGGCGGGAGAACAGGCTGGAGTCCTGCAGCGCCCCGGTGCGGATCACCAGATCCAGTCCGTCGGTGATCAGATCCGGCGCCGGAATGCCGGTTACCAGGTTGACCGTCAGGCCTGGGTACTCTTTCATCATCTCGGCGGTCATGTTCGCCAGCACGTTTTGCGCCATGGTGGATGAGCTGCCGATGCGCAGCGTGCCGGCGGGCGTATTGTTAAATGCGTACAGCTGCTCATGCACCTCGCTGACTTCTTGCAGCATGCGTCGGCAGCCCTGATAGTAGATTTTGCCGGCCTCGGTCAGGCCGATGCTGCGCGTGCTGCGGTTCAACAGCTTGACCTGCAGTTCATTTTCCAGTTTCGAGACGGTCTGACTGATCGATGAAACGCTCATGTCGAGTTGGCGTGCGGCCGCGGTAAACGACCCGAACTCAACCACTTTGGCGAATACCGACATCCGTTTTAATCTTTCCATTATTCACTCTGGCTTAAAAGTGATTTAGATCACAGATTGTTGATGCCTTGATAGTAAGCAGGCTAATATAACGTGGTCGGGTGAATAGACCTTACCAACGTGCGAGAGCGATCGGCAACGCAATCCTGCCGCTCCTCCGGCACCCTCGCAATCCCTGTCGTGGATGTCTGCCCCCAAGTTTAACCTTTTTTCGGGTTCGTGACCTGGACAAGCTGTCCGGTCAAGATTTGTGGCGCGCGCACGCTAAAATGTAAAGAGAATGTGAATGGCGAGATGTGTCTTTCCCCGGCGTAGTGAACAATAAGGAAAAAGTGATGAGTTTGCTTCCGGTTATGGTCATCTTCGGGCTGTCGTTTCCGCCGGTGTTTTTCGAGCTGCTGGTGTCGCTGGCGCTGTTTTTTCTCTTGCGCCGCCTGCTGCAGCCGACGGGGATTTACGATTTTGTCTGGCATCCGGCGCTGTTTAACACCGCGCTGTATTGCTGCTTGTTTTATCTGATTTCGTGTCTTTTTGTTTGAGGTCGCTGTGAAAAATTTTTCGATAAAAATAACCCGAATCGCGATCACTTTGATTCTTGTGCTGTTGGGCATCGCCGCGATATTCAAGGCCTGGGTGTTCTACACCGAGTCGCCGTGGACGCGTGATGCCAAGTTTACCGCCGATGTGGTGGCGATCGCCCCGGACGTCAGCGGCCTGCTGACCGACGTGCCGGTGGTGGATAACCAACTGGTGAAGAAAGGCCAGGTGCTGTTCGTGGTCGATCGGCCGCGTTATGAGCAGGCGCTGGCGGAAGCCGGCGCCGACGTCGCCTACTATCAGACGCTGGCGGCGGAAAAACGGCGCGAGGCCGGCCGCCGCGTGAAGCTGGGCGTGCAGGCGATGTCGCAGGAAGAGATTGACCAGTCGAACAACTCACTGCAGACCGTGCAGCACCAGTTGGCGAAGGCCATTGCGGCGCGCGAGCTGGCGCAGCTGGATCTGGAACGCACCACGGTGCGGGCGCCGGCCGATGGCTGGATCACCAACCTCAACGTCCATGCCGGCGAATACATCACCCGCGGCTCGGTGGCGGTGGCGCTGGTGAAGAAAGATTCCTTCTACATCCTGGCGTACCTGGAAGAAACCAAGCTGAATGGCCTGAATAAGGGCGACCGCGCGGAGATCACCCCGCTCGGCAGCAACCGCATCATGCACGGCACCGTCGACAGCGTGGCGGCGGCGGTGAACAACAGCAGCAGCACGGTGAACAACAAAGGGTTGGCCTCGATCGACAGCAACCTGGAGTGGGTGCGCCTGGCGCAGCGCGTGCCGGTGAAGATCCTGCTGGACGCCAAGGATCAACAGCATCCGTACCCGGCCGGCACCACCGCCACCGTGGTGATCGTCGGCAAGAACGATCGCAATGCCGACAGCGGCTCGCCTTTTGTGCGCCTGATGCACCGGCTGCGTGAGTTCGGCTAATGAGCAGCCCAACCTTTATCCGGCTGAGATTCGCCTTCAAACTCAGCTTCGCGATTGTGTTTGCGCTGTTCGTCGGCTTCCATCTCAATCTGGAAACCCCGCGCTGGTCGGCGATGACCGCCGCCATCGTCGCCGCCGGCCCGGCCTTTGCCGCCGGCGGCGAACCCTTCTCCGGCGCCATCCGCCACCGCGGCTGGCTGCGCATTATCGGCACCTTTATCGGTTGCTTCGTCGGCCTGATCATTATCATCACCACCGCCCGCGCGCCGGTGGTGATGCTGTTGCTGTGCTGCATCTGGGCCGGTTTCTGCACCTGGATCTCTTCGCTTATCAAGGTGGAGAACTCCTATGCCTGGGGGCTGGCCGGGTATACCGCGCTGATCATCATCGTGACTGTCGCCACCAGCGAGTCTCATCTGCTGGAAGCGCCGCAGTTCGCCATCGAACGTTGCAGCGAGATCGTGCTGGGGATCGTCAGCGCCGTGTTGGCGGATCTGCTGTTCTCGCCGCGTTCGATCAAACAGGACATCGATCGGGCGGTGGATCAGCTGCTGGTGGCGCAATACCGCCTGATGCAGATGTGCATCAGCAATGCCGACAAAGAGGATATCGATCGCGCCTGGAGCAATCTGGTGAAGAGCACCACGGCGCTGGACGGCATGCGCAACAACCTGATGATGGAGTCCTCGCGCTGGCAGAAGGTCAACCGCCGGGTAAAAGCGCTGCATACGCTGTCGCTGACGCTGATCACCCAGGCCTGCGAAACCTATCTGATCTTGTTGAATCACCCGGACGCGCTGAAAGACAGTCTGCGTGAGCAGCTGATGGTCCCGGCGGAAACCCCGCAGGAGATCCACAAGCGCATGAAGCTGCTACGCCAGGTGCTGACCACGCATCGTTCCGAGGAAACGCTGCCGACCCTCACCGGCTGGGTCGGCGCGGCGACGCGCTACCTGCTGCTGTCGAAAGGTGTGCACGCCAACTGCAGCATCAGCGCGGTGGAAGAGGGGGTGTTGAGCAACGAAACCGTGGTCAAGCCGACTTCGGCGGAAGGGCATCACGCGATGATCAACGGCCTGCGCACCTTTGTGGCGACGGCCTTCGGCAGCCTGCTGTGGCTGTGGACCGGCTGGACGTCCGGCAGCGGTTTTATGGTGATCATCGCGGTCATCACCTCGCTGGCGATGCGCACCCCGGCGCCGCGCATGGTGGCGATGGATTTCGTGCTGGGCATGCTGGCGGCGATCCCGGTCGGCTCTCTGTTCTTCATGGTGATCCTGCCGGCGACGCAGCAGAGCATTTTGCTGCTGTGTCTCAGCCTCGGCCTGCTGGCGTTTTTCATCGGCATCGAGGTGCAGAAGCGGCGGCTCGGTTCGCTGGGGCTGCTGGCCGGGACCATCAACATTCTGGTGCTGAGCAACCCGATGGAGTTCAACGTCACCCAGTTTCTCGACGGGGCGCTGGGCCAGTTCCTCGGCAGCTGCGTTGGGCTGATGGTGCTGCTGCTGATCCGCGACAATTCGCGTGAACGCACCGGCCGCACGTTGCTCAACCAGTTCGTCAGCAGCGCGGTGTCGGCGCTGACCACCAAGGCGGCGCGTCGTCGGCAAAACCACCTGCCGGCGCTGTATCAGCAGCTTAACCAGCTGCTGATGATGTTCCCGAACGACATCGCCAAGTATCGTCTGGCGCTGAACTTGATCATTGCCCACCAGCGCATGCAGCGGGCGGAGATTCCGGTCAGCGAAGAGCTGTCGGCCTTCCACCGCCAGATCCGCAGCACCGCCGATCGGGTGGTCTCCGCCAAGAACGACGTCAAGCGCGCCTATTACTACGATCGCTTGCTGGGTGAAATGAACGAGTACCAGCAGAAGCTGGTGGACAATCAGGCGCCGCTCAGCGTCACCGGGCCGGTGAAACGCCTGGCCGACATGCTGCATCGCTATCGTCACGCCTTGATCGATTGATGCGTTCCCTCCTGTTGCGCCGCGTTGTGCGGCGCCTTCCCTGACTATACTGAAAGCAGCGCCTGGCATGGCGAGCCGTCTCATGTGAGGCGGCCCGTTTTCAGAGAGACTCCGAGTGCCAGAACGACTGGAAAGTGGCATCATTGTCATGAGTGGATGAAACGCTTACCGCCGCAAAAACGTGACGTGCCGGTCATCTTAGTTTCATCCAGGTCGGCTATATACCTAACTAGCCTGGGGGAGCTGCGGCGCCTTCGGCGGCATAATTTCAGGGAATGTCATGAACAAGCGGATTCTGTTGGCGATTGTCATCGCCGTGGTCATCGCCGTCTTCAGCGCGCTGCGCGGCAACGAGCACCGTGCGATCGGCGGCAATGCGACGGTGGTACAAGCGCCGGCGGGGCAACAGCAAAGCATCGATCGGCTCACGCAGCAGCAAACGGTGGTGAGCTACCTGCAGCAGCATCAGCGGCTTCCGGGCTATTACGTCACCAAGAAGCAGGCGCGCGAGCAGGGCTGGGACCCGCGTTCAGGCAACCTCTGTGCGGTATTGCCGGGCAAGGCGATTGGCGGCGATCGATTCTCTAACCGTGAAGGGCAACTGCCGAGCGCCGGCGGCCGGGTCTGGCGCGAAGCGGACATCAATTACCAGTGTGGCCGGCGCGGCGCCGATCGCCTGCTGTATTCGAGCGATGGTCTGATCTTCGTCACGCGCGACCATTACAAAAACTTCATTCGTGTGGAGTGAGTTTGATGGCAAAAGTAGAGTTTGATTTTGAACAGATCCAGGATGTGCCGACCTTCTACCGCGATTTTGCGCACAAGTTTGCGCTGGACGAGGGATTCGGCGCCAACCTCGACGCGCTGTGGGACGTAGTGACCGGCGATATCGGTCTGCCGGTGGAAATCGAGTTCACTCACCTGAATGCCCGCAGCAAGCGTCGTTTCGGCGCGATCATTCTGCTGTTTGAAGAGGCGGAAGAAGAGCTGGAAGGCAGCCTGCGCTTCAATATCCGCGAAAGCAGCGGCGAACCGGCACATCACCGGGGATGAAACGGGTTCATCCCGGGATGGCGGCGGCGCTTAGTCGGCCGCTTCGGCCAGCTCGCGCAGGTATTGGAAGATCTGGCGGTAAGCCTTAGGCGGCTTGTTGGCGGCCTTCTCTTTCTGCGCGTTGCGCACCAGTGAACGCAGCTGTTGGCGATCGGCGGCCGGATACAGATCCAGGATCGACGGAATGACGTCATCGCCTTCTTCGACCAGACGGTCGCGCAGCGCTTCCAGCTTGTGGAACAGCGAAACCTGCTGGTTGTGGCGGTTTTTCAGCTTGTCGAGCGCGGTCTGGATCGGCTCGATATCGCGGGCGCGCAGCATTTTACCGATCAGCTGCAGCTGACGGCGACGGCCCTCTTTTTTGATCTTCTGCGCCAGTTCGATGGCGGCACGCAAATCTTCATCCAACGGAATGCGATCCAGCGCGTTTTTGCCCAGATCGACCATTTCGGCCCCCAGGTCTTTCAGCGCTTCGGCATCACGTTTAATCTCACTTTTACTGACCCAGATAATCTCGTCATCGTCCTCGTTTTCATTCTCCGGGACATCGTCGAGCCAGTCTTCAGGCTGTTTGTTCATGGTAGGCTCCGTTAAAAAGAGGCTAATCCTAACAGGTTGCCGGCTTTATGCGAAATTCAACGCGGTTCCTGTTAGACTCAACGGCAGAGATCTCAGGATTTTTGCGCGCCGCTCCGCGTGCACAACTACGCCGCTCCGGCACTTTTCTCAACGATTTTCTGATTAATTATGGCAGATTGATGAAAGTAGTCACTCAAGTTGCAGAACAGCGCAAGGCGCTGGAACAGGCCGTTTCTCAGGCGCTGGAGCTGGCCCGCGCCGGTTCCGACGCGGCGGAAGTCGCGGTCACCAAATCGACCGGCATCAGCGTCAGCACCCGCTTCGGCGAAGTGGAAAACGTCGAGTTCAACAGCGATGGCGCGCTGGGCATTACCGTGTATCACCGCCAGCGCAAAGGCAGCGCCTCTTCCACCGATCTCAGCCCGGACGCCATCGCCCGCACCGTACAGGCGGCGCTGGACATCGCGCGCTATACCTCTGAGGATCCCTGCGCCGGCCCGGCTGAGAAAGATCTGCTGGCGTTCGAGGCGCCGGATCTCGATCTGTTCCACCCTACCGAGCTGGACGCCGATCGCGGCATCGAGCTGGCGGCGCGCGCCGAGCAGGCTTCGCTGGCGGCGGACAAACGCATTACCAACACCGAAGGCGGCAGCTTCAACAGCCACTACGGCATCAAGGTGTTCGGCAACAGCCACGGCATGCTGCAAAGCTACTGTTCCAGCCGTCACTCGCTGTCCAGCTGCGTCATCGCAGAACAGGACGGCGACATGGAGCGGGATTACGCTTACACCATCGGCCGGGCGATGGGCGATCTGCACAGCCCCGAGTGGGTGGGGCAGGAGTGCGCCCGCCGCACGCTGGCGCGTCTTGCGCCGCGCAAACTGTCGACCATGAAGGCGCCGGTGCTGTTCGCCTCCGAAGTGGCCACCGGGCTTTTCGGCCATCTGGTGGGCGCCATCAGTGGCAGCAGCGTCTACCGTAAATCCACTTTCCTGCTGGACTCGCTCGGCAAACAGATCCTGCCGGCGTGGCTGACCGTCGAGGAGCATCCGCACCTGCTGAAAGGGCTGGCGTCAACGCCGTTCGACAGCGAGGGCGTGCGCACCCAGCGGCGCGATATCATCAAGGACGGCGTGCTGCAGACCTGGTTGATGACCAGCTACTCGGCGCGCAAGCTGGGCCTGCACAGCACCGGCCATGCCGGCGGCATCCATAACTGGCGCATTGCCGGGCAGGGCGCTGACTTCGCCGGCATGTTGAAACAGCTTGGCACCGGCCTGGTGGTCACCGAGTTGATGGGCCAGGGCGTCAGCGGCGTCACCGGCGATTACTCGCGCGGCGCCGCCGGTTTCTGGGTGGAAAATGGTGAGATCCAGTACCCGGTCAGCGAGATCACCATTGCCGGCAACCTGAAAGACATGCTGCGCAACATCGTCAGCGTCGGCAGCGATATCGAAACCCGCAGCAATATCCAGTGCGGTTCGGTGCTGCTGCCGGAAATGAAGATCGCCGGTCAATGATCCTCTGCGCGGCCGGTGCCCGCCGGTCGCGCGTTATCCCGTCTCAACCTTGCTTACAAATCTCCGGTTTCGGTTTTGCCCGGCCTTGCCTATGGTAACGGTGGGTTAATTAAAACAATAACTGGAAGGTGAGCAAACATGCAGAATACCCTGAAAGCGCTGGCGGCGTTGACGCTGCTGGCAGCCAGTTCGCTGGCGGTCGCTGCCGATCTGGGCGACGATATGGACACCCTGGCGGAAAACTACAAAACGGTGCTGAATACCGACTCCGCCGCTACCCTCAAACAGAGCCTGCAGAACATGCGCGCCGCCGCGCAGGATGCCAAACAGGGCACCCCGCCGAAGCTGGAAGACAAAGCCGCCGACAGCCCGGAGATGAAAGATTTCCGCAGCGGGTTGGACACCCTGATCGGCCAGATCGATCAGGCGCTGGCGCTGGCCAATCAGGGCAAAGTCGCTGAAGCGAAGCAGCTGGCGCAAGGCTTCAAGCAAACCCGCGACGCCAACCACAAGAAATTCCGCTAATCCGTCAACCGTCGCGCCCGTCTTCCGTCAGATAGGAGGAGGGCGCCTGCCCCAGCACGCGGCGGAACATGGTTGAAAACGCCGCGCTGCTGTCATATCCCATCTCCATCGCCACCTGCGTCACGCTGTGCCCTTCGGCCAGCAGCGCCAGCGCCAGCACCACGCAGGCGCGCTGGCGCCATTGCGAAAAAGGCAGGCCGGTCTGCGCGCGAAAGAAGCGGCTGAAGGTGCGAATGCTCATGTACAGACGAGGGGCCCATTGCTGCGCGGAGTCGTGAGCGTCGGGGTGCTGCAAAAAGGCGCGGCACAGCTCACCCAGCCGAGGATCGGCGGGCAGCGGGATGTGCAACGGCAAAGGTTGCAGCCGGGCCAGCTCGTGCAGCAGCAGCGCCGCCAGCGCTCCGTCGCGGCCCTGTTGTTCATACTCCAGCGGCATATCCACCGCCGCCATCAACAGCTGGCGCATCAGCGGCGTGACGCTGACCACCTGACATACCTGCGGGCGTTCGGCGGGCAACGCACCGGGTTCGAGGTACAGGCTGCGGGTGGTGACGCCGACCATCCGCACCGCGTGCGGCATCTGCGGCGGCAGCCACACCGCGTGCTGCGGCGGAACGACCCAATTGCCTTGCTGCGTGAAAACGTGCATGACGCCGGTAGCGCCGTACAGCAACTGCGCGCGCCGGTGGCTGTGCATTGGCAGCAGGTGCCCCGGCGGATAATCGGTGCCGATGGCGATCACCGCGCGGGTTACGTGGTCGATGTCATCAATGCGGACGTTGCGCATGTGTTCTCTTTGGCGGGCAAATTGGCCGAAACGCAATGATAGTTGGCCTTTCATATAAAGCAAGCCAGCGACGGTCGCCCTACTATCGGGGCAGAAAAATAACGCTTGTTCGGGGCGCCGTTATTTTATCGGCCATGAAACCCGTACAAGTCTTCACACCAGGGTGGGACGAAGGTTCTCGTTCTCGCAATACAAGAAGTTAATAAGGAATAAAGCGTCATTTTATTCCAACACCTGAAGCAATAGTTCTTAGCGCAGTTCAATGACTATAAGGTGATATTTCATGTATAAGTTCGGTGTGATTGGCGGCGGGGCCGCCGGCATCTCTTTTGCCTATAACTTTATAAAAAATAAGTCGGTTAATCATTGCAAAAGGCCGCTTTCCCTGACGGTTTTCGACAAGCAGGGATTTAAAGGCGGTATGGCATACAGCAGCGATTTTGACAGCCATATATTAAATATGACGCCGGAAAATATGTCGGCGGATATTTTCGACGAAGCGCACTTCGTTGATTGGATCGCCATGCATTTTCCGCAGTTTTGCCAGGATCGTTATCCGCCGCGCTGGCTGTATCGGGAATATCTCGATTTTATTCGCGACATGACGATATATATGGCGGCGGACAGTAACGTAGCGCTGAATTTCGTGACCGCCGAAGTGAATGCCATCGCGCCGCACGAAGCCGGCTATCGGCTGACCACCGCCTGCGGCGGCGCCGAGCAGATGAACGCGCTGGTGCTGTGTTCGGGGCACAACCCGCCGGAATGCCTTTACCCGGTGGATGGGGTGATCGCTTATCAGGCTCATCAGGATCTGCCGCCGATCAACCCTTATTCGAGCATCGGCGTGATCGGCTGCAGCCTGACGGCGATTGACGCCATCGTTGAACTGATGGAGCGGCTGGGAGCGACCGACATCTGCGCCCTGTCGCGCTCGGGCCTGTTCCCCAGCGTGCAGCCGGCGCTGATGCGTCCGCCGCCGGAGGCGTTTGTTGAGGCGCTGCGGCGCTTTGTCGCCGGCCGCGATTTTATTGACGCGCATCAACTGGTGCATGCGATCAACGCCGCGCTGGCGCGCCACTATCCGGGGCCGGAGCGGCTGACGGTGCTCTCGGCGCTGGGGGAAAGGCGCGATTGCTACCGCGATCTGGCGGACAGCCTCGATCGCGCGCGCTTTGCCAGGGAGCATATCTGCAGCTATCTGGCGGCGATCCACCCGGCAGTGTGCGCCGCCTGGGTCAAGATGGATGCCAACAACCGGCAGGTCTTCATGCGCTTTTACAACTCCTCCTGGATGCGCAATCGGCACGCCATGCCGATCAAGAATGCCTACAAGATCGTGGCGGCGCTGGAGAGCCAACGCCTGCGCGCCTGCGGCGGCCTGGTGGATATCAGCAAGGCAACGGACGGGTTTATCCTTCGTTGCCATGAGACGCGGGTGCACGCGCAGTATCTGTTCAACTGTACCACGCCTTCCTATCAACTGCCGCCCAACCGCCTGAGCCAGCAGCTGCTGCAAGACGGGCTGGTGCAAGAGAACCTGTTCGGCGGCGTGAAGTGCAACCCGCATACGCTGAAAATCGCCGACCGACGCGGCCGTGAGCAGCATCTCTACTCGCTCGGCGCGCCCGCCAAGGGCGATCTTTTTTATACCTCGGCGATGGAATCCATCACGCGGGATATCAGCAAAATCGTGTTCAACAACCCTATTTTCAACGCAAAGAAGGCTGAAGTATGAAAAACGTAGCGCTCTTTGTCGGCAACGACATTTTCTCCTGGCTGGTGTGTCAGGATCTGATCGCCGCCCTGAAAGGCGAGTGTGCTTTTACGGTGTATTTCCCCCTGGCGAAAAGCGGCGGCCGCACCCAGGAGCCGGCGGTTCGCCGCCTGGGGCTGTACGAGCGCGAGGTGCTGAACGATTTTGTGTTCCCGTTCGTTGGCCGCAACGCCGCCGCCTGTGAGGGTGCCTATCAACCGCCGGCCCTGTTCTTGGCCGCCGCCGGGGTCAAAGCGCATCGCGTTCTCGACATCAATGACGCCACGTTTATCAGCAGCCTGGAGCATATGGACGCGGTGATCTCCCTGCGCTGCTATCAGAAATTCTCCGCCGACTATGTGCGCGCCTTCAGCCGACGCGGCAAGCTGCTGTGGAACCTGCACCCCGGCGACTTGCCGCGCTATCGCGGGGTGATGACGCTATTCCGCGCAATGATGAACGGTGACAAGGGCTGTGCGGTGACGCTGCATGAAATGGATGAGCACTGGGACGCCGGCCCGGTGCTCGCCCGTCTGTCCGCCGAGCTGCGTCACGATCTGTCGTTCCTGGAAAACATGATGTTGCTGGGCGTGCAGAGCGGCACCTTCCTGGCGCGCCAGCTTATGCGGGCGGAACGGCGTGAAGCGATAGCGGCGGAAAAGCAGGGTGATTCGCGCTATTGGGGCTTCCCGGACGCACAGACGCTGGCGCGGGCGGAACAGGCGGGCATTGAGTTGGTGGATCACGACGCCGTGCGCGATCAGTATCTGGGGCTGTTCGTCGGCGATCGTTTCCACCCGCTGGCGGGGCAGTTCTGCGCCGGGTTCGACGACTTCGTGCGGGCGCACGGCCATGATTGAAACGTTGATTGTACTGGGTGCCGGTTTTCTGACCGGCATCACCACCATTCTGTTCGGCTTCGGCGGCGGCTTTGTGGTGGTGCCTTTTGTCTATCACCTGATCTCCGCCTCGGGCGAGCAGCCCGGTCAGGCGATGCATATTGCTGTAGCGACCTCGACAGCGGTGATGATCCTCAACGCGAGTTATGCCACCCTGACCAACTGGCGCAGCGGCAACCTGCTGCGAGAAACCATCGTACCGCTGATCTTTTTCATCGGCATCGGCGCGGCGCTGGGCGCGTTCGCCTCCTCGCTGCTGGCGGACGGCGTGATCCGCTGGCTGTTTGTGGTCTATATGGCGGTGACCATCGCCGACTGTCTGTTCCGCCGGGGCTTCCTGATCAAACCGGCGCGCGCCGAACTGTCTCCCGCCACGTTGTGGGGCGGCGGGCCGTTGATCGGCGGCATCGCCACGCTGCTGGGGGTGGGCGGCAGCGTGATGACCGTGCCGCTGCTGCGTCGCCATGGTTACGACATGAAATATTGCGTCAGCGCCGCCAACCCGCTGTCGATCCCGGTGGCGGTGATCGGGGCGCTGATGTATATCGTGTTGGGGTGGCGCGAGATGAGCGGGCCGCAGTATCTGGGCTACGTCAATCTGAACATTCTGGGGCTGCTGGTGGCGGCGGGGATTGCGGGGATTGTGTTTGCCAGGCGCTGTTTGCCGAAGGTGAGCGATGCGCTGCATGCCAAAATCTACGTGCTGCTGCTGATCGCCGTGCTGATCGCTATCTGCCTCTGAGACAGAAAGGGCGGCCGGATGCCGCCCTGAAAACCGCTTAACGGTGGTATTCGCCCGCCGCTTCCGGCTGGTACAGCAATTCCAGCACTTCAATTCGCGCTTCTTCACCGTTCGGCAATTGCCAGGAGATCTGCTTGCCGACGTGCATGCCGAGCAGCGCTGCGCCCAGCGGCGCCATCACCGACAGCTGATCGTGGCTGTCTTTCAGCGAAGCTGGGTAGACCAGCGTGCGCACATGCTCTTCATCGGTGTGCAGATCGCGAAAACGCACGCGGCTGTTCATGGTCACCACGTTGGCCGGCATTTTCTCCGGCGGCAGGATTTCCGCGCGATCCAACTCGTCGTTCAGCGCGGCGGCGACGTCGGTGTTGGCAAAGGCCGGTTGTTCCAATAGCGCATCCAGGCGTTCCGCATCCAGCTCATTAATAGTAATGATGGGTTTGGTCATTCCACTCTCCAGTCAAATCAAAGGGCGCCAGTCTGTGCGCCCATAAATTCGGAAAAACAACACAAAGCAACACCCCCGCGCCAGAGGAGCGGGGGTGTGGGTAATGTCGATTTGTCCCATTGATAGTAGGCGGTTGGGGCGAGAAAAGAAAGAGATCCCGATCACGAAGGCTTTTATCGTCAATCGAGGCAAAAAAAACCGTTAGCCGGGTTATGTATTTGTTATCTCATTCACTTTTTCGCCGCAGGGCCATTTTGCGAAATGGATCTCCGCGCGTCATTCGATTTCCACTTCGAACTGGAAAAAACCGGTCTCCACAGAAAATCTTGCCGGGGGTAGGGTAAAGACATCACAGAAAGCGGGTTATTCAGGTGATGCGCTTTACGGCTTACTGATTAATGTGGGATCTAGGGGTACTGAAAAGTGAATGATGGATCTGCTTCATTAAAAGAAATTGAACAATCCGATATCAGCGAAGCCGGTGAGATCACCGCTCGGGTGCTGGCGGATATTACCGCGATGCTGAATGCTGAGAATATTTATACCAATGCGGTGCAGCAACAGATGCTGGAATCGCATATTCGCGCCATGGTGCTGCGCTCAATAACCGGCGAGCCGTTGCCGGAGGTGGATAAATCATTGTTCGACGAAATTTCCGCCGAGTCCATGCAAATGGCGGAGCGCGTGGTGGATCAGTTTGGCACATTGCCTATCGAAGAGGCCTATTTGCTGTCCGTGCACTTCGAAGTGGCGAAAGATAATAACGCATAGCGGTTAACGCATCGATTTCAATCAGGAGAATATACCATGGGTCAAATTACCGTAGTGATCGGCGATCGTTTGGGCAAAGGGCAAAAAGTCGGCCAGGGCGTTGAAAACGCAGGCGGAAAAGCGGTGGTTATCCCCGGCGTGGCGGCGGATATGAAGCTGGGCGACGTCATGAAAGCGGAAAACGCGCAGCTGGGCATCTCTTTTTGCGGCAGCGGCGGCGCCGGTGCGATTACCGCGCAAACTAAATACGGCTACAAAGCCAAATACGGCATGCGTTCGGTGGAAGAGGGCGTGACGGCAATTAACGAAGGCTGCAACGTGCTGGGTTTCGGCTTTATGGATAAAGAAGAGCTGGGCCAGAAACTGGTGGAAGCCTACGTCAAAAAACATGGCAACCCATAATGAAAGAGCAATATACCACATCGGTAAAGGTGGAGGGTAAAGGCGACAGCAAAGCGAAAGCTTTTGCTTCCGCCTTGGCTAATGTGCAGGGCGCGGTATTAAAGTCCACCAACAATATTCTGCTGCGCATCGAGCCGCAGGACGTCAGCGTAGTGAAGGCGGAAGAGAAAATAACTAAAGAGAAATTTCTTTTCTTCTTTTTGCCGCGTGAAAGAAAGAGCTATGCCGTTTCTCTGGAAATAACCGTGAACGTAACCATTATCAATACCGAGAAGGTTGTCTTCGTCACGAAATAAAAACGTTAGCATAAATGAAAGGGTATACTGATGTTTTTAATCATCTTATTTAAATCGATTATTATCGGTGGGCTGGTGGGGGTCGGCGTAGGGGCCGGCGCCGCACGCATGTTCCACGCACCGACAACACAGGGCATGGGAGCGTTTCGCACCCTGGGCGAGCTGAACTCCTGCGAGGGCGATCCGGCTTCCCACTTCTCCTTCGGTCTGGGCTTCTTCTTCAACGCCTGGGCATCTTCCGTGGCGGCGGGCTCCTTCACGCAGGACGTCGATCACCGCATCATCCCGCACTGGGGCGCGGCGGCTTTGATGGTCAAAAACCGCAATCTGGCGCAAACGCTGCACGATCCGAAAAAAATGGCTATCGCCTGCGGCATCATCGGCATGTTGGTGGTGGCGTTCCTCAATACCACCGCTTCCGCCGTGCCTGCCGCGCTGCAGGTCACCGCGATCAAGGTGCTGGTGCCGGCGGCCAACCTGCTGGTGAACACCGTGATGCCGGTGATCTTCTGGCTGGCGGCGATCGACGCCGGGCGCCGTTCCGGCTTCTGGGGCACCATCTTCGGCGGCCTGGCGCAGCTGATCATGGGCAACGCCGTACCGGGCCTGGTGCTGGGCATTCTGATCGGCAAGGGCGTGGAAGAGAGCGGCTGGAACAAGATCACCAAGATCATGATGGCGGTGATCGTGCTGCTGTTCGTGCTGAGCGGCTTCTTCCGCGGCTTCGACATGAAAGTTCTCGAGTCCTTCAGCCTCGGCGTGCCGGGCTGGCTGGACGCCATTCACAACACCCTGAGCGGTAAATAAGGAGCGGGATGATGGAAGAGCAAACCCAAAAAGGCTTCTGGTACGCCGACTGGTCATTCCCGATTTTTGTTGGCCTGCTGTCCTCCGGCGTGTTCGCCGGGACGCACATGTACTACCTGTACGGCATCGGCGCCTTTAACGAAGTGGCCTTCGTCTCCATGCTGCGGGCGGGGATGGATACCGGCGTGTACGGCGCGGTGGCGGCGTTCGGCGCCAGCTTCCTGTTCGCGCGCATCATCGAAGGCTCGCTGGTGGGCATCCTCGACATCGGCGGCGCGATCCAGACCGGCGTCGGGCTGGGCGTACCGGCGTTGCTGCTGGGGGCCGGCATCGTGTTCCCGGTCGCCAACTTCGCCGCGTCGCTGGCCACCGGTCTGATCATCGGCCTGGCGATCGGTTACGTGATCATCCTGGCGCGCAAATTCACCATCAATCAGAGCAACTCCACCTACGGCGCGGACGTGATGATGGGCGCGGGCAACTCGTCGGGCCGTTTCCTCGGGCCGTTGATCATCCTGTCGGCGATGACCGCTTCGATCCCGATCGGCATCGGTTCGCTGCTCGGCGCGCTGCTGTTCTATATCTGGGGTAAACCGATCACCGGCGGAGCGATCCTCGGCGCGATGATCCTGGGGGCGATCTTCCCGGTAGCCATTTCTTAAGAGGCCTGCGCCAGGCGCCGCCCGAGGCTGAGGCGGCGCCCGGGCTAACAGGAGCAATGCGGTATGTATGACTTAGTAATCAGAGGCGCCAGACTGGCGGACGATACGCTGATCGATCTGGCGGTAAAGGACGGCAAAATAGCCTCGGTGGGGCGGCTGGCGGCGGACGTCAGCGCCGTTCGCCAGCTGGATCTGGCGGGCAACTGCCGCCTGAGCGCCGGTTGGATCGACGCGCACGTGCACTGCTATCCCGAATCGCCGATTTACCATGACGAGCCGGATCGGGTCGGCGTCGCCAGCGGCGTCACCAGCGTGGTCGACGCCGGCAGCACCGGCGCCGACGATATCGACGCCTTTTATCAGCTGACGCGCAGCGCCAAAACAAACGTTTTCGCCTTCCTCAACATCTCGCGCATCGGCCTGCTGCGGCAGAACGAGCTGGCGGAGTTGACGGACATCGACAAGCGCGAGGCCGGCCAGGCCATCGCCAATCACCCCGGTTTCATCATCGGCATCAAGGCGCGCATGAGCAGCAGCGTGGTGGGGAAAAACGGTACCCGGCCGCTGGTGTTGGCCAAAGAGATCCAGCAGGAAAACCGCCAGCTGCCGCTGATGGTGCATATCGGCAACAACCCGCCGGATCTGGACGACATCGCCGATCTGCTGACCCGCGGCGACATCATCACCCACTGCTACAACGGCAAACCGAACCGCATTCTGACGCCGGCGGGCACATTGCGCGAGTCTATCCAGCGCGCGCTGCGGCGCGGCGTGTTGCTCGACGTGGGGCACGGCACCGCCAGCTTCAGCTTCGAGGTGGCGCGCCAGGCGATCAAACTGGGCATTTTGCCGCACACCATCAGCTCCGATATTTACTGCCGCAACCGCATGAACGGGCCGGTGCATAGCCTGGCGACGGTGATGTCCAAATTCTTCAGCGTCGGCCTGACGCTGCCGCAGGTGATCGCCTGCGTGACGGAGAACGCCGCGTCGGCGCTGCAGCTCAGCGGCAAAGGGCGGCTGGAGCCGGGCTATGACGCCGATTTCACGCTGTTTGAACTGCGCCGCGAACCGCAGGTGTTCACCGACGCCGAAGGGCAAACCGCCGAGGGCGAACGGCTGTTGGTGCCGCTGGCCACGGTGGTGGCCGGAGAAATCCTATTAACCGAACAAGGGGAGGCAAGCCATGTCTTCGATTTATGAAAAATACGGTTTGAAGCAGGTGATCAACACCTCCGGCCGCATGACCATTCTCGGCGTTTCCACGCCGCGCCAGGACGTGATCGACGCCGTTGATTACGGCCTGAACCACTATTTCGAAATCAAGGATCTGGTCAACAAGACCGGTGCCTACATCGCCGATCTGCTCAACGTGGAGGACGCGGTGATCGTTTCCTGCGCTTCGGCGGGGATCGCCCAGTCAGTGGCGGCGGTGATCGTTAAAGATAACGCCAATCTGCTGGTGAACCTGCACTCGGCGCCGATCGCCGTGCCGCGCGAGATCGTGCTGCCGCGCGGCCACAACGTCAACTTCGGCGCGCCGGTGGACACCATGGTGGCGCTGGGCGGCGGCAAGGTAGTGGAGGCGGGCTACGCCAACGAATGTTCGCCGGAGCAGATTGAAGCCTGCATCACGCCGCAGACGGCGGCGATCCTGTACGTCAAATCGCACCACTGCGTGCAGAAAAGCATTCTGTCCGTCGAACAGGCGGCGGTGGTGGCGCGCAAACATAACCTGCCGCTGATCGTCGACGCCGCGGCGGAAGAAGATCTGATGTGTTACTACCAGATGGGGGCCGATCTGGTGATCTACAGCGGCGCCAAAGCCATCGAGGGGCCGACCAGCGGCTTGGTTATTGGCAAGAAACAGTACGTCGGGTGGGTGAAGCTCCAGTCCGGCGGCATCGGCCGGGCGATGAAGGTCGGCAAAGAGGGCATCCTCGGCCTGACGCAGGCAATTGAAAGCTATCTGACGCTTGAGAAAACCACCGGGCAACAGATGGTGGCGCGGATGACGCCGTTCCTCAACAGCCTCAACACCCTGACCGGCGTCAGCGCCAAAACCGTCTGGGACAGCGCCGGCCGCGATATCGCCCGCGCCGAGATCACTTTCGACGAAGCGGTGCTGGGGCGGTCGACCTATGACATCGTTCAGGCGCTGAAAACCGGCGATATCGCCATCTACTTCCGCGGCTACAAGGCCAACGAGGGCAAGATTGAGGTCGACGTGCGCAGCGTCGACGAGCAACAGCTGATGACCGTCTTTAGCTGTATCAAGAACCTGTTTACGGAGAAACAAGCATGAAGCTGCAGCCTAACTACTATCGCGACCGCGTCTGCCTGAACGTGCTGGCCGGCTCCAAAGCCAACGCGCAGGACATCTACGCCGCGGCGGAAGGCCATGTGCTGGTGGGCGTGCTCTCCAAGAACTACCCGGACGTCGACAGCGCGGTGACCGACATGCTGCGCTATGCGCGCCTGATCGACAACGCGCTGTCGGTCGGCCTGGGCGCCGGCGATCCGAAGCAGTCGGCGATGGTCAGCCTGATCGCTCAGCAGGTGCAGCCGCAGCACGTTAACCAGGTGTTTACCGGCGTCGGCGCCAGCCGCGCGCTGCTGGGCCAGAACGACAGCGTGGTCAACGGCCTGGTGTCGCCGACCGGCCGCGTCGGCTGGGTGAAGATCTCTACCGGCCCATTGAGCGCCGCGGCGCCGGACGGCATCGTGCCGGTGGAAACCGCCATCGCTTTGCTGAAGGACATGGGCGGCAGTTCCATCAAGTATTTCCCGATGGGCGGCCTGAAGTGCAAGGACGAATACCAATACGTCGCCAAGGCCTGCGCCGAGCATGACTTCATGCTGGAGCCGACTGGCGGCATCGATCTTGAGAACTACGAGCCGATCGTTGAGATCGCCCTGACGGCCGGCGTGAAACGCGTGATCCCGCATATCTACAGCTCGATCATCGACGCCGCCAGCGGCGACACGCGTCCGCAGGACGTGAAAACCCTGCTGGCGATGACCAAAAAGCTGGTGGGTTGAACGCGTAATGGGATGAGGTAAACGCTGGGAGGCGAAGGTTTTCCCGTGGCGCGGCATGCCGCGCCATTACCTATACTGAGGATTACTATGCGAAACTGGCAGGTTCCAACCCGACGCACCGCGTTGTTCCTGGCGCTGCTGGCCGTGACCGGCCCGGCGCTGCATGCTGAGGATGCAATGAACTCCACGTCATCTCATTTCGCCTATATCGGCACCTACAATCCCAACGGCGAAGGCGTTTACCGGGTGCAGGTCGATCCGGCCAGCGGCGCGCTGAGCCACGCCACGCTGGTCAGCAAAGTGCCGAATCCGGCGCAGCTGACGCTGAGCGTTGACGGCAAGACGCTGTATGTCGCCAGTGAAGTGGCCGACTTCAACGGCGGCAAACACGGTGGCATCACCGCTTACCGGGTCAATCCGGCCGATGGCGCACTGACGCAGCTCAACCAGGTAGATTCGCAGGGGGCAGGGCCGGTGTATCTCTCCTCGACGCCGGACGGCCGCCATCTTCTGGTGGCGAACTATGTCAGCGGCAGCGTGGCGGCTTTCCCGATTGAAGCGGACGGCAGCCTGGGCGCCGCCAGCTCGGTGCAGCAACAGCAGGGCCCGGCGGGCGCGGCCAAACCGGCGGCGGCGGTGAACGGCAGCTTCGCCATCAGCGATCACAATGGCCCGCATGCCCATATGATCGCCAGCGATCCGAGCGGCAAGTTCGTGTTCTCCACGGATCTGGGGTTGGATCGCATCTACCAATGGCGCTTTGACGCCGCGAGCGGCCGGCTGACGCCGAACGATCCGCCGTGGATCGCCGCCTCTTCCGCCGGCGCCGGCCCGCGTCATTTTGTGTTCCACCCGGACGGCGACACCGTGCTGCTGGTGAACGAAGAGGCCTCGACGTTGACCAGCTACCGTTTTGATCGCCAAAAAGGTACTCTGAAACAACTGCATGCGGTTTCCGCGCTGCCCGCCGACTATCAGGGCACCAGCTTCGCTTCGGGGCTGGCGCTCAGCAAGAACGGCGACACGCTGTACGTCGCTAACCGGCTGCATAACAGCATTGCCCAGTTCAGCGTGGGCGCCGGCGGCGAGTTGAAACCGGTGGCGGAAACCTGGACCCGCGGCGATTATCCGCGTTCGCTGGCACTGAGCCCGGATGGCCGCTATCTGTATGCGCTGAACCA
This sequence comes from Serratia sp. CY40230, assembly GCF_052168835.1. Classification (NCBI taxonomy): domain Bacteria; kingdom Pseudomonadati; phylum Pseudomonadota; class Gammaproteobacteria; order Enterobacterales; family Yersiniaceae; genus Serratia; species Serratia sp. CY40230. The sequence goes on from NZ_JBJNLX010000003.1 coordinate 150,611, forward strand.
GCGCAGCGATAACGTCACCCGCTTCAGCGTCAACCCGACGGACGGCAAACTCAGCTTTGTGGGCGGCTATCTGCCGATCGGCAGCCCCTCGCAAATGGCGTTCCTGCCGCCGGCGAAGTAACCCGTGGCCCGCCCGGTTCGCCGGGTGGGCTACCTGATTGACGGACACAGAATGGTGCGATTTCCTTACCCGCGTTTGGCTTACTTGTTCGATGCTTTGCAAACCGAGACTTTGCCGCAGGATGAGCTGGCGAAGCGTTTCGCCGTGTCCACCCGCACGGTGCGGGCGGATATCACCGCGCTGAACGAGATCCTGGATAAATACGGCGCGCGTTTCGTGCATAACCGCGGAGCCGGCTATCGCCTGCAGGTCGATAACGCCGCGCTGTTCAGCGCCCTGCAGCATCAGGAACGCCGCAAACAGGCCACCCCGCGCAGCGCGCAGGAACGGGTGCATTATCTGCTGGTGCGTTTTTTGACCTCAGCCTTCTCTCTCAAACTGGAAGATCTGGCCGACGAATGGTTCGTCAGCCGCGGCACGCTGCAAAACGACATGGCTGAGGTGAGAGAGCGTCTGGCGCACTATCAATTGACGATCGAAACCAAGCCGCGCTACGGCATGAAGCTGTTCGGCGCGGAGATGGCGATCCGCGCCTGCCTGACCGATCTGCTGTTCCAGCTGCAGCTGGCCGACGCCGAGAACCCGTTGCTCAACAACGAGATCCTGTTGCAGCCGCAGGTGGCGGCGTTCGCCGGATTGCTGCACCCGCTGTTGTCGCAATACGCCATTCGCCTGACCGACGAGGGCGAGCAGTACCTGATCTTCTACTGCGCGGTGGCGCTGCGGCGCATCAACGACGGTTATCCGCTGCCGGACTTCGAGGTGGAGGACGGCGACGAGGCGGTGCGTCAGGTGTCGACCCGTCTGGCGGCGGAGCTGCGCGCGGCCTCCGGCAAAGAGATCTCGATGGCCGAAGAGGCCTATCTGCGGGTCAACATCGCCGCGCGGCGCGTACAGGACGTGCAACCGACCGAGATCAACGCCGACGATGAAGAGGCGCTGGTGGACTACATCCTGTCCTACATCAACGCACACTATAACTACAATCTGCAGGGCGACGAGCAGCTGCGGGCCGATCTGCTCACCCATATCAAGACCATGATTACGCGGGTGAAATACCAGATCAATATCCCCAATCCGCTGCTGGCCAACATCAAGCAGCACTATCCGATGGCTTACGACGTGACGCTGGCGGCGGTCTCCAGCTGGGGCAAGTACACGCCTTATACGCTGAGTGAAAACGAGATCGGCTATCTGGTGTTGCACATTGGCGTGGGGCTGGAGCGGCATTACAACATCGGTTATGAACGCCACCCGCAGGTGATGCTGGTGTGCGACACCGGCAACTCGACGGTGCGCATGATCCAGGCGCAGATTGCGCGCAAGTATCCGCAGCTGGTGATGACGCGCATCGTCTCGCTGCGCGATTACGAGATGCTCGCGCACATCGACGAAGACTTCGTGATTTCCAACGCCCGCATCGGCGAGAAGAACAAGCCGGTGGTGGTGATGTCGCCGTTTCCGACCGATTATCAGCTGGAACAACTGGGCAAATTGGTGCTGGTGGATCGCACCAAACCGTACATGCTGGAGAAGTTCTTCGACGCCGAACATTTCATGGTGCTCAACGAGCCGCTGACGCAGGCGGAGCTGTTCAGCCGGGTGTGCGGCCAGCTGGAGCGAGAAGGGTACGTCGGCGCGGATTTTTATCCGTCGGTGGTCGAACGCGAGGCGATCGTCTCCACGCTGCTGGGCGAGGGCATCGCGCTGCCGCATTCGCTGGGGCTGCTGGCGAAAAAGACCGTGGTGGTGACGCTGCTGGCGCCGCAGGGCGTCGCCTGGGGGGAAGGTGAGGTTGCGCACGTGATTTTCCTGCTGGCGATCAGCAAGAGCGATTATGAAGAGGCGATGGCGATCTACGAGCTGTTCGTCACCTTCGTGCGTGAACGCTCAATGAGCCGCCTGCTGGGCAGCGACAGCTTCGACAGCTTCAAAGCGGTGGCGTTGGACTGCCTGAGCCGAAGTTGAGGGGCTAATCCGCTTCCGGCAGGAACAGGGCCGGGGGCAGATTGAAACGCTTGGCCAGCGCCATAATGTGCGGAATGGTCAGCGATCTTTTGCCGTTCAGGATTTGGTTAACCAACGACTTTTTACCGATCTCATGTTCAAAATCACTTTGGCTGAGTTGGTACTGTTCCATAAGGACGCGAAGCGCGGCTACCCCCTGTGGTAACTGGGCGATATGCTGGTTGAATGCGGTAAATTCGGCGCTGTTGTCTTCATATTCAGCGATCTTTTTTGCCAGCATGTCAATCAGCGGATGGCGTTCATCGTTTTCCAGCAGGTATTCCACCAATTCGAGCGCTTCCCGGTAGTCTTGCTGAGCGCGGCTGCCCTGCAACAAGGGCACGGCGCGCAGTAGCGCATCGGCCGCCTTAATGGCATCTGTAATCATGATGAACTCCTTCGATAGTGCTGCATCAGCTTGTCGTATTCGGCGTGGCTAACGATATGCTTTATGAAGACTTTCTGTGTCTCGAAGCTGGCAAAGAACAAGATCCGCAGGTGGTTGCCGCCGACGTCAATGACCCACCATTTCTCTTTGTATTTCATACGATCGAGCGAAGGAAAAAGCGCTTTTAACTCGTCCGGCGTGCGGAACTCGCCCCGTCGCAACGCTTTATAAATGGCCTCGAGAGCAGTGGCTTCATTGGGATATTGCTTCGTTGCGTTATTGAACGGTTCCCTGGAAATGATATGCATCGTTCCTTCGATTCCTACCCGGTGAACATTATAGCGACTGCCGGTGAAGTTCACAAATTGTAAACTTTTCGTTGTCCCGCAAGCAAAGCGTGGGGAAACACCCGCCTGTTGTCTGTTTTTGCGTTACACACTATTGCGATTACCGTGGTGGGGGTAAATCCATGACGTGAATTTACAGGCGGTTACGGCTGATTTTGGAAGCGGATTCGCAAAGTGAGAAACGGGAGGGCTACGTTATGGGAGGGGCGGAGGCAACACATGCGCCGAGGCGACGCATGGGGAGAGTCTCAGCGACTAATCTTCATCAAACCCGGAGTTGAACAGCTCGACCACTGCCGCCAGCGCGTTGACTTCGTCGGGGCCGGTCGCTTCGACTTCGATATGCCGGCCCTGGGCGGAGTCCAGCATCAGCAGCGCGATGACGCTGCTGGCTTCGGCTTCGGTGCCGCTTTCGTTGCGCAGCATCACTTCGGCGTCGAAGCTTTGCACCAGTTCGAACAGTTTCATCGCCGGGCGCGCGTGCATGCCCAGCTTGTTTTTGATTTCAACCGTCTGTTTGACCGTCATTGTTTGCGCTTTTCCAGCGTGCGGTGGCGCGATTGCACGTTCTTGCCGCGCGAGCGGAAGTAATCGGCCAGCTGTTCCGCCACGTACACCGAACGGTGCTTGCCGCCGGTACAGCCGATGGCGACCGTCAGGTAGCTGCGGTTGTTGGTTTCCAGCATCGGCAGCCACTGTTCCAGATAGCTGCGGGTCTGGTAGATGAAGTTGTGCACTTCGGTATGGCGATCGAGGAACGACGCCACCGGTTTGTCCAGGCCGGTCATCGGCCGCAGCTTCGGATCCCAGTGCGGGTTCGGCAGGAAGCGCACGTCGAACACGTAGTCGGCGTCGATCGGGATGCCGTGTTTGAAGCCGAAGGATTCGAACACCATAGTCAGTTCGCGCTCGCGCTTGCCCAGCAGGCGGGTGCGCAGCATTTCGGCCAGCTCATGCACCGACATTTCCGAGGTGTCGATAATCAGGTCCGCCCGCGAGCGCAGCGGTTCGAGCAGATCGCTCTCTTCGTCGATGGCGCTTTCCAGCGACAGGTTTTTGCTGGAGAGCGGGTGCAGGCGGCGGGTGTCGCTGTAACGGCGGATCAGCGTGTTGCGATCGGCGTCGAGGAACAGCAGCTGCGGCGAGAAGCTGTCCGGCAGCTGAGTCATCGCGTATTCGAACACTTCCGGTGATTCCGGCATGTTGCGCACGTCGATGCTGACCGCTGCGGAGATATTGCGTTCCGCCAGCGTATTGGCGAGCTGCGGCAGCAGCACCACCGGCAGGTTGTCAACGCAGTAAAAACCCATGTCTTCCAGCGCCCGCAAGGCGACGGATTTTCCGGAACCGGAACGGCCGCTGACAATCATCAGCACCATGTGGCAACTCCCCTGGCATCGCGGCGGCGTTCATCGCCACCGTTAAACTTTGTTATTCCGGCCGCAGCCGGATCCATCATCGTAAAACAGTATCGTTATCCGGGCTGGAAGTCACGCCGGCCGGGCATCACTCGGTGATGATTTGGTAAAGTTCTTCGTCGCTCTGCGCGGCGCGCAGGCGGCGGCATACGGTTTTGTCGGCCAGGCGTTTGGCGACCAGCGACAGCGTATGCAAATGGGTTTTGCACTGATCGGCAGGCACCAGCAGCGCGAACAGCAGGTCGACCGGCTGGTTGTCGATAGCGTCGAAAGCGATGGGTTGGTCGAGACGGATAAACACGCCAACGGCCCGCAGTGTGTCCTCTTCCAGTTTGCCGTGGGGAATGGCGATACCGTTGCCGATACCGGTGCTGCCCATGCGCTCCCGGGTGAGAACCGCGTCAAACACCACCTGCGAAGGCAGGTTGAGCTGTTTGGCGGCCAGTTCGCTGATAATTTCCAAAGCCCGCTTCTTGCTGGTGCAGTGTACCGAGCTTTTGGTGCACTCGATGTTTAACACCGAGCTTAATTGCATATATTCGTTGTTCATCTCATCTTCACTTAAAACCGCGCCGCCGGGCGCGCCCGGCAAGGCGGTTTTTCGTCGGTTTTAACCCTGATTACCGTTCGGCGCGTCACCCATGCGGGTTACGCGCCGAAGGGTGAGGCGGCGACGGATGCTGCCTCATGGAATGGGTTAGGGTGTCAGTGTTGCTTCAATTTGTCTTTATGTTTGTTCAATTGACGTGCCAATTTGTCGATCAGCGTATCAATTGCGGCATACATATTCTCGTCTTCCGAGGTGGCGTGCAACTCGCCTCCATTCACGTGCACCGTTGCTTCCGCAATTTGCTGCACTTTTTCCACACTTAATACAACATACACCTGATTGATGCGATCAAAATACTGTTCGAGTTTGGCGAACTTGTTGTTCACGAACTCGCGCAACGGATCGGTGATTTCGATGTGGTGTCCGGTAATGTTGAGCTGCATAGTGTCTTCCTTCTCAATAGAGGTCAAACCAACTGTTTACGCTGGTTCGACGGCGGGATGGACAAAGACTCTCGGTACTTGGCGACGGTGCGCCGCGCCACGATGATCCCCTGATCGGCGAGCAGGGTGGCCAGCTTGCTGTCGCTGAGTGGTTTGGCGGGGTTTTCCGCCGCAATCAATTTCTTCACCAACGCGCGGATCGCCGTCGAGGAGGCTTCGCCGCCGCTGTCGGTATTCACGTGGCTGGAGAAGAAATATTTCAATTCGAAAATGCCGCGCGGGCTGTGCAGAAACTTCTGCGTGGTGACGCGCGAGATCGTCGATTCATGCATCTCCACGGCCTGGGCGATATCCGCCAGCACCATGGGTTTCATAAACTCTTCGCCTTGCTCGAAGAACGCCTGCTGTTGATCGACGATGCAGCGGGTGACTTTCAGCAGCGTCTCATTGCGGCTCTCCAGGCTTTTAATCAGCCACTTGGCTTCCTGCAGGTTGCTGCGGATGAACTGGCCGTCGGCTTCGCTGCGGGCGCTGTTGCCCAGTGCGGCGTATTGCTGATTGATCTTCAAACGCGGCACGCTGTCGCCGTTGAGCTCGACCGTCCATTTGTTCTGCGTCTTGCGCACCAGCACGTCCGGAATTACGTATTCCGATTCGCCGGTATTGATCGACTGCCCCGGGCGCGGATCGAGCGACTGAATCAGCAGCATCGCTTCTTTCAGTGTATCTTCTTTTAGCCGGGTTGATCGCATCAGGCTGCGAAAGTCGTGGTTGGCCAGCAGATCCAGATGGTCGCTGATGATCAGCCGCGCTTCGGCCAGGTAAGGGGTGTCTTTGGCGTATTGGGAGAGCTGCACCAGCAGGCAATCGCGCAGATCGCGCGCGGCGACGCCGATCGGATCAAAACGCTGCACGCGCTTCAGCACCGCCTCGACTTCCTCGAGGGTCACGTTCTCGTCGCCCAGGCTTTCCAGAATGTCTTCCAGCGGCACGGTGAGATAGCCGGTGTCGTCCACCGCGTCGACGATGGAGGTGGCGATGGCGGCGTCGGTATCGGAAAACGGCGTCAGATCCACCTGCCACATCAGGTAATCCTGCAGCGTTTGGGTGGTCTCGCCCTGATAGACCGGCAGCTCGTCGTCGCTGTAGTCGGTGCCGGTGCCGGACGGCGTGCCGGCGGTGTAGATCTCATCCCAGGTGGCGTCCAGCGGCAGCTCTTCCGGCATGTCTTTCTGTTCCAGCGCCTCGCGGGTATCGAGCCCCTCGGTCTCCTGGGTTTCTTTGGCGTCGATTTCGTCGTGCAGATCGGTCTGTTCAAGCAGCGGATTGCTCTCCAGCGCCAGCTGGATCTCTTGCTGAAGCTCAAGCGTGGACAACTGCAGCAGGCGGATCGCCTGCTGGAGCTGAGGAGTCATGGCCAGCTGTTGACTGAGCCTGAGTTGCAAACCTTGCTTCATAGTTTTCTGTCTACTTCCGTTAACGGTGTCGCCCCGCAGGGCGCGCCGGCGCTTAGAGGCGGAATTCTTCGCCCAGATAAACGCGTTTAACCTGCTCGTCGGCCAGAATAGCATCCGGCGTGCCGTGGGCAATCAGTTTGCCCTGGCTGACGATGTAGGCGCGTTCACATACGTCCAGCGTCTCGCGCACGTTGTGGTCGGTGATCAGCACGCCCAGGCCGCTGTCACGCAGGTGCTCGATGATTTTTTTGATGTCGATAACGGAAATCGGATCCACCCCGGCGAAGGGTTCGTCCAGCAGAATGAATTTCGGGTTGGCCGCCAGCGCGCGGGCGATTTCGACGCGGCGGCGTTCACCGCCGGACAGCGCCTGGCCGAGGCTGTCGCGCAGATGGGAGATATGGAACTCTTCCATCAGCTCCTTGGCACGGTCTTCGCGCTGTTCGCTGGTGAGGTCGGGACGGATCTCCAGCACCGCCATCAGGTTGTCGTACACGCTCAGGCGGCGGAAGATCGACGCTTCCTGCGGCAGGTAACCAATACCGCGGCGCGCGCGGGCGTGCAGCGGCAGCAGGCTGATGTCTTCTTCGTCGATCACGATGCGCCCGGCGTCGCGCGGCACGATGCCGACCACCATGTAGAAGGTGGTGGTTTTACCTGCACCGTTCGGGCCGAGCAGGCCGACGATCTCGCCGGATTTCACTTTCAGGCTGACGTCTTCGACAACTTTACGGCCCTTGTAGGCTTTCGCCAGGTTTTCTGCGATGAGTGTTGCCATAAGTGATTAGTTACTCTTTTTTTGCTCGTTTTTGTCTTGCAACTGCGACGGTACCAGAACCGTTGTCACGCGTTTGCCTTTATCGCTAAACGCCTGCATTTGCTGCTGTTGCACCAGATAGGTGATGCGATCGCCTTTCACGTTGCTGTCGAGCTGCTCCAGATAGGCGTTGCCCGTCAGGGTCACCAGCTGGGTCGCCACGTCGTAACGCACTTTTTGCGCGTGGCCTTTGACCGGCTTGCCGCTGTCCTGCATCTGGTAGAAGGTTACCGGGTTGCCGAACGCTTCAATATAGGTCTTATTCTGATCCCCGCCCGGGCGGGTGACCACCACCTTGTCGGCGCGAATATCGATGGTGCCCTGTTTGATCACCACGTTGTCGGTGAAGGTGCTGACGTTGCTTTGCATGTCCAACGACTGCTTGAGCGAGTCGATGCTGACCGGCTGGCTGGAGTCGGATTTCAGCGCCAGAGCGGGGGCGCTGGCGGCCAAAACTAAGCTGCCGAGCAACAGGTTACGGAGTTGGTTTTTGGTTCTGAATTTCATAGTTGGTCTTAACCTTATCAATCAGCTCAGCGGTTTTGGTCCGCAGGTTCCCACGCATTTTCATGCCGTTAGAGGTAAAATTGGTCCCGTAAAGCGTGACTTCGTCATCGGAGGTGACGTCCTGGGTGACCAGGTTTACCTGAGCGTTGTCCGTCTTAATTTTTTCCAGCTGCGAGGTGGTGGTCAGGCTGTTCACCTCGACGTGACCATACAGATACAGCATTCGGTCTTTAGTCAGTTTGGCGCGATCGGCGCGAACAGACCAGGTGGCCACCGCATTCTCATCGAACAGCGTCATCACCGGCTGGGTGAACCAGCTCAGCTCGCCGGCGGTATAATACTTCGCGTCTTCCGCCACCAGTTTGTAATTCAGCTTGCCGGCCGGGTTGTACACCACGGTGACCGTGTGCTGGCTCTGGTAGGTCGGATCCTGATCGTTGACCGGGCCAGGGGCCGTGTCGTCGCTGAAGTCCGTCATGTTCCAGCCGATCAGCGCCAGAACGATCACCGTCAACAGGATGGTGATCCACAGTTTGGTTTTACTCATATCGACAGCCCTTTGGCGTCCTCCAGCTTATTTTGAGCCAAAAGAATGATGTCGCACAGTTCGCGCACCGCGCCGCGGCCGCCGGCAATGCGGGTGACGTAGTGGGCGCGCGGCGTCAGCAGCGGATGGGCGTCCGCCACCGCGACCGCCAGGCCGACCTGCGCCATCACCGGCCAGTCGATCAGGTCATCGCCGATATAGGCGACCTGATCCGCCGTTAACGACAGTTTATCCAACAGTTCGCGGAAGGCCAAAAGCTTATCGGACTGCCCCTGATACAGATGGGTGATGCCGAGCGTCTGCGCGCGGTCCTCCAGCAGCCTGGCGGAGCGCCCGGTGATGATCGCCACCTCGATGTCTGAGGTTTTCAAGCAGCGGATGCCGTAGCCGTCGCGCACGTTGAACGCCTTCAGTTCTTCACCGTTGTTGCCCATGAAGATCAGGCCGTCCGACAGCACGCCGTCAACGTCGCAAATCAACAGGCGGATGTTCCCGGCACGCGCCATAACCTCTTGTTCTACCGGCCCGTAGCAGGTTTCTACCATACCCATTCCGTTCTATTCCTTAATTAAACGACGCCGGCGCGCAGCATGTCATGCATATGTACCACACCCAGCAACTGGTCGCCATCGGCAACCAGCAGCGCGGTGATGTGGCGTTGTTGCATCAGGTTCAATGCATCGACCGCCAGGATGTTGGGGCGCACCCGCACGCCACCCGGCGTCATGACATCGGCAATCTTCGCCTCGTGCAGGTTGATGCCCATGTCGAACACCCGGCGCAGGTCGCCATCGGTAAAGATGCCGGCGATTTTCATCAGATCGTCGCAGATCACCGTCAGGCCCAGATTTTTGCGGGTGATTTCCAGCAGCGCGTCGCGCAACGAGGCGTCGGCGCTGACGTGGGGGATTTCATCGCCGCTGTGCATGATATCGCTAACCCGCAGCAGCAGTTTGCGGCCGAGTGCGCCGCCCGGATGCGACAGCGCGAAATCTTCCGGCGTGAAACCGCGCGCTTTCAGCAGCGCGACGGCCAGCGCATCGCCCATCACCAGCGTGGCGGTGGTGCTGGTGGTCGGCGCCAGCCCCAGCGGGCAGGCTTCCTGCGGCACCTTGATGCACAGGTGGATATCCGCCGCTTTACCCATCGAGCTTTCCGGATTGTTAGTCATACAGATGAGGGTGATCTGTTGGCGTTTCAACACCGGGATCAGCGCCAGGATCTCGCTGGACTCGCCGGAGTTGGAGATGGCGAGCACGATGTCCTGCGGGGTGACCATGCCCAAATCGCCATGGCTGGCCTCCGCCGGATGAACGAAGAATGAGGGCGTGCCGGTGCTGGCGAAGGTGGCGGCGATCTTGCAGCCGATGTGGCCGGATTTGCCCATGCCCATCACCACCACTTTGCCGCCGCAGGCGGCGATGGTTTCGCAGGCGCGGGTGAAGTCTGCGTTGATGTAGCTGTCGAGCTGAGCCAGCCCTTCACGCTCTATCTGAAGCACTTCTTTGCCGGCCTGTTGAAAATCGAAGCCCGGTTGCAACTCAATGTTCGACATACTCATTCCCGTCGGTTTAGCCGAAAGTACTGAAAGGGTTAAAGAACAGCACCGCAAGATACGCAATAAAGCCGCATAATAACAGCGCGCCCGCCAGGTGGCCGATGCGATGTTTGCGGCCGATGCACAGCACGCTCAGCAGCACGCTGGCCGCCAGCATCACCCAGTAATCGCGCTGGAAGGCGGCGGTGTCTACGCTGCCCGGCGACAGCAGGGCGGGTACGCCCAGCACGATCACCGTGTTGAAAATATTGGAGCCGATGATATTGCCAATCGCCATATCATCCTCGCCCTTGAGCGCCCCGGCGATGGAGGTGGCCAGTTCGGGCAGGCTGGTACCGATGGCGATAATGGTCAAACCGACCACCAGTTCGCTCAGACCGAAATAGTGTGCGATCACCGTCGCGTTATCGACCACCATTCTTGAAGAGAGCGGCAGAATGATAAACGCCAGCACCAGCCACAGCACCGCCACGGTATTGCTGCTGTCCTGCGGCAGCTCGGCGATCTGCTCCATGGTCAGGCTGTCGCTGCCCTCGCGCTGCGCCAGCCGGGCGATTTTCAGCATCAGCAGGATGAAGCCGGCGGCGGCGGCCAGCAGCAGCACGCCGTCCAGCCTGCTCAGGGTGCCGTCCATCAACACGAAACCGCATAATACTGTGACCGCTAACATCAGCGGCAGTTCGCGCCGCAGTATCTCAGAGCGCGCGGCCAGCGGGTGAATCAGCGCCGCCACGCCCAGAATCAATAAAATGTTGGTGATGTTGGAACCTAATACGTTGCCAACGGCCATATCTATCTGCCCGTTCAGCGCGGCGGTGGTAGACACGATCAGCTCAGGCAGCGAGGTGCCGATGCCGACGATGGTCATGCCGATGATCAGCGGCGGTACGCCGAGCGAGCGGGAAATCACGGCAGCACCATAAACTAAGCGGTCTGCACCGTACACCAGTAGAAATAAACCAACGATTAATAATGCTATCGCGAGAAACATGCAGGGTCCTTTGTCGGGTATTATCCCGGTTCGTTGGTTAAAGCCGTCAATGCGGCGGTATTGCTTGCCCTCCGTTGCGCGCGTTTGAGCCGCAGCAACGGTTTTCCCCGGCTAATAGTTGAACAGTTTCGTTTTTTTTCGTTATGGCGCCAATTTTGACCGGGTGGCGCGGAAAAGTAAAACCAATGGCACCATTGGTTGCGAAATGGCAGTAAGTTTTTGTAAAGATGAGACGGATTGCGCCCATTGCTTTAACATCACGGGTAGATTCAGCAAAAGATGAGTCGTAAAGGGTCCATTAACATGCTCCAAAAGGCAGATAATTTGGTCGAAGTGCGCGACATGAGCTTCTCGCGCGGCGACCGACGGATATTTGAAGACATCAACCTGACGGTGCCCCGCGGTAAGGTCACGGCGATCATGGGGCCATCAGGCATCGGCAAAACCACGCTGCTGCGCCTGATCGGCGGCCAGCTGGCGCCGGACAGCGGGGAGATTTGGTTCGACGGCGACAACATTCCCGCGTTGTCCCGCCGTCAGTTATACGACGCGCGCAAAAAGATGAGCATGCTGTTCCAGTCGGGCGCGCTGTTTACCGATTTGACCGTATTCGAAAACGTGGCCTACCCGCTGCGCGAGCACAGCAACCTGCCGGAGCCTTTGTTGCGCAGCACGGTGCTGATGAAGCTGGAAGCGGTGGGGCTGCGCGGCGCGGCCCAGCTGATGCCCAATGAGCTTTCCGGCGGCATGGCGCGCCGGGCGGCGTTGGCGCGCGCGATCGCGCTGGACCCTGAGATGATCATGTTCGACGAACCCTTCGTTGGCCAGGATCCGATCACCATGGGGGTGCTGGTCAAGCTGATCGACGAGCTGAACCATGCGCTGGGCATTACCTGCATCGTGGTGTCGCACGACGTGCCGGAGGTGCTGAGCATCGCCGACTACGCCTACATCGTGGCCGACAACCGGGTGATCGCCGAAGGCACCACGCAGCAATTGCAGAACAATCCTGATGCGCGTGTGCGCCAGTTCCTGGATGGTATAGCGGATGGACCGGTGCCGTTCCGCTATCCGGCCGGGGATTATCAGACTGAACTGCTAGGCTTAGGGAGTAAATAAGCTCATGTTATTAAGAGCGTTAGCGTCTCTGGGGCGCAGTGGCATCAACACCAGCGCCAGCTTCGGCCGCGCCGGGTTGATGCTGTTCAACGCATTGATTGGCCGGCCGGAACCCGGCAAGCAGTGGCCGCTGTTGTTGAAACAGCTTTACAGCGTCGGCGTGCAGTCGCTGCTGATCATCATGGTCTCCGGGCTGTTTATCGGCATGGTGCTGGGCCTGCAGGGCTATATCGTGCTCACCACCTACAGCGCCGAGGCCAGCCTTGGCATGATGGTGGCGCTGTCGCTGCTGCGTGAGCTGGGGCCGGTGGTCACGGCGCTGCTGTTTGCCGGCCGCGCCGGTTCCGCACTCACGGCGGAAATCGGCCTGATGAAGGCGACGGAGCAGATCTCCAGCCTGGAAATGATGGCGGTCGATCCGCTGCGGCGCATCGTGGCACCGCGCTTCTGGGCCGGGCTTATCAGCATGCCGCTGCTGACCATCATCTTCGTGGCGATCGGCATTTGGGGCGGTTCGGTGGTCGGCGTGGACTGGAAGGGCATCGACAGCGGCTTCTTCTGGTCGGCGATGCAGGGCGCCGTGGAGTGGAAAAAAGATCTGCTCAACTGCCTGATCAAAAGCGTGGTATTCGCCATTACCGTAACCTGGATTGCCATTTTCAATGGGTACGACGCCGTGCCTACCTCTGAAGGGATTAGCCGGGCGACGACGCGTACCGTGGTGCATTCGTCACTGGCGGTGTTGGGATTGGATTTCGTGCTGACCGCACTGATGTTTGGGAATTGATTCGATGCAAACGAAGAAGAGTGAAATCTGGGTTGGGGCATTTATGCTGATCGCGCTGTGCGCCATCGTGTTTATCTGCCTGCAGGTGGCGAACCTTAAATCGATCGGCAGCGAGCCGACCTACCGCATTTACGCGACGTTCGACAACATCGGCGGCCTGAAACCGCGTTCGCCGGTGAAAATTGGCGGCGTGGTGATCGGCCGCGTGGCGGACATCGAACTCGATTCGAAAACCTACACGCCGCGCGTAGCGCTGGATATCCAGAAAAAGTACGACCAAATCCCGGATACCAGCTCGCTGGCGATCCGCACCTCCGGCCTGCTGGGCGAGCAATATCTGGCGCTTAACGTGGGCTTTGAAGATCCTGATATGGGCACCACCATCCTGAAAGATGGCGGCACCATTCAGGACACCAAATCAGCCATGGTTCTGGAAGACCTGATCGGCCAGTTCCTGTATAAAAGCGGCGGTCAGGACAGCGCCAAATCGGGAGACGCGGCCGCTGAGCCGGCTGCCGGCGCCGCACCGCAACCCGCTGTTCCAAATCATTAAGAGAGGATACCTGCATGTTTAAACGTTTACTGATGGTGGCTCTGCTGGTGGTTGCACCGCTGGCGAGCGCAGCCGACCAAACCAATCCCTACAGCATGATGCAAGAAGCGGCGCAGAAGACTTTCAGCCGTTTGAAGAACGAACAGCCGAAGATCAAGCAGGACCCGAACTACCTGCGTGCCATCGTGCATCAGGAACTGATGCCGTTCGTGCAGGTGAAATACGCCGGCGCGCTGGTGCTGGGGCGTTACTACAAAGAGGCAACGCCTGCGCAGCGCGAAGCTTACTTCACCGCCTTCCAGGCTTACCTGGAGCAGGCTTACGGCCAGGCGCTGGCGATGTATCACGGCCAGACTTACCAGATCGCGCCTGAACAGCCGCTGGGCAATGCCGACATCGTGGCTATTCGCGTCACCATCATCGACAACGGCGGCCGCCCGCCGGTGCGTCTGGATTTCCAATGGCGCAAGAACAGCAAAACCGGCTACTGGCAGGCGTATGACATGATCGCCGAAGGCGTCAGCATGATCACCACCAAGCAAAATGAGTGGGCGTCTACGCTGCGTACTCAGGGCATCGACGGCCTGACCAAGCAGCTGCAGGCCGCCGCCGCGCAGCCTATCACGCTGGACAAGAAAAACTGATGTCGGCAGCGCTCAGCTTCGAATCAGAGCGGCAGACGCTGATCCTGCGCGGTGAACTGGATCGGGAAACGCTGCAGCCGCTGTGGCGGCAGCGCGCCGCGCTGATGGCGGATAAAACCGCGATCGACGTGGCGCAACTGCAGCGCGTGGACTCCGCCGGGCTGGCGCTGTTGCTGCATCTGCAGGAAGAGCAGCGCCAACGCGGCGTAGCGCTGAAAATTTTCGGCGCTACCGAGCGCCTGAAAACGCTGATCGCGCTCTACAACCTGCAGGCGATAATGCCTGTCGATACCGCCGGTTAGCGGCGTTTTAGGCCGCTCTTGCGTGGTAAAACGATACAAAGCCCCTGTTATGCAGGGGCTTTTTCTTTAGTTTAAGAAAACATCGTATTCCACTAAGATACTAGGCTGTTTATGATCCTTTAGCGGCAGAACTGGATACTATGGAAACCAACGAGATTAAAGACGTGCTGATGCAGGCATTGGCACTGGATGAAGTACATGTGACGGGCGACGGTAGCCATTTTCAGGCGATCGTGGTCGGTGAACTGTTCGCCGGCATGAGCCGCGTCAAAAAACAGCAGACGGTTTACGCACCGCTGATGGAATACATTGCGGACAACCGCATTCATGCCTTGTCTATTAAGGCGTACACCCCTGAAGAGTGGCAGCGAGACCGCAAACTCAACGGATTTTAAGGCTGTTTGCCCTGCCGGGCGGGCAGCTTCAGATTAGATAACAGAGAGTAGTCAGATGGATAAATTTCGTGTGCAGGGTCGGACCCGCCTGAGCGGTGAAGTGTCTATTTCCGGGGCCAAAAACGCCGCCCTGCCGATCCTGTTCGCCGCCCTGTTGGCGGAAGAGCCGGTCGAGCTGCAGAATGTCCCTAAGCTGAAGGACATCGACACCACCATTAAACTACTCAACCAGTTGGGTACCAAGATTGAGCGCAACGGTTCGGTCTTCGTGGACGCCAGCGGCGTGAACGAGTTTTGCGCCCCTTACGATCTGGTGAAAACCATGCGCGCTTCCATTTGGGCGCTGGGGCCGCTGGTGGCGCGTTTCGGCCGCGGTCAGGTTTCCCTGCCGGGCGGCTGCGCGATTGGCGCGCGTCCGGTCGATCTGCACATCACCGGCCTGGAGCAGTTGGGTGCCGAGATCAAGCTGGAAGAAGGCTACGTCAAGGCGTCCGTCGAGGGCCGCCTGAAGGGCGCGCACATCGTCATGGACAAGGTGAGCGTGGGCGCGACCGTGACCATCATGAGCGCCGCGACCCTGGCGACCGGCACCACCGTTATCGAAAACGCCGCGCGTGAGCCGGAAATTGTCGATACCGCCAACTTCCTCAACACGCTGGGCGCGAAGATCAGCGGTGCTGGCAGCGACAAGATCACCATCGAGGGCGTCGAGCGTCTGGGCGGCGGCGTGTACCGCGTGCTGCCCGACCGTATCGAGACCGGCACCTTCCTGATCGCCGCCGCGGTTTCCGGCGGCAAAGTGATGTGCCGCAACACCCGTCCGGACACGCTGGATGCGGTGCTGGCCAAGCTGCGCGAAGCCGGTGCCGATATCGAAGTGGGCGAAGACTGGATCAGCCTGGACATGCACGGCAAGCGCCCGAAAGCGGTCACCGTGCGCACCGCGCCGCACCCGGGCTTCCCGACCGACATGCAGGCCCAGTTCAGCCTGCTGAACCTGGTGGCGGAAGGCACCGGCGTTATCACCGAAACCATCTTCGAAAACCGCTTCATGCACGTGCCGGAACTGATCCGCATGGGCGCACACGCGGAGATCGAGAGCAACACCGTGATCTGTCATGGCGTTGAACAGCTGTCCGGCGCTCAGGTGATGGCGACCGATCTGCGCGCTTCCGCCAGCCTGGTGATCGCCGGCTGCATCGCCGACGGCGTGACCGTTGTCGATCGCATCTATCACATCGATCGCGGCTATGAGCGTATTGAAGACAAGCTGCGTGCGCTGGGTGCGAACATCGAGCGCGTGAAAGGCGAGTAAGTCATTAGCGCCGGCGCGACTGCGTCGGCAGGATGAATAGCAAAGGGCCGGCTATCAATGCCGGCCCTTTTTTAATTGCTGTCTTCCGGGAATTCACCCACCGTCATTTTCAACGTAATGCGTTTGCCGTCGCGCAGCACGATAACCGGTATCTCGGTGCCCGGTCTGATCTCCGCCACCTGGTCCATGGTTTCCAGCACGGATACCGCCGGTTTGTTATCCACGTTGATGATGATGTCGTTGATCTGGAAACCGGCGTTGCTCGCCGGGCCGTTCGGCGTAATTTCGGTCACGATGATGCCCTGCAGGCGATCGATGCCGGAATTGGAGGGGCGCAGCGGAATGATCTCCTTGCCCTGAATGCCGAAATAGCCACGGATCACGCGGCCGTCGCGGATCAGCTTGTCCATGATTTTGGTGGCCAGTTCGATCGGAATGGCGAAGCCGAGGCCCTCCGGCGTTTCGCCGTCGGTGATTTTGTCATAGGTCAGGGTGTTGATACCGATCAGCTCACCCAGCGAGTTGACCAGCGCGCCGCCGGAGTTGCCGCGGTTGATTGAGGCGTCGGTCTGCAGGAACGTCTGCCGACCGGTGGTGCTCATACTGATGCGCCCGGTAGCGCTGAGGATGCCCTGAGTCACGGTTTGCCCCAGGTTATAGGGGTTGCCGATCGCCAGCACCACGTCGCCGACGTGGGCAACGCGATTTTTATTGGTCGGGATCACCGGCAGGTTGCCGGGATCGATCTTCAGCACCGCCAGGTCGGTCAGGCCGTCGGAGCCGACCAGCAGCGCTTCATAGCGGCGGCCATCCTGCAACACCACGGTGATCTGCTGAGCGTCTTTGATCACGTGGCGGTTGGTGATGATATAGCCGCGTTCGTTCATGATCACGCCGGAACCGAGCGACAGCACGTTGGCGGCGCCGTTCAGGTTGCGGTTGTAGATGTTCACCACGGCAGGGGCGGCGCGACGCACCGCCTTGTTGTAGCTCACCGGCGTTTCGTCGCTGGTATTCTCGGTTTTCTCTGCAAACAGGCCGTTGGAAGAGCGCAGCATGGGCAGGGCAGCCAACAGCAGGCCGGCAACGATGAGACCGATAACGACAGAACGCAAGAGCTTAGCAAACATGGAGTTTTCGTGGTGTGGTGAACGATGTTCGGAGGATAGCATGAGTTAACCGGGCGCAGTATGTCACCGAGCCCGGTTTTTGCACAAATTAACGCAGCAGCAGATAAATGGTTTCGTTACCGCGCACGATATTGAGCGCCATCACCGGTGGCTTGGCTTCCAGCACCTTGCGCAGCGCGGTGATACTGTCCACGCGCTGGCGGTTGACGCCGATGATCACGTCGCCTTTTTGCAGGCCGATTTGCGCCGCCGTCGAGCCTTTATCCACGTTCTCCACCTTCACGCCCTTGTCGCCGCTCGGCAGCGCGCCGTTGCTTAGGGATACCCCCTGCAGCGCCGGCGACAGCGTTTCGGCGTTGGTCGAGGCGCTCTCGCTGTTGTCCAGCGTGACCGAGACTTCCTGCGGTTTACCGTCGCGCAGCAGGCCTACCTTGAGGGTTTTGCCCGGTGCGGTGGTGCCGACCTTGGCGCGCAGTTCGGCAAAGCTGTTAACCGGTTTGCCGTCGACGGAAACCAGAATATCCCCGGCTTTGATGCCGGCCTTGGCGGCGGCGGATTTCGGCAACACTTCGCTGACGAAGGCGCCGCGCTGCGCGTCGGTGTTGAAGGCTTTGGCCATGTCCGGGGTCATTTCACTGCCCTTGATGCCAAGCAGGCCGCGTTTCACTTCGCCGAATTCGATCAGCTGCTGGCTCAGGTTCTGCGCCATATTGCTCGGAATGGCGAAGCCGATGCCGACGTTGCCGCCGCTCGGCGCCAGAATGGCGGTATTGATGCCGATCAGTTCGCCGTTCAGGTTAACCAGCGCGCCACCGGAGTTGCCGCGGTTGATGGAGGCGTCGGTCTGAATGAAGTTTTCCAGCCCTTCCAGATTCAGGCCGGTACGGCCCAGCGCTGAGATGATGCCGGAGGTGGCGGTTTGGCCCAGGCCGAACGGGTTGCCGACCGCCACGGCGAAGTCGCCGACGCGCAGCTGGTCGGAATCGGCCATCTTGATGGCGGTCAGGTTTTTGGTATCGCTGAGCTGCAGCAGGGCGATGTCGGACTGTTCATCGCGCCCGACCAGCTTGGCGTCCAGCTCGCGACCGTCGTTCAACTGCACGCGGATTTTATCGGCGTTGTTGATGACGTGGTTGTTGGTCAGCACGTAGCCCTTGGCGGCGTCGATGATCACGCCGGAGCCCAACCCTTCAAACGGGCGGGAACTCTGCTGTTGGCCGGGGAAGTTGGGGCCGAAGAAGCGTCTGAACTCTTCCGGCAACTGTTGACGCTGCACCTGGGTGCCGGCGACATGCACGCTCACGACGGCGGGCAAGACTTTTTCCAGCATCGGCGCCAGGCTCGGCAGCGGCTGCCCCTGCACGGCGACGGGCAGGGCCGCGTTGGCCGCCGGTGCGGCGCTGAGCGCCAGACCGAGGCTCATTGCCAATGCACTAAGAATTAACGACTTTTTCTTCATTGATGATAACTCTCTCAATACCTGCCGATGAAAATTTGATGATAAGGCAATCGCCTTGTCATAGTGAAGGGTAAGACCGTGAATTTGCGTGCAAAGTTCAGTAAAGGTAATGCGAGGGAAGGTCAATATGGCACAAACGGGATTAAACCCGCGGGAGGCCCCGCGGGCGAAGAAGGAATATCAGTCGCGGCGTGCGCTTTGACCGCGCAGCAGGCCGGAGGCCCCTTCCGAATAGTCGCGCGGCATTTCCACCGGCGCCTGATCGTTGTCCGCTTCCGCTTCGGTCAGGCGATAGCGGAACGGGTTCTCCTGCATCGGCAGATCCGGCAGCAGGTTGTTGGAGCTTTTCGCCATGTGCTGATACAGCTGGCGATAATCACGCGCCATGTTATCCAGCAGCTCGGCGCTGCGGGCGAAGTGGCCGACCAGCTCCTGACGGTACTCTTCCAGCTCGGTTTTGCTCTTGTCCAGCTCATTCTGCAAGACTTGTTGTTGACGCAATTTACGGTTGCCAAAACGCATCGCCACCGCACCAATAACGATACCGACGACCAAACCAATCAGCGCATACTCCCAGGTCATGATGACTCCTATTTTGACTTCGTTGTTCCGCAGGGATTTTTCACTTAATAATATCCACTATAACCGTTAACCTTGTCCGAGTGGAATCCTGATGCGCTTCCACCTAATTTTTACAGGGTTTTCAGCGGCGCCCGCAGCGGGCATTTGTGGCGATAACGGTGCGAATCGGCATCAACTTGCCGCCAACGTTGGCTAAATAATTTCTAAGCGTTCTTAGGGAACATCGAACAGATGCAGGCACTATCACCGTTATCTCGCTACCAGCAGGCGCTGGATGCGGGGGAATATCAGGCCGATGAGGTTCAACGCCGGGCCGTCACTCAACTGGATCGCATTTATCAGGCTCTGCGGCAAAAGCCGGCGGCGAACGCGCCGGCCGGCGGGCTGCGCGGCAAGCTCAGCCGCTTGCTGGGCAAAGGCGGCGACACGGCGCCGCAGCGCCCGGTGCAGGGGCTGTATATGTGGGGCGGCGTCGGGCGCGGCAAAACCTGGTTGATGGATATGTTCTTCCACAGTTTGCCGGGCGATCGCAAAATGCGCCTGCACTTCCACCGCTTCATGCTGCGGGTGCATGAAGAGCTGACCGAGTTGCAGGGGCGGGAAAACCCGCTGGAAATCGTCGCCGACGGCTTTAAGGCCGAGACCGACGTATTGTGCTTCGACGAATTCTTCGTCTCCGACATCACCGACGCCATGCTGCTGGCCACGCTGCTGCAGGCGCTATTCGCGCGCGGCATCACGCTGGTGGCCACCTCGAACATCCCGCCGGACGATCTGTACCGCAACGGCCTGCAGCGGGCGCGTTTCCTGCCGGCCATCGATCTCATCAACGAGTACTGCGACGTAATGAACGTCGACGCCGGCATCGACTATCGTCTGCGCACCCTGACCCAGGCGCACCTCTACCTGACACCGCTGAGCGACCAGACGCGTGAGGCGCTGGATCGGATGTTCGTCAAGCTGGCGGGCAAGGCGGGGGAGGACGCGCCGGTGCTGCAGATCAACCATCGGCCGCTGCAGGCGATCCGTTCGGTGGACGGCGTGCTGGCGGTGGATTTCCACACGCTGTGCGAAGAGGCGCGCAGCCAGCTGGACTACATCGCGCTGTCGCGGCTGTATCACAGCGTGATCCTGTATAATGTGCAGGTGATGGGGCCGCTGAAAGAGAATACCGCGCGCCGTTTCCTGGCGTTGGTGGATGAATTCTACGAGCGTCACATCAAGCTGGTGATCGGCGCCGAAGCGTCGATGTTCGAGATCTATCAGGGGGTGCAGCTGAAATTTGAATTCCAGCGCTGCCTGTCGCGCCTGCAGGAAATGCAGAGCGAAGAGTACCTCAAGCTGCCGCATCTGCCCTGAGCCCGCCGGGCCTATCGCCGGTTGTCCGCCGCCGGCGATAAATTTATTTTCCATTCAAAAACCGTTCGATCTTTGTGAGCGACTTCTCTATAATCTTGCGACCCCACGTTACAACAAAGTTTTTTTTCCCAAAAACTTTATAGTGCCGGCAATGGCTATTCGAAGGGGTAGGTTTGCTGGACTTGTATGGTCGTGTGAGCCTCAACTGTTTTCGAGCGTTTGGGTGTTCACCAACGTGTAACTAATTATTGGGTAAGCTTTCTAATGAAAACTTTTACAGCTAAACCAGAAACCGTAAAACGCGACTGGTACGTTGTTGATGCAGATGGTAAAACTTTAGGCCGTCTCGCTACTGAACTGGCTCGTCGCCTGCGCGGCAAGCATAAAGCGGAATACACCCCGCACGTGGATACCGGTGATTACATCATCGTTCTGAACGCTGACAAAGTTGCTGTAACCGGCAACAAGCGTACAGACAAAGTGTACTACCACCACACCGGCCACATCGGTGGTATCAAGCAAGCGACCTTTGAAGAGATGATTGCCCGCCGTCCTGAGCGCGTGATTGAAATCGCGGTTAAAGGCATGCTGCCAAAGGGCCCGCTGGGTCGTGCTATGTTCCGTAAACTGAAAGTTTACGCGGGCACCGAGCACAATCACGCGGCACAGCAACCGCAAGTTCTGGACATTTAATCGGGATTAATGGCAATGGCTGAAAATCAATACTACGGCACTGGTCGCCGCAAAAGCTCCGCCGCTCGCGTCTTCATCAAGCCGGGCAACGGTAACATCGTTATCAACCAGCGCAGCCTGGAACAGTACTTCGGTCGCGAAACTGCCCGCATGGTAGTTCGTCAGCCGCTGGAACTGGTCGACATGGTTGGCAAACTGGACCTGTACATCACCGTTAAAGGTGGTGGTATCTCCGGTCAAGCTGGCGCTATCCGTCACGGTATCACCCGTGCACTGATGGAATACGATGAGACTCTGCGTTCTGAACTGCGTAAAGCTGGCTTCGTCACCCGTGACGCTCGTCAGGTTGAACGTAAGAAAGTCGGTCTGCGTAAAGCACGTCGTCGTCCGCAGTTCTCCAAGCGTTAATTTTCGCTGCTTCGGCAGTGCGATTTACGCAAAAAACCCGGTGCTTCACCGGGTTTTTTTACGCCTGAAATCCGCCGTCCCCGACTAAAATCTGTGGCATATCAGACAATTCAACATGAATTCGCCGCACCGCCCCCACAAAACAAGCAGAATCTGGTAAACTATCATCCACTTTTGCGCCTGTTCGCCGTGCAGTTGACCTCCTGGGCCGGTTTTTTATGGGCTCGGGTCGCGCTGCGTGCTGCCGGCCTGCGGCAAGATTATTCAGGATAGCAGCCTGTCAGTTGGCTATTCGCAGTATTTTCTAGATAACTTGGAGGTTTTCATGGCTGTCGCTGCCAACAAACGTTCGGTAATGACGCTGTTCTCTGGCCCGACCGACATTTTTAGCCATCAAGTACGTATCGTACTGGCGGAGAAAGGTGTCAGCGTCGAGATCGAGCAGGTCGAAATGGATAACCTGCCGCAAGATCTGATTGACCTCAACCCTTACCAGACGGTGCCTACGCTGGTCGATCGCGAACTGACCCTGTATGAATCCCGCATCATCATGGAATATCTGGATGAGCGTTTCCCGCACCCGCCGCTGATGCCGGTTTACCCGGTTGCCCGTGGTGAGAGCCGTCTGATGATGCTGCGCATCGAGAAGAACTGGTACTCGCTGATGGACAAGATCGAGAAGAGCAGCGGCCAGGAAGCGGAATCCGCCCGCCGCCAACTGCGCGAAGAGTTGCTGGCGATCGCGCCTATCTTCGGTCAGGCGCCGTATTTCATGAGCGAAGAGTTCAGCCTGGTGGATTGCTACCTGGCGCCGTTGTTGTGGCGTCTGCCGCAGCTGGGCATCGAATTGAGCGGTGCCGGTTCCAAAGAGCTGAAAGGCTACATGACCCGCGTCTTCGAACGCGACGCCTTCCTGGCTTCCCTGACCGAAGCCGAGCGTGAAATGCGCCTGCAGACCCGGGGCTAAGCGCGATGGACATGTCTCAGATGACGCCGCGTCGCCCGTATCTGCTGCGGGCGTTCTACGACTGGCTGCTGGATAACCAACTGACGCCGCACCTGGTGGTCGACGTGACTCGCCCGGACGTGCAGGTGCCGATGGAGTTCGCGCGTGACGGCCAGATCGTGCTGAATATCGCGCCGCGCGCGGTAGGCAACCTGGCGTTGGGTAACGAAGACGTGCAGTTCAACGCGCGCTTCGGCGGCGTGCCGCGTCAGGTTTCGGTGCCGATGGCCGCCGTGCTGGCGATCTATGCGCGTGAAAACGGCGCCGGCACGATGTTCGAACCGGAAGCCGCCTACGACGAGAGCGAAGGCGTGTTCGAAGGTCTGGACAATGAGACGATCCCTTCGGAAACCCTGATGTCAGTGATCGACGGCGATCGCCCGGATACCGCGGAAGACAACGGCCCGGATGACGAACCGCCGCAGCCGCCGCGCGGTGGCCGCCCGGCGCTGCGCGTGGTGAAATAACCCCGTGAGAACAAACGAAAAAGCACCCCATGGGGGTGCTTTTTTTTTGCCCGGCAGAAGCGGGTCAGCCTTTCAACGCGGCAATGCAGGCGTCGCGCGGCGCGCTGAGATCGCCTACGCGTACGGTAGACAGGGCGTGGGTTGCACGCTCACGGAAACTGGTGATGGCGGTATCGCCTTGCACTTCCGGCGGGGCGGTGCAAATGTCATTGAGCGGCAGATCGTTTCCTTTGTTGAGCGCCTGCAACACCGCCGCCGGATTGTAGATCAGGGCTGCAGAGAGGGCTGATTTGATGCCGGCGGTAAATCCGGCATTGCCGCCGCCGGCCAACTTGGGCGCCAGGGCAATCCAGCTGTCGTCCCCCAGCCGGATGCTGTTTTCCACGGCGCCGAACTGCCCGGCCTTGCCCAACTGCGCCACGACCGGCCGTGCGCCGCGCGCTTCGATATTGTAACCAACCTCCTGCGAATCCAGCGCCATGGCTGAAGCGCTGAAATTGACGGCCAGCAGCGCGCCGGCCAACAGGGAAATGGAGCATTTCATGTTCGCTATCCTTATCTCGGTGTCAGGCGCAGCCGCGCCCCGCAATGGTGCTAACTCAATACTATAGCGCGTTGAGGCGGTGAGGAGCGGGGAGGTTGTTACAAAGCGTGGCAGGCTAAAAACAGAGGCCCGGCAATATGCCGGGCCTCTGATGGTACGGAAGGTTTACACTTCCAGGTAGTTCATGATGCCGTCTGCCGCTTTGCGGCCTTCGGCGATCGCCGTCACTACCAGGTCAGATCCGCGCACTGCGTCACCACCGGCGAAGATTTTCGGGTTGCTGGTCTGGAACGCGTTGTCGCTGCCTTCCGGCGCCAGGATGCGGCCCTGTTTATCCAGCTGCACGTCGTGCGCCGCCAGCCAGTCCATGCGGTGTGGGCGGAAGCCGAACGCCATCACCACCGCGTCCGCGTCGATCACGTGTTCGGAACCCGGCACCTGCTCCGCCGTCTGACGGCCGTTGGCATCCGGCGCGCCCAGCTGAGTGCGCACCATTTTCACTCCGGCCACGCGGCCGGCGCTGTTCAGTTCGATGCTCAGCGGCTGCAGGTTGAACTGGAAGTCCACCCCTTCTTCCCGGGCGTTCTTCACTTCGCGCTTGGAGCCCGGCATGTTGGCTTCGTCGCGGCGGTAGGCGCAGATGACCTGAGTTGCGCCCTGACGCACCGAGGTACGCACGCAGTCCATGGCGGTATCGCCGCCGCCCAGCACCACCACCCGTTTGCCTTCCATGCTGACGTAAGGCTCGTGCTGCTCGGTTTCATACCCCATCAGCTGCTTGGTGTTGGCGATCAGGAACGGCAGCGC
Source organism: Serratia sp. CY40230 (assembly GCF_052168835.1). Taxonomy (NCBI): domain Bacteria; kingdom Pseudomonadati; phylum Pseudomonadota; class Gammaproteobacteria; order Enterobacterales; family Yersiniaceae; genus Serratia; species Serratia sp. CY40230. Next base: position 175,332 of record NZ_JBJNLX010000003.1, read on the forward strand.
GTCGTACACGCCCTGCGCCTCCTCATTCTCCAGGCCGCCGCGCATCGACTGATAGGTGCCGACGCCGAGGAACACCGCATCGTACTCGCTCAGCAAGGTCTCCATGCTGACGTCTTTGCCCACTTCGGTGTTCAACTGGAACTCGATGCCCATCTCGCTGAAGATGCCGCGGCGTTTGACCATCACTTCCTTTTCCAGCTTGAAGGCCGGGATGCCGAAGGTCAGTAGGCCGCCGATCTCCGGATGACGATCGTATACGACCGCCTTGACGCCATTGCGGGTCAGCACGTCGGCGCAGGCCAGCCCGGCGGGGCCGGCACCGACGATCGCCACGCGCTTGCCGGTCGGCTGCACGTGCGACATATCCGGCTTCCAGCCCATTTCGATGGCCTTATCGCTGATGTAGCGCTCGATATTGCCGATGGTGACCGCACCGAACTCGTCGTTCAGGGTGCAGGAGCCTTCGCACAGGCGATCCTGCGGGCATACGCGGCCGCACACTTCCGGCAGGCTGTTGGTCTGATGCGCCAGGTCCGCCGCTTCCATGATGCGGCCTTCGTTGGCCAATTTCAGCCAGTTCGGGATGTAGTTGTGCACCGGGCACTTCCACTCGCAGTACGGGTTGCCGCAGGACAGACAGCGGTCCGCCTGGGCCTTGGCCTGGGTTTCCGAAAACGGTTCGTAGATCTCGACGAACTCGATTTTGCGGATCTTCAGCGGTTTCTTTGGCGGATCAACACGCTGCAGGTCGATAAATTGATAAACGTTCTGGCTCATTAATGACCTACCTCTTACTGCGCCTGCACCCGCAGCTCGGCTGCGGAACGGCTACGGTGACCCAACAGCGCTTTGACATCGCTGGACTTCGGTTTGACCAGGGCGAACTTCGGCGCCCACTCCGGCCAGTTGGCCAGGATCTCTTCCGCGCGGGAAGAGCCGGTCGCCTGCACGTGTTCGGTGATCAGGCCGCGCAGGTGCTCCTCATGGATCGCCAGCTGATCGACATCCAGCACTTCCACCAGCTCCGGGTTCACGCGCTTGCGGAACTCGCCGTCTTCGTCCAGCACGTAGGCGAAGCCGCCGGTCATGCCGGCACCGAAGTTGATGCCGGTTTTACCCAGCACGCAGACGATGCCGCCGGTCATGTATTCGCAGCCGTTGTCGCCGATGCCTTCCACCACGGTGATGGCGCCGGAGTTGCGCACCGCGAAACGTTCGCCCGCGCGGCCGGCGGCGAACAACTTGCCACCGGTGGCACCGTACAGGCAGGTGTTGCCGACGATGCTGGCTTCATGGCTGCGGAAGGCGGAACCGATCGGCGGGCGCACCGCGATGCTGCCGCCGGCCATGCCTTTGCCGACATAGTCGTTGGCGTCGCCGGTCAGGGTCAGCTCGACACCGCCGGCGTTCCAGACGCCGAAGCTCTGCCCGGCGGTGCCGGAGAAGTGCGCCTTGATCGGATCGCCTGCCATCCCCTGATCGCCGTGTACGTTGGCGATCGCGCCGGACAGCATGGCGCCCACGGAGCGGTCGGTGTTGCGAATGTCGAAGTAGAAGGTTTTACCCTGCTTCGCTTCGATGTACGGCTGCGCCTGCGCCAGCAACTCTTTGTTCAGCAGACCCTTGTCGAACGCCGGGTTGCTGCTTTCGGTACAGTACACCGCTTTGCCCGGATGCGGCGTGGCGGTTGTCAGCAACGGCGACAGATCCAGCTTGTTCTGCTTGGCGGAAATGCCGTCCAGCTCGGTCAGGAATTCGGTGCGGCCGATCAGATCCACCAGTTGGCTTACGCCCAGCTGGGCCATGATCTCGCGGGTCTCACGCGCGATAAACTGGAAGTAATTCGTCACGCGTTCCGGCAGGCCGTGGTAGTGATCGCGGCGCAGCTTGTCGTCCTGAGTCGCAACGCCGGTCGCGCAGTTGTTGAGGTGGCAGATGCGCAGGTATTTGCAGCCCAGCGCCACCATCGGCCCGGTGCCGAAGCCGAAGCTTTCCGCGCCCAGGATCGCCGCTTTGACGATGTCCACGCCGGTTTTCAGGCCGCCGTCCACCTGCAGGCGGATCTTGTGGCGCAGGCCGTTGGCCACCAGCGCCTGCTGGGTTTCCACCAGGCCCAGTTCCCATGGGCAGCCGGCATATTTCACCGAGGACAGCGGGCTGGCGCCGGTGCCGCCGTCGTAACCGGCGATGGTGATCAGATCGGCATAGGCTTTCGCCACGCCGGTGGCGATGGTGCCAACGCCCGGCTCGGACACCAGTTTCACCGAGATCACCGCCTTCGGGTTGACCTGCTTCAGATCGAAGATCAGCTGCGCCAGATCTTCGATCGAGTAGATGTCGTGGTGCGGCGGCGGGGAGATCAACGTCACGCCCGGCACCGAGTAACGCAGTCTGGCGATGTACGGGGTGACTTTGTCGCCCGGCAGCTGGCCGCCTTCGCCCGGCTTGGCGCCTTGCGCCACCTTAATCTGGATCACGTCGGCGTTCACCAGGTAGGCCGGCGTGACGCCGAAGCGGCCGGAGGCCACCTGTTTGATACGCGACACCTTGTTGGTGCGGTAGCGCGCCGGATCTTCGCCGCCTTCGCCGGAGTTGGAGAAGCCGCCGAGGCCGTTCATGGCGATCGCCAGCGACTCGTGCGCTTCCGGGCTCAGTGCGCCGATCGACATCGCCGCCGTGTCGAAGCGTTTGAACAGCGACTCCGCCGGCTCGACCTGATCGACCGGGATCGGTTCGCCTTTCGGCGTAATGGCCAGCAGATCGCGCAGCATGGCGACCGGCCGCTCGTTCACCAGCTTGGCGTAGGCCTGATAGTCGCTGTACTCGCCGCTGTGCACCGCTTTTTGCAGCGAGTTCACCACGTCCGGGTTGTAAGCGTGGTATTCGCCGCCGTGCACGAACTTCAGCAGGCCGCCTTGCTCCAGCGGTTTGCGTTTCAGCCAGGCGCGCTTGGAGAGGTTCTGCAGATCCTGCTGGAAATCGCTGAAGCTGGCACCGCCGATGCGGCTGACCACGCCCTGGAAGCACAGGTCCGCCAGATCGCGGTGCAGGCCGACCGCTTCGAACAGCTTGGAACAGCGGTAAGAGGCGATGGTCGAGATGCCCATTTTGGACATGATCTTGTACAGGCCTTTGTTGATGCCGTTGCGGTAGTTCAGCATCACGTCGCGGTATTTCTTGTCGATCGCCTGGCTGTCCACCAGCTTGGCCAGGGTTTCATAGGCCAGATACGGGTAGATGGCGGTCGCGCCGAAGCCGAGCAGCACGGCGAAGTGGTGCGGATCGCGGGCGCTGGCGGTTTCAACGATCAGGTTGGCGTCGCAGCGCAGGCTTTTCTCCACCAGCCGGGTTTGCACGGCGCCAACGGCCATCGGGGCCGGTACCGGCAGGCGGCCGGGCGCGATGGCGCGGTCGGACAGCACCAACAGCACCGCGCCTTCGCGCACCTTGCGTTCCGCTTCGTCGCACAGGGCGCGAATGGTCTGCTCCAGATCCTGCTGCTGCGGATCGAAGGTCAGATCGAGCGTCTCGGCGCGATAGTATTCGCCTTCCAGCGTGGTGAGCTGTTTGAAATCGGAGTACAGCAGGATCGGCGATTTGAAGCTCAGGCGGTGCGCCTGGCCTTCTGCTTCGCAGAACACGTTCATTTCGCGGCCGATGCTGGTGGCCAGCGACATGACGTGCGCTTCACGCAGCGGATCGATCGGCGGATTGGTGACCTGCGCGAACTGCTGGCGGAAATAGTCGTAAACGATGCGCGGCCGGCTGGAGAGCACGGCGAACGGGGTATCGTCGCCCATCGAACCGGTGGCTTCCTGGCCAATTTCGCCCAGCACGCGGATCACCTGATCCAGCTCTTCACTGCTGTAGCCGAACTGTTTCTGGTAGGTTTCGAGCTGCGCGTCGTCGAGCTCGCGGCTGCCGACCTGATCGTCCGGCAGATCTTCGAACGGCACCAGGCGTTTGACGTTTTTCTCCATCCACTCTTTATACGGGTGGCGGCTTTTCAGATCGTTGTCGGTTTCCGCCGAGTGCAGGATGCGGCCGCTGCGGGTGTCGATCACCATCAGCTCGCCGGGGCCGACGCGGCCTTTTTCCACCACTTCATCCGGCTGGTAATCCCAGATGCCGACTTCGGAGGCGCAGGTGATCAGCTTGTCTTTGGTGATCACATAGCGCGCCGGGCGCAGGCCGTTGCGATCGAGGTTACAGGCGGCGTAGCGGCCGTCGGACATCACGATGCCGGCCGGGCCGTCCCACGGCTCCATGTGCATCGAGTTGAAGTCGAAGAAGGCGCGCAGATCGCCGTCCATGTCCGGGTTGTTCTGCCAGGCCGGCGGCACCAGCAAGCGCATGGCGCGGATGAGATCCATCCCGCCCGCCAGCAGCAGCTCCAGCATGTTGTCCAGCGAGCTGGAGTCGGAGCCGGTTTCGTTGACGAACGGCGCGGCGGCCTGCAGGTCCGGGATCAGCGGCGTTTGGAATTTATAGGTACGGGCGCGCGCCCACTGGCGGTTGCCGGTGATGGTGTTGATTTCGCCGTTGTGCGCCAGGTAGCGGAACGGCTGAGCCAGCGGCCAGCGCGGCACGGTGTTGGTGGAAAAGCGCTGGTGGAACAGGCAAATGGCCGATTCCAGGCGCAGGTCCGCCAGATCGAGATAGAAGCGCGGCAGATCCGCAGGCATGCACAGGCCTTTATAGATCGTCACCAGATTGGAGAAGCTGCAGACGTAGAAACTGTCATCCTGCACGCGTTTCTCGATGCGGCGGCGCGCCACGAACAGGCGGCGCTCCATATCGCGCGGGCGCCAGCCGGCCGGGGCGTTAACGAAGATTTGCTCGATGCGCGGCAGGGAGGAGAGGGCGATTTCACCCAGCACGTCCGGGTTGGTCGGCACTTCACGCCAGCCGACGATCGACAGCGTTTCGTTTTGCAGCTCTTCTTCCACGATGCGGCGGCTGAGGCGCGCTTCCTCTTCATTCTGGCTGAGGAACATCATGCCGACGGCGTAGTTTTTGGCCAAACGCCAGCCGCGCTCTTCCGCCACCATGCGGAAGAAGCGATCGGGTTTTTGCAGCAACAGGCCGCAGCCGTCGCCGGTCTTGCCGTCGGCGAGGATCGCGCCGCGGTGCTGCATGCGGGCCAGCGCGTGAATGGCGGTGCGCACCACCTTGTGGCTAGGTTCGCCTTCTATGTGGGCGATCAGGCCGAAACCACAGTTGTCCCTCTCTTGGGATTTATCGTACAACATATCGTGAACCTCCCCAGGCTCTGCGTGACTCTCACAACCTACTGCGAGGGGGCTTCCCAATTTCAGGCAGAAGTCCAATCAGCAAGTTAACCCCGCCAATCTGCTTTTCCGCCCTCCATCAATGGCCTCTCGTGACGGTCTCACAAGTGGTATAGGACTTGTTTTAAGAGGGAGTCTTCAATTACTGCATAAATATGACGAGACGTTTGCCCGTCCAGAAAGCTTCCAGCGGACTTCCAACTTAGCGAGAAAGAATTCGCAGGTCAAATGTGGGCTTAAGATAGATTCTTATCGAATTGATGGTATTTATTTATTTGAAAAATAAGAGTTTTAATGCATTTTTGCACTATCGTGGGGCAACGCCGATCCACTCAGAAGTGTGAGCTGTCTCACTATAGTGCAACCCCTTAATCTCTGCACCATGCTAGTGCGAGGGGTAATGCCAGAATTTTATTCTATAAGATATTGCTTGGCTGATGTTTATGACTATTTTTCACCGTGTTGTCATATTGCCGTTAACGGTTGCGTGACGATTAGAATAATTCATCAGAATTATAGTGAATTGATTTGCATTTATGATGAATAGTTATGCCTGGTGGCGCCTTGCGGTGAAAGCGTTGATCTCTGTCATCGCGGGAAAAACCGTTTCTTATTAGCATCGCGGCTTTGAACACAGAGAATCACCAAGATTATGCAGTTGCCGCAATTAGTCAATATGTTTGGCGCGGATCTCCAGCGCCGCTATGGCGAAAAGATCCATAAACTCACGCTGCACGGCGGATTCGGCTGCCCTAACCGCGACGGCACGTTGGGGCGCGGCGGCTGTACGTTCTGCAACGTTGCCTCGTTCGCCGATGAGGCGATGCAGCGGCAGAGCATCGCCGAACAGCTGGCGCAGCAGGCCGCGCGGGTCGATCGGGCGCGGCGCTATCTGGCCTATTTCCAGGCCTATACCAGCACCTATGCGGAGGTTGAACGGCTGGAGGCGATGTATCGGCAGGCATTGGCGCAGAGTGCCATGGTCGGCCTGTGCGTCGGCACCCGGCCGGACTGCGTGCCGGCCGCCGCGCTGGATCTGCTGACGGGCTACCGCGAGCAAGGCTATGAGGTGTGGCTGGAGCTGGGGTTACAGACGGCGCACGATAAGACACTGAAGCGCATCAACCGCGGCCATGATTTTCGCTGTTATCAGCAGACTGCGCGGCTGGCCCGGCAGCGCGGGCTGAAGGTGTGCTGCCATCTGATCGTCGGGCTGCCGGGAGAAACCCAGCGCGATCATCTGCTCACGCTGCAGCAGGTGACGGAGACCGGCGTGGATGGCATCAAGCTGCACCCGCTGCACGTCGTCACCGGCAGCACCCTGGCGCGGGCGTGGCAGGCCGGGCGGTTGCCCGAACTGGCGCTGGAGGATTACGCCGCCAGCGCCGGGGAGATGATCCGCCATACGCCGGGCGAGGTGGTGTACCACCGCCTTTCCGCCAGCGCCCGCCGGCCGACGCTGCTGGCGCCGCTGTGGTGCGAAAACCGCTGGAGCGGCATGCAGGCGGTCGGCGCTTATCTACAACGGCACGGCGGGCAGGGCAGCGCGCTGGATGCCGCCCTGCGTTATTTACCGACGTTATAACCGCAGGTTGGCGCGCACCTCCGCGCGTGCGCGTTGCAGGTCGGCCTGCAGCTGCGGGTTCGCCAGCAGCCGTGCGGCGAGCGCCGTCGCTGCCAGCTTGCCGCCTTCCAGATCGCTCGGGTAGTGGACGCCGGCAATGACCCGACTTTGCGCATTGCTTGCCGCTCGTTCAAACAGCGCGCTGCGTTTTTCCGGCACCATCTGCGCCAGCAGGATCGCCGTCAGGTAGCTGTCCATCGCGTGCCCGCTGGGGTAGGAGTCGCCTTCCGGCGGCGGCAGCAGCGGTTTTACGCGGCTGTCGGCCTCATAGGGGCGCGGGCGACTATAGAAGGCTTTGGCGGGCATCAGGCTTTGCTCAAAGTCCTGATAAACCCGGCGGAACAGGGCAGCGGTGAGCGGATGGCGATCGACGGTGAACGTCGGGCCGAAAATATCGCGGGCAAAGGGAAAGGCGGCGTCTTCCAGATGATCATCCCGCTTGGCCTTGGCGATCTGTTCCGCCGTACGGCTAGCCTGTATGGTCAGCACCGCCTGCAGATCCGCCCGATTCTGCGGCGTCGCTGTTGAAGGCGGCGGCGGCAACAGCGTGGCGATTTGCCGTTGTTCCTCATTCAAATAGCCGGCCACGGCGGTAGCGGCTTTCAGGGGAAAGATGACGGTCAGCGACAGGACGAACAGGGTAGTGCGATAGATGGTTAACATGGTTAGTCCTCACATCAAAGAAATGAGGAAGCCTGCCGGGCTGGCCACAACGCTGCTGCCGGTGAAAGTAAACCGCGGGATAAAATCCTTTCCCTTACTTCAAGCCACAGGGCTTCGCTATCCGTGTCTGCTAAAGCAAGCGTCATGCACGGTGCATCATTAATATATTAATAAAATGGCATTCTCAAGCGGCCTGGGTGTGGGGTGAATCACATAAAAAATCTTTTAGTTACAATTGATTAATCCCTAAGTATGAGCGGGATGATCAACGTGTTTGTTCACGGTGCCGGCGGCAATGAGCTGCCCGTCGCATGCCAGACGCCGCTATTTTCCGTTAGCAGGACTTGACTCTCAGACACGACGGAAAAATTTACGGTATGATTCAAAAGATTGTGTCTGATGGGAGCCGCTATGAAGCAAATCCGGGTGTTGGCCCAGTACTACGTTGATTTAATGGTGAAACTGGGGTTGGTGCGCTTCTCGCTGCTGCTGGCCTCGGCGCTGGTGGTGCTGGCGATGGTGGTGCAGATGGCGGTGACCATGCTGCTGCGCGGCGAAGTGGAAAGCATCGACGTGGTGCGTTCGATCTTCTTCGGCCTGTTGATCACCCCGTGGGCGGTCTATTTTCTCTCGGTGGTGGTGGAACAGTTGGAAGAGTCGCGCCAACGGCTGGCGCGGCTGGTGGACAAGCTGGAAGAGATGCGCCACCGCGATCTGGAGCTCAATCAGCAGCTCAAAGACAATATCAGCCAGCTGAATCAGGAGATCGCCGACCGTATCAAGGCGGAAGAAGAGCGCCTGCAGGTGATGGAAAAGCTGACGGAAGAGATGGAACAGCGCGAGCAGGCGCAGATTGAGCTGGGCCAGCAATCGGCGCTGTTGCGTTCCTTCCTCGATGCCTCGCCGGATCTGGTCTACTACCGCAACGAAGACAAAGAATTTTCCGGCTGCAACCGCGCGATGGAGCTGCTGACCGGCAAGAGCGAGAAGCAATTGATCGGCCTGACGCCGTTCGACGTCTACGGCCAGGAGATCGCTGAAAAGGTGATTGAGACCGACGAGAAAGTGTTCCGCCACAACGTTTCGCTGACCTACGAACAGTGGCTGGTGTATCCCGACGGCCGCAAGGCCTGTTTCGAGCTGCGCAAGGTGCCGTTTTACGACCGGGTGGGCAAACGCCACGGGCTGATGGGCTTCGGCCGCGATATTACCGAGCGTAAGCGCTACCAGGACGCGCTGGAGAACGCCAGCAGGGAGAAGACTACCTTTATCTCCACCATCAGCCACGAGCTGCGTACGCCGCTTAACGGCATCGTCGGCCTGAGCCGCATTCTGCTCGATACCGAGCTGAACGACGAGCAGCTGAAATACCTGAAGACCATCCACGTCAGCGCCATCACCCTCGGCAATATCTTCAACGACATTATCGAAATGGACAAGCTCGAGCGGCGCAAGGTGCAGCTCGACAACCAGCCGGTGGACTTCACCGGTTTCCTGGCGGATTTGGAGAACCTCTCGGGCCTGCTGGCGCAGCCGAAAGGGCTGCAGTTCGTCATGGAGCCGCAGACGCCGCTGCCGCAGCAGATCGTGACCGACGGCACCCGCCTGCGGCAGATCTTGTGGAATCTGATCGGCAACGCGGTGAAATTTACCCAGCAGGGGCAAATTGTGGTGCGCGTACGGCGCGAGGCGCAGGAGAAACTGGTGTTCGAGGTGGAAGATTCGGGCATGGGCATCCCGCAGGACGAGCAGGACAAAATCTTCGCCATGTATTACCAGGTGAAAGATCAGCGCGGCGGCCGCCCGGCCACCGGCACCGGCATCGGGCTGGCGGTCTCCAAACGGCTGGCGCAGAGCATGGGCGGCGACATCACCGTGCGCAGCGAACAAGGGCACGGTTCTTGCTTTACCTTAACCATCAAGGCGCCGGCGGTGCAGGAGGCCGTCAGCGCGGCGCCGGAGGAAGAGGCGCTGCCGTTGCCGGCGCTGCACATCCTGCTGGTGGAAGATATCGAACTGAACGTGATCGTGGCGCGCTCGGTGCTGGAGAAGCTGGGCAACAGCGTCGACGTGGCAATGAACGGCCACGACGCGCTGGCGATGTTCGAGCCGGACGAGTTCGATCTGGTGCTGCTGGACATCCAACTGCCGGACATGACCGGGCTGGACATCGCCCGGGCGCTGCGCGAGCGCTATGCCGGGCAGGCGCTGCCGCCGTTGGTGGCCCTGACCGCCAACGTGCTGAAAGACAAAAAAGAGTATCTCGAGGCGGGCATGGACGATGTGCTGAGCAAGCCGCTGTCGGTGCCGGCGCTGACCAAGGTCATCAAACACTATTGGGATCATCAACCTTCTCACACTTCAAAGAAAACGGAGCACAAGGCGATGCAGATTAATGAGTCGTTACTCGATACCGCGATGCTGGAACAGTACATGGATCTGGTTGGCCCGCAGCTGATCCACCAAAGTCTGGAGATGTTCGAACAGATGATGCCGGGCTATCTGGCGGTGCTGGACTCCAACATGACGGCGCGCGATCAGAAAGGTATCACTGAGGAAGGGCATAAGATCAAGGGCGCCGCCGGTTCGGTCGGTCTGCGCCATCTGCAGCAGCTGGCGCAGCAGATTCAAACGCCGACGCTGCCGGCCTGGTGGGATAACGTGCAGGATTGGGTGGATGAGCTGAAACAAGAGTGGCGCAACGACGTGCAGGTACTGCGGGCTTGGGTTGAGAACGCTGAAAAAAAATGACCCCGACCTAAGCCGGGGTGCGCGAATATTGCGCCAACACCAGGGAAATTGTGAACCTGCGTATTGGTTTCAGTGTTCTGGTCGAGCAGGTTGTTGCGAATTCCTAAACATCATACAGCCAACAACATAGCAAATGTAAGCGCTCTTGTTAGAAGATTCATTAAAATGTGTGATGTAGATTAGTGTTTGTCAACTCCGAGCACGAACCAGTTGACAGCAGCGACAGGAGTAAGAGTGATGAAAAAGGTGGGTGTAGTCCTCAGCGGCAGCGGCGTTTATGACGGTACGGAGATCCATGAAGCGGTGCTGACGCTGCTGGCGTTGGATCGTGCCGGCGCCCAGGCGGTGTGCTTTGCGCCTGATAAACCACAACGCCATGTTATTAATCACTTATCTGGTGAGGAGATGGCGGAGTCGCGCAATGTTCTGATTGAATCGGCGCGCATTGCCCGCGGTGCGGTGCAGCCGCTGGCGCTGGCGGAGGCCGCGCAGCTGGATGCGCTGATCGTGCCCGGCGGCTTTGGCGCCGCCAAGAACCTCAGCAATTTCGCCGAAGCCGGCGCGGAATGTTGGGTCGATGAAGATTTGGCGCGCCTGACGCGCGAGATGCATAAGGCCAACAAACCAATTGGCCTGATGTGCATCGCGCCGGCGCTGTTGCCGAAACTGCTGGATCAACAAGCGCGGCTGACCATTGGCAACGATCCGGATCTGGGGGAAGTGATTGACGCCATGGGCGGCGAACCGGTGATTTGCCCGGTGGACGACATCGTGGTGGACAGCGAACATAAGATCGTGACCACGCCGGCCTATATGCTGGCGCCGTCTATCGCGCAGGCGGCCCTGGGCATCGATAAGCTGGTGGCGCGGGTGCTGGAACTGGCTGAATGAGAAAATCGCTCGTCGGATGGCGGCGGCTGCGCCCGTGGTATTGGCTGAAGCGCGGCGTCATCGCGATTATCGGCCTGTGGGTGTTGGGCATTGTGCTCTTCGCCTTCCTGCCGGTGCCGTTTTCCGCCGTGATGGTGGAACGGCAGGTCAGCGCCTGGCTGAGCGGCGACTTCGGCTATGTCGCCCATTCGGACTGGGTGTCGATGGACGACATCTCGCCGCAAATGGCGCTGGCGGTGATGGCGGCGGAAGATCAGAAGTTTCCAGACCATTGGGGCTTCGACGTGGCGGCCATTGAAAAGGCGCTCAGCCACAACGAGAAGCGCCCGACGCGCATCCGTGGCGCGTCCACGCTGTCGCAGCAAACCGCCAAGAACCTGTTTTTGTGGGATGGCCGCAGCTGGCTGCGCAAAGGGTTGGAGGCCGGGCTGACGTCCGGCATCGAATTGGTGTGGACCAAGCGGCGCATTCTGACGGTGTACCTGAACATCGTCGAGTTCGGCGATGGGGTGTTCGGCGTGGAAGAGGCTTCACAGCGCTTTTTCCATAAGCCGGCCAAGCGCCTGAGCGCGGCCGAAGCGGCGCTGCTGGCGGCGGTATTGCCGAATCCGCATCGCTTCAGGGCCGATGCGCCGTCCGGCTATGTGGTGCAGCGTCAACAGTGGATCATGCGGCAGATGCGGCAACTGGGCGGGGAAGCGTTTTTACGCGAGAACAAGCTGGATTAAACGGGCGGGAACGGCACGGTGCCGCTCCCGCCAGGCGGATTATTTTACGTAGGTAAAGGCGGTCGTGACGTGCTTCACGCCGCTGACCTGGCTGGCGATCTGCGCCGCCGACTGCCCTTCCTGCTGCGTGACCAGGCCCAGCAAGAACACTTCGCCGTTTTCGGTGGTGACCTTCACGTTGGACGATTTCACCGTATCGCTGGTGAGCAGCTGCGAACGCACCTTGGTGGTGATCCAGGTGTCGGAGGACGCGGTGCTCAGGCTGACCGGCGTGCCCTGACGGATTTCGTTATACACTTCGGTCGTGCCTTCCACGCCCATGGCGATCTGCTTGGCGCGCGCGGTAAGATCGGCGTTAGGCGACTGGCCGGTCAACAGCACCTTGCCCTGATAGGCGGTGGCGACCACCCGGGCATCTTTCTTCAACTGCTGGTCTTTGCTCAGGGCGCTTTCGACCCTGGCTTCCAGCGTGCCGTCATCCACCTGGGTCCCTACGCTGCGCGGGTCGGTGGCGGTTTTGGTGGCGACGGCCGCACTGCCGACGACGACGCCGGCGATACAGCCTTGCAACAGCAGGGCGCTGGACAGCACTGCAAATGTGGCTTTTAGCTTCATCTCAGTTCCTTAATCGTCCTGGTGGGGGAATAACGTATTGTCTATCAGGTCGCACAGGCAGTTTACGGTCAACATATGCATTTCCTGAATGCGCGAGCTGCGGTGCGACGGGATGCGGATTTCGACATCCTGCTGGCCGAGCAGCCCGGCCAGCTCGCCGCCGTCGTAGCCGGTAAGCGCGACGATGGTCATATCGCGCGTCACGGCCGCCTCGACCGCCTTCACAATATCACGGCTGTTGCCGCGGGTGGAAATCGCCAGCAGCACGTCGCCGGTGTGCCCGAGCGCACGCACCTGCTTGGCGTACACTTCGTCGTGCAGCCGATCGTTGCTGATTGCCGTCAGCACCACGTTGTCGGCGTTGAGAGCAATGGCCGGCAGGCTGGGGCGCTCGGTTTCAAAACGGTTGATCATGCTGGCGGCGAAGTGCTGCGCGTTGGCGGCCGAGGTGCCGTTGCCGCAGCACAGGATTTTGTTGCCGTTGAGTAAGGATTGAACCAGCGTCATCGCAGCGCGGGAAATGGCGTCCGGCAGTGCTTCCGCCGCCGCGATCTGGGTTTGGATGCTTTCGGTGAAACAGACTTTAATTCTATCCAGCACGTTGTATTAATCCACTAAGTCAAAGGGCCGGTCTGCGCCGCAAAACCCCGATTAATCCGTATTGAAGGCGTTGGGTATCCATTCTAACTGGCTACCGGTAATGGCCAAAACATCAAAACGGCAAGATGATGTGTCAAAACTGGCTCCGCGCCCCGCCAGCCAGACGGCGGCGGCGTGCAGCAACCGCTGTTGTTTGCGAAAGGTGACGCTGGCGGCCGCGCCGCCGAAGGCGTCGTTGCGGCGGTAGCGCACTTCGACGAACACCCAGGTGGTGCCGTCGCGCATGATGAGGTCGAGCTCACCGCCGCGCACCGCGACGTTGGCGGCGCAGAAGGTGAGCCCGGCGTGTTCCAGGTGACGGCGGGCCAGTAACTCATAGCCCGCCCCTGAGGTGCGTGGGTTCAAGAGACTGGAACGACCGTACCCTGACGGTATTGCAGCCAAGGCAGCTTACGGTTGATCACGCAGTTCGGCGACGCGCTCAGCGTACCGGTGGTGCCGGAAACCTGGAAGCCCGGCAGCTGGCGCATTTCAGCAAAGTGGTTGGCCAATGTCCAGGCATCCATCCCCATCGCATACAGGCGCACCAGCGAGTAGTCGTTGCGGAAACGCGCGCTGGCCTGCTGCAGCAGCTGAGGGTTAGAGCCGGCCAGCAGCGGAATATCGCTGAACTGCAGGCCTTCCATTTCCAGACGGAAGTCCGGGCCGGCGCCGGCCTGGTAGCTGCGCGAGCTGGCGTACATCGCCGGCTTGCCGCGCGAGCTGGTAGCCATGTCGATCATCGGTTTGATCAGCGTCAGCTGAGACTGCGTGGCGACGATGTACACCGCGTCGACGCTGCCGCCGGTGGCGGCGGGCACGTCGCTCGGCGGCGCAGGAATGGTCAGCCCGGCGATGGTGACGCTCTGCGGCGCCGGGGCGCTCGACATCGGCGTACCGGTCATGCGGATGCCGCCGCTGTTCACCATTTGGCGCAGCTCGCCGGCGGAGCCGATGTCCTGGCGCAGCACGGTTTGCCCGCCTTGCTTCTGCCATTCCTGGTTAAAGGCCCTGGCGACGCGATCCCCGAAGGCGCCGCGCGGCACCAGCAGCAGCGGTTGACGCTTCTGCTGTTCCCAGATGTGGCGGGCGGCGTCGCGGGCTTCATCTTCCGGCGACAGGGCGAAGTAACAGATGTTCAGGTTGTCCTTCGGCGTTTCGGGCTGGTTGAGCGCCAGCACGTTCAGCGTGGTGGTGCTGGCGGACAACTGATCGACGTTCTCTTTCAGCAGTGGGCCGACCACCAGGGTGGCGCCATCCTGCTGCGCCTGGCTCAGCAAGGCGGCGAGCGGCTGGCTGGTGGTGTCGTACACTTTGACCTGCGCGTTGGCGGCCTGCAGCGGCGTTATCGGCGCGCTGGACGGCGCAGCGGGTTGCGCGGCGGTGACGGCAGGCTGGCTCTCTTGCGCCGAAGGGCTGACAGCGCCGTTGGCGTTGATGTCACCCGTAGCGGCCTGATCGGCCGGCGCCGTTTGGGCCGGCGTGCTGGCCGGTTGCGCGGCTTGAGGTTGCGGCGCCGGCATGGAACCGCCGTTTTTCGCCGCTTCGAAGCCTTGCTGGATGGCGTCGGCGAACACTTTCGCCTGGCCGTTCAACGGCAGCAGCAGGGCGATTTTCGAGGTGGAGGCCTGGGTGAAGTTCAGCACCTGATTCAGGCGAGCCGGCAGCGTTTTGGCCGCCGGGTTCTTCGGATAACGGTTCTGCCAGTCTTTGATGCCGGCCTTCAGCAGATCGGGATCCTGCTTGTTGTCCTGATAGACGCGCAGCAGGTCCAGCCAGCCTTGCAGCACGTTCTCGTCGGCGTTGATCACCAGGCTGTTCATCTCCTGCGGCGTCAGCTGCAGCAGGGCCTGCCAGGTTTGATCCAGATTGTCCTGGTGCGCCTTGCCGGTCAGCAGCGGCTCCTGGGCGATATAGGCGCGGATCAATGGCAGCGACGCTTTGCCCTGATTGGCGGCGATCTGCGCCTGGTAGTAGCGCACCTTCTGATTCGGCGACAGCGCACCGCTGTCCAGATGGCCCAGCGTGCTGCGGGCGCTGACGTAGCTCTTGTTGGCGATCTGCAGTTCGGCGGTCAGCAACTGGCGTTCAGTCTGCTGCGCACCGCTAAGGTTTTTCGGCAGCTGGTTCAACTGGTCGCCGGCCTGCGGCAGTTTTCCTTCACGCAGCAAGGCGCGAATAGCAAGTAATTGCCAGTCAGCCTTGTTATCATCGCTGCTTTGCTGCAACTGCTGCAGGTAGTAATCGGAGCTGGCGCTCGCTTCGTCCTGTATATTGGCGGGCGGCGTTTGCGGGGCCCGACTTGGACAGCCCGCCAGGAAAAGGGCGGCGGCGATGACTGCGGTCAGTCGGACAGGCTTGGAACGCCCTGCTTTGGTACGAACGAATGTTGAGGAAAGCATACTGTATCCAGTGATGTTTTTTTCAAGATGCTCAATATTAAATCGGCAACCCGGATGAAACAATGAATCAACACCAACAATCAGTCATTTCTGCATCAACGCTGTATGTGGTGCCCACCCCCATCGGCAATCTGGGCGATATCACCCACCGCGCGTTAGAGGTACTGAAAAGCGTTGATCTGATCGCGGCGGAAGACACGCGCCATACCGGATTGCTGCTGCAACACTTCGCGATCAACGCGCGTCTGTTCGCGCTGCACGACCACAACGAACAGCAAAAGGCCGATCAGCTGCTGGCGAAACTGCAGGAAGGCCAGAGCATCGCGCTGGTGTCCGACGCCGGCACGCCGCTGATTAACGATCCCGGTTATCACCTGGTGCGCCGCTGCCGCGAGGCCGGCATTCGCGTGGTGCCGCTGCCGGGCGCCTGCGCCGCCACCACCGCGCTGTGCGCCGCGGGCGTCGCCTCCGACCGTTTCTGCTACGAAGGTTTCCTGCCGGCGAAAACCAAGGGGCGCAAGGATACGCTGATGGCGCTGGCGGAGGAACCGCGCACGCTGATTTTCTACGAATCCACCCACCGCCTGCTGGAAAGCCTGCAGGACATGGTCACCGTCTGGGGCCCGCAGCGCTATGTGGTGCTGGCGCGCGAGCTGACCAAAACCTGGGAATCCATCCACGGCGCGCCGGTGGGCGAGCTGCTGGCGTGGGTGCAGGAAGATGAAGTGCGCCGCCGCGGTGAGATGGTGCTGATCGTCGAAGGCCACAAGGCGCAGGAGGATGCGCTGCCGCTTGAGGCGCTGCGCACGCTGGCGCTGCTGCAAAAAGAGCTGCCGTTGAAAAAGGCGGCGGCGCTGGCGGCGGAAATCCACGGCGTGAAGAAAAATGCGCTGTATAAGCACGCGCTGGAGCAACAACAGCCGTAAAGCGGTTGACCTGCCGCCGCCGCGACGCTACTATCCGCGCCGGAGTTGACCAGACAGTCGCCGCTTCATTGCCGTCCTCTTCGGGGAGACAGATGGAGGGGAGGAAAGTCCGGGCTCCATAGGGCAGGGTGCCAGGTAACGCCTGGGAGGCGCAAGCCTACGACTAGTGCAACAGAGAGCAAACCGCCGATGGCCCGCGCAAGCGGGATCAGGTAAGGGTGAAAGGGTGCGGTAAGAGCGCACCGCGCGGCTGGCAACAGTTCGTGGCACGGTAAACTCCACCCGGAGCAAGGCCAAATAGGGGTTCACATGGTACGGCCCGTACTGAACCCGGGTAGGCTGCTTGAGCCAGTGAGCGATTGCTGGCCTAGAGGAATGACTGTCCACGACAGAACCCGGCTTACCGGTCAACTCCCTCGACAAAAGAAAACCCCGCGCAACGCCTGTTGCGCGGGGTTTTTCGTTTTTCGGCCGGCTTACACCGGCAGGTCAATCAGCAGCGCGCGCAGCGGCGTCTCGGCGCGGATCGTCAGGCGGTTTTCCTCACGCACGAAGGCGCCGTCGCCGCAGGTCAGGCGTTGCGCTTCGTGGCGCTCGCCGGTAGCGGCGATGGTGCCGTGAATCGACTGCAAATAGGCGCGCGGCCCGTTAATCGTCAGCGTTTGTTCTTCGCCCGGCTGCAGATCGAGATGGTGGATCCAAACCTGCTGGCGCAGCTGCAGGCTGCCCTGCGCGCCGTCCGGCGAGGCCAGCAGCAGGTTGCCTGCCGCCGGCAGCGCCAGGCGCTGCACTCGCTCGTTGTTGCGTTCCGGGCAGGCGTCCAGCCACAGCTGCAGGCGGGTCAGCGGCGTATCGCTGCTGACGTTCTGTTCGCTGTAACTCAGGCCCGGTTGGGTGGCCAACAGCAGCGCTTCGCCGGCTTTGGCGCGCGCGGTGTTGCCGTCGCTGTCGCGGTATTCCGCCTCGCCCTGCAGGATCAGGTTCAGGATATCCACGCTGGGATAGGTGCGCGGCTGGAACGACGCGCCCGGTGCCAGCACCTCCTGATTCAGTACCCGCAGCGACGCGTAGCCCATCAGTTTGGGATCGAAGTAGTGACCAAAGGAAAAGGTGTAGCGAGCCTGCAGCCAACCAAAGTCAGCTTGCCCGCATTGTTGTGCTGTTCTGCATGTAATCATGGCAATCGGCTCTCTAAATTCATTATCCAAATGGTAAGCATCTGGACGTCGGATTGTTAGCCAGTTAATCTGGTCGGCATATTCAAATTTCCTGACAGAGGGATGTGATGGCCAGAGATCGGGCGCTCACGCTTGAGGCGCTGAGAGTGATGGACGCGATCGACCGGCGTGGCAGTTTCGCCGCGGCCGCCGACGAATTGGGGCGGGTGCCGTCGGCGCTCAGCTACACCATGCAAAAATTGGAAGAAGAATTGGACGTGGTGCTGTTCGACCGTTCGGGCCACCGCACCAAGTTCACCAACGTCGGGCGCATGTTGCTGGAGCGCGGGCGGGTGCTGCTGGAGGCGGCCGATAAGCTGACCACCGACGCCGAGGCGCTGGCGCGCGGTTGGGAAACCCACCTGACCATCGTCAGCGAAGCGCTGTCGCCGCCGAGCCTGCTGTTCCCGCTGGTGGACAAACTGGCGCTGAAGGCCAACACCCAGGTGTCGATTTTCACCGAAGTGCTGGCGGGCGCCTGGGAGCGGCTGGAACAGGGGCGCGCCGACATTGTGATCGCGCCGGACATGCATTTTCGCGCGTCGTCGGAGATCAACACCCGCAAACTGTACAAGGTCATGAGCGTTTATGTCGCCGCGCCGGATCATCCTATCCACCAGGAGCCGGAGCCGCTGTCCGAGGTGACCCGCGTGAAGTACCGCGGCATTGCGGTGGCGGATACCGCCCGCGAGCGCCCGGTGTTGACCGTACAGCTGCTGGACAAGCAACAGCGCCTGACGGTGAGCACCATTGAAGACAAACGCCTGGCGCTGCTGGCCGGGTTGGGGGTGGCGACCATGCCGTATCCGATGGTGGAGAAAGATATCGAGGCCGGGCGGCTGCGCGTGGTGGGGCCGGAATACAGCCGCGAAGCCGATATCATCATGGCCTGGCGGCGCGACAGCATGGGGGAGGCGAAAGCCTGGTTCCTGCGCGAAATTCCGCGCCTGTTCGCGCAGCGCTAACGTCGGTTGGATGACATCCCCTTGCCGGGCGGCAAGGGGATTTTTTTTGCCTTAGCCGAAGCGCTGGTCGCGGCCGTGCGGCTCGTCCAGATCCTGCGCCGGCCCGATGGAAATGATGCCGTGCGGGTTGATGGTGGCGTGGCTGCGGTAGTAGTGGTTGCGAATGTGCGGCAGGCTGACCGTTTCGGCGATGCCCGGCATCTGGTAGATGTCGCGCAGGAAACCGTACAGGTTCAGATAGTCGCTGATGCGGTGTTTGTCGCACTTGAAGTGGGTGACGTACACCGGATCGAAACGCACCAGCGTGGTCCACAGACGCAGGTCGGCTTCGGTCAGCCGATCGCCGGTCAGGTAGCGATGTTGCCCCAGGATCTGCTCAAGGCGCTCCAGCGCGTTGAATACCCCGTTGACCGCTTCGTCATAGGCTTCCTGGCTGGTGGCGAAACCGGCCTTGTACACGCCGTTGTTCACTTGATCGTAA
Source organism: Serratia sp. CY40230 (assembly GCF_052168835.1). Taxonomy (NCBI): domain Bacteria; kingdom Pseudomonadati; phylum Pseudomonadota; class Gammaproteobacteria; order Enterobacterales; family Yersiniaceae; genus Serratia; species Serratia sp. CY40230. Next base: position 194,525 of record NZ_JBJNLX010000003.1, read on the forward strand.
ATCCAGCCGTTCAGCTCATCGATCTTACCGCGCAGATCGGTCGGGTAGTAGTCCCCAGCCCGAGCGCCGACGCCGTCAAACGCGCTGTTGAACATGCGGATGATGTCGGCGGATTCGTTGCTGACGATGGTTTGCCGCTGTTTATCCCACAGCACCGGCACGGTCACGCGCCCGCTGTAGTGCGGATCGGCCCGCAGGTAGATCTGGTACAGGAAGTCGGCGTGATACAGCGGATCGCCGGTGGTTTCAGGAAAATCCTGGCCGAAGGTCCAGCCGTTTTCCAGCATCAGCGGGTGCACCACCGAGACCGGAATAATCTGCTCCAGCCCTTTCAATTTGCGCATCAGCAGCGTGCGGTGCGCCCAGGGGCAGGCGAGAGAAACATACAGGTGATAACGGCCCGCTTCGGCCTGGAAGCCGCCCGCTCCGTGTTCGCCGGGCTGACCGTCGGCGGTCACCCAATTGCGAAACTGAGCGGTTGAACGTTTGAAACGGCCGCCGGTAGATTTCGTGTCATACCAGATGTCTTGCCAAACGCCATCGACGAGTTGTCCCATGGGAATCTCCTTGGTGTCCGAGTGAAAAACGACAGGGCCCGGCATGCCGGGCCCTGAATGACAGTTTAGATTACCATTTCTTGTTCAGAAGACGGTCGATGCTGAAGCCGCCCGGGCCTGCGACTGCCAACACGATGAAGCCGCCGGCGATGGTCAGATTTTTCATGAACATCAGCTGGTTTACGCCTTCCGCAAAGTCAGTGTGGAACAGCAGCGCGGTCAGGATGGTGAAACCGGCAGTGAACAGCGCCACGGTGCGGGTCAGGAAGCCGAACAGGATCGCCAGACCGCCGCCAAACTCCAGCAGAATGGTCAGCGGCAGCAAGAAGCCAGGCACGCCCATCGATTGCATGTACTGTTGGGTTCCGGCATAAGCGTCACCCATTTTGCCGTAGCCTGCCACGATAAACAGGATTGGCATCAGGATACGAGCAACCAGCAAACCTGTATCTTCTAATTTTTTCATCATCTACTCCAAAGTGTTTTTGTGTGCCTGTTCGGCGGTAGTCATATCAACGGGCGGTATATCGGGTCTCTCACCCTGTCCGGCCCATATCGTATTGATGGAGTGAATGTTAATCGGGAAGTGCTCAGGTTGTTAGCAAGTAAAACTGTCGTAATTTTTCAAAAAATCTGAATCTTTAGCGTGCTAATAAACTGACGCTTGTCAGCAGGTTGCCCAGCCCTCGGGATAAACAGCGCTGTTTTAAGGGAAAAACGAGGGCAGAGCAACAGGATGTTTGAAGGAAAAACGCGGGGCTTACTTGGCGGAGAAGGTCTTTTTAAACAGTCGGATAGCGCTCCAGGCACCGAAAGCGCGACGCGACCAGCGGATCATCTTGCTGGGGTGGCGGATGCCGTACAGCGCCATGACGCTGGAACCGAGTACCAGATAGCGGCGCAGGCCAAAAACGGTCTGCCAGCCGCGGTCAATGCGTTCGGTTTTTTCCAGCCACAAAGACTTGTGTTCGGCCAGATCCAGACGCTGTTGCTGGATCTGGCGAATCAGCCTCTCTTTCTTCCATTCCAGGTAGCGGCGGCGGCTCATGGCTCGCGCTCCAGTTCGGCGCGGTCGAGTTCCAACTGCTTGCGCGTGGCGCCCAGCAGCGTGGTGCGACGGGCCTTGACCAGCGTCCAGATGGTGCCGACCACGGCCAGAAACAGCAGCACGCCAGTGGTGGCACCCAGCGCCATCAGCCGGTAGACCGGATCGATGGCCCAGAAGATCAGGATCAGCAGGCTCATCAAACCGAAGGCGGTGAACAGCAGCGTCATACCGGCCATGATCAGCAGCTGAATGAGGTTAGCTTTCTCCTCTTCCAGCTCGACGACCGCCAGCCGGACACGGGTTTCCACCATGCCGACCAGGATCGTGATGATGCGCTGACCGATATCTAGGACCCCTTTGGCGGGGCCCTGCGCGCGCACTTGCGGTTGTTCAGCCATGATTAACGACGCGCGAGCAGCACGCCCAACACCACGCCGACCGCCGCGCCGATACCGATGCCGGTCCACGGGTTGTCGCGCACATAGTCGTCGGCCTGGCCGGCGATCTGTTTGGTTTGCGAAGCCAGCTTGTCACCGGCGTCGCTCAGGCGAGCGCGAGTCTCTTTCAGCGCGCCTTCCGCCTTCGAGCGCAGCTTCTCCAGCTCGGCTTTCGGCTTGTCGGTGGAGGAGTTCAGCACTTCCTCCAGCGTATCGGCTAAGGACTTCAGTTCAGCGCGTAAGTTTTCTGCATTTGAATCATGTGCCATGTGATTATTCCTTAACGTTTATTTCGACAGACTTTTAACATAGCGGATTTTTTCGCCGGAGCAAAGGGGTGATGACCAGCAGATAACACCAGACATCAATTCCATATGCTTAAGAAATCCCGTGTGATGGGGCTCTCATCGATAAATCCGCTGGTGTAAAAAAATTATTCCGCCTGGGCGCGTTTCAATTCAGCCTGCGCTTCGGCCAGCTTTTGCTGCTTCTTGGCGACCTTGTCCAGCTTGCCGGTTTGCTGCGCTTCTTTCAGCTCCTGCCGGCGTTCTTCGACCTTGCGCTGTTTCTCTGCGATGTTTTTCTGGCGTTCGGCCTGCAGGCCGGCTTCGGTGCAGTGAGTCTGCACTTCGCTCAGCGCTTTTTTCAGCCCTTCCACGCGGTGGGTGTTGCCGTGTTGGGTGGCGTAGTCAATTTGCTGCTGGATGTCTTGCGCTTTGGCGGCGCAGCCGCCCTCAGCGGCCGAAGCGAACGCCGGCAGCGTGCAGAGTGGTAACAGCAGTAACAGTGAGTGGCGTAATTTCATCTTTCAGTTCCTTTTTCATGGGATGCCTGAACAGGCATCCGCTTTCCTGGCTGCCGAAAGCGGCAGCGCGAGAGGAGGGCGTTCATCGCCGGCTGAAGTTACCCTTCAGCATAGTCATGAAACCGGCGAGCCCCCAAAGAATCAGCCGTGACCCAGTGCTGACTGATTAATTATTGAGCTAATCGATGCGAATGAAAATGAAGATTATGGCAATGAAAGGAAACCCCTTCATATGAAGGGGGATTATCCCAGATTGAGCGGGGAGCGCGCAAATTCGCGCACCCAATGTGACGGCACGGGGGACTCGCTCAATGCGATGTGGTAACCGGGCGGCAGAATGGTTTGCAACGCTTCGCGCGCCAGCAACTGCTGCTCCGGCGAATCCAGACGGATGACCAGGCCATCGCCTTCCGGCGTGATGCTTTTGATGCGGATGCCGCGCTCATCCAGGCGCTGGTAGACATAAAAACCGTCGGGCAGCGACAGCCCTTGCTGGCTGGCGCGGATGCGCAGCTCGCTCTCGGTGCGCACCATGCAGGGCACCAACAGCGTCGCCAGCGCCAGCAGGGCGAGCGCGATCATCAGGACGTATTGCCAGCGCGGGCGCTTTGCTGTCACGCCCCTTTCCCCGGGTTCTGGCTGTTGGCGCGCTTCTTGCGCCACAGCACGATCAGCGAGCCGACCAGCCCGACCACCAGCAATACCAGCGGCAACATCATCAGGCAGAACATCAGCTGATCTTCATACTTGCGGAACACCGGGGTTTTTCCGAGGGCGAAGCCCAGCGTCGTCAGGATCAAGACCCACAGCAGGCCGCTCATCCAGTTGAAGAACTGGAAGCGTGCGTTGCTCAGGCCGGACAGGCCGGCGATGGTCGGCAGCAGGGTGCGCACGAAGGCCAGGAAGCGGCCGACCAACAGGGCGGAAAGGCCGTGACGGTGGAACAGGTTATGTGCACGCTGATGGTAGTGGGCCGGCAGATGCGAAAGCCAGCCTTGCACCGTTCGCGTATTGCCGAGCCACCGGCCTTGTATATAACTGACCCAGCACCCCAGGCTGGCGGCGACGGTCAGGATAACGATGGTCAATGGGAAGCCCATGGTGCCTTTGGCGATCAGCACGCCGACCAGGATCAGCAGGCTGTCACCCGGCAGGAAAGCGGCCGGCAGCAGGCCGTTCTCCAAAAACAGGATCATGAACAGCAGGATGTAGAGGGTCCACACCAACGAAGGGTTCGCCAGCGTCTCAAAATCCTGCTGCCATAAGGCATGTATCAGTTCTTTAATGATGTCCATCCGGTGTTCCTAAAACGTCATTGTTTATTTTTATCTCAGCGGCGGAGCGGGCGTGAGCTGAAAGCGCGCGGCGATCCTGAGTGCTGATAACGATGAAACGGCGTTGCTTTAAGGTTTCTAAGCGGTGCGACACCGGTCATAGGTGGTAAGTCAGCGTGCCACGGTACTGCATGTTGCTTTCTTTCCAACCGGCCTGGCGACTCTGTTGCCTGGAAGCGTCCAGCATCCAGTCGACCTGGGCAAGCCGGTTGGGAGCCGGGGTGTCCTGGCGGGGGAAGCGAATTCGGTAACCCGGCTCTGCGGCCAGGGTATAGACCGGCGCCGGCAGGGAGGATGCGAGCAGCGAACCGGAGAAAGAGTGCGCTCTGGGCAGCAGCAGCGGCAACTTGCCGGGGGCTTTGCGGCGCGCTTCGGCCGGCGCCCGATACACATGATCATAGGGGGAAAGCGCCGGCTCCGCCAGCAGCGGCAGGCTGCTCAGCGCGCTGGGGGTTGGCTTGGGTGACGCCACGCATAGCTGTTGGCCGGAGACCGAACCGGTCCAGCAGAAAACAGCAATCAGCATGGCAAACAACCAGCGCATTTATTCGCGTCCCGCCCCCGCAGCAATGGGTAAAAAAGTGGGCTAACTCTACCAAAATAGCACGATTGGCAACAGGGAAATCTACGTTGCCGACGGTGAAATAGTACACGGCAAACGGCGGTTCCGGCATCGATTCAGCGGATTTTACATTACCTGACATAAGCCGACGGTTTTTGACCGCCGTGGCTATTTCGGCTCGTGGTTCACGCCATCCAGATGCACCACCGGATTCTCGGCAAACAGGTAGCGATCGGCGTTGTATTCGAAGTCATCGCTGGTGGCGTTGAACAGCATCTGTTTGGTGTTTTCCAGGTGCTGCCACATCGCCAGTTTGGCGGCGTAAGGGTCTTTGCGCATCAGCGCCTTGAGGATCTGATCGTGATCGTCACACCAGCTGGCGATCGAGCGTTCGTCGATATGCTCGTGCAGCTTTTTCCAGTAAGGGTTGTTGACCCGCTGCACCCACATTTTTTCCACGATGGTGGCCATGGCGGTGTTCTGGGTGGCCAGCGCCACCTGCACGTGGAACTTCAGATCCCACTGCGAGTCGCGGAAGCGATCCTCTTTACGGGCGTGCTCCTGGATCTCCATCAACTGCACGATATCTTGTTTGGTCACCTGGGTAGCGGCGAACTCGGCGATGTTGCTTTCAATCAGCTGGCGCGCCTGCAGCAGCTCAAACGGGCCGGCGGTGGCGAACTCGATGCTGTCGCCCGGCACCACCAGGTGCTTTTGCTGGTTGGACACCACATGGATCCCGGATCCCTTGCGCACGTCCACATAGCCTTCCACTTCCAGCATGATGATCGCCTCGCGCACCACGGTACGGCTGACATTCATCTCTTCGGCGATGTATCGTTCGGCCGGCAGCTTGTCGCCTACCGGGTAGCGGCCGCTTTCGATGCGTTGCTTAAGCTCGGCGGCCAGTTGCTGATACAGGCGTCTGGTTTCGGTGAATTCCATAGTGAATGCTCTATACGGTGCGGTGGGAAGGGGCGCGTGGCCATCGGATTTGTTATACCACTTATTCGGCACCGCTGCCAGAGGAGCAAGAGGCCCGGCGCGGCGGCCGGGCGGCGGGATCAGCTGCGCGCCGGGGCCGGTTGCAGCGTGGCCGGCTGGGTTTCGGCGGCCGGACGGTTTTGCAACACCGTCCAGATGACGATGGCGCCGAGAATGTCGAAGACCGACAGCGCGGCGAACAGTGGGCTGAAGCCGAGGGTGTCCGCCAGGGCGCCGACCACCAGGGCGAACAGCGTGCTGGCGGTCCAGGCCGCCATGCCGGTGAGGCCGTTGGCAGTCGCCACCTCATTGCGGCCGAACACGTCGGAAGAGAGGGTGATCAGCGCGCCGGACAGTGCCTGATGGGCGAAGCCGCCGACGCACAGCAGCGCGATAGCCGCGTAAGGGCTGGTGAACAGGCCGATCATGCCGGGGCCGATCATCAACACCGCCCCCATCGTCACCACCAGCTTGCGTGAGACGATCAGGTTGACCTTGAAATACTTCTGGAACAGCGGCGGCAGATAACCGCCGACGATGCAGCCGAGATCGGCGAACAGCATCGGCATCCAGGCGAACATGGCGATCTCTTTCAGGTTAAAACCGTAGGCCTTGAACATGAACAGCGGGATCCAGGCGTTGAAGGTGCCCCACGCCGGCTCCGCCAGAAAGCGCGGCAGCGCGATGCCCCAGAACTGGCGGTTGCGCACGATCTGCCAGGCGGACATCTTTTTGGCGTTAGAGGTCTGGTGCTGGGCTTCCTGGCCTTCGAGGATGTAACGGCGCTCTTCCTGGCTCAGTTTCTTCTGATCTTTCGGGTGTTTGTAGAACAGCAGCCAACAAATGGCCCAGATCAGGCTCAGCACGCCGGTGATGATGAACGCCATTTCCCAGCTGTGCGCCACGATGGCCCATACCACCAACGGTGGGGCGATCATGCCGCCGATCGATGAACCCACGTTGAAATAACCGACGGCGATCGAACGCTCTTTGGCCGGAAACCACTCGCTGCTGGCCTTCAGCCCGGCGGGGATCATGGCCGCCTCGGCCATGCCGACCGCGCCGCGCGCCAGCGCCAGGCCGCCCCAGCTGTTGGCCAGCGCGGTGCCCATACAGAACAGCGCCCACAGAATGGCGAACATGGCGTAGCCGACCTTGGTGCCCAGCACGTCCAGCACGTAGCCCGCCACCGGTTGCATCACGGTGTAGCAGGCGGAATAGGCGGCGACGATATAGGAATACTGTTGGGTGGTGATGTGCAGCGTATCTTCCAGCGTCGGCGCCGCGACGGCGATGGCGTTGCGGGTCAGGTAGCCCAGCACGGTGCCGATGGTCACTAGTCCAATCATGTACCAGCGTAACCCTTTAATTTTACGCATCCGAAATGTCTCCCCGTTTGAAGGTGTGGCCGTCGATGCGGCTGGCGAGACAATAACCTGTCATACAGGTTTAAAAGTTGAGTGATATCACAAAAGGAATTATTCGCCTGAGCGATACTGTCGCCGGTGAAATAGTGCGTTTGCGCCGCACGCTTGCCGTAAAATTGAGCGAAAAAGGGATTAAAGGACCTTAAACCAACAGCTCATGGGAAAAATTTGCTGGACGCCTGTGAAAATTGGTGTGATAACTTTTGTGATTCGAACCCCGTGCCGCACGGCAAGTAAGGAGCCCGAGATGGCGACGTTTTTGAGCGAAGATTTCCTGCTGGACAACGAATTTGCCCGGCGCTTGTATCACGACTATGCGGCGCCACAGCCGATTTTCGATTATCACTGCCATTTGCCGCCACAGCAGATCGCGGAGAACACCCGCTTCAGCAACCTGTACGATATCTGGCTGCGAGGCGATCACTATAAATGGCGGGCGATGCGCACCAACGGCGTGGCGGAGCGGCTGTGTACCGGCGATGCGGGCGATCGTGAGAAATTCGACGCCTGGGCCGCCACGGTGCCGCATACCATCGGCAACCCGCTCTATCACTGGACGCATCTGGAGCTGCGTCGGCCGTTCGGCATCACGGATACGCTGCTGTCGCCGGCCACGGCGGATGAGATCTGGCAGCGCGGCAATGCGCTGCTGGCGCAGGATGAGTTTCGCGCGCGCGGCATCATGCGGCAGATGAATGTGAAAATGGTGGGCACCACCGACGATCCGATCGACGATCTGCGCCATCATCGGGCGATCGCCGACGATCGTGGCTTCGATATCAAGGTATTGCCGAGCTGGCGGCCGGACAAGGCTTTCACTGTCGATGCACCGGGCTTCAATGACTATCTGCGACAGCTGGAGGCGGCGGCGGATACCGTCATCGGCCGCTTCAGCGCGCTGTGCGACGCCCTGTACAAGCGCATGGATCACTTCGCCGCCCACGGCTGCAAGGTGGCCGACCATGCGCTGGACGTGGTGGTGTTCGGCGAGGCCGATGAAGCGGCGCTGGATGCGATCCTGCTGCGCCGCCTGAACGGCGAGCTGCCGACGCCGGAACAGAGCGCCCAGTTCAAAAGCGCGGTGCTGCTGTTCCTGGCCGGCGAATACCGGCGCCGCGGCTGGGTGCAGCAGTATCACATCGGCGCGCTGCGCAATAACAACAGCCGCATGCTGGCCGCCGTCGGGCCGGATATCGGTTTCGATTCGATCAACGATCGGCCGCTGGCGGAGCCGCTGTCGCGGCTGCTGGATGCCCAGGCGCGGCAGGGGGGCCTGCCGAAAACCATTCTCTACTGCCTCAACCCGCGCGATAACGAAGTGATCGGCACCATGATCGGCAATTTCCAGGGGGAAGGCACGCCGGGCAAGATGCAGTTCGGTTCCGGCTGGTGGTTCAACGATCAGAAGGACGGCATGCAGCGCCAAATGACGCAGCTGGCGCAGCTCGGGCTGCTGAGCCGCTTCGTCGGCATGCTGACCGACAGTCGTAGCTTCCTGTCGTATACGCGCCATGAATACTTCCGCCGCATTCTTTGCCAGATGATCGGCCGCTGGGTGGCGGACGGCGAAGCGCCGGCGGATATCGCGCTGCTGGGCGAAATGGTGAAAAACATCTGCTTCGACAACGCCAAAGACTATTTCGCCATTGAACTGGCGTAGCCGTTATCCGGGACCGGTTTATGCAAAGTACGATAAAGATTCACGAGCAGGATAACGTGGCGGTGGCGCTGCGCGATCTGGCTGCCGGAGAGTGCGTTGAGCTGGAAGGCGCGGTCATCCAACTGGCGCAGCCGGTGGCGCGCGGGCACAAATTTGCGCTCGGCCCGATCGCCGAGGGCGAGGACATCATTAAATATGGCCAGCCGATCGGCCATGCGCTCGCGGCCATCGGGCAGGGGGAGCATATTCATTCGCAAAATGCCAAAACCAACCTGAGCGATCTGGACAGCTACCGTTACCAGCCGCAATTCCCGACGTTGCCGCCGCAGGCCGCGGATCGCGAGGTGCAGTTGTACCGACGGGCCGGCGGCGAAGTGGGGATCCGCAATGAGCTGTGGATCGTGCCGACCGTCGGCTGCGTCAACGGTATCGCTCGCCAGATCCAGCAACGCTTTTTGCAGCAAACGCAGGCAGAGGGGATCGACGGCGTGCATCTGTTCAGTCACCCCTTCGGTTGCTCGCAGCTGGGGCAGGATCATGCCAACACCCGCATCATGCTGCAGAACCTGGCGCGCCATCCCAACGCCGGCGCGGTGCTGGTGATTGGGCTGGGTTGTGAGAACAATCAGGTGGATGCCTTTCGCGCCACGTTGGGGATAGAGGACGAGCGGCGGCTGCGCTTTATGGTGTGCCAACAACAGGACGACGAAGTGGAAGCCGGGCTGGCGCTGTTGCACGAGCTGTACCGGGAGATGCGCCACGATCGCCGTGAGCCGGGCCGCCTGAGCGAGTTGAAGTTCGGCCTGGAATGCGGCGGTTCGGACGGATTGTCGGGTATCACCGCTAACCCGCTGCTGGGGCGGTTCTCCGATTATGTGATCGCCAACGGCGGCACCACGGTGCTGACCGAAGTGCCGGAGATGTTCGGCGCCGAGCGTATTCTGATGAGCCGCTGCCGCGATGGGGAGACCTTCGACAAAACCGTCGACATGATCAACGCTTTCAAACGCTATTTCATCGCCCATCAGCAGCCGATTTATGAGAACCCGTCGCCGGGCAACAAGGCCGGCGGCATCACCACGCTGGAGGAGAAATCGCTCGGCTGCACCCAAAAGGCGGGGTTAAGCCAGGTGGTGGACGTGCTGAAATACGGCGAGCGGCTGCGTGTGCCGGGGCTGAATCTGCTCAGCGCGCCGGGCAACGACGCCGTGGCGACCAGCGCGCTGGCCGGCGCCGGCTGCCATATGGTGCTGTTCAGCACCGGGCGCGGCACGCCGTACGGCGGCTTTGTGCCGACGGTGAAGCTGGCGACCAACAGCGAGCTGGCGGCGAAGAAACCGCACTGGATCGATTTTGACGCCGGCAGCCTGATCCACGGCGTGGCGATGGAGACGTTGCTCAGCCGCTTCATCGATCTGATTGTCGAGATCGCCAACGGGCGCCCGGCGCGTAATGAAACCAACGACTTCCGCGAGCTGGCGATCTTTAAAAGCGGGGTGACGCTGTAAGGCTGACAAAAAAGGCGCTCGAAGGAGCGCCTTTTTGATGAAGCAACGCGCGATTAACGCACCTTCAGCGGATCTTCGTTCGCCAGCCGCTGGTCTTCCGCCTGGCAGGCCGCGGCGGTGAACAGCACGTCGGTGGAGGAGTTGAGGGCGGTTTCCGCCGAATCCTGCAGGACGCCGATGATAAAGCCGACCGCCACCACCTGCATCGCCACGTCGTTCGGAATGCCGAACATGTTGCACGCCAGCGGGATCAGCAGCAGCGAACCGCCGGCCACGCCAGAGGCGCCGCAGGCGCAGAGGGCCGCCACCACGCTCAACAGCAGGGCGGTCGGGACGTCCACCGCGATGCCCAGCGTGTTTACCGCCGCCAGCGTCAACACGGTGATGGTGATCGCCGCGCCGGCCATGTTGATGGTGGCGCCCAGCGGGATGGAAACCGAGTAGGTGTCCTCATTCAGGTTCAGCTTCTTGCACAGTTCCATATTCACCGGGATGTTGGCGGCGGAGCTGCGGGTGAAGAAGGCGGTCACGCCGCTCTCGCGCAGGCAGGCGAACACCAGCGGATACGGGTTGCGGCGGATCTTCCAGTAAACGATCAACGGGTTGAGCACCAGCGCCACCAGCAGCATGCAGCCAAGCAGTACCATCAGCAGTTGGGCGTAGCCCCACAGCGTGCCGAAGCCGGTTTCCGCCAGCGTGGAGGCCACCAGGCCGAAGATGCCGAGCGGCGCACAGCGGATCACCGCGCGCACCACCAGCGTGACCGCATGGGACATGTCGTTGATCAGCCCCTTGGTGGTCTCGGAAGCGTGGCGCAGCGCCAGCCCCAGACCGACGGCCCAGGCCAGAATGCCGATGTAGTTGGCGTTAATCAGCGCATGGAACGGGTTGGCCACCACGCTCATCAACAGGCCCTTCATCACCTCCACAATGCCGCCCGGCGGGGTAATGTCCGTCGCGCCGGTGGTCAGCGCCAGCGTGGAAGGGAAGATAAAGCTGACGACCACCGCCACCAGCGCGGCGGCAAAGGTGCCCAGCAGGTAGAGGAACAGGATCGGGCGAATGTTGGTCTTCTGCCCCTGTTTATGGTTGGCGATCGAGGCCATGACCAGAATCAGCACCAGCACCGGCGCCACCGCTTTCAGCGCGCCGACGAACAGGGTGCCGAGCAGGCCAACCGCCGCTGCCGCCGCCGGTGAAACCAGCGCCACCAGAATGCCGGCCACCAGGCCGACCATGATTTGTTTGACCAGGCTGCCCTGCGTGATCTTTTGTAGTAGTTTTTGCATAGTGCTTTCTTCCTGATGTTATCTGGCCGCCGCGGCGGGAACGACGCCGGGCAGCTTTATATGATTCTGTAACTAAGTGTGTTTGCCGAATCAGTATTCAGCAATCGAATGATGTTGGAAAGAGGCGAGGGTGAAATTCTGAGCGCGGATCAACACTTGATAACATACTGGTTACATTTGTGTGATCGCAATAACGTTTGGCGTTTTGGGGGAATTGCCAAACAATCACGGGGCGACTAGCGCCCCGGATAACAGATTATGGTTATTTCTTCGCCAGGCGATCGTTGCGGTGATTGACCCAGGCGTTGATCAGCAAGGTGATCGTCAGGATGCCCGCCACCACGCCGAGCGACACGCCGATCGGGATGTGGAAGAAGTCGATAATCAGCATCTTGATGCCGATAAATACCAGGATCACCGACAGGCCGTATTTCAGCATCGAGAACCGTTCCGCCACGTTGGCCAGCAGGAAGTACATGGCACGCAGGCCCATGATGGCAAACAGGTTGGAGGTCAGGACGATGAACGGATCGGTGGTCACGGCGAAGATCGCCGGAATGCTGTCCACCGCAAAAATCACGTCGCTCAGTTCCACCAGGATCAGCACCAGCACCAGCGGGGTGGCGAACAGAATGCCGTTGCGGCGCACGAAGAAACGCTCGCCTTCCAGGCTGTCGGTCATGCGCAAGCGGCTGCGCAGCCATTTCACCAGCGGTTTGTCGCCGATCGCCGAGTCATCTTCCTTCGCCAGCGCCATTTTAATACCGGTGAACAGCAGGAAAGCGCCGAACAGGTACAGCAGCCACTGGAACTGGCTGACCAGCCAGCTGCCGGCGAAGATCATGATGGTACGCAGCACGATCGCCCCCAGCACGCCGTAGATCAGCACCCGCCGTTGCAGGTTGGCCGGCACGGCGAAGTAGCTGAACAGCATCAGCCAGACGAACACATTATCCACCGCCAGCGCTTTTTCGATCAGGTAGCCGGTCAGGAAGGCCAGCGCCTGAGTATCGGCGACGGCGCGCCCGGCGGTTTCATTCAGGTAGTACCAGAAACCGAGGTTGAACAGCAGGGAGAGGCTGACCCACACCAGCGACCAGCTGGCGGCCTGCTTCATAGTCATGGTGTGCGCGCCTTTACGGCCCTGCAACAGGAGATCGATTGCGAGCATCACGACTATGACGGCGGCAAAGCTGCCCCATAACCACGGTGTGCCAACGGAATTCATCATCAGAGGTATCCTTCAAAAACAAAAACGGCCAACGTCGGAAGACGCCAGCCGCTCTGTGAACGTTGCAAGCAAACCTCGCCTTCCGGCAAGGTCTCACTTACAACGTTGATGAAGGTGGTTACACCTTTGACATCAGGTTGCCCGGTAACCGGATGCTTGCGCATCGTAATGACGATTGACCGGCAATGAAGTTACTCCCCTTTGCAGAGCAGAAAGTAATGCAAAATGTGTCGGCGGTCAACGTGAATCGCGTTAACCGGCCATCGCTTTTTGCGCGCCGAGGCTGACGACGAATCCCTGCAGCAGCAGGCGGCTGAATGGCGTGTCGCTAACCTGTTGTTGTTGCTGTTGGTAGCGGGCCTGCTGCTCGGGATGCAGCTCGCCGAGCCACTGCAGATACTGGCTCATCACCGCGCCGTTGAATTCCGGGTGGAACTGGGTGGTCAGGGCGTGATCGCCATAGCGCAGGATTTGGTGCGCGTCCTGCTGCGAACGCGCCAGCGTCTGCGCGCCGGCGGGCGGCGTCAGCACGCTCTGCGAGTGGATCAGGTTGGCCTTGAAGCGCGGCGGCAGCAGGGTGAGCCGCCGATCGTCGGCCGCGGCGGGCAGCAGTTCGATCTCCAGCGTACCCACCTCCATGCCCTGCGGGTGGTAACCCACTTCGCCGCCGAGCGCGTAGGCCAACAGCTGATGGCCGTAGCAGACGCCGAACAGCGGCAGTTTGATCGCCATCGCCTGGCGCAGCCATTCGGCGGCTTCCTCGCTCCACGGCAGCCGTTCGGTCACCATCGCCGGCGAGCCGGTGATGACTACGCCGCAATAGGCGGCAGGCGGCAACGGCCGTTCGCCGGCGGGCAGGTGCACGATGTGCGCGCGTTCGGCGTCGATATTGCCCTGTTGCAGGAACATGCCTTCAAAGTTGGCCAATTCCTGACGAATGGCCTGCGGCGCGTCGCCGGTTTGCATCACGAGCAGCGGTTTCATCTCATTCTCCGTCGGCGGGGAAGACAACGCCGGTCTGGCGGCGGATATCGGTCAGCAGGCGGGCGACGATCAGCGAATTCTCCAGCCCCGGATGCTCCACCCGGTGATTTTCCACCAGCTCGGCAAAGGCCAGCGCCTCATACAGCATGGTGTTGATGTGCTGCGGCTGGCTCAGATCCTGGCGGTTGCCGCCGCGCGGCGTCAGCGCCACGCCCTGGCACTCGGAAATCTTGTCGATAATCAGCGTGCCTTCCTCCCCCTGGATCTCGCTGGGGATCGCCGAGTCGCTGACCTTGGAATGGGAAAGCGTGACGTCGAAATCACCGTAGTTCAGGCAGACGGTACCGTGGGCGTCAACGCCGGTATCGAGCAGTGTGGCGCTGGCGAGCACCGACTGCGGCGCGCCGAACAGCGCTACCGCGCTGGCCAGGCAGTAGTAGCCGATATCCATGATCGAGCCGTTGGAGAACTGCGGGTTAAAGGTGTTGGGGTTCTCGCCGGCCAGGTAGCGCGGGTAGCGCGAAGAGTATTGGCAGTAGTTGATAAAGGCTTTGCGTAACCGGCCGACGTTCGGCAATGCCTGTTGCAGCGCCAGAAAATTCGGCAGATAGGCGCTTTTGAATGCCTCGAACAGCACCACCTGGTTTTCCCGCGCGCAGGCTACCAGCTGTTCCGCTTCGCGCTGGTTGGAGGCCAGCGGTTTTTCGCAGATCACGTGCTTTTTATGGTGCAGGAACAGCAGCGATTGCGGGCAGTGCAGGGAATTGGGGCTGGCGATATACACCGCGTCTATGGCATCGGACTGGGCCATTGCCTCGAGCGAGTCGAAAAACTGCGTGACCTGATAGTTGGCGCCAAACGCCTGCGCCTGCTCCAGCGAGCGTGAATACACGGCGCTCAGCTTGAGTTTGCCGCTTTCATGGGCGGCATCGATAAAACGTTCCGTAATCCAGTTGGTGCCGACGACGGCAAAGCGAATCATAGCGAGCTCCGGTCCAGCCTAAAACCGCAGATTATCACGCCCTCACTCGCTATGCATACAGCTCGCCGAACAGCGAAAGGTGCGTCAGATACAGCCGGGTATCGAACTCCAGCTGGTGGTAATCCGGCTCCATGTGGCAGCACAGGCTGTAAAACGCCTTGTTGTGATCTTTCTCTTTCAGGTGCGCCAGCTCATGCACTACGATCATGCGCAGGAACGGCTCAGGCGCGACCTTGAACACCGTCGCCACGCGAATTTCCGCCTTGGCCTTCAGCTTGCCGCCCTGCACGCGTGAGATGGCGGTGTGCAGGCCCAGCGCGTGCTTCATGACGTGGATCTTGCTGTCATAGGCCACCTTGCTCAGCGGCTGGGCGTTGCGCAGATACTGGTTTTTCAGATCGACGGTAAACTGATACAGCGACTTGTCGGTGGTGCAGTCATGCACCTGCGGATAGCGCTGCAGCAGCACGTCTCCCAGCCGGTTTTGATGGATCAGTTGTTGCACCTGGCTTTGCAGATGCGCCGGGTAGCCTTGCAGGTAGGTCAATTCAGACATTCTTGTTCCGTATCAACGGCCATTCAGCCGGTCATTCTATGCTGTTTTTTCGCTCAAATCCTGACATACGCAATTTATCCGAAAAAACATTTTACTGACGGGCGTTTTTAGGGGATAAACAGCCCAAATTTTATCAGTCAGGAGGGGCAATGAGCCAACTCGATCTGGGAACACAGCAACTTGAGCTGGAGCGTTATCCCCAACAGGAAGAATCCACCCAACTGCAGGCGTGGGAAGCGGCGGACGAATATCTGCTGCAACAGCTTGAAAACGTAGATATCGGCGGCCGCCCGGTGCTGATTTTCAACGATAACTTCGGCACCCTGGCCTGTGCGTTGCACGCGCATCGCCCTTACAGCGTCAGCGACTCGTACATGAGCCAGCTGGCGACGCGCCACAACCTCAAACTCAACGGTCTGGATCCCGAGCAGGTCACGCTGCTGGACAGCCTGGCCGAGCTGCCGGCGGCGCCGGCGGTGGTGCTGATTCGCGTGCCGAAAGCGCTGGCGCTGCTGGAACAGCAGCTGCGTGCGCTGCGCCACGTCGTGACCGAAAACACGCTGATCGTCGCCGGCGCCAAAGCGCGCGACGTGCACACCTCGACGATGCAGCTGTTTGAAAAAGTGCTGGGCCCAACGCGCACCAGCCTGGCATGGAAGAAGGCGCGCCTGATCTTCTGCCAGGCGGCGGACATCGTCCCGCCGGCGGCAGCGGAAACCACCGACTGGGCGCTGGACGGCACCGATTGGCTGATCCACAACCACGCTAACGTCTTCTCGCGTGGCAGCCTGGATATCGGCGCGCGCCTGTTTATGGAGCACCTGCCGCGCGGCCTGAACGGCCATATCGTCGATCTAGGCTGCGGCAACGGCGTGATTGGCCTGACGGCGCTGGCGCAAAACCCGGAAGCGCAGGTGACCTTCGTCGATGAATCTTACATGGCGGTGGCTTCCAGCGAGCTGAACGTAGAGCACAACCTGCCGCAAGAGTTGGATCGCTGTCAGTTTGAGGTGAACAACGCGCTGGCGGGCATCGAGCGTGAAAGCGTGCAGGCGGTGCTGTGCAACCCGCCGTTCCACCAGCAACACGCCATCACCGATCACACCGCCTGGCAGATGTTCTGCGACGCCAAGCGCTGCCTGCAGGTGGGCGGTGAACTGCGCATCGTCGGCAACCGTCACCTCGATTATCACCAGAAGCTCAAGCGCCTGTTCGGCAACTGTACGCTGGTGGCCTCGAACAAGAAGTTCGTGATCCTTCGAGCGGTGAAATCCGGCGCGCGTCGCTGAGCGTGAATAACAAGGGGCGCCGGGCGCCCCTTTTTTACAGCGTCATCGCCAACCGCGTACCCTGATCGATCGCGCGGCGGGCGTCCAGCTCGGCGGCCACGTCGGCGCCACCGATCAGGTGCACGGTTTTCCCCATCGCCAGCAGCGGCTGCTGCAGTTCGCGGCGCGGTTCCTGCCCGGCGCAAATGACCACCGTGTCCACCGGTAGGCAGCTGTCTTGCTCGGCGCGGGTGATGTGCAGCCCTTCGTCGTCGATCAGCCGATAGCTGACGCTGTTGAGCATCTTCACGCCGCGTATCGCCAGGCTGGCGCGGTGGATCCAACCGGTGGTTTTGCCCAGGCCTTCGCCCACTTTGCTGGTTTTGCGCTGCAACAGGTAGATTTGCCGGGCGGCGCGCGGCGCCTGCGGGCCTTGCTCAGCCAGCCCGCCGCGCTGTTCAAGGCGGCCATCGATGCCCCATTCGCGGTTGAATTCCGCCTGATCCAGGCTGCTGGACACGCCGTGCTGGCTGAGGTACTCGGCGGTATCGAAGCCGATGCCGCCGGCGCCGACGATCGCCACCCGCTGGCCGACCGGTTTTTTATCGCGCAGCACATCCAGATAGCTCAGCACCTTGGCGTGCCCGATGCCGGGAATATCCGGGGTGCGCGGCACGATGCCGCAGGCGAGGATCACCTCATCGAATTCGCTTAAATCCGCCGCCTCGACCTTGACACCCAGCCTGACCGTCACTTCACGCAGCGCCAGCTGGCGGCGGAAGTAGCGCAGCGTTTCATGGAATTCTTCCTTACCGGGGATCTGCTTGGCGATGTTGAACTGGCCGCCGATCTGCTCGGCGGCGTCGAACAGCGTCACCTGATGACCACGGCTGGCGGCAGTGGTGGCAAACGCCAGCCCGGCGGGGCCGGCGCCGACCACCGCCAGTTTTTTCGGCTTTTCCGCCATTGTCAGCGGCATTTCGGTTTCACGGCAGGCGCGCGGGTTGACCAGACAGGAAGTCAGCTTGCCTTCAAAGATCTGGTCGAGACAGGCCTGGTTGCAACCGATGCAGGTATTGATCTCGTCGGCGCGCCCCTCGGCGGCTTTCTGCACAAAGGCGGCGTCGGCGAGGAACGGACGCGCCATCGACACCATGTCGGCGCAGCCGTCCGCCAGCACCTGCTCGGCCACCGCCGGATCGTTGATGCGGTTGGTGGTGATCAGCGGGATGCTGACCTTGCCCATCAGCTTGCGGGTCACCCAGCTGAATCCGGCGCGCGGCACCATGGTGGCGATGGTCGGAATACGCGCTTCGTGCCAGCCGATGCCGGTATTGATGATCGTGGCGCCCGCCTGTTCGATCGCCAGCGCCAGCTGCTCGATCTCCTGCCAGCTGGAGCCGTCTTCCACCAGATCGAGCATCGACAGCCGGTAGATCAGAATGAATTCCGGGCCCACGGCCTGGCGTACCGCCCTGACGGTTTCGACGGCGAAGCGCATGCGATTGGTGAAGCTGCCGCCCCATTGGTCGTCGCGCTGGTTGGTGCGCGTCGTCAAGAATTGGTTGATCAGATAGCCTTCGGAACCCATCACCTCAACGCCGTCGTAGCCGGCCTGCTGCGCCAGCGCCGCACAGCGGGCGAAATCGGCGATGGTTTGCTCAATCTCCGCTTCGCTGAGCGCGCTCGGCGTAAACGGGTTGATCGGCGCCTGCAGCGCGGAAGGGGCCACCAGTTTGGGTTGATAGCTGTAGCGGCCGGTGTGCAGGATCTGCAGCGCAATTTTGCCGCCCGCCCGGTGGACGGCCTCGGTCACCGGTCGGTGGTGAGGCAATTGCGCCTCGCTGTTGAGGAGCGAACCGCCGCGAAACACTACGCCCTGTTCGTTCGGGGCAATGCCGCCGGTGACGATCAGCGCCACGCCGGCGGCGGCGCGCTCGGCATAGAACGCGGCCAGGCGCTGCGGGCCGTCGGGCAGCTCTTCCAGGCCGGTATGCATCGATCCCATCAGCACCCGGTTTTTCAGGGTGGTGAAGCCGAGATCCAGCGGCGCCAGCAGGTGAGGGTAATTGCTCATTGCACTCTCCATCGGGTGAAATCGGGGCCCGTTGTTATAATTATGTGAACACAAGTGGTCGGATGAGATAAATCTAGCCGTTGTCGCGCCGCTTGGGAATCTGCGTTGCGCCGAATGTGATAGATGTCATGAATCTCAGACTCTGTTTGCATAACGAACAAAAGATCGGTTAGCCTTTACGCGTTGCAAATTCCTTCTCTCTGCGGAGCCATAACCGAAAATGAACAACCACGCCTGTTGATATCTGGTCCCACGCCGTGCGCTCTCGCGCCCTGTGGGGATGTTTTGATCTCATTCAGGAGTGCTTATGGCTCATTTAGCGCAGTCCCCTTATTTCGTTTTACATCAACTGACCTGCCAATTTGCTGACGGCGAAACGCTGTTCGGCCCGCTGGATCTCGCTTTTGATCGGTCGCGCTGCGGCCTGGTAGGGCGCAACGGCGTCGGCAAAACCCAGCTGCTGCGCCTGATCGCCGGATTGGATCTGCCGGGCAACGGGCACGTTGAATCTCATGCCGCATTGGCTTACGTTGCGCAGCAGCCGGAGATCGCGCCGCACACTACGCTGGCGCAGCTGCTGGGCTACGGTGAGGTGTTCGCCGCGCTGGCGCGTCTCGAGCAGGGGCGGCCGTTGACGGACGATATCGATCGTCTGGAAGGGCGCTGGGATCTTCACGATCGTCTGCAAAACGCCTTTGCCGCCGCCGGGTTGCCGGCTTTCGATCCGTTGCGATCCGCCAGTTCGCTGAGCGGCGGCGAGCGGATGCGCGCGTCGCTGTGCGGCGCCTTGCTCGGCGAGGCGGATTTTCTGCTGCTGGACGAACCGACCAACCACCTCGACAGCGCCGGCCGCGCCTGGCTGTATCAGCAGCTGGATCAGTGGCGGGGCGGGCTGCTGATCGCCAGCCATGACCGGCAGCTGCTGGGGCGCATGGAGCGCATCGTCGAACTGACGCCCGGCGCGCTGCGCAGCTACGGCGGCAACTATGAGGACTACCGGCGCCAGCGCGATATGGAGCAGCAGGCGGCGCGCGCCGATCTGGAGCATGCGCGCGAGGAGCGCCGCCGCACCCGTGCTCGCCAACAGAAAGAGCACGACATGAGCCAGCGGCGCTCGGCGCAAACGCTGCGCGTCGTCGATACGCTGAATATCGCCTCTTTCGAACGGGTGGCCTACAAGTCGGCGGCGAAGGAGAGCCTCGGCACGCTGCGCAAACAGCATCAGGATCGGCGCGACAGCCTCGATGCGGCGGTGCGTGAAGCCTATCAGCGGGTGGAGGAGGAACCGCCGGTGTTGCTGGCGCTGCCGGGCAGTGAAGTGAACGCGAACAAGCAGGTGCTGGTGCTCGAGCGGCTGCAGCTGCCGTTCGTCAGCGCGCCGCCGCTGGATCTGCGGATCGACGGCCCGATGCGCGTGGCGTTGACCGGCCCCAACGGCTGCGGAAAATCCACCTTGCTGAAGACCCTTCTCGGGCAGCTGACGGCGCTTTCCGGCCATTGTCATTGCCCGCTGTCGACGGCCTACCTCGATCAAACCCTGTCGCAGCTCGACCCGGGCCTGTCGGTGATGGAGCATCTGGGGCTACAGGATTCGCCGTTGGCGGAAGGCGCGTTGCGCACCCGGCTGGCGCAGTTGCAGCTTGGCGCGGATCGCATCGCGTTGCCGCTGGGCTCGCTGAGCGGCGGTGAACGGCTGAAGGCGGCGCTGGCCTGCGCGCTGTGGCGGCGACAACCGGCGCAGCTGCTGTTGCTCGACGAGCCGACCAACCACCTGGATCTGGCGTCGTCGCTGGCGATCGAAACCGCGCTGGCGGATTTCCCTGGCGCGATGATGGTGGTGTCGCACGACGAAGACTTCCTGCAGGCGCTGCGGCCGACGCATCGCCTGAACCGGCAGGCGGATGGCTGGCGGCTTCAGGCCTGGTGAGGCAGGCGGGCGGCGCTCTGACCTAGTGCGGGGCGTTGATGCACGCCAGCAGCTGGGTGAAGGCGGCGGCCATTTGCTCTTCCGGCACGCAGGCAAAGCCCATCAGCAGGCCGCGCCGGCGGTTGGGCAGCATATAGTAGCGCGACAGCGGCCGCACCAGCACCCCACGCGCGCCGGCGGCGGCGGCGATAGTCACGTCGTCGGCCTCGTCCGGCAGGTTGAGGATCAGATGCAAGCCGGCGTTGCTGTTGAACTCGCTGAGCGCCTGCTTGCCGAGATGTTGTTCGATCAACCCGGTCAGGAAGGCGCGCCGCCGGGCATACAGCAACCGCATGCGGCGGATATGCGCGGTGTAGTGCCCCGCATGAATAAACTCCGCCAGCGCGCTCTGGATCAGCAGGTGCCCGCCGCGATAGAGCTCGGCGTGGGCGGTTTTCAGCGCCTGCACCAGCGGCGGCGGCAACACCACATAGCCGAGGCGCAGCGCCGGGTAGAGCGTTTTGCTGAAGGTGCCGATGTAAATCACCGGCGCGTCGGCTTCCAGCCCTTGCAGCGCCGGGATCGGTTGGCCGGAAAAGCGGAATTCGCTGTCGTAGTCGTCCTCGACGATCCAAGCGCCGGCGTTGCGCGCCAGTGCCAGCAGCCGTTGGCGGCGCGCCAGGCTCATCACCGAGCCGAGCGGATACTGGTGCGACGGGGTGACGAAGATCAGCCGCGGTGGGTTGGTCGGCTGCTCCGGCGGCACCAGCCCGGCCTCGTCCACCGCCAGCGGGCAGATGTTCAGCGCATTGATGCGCAGGATATTGCGGATCCCCCAATAGCCCGGCTCTTCGATCCAGGCGTCATCCCCCGGATTGCACAACATGCGCGTCACCAGATCGATCGCCTGATGGATGCCCTCGGTGATCAGGATCTGTTCCGGCAAGCAGCGTACCGAGCGCGCCACCCGCAAATACTCCACCAACGCATGCTGTAGTTCCGGGCTGCCGCCCTGATTGCTGTAGGTCAGCCGCTGCGGCGCCGGGCGGCGGCTGAGGCGCGCCTGGATCTTGCTGAACAGCTGATGAGGAAAGGCGTTGACGTCGGGCACGCCGGGAATGAATGCCCCCCACTGTTTGGGGCTGGCGCTGGCGTGGTGCAGCAGCGTGGCGCCGCGCTCCGACAGTTCGACGCGCCGCGGTTGCCCGCTGCCGTTCGCCGGGGCGCCGCCGGTGGACAGGCAGCTGTCCGGCACCGTGTCGGCGACGAAGGTGCCGCTGCCGGCGCGCGCCGACACGTAGCCTTCCGCCAACAGTTGTTCATAAACGGTTAACACGGTGTTGCGGGACAGGCTGAGCTCCTGCGCTAGGTCGCGCGAGGCGGGCAGGCGGCTGGAGGGCGGCAGACTGCCGTCGAGAATGCTGGTGCGGATCGCGTTGTAAAGCCGCTTGTGCAGCTTGTCATCAGGCTGTTCGCCGAGGCGCTGCAGCAACAGATCACCACTCAATGAGCGCAATTGGATCCCTCAATTATTCGTAACTGGCACTCGATTATAGGGCCACATCCTGTGTAAATAAACGGCATTGTTTCACGAATGTGAACAAAACGTGTAACTGGCACCGACCGGAGAGAACAGCATGAAAAACGCAGAATTGAACCAACGCCGTCAGGACGCCACCCCGCGCGGAGTGGGCGTGATGTGTGGTTTTTACGCCGAGCGCGCAGAGAACGCCACGCTGTGGGATGTGGAAGGCAAAGAAGTGATCGACTTCGCCTCGGGGATTGCCGTGCTGAACACCGGCCACTGTCACCCGAAGGTGATCGCCGCGATTGAAAAGCAGCTGCAGGCCTTCACCCACACCGCCTATCAGATCGTTCCTTACGAAAGCTATGTCTCGCTGGCGGAGCGCATCAACCAGCGCGCGCCGATCGCCGGTCCGTGTAAAACCGCCTTCTTCACCACCGGCGCGGAAGCGGTGGAAAACGCGGTGAAGATCGCCCGCGCTTACACCGGCCGTCCGGGCTTGATCACCTTCGGCGGCGGCTTCCACGGCCGCACCTATATGACCATGGCGCTGACCGGCAAAGTGGCGCCTTACAAACTGGGCTTTGGCCCATTCCCCGGCTCGGTGTTCCACGGCCAGTACCCGAACGCGATGTACGGCGTGACCACCGAAGACGCGATGAACAGCCTGGATCGCCTGTTTAAAGCGGATATCGATCCCAAGCAGGTGGCGGCCATTGTGCTGGAGCCGGTGCAGGGCGAGGGCGGTTTCAACGTGGCGCCGGCCGATTTCATGCAGGCGCTGCGCGCGCTGTGCGACCAGCACGGCATCCTGCTGATCGCCGATGAAGTGCAGACCGGCTTCGCCCGTACCGGAAAGCTGTTCGCCATGGAGCACTACAGCGTTAAGCCCGATTTGATCACTATGGCGAAAAGCCTGGCAGGCGGCATGCCGCTGTCGGCGGTGGCGGGCCGCGCCGAGGTGATGGACGCGCCGGCGCCGGGCGGGCTGGGCGGCACCTATGCCGGTAACCCGCTGGCGGTGGCCGCCGCGCACGCGGTGCTGGACGTGATCGAAGAAGAGCAGCTGTGCCAGCGCGCTCAGCGCTTGGGTCAGCACCTGGTGGAAGTGCTCCAGCAGGCGCGTAAAACCAGCCCGGCGATCGCCGATGTGCGCGCGCAGGGGTCGATGGTGGCGGTGGAGTTCAACGATCCGGCTACCGGTAAACCTTCAGCCGATATCACCCGTCAGGTGCAGCAGAAGGCGATGGAGGAAGGGCTGCTGCTGCTGAGCTGCGGCGTGAACGGCAACGTGATCCGCTTCCTGTATCCGCTGACTATCCCGGACGATCAGTTCACCAAGGCGATGGGCATCCTGTCCCGCGCGCTGGCCCACTAAGGAGCGAACGACATGAAATTGAACAATCCCGAGCTGTTGCGCAGCCAGTGTCTGATCAACGGCGAATGGTGCGACGCCCTGAGCGGCAAGCGCGAAGCGGTGATCAACCCGGCCACCGGTGCCGAACTGGCCAGCATTCCGCTGGTCAGCGAAGAGGAAACCCAGCAGGCGATCGCGGCGGCGCAGCGGGCGCAAAACGACTGGAAACAGCTGACCGCCAAGCAGCGTTCCGCGCTGCTGTTGGCCTGGGCTGATAAGGTGCTGGCCGCGCAGGAAGATCTGGCGCAGCTGATGACCGCCGAGCAGGGCAAATCGCTGGCGGAAGCGCGCGGCGAAGTGACCTACGCCGCGTCGTTCATCACCTGGTTCGCCGAAGAGGCCAAGCGGGTGGACGGCGCGGTATTGCAGGCGCCGCAGGCTTCGCAGCGCCTGGTGGTGGTGAAGCAGCCGATCGGTGTGTGCGCGGCCATCACCCCGTGGAATTTCCCGGCGGCGATGATCACCCGCAAGGTGGCGCCGGCGCTGGCGGCCGGTTGCGCCATCATCGTCAAACCGGCCGAGCAAACGCCGCTGACCGCGCTGGCGTTGGCGAAGCTGGCGCAGGACGCCGGCATTCCCGCCGGCGTGTTGCAGGTGGTGACCGGCGAAGCGGCGCAGGTGGGCAAGGTGCTGTGCGACAGCCCGGTGGTGCGCAAGCTGAGCTTTACCGGCTCGACCGAGGTCGGCCGCATCCTGATGGCGCAGTGCGCGCCGAGCATCAAGAAACTGTCGCTGGAGCTGGGCGGCAATGCGCCGGTTATCGTGTTCGACGACGCCAATCTGGACGCGGCGGTGGCGGGCATCATGGCCTCCAAGTTCCGCAACAGCGGCCAGACCTGCGTGTGCGCCAACCGCATCTACGTGCAGGACGGCATCTACGAGCGGCTGGCGGAGAAGCTGGTGGCGGCGGTCGAGCAGTTGAAAGTCGGCGACGGCAGCCAGGAAGGTACCACTCAGGGGCCGCTGATCGACAGCGATGCGGTGGCGAAGGTGCAGAGCCACATCGACGACGCGCTGATCAAAGGGGCGCAGATCGCCACCGGCGGCCAGCCGCACGCGCTGGGCGGCACCTTCTTCCAGCCGACGGTGGTGACCGGCGTGACGCAGAAGATGCGCTTCGCCAAAGAAGAGACCTTCGGGCCGGTGGCGCCGTTGTTCCGCTTCCATGACGAGGCGGAAGCCATCGCCATGGCCAACGACACCGAATTCGGCCTGGCCGCCTACCTGTTCACGCAGAACGCCGCGCGCCAGTGGCGGGTGCCTGAAGCGCTGGAGTACGGCATGGTCGGCATCAACACCGGGCTGATTTCCAACGAAGTGGCGCCGTTCGGCGGCGTGAAACAGTCAGGGCTCGGGCGTGAAGGATCGCGCTACGGGATAGAAGAATATCTGGAGCTGAAATACCTGTGTATCGATGTGAGCCGTTGAGCGTCAGGACGTTAACCCATCCCGGCGGCCAGCGTCGCCGGGCGATAAAGGATGATGCATGTCTGATAATATCTCTGTTTCTCCGGCGCTTGCCGCCGGGGTGCGAGCACCTGCACCCGCCAAATCGTTAAGTTTCCTCGAAGGGGTGGCGATGATCGTCGGCACCAACATCGGTGCCGGCGTGCTCTCCATCGCCTATGCCTCCAGCAAGGCGGGTTTCCTGCCGCTGCTGTTCTGGCTGGTGCTGGTGGGGAGCCTGACCACCATCACCATGCTGTACGTTGCCGAATCCACGCTGCGCACCCGCGCGCATCTGCAGCTGAGCGGGCTGGCGAAGCGCTACGTCGGCGGCCTGGGCGCCTGGTTGATGTTCGCTTCGGTATGCGTTAACAGCGTCGGGGCGCTTACCGCCTACATGACCGGCAGCGGCAAGCTGCTGCAATCGCTGTTCGGCATCTCGCCGGCGCTGGGCAGCCTGCTGTTCTTCGTACCCGCCGCCGGCGTGCTCTATCTCGGTTTGAAAGCGATCGGCCGCGGCGAGAAGTTCATCAGCATCGGCATGGTGGTGATGTTGACCGCGCTGGTGGCGGCGACGCTGCTGAAAGACACCACCCAGATGCGCAACCTGCTGGACGGCGACTGGCGCTATATGGTGCCGGTGTTCAACGTGGTGGTGTTCTGCTTCTCGGCGCAGTACATCGTGCCGGAGATGGCGCGCGGCTTCGCCGACAAGCCCGAGCAACTGCCGAAGGCGATCATCGTCGGCATGGTGGTGACCTTCATTTTGCTGGCGGCGGTGCCGATGTCGGTGATTGCGCTCAGCGGGCTGGATGACATCTCCGACGTGGCCACCATTTCCTGGGGCCAGGCGCTGGGGCAGTGGGCGTTCTTCTCCGCCAACATCTTCGCGCTGTGCGCGATGCTGACCTCGTACTGGGGATTGGGCGGCAGCTTCCTGACCAATATCTTCGACAAGTTCCGGCTGGGCAACGACGAGCTGCCGCTGCGCCGCTTCGGCGTGCTGCTGCTGGTGGTGGTGCCGCCGTTCGCGCTGGCCTACAGCGGGCTGGTGTCGTTCGTCAACGCGCTCTACTTCGCCGGGGTGTTCAGCGGGGTGATCCTGTCGATCATGCCGATGCTGATCCTGCGTGGCGCGCGCAAACACGGCGACCAAACCCCACGCTGGCAGTGCAACTGGATCACGCACCCGCTGCTGCAGATCAGCATTGTATTGCTGTACCTGGCCAGCGCGGTGTACGCCATCGCTTCATTGTTAGGCTATCTGCCCTCTGGATGGTGATTTGCCTTCCCTCAAGCAGTGATGTTGTTTCTCGGCATTGAGAACGGCGGCGTCGTGGCCGCCGATTTTTTTCTCACGCGCGCCGCTTTTCCGACAACGCCAGCCAGGCCTGCACCGACGGACGCAGCCACTGCTTGTGCGCATAGTGGCGCACGCGCTCCGGCACCGGATCGCCGTGCATTACCAGCCGGTTGAGCATCAGCGCCAGATCGGTGTCGGCGATGCACCACTCCCTGAACAGATTGTCCTGCCCGTGGCTCAACAGCTTTTCCACGGCGGCGATCAGCTTGCGCGCGGCCTCTTGCGCGGCTTCGGACAGCGGCGGGAACTTGCCGTTGTTGAACACCACTTCGGTCGAGCGCTCGGCGCGGATCGGCAGCAGATCGCTGCGCAACCAGGCCTGGATCTCGCGCGCCTTGGCGCGCAGCTTCACGTCGCGCGGGTACACGGCGTGGGCCGGGTGGATGTCTTCCAGGTATTCGGCGATCGCCGAAGACTCCGAGAGCTGGAACTCGCCGATCGCCAGCGTCGGCACCCGGCGGGTGAGCGACAGCGCCGCGTAGGCTGCCTCTTTGTTCTCTTCTCTCGCCAGATCCACCGGCTTCACGGTGAACGGAATGCCTTTTTCCGTCAGCACGACAAAGGCAGACATGGCGTACGGGCTGAAAAATTCACTGTCGGTATAAAGCTCGGTGATCGGTTGAGACATCGGCGGTTCCTCGGGGTTAAGGGGGGAACATTCATCATTGTCGAGGGGAGGCTAAAAATCAATCTGTTAGCCTAAAAGTTCTTGGGCGGCGCGGTTTACGGCGCCGTGAGCTCCTTCAGGATGATGTGATATATTTGTTGCCAACACGTGAATTGAGTCGTATCGGGTAACATGAAGACGCGGTGGATAGAACGAGTGAAAGTGGGATGCGCGCGCCTGTGGCCGCACCCGCTGGCGGTGGGCAAACGAGAGATGCTGATTTCCAGCGTTGGCGCCGGTTTGGGGCTGATGCTCGCCGGCTGGATCAGCCACTTTATTTTGGGCGAGGTGAACCTGTGGTTTATCGCGCCGATGGGCGCTTCGGCGGTGTTGCTGTTCGGCGTGCCCAACAGCCCGCTGGCGCAGCCCTGGTCGATCGTCGGCGGCAATGCGCTGGCGGCGACGGTGGGCGTGAGCGCCGGTCTGCTGATCCCCGATCCGGGCCTGGCCTGCGGCGCTGCGGCGGCGGTGGCCATCGGCCTGATGTTCAAGCTGCGCTGCCTGCATCCACCCGGCGGCGCGGTGGCGCTGACCGCCATCCTCGGCGGCCCCGGCATTCATCAGATGGGCTACCACTTCGTGTTGTACCCGGTGCTGCTGAACTCGGTGCTGCTGGCGGCGCTGGCCATTCTGTTCAATAACCTGGCCGGGCGGCGCTACCCGCACGCGCTGGCGCCGGCGGAGGCCAAACCGGCCAATCTGCCGATCGATGCCGTTTCCATCACCCGTGCCGATCTGCACGAGGCGTTGATGGAGGGGGATCTGTTCGATATCGATGAGGACGATCTGCAGGAGATCCTGCTGCGCGCCGAGCAGCTGGCGCATCAGCGGCAAAGCAAGACCGCCTGATCAGCCCAGCGTTTTACGGTAAAACACCACCCGCTCCGTTTCGGCAAAGCCCAGCGCCGCATGCAGGCGCTGGGAGTCCAGATTGGCGATATCGGTATCCGACGCCAGCTCGCTGCAGCCTTGCTGCTTGGCCCACTCCTGCACCTGTGCGATCAATCGCGTGGCCCAGCCCTGGCGGCGGGCGCGTTCGACGGTATAGATCCCTTCCAGAAACGCCACCGGCGACGACTCGCAACCGTTGACGTAATCGTGGCGCAGCGCGACCTCGGCAAAGCCAACGAAAACGCCGTCCAGCCCCCGCGCCATAAACGCGGTGTGGTGCGGCGAAGCCAATATTTCGCGCATCTCCGCGCGGTGCTCTTCCAACGGACAAGTGGGCCACAGCGCCGAGCGCAGCGCCAGCCAGGCGTCGAGGTTGTCGTGGTCGCAGTTGACGATCATGCGGGATCCTTATCCGGCAACTGAAGGGAGTGGGGCGATAATATCACGTTGCGCCGTCAGCGAGCGGCCGGATGCGTCGGCGCATGTGAGTAGCCTGCCCTGGATCGTTCGTCGCAGATTGTGATCCCATCATCAACGTCATCGAAAGACGGGGATCGTACCTGAAGCCGTCCGTCGCTCGCCGGCCTCTTTAAGTCTGCGCCCCAGTTCGGCGATGCGACATTCGCCGGCTTCCAGCGCGGATGCTGAGGTATGTACCGAATAGGCGCCGAGGTGCAGCGGATACGGGTGAGGCACGGCTGAGCCGAGAACGAATACGGCATCTTCATTGCCGGATGCTTCAAGCGCAATGGGCATTTCCCCCGGTTCGAATACCACCATCTCGCCCGCGTTGATAGGCGCGTCTGCGCTGAGACGGCCTTTGGCCAGTGCGAGCCAGCCGACAGAATGATTCGCTGGCGGCCGATAAGTCCAGCTTTCGCCGGGTTTGAGGGTGACGAGCAAGTAATTGATGCCTTCCTGCGCGGGCACCGGGCTTTGCACGCCTTCATGGTTGCCAATGATGACATGCGCCGGCCCGATTTGGCGCATGTTCCGGGCTTCGATATAACGGCTTTCCTGTTCACCGTTCTCCAGCTCGGCGGGCAGGGCCAGCCAGAGCTGGAATCCCTGGATGCGCGGCGTATCCGTGGCGGACAATTCCTTGCCGTGCCACATCCCACCGCCGGCACGCGCCCACTCCACTGCGCCATAGCCGAGCGTCCCGACAGCGCCGCTGGCGGGATCTTCGTAGTGAAAAGCGCCTTCGAGCGGCACGGTCACGGTGGCTATGCCTGAATGCGGATGCAGCGGCATGTTGGCCAGCATTGCCATGGTGCGCTGATCCGCCTCGAACAGATCGAGGAATACGAAAGGTTTAATCACCTGGCCCAGGTCGGAAGGGCTCATCAGTCGGGTGATCGGGCCGTGGCCATGGCCTCGGGTGCGTTGTGTAATACGCCGCGGGTTGGGCGCGAGTGGCGAGGTCAACGTGGTGTTCATGATTGAATCTCCAGTTTACAAATCCGGCGCGAACGAATTCCGGGGTACGCGGCACAGCCATAGGATTGAGCGGTATCGCATCGCCGGTGGCCAGCCCAAAAAAGGGACTGGCCGCGAGCCTGCTCTTGCTGTTCTGAACCGGCCCCGATTAAGCGGTCAGGCCGTCAATCTGAGCCGCGGCTGCATCGATGGCGACAGTACGGTTTTCCGGGCTGAGTGCCAGTCCCTCTGCTCGAATGAAGGTGATGTCCGTAATGCCAAGGAAGCCAAAGAAACTGCGCAGATAGGTTTCCTGATGGTCCAGGAAGGCCAGTGGCGTGCCTTCGCCGTACAGGCCACCGCGGGTGGAAGCAACGATAACGCGTTTCCCCTTGGCGAGGCCTTCAGCGCCGTTTTCCGTATAGCGGAAAGTTCTGCCTGGCACTGCAAGTCGGTCAAGCCAGGCGCGCAGCTGAGTCGGCAACGTAAAGTTATACATAGGCGCACCGACGATAATGACATCGGCGGCAAGGAAGTCGTCGACGAGTTTGGCGTTGCGGGCAACGGCCTGTTTGACGTGCTCGTCTTGCGGCTCCACGCCCTGCAGAGCCAGAAATTCGGCGCTGGAAAGGTGGTTAATCGGGTTGGCGGCGAGATCGGTGTGGATGATCCTGGCGTCTGGCTTAGCTGCAGACAGCTGTTTGGCGATCGCCGCCGTGAGCTGGCGGCTAACCGATTGTTCGTTGAGAATGCTGGAATCGATATGAAGCAGTGTCATGATGAAATCCTTAGGTATAAAATGGTAACCAGGGATAACAATATAACCATGTCCTAAAATGGCAGACAATAAGGCACATTAGGAGAACCCGGTATCATGAATGTGACTAATCAACCTCGAGATTTAAGACATGCCGACTGCCAAAAGATCAGCCAGGTATTGGCGCGCGTTGGTGAGAAGTGGAGTGTCCTGATCATTATGCTCTTAGCGAACGGGCCACGCCGATTCACTGAAATAAAGCGTACAATCAATGGAATATCTCAGCGGATGCTGACGCTGTGCCTGCGCAATATGGAACGAGATGGGTTAGTCAAGCGGACAGTTATTGCCGTCATGCCGCCGCACGTCGAATATGAATTGACGCCGCTCGGTTGCTCATTGACCGTACCCGTCATCGCGCTGGGAACCTGGGCGAATGAACATATTGCCGATATTGATGCGGCGAGAACCGCATTCGACGCGCAAAATAGCGAGGCCGGTGAGGATGTTAATTCACGCTAGAGGCGGCAGGGGGGCGAATGAAATTTGCGTTCTGTTGCAAAAGAGGCGAATGCCTGGTTGCACCGCAGAAAAAACTAAGGGGCTACGCTGTTAACGTAACCCCTTGATAATTTGGTGGCCCCTGTTGGGTTTGAACCAACGACCAAGCGATTATGAGTCGCCTGCTCTAACCACTGAGCTAAGGGGCCAAGCCGCGAGATTATAGGGAATCCTTAAGCGGCGGTCTACTGTTACCCGCCCGTATGTTGCTTTTCTGCGCAGTTCTAGCCTGTTGTAATTGCTGGCGGATTTTGCGATAACCGCAGTAAATCCCTGCAATGGACTCACGACACTCATGGAACTTCTGGCGCCCAACCTGCGGGTGGTGTTTTGCGGCATCAACCCCGGCCTTTCTTCCGCCCATCAGGGCTATCCTTTCGCCAACGGCAGCAACCGCTTCTGGAAGGTGATCCATCAGGCCGGCTTTACCAAGAGCCAGCTGGCGCCGGAGCAGTGGCAGCAGTTGAAGGACAACGGCTGCGGCATTACCGCGCTGGTGGCGCGCCCGACGGTGGCGGCCAGCGAGCTGTCGCGCGACGAGTTGCGCAGCGGCGGCGAGTTGCTGCAAGAGAAGATCCTGCGCTATCAGCCGCGCGCGCTGGCGATCTTGGGCAAGCAGGCGTTCACCACCGCCTTTGGGGTGAGAAACGCGCCCTGGGGCAAGCAGACGATGATGCTGGGAGAAACCGAGGTCTGGGTATTGCCCAACCCCAGCGGATTGAATCGCGCCACGCTGGAGCAGCTGACCGCCAGCTATCGCGAGCTGTTCCTGGCGCTGCAATGAGATAAGGGGAGTGTGCGATGACATCGATGATGAAAGGCTGTTTGATGGCGCTGCTGTTGGTGACCGGCGCCGCACAGGCGGGGCATTCGCCGCAGGAAGCGCGCAACAAGCAGAACGTGCTGGAGTTTTATCGGCAAGGGCTGAACAACAAGGATTTTGCGGCGGCGCGGCCGTTTTTGGGCGAACAGTACAAACAGCATAACCCCAACGCCAAAGACGGCGTGGCGGGTTTTCGTCAATTTGTCGAGCTGCTGAAAACGCGTTACCCCAATTCGCACAGTGAGGTGAAACAGGCGTTCGTCGACGGCGACTACGTGATCCTGCATGTGGAGGTCAGCGGGCGCGAGGCCGGTAAAACCGCGGCGATCGTCGATATATTCCGTCTGGACAGTGCCGGAAAGATCGTTGAACACTGGGACGTGACGCAGCCGGTGCCGGAGAAGACCGCCAGCGGCAACAGCATGTTCTGAGGCATAAAAAAACCCCGGCAGGCCGGGGTTTTTGTTTTTGGTGCGGCAGCCGGACTTAGTCGTCCAGGAAGCTGCGCAGCACTTCGGAGCGGCTTGGGTGACGCAGCTTGCGCAGCGCCTTGGCTTCGATCTGACGAATACGCTCACGGGTAACGTCAAACTGCTTGCCGACCTCTTCCAGCGTGTGGTCGGTGTTCATGTCGATGCCGAAACGCATGCGCAGCACTTTCGCTTCGCGCGCGGTCAGGCCGGCCAGCACGTCATGGGTGGCGGAACGCAGGCTTTCCGAAGTCGCAGAATCCAGCGGCAGCTCGAGGGTGGTATCCTCGATGAAGTCGCCCAGATGCGAATCTTCGTCGTCGCCGATCGGCGTTTCCATCGAGATTGGCTCTTTGGCGATCTTCAGCACTTTGCGGATCTTGTCTTCCGGCATCAGCATGCGCTCGGCCAGCTCTTCCGGCGTCGGCTCGCGGCCCATCTCTTGCAGCATCTGGCGCGAAATACGGTTGAGCTTGTTGATAGTCTCAATCATATGCACCGGGATACGGATGGTGCGCGCCTGGTCGGCGATGGAGCGGGTGATAGCCTGACGGATCCACCAGGTGGCGTACGTCGAGAACTTGTAGCCGCGGCGGTATTCGAACTTGTCTACCGCTTTCATCAGGCCGATGTTGCCTTCCTGGATCAGATCCAGGAACTGCAGGCCGCGGTTGGTGTATTTCTTGGCGATAGAAATAACCAGACGCAGGTTGGCCTCAACCATCTCTTTCTTCGCGCGGCGGGCTTTCGCTTCACCGATCGACATGCGACGGTTGATGTCTTTGACCTGCTCGATGGTCAGGCCGGTTTCTTCCTCGATCTGACGCAGTTTCTGCAGGCTGCGCTGCACGTCTTCAGCAACGTCTTTCAGCTTTTCCGACCATGGCTTGGCCATCGCCAGCGCCGCTTCGAACCAGGAATCGCTGGTTTCGTTGCCGGCGAACAGGGTGACGAAGTTTTTCTTCGGCATTTTGCACTGTTCAACGCACAGCTTCATGATGATGCGTTCCTGGGTGCGAACGCGGTCCATCATGGTGCGCATGCTGTTGACCAGGAAGTCGAACTGTTTCGGCACCAGGCGGAACTGCTTGAACACTTCAGACAGCTTCAGGATCTCGTCCGCGGCGCTGGCGTGGCTGCGGCCGTTTTTCTTGATCACCAGGCGGGTCGCTTCATACTGATCGCGCAACTCGGCGAACTTCTGACGCGCCAGCTCAGGATCGATGCTGTTATCGTCTTCGGTGTCGTCGTCTTCGTCGTCTTCATCTTCTTCGTCGTCGTCTTGCTCTTCGCTCGACAGTTCAGAACCGATGTGAGTGGCGGTTGGGGCGATGTCCTCTTCCGCGTTAGGATCGACGAAGCCGGTGATCAGATCGGACAGGCGCGCTTCACCCGCTTCGACGCGATCGTACTGCTCAAGCAGGTAGGTGATGGCTTCCGGGTATTCGGCAACCGAGCACTGTACCTGGTTGATGCCGTCTTCGATGCGCTTGGCGATGTCGATTTCGCCTTCGCGCGTCAGCAGTTCGACGGTACCCATTTCGCGCATGTACATGCGTACCGGGTCGGTGGTGCGGCCGATTTCGGATTCCACGCTGGACAGAACCTGTGCGGCGGCTTCTTCCGCATCTTCGTCCGTGCTGTTCGAGTTTTCGGCGAGCAGCAGGTCATCGGCGTCCGGTGCTTCTTCCATCACCTGGATGCCCATGTCGTTAATCATCTGGATGATGTCTTCGATCTGATCGGAGTCGACGATATCTTCCGGCAGATGGTCATTGACCTCAGCATAGGTCAGATAGCCTTGCTCCTTACCACGGGTGACAAGTAGCTTCAGCTGTGACTGCGGGTTTTGCTCCATAAGACGGTATCCACACTTCAGAGTATTTAGGTTGGTGTCGGTCGGCGAAACCGCCAACAATAGCATTTGGGGCGTTTTCGTTATCGCCGCGGCCCACTATGGCGGCACTGTGCAGGGCTCTGCCCTCGCAATTATCGGCACTTAAGCCGTTTGGTATTCAGTTTTTCTTCGCTAAAACCTGGTTGAGGGAACGGACTTCTTCACGTTCCTCCGGGCTCAGGCCGCGCGTTCTGGCCTGGGCGATCAGCGTTTCCAGCCGTTGCTCGAGCACCGAGTCGTACAGGCTGGCCAACGTATCCAAAAAGGTCTGCTCGACCATGTCCTCAACGATCATATGGTTCCAGGTCGCCAAGGTTTCAAGCTGCTGGCTGAATTTGTTGTCGCGATACAGCTCCAGCAATTGCCCGGTCGTCAGGCCCGGCTGCGCCAAACAGGTCTGCACCAGTTCGACGAACAGCGGCAATCCCGCCTGTTTGGTCTGCTCCAACCCTTCCAGCGAAGGGATAAGTGTAGCCAACTGCGGATTTTGCACCAGTAACCCTATCAGTATACGCATGGTTGTGCGTTTTAGCTGGGGCGCCTGATAAGGATTCGCATTTTCAGCCTGCTTGGGCATCAGCTTGTCGAGCTGGCTGTCGTCCAGCAGCCCCAGCTTGTTGCCGAGCTCCTGGCGCAGGTACAAGCGCAACGTTTCGCCCGGCACCTGAGTAATCAGCGGCAGCGCCAGCGTGCTCAGCTTGGCGCGCCCGTCCGGGCTGCTTAAATCCACCTGCGGCAGCAGGCTTTCGAACAGGAACGTGGACAGCGGCTGCGCCTGCTCCATTCGCTGCTCGAAGGCTTCTTTGCCTTCCTTGCGCACCAGCGTGTCCGGATCTTCGCCGTCGGGCAAAAACATGAACCGCAGCTGGCGCCCGTCATTCAGGTACGGCAGCGCGGTTTCCAGCGCCCGCCAGGCCGCTTCGCGGCCGGCGCGGTCGCCGTCGTAACAGCAGACGACGTTGTCGGTGGCGCGGAACAACAGCTGAATGTGTTCCGCCGTCGTCGAGGTGCCGAGCGAGGCGACGGCATAATCGATGCCGAATTGCGCCAACGCCACCACGTCCATATACCCTTCCACTACCAGCAGCCGCTGCAGGTTAGGGTGGTTCTGCTGTGCTTCATACAGGCCGTACAGCTGGCGGCCCTTATGGAAAACTTCGGTTTCCGGCGAGTTCAGGTACTTCGGCATACCGTCGCCCAGCACGCGGCCGCCGAAGGCGATCACGCGCCCGCGCTTGTCGCGGATGGGGAACATCACCCGTTCGCGGAAACGGTCGTACGAACGCCCCTGATCGTTAGTCACCAGCATGCCGGCATCGTTCAATGCGCGGCGCGAGTCGGCGTCGCGGCCGAAACGCTTCAGGGCGTTGTCCCATCCCGCCGGCGCGAAGCCGATGGCGAAATGGCGAATAACGTCGTCACTTAACCCGCGCTGCTGCAAATAGTTGCGCGCCGGCGCCCCGGAGGACTGCTGCAGTGACTGTTGATAGAACGCGCTGAGCTGTTCCATCAGTTGGTACAGGCTCTGGCGCTGATGGCGTTCGATCTGGGTTGGCCCGGTGCCCGCTTCGTAAGGCACTTCCAGCCCGTGCATAGTCGCCAGTTCTTCGATGGTTTCGACAAACTCGAGTCGGTCGTAATTCATCAAAAAGTCGACGGCGTTGCCGTGCGCACCACACCCAAAACAGTGATAAAACTGCTTTTCGCCATTAACGGTAAAGGAAGGCGTCTTTTCGTGGTGGAACGGACAGCACGCGTGATAGTTCTTGCCTTGCTTCTTGAGCTTCACGCGGGCGTCGATCAAATCGACGATGTCGGTGCGAGCCAGCAAGTCATTGATAAATACGCGCGGAATTCGTCCAGCCATAAGCCCTTACTTCATTAGCCTATAAACGAGAACAAGCCGCGCATTCCTTTCGGAAAGCACGGCCTTCGTATGCAACTACTCGGTCTGCGCGATTTTGAAAATCAGAAATTCACGCGGTGGGGTTGCCCCCGAAGAATTAATACAGACGAGTGCGGCGTGCGTTTTCGCGAGCCAGTTTCTTCGCGTGACGTTTCACAGCAGAAGCTTTAGCGCGTTTACGTTCGGTAGTTGGTTTTTCATAAAACTCACGACGACGAACTTCAGCTAAAACACCTGCTTTTTCGCAAGAGCGTTTGAAACGACGCAGAGCAACGTCAAATGGCTCGTTTTCACGTACTTTAATTACCGGCATGTGCCTCTCACCTCAATAAAATTCGGTTTGTTGCTGGCCAAGCGCCAGCCTTTTCAAAATGGTGCGGAATTTTACTCCAATGGATGCTGCTTTGTAAAGCATCACAGCAAATTGAAACCCGCGTCGCTCTGCCGCAACGTGCGCAATTTTGCACCGGGCGCTGATTATAGACTAATCAGAAAAAAATGCTCGTGTTTAATCGCTCAGGCATTTTCTGGATGAATCATCGACATAGGCGCAAGCCGGTGACAAGATGCGCGGCGCCGGCGGTAAATGCGGCGGAATGTGGTAGACTGGCGGCCGCACGTGAATGATGGGAAATGTAATGCGAGTACTGGGTATAGAAACGTCCTGCGATGAAACCGGAATTGCAGTGTATGACGATCAAACCGGTTTGTTGGCCAACCAATTATACAGCCAGGTGAAACTGCACGCCGACTACGGCGGCGTGGTGCCGGAACTGGCCTCCCGCGATCACGTGCGCAAAACCGTGCCGCTGATTCAGGCGGCGCTGAAAGAGGCCAACCTGACCCCGGCCGATATCGACGGCGTGGCTTACACCGCCGGGCCGGGCCTGGTGGGGGCGCTGCTGGTCGGCGCAACCGTGGGGCGCGCGCTGGCGTTCGCCTGGAACGTGCCGGCGGTGCCGGTGCACCATATGGAAGGCCACCTGCTGGCGCCGATGCTGGAAGACAACCCGCCGGCGTTCCCGTTCGTCGCGCTGTTGGTCTCCGGCGGCCACACCCAGCTGATCAGCGTCACCGGCATCGGTGAGTATGAGTTGCTGGGCGAGTCGATCGACGACGCGGCCGGCGAAGCGTTCGACAAAACCGCCAAGCTGCTCGGTCTGGATTATCCCGGCGGGCCTATGCTGTCGAAGATGGCGCAGCAGGGCACGGCGGGGCGCTTCACCTTCCCGCGGCCGATGACCGATCGTCCGGGGCTGGACTTCAGTTTCTCCGGGCTGAAAACCTTTGCCGCCAACACCATTCGCTCCAACGGCAACGACGATCAGACGCGTGCCGACATCGCCCGCGCCTTCGAGGATGCGGTGGTGGATACGCTGGCGATAAAATGCAAACGCGCGCTGGAGCAGACCGGCTTCAAACGCCTGGTGATGGCCGGCGGCGTGAGCGCCAACCGCACGCTGCGCGCCAAACTGGCGGAGATGATGCAGAAACGCGGCGGGGAGGTGTTCTATGCCCGCCCGGAATTTTGCACCGACAACGGCGCGATGATCGCCTATGCCGGCATGGTGCGCCTGAAGAGCGGCGCCAACCCGGAGCTGAGCGTTTCCGTGCGGCCGCGCTGGCCGCTGGCGGAACTGCCTGCGGTATAAAGCAAAGGGCCGGATTATCCGGCCCTTCTGTTATTCCTCTCTCGGCTGGTCGCCGTTATCCGCGTCGTTTTTCTTCTTGCGGAACTTGCCCCAGATCTTGCCTTCCTGGCCGCGCCACAGGCGCTGAATATTGTCGTGATGCCGCATCAGGATCAGGCAGGAGAGCATCGCTACCGGGAAGGTGAACTGCGGTTTGAACCACCAGACGTAGAACGGGGCGATCAACGCGCTGACGATGGCGCCGAGCGAAGAGTAGCCGCTGAGCAGCACCGTCAACAGCCAGGTGCCGGTCATCAGGCCGGTCAGATCCCAGCCGATAGGTGCGATGGCGCCAAACGCCGTCGCCACGCCTTTACCGCCGCGGAAGTGGAAGAACACCGGATAGATGTGCCCCAGGCAGGCGGCGATCGCCGTCAGGCCCAGATATAGCGGCGGCACATCGAGTTTGTAGGCCAGCCAGACCGGCAGCATCCCTTTCAGAATATCGAACACCAGCACCGCCGCCGCCGCCAGCCGGCCGCCGATGCGCAGGACGTTGGTCGCCCCGGGGTTTCCTGAGCCATGTTCACGCGGATCCGGCAGCCTGGCGATCCGGCAAACCAGGATCGCGCTGGAAATCGAGCCGCACAGATACGCGAAGATAATCATGCCAAGCGCGGTAGCACTCATAACGCGGTTCCGTTTAATAATGGTCGTTTTACTCGCAACATCTATGGATAATACGCACATTCCGCTGGAAGTGGTATCCGGCAAGGCCAAAAACAGAGAATGACGTGATGGATATCGTATTTATTGAAGAGCTTACCGTAATTACCACCATTGGCGTTTATGAGTGGGAACAGGGCATTCGTCAGAAGCTGGTGTTCGATATCGAAATGGGCTGGGATAACCGGCCGGCCGCCGCCAGCGACGATGTAAATGACTGTCTGAGCTATGCCGATGTCAGCGACGCCGTGATCCAGCATGTTGAATCGAACCGGTTCGCGCTGGTGGAGCGCGTGGCGGAGGAAATATCCGAAATTTTGCTTCAGCGCTTCAATTCCCCGTGGGTCCGTATTAAGGTCAGCAAACCGGGCGCTGTAGCACATGCCAATCGGGTCGGCGTGATCATTGAGCGCGGCACTCGTCCCGCATGATTTTATGTCATCTGCTTGCAACGAAAGACCGTTAATCTGGTCTTAATCCTGAGAATTGTTTTAGCGGCATTGTATTTTAAGCACTGCCGCTTTTTTATGTGATGGCCGTTATTTTATGGGGTGAGCGAAGCACATGGCTGACATGCATTCACTGTTTATTGCGTTTGTTCTTGGGGTTGTCGAAGGGTTAACCGAATTTCTGCCGGTGTCTTCCACCGGGCATATGATTATCGTTGGCGAGTGGCTGGGTTTTACCGGCGACAAAGCCAAAACCTTTGAAGTCATCATCCAATTGGGGTCTATCCTGGCCGTGGTGGTGATGTTCTGGCGCCGGTTGTTCGGCCTGATCGGCATCCATTTCGGCGGCAAGCCAGTGGAGCACGAGGGCAAAACCAGCGGCCAACTGAAGCTGGGGCATATCCTGCTGGCGATGATCCCGGCGGTGGTGCTGGGTCTGGTATTCCACGATGTGATTAAATCGCTGTTCGCGCCGAAAAACGTGATGTACGCGTTGGTCGTCGGCGGCCTGCTGTTGCTGGCGGCGGAATGGCTGAAGCCGAAGACACCGAGAGCGGAAGGGCTGGATGACATCACCTACCGCCAGGCGTTCATGATCGGCTGCTTCCAGTGCCTGGCGCTGTGGCCGGGTTTCTCCCGTTCGGGGTCCACTATCGCCGGCGGTATGCTGGTGGGCGTAAACCGCTATGCGGCGTCCGAGTTCTCCTTCATCCTGGCGGTGCCGATGATGATTGGCGCCAGCGGTCTGGATCTGTACAAGAGCCTGCACTTCCTGACCTGGGGCGATCTGCCGATGTTCGCCGTCGGTTTCGTTACTGCCTTCGTGGTGGCGCTGATTGCGATCAAGACCTTCCTGTCGCTGATCAAACGCATCTCGTTCGTGCCGTTCGCCATCTACCGCTTTATCGTGGCGGCCGTGGTTTACATGGTATTCCTGTAAGCCCGATGGCAAGAAAAAACCCCGCTCTGCGGGGTTTTTTTATGCCTGATCGTTGAGGATGGTTTGGTTGAGCTTCCAGTCGGCCAGCGCCTGTTGGCGGCGGCGTTTGAGCTCATCGCGGATCGCGGTGCCCTGCAGCCCGCTGGCTACCACCTCTTTAATCGATACCGCGTTCGCCACCTGATACGCCTGGCGCAGATAGTCGCCCTGCGGATAAGGATTCTCCTCAAAGCCGGTGCGGCCGCGCGCGTCCGCTTCGCTGGTCAGGATCATCTGCTCCAGCCTTTGGGGCTTGCGCCAGACGTCGATGGCGTCGAACAGCTTCAGCAGGGTCTCCGGCCGCAGCTTGTTCACGGTGTGGATCAAATCATGGTACTCGGCCACCAGCTTGCTCAGATCGCGCACCGGATTGGGCACCCGCAGCCGTTGGCATAGCGCTTCGACCAGCCGCACGCCCGCCGGGCCGTGGCCGTGGTGATGCGGCCAGAACTCTTTTGGCGTCAATCCTTTGCCGAGGTCATGACACAGGGTGGCGAAGCGTACGTCCACCTCGGGAGTGAGGCGGGCGGCCATCGCCAGCGCCATCAGCGTATGCACGCCGGTGTCGATCTCCGGATGCCACTTGGCGGGGGCCGGCACGCCGAACAGCGCGTCGATTTCCGGGAACAGCACCGCCAGCGCATCGCAGTCGCGCAGCACCTGAAAATAGACCTGCGGGCTCTGGCTTTGCAGCGCCTTTTCGGTTTCTTTCCAGACGCGTTCGGCGGTCAGCGCGGCCAGTTCACCGCTGTGCGCCATCCGGCGCATCAGGGCCAGCGTTTCGTCGGCGATGCGAAAACCCAGATGGGCGAAGCGAGCATTGAATCGCGCCACGCGCAGTACGCGCAGCGGATCCTCACCGAACGCGTCGGAAACGTGGCGCAGCACGCGCGCCTGCAGATCGGCCACGCCGCCGTAGGGGTCAATCAGTTCTCCTTCGGCGGAACGAGCGATGGCGTTGAGGGTCAGATCGCGCCGCAGCAGATCTTCTTCCAGCGTGACGTCCGGCGCGGCATAGCAGGTAAAACCGGTGTACCCCTGGCCGGATTTGCGCTCGGTGCGCGCCAGCGCGTACTCCTCATGAGAATCGGGATTGAGGAACACCGGGAAATCTTTGCCGACCTGCTGATAGCCCAATGCCAGCAGCTCCGCCGGCGTGGCGCCCACCACCACCCAATCATGATCGACCACCGGAATGTTGAGCAGGCTGTCGCGAACGGCGCCGCCGACCAGATAAATCTGCACTGTTGACTCCTGAATATCGTGTAAGGCTCTGTCTATCAGATTACATGAATTGGCCGCGGGATGTCGGCGCCAATGAAAAAGGCGCCCGCAGGCGCCCAAACTCAAACTGAACGATACTGAGATCAGTTCATCCAGCGATTGTTGTTCTTGCGACGCGGGATCAGGTGCGGCAACAGCAGGCCCAGCAGCAAACCGACGCCGGCGACGCCGCCGCCGTACATGAACCATTGCAGGATAATGGTGCGCTGCTTGTCGTCGAGTTGCAGGTTGACGGCGTTGACCTTCTTCTGCGCGACCACCAGCTGGTTTTTCAGATCCTGGTTTTCCTTCTGCAGGCTGCTGATGGTGCTGTCGCTGCCTGCGACTTTTTCCTGCATTTCCGCCGTGCGCTGGTTCCAGGTGTTGTCGATGTTGGCGAGCTTGTCGGTCAGGGTTTTCACCTGCTGTTCCAACTCCGGCACGCGGGTGCGCAGGCTTGGCGTCTGGCTGAGTTGGTCGAGCGGGATCCAGGTGGTGCGGCCTTTCGGATCGCGGATCTGGCCATAGTTGGTGCTGTCGTTGACGCTCAGCAGGGTCACTTCTTCACCGGCGTTCAGAGTGCCGACAATACGGTACTGATTACCTGGGCCGCTATGGACGTAAGTGCTTAACTCATCGGAGATATAGCGTTTATCTTCGGCATGTGCGGCCCAAGTGATGCTGAAGCTCAGCGCGGCAAGGAAAATCAGGCGTAATTTCTGCATTAGTTCATCGTTTCTGGGTGAATTTATGGAACGATAGTAGAGGGTTCAGTCTGACGACGCAACGCCAAAACCGGAATGAGAACTATCTTACTGTGGCTGATTCTGTGAGTTGCGCAGCGTTTTATAACGTAACAGGTTTTTTCTACAGTTAGCAGGGTTAAGGCGCCGGGAATCGCGGTAAGATAACGGCAACTGTGCGTCAGTGGGCAGCATACGGCGGGCCGAGCGCGTCGCGCTGAAACAGACGTGAATGCATAACTTATTGGTGTTAAAGAATTATGACCGTTGAAATTGAACTGAAATTCATCGCCGCGCCGCAAGCGGTGGCCGCTCTGCCACACTGGCTCGCTGCCTGGCCGCATCAGCATTCCGCGCCGCAAAAGCTGACCAACATTTACTTCGAAACGGCCGACAACTTCCTGCGCAGTCACGACATGGGGCTGCGCATTCGCGGTTTCGACGATCGCTATGAGATGACCATCAAAACCGCCGGTAAAGTGGTGGGCGGGCTGCACCAGCGCCCGGAATACAATGTCGCTATCGCCGAGCCGCAGCTGGCGTTGGCGCAGTTTCCTGCCGACATCTGGCCGCAGGATTGCGATATCGCGGCGCTGCAGAAGGCGTTGCAACCGCTGTTCCGTACGGATTTCGTGCGTGAGAAGTGGGTGGTTACTTACGGCCAAAGCGAGATAGAGATTGGCCTGGATCAGGGAGAAGTGCGTGCTGGTGGCCTCAGCGAAGCCTTGAGCGAGATAGAACTGGAACTGCTGAAAGGCAATACCGCCGATCTGCTGGCGTTGGCCGGTGAGCTGGCGGCGCACGACGGGCTGCGTCAGGGCAGCCTGAGCAAGGCGGCGCGCGGTTACCACCTGGCGCAGGGCAATCCGCCGCGTGAGGTGCGCCCGCTGCGGGTGCTGAAGCCGGCGGCGAAGGCGACCGTGGAGCAGGGGATGATCGCCGCCTTCGAGCTGGCGCTCAGCCACTGGCAGTACCATGAAGAGCTGTGGCTGCGCGGCGACGCGCAGGCGCGCGCTTCGGTGATTGAGGCGGTTGGCACGATCCGCCAGG
The DNA here is from genome assembly GCF_052168835.1 of Serratia sp. CY40230. Classification (NCBI taxonomy): domain Bacteria; kingdom Pseudomonadati; phylum Pseudomonadota; class Gammaproteobacteria; order Enterobacterales; family Yersiniaceae; genus Serratia; species Serratia sp. CY40230. The sequence continues at coordinate 237,123 of NZ_JBJNLX010000003.1, forward strand.
CGCTGGTGATCTTCGGCGGCCTGGTGCCGCGCAAGGCCAGTGCCGATCTGCGCGCTCGCCTGACCGAGCTCGAACCGCTGTTGACGGACAAAACCGCGCAACCGGAGATCCTGTGTTACAGCGCGGTCTACCTGCAATGTAAGTTGGCGCTCACATCATGGCTGGTGAGCGGCGCCTGGCGGCCGTTTATCGACGCCAAAGCGCAGGCCAAGCTGGACGGTTCTTTCAAACGCTTCAGCGACATCATGCTGGGGCGCAGCGGCGCGGAGCTGAAAGAGGCCTTCAGCCGTACGCTGAACGAAGATGAATATCAGGAACAATTGCCGCGCCTGACGCGTCAGATTTCGGCGCTGGTCCTGCTGTCGGGCGCTTACCCCGACGAGCAGACCGGGCCTTATATCGACGCCTGGCGTGAGCTGCAGGCGGCGCTGAGCGAGCGCCGCCAGGGCTGGTATGAAGCCAGCCGCAAACAGGCCTTATCGCATGCGCCATTCTGGTTAAACGGCGCGCTTCGTTAATCCAGCCGGCCCGCCAGTCGTGGGCCGCAGAACGGGTCATACACTATGTCGCCACTTTCAGCCGCGTTACAGGCTCAGGCACAGCAGGTTGTGCAGCGTTTTCAGGAAGTTCACGGCGCGGACTGCGCCTTTAGCGAGCAGGAGCAGTGGGTGCTGGCGTCGAGCGATTTCGTCAGCGACGCGCTGCTCGCCCAGCCGGCCTGGCTGGCAACGCTGCGCGAACAGCCGCCGGCGCCCGGTGAGTGGCAACACTATGCCGCCTGGTTGCAGGACGAGCTGGAAGAGGTGCGCGACGAAGTGCAGCTTATGCGCACGCTGCGTCTGTTTCGCCGCGAAACGCTGGTGCGGATCGCCTGGGCGCAGGCGCAGGGGCTGTGTTCGACCGAAGAAACGTTGCTGCAGCTGAGCGGGCTGGCGGAGACGCTGATCGTCAGCGCGCGCGACTGGCTGTACCAAACCTGCTGCCGCGAATGGGGCACGCCGTGCAACGCCGCCGGCGAGCCGCAGCCGCTGTTGATCCTCGGCATGGGCAAGCTGGGCGGCGGCGAACTGAACTTCTCGTCGGACATCGATCTGATCTTCGCTTACCCGGAAAATGGTCAAACCCAGGGCGGGCGGCGCGAGCTGGATAACGCCCAGTTCTTCACCCGCCTCGGCCAGCGGCTGATCAAGGCGCTGGATCAACAGACCATCGATGGCTTCGTCTATCGCGTGGACATGCGGCTGCGGCCGTTCGGCGACAGCGGCCCGTTGGTGATGAGCTTTGCGGCGCTGGAGGATTACTACCAGGAACAGGGGCGCGACTGGGAGCGCTATGCGATGGTAAAGGCGCGCCTGATGGGCGGGGCGGAAGACGCCTACAGCCAGGAGCTGCGCAAAACGCTGCGCCCGTTCGTGTTCCGCCGCTACATCGATTTCAGCGTCATCCAATCTTTGCGCAACATGAAGGGCATGATCGCCCGCGAAGTGCGGCGGCGCGGTCTGAAGGACAACATCAAGCTGGGCGCCGGCGGCATTCGCGAAATCGAATTCATCACTCAGGTATTCCAGCTGATCCGCGGCGGCCGTGAACCGGCGTTGCAGGGGCGTTCGCTGTTGCCGACGCTGCAGGCGGTGGGTGAGCTGGGGCTGCTGGAAAGTGAGCAGGTGCGGGCGCTGAGCGCCGCCTACCTGTTCCTGCGGCGGCTGGAGAACCTGCTGCAGGCGATCGGCGATCAGCAAACCCAGACGCTGCCGCAGGAGGCGCTCGATCAGGCGCGCTTGGCCTACGGCATGGGGTTGGCGGATTGGCCGGCGCTGATGGCGGCGCTGGAGGTGCACATGCAGGCGGTGCGCGCGGTGTTCGACGACCTGATCGGCGACGATAGCCCGGATGTCGGTGAAGATCCCGACTACCAGCACTACCACAGCCTGTGGCAGGACGCGCTGGAGGAGAGCGAGCTGGCGCCGCTGACGCCGCACCTCGATGAAGAGGGGCGCCGACAGATGCTGCGCACCATCGCCGATTTCCGCCACGACGTCGACAAACGCACTATCGGCCCGCGCGGCCGCGACGTGCTCGATCAGCTGATGCCGCGCCTCCTGGCGGAGGTATGCCCGCGCCAGGACGCCCCGACCGCGCTGGTGCGGCTGGCGCAGCTGCTGCTCAGCATCGTCACCCGCACTACCTACCTCGAGCTGCTGGTGGAGTACCATGCGGCGCTCAGCCATCTGATCCGCCTGTGTGCCGCGTCGCCGATGGTTGCCAACCAGCTGTCGCGTTACCCGCTGCTGCTGGATGAGCTGCTTGATCCGGCCACGCTGTATCAGCCGGTGGCGCTGGACGCCTACCGCAGCGAGCTGCGGCAGTATCTGCTGCGGGTGCCGGAAGACGACGAAGAGCAAAAGCTGGAGGCGCTGCGCCAGTTCAAACAGGCGCAGCAGCTGCGCATCGCGGCTGCGGATATCGCCGGCGCGCTGCCGGTGATGAAAGTGAGCGATCACCTGACTTATCTGGCTGAGGCGATCATCGACGCGGTGGTGCAACAGGCCTGGAGCGACATGGTGGCGCGCTACGGCCAGCCCACCCATTTGCAGGAGCGGGAGGGGCGCGGCTTTGCGGTGATCGGCTACGGCAAGCTGGGCGGCTGGGAGCTGGGTTACAGTTCCGATCTCGATCTGGTGTTCCTGTTGGATTGTCCGCCGGAGGTGATGACCGACGGCGATCGCTGCATCGACGGCCGTCAGTTCTACCTGCGGCTGGCGCAGCGGGTGATGCATCTGTTCAGCACCCGCACTTCTTCCGGCATTCTGTATGAGGTGGACGCGCGCCTGCGGCCTTCCGGCGCTGCGGGGATGCTGGTCAGCACCGTCGAGGCGTTCGCCGACTACCAGCAAAACGAAGCCTGGACCTGGGAGCATCAGGCCCTGGTGCGTGCTCGCATCGTGCATGGCGACCCGGCGCTGCATCAGCAGTTCGACGCGATCCGGCGCGAGATCCTGTGCAAAACGCGCGATGCGCAGACCCTGAAGCGTGAAGTGCGCGAGATGCGCGAAAAGATGCGCAACCATCTCGGCAACAAACAGCGCGATCTGTTTGATATCAAAACCGATGAGGGCGGCATTACCGACATCGAATTTATCGCCCAATATCTGGTCTTACGCTATGCGCCGGGCGAACCGCGCTTGACGCGTTGGTCGGACAACGTGCGCATCTTCGAGCTGATGGCCAATTACGACATCATGCCGGATGAAGAGGCACGCGCGCTGACCCAGGCCTATGTCACCATGCGCGACGAAATCCACCACCTGGCGCTGCAGGAACATTCCGGCAAGGTCGGCAGCGAGCTGTTTGCCGCCGAGCGCGAGCAGGTGCGCGCCAGCTGGGCCAAATGGCTGGATTAATACCTTTTTGCGGGTATTCCGGCGGTCTGTGGTAATATCTGCGCCACTAAAATTTTGTTCTTTTTTGGAGTTATCGGATGAAAGTTACGCTGCCTGATTTTCGCCGCGCCGGTGTGCTGGTGGTCGGTGACGTCATGTTGGATCGCTATTGGTATGGGCCGACCAGCCGCATTTCACCGGAAGCCCCGGTGCCGGTGGTCAAGGTCGATACCATCGAAGAGCGTCCCGGCGGCGCGGCTAACGTGGCGATGAACATCGCTTCGCTGGGCGCCACTTCCCGTCTGGTGGGCCTGACCGGCATCGACGATGCGGCGCGGGCGCTGAGCGCCAAACTGAATGAAGTCAACGTGCGCTGCGACTTCGTCTCGGTGCCGACCCATCCGACCATTACCAAGCTGCGCGTACTGTCGCGCAACCAGCAACTGATCCGTCTCGACTTCGAAGAAGGCTTCTCCAACGTTGATCCGCAGCCGATGCTGGAGCGCATTCAGCAGGCGCTGCCGCAGATCGGCGCGCTGGTGCTGTCCGATTACGCCAAGGGGGCGCTCAGCCAGGTGCAGGGCATGATCCAACTGGCGCGCGCCTCCAAGGTGCCGGTGTTGATCGATCCGAAAGGATCCGATTTCGAGCGCTATCGCGGTGCGACGCTGCTGACGCCGAACCTGTCCGAGTTCGAAGCGGTGGTGGGCCACTGTAAGGATGAAGCGGAACTGGTGGAACGCGGCATGAAGCTGGTAGCGGATTTCGAGCTGTCGGCGCTGCTGGTTACCCGCTCCGAACACGGCATGACGCTGCTGCAGCCTGGCGTTGAGCCACTGCACTTGCCGACCCAGGCACAGGAAGTGTTCGATGTGACCGGCGCCGGCGACACCGTGATCGGCGTATTGGCCGCCTCGCTGGCCGCCGGCAACTCGCTGGAAGAGTCCTGTTTCCTGGCCAATGCCGCCGCCGGCGTGGTGGTGGGCAAGCTCGGTACGTCTACCGTGTCGCCGATCGAGCTGGAAAACGCGGTGCGCGGCCGCGCCGAAACCGGCTTTGGCGTGATGACCGAAGCACAGTTGAAAAACGCCGTGGCGCAGGCGCGTCAGCGCGGTGAGAAAGTGGTGATGACCAACGGCATCTTCGACATTCTGCATGCCGGCCACGTCTCCTATCTGGCCAATGCTCGCAAACTGGGCGATCGCCTGATCGTGGCGGTGAACAGCGACGCCTCGACCAAGCGTCTGAAAGGGGAAAAACGCCCGGTCAACGCGCTGGAGAACCGCATGATTGTGCTGGGCGCGCTGGAAGCGGTGGATTGGGTGGTGCCGTTCGAGGAGGACACGCCGCAGCGCTTGATCGCCGACATCTTGCCGGATCTGCTGGTGAAAGGCGGCGATTACAAGCCGGAAGAGATTGCCGGCAGTGCGGAAGTGTGGGCCAACGGCGGCGATGTCAAAGTGCTGAACTTTGAAGACGGCCTGTCGACCACCAACATCATCAAAGCGATCAAAGACGGGCGCGGCTAACGCCGGGCAATCTAAAGAACAAGGGCGCGCGGTGCGCGCCCTTGGCGGGAATTATTCGTCTTCCTGCTTGGCGGCCGGCGCCGCGCTCAGCTTGCTTTCCAGCTCGGCCATGCGCTGCTCCAACAGCGCCAGCTTCTCGCGGGTGCGCAACAGCACCTGAGTCTGCACGTCGAACTCTTCGCGGTTAACCAAATCCAGACGGGTCAGCTGCGACTGCAGCACCTGACGGATTTTTTTCTCAACGTCTTCCCCGAATTCACGAACGCCTTTAGGCATGGACTCATGAACCTGGCGTGCGATTTGTTCGATTTTTTTCGGGTCAATCATGGCGTATCCCTTTCAGAGTTTAATAGCTGCCGCTTAGTGTAATGCGAGTTGCCCGCCGGATAAACCATTAAGCGCATTCGCCGTACGTGGCCGAATTGTGCTTTTGCCAATTGCCCTGTCTACCCATTAGCGTTATAGTCATCTTGCTTATTCTCAGGGCGGGGTGAAAGTCCCCACCGGCGGTAAATCACCTTCTACGGTGAAAGCCCGCGAGCGCTCAGCCAGCCTGTAAAGGCCGGTTAGAGGTCAGCAGATCCGGTGTAATTCCGGGGCCGACGGTTATAGTCCGGATGGGAGAGAGTAACGGTATCTGCCGGGCATGCGCCCGCTTGCGTTATTTTTTTAGCTATTGCTAGCTACTCCTCAAGATCGCCCTGGTTCTGGTAATCCATAATTTTTAATGAGGTTTTTTACCATGAATCAGACGCTACTTTCAGACTTCGGCACGCCGACAGAACGCGTTGAACGCGCGATCGACGCACTGCGCAACGGGCGCGGCGTAATGGTGCTCGATGATGAAAACCGTGAAAACGAAGGTGACATGATCTTCGCCGCGGAAACCATGACCGTTGAGCAGATGGCGCTGACCATTCGCCACGGCAGCGGTATCGTGTGCCTGTGCATCACCGAAGAACGCCGTCAGCAGCTTGAGCTGCCGATGATGGTGACCAACAACTCCAGCCAGTTCCAGACCGCCTTCACTGTGACCATCGAAGCGGCGCAGGGCGTGACCACCGGGGTTTCCGCTTCCGATCGCCTGACCACCATCCGTGCGGCGGTGGCAGACAGCGCCAAGCCGAGCGACCTGAACCGTCCGGGCCACGTGTTCCCGCTGCGCGCGCAGCCGGGCGGCGTGCTGAGCCGTCGCGGCCACACTGAAGCGACCATCGATCTGGTTTCCATGGCCGGCTTCAAACCAGCCGGCGTGCTGTGTGAACTGACCAACGACGATGGCAGCATGGCGCATGCGCCGGAAGTGATTACCTTCGCCAAACAGCACGACATGGTGGTGCTGACCATCGAAGATCTGGTGGCCTACCGCCAGGCGCACGAGAAAAAAGCCAGCTGATAGCCGGCCGCTTTCAACGATAAAAAAGCCGCGTAAAGCGGCTTTTTTTGTGGCTAGCGTTTTGACAGGCGCTCGCCGATGCGGCTGGCGTAATTCATCACGTGGAAGGTGTAGTTCTCCTCCACCGTACCCTGGAACAGATGCGCCCAGGGGCCGATGGCGTAGATGCCGAGATCTTCCCCGCCGTGCGTCTCGCTGTTCAGCGGCACCAGCGCCGGCTGAATAAAGTCGGGCGCGGTGGCCTGTTCCATGGTTAATGCCGGGCGCTCGGTCAGCGGGATTGTGCCGCCGGGGCCGTTGGCGAAGCCGACGGTGGTGTAAGGCTTGCCGTCGCTGCCCAGCCGCGGTTTGCCGTCGACGCCGACGGAAATACCGAGGATAGGATTGCCGCGCTTGGCATAGCCGGCGATGGTCAGCGTGTGGCTGTGATCGCCGGTCACGATCACCAGCGTGTCGTCCAGATTGACCTTGTCGACGATGGTTTTCACCGCTTCGTTCAGCGCGACCGCGTCGCTCAGCGTGCGGTAGGCATTGCCGTTATGGCTGCCGTGATCGATGCGTCCGCCCTCGACCAACAGCAGGTAGCCTTCGCGATTCCTGGCCAGAATATCGATGGCCTTGCCGGTCATTTCCGCCAGCGAAGGCTCTCCCGCCGCGTCTTGCCGCCGATCGTGCTCGAAGTTCATGTGCGACGGTTCGAACAGGGCCAACAGGTGGTCGACTTTGGTCGGATCGATTTTGTCGAACTGCACCTGATTCCAGACGTATTGCCCACGCTCGCCGTAGCGTTGCAGCCAGGCCTGCGTCAGGTCGCGGCCGTCCTTTCTGGCGCCTTTCTTGCCGGGATATTCCGGATCGCTCACGCTGTCGGGCAGAAAGTTGGCGCGCCCGCCGCCCATCGCTACGTTCAGGCCGTTGCCGTACTTCATTTCCACCAGCTGGCGCGCGATGTCGCGGCAGCCTGCGGCCAGGGCATCCGCCGGCATTTTGGCGTCAGACTCCCAGTCGCGATTGGCGATATGGGCATAGGTGGCGCCCGGCGTGGCGTGGGTAATGGTGGCGGTCGTCACGGCACCGGTGGACATGCCGAGCGTTGCGGCCATCTCCCACAGCGTGGTGACGGCCTTGGTTTGCTGATCCTCGCAGTTGTTGAGGGTAGCCGTATGGTTGAGGCCCATCAGATCGTTGATGGTTTTGACGCCGGTGGTCATCGCCACCGCGCTGGGCGCAGAGTCGGTGATTTGGGCGTCGGCGGAATAGGTTTTGGCCGCCGCCAGATAGGGGAAGGCCTCCCAGGCCAGCACGTTGGATTCGCCGTCCACGCCGCGCTGTTGCCCTTCAAAAATGCGGGCGGCGGTCACGGTGGAAAACCCCATACCGTCACCGACGACCAGAATGACGTTTTTGGCGCGGTTGGTGTTTGGCGTTTGCTTCAGCCGCTGTTGCAGCTGAGTTTGCGCCTGAATGAAGTAAGGATCTTCGCGCTGCGTCAGCTGCGCGTTGTCCGCCGCACCGGTGCTTGCCGTCCAGCCGGCGAGTAAGAACATGGAAAGCGCCAGGCGGGTTGCCAGTGTGAGTCTGAACATGAATTCCTCCTTGGTGAGACGTGATTCCCGTAGCGCCGACGGGCTGCCAACACCCTGTCGACTGACAGAGGAGTGTATCGACTGTGTTAACAAAAAATACATAAATTGTTCACAAATTAGATCTGTGTGGCAGTAATGCCATGGTATTCACGGAATTTATTAATTAATTGAAAAATATGTATTTTTTAACTTTCTGTTGGCCGGTGCATTTTTGCGCTTTTTAATTCAAATTTATTGAATATCTTCATCACGGTTATCCGGCTGTGTTGCTGCGGCAAAGCGCGTAATGTAACGCCATAGCACAATTTGAACTAAGGATCCCTCTATGAACACCTCTCGTATGCCGGCACTGTTTCTTGGCCACGGTAGCCCGATGAACGTGCTGGAAGACAACCGTTACACCCGGGCATGGCGTGCGTTGGGTGAGTCATCGCCGCGCCCGAAGGCGATCGTGGCGGTTTCCGCGCATTGGTATACCCGCGGCACTGCGGTCACCGCGATGGAAAAACCCAAAACCATTCACGACTTTGGCGGGTTCCCGCAGGCGCTGTTTGATACCCGCTATCCGGCGCCGGGCTCTCCCGCGCTGGCCGCGCAGCTGCAGCAAATTCTGGCGCCGGTGCCGGTAACGGCGGATCTCGGCGAGTGGGGATTGGATCACGGCACCTGGGGTGTCCTGATCAAGATGTATCCCGATGCTGACATTCCGGTGGTGCAGCTTAGCCTCGACGGCACGCAGCCGGCGGCCTATCACTATGAGCTGGGCCGCAAACTCGCCGCGCTGCGGGACGAGGGCGTGATGATCGTCGCCAGCGGCAACGTGGTGCACAACCTGCGCATGGTGAAATGGCAGGGCGATACCAGCGCCTACCCATGGGCGGAATCATTCAATAACTTTGTCCGGGATAACCTGCGTTATCGGGGCGATAACCATCCGCTGGTGGATTTCATGCGCCATGAGGGGGCGGCGCTGTCGAATCCGACGCCGGAACACTATCTGCCGTTGCTGTATGTGCTCGGCAGCTGGGATGGAAAAGAGGCCATCAGCGTGCCGATCGACGGTATCGAAATGGGGGCGCTTAGCATGCTGTCGGTGCAGGTGGGCTAAAGAAAAAACGCCAGTCAGAGACTGGCGTTTTTACCTTCAGTGGAGCGATCAGCCGAGGATGGTGTGCGGATAGAAGCGCGACAGATCCTGCGTGATCAGTTCGCGATCTTCGCGCAGGCCGATGCCGCAAGGTTGATCGTTCACCAGCCAGCTGCCGATCAGCGTGTAGCTGTCTTTGAACTTCGGCAGCGGATGGAACTGCTGCACGATCATGCCTTCTTCGCCGTACGGCCCATCGACGCGCGCCACTTCCTGACCGTTTTCGACGATCTGGATATTGGCGCCTTCGCGCGAGAACAGCGGTTTGGTGACGTAATGATCCATCGGCGGATGAACGTCTTGCGCGAAATAAGCCGGCAGCAGGTTAGGGTGGTTCGGGAACATTTCCCACAGCAGCGGCAGCAGCGCCTTGTTGGAGATGATGCTTTTCCAGGCCGGCTCCAGCCAACGCACGCCGGCGTCTTCCAGCTTGGTGGAGAACATCTCGCGCAGCATGAATTCCCACGGATAGAGCTTGAACAGGTTACCGATCACCTGATCCTGCAGATCGGTGAATTGACCTTTCTCGCCAAGGCCAATCTCTTCCATGAACAGGAACTCGGTCGGCAGACCGGCTTCCTGCGCGCAGTCCTGCAGATATTGCACCGTGCCGCGATCTTCTTCGCTGTCCTGGCAGCACGCCAGGTGCAGCAGGCCGAAGCCGTGATGCGCTTTCAGCTCGGCGAAACGCTCGATCAGCTTCTCCTGCAGGCTGTTGTACTGATCCGATTGCGGATCCAGCTTGCCGGCATTGATCTGATCTTCCAGCCACAGCCACTGGAAGAAGGCCGCTTCATACAGCGAGGTCGGCGTATCGGCGTTGTTCTCCAGCAGCTTCGGCGGGTTGACGCCGTCGTAGGCCAGATCGAGACGCGAATACAGCGACGGCTGGTTGGTGCGCCAGGAGCTGCGCACGAACTCCCAGGTGTGTTTCGGGATGCAGAACTTGGCCATCAGCTCGTCGCTGCCGACCACTTTCTCCACCACCTGCAGGCACATCTGATGCAGCTCGGCGGTGGCGCTTTCGATCTCTTCAATCTGCGCCAGCGTGAACTGGTAATAGGCGTCTTCACACCAGTACGGCTCGCCGTACATGGTGTGGAAACGAAAACCGAACTCGGTCGCTTTTTCACGCCAGTCCGGGCGCTCGGTAATAGCAATACGTTTCATGCATCAACCGCCCATGCTGCGAGAGCCGGAGTTGGAGGTGGCACTGCTGCGCTGCATGCTGGTCTGCTTGGCCACGGTCTCGCCGAAGCCACCGCGGGTAACGGTATTGGTGACCGCAGGCTTCGGCGCCATGGCAGTTTTCGGCACCGTCATGGTGCGGCCGCCGGCGGTGGCCGGGCCGTAGCTCTTGCCGCTGGCGTCGACAAACTTGCCGTTCGCCGGGCTGGCGGCATTCTTGGAGGTGAACAGCGGCTGCTGCGCGAAGCCGGAACCGCCCATCAGGCGGCCCATCATGTAGCCCGCCATCAGCGGCATCCAGAAGCTGCCGCTGCTTTGTGATTCCGCCGCCATGCCGGCCTGTGCCGGAGCCTGGGTGCACTGCGCTTCGCCGAACTCGGCGACGCAGTCTTCGCGAGTGGCGTATTTCGGCGCGGTTTTCGCCGCTTCTTTCAGGGCATTGTTGTAGGAGGTGGTGCACTGCTCGCTCATCGAAGGGTTGGCGCGCGAACAGTCATCGGCATTCTGATACAGGGAGACCGTTTCATCGCTCTTCTCGCAGCCGGCCAGCATAAAGACGGCGCTGATCGCCAAGGCCACGGGCGCGACACGGTAGCTGCGCCAGGATTTGCGGAACGTCTCTTGGTTGATGTTTTTTGTCCGTTTCATCGTTATCAATCCCATCATGCGGGCTGTTTTCGCCCTTTCCCAGTAGTGGCGCTAAGGATAGGGGAAACATGGTCAAAATTAAAGCTGAAACGCCCGCAGAATCCACTCTTTACGCAGTTATACGTTGGGGTGTGCGCCAGTTCGCTTTCGCGGCGAAAAAACGCGCGTTGGCGTTTCATCATGAAACGTTATCGCTATGATGATGTTCCATAATGGAACAAAAATCGCGTGGCTCGCCAGGCGGGCGGCAGGCGCTCATAGTCGAAGCACAACAACAAGCCGGCGGCGAAGCCGGCGCGTCATCACCTGATATCTGAACGTTACCATCGCCAACTCCCTACAAGGATCCGGTTATGTTGAGAATCATCCAGTCACCAGGCAAATACATTCAGGGCGCCAATGCGCTGTCCGCCGTCGGCGAATACGCCAAATCCCTCGCCGACCATTATTTCGTGATCGCTGACGACTTTGTGATGCAGCTGGCGGGCGACACCCTGATGGGCAGCCTGCAACAGCACGGCGTGAAACATCATGCGGCCCGCTTCAACGGCGAGTGCTGCCGTAAAGAGATAGACCGCCTTGGCCGCGAGCTGCAGACCCACGGCTGCCGCGGGGTGATCGGCGTCGGCGGCGGCAAGACGCTCGACACCGCCAAGGCCGTCGCCCACTACCAACGGCTGCCGGTGGTGCTCATTCCCACCATCGCCTCTACCGATGCGCCGACCAGCGCGCTGTCGGTTATCTACACCGAACAGGGCGAATTCGCTGAATACCTGATCTACCCACGCAACCCGGACATGGTAGTGATGGACAGCGCCATCATCGCCAAAGCGCCGGTGCGCCTGCTGGTAGCCGGCATGGGCGACGCGCTCTCCACCTATTTCGAAGCGCAGGCCTGCTTCGACGCGCAGGCCACCAGCATGGCCGGCGGCAAATCGACGCTGGCGGCGCTCAGTCTGGCGCGGCTGTGCTATGACACGCTGCTGGCCGAAGGGGTAAAAGCCAAACTGGCGGTCGAGGCCGGCGTGGTGACGGAAGCGGTGGAACGCATCATTGAGGCCAATACGTATCTGAGCGGCATCGGCTTCGAGAGCAGCGGGCTGGCGGCGGCGCATGCCATTCACAACGGTTTCACCGTGCTGGAGGAGTGTCACCACCTGTATCACGGCGAGAAAGTGGCGTTCGGCACCCTGGCGCAACTGGTGCTGCAGAACAGCCCGATGGAGCAGATTGAAACCGTGCTGGCGTTTTGTCATGACATCGGCTTGCCGATCACGCTGGCGCAGATGGGCGTCACCGGCGATGCGATGGCGAAGATGATGGCGGTGGCCGAGGCCAGCTGCGCCGCGGGTGAAACCATTCACAACATGCCGTTCAAGGTCACCCCTGCCGGCGTGCAGGCGGCGATCCTGACGGCGGACAGGCTGGGCGCCGCCTGGTTGCAGCGTCATTGATACCGTTGGGGCGCGGTGCGCCGCGCCCCTGTTCTTACAGAGGAAACCATCGTGAAAAAACTGATTAATCAGATCGAGTCGGTGTTGGAAGAGCAGTTGCAGGGGCTGGCGGAGGCTCATCCCGAGCTGCTGGTGCACGCGGATCCGGTGTTCGTGACCCGCGCCGACGCGCCGGTGGCGGGCAAAGTGGCGATCCTGTCCGGCGGTGGCAGCGGCCATGAGCCGATGCACTGCGGCTTCGTCGGTGAAGGGATGCTCGACGGCGCCTGTCCGGGCGAGATTTTCACCTCGCCGACGCCGGATAAAATGTACGAGTGCGGTCAGGCGATCGACGGCGGCGCCGGGGTGCTGCTGCTGATCAAGAACTACACCGGCGACGTGCTCAACTTCGAAACCGCCACCGAGCTGCTGCACGACAGCGGCGTCGCGGTGGCGACGGTGCTGGTGGATGACGACGTGGCGGTCAAAGACAGCCTGTTTACCGCCGGGCGGCGTGGGGTGGCCAACACCGTGCTGATGGAGAAACTGTTGGGCGCCGCCGCGGCGCGCGGCGACGATCTGGACAGCGTGGTGACGCTGGGGCATCGCATCAATAACCACGGGCATTCAATCGGCATTGCGTTGGGCGCCTGTACCGTGCCGGCCGCCGGCAAGCCGTCGTTCACCCTGGCGGAGAACGAAATGGAGTTCGGCGTCGGCATTCACGGCGAGCCAGGCATTGCGCGCCGCCCGTTCACCACGCTCAACGCGGCGGTGGACGACATGTTCCATACGTTGATCGACCACGGCCACTATCAGCGCGCGATCCGCGTCTGGGATCGTCAGCAGGGCGAGTGGCGCGACGAGATGCAGACCAAGCAGCCGCTGACGCGCGGCGATCGGGTGATCGCGCTGGTCAACAATCTGGGCGCCACGCCATTGTCTGAGTTGTATGGCGTGTACCATCGGCTGGCGGAGCGCTGCGCCGAGGCGGGCATCATCATTGAACGCAACCTGGTGGGGTCTTATTGCACCTCGCTGGATATGCAGGGGGTATCCATCACGTTGTTGAACGTGGACGACGAGCTGTTGTCCTTGTGGGATGCGCCGGTGAAAACGCCTGCGCTGCGTTGGGGTTGCTGAGGAGGAATCATGGCGTTGACCAAACAACAGGTTGTCGATTGGCTGATGCGTTGCGGCGAGGTGTTCAGCCGGGAGCGCGATTTTCTGACCCAGTTGGACACCGAGATCGGTGATGCCGACCACGGTTTGAACATGAATCGCGGTTTCAACAAGGTGGTGGAAAAACTGCCGTCGGTGGCGGACAAGGATATCGGCTTTATCCTGAAAAACACCGGGATGACGCTGCTGTCGAGCGTGGGGGGCGCCAGCGGCCCGCTGTTCGGCACCTTCTTCATCCGCGCGGCGCAGGCGGCGAACGCCAAGCAGAGCCTGGATCTGCCGGAGCTGCATCAGATGATGCAAGAGGGGGTGGAAGGTGTGGTGATGCGCGGTAAGGCGGAGCCGGGCGACAAGACCATGTGCGACGTCTGGTGGCCGGTGGTAGAAAGCCTCGGCCAGTCCGCGCAGCAAAACCTGAGCGTGGCGGAGGCGCTGCAGCGCGCCGCCGACAGCGCCGAGCGGGCGGTGGAGAGCACTATTACCATGCAGGCGCGCAAAGGGCGGGCCAGTTACCTGGGCGAGCGCAGCATCGGCCACCAGGATCCCGGCGCCACTTCGGTGATGTTGATGATGAAAACGCTGGCCGAGGTCGCCGGCAGTTAGCAGGAGGCGAGATGATTAATATCGTGGTGGTTTCGCACAGCGCGTTGCTGGCGCGCGGCGTTGAGCAGTTGGCGCGGCAGATGATGCGCGGCGACGGCTGCAAACTGGCGCTGGCGGCGGGCGTGGATGACGAGCAGCACCCGATCGGCACCGACGCGGTCAAAGTGATGGAGGCGATCGAAGCGGTCGCCGACGGCGACGGCGTTCTGGTGCTGATGGATCTGGGCAGCGCGCTGCTCAGTGCCGAAACCGCGCTCGATCTGCTGGATCCGGATCTGGCCGCCAAAGTGCGGCTGTGTGCGGCGCCGCTGGTTGAAGGCACGCTGGCGGCGGTGGTGGCCGCCAACTCCGGCGCCTCACTGGAGCAGGTGGTAGCGGAGGCGCAGGGGGCGCTGCAGGCCAAACAGGCACAGCTGGGCGAGGCTTCACCTACGGCGAAAAGCGTGGCCTTGCCGCTGGCGCAGGGCAAAAGCGCAACCTGGACGGTGCAGAACCCGCACGGGTTGCATGCGCGCCCGGCGGCGCGGCTGGTCGAGACGCTGGCGCCGTTCAAGGCCGAGCTGGTGCTGGAAAAGCAGGGGCAGTGCGTCGATCCGCGCAGCCTCAATCAGCTGGCGCTGCTGCAGGTGCGTCACGGCGACACCATCCGTTTGATCGCCGACGGCGCGCAGGCGGACGAGGCGCTGGCGGCGTTCAAAACGCTGGCGGAGCAGCATTTTGGCGAGACGGTCTCCGAGCGGCAGCAGCCTTCGCTGCACGGTATTCCGGTGGCGGAAAGCGTCACCAGCGGGCCGGTGTTCCAGGCCCGCAGTTTCTGGCCGCCAGCCGCCGATCGACGGATCGGCGCGGACGAGGTATTGGGCGAACAGGAACGCCTGCGGGAGGCGCTGCAGCACACGCTGAGCGATCTGAACCGGCTGGCGGAACGCACCGGCACGCTGATCGGCAAGCCGCAGGCGGCGATCTTCGGCGCCCACAGCATGCTGCTGGACGATCCGGATCTGCAGCAGGCGGCTTACACCCGCATCGCGCAACAGCTGTGCAGCGCCGAGCAGGCCTGGCGGCAGGTGCTGGAGGCGATCGCCGAAGAGTACCGCGAGCTGGATGACGACTACATGCGGGCGCGCGAACTGGACGTGCGCGACATGCTGCGCCGCACGCTGTGCCATCTAGAGGGGCTGGCGCTGCCGGCCATCGCGCTGGCAGAACCGTCGATACTTGTGATGGATGAGCTGATGCCCTCAGAGGTGGTGATGCTCGACCGCCGGTTGGTGCTCGGCATCTGCCTGAGCGGCGGCAATGCCCTGTCGCACAGCGCCATTCTGGCGAAGGCGATGGGCATTCCGATGGTGGTCGGTATGCAGGATTGCCTGAGCAAAACCCGCAGCGGGCAGAAGGCGATGCTGGACGCCGCGCGCGGGGTGTTGCAGCTCAGCCACTAAGCGCGCAGTTTGAACTGGCGGATGTCGATCCCGTGCTGTTTGATCTTCCGCCACAGCGTGGTTCGGCCGATGCCCAGCAGCTGCGCCATCTCCGTCACCTGGCCGCGGCTGACGGTCGCCGCGCGCAGGATCGCCTGGCGTTCCATGTCCGTCAGCGTCAACAGCGGCGCGCCGGGCTGTGGATCGCTTTCCAGCAGCGACGGCTGGCCGAGCAGGTGCGCCGGCAGATCCGCCAACTGGATGTGGTGGCCGTGGCAAATCATCGCCGCGCGCTCCACCACCCCTTTCAGTTCCAAATCGTTGCCCGGCCACAGATAAAGCGCCAACTGGGCCATCACCTCGTCATCCACCCGGAAGCGACACTGAAAATGCTGCTCCAGCGTGCGCAGATGGTGTTTGACCAGCAGCGGAATATCGCTCAGCCGCTGGCGCAGCGGCGGGATCTGGATCTCGAACGCCTGCAGGCTGTAAAACAGCTGGCGGCGGAAGCGGTTTTGCTGCACCAGCAGCGGCAGGTCGGCGGCGCTGCCGGCGATGACTCGGACATCGACCGGGATCACCCGGCTGGAATTGAGGCGGATCACCACGCCGGTTTTCAGCACCTGCAGCAGCGCCGACTGCATCTCCGCCGGCAGGTATTCGATCTGTTCGAGATACAGCGTGCCGCCGTTGGCCAATTCGAATTTGCTGAGCTGGCCCGCCTCTTCTTCGCTGGCGTCGCTGCCCAACAGTTCACGCAGCCCCTGCGCCTGCGGCAGCAGCTGGCAGTTGAGGGCGATATACGGCCCGGCGGCGCGTTCGCCGGCGTTGTGGATAGCCTGGCTGAGCATCTCTTTGCCAACCCCTTCCTCTCCGCGCAGCAGGATCGGATGCTGGCCCTTGGCCGCCTGCTGGCCGTAACGGATCAGCCGCCGCATTTCCAGCGAGGCGGAGGGCATTTGCTCGAAGCTATGGCTGACGCGCCCCAACTGGCTGCTGACGTACT
This sequence comes from Serratia sp. CY40230, assembly GCF_052168835.1. NCBI lineage: Bacteria > Pseudomonadati > Pseudomonadota > Gammaproteobacteria > Enterobacterales > Yersiniaceae > Serratia > Serratia sp. CY40230. The sequence goes on from NZ_JBJNLX010000003.1 coordinate 253,642, forward strand.
GGCGCAGCCGCTCGAGCGGGTGCAGCAGGGCGATGAAACTGCAGCGATCGCCGTCGAAAATCGGCTTTAGCGTCAGCAAAGCGGCAATAAACTGCCGCTGGCTTTCGAAGGTGACTTCGACGTGTTGCAGCGGCTGCCGGTCGGCGATGGCGCGCTTGAGCAGGGCGGGCAGCGTCAGCAACTGCGCCAGCGGTTTGCCCTGGCTCTGCTGCTCGTCCAGCTTTAGCAGGGCGGCGGCGCGCTGGTTGATGTATTGCAGGTAGCCGCGATGATCCCAGGCCATCACGCCGTCGTCCACGCCGTCCAGCAGGCCGTAAAGCTGGTTCAGATGGCGGTTGGATTCCGCCAGCAGGCCGTCGGCGTTCAGCGAATTGCCTATTTCGCGGGCGATGGCCAGCGTCAGCGACAGATCGCCGGCGGCGCAGTCGGCCAGCAGGCAGCCCAGTGCGATCGAGCCGCGCTGGCGGCCGCTGTTGTCGTAGACCGGCGTCGCGCAGAAAGACCAACCGTGCAGCGCCCGGCGCACGTGCTCTTCACCACTCACTCGTACCGGGTGGCCTTCCGCCGCCGCCAGCGCCGGGGCGTTGGTGCCGATCTGCCCCTCGGCCCAGTAGGCGCCGGGGGCGAATCCCAGTTGCTGCAGGTGCTCCCAGGTTTGGGCGTCGCCGCAGCGCCACAGCATGCAGCCGCTCTCGTCGAGGATCATCAACAGACAGCGACGCGGCTCCATGTATTCGCAGGCGTCTTCCAGCGCCGCCTGGCCGAGCGTCAGCAGATCGTTCTTGCGGCGGCAAATCGATTCGAAGGTGGTGCCCTGCGCGCGGTGCGGCGCTTGCCAGACATCGGGCTGCATCAGGCTGCGGCAGCGCAGCCAGGAGGCGTAAACCGCCTGTGCCGGGCGCAGCGGCGGCGGCAATTCGCCGTCGTTAATCAGACGCTGCCAGCGTGAATCGTTGTCCATCGAACCTCATCCAGACTGCGAAAACGAGAGTGACGATGATACCACCTGACGCGGCGGCGGCTGTGAGGCGGCGGGCAGAAGTGGTGAAATCGAGGCAAAAAAAACGGGGCGCGGCGCAGGCCGAACCCCGTGTTTATCCGCGTGCGCGCATCAGTTGCGGAATGGGTTGCCGCTGTTGCGAGCCGGTTGGCTGGTGGTAACGGCCGGCGCGGATGCGCGAGTGGCCGCCGGTACCGGCGCCGCGGTCTGTTGCATCGGCGCATTGTCCTGATAGCCGTCTGCATAGGCGTCCTGCGCGCGATTCTGCGGCGCGACGGCGTCAGGCGCGGTCGATACCGGTTTGCCCAACGCGCCGTTCAGCAGCAGCAGATCGTTCTGGTTCAGCGTGCCGAGCGCCGACTTGATGTTCAGCTGGTTGATCAGATAGGTATAACGCGCGTCGGACAGCTGACGTTTGGCGTTATACAGCGTGGTGGTGGCGTCCAGCACGTCGACGATGGTGCGGGTACCGACCTGATAACCGGCTTCCATCGCGTCCAGGGAGCTTTGCGCGGAGATCACCGCCTGTTTGTAGGCGTTGATGCTGCTGATCGAAGCGTTAACGTTGTTGAACGACGAACGAACGGTCTGCACCACGCTGCGGTGTGAGCTTTCCAACTGCTCGCTGGCGCCGACGAAGCCGTACTGCGCTTGTTTCACCTGCGAATTGGTCGCGCCGCCGCTGTACAGCGGCAGGTTGAAGCTGATGCCGACCTTATTTTGGCCCGCATCGGAGTCGCTGTAGCGTGCGGCATTCGCGCCACCGGTATTGGAGCCGTTGTATTTGGTATTGCTGATGCCGGTTGACGCGCTGACGTCAATCGTCGGCATATAGCCAGTTTGGGCTGCGCGGATTTGCTCGCGCGCCAGATCCTGGCTCAGACGGGCGGACAGCAGGCTCAGGTTGCGCGCTTCCGCTTCTTTCAGCAGGTTGTTCACCGCTTCCGGGCGCTGGGTGCTGAAGCGATCGGTGTTCAGCGAGGCCAGTTCGGGGTAGAAGGTGCCGGTGACCTGACGCAGCGTTTCCAGCGCGTTGTCCAGATCGTTGCGGGCGGAGACTTCCGCCGCCAGCACGGTGTCGTAGTTCGAGCGGGCGTTCTGCACGTCGGTGATCGCCACCAGGCCCACGTTGAAGCGCTGGGTGGTTTGATCCAGCGTGCGATACACCGCGTCTTTCTGCGCCTGAGTATAGGACAGCGTATCGATCGCTTTCAGCACGTTGAAGTAAGCGGTCGCCGTGTTGAGAATAAGCTGCTGTTCCGCTGTCTGGAAGGTAACGTCGGAGATGCCGGCGGTCTTTTCCTGCAGCGTCAGCTGGCGCCATTTCGACATGTCGAAAATAGTTTGCGTCAGCGCCAACGAACCGCTGGTCACGTTGCTGTTAACGCCATTGCTGTCACGATAGCCGTTGGTGTAATCGTAACCTGCGGTTAAACCTAGCTGCGGCAGCAGCGGGCTGCGCGCTTCATTGATCTTTTCGAATGCGGCGTCGCGGTCAGCTGCACTTTTGCGCAGATCCGGGTTACTTTCCCTGGCCTGTTTGTAGACCTGCAGCAGGTTCTCTGCCTGGCTCATTGCACTGAAGCCGCCCAGGCTCAGTCCGATAAGAAGGGGGAGCAGTTTCTTCATTTGCATTCCTTGTTGTGCAGCAATATTGCTATGTTAGCGCTGACGATAGACGAAATAGTTGCCGATTCTAGCAGAGTCTGAGGTACGCATCAGGTGGCTGAATGTGCCATCTCACGTAACTTTTACCTTTCAGACCGCCCATTTACCTTGGCGTACTGCCCGGGTCGACTGCAGCTGATATTATGGCTGACAATCCGGATTGTTTCCCGCTATTACCTGCGAGCGCACAAACGTGCCGCATCCGGCGGCGAAAAACAGCCTAACATAAAGCCGCGGCGGAGAGTCCCGCTGTTTCTGTCATCAAAACCGTTTATTTTATCGGCATACTCAAGCAGGAGAATTCGCGCATGAACCGTTCGCAGCCGTCGCCCGTTACTTTCGATAAAAAAGATGTAGAAATTATTGCACGCGAGACGCTGTACCGTGGTTTTTTTTCACTCAATTTATACCGGTTTCGCCATCGGTTGTTCAATGGCGAAATGAGCCCTGAAATCACGCGTGAAATTTTCGAACGCGGCCATGCGGCGGTGCTGCTGCCCTACGATCCGGTGCGCGACGAGGTTGTGCTGATTGAACAACTGCGCATCGCCGCGGTCGATACCAGTAATTCGCCCTGGCTGCTGGAAATGGTGGCGGGTATGATCGAAACCGGTGAAAGCGTCGAGGACGTGTGCCGCCGCGAAGCGCAGGAGGAGGCCGGCGTGGTGGTCGGGCGCTGCAAACCGGTGCTGAGCTATCTGGCCAGCCCCGGCGGCACCAGCGAACGTTTGTCGATCATGGTCGGCGAAGTGGACGCCGGCACCGCCGAGGGCATCCACGGCCTGGCGGAAGAACATGAAGATATCCGCGTTCATGTGGTCAGCCGCGAACAGGCTTACCGCTGGGTTGAGGAAGGCGCGATCGATAACGCCGCATCAGTGATTGCATTGCAATGGCTGGCGTTGCACCATGAATCGTTGAGAAAAGAGTGGGCCAACTAATGAAACAGCGCTATACCCCTGATTTCCCCGAAATGATGAGATTGTGCGAAACCAACTTCGCGCAATTGCGCCGCTTGCTGCCGCGCAACGACGAAGCGGGCGAAACGGTGACTTATCAGGTGAACGGCGCCGGCTATCGTTTGACCATCGTTGAGTCCACGCGTTACACGTCGCTGGTGGAGATCGAGCAGATCTTTCCGGCGGTCAGCTACTGGAGCCTGCCCGCGATGACGGTGCGGTTGTACCATGACGCCATGGTTGCGGAAGTGTGTTCCAGTCAGCAGATCTACCGCTTTAAAGCGCGTTATGATTATCCTAATAAAAAGTTGCATCAACGCGACGAAAAGCATCAAATTAACCAGTTTCTTGCTGATTGGCTGCGCTACTGTTTGGCGCATGGAGCGATGGCGGTTCCGGTTTGTTAGACAGACTGAAATAACAAAGGACACCATTTGGAAAGCCTGTTTAAACTGCCCGTGGCGAGTGGGGCCGCGGTCAGGATTCTACAAATAACAGATACCCACCTTTTTGCCGGCGAACACGAGACGTTGCTCGGCATCAATACCTATCGCAGCTATCACGCGGTGCTGGACGCCATCCAGGCGCAGCGCCGCGACGTCGATTTGATCGTCGCTACGGGAGATTTGGCGCAGGATCATTCGCAAGAGGCGTACCGCCACTTCGCCGCCGGCATCGCGCAACTGCCTGCCCCCTGCGTGTGGCTGCCGGGCAACCACGATTTTCAACCGGCGATGGTCGACGCATTGGCCGCCGCGGGCATCGCGCCCTCCAAACAGGTGCTGCTGGGCGATAACTGGCAAGTGCTGATGCTGGACAGCCAGGTGTTCGGCGTGCCGCACGGCGAATTGAGCGAATACCAGCTGGAGTGGATGGAGCGCTGCCTGCAGGCTCACCCCGAGCGCTATACGCTGTTGCTGTTGCACCATCATCCGCTGCCTTCCGGCTGTACCTGGCTCGATCAGCACAGCCTGCGCAACCCGCATATGCTGGGCGCGATCCTGCTGCGTTATCCGAAAGTGAATACCGTGGTGTGCGGGCACATTCACCAGGATCTGGATCTGGAATGGCAGGGGCGGCGCCTGTTGGCGACGCCGTCTACCTGCGTGCAATTCAAGCCGCACTGCACGAACTTCACCATCGACGACGTCTCCCCCGGCTGGCGCTACCTCGATCTGCTGCCGGATGGTCGCGTCGAGACGCAGGTGTTCCGCCTGGAAAACGACGACTTCCGCCCCGATATGGACTCGGATGGATACTGATGCCTTCGACACTGCTCTACCTGCACGGTTTCAACAGCTCGCCGCAGTCGGCCAAGGCGGTGGCCTTCAAGGCCTGGCTGGCCGAACACCATCCCGATATCGAGATGTTGGTGCCGCAGCTGCCGGCCTTTCCGGCGGAGGCCGCCGAGATGCTGGAAAATCTGGTGCTGGAACGCGCCGGGCAAACGCTCGGGCTGGTCGGCTCATCGCTGGGCGGCTATTACGCCACCTGGCTGTCGCAGTGTTTTTCCCTGCCGGCGGTGGTGGTCAACCCGGCGGTCAAGCCGTTTGAGCTGCTGGTCGACTACCTCGGCGCCAACGAGAACCCCTACACCGGCCAGCAATATGTGTTAGAGTCTCGGCACGTTTACGATCTGAAAGTGATGCAGATCGATCCTTTGGAGTCGCCGGATTTAATCTGGCTGCTGCAGCAAACGGGCGATGAAATTCTCGATTACGGCCAGGCAGTGGCGTATTACACCGCGTGTCGGCAAACGGTGGAGTCGGGTGGAAACCACGCCTTCGTCGGTTTCGAGCACTACTTCCCCCAGATTGTGGATTTTTTAGGGCTAAACGCGGTCTGACGGGCCGTTCCGGCACCTCCCTTTAACCACGAAAAAATAATCAACGATGACTCAATCCAGCTATAACGCTGATGCCATTGAAGTACTCAGCGGTCTAGAACCAGTGCGCCGTCGTCCCGGCATGTATACCGACACGACGCGCCCAAACCACCTCGGCCAAGAGGTGATCGATAACAGCGTCGACGAAGCGTTGGCCGGCCACGCCAAGCGCATCGACGTGATCCTGCACGCCGATCAGTCGCTGGAAGTGATCGACGACGGCCGCGGCATGCCGGTGGACATCCACCCGGAAGAGGGCGTGCCGGCGGTTGAGTTGATCCTGTGCCGGCTGCACGCCGGCGGTAAATTCTCGAATAAAAACTACCAGTTCTCCGGCGGCCTGCACGGCGTGGGTATCTCGGTGGTCAACGCCCTGTCGAAGCGGGTGGAAGTCAACGTGCGCCGCGACGGCAACGTTTACAGCATCGCCTTCGAAAACGGCGACAAAGTGCAAGATCTGACGGTGACCGGCACCTGCGGCAAACGCAACACCGGCACCAGCGTGCACTTCTGGCCCGACGAACAGTTCTTCGACAGCCCGCGTTTCTCGGTATCGCGCCTGACTCACCTGCTGAAGGCCAAAGCGGTGCTGTGCCCCGGCGTCGAGATCTATTTCATCGATAAGGTGAACAACACCGAGCAGCGCTGGTGTTACCAGGACGGCCTGACCGACTACCTGATGGAAGCGGTTAATGGCCTGATCACCCTGCCGGAAGCGCCGTTCGTCGGCAACTTCGCCGGTGACACCGAAGCGGTGGACTGGGCGCTGCTGTGGCTGCCGGAAGGCGGCGAGCTGCTGACCGAAAGCTACGTCAACCTGATCCCGACCATGCAGGGCGGCACCCACGTCAACGGCCTGCGTCAGGGGCTGCTGGACGCGATGCGCGAGTTCTGCGAATTCCGCAATATTCTGCCGCGCGGCGTGAAGCTGTCGGCGGAGGATATCTGGGATCGCTGCGCCTACGTGCTGTCGGTGAAGATGCAGGATCCGCAGTTCGCCGGGCAGACCAAAGAGCGTCTCTCCTCGCGTCAGTGCGCGGCCTTCGTTTCCGGCGTGGTGAAAGACGCCTTCAGCCTGTGGCTGAACCAGAACGTTCAGGCGGCGGAACAGCTGGCCGAGCTGGCGATCTCCAGCGCCCAGCGCCGTCTGCGCGCCGCCAAGAAAGTGGTGCGCAAGAAGCTGACCAGCGGGCCGGCGCTGCCGGGCAAGCTGGCGGACTGCACCTCGCAGGATCTGGCCATGACCGAACTGTTCCTGGTGGAAGGGGATTCGGCGGGCGGATCGGCCAAGCAGGCGCGCGATCGTGAATATCAGGCGATCATGCCGCTGAAGGGCAAGATCCTGAATACCTGGGAAGTGTCCTCGGACGAAGTGCTGGCCTCGCAGGAAGTGCACGACATTTCCGTGGCGATCGGCATCGATCCGGACAGCGAAGATCTCAGCCAATTGCGCTACGGCAAAATCTGCATCCTGGCGGATGCGGACTCCGACGGCCTGCATATCGCCACGCTGCTGTGCGCGCTGTTCGTGCGCCACTTCCGTTCGCTGGTGAAAGGCGGCCACGTCTATGTCGCCATGCCGCCGCTGTATCGCATCGATCTCGGTAAAGAAGTGTTCTACGCGCTGGATGAAGAAGAGAAAGCCGGCGTGCTGGAACAGCTGAAGCGCAAGAAGGGCAAGCCGAATGTGCAGCGCTTTAAAGGGCTGGGCGAGATGAACCCGCTGCAGCTGCGCGAAACCACCCTCGATCCGAACACCCGCCGTCTGGTGCAACTGACGGTGGCGGAAGATGACGTCGATCAGACGCTGGCGGTGATGGACATGCTGTTGGCCAAGAAGCGTTCGGAAGATCGCCGCAACTGGCTGCAAGATAAGGGCGACATGGCCGAATTGGCGGTCTGAGCCTGACCCTGGCCCGGCGAAACGCCGGGCCGGCTTTCCCGCAGGGCGTTCATGCGGCGCCCGATAACCTGGGCCGGAATGCATGAAGATCACGCTCGAAGAATTGCTGGCGTTCACCTCGGTGGTCGACAGCGGTTCTATCACCGCCGCCGCCGATCGGCTCGGCCAGACAACATCCGGCATCAGCCGCGCGCTCAGCCGCCTGGAGAATAAGCTCGATACCACCCTGATGCGCCGCACGACGCGTCGTCTGGAGCTGACCGAAGAGGGGCTGAGCTTCCTGAACCATGCGCGTACGATCATCAGCTCGGTGGAAAATGCCGAAGAGCAAATGGCGGTGCGCCGGCAAATGCCCGCCGGGCGGCTGCGGATCAATGCGGCCGCACCTTTTATGGAGCACGTCATCGTGCCGCTGGTGGCGGGATTCAGGGAACGTTATCCGCAAATTTCGCTCGAGCTGAACACCGACAACCTGATTATCGATCTGCTGGAAAAACGCACGGATATCGCCATTCGCATCGGGGCGTTGCGTGATTCGACCATTCATGCGCGCGCGCTGGGAGCCAGCCGGCTGCGCATCCTCGCCAGCCCGGCTTATCTGCAGCAGCACGGCACGCCGCAGAGCGTGGAGGAGTTGCATCGGCATTGTCTGCTCGGTTTTACCCAGCCGGAGTCGCTGAACCAGTGGCCGTTGCGCTATCGCCAGGCGCCGCATTTCGCCATCACGCCGACGATCTCTGCGTCCAGCGGTGAAACGCTGCGGCAATTGGCGCTGCAGGGAGAGGGGATCGTACAGCTGGCGGACTTTATGACCCGTCGCGATCGGGAAGCCGGCAAGTTGGTGACGTTGCTGGAGCAGGAGACGCTGGACGTGCGCCAGCCGATCAACGCGGTGTATTACCGCAATACGCAATTGGCGGCGCGCATCACCTGTTTTCTTGACTACGTCAGCGCGCACATCGACGCGCAGACGTTATAAGGCGGAGCTTACAGGGCGTTTTCCAGGATGTAGATCTCGGTGTCCAGCACGCTGTCCTTGATAGTCTCGCGGTGTTTGAGCATGTGCTCAATGGCCAGGTGTTTTTCCAGATGCGCCATGCTTTCCCATTTCTCCAGCATGAACACCGAATCCGGCGACCGTTTCTGCCAGGGGGCCTGGGTATTGCTGTCGACCATCGGCGTATATTCGCCGCAGCCGTCTTCCGCCAGCACCAGCGGCACCAGTTTTTCAATGGCTTGCAGTACGGTGGCGCGGTGGCCGGGTTTCACTTTGATTTCTGCGATTACGGTGATCATGTCTGCCTCGTTGATGAGAATGTTCTGCGTCAGTTAAGCAAAAATTTTCGCCAAATGCTCGCGATAACGTGCGATGTCCGCTTCGATATCCGGTTGTTTTATCACGTTATTGCAGATAAAGGTCGGCAGCGCTTCCATTCCCAGGAACTGGTTGGCCTTGTGGAAGTGCAGGTAAACGCCGTCGACGCCGACGCCGTGGAAGAACTGATCGGGATCGGTGAAGGCCTCCATCGGGGCGTTCCAGGTCAGGCTCAGCAGGTATTTTTTGCCCTGGATCAGGCCGCCGGAGCCATATTTTTTGCTTTCGTCAGAACGAGAGCGCCCGTCGTTGGCATACAGGCTGCCGTGACCGGCGGTGAACACTTCATCGATGTATTTTTTCAGGATCCAAGGTTCGCCCATCCACCAGCCCGGCATCTGATAGATGATCGCGTCGGCCCACAGGTATTTCTGTACTTCGGCTTCGATGTCATAGCCGTCGTCGACCACGGTGACCTGCACATCGTGCTGTAGATCGCGCAGGAAGCTTTCCGCCACGTCGCTCAGGGTTTGGTTGAGTTCGCCGTTGGAATGGCCGAATTGTTTTTTAGCGTTGATAATCAGGATATTGCTCATCTTTCGCGGCTCCCGTCAGTGTTAAGATATGGCATGGTTCCCGCGGAAAAGGCGGAAACCATCTCGCTGGTGACGAGTGTAATCGTGAGTCAGGCAAGTAAAAATGCGATCCAGCGCATAACAGTGTTGACTGCCAGTCAATAAAGAGGCCGCCAGGTAGCGAAATTTTGCATAAACCGCATCGCGCAATCGGCCGTCGCCGGCGATCCTTGCGCCAACTGTGACAGCTACCCCGCAGATGAGTTACTATCGCGGGCAGAATCGACAAGCGATGCCTTTTGTCGTCCAAGGGATTGCCAAGCCACGGTCTGAGGATAATTGAGTAATGAGTGATCTGACTCATGACGGTGTAGAGCGTTTACCGCTGCACACATTCACTGAAAACGCCTATCTGAACTATTCCATGTACGTCATCATGGATCGGGCGTTGCCGTACATTGGCGACGGTTTGAAGCCGGTACAACGCCGCATCATCTACGCCATGTCTGAGCTGGGGCTGACCAACAGCGCCAAATTCAAGAAATCCGCCCGCACCGTGGGCGACGTGCTGGGTAAGTATCACCCGCACGGCGACAGCGCGTGTTATGAAGCCATGGTGCTGATGGCGCAGCCGTTCTCGTATCGCTATCCGCTGGTGGACGGCCAGGGGAACTGGGGTGCGCCGGACGATCCCAAGTCGTTCGCGGCGATGCGTTATACCGAATCGCGTCTGTCCAAATACGCCGAGGTCTTACTGGCTGAACTGGGCCAGGGCACGGTCGACTGGATCCCGAACTTTGACGGCACGCTGCAAGAGCCGAAGATGCTGCCGGCGCGTCTGCCGAACATCCTGCTGAACGGCACCACCGGCATCGCGGTCGGCATGGCGACCGACATTCCGCCGCACAACGTGCGCGAAGTCGCCGCTGCGGCGGTGGCGCTGCTCGACAAGCCGGGCGCCTCGCTCGATGACCTGCTCGAGTTCGTGCAGGGGCCGGACTTCCCGACCGAAGCCGAGATCATTACCCCGCGCGATGAAATTCGCAAAATTTACCAGAGCGGCCGCGGCTCGGTGCGCATGCGCGCCGTGTGGAAGAAAGAGGACGGCAGCGCGGTGATCACCGCCTTGCCGCATCAGGTCTCCGGCGCCAAGGTGCTGGAGCAGATCGCCAGCCAGATGCGCGCCAAGAAGCTGCCGATGGTCGAGGATCTGCGCGATGAATCCGACCACGAAAACCCGACGCGTCTGGTGATCGTGCCACGTTCCAACCGCATCGATCTGGAGCAGGTGATGAATCACCTGTTCGCCACCACCGATCTGGAACGCAGCTACCGCATCAACATGAACATGATCGGTCTGGACAACCGCCCGCAGGTCAAAGGGCTGGTGGAGATCCTCACCGAATGGCTGGCCTATCGTCGCGATACGGTGCGCCGCCGCCTGAACTACCGCCTCGAGAAGGTGCTCAAGCGTTTGCATATCCTCGAAGGTTTGCTGGTGGCGTTCCTCAATATCGACGAGGTGATCCACATCATCCGCAGCGAGGATGAGCCGAAGCCGGTGCTGATGCAGCGTTTCGGCATCTCCGATACCCAGGCGGAAGCGATCCTCGAGCTGAAACTGCGTCACCTGGCCAAGCTGGAAGAGGTCAAGATCCGCGGTGAGCAGGACGAGCTGGCAAAAGAGCGCGATCAACTTCAGGCGCTGCTGGCGTCCGAGCGCAAGCTGAATACGCTGATTAAGAAAGAGATCCAGGCCGACGCGCAAACCTACGGCGACGATCGCCGTTCGCCGCTGACCGAGCGTGCGGAAGCCAAGGCGATGAGCGAGCACGACTTCGTGCCGTCCGAGCCGGTGACCATCGTGCTGTCGGAAATGGGCTGGGTGCGCAGCGCCAAGGGCCACGACATCGATCCGGCAGGGTTGAGCTACAAGGCCGGCGACAGCTTCCGCGGCGCGGCGCGCGGCAAGAGCAACCAGCCGGTGGTGTTTATCGACTCTACCGGGCGCAGCTATGCGCTCGATCCGATGACGCTGCCTTCGGCGCGCGGGCAGGGCGAGCCGCTGACCGGCAAGCTGACGCCGCCGCCGGGCGCCACCATCGAGCAGGTGCTGATGGCGGCCGACGATCAAAAACTGCTGATGGCGTCCGACGCCGGTTACGGTTTCGTCTGCACCTTTAACGATCTGGTGGCGCGCAACCGCGCCGGCAAGGTGATGATCACGCTGCCGGACAACGCCAGAGCGCTGCCGCCGATGGAGATCCACGGCGCAGACGATATGCTGCTGTCGATCACCGCCGCCGGGCGCATGCTGATGTTCCCGGTCGCCGATCTGCCGCAGCTGTCGAAGGGCAAGGGCAACAAGATCGTCTCCATTCCGGCGGCGCAGGCCGCCGCCGGTGAAGACAAGCTGGCCTGGCTGTTCGTGCTGCCGCCGCAGGCCTCCGTCACGCTGCACGTCGGCAAACGCAAGCTGACGCTGCGTCCGGAAGATCTGCAGAAGTTCCGCGCGGAGCGCGGCCGTAAGGGCACCCAGCTGCCGCGCGGCCTGCAGCGCATCGATCGCGTCGAAGTGGATGCGCCGGTGCGGGCGTCGGGTGGCGACAGCGAAGAGTAAGCGTTGGCGCCAGCGTTAACGGGCGGTCGCAGCATGCTGTGGCCGCCTTATTTATTTTTGCTGGCGTTTATTTTCCAAATAGTTAACATTTCTGCGCATAAAATTATTGTGCGTACTGCCGCCTGGCAGGAAAATAGCGAGAAATGCAGGCGACATCGGCGTGCTTACCGCCTGGCCGGCAAATAATGAGTAAAGGAATCTGCGCAGCGAAGTAAACTGCGTTGGCAGTGTGCTAATGAGGTTGTTATGTTATTGATTTTGCGTGCCGTTCTCGCCACTCTTTTCTGTATTCTGGTGTGTATTTTCGGTTCTGTTTATTGCTTGTTCAGTCCGCGCAACCCTCGCCATGTGGCGACCTTCGGCCATCTTTTCGGCCGCCTGTCGACGCTGTTCGGCATCAAGGTTGAAACCCGCGTGCCGGCCGATGCGGCCAACAATGGCAACTGCATCTATATCGCCAACCACCAAAATAACTACGACATGGTGACGGCCTCCAATATCGTGCAGCCGCGCACCGTGACCGTCGGTAAAAAAAGTCTGGTGTGGATCCCGTTTTTCGGCCCGCTGTATTGGCTGACCGGTAATCTGCTGATAGATCGTGATAATCGCGCCAAGGCGCACGGCACCATCGCCCAGGTGGCGGAGCAGTTCAAAAAGAAAGACATTTCGATCTGGATGTTCCCGGAAGGGACCCGCAGCCGCGGTCGTGGGCTGATGCCGTTTAAAACCGGCGCGTTCCACGCGGCCATCGCCGCCGGCGTGCCGATTGTACCGATCTGCGTATCGACCACCAGCGGTAATATAAATCTTAATCGCTGGAATAACGGTCATGTGATCGTCGAGATGTTGGCGCCGGTGGATACCAGCAAATACGGCAAAGAAAACGTGCGCGAGCTGGCGGCCCATTGCCGCGAGCTGATGGAGGCGAAAATCGCCGAATTGGACGCCGAAGTCGCCCAGCGCAACGCCGCCAAAAAATAAGAGTCTACCGGCTTCAAATAATAGGATTTTAATTGGCGTTCAGCGCCGTTAACGCCTGAACGCCTGCTAATCTTGATTGGCGGGCGTTTGGGTTTTGCACACGGTTTAGTTATTGCTTTTCATGGAGAAAATATGTCACTCAGTCGACGTCAGTTTTTACAGGCATCGGGCCTGGCGCTGTGCGCGGGCGCCGTGCCGCTGAGGGCTGAGGCGAGCGGAACGCAGACCCCATTACCCATTCCCCCGCTGCTGGAGTCTCGTCGCGGTCAGCCGCTGTTCCTGACCTTGCAGCGCGCCCATTGGGCGTTTATGGATAACCGTAAAGCGGCGGTGTGGGGCATCAACGGCATGTACCTGGGGCCGACGGTGCGGGTTTACAGCGGTGACGACGTCAAACTGATCTACAGCAACCGCCTGCAGGAGCCGGTAGCGATGACCGTCAGCGGTCTGCAGGTGCCAGGCACGCTGATAGGCGGCGCGCCACGCATGATGTCGCCTAACGTCGACTGGTCGCCGGTGCTGCCCATTCGTCAGGCGGCGGCCACCTGCTGGTACCACGCCAACACGCCGAACCGTATGGCGCCGCACGTTTACAACGGGCTGGCCGGGCTGTGGCTGGTGGAAGATGCCGTCAGCAAAGCGCTGCCGCTGCCCAACCACTACGGCGTCGACGATTTCCCGCTGATCATTCAGGACAAACGCTTCGATAACTTCGGCACACCGCAATACGATGCACCGTCGCAGGGCGGTTTCGTCGGCGATACGCTGTTGGTCAACGGCGTGCAAAACCCGTATGTCGACGTGTCGCGCGGCTGGGTGCGTCTGCGCCTGCTTAACGCCTCCAACGCGCGCCGCTATACCCTGCAGCTCAGCGACGGGCGGCCGTTCAACGTGATTGCCAGCGATCAGGGCTTCCTGCCTGCGCCGGTCGCGGTGCAGCAGCTGTCGTTGGCGCCTGGCGAACGCCGGGAAGTGCTGATCGACATGTCGAAGGGCGAGGAGGTGACCATCACCGCCGGTGAAGCGGCGGGCATCATGGATCGCCTGCGCGGCCTGTTCGAGCCGTCGAGCATTCTGGTGTCCACCCAGGTGTTGACGCTGCGCCCGACCGGCCTGCTGCCGCTGGTGACCGACAACCTGCCGATGCGCCTGCTGGCGGATCAGCTGTTGGACGGCAGCGCCAGCCGCACCCGCGACTTCCGCCTGGGCGACGGCGGCGTCGGCATCAACGGCGCGATTTGGGACATGAACCGCATCGACGTACAGGCGCAGCAAGGCACCTGGGAACGCTGGAACATTCACGCGGATACGCCGCAGGCGTTCCATATTCAGGGCGTGCAGTTCCTGATCAAACGCGTCAACGGCGCGCAGCCGATGGCGGAAGATCGCGGCTGGAAGGACACCGTCTGGGTTGATGGCGACGTCGAGCTGCTGGTGTATTTCAACCAACCTACCTCCGAACACTTCCCGTTCCTGTATTACAGCCAGACGCTGGAGATGGCCGATCGCGGCACCGCCGGCCAGCTGATGGTGCAGCCGACGATGTAATCTGCGCTGTGGGCCGCTTACGGCGCCCGCAGCATTTCCAGGAAGGCCTGCACCACCGGCGTGACGCTGTCGGCGCGATACACCGCGTATAAATCCGCCGGCGGCGCCTGTTGCAGCGAGCAAAACCGCACGCCGGGCCACGGGATGCGGCCGTAGCTGTCCGGCAGCAGCGTGATGCCGCAGCCTTCCGCCACCAGCGCCAGCAGAGTTTGCGGTTCATTGACCTGATAAGCGACGTCCGGCAGAAATCCCTGCTGCAGACACAGATTGTGCAGATACAGCCCCAGGCTGGCCTCATGCGGCGGCAGCACGATGAAGCTGTCGTTCTGCAGCGCCGCCAGCGGGATATTTTCCTGCTGCGCCAGCGGATGATCGAGCGGCAGCACCACGGCGATGCTTTCGCTTGCCAACCGTTGGCAGGTCAACCCCGGCAGCGTCTGCTGCTGCGCCTCTCGCCAGACCCCGATGTCGATATGCCGCTTTTGCAGCGCGGCGATTTGCTGGCTGGGCGTCAGCTCGTTCAACGACCAGGTGACGCCGGCGCTCCGCTCGCTGAATCGCCGCAGCGCCGCGATCAGGCCGCCCCAGGCCGAAGTGCCGACCATGCCGACCACCATGTGGCCGCCTTCGCCACGCCCCATCTGTTGCACCTGATGCAACGCGCTGTCGGCCTGATCCAGCAGCCGCTCGACGTTGCGCAGCAGCGTGCGGCCGGCCGGCGTCAGCGTCATGGAGCGGGTGGTGCGTTTGAACAGCACCACCCCGAGCTGACTCTCCAGCTCCTTGATGTGCTTGCTGAGCGGCGGCTGTGACATATTAAGCCGCCGCGCCGCCTGGGTGAAGTTCATCTCTTCAGCCACCACGCGGAAATAGTGCAGCAGGCGGAAGTTAATCCGGCCGGGATCGGGCAGGGCTTGGGGCGGGTTCATCCGGGGTATCGCCTCCTTGTGACGCAGCTCAACTTATAGGTAAATGGAATAAATCGGCCGCCAAGAATGTATTGGTCTCGGCCGCGCCTCGCTCTCTACTATGGGGCTTATTATCCCCCGCTGAAAGAGAGAATACGATGTTTAATCAAGAAGATGCTTTTACCTGCGCCGATGTCGTCCGCGCACGCCTGCCGGGTTTCCAGCCGAAAGCGGCCTTGATTCTCGGCTCCGGGCTCGGCGCTCTGGCGGAGGTGATGACCGAAACCGTCACCCTCGATTACGCGGAGCTGCCGGGCTTCCCGGTGAGCGGCGTCGCCGGCCACGCCGGGCAACTGGTCGCCGGCAAGCTGGAGGGCGTGCCGGTATTGTGCATGAAAGGGCGCGGTCATTTCTATGAAGGGCGTGGCATGCAGGTGATGACCACCGCGGTGCGCACCTTCAAACTGCTGGGCTGCGAATTCCTGCTGGCGACCAACGCCGCCGGTTCGCTGCGCCGTTCGGTGGCGCCGGGCAGCCTGGTGGCCATTACCGATCACATCAATTTCATGCCGGAGTCGCCGCTGGTCGGCGCCAACGACGATCGCTTCGGGCCGCGCTTCTTCAGCCTGGCGAACGCCTACGATCGCGATCTGCGCACCCAGCTGGCGGCGGTGGCCGAAAGCGCGGGCATCCCGCTGGCGGAAGGGGTATTCGCCGCCTACACCGGGCCGAACTTCGAAACGCCGGCGGAGATCCGCATGATGCAGACCCTGGGCTGCGACGTGGTGGGGATGTCGATCGTGCCGGAGGTCCTGACGGCGCGGCACTGCGGTCTCAAGGTGCTGGTGGTGTCCGCGATGACCAACTACGCCGAAGGGCTGTCGGATACGCCTCTTTCTCACGAACAAACGCTCAGCTGCGCGGCGCTGGCGGCGGACGATTTCATGCGCCTGATCCGCGAGCTGTTCAAAACGCTGTAACACCGTAAGCAAACCGGCGGCGGGCTGCAGGGGGCCCGCCGCACCAATCATCGTTGAAAGCATAATAACAAGGTGATGGCGATGGCGATAAAAACACGATTAAAAGTCATGATTTTCCTGCAGTTCTTTATCTGGGGCGCCTGGCTGGTGACGCTGGGCTCCTACATGATCAACACGCTGCATTTCAGCGGCATGCAGGTGGGGATGGTTTACAGCGCCAAAGGCATCGCGGCGCTGATCATGCCGGGCCTGGCGGGCATCATCGCCGACCGTTGGATGAAGGCCAACTATCTGTATGCGCTTTGCCACCTGCTCGGGGCGCTGGCGCTGTACTGCGCAGCGCAGGTCGAGCAACCGATGCTGATGTTCTGGGTGATGCTGTTCAATGCCATGGTCTATATGCCGACCATCGCGCTCTCCAACGCCATTTCCTATTTTTGCCTCGAAAAGCACGGTTTTGACACGGTGAGGGATTTTCCGCCGGTGCGGGTGTATGGCACCGTGGGATTCATTCTGGCGATGTGGTTGGTCGGTTTCAGCCGCATCGAGCTCAGCAACCTGCAGCTGTATCTGGCATCTGCGGCCTCGCTGCTGCTGTCCGCCTACTCGCTGACGCTGCCGCGCTGCCCGACCAACCGCGCGGCCGAGTCGAAGAGCTGGGTGAGCGTGTTGGGGCTGGATGCGCTGGTGTTGTTCCGCCAGCGGCGCATGGCGCTGTTTTTCCTGTTCGCCATGTTGCTCGGCGCGGCGCTGCAGATAACCAATACCTTCGGCAATCCGTTCCTGCACGATCTGTCGCTCAATCCGCTGTATCAGGACAGCCTCAGCGTCCGGTATCCGGCGGTGCTGCTGTCGCTCTCGCAGATCTCTGAAGTGTTCTTTATCCTCACCATACCCTTCTTCCTGCGCCGTTACGGCATCAAGCAGGTGATGCTGATCAGCATGGCGGCCTGGACGCTGCGCTTTCTGTTCCTGGCGTACGGCACGCCGGTCGGCTTTGGTTTCGTGCTGCTGTTGCTGTCGATGATTGTCTACGGCTGTGCGTTCGACTTCTTTAATATCTCCGGCGCCATCTTCGTCGAGAAGGAGGCCGATCACCGCATCCGCGCCAGCGCGCAGGGGCTGTTCATGACCATGGTGAACGGTTTGGGCGCCTATCTGGGGGCGCTCGCCAGCGGTGAGGTGGTGGACTTCTTCAGCCATGACGGCGTGAAAGACTGGCAGAGCATCTGGCTGGTGTTTGCGCTGTATACGCTGGTGCTGGGGATTGTGTTCGCGCTGAGCTTCAACTATCGCCACCTGCCGCAGGAGAACGCGGCGGCGGCGCAGTGAGGCAGAGGGCGCGGCTTTGCTGCGCCCTGAAACGTCAGGCCTGCGGGAAGCGCTGTTGCAGCTGATGCTGGTCCGGCGGATTGGCGGCCCCGAGGCTGGCCACCACGCAAGCGGCGACCCGGTTGGCCAGATCGACCGCCTGCGGCAGCGGCCAGCCGGCGGACAGGCCCGCCAGCAAACCGGCGCAGTGGGCATCGCCCGCGCCGATGGTGTCAACGACCTCTACCGGATAGGCCGGAACGTGCAGCGGCGGCGTACGGCCGTCGCAGATCCATGCGCCGTCGCGATCCAGGCGGCAAATCAGCGTCAGATTACGCGCGGCGGCATAGCGCTGTGCGGCCTCCACGGCGTCGCCGGCGCCGCACAGCGTGGCTACTTCGTCGCGGTTAAGCGTCAGCAGGGTGTGGCTGTCGCTGAGCATGGCGAAGAAATCTTCGCTGAGCTGGGCGATGCGCGGGCCGGGATCGATCAGGCGCGGTTGGTCGAACGGCATGCGCGTCAGCCACTCGCGCAGCGCTTCGCCGTTTTCGCCCGCCAGCTCGTAGCCGCTGGCGTAGATCAGCGTGTGTTCCGTCAGCGGCAGGGTCGCCAGCTGCGCTTTATTCCATTGGCTTTCGCAACCGGAAACCGTGATAAAGGTGCGTTCGCCGTCCGGTTCCACCAGCGCCAGGCACCAGCCGTTGTCCATCTGGCCGTGGCGCAACAGCACCTCCAGCCCCAGTTCGCCCATGGCGGCTTCGATCGCCGCGCCCCATTCGCCGTTGCCGACCGGCATACCGTTGATCACCGGCACTTCAAGGCGCGTCAGCGCGCGCGCTACGTTGAACGCGCAGCCGCCGATTTGCCGCGCCTGCGGCTGGGCTTCGATATCTTCGCCGCTGGTCGGCAGGCGGGGCAGCGTCATCACCAGATCGCCGACCGCGCCCCCCATCACCAGGACAGGTGTTACAGCTTCCCACTCATTCATTGATGTTCTCTGCGTTGGGTCAGGTACAGACCGTAAGCGATCAGACTAACCGCAAACGACACAAACAGCCCCAGGCTGGAGTCGGCGAACAAGCCTTTGGCCAGCGGGCCGTCGATAAAACCGGTTTTGGTGACCAGCAGGCCGCACAGGGCGCCGAGGAACCAGCAGAACAGCGGGGCTTTGCGCACGCCGCGGTTCTGGCCATGCAGGCCGTACAAAGCGTTGCCATCATACCCGTGGCGGCGGCGCAGGCACAGGTAATCGAGCAGGAAAATCGCCTCCCAGGCCGCCAGGAACACCCCGCAGAACACCAGGAAGGAGATGAACGGCCCCATGAAATCCCCGGAGATGAACAGGACATACAGGGCGATGCCCAGCACCACTACGGCGTCGATCGATACCGCCAGCCACTGTTTGACCTGCACGCCGATGGTCAGCAGGTTAAGGCTGGCGGAATACAGGCTGAGCACCGCGATGGTGACGATGCCGGCGGTGGCGGCCAGCAGATAAGGGATGGCCATCCAGGCGGGCAGCACCGAGCCTATCAGCGCGATGGGGTTGGCGGCGCTGGCCAGATCGGGGAGCTGCACGGAAAGCAGAATACCGGCCAGCATCAGCAGCATTAGCGGCAAACAGGCACCGCCCATCACCGCGGCGAAAATGCCTTTGCTCGACGAGCTCGGGCTTTGATAGCGGCTGTAATCGGCGCCGGCGATTGCCCAGCTGATGCCGGTGCCGGCGGCGATCACCGATACCGCCGGCAGGAAACCGGTCAGCCAGCTGCCGGATGGCAGCGCCAGCACCTGGCTCCACTCGGTATTGAACAGGATATACAGCACCACGATCAGCGTCATGGTGCCAAAGATGCGGCTGAACCAGCTTTGCATCCAGACCACGGTATTTTGCCCCAGCAGGCTGACGACGACAGTGAGCCCGCCGAACAGCAGCAGGCTGAGCGCGGTCAGCAGGTGGCTGGTTCCCAGTCCGAAGGCCTCGAACAGCGCCGCCAGCGTCAGGGTGCCGGTGATCACGTTGACCGCTTCCCAGCCCATCAGGTTGATCCAACTGAACAGGGTGGGCGCCACGTTGCCCTTCAGCCCGAAAATCACCCGCGAGAGCGTCAGCGTAGAGGTGCGCCCACGCTTGCCGGCGAAGCTGGTGAGGCCGACCAGCACGAAGCTGGCGACGCCGACCAGCGCGGCGAGTACCGATTGCAGAAAGGATAAGCCGAAGCCGACGATGATGGCGCCGTACACCACGCCGAGAATACCGATATTGGCCGCCGACCAGATCCAAAACAGCTCGATGGGCTTACCGGTCTGTTCCGCGTCCGGCACCCGGTCGATACCGGTGCTTTCTACCTTCCATGCTTCATTGCGATTGATATCGGTCATAGCAAATGATCCCTGTTGCGCAGGGCCGCGAGGGCCGCCGCAGTTGACTGAAAATCGATTCCGTTGGCGCGGTTGAGGCCGGCTATCCCGTTGTCGGTGAGGACGCCGATGCCGCGCAGTGTGTAGCGGCTGATGCCGCCGGGTCTGTCAAAATGAGGGCGGTATCCGCCTTATCGGGTGAGGCACGTCGGCCGCACGGCGCCAATGAGTGTAGTCAAAGAGTGGGTCTGCAGCGGGGTTTGGCGAAGCGGGAACCTTTCTATTTGCCGACATCGATCCGGTTCGCCCACCGCGAGGGGATCCTGTGATGCGGCGATGAGCAGTGAGCAGGCTATCCATTAGCTACGTTGCTTATTCTCGGCCGTTTGTGCTGACAGTATAGGCCCGCTACCGGCCATCAAGGGTATCCTTTAGGGCTGGCAGCGGGTTTTTTATTGTTTTTAAAGTGGGTCCCTGGTGTTGGTGCGATTGATGTATCAACATCAATAAGCACAGATTACGCGCGATCTAGATCCAATGAAAGTCCATTAGGCAAAAATTGTGATGCCACTCTGAAAACATTAGCGATATTTTAGTTAAGGTGAGGGGCTTATCGCCGGATCGACGATAGGATAAAAAACGAAATCCAGACAAATGGCATAGGTAAGAGGGCGGGCGAATGACGGATTTTATGGCCTGGCTGCGTGGCCATCTGGCCCAGGGGGCGGTAGCGCCGCGTTATATTCAGCTGGCGACGGCGATAGAAACCGCGATCAGGCAGCAGGTGTTGGCGGCGGAGGCATTTCTGCCGCCGGAACGGCAGATGGCGGAAGGTTTGGCGCTGTCGCGTGTCACCGTCAGCAAGGCGATGAAGCTGCTGGAGGAGAAGGGGCTGATTTCGCGGCAGCAGGGCGTTGGCACCCGCGTGGCGATGCGCATCGGCTATTCCCTCGATAAGGACAGCGGGTTTACCGCTCAGGCGCTGCGTCATGGCAGCCGCGTCAGCAATCGATGGTTGCTGCGCACCCGAGTCGGCGCGCCGGCCAAGGCCGCGGCGGCGTTGGGGCTGGCGGAGGGAGATGAAGTGATCAAACTGCGGCGGTTACGCTTGCTGAACGGCAGCCCGGTCTCGCTGGAAACCACCTATATACCACCGCGCTTCTTGCCCGAACCGGCGGAGCTGGAACACTCGCTGTATGCGTTATGGCAATCGCGCGGCATCGTGCCGGAGGATAAACACTTTCTGTTGAAGGCGGTGTCCTGCAGCGACGAGGTCGCCGAACTGCTCAACGTGCCGTGCGGCGCGCCGTTGTTGCACATCATCCAAACCAGCCGCAACGCTCAGGGTGAGGCGCTGGAGTTCAGCGATATCTTGTGCCGCAGCGACGTTTATGAATTCGAAGTGAACGGTTAGCGAAATAACCATGCTCTTTTTGCCACTAGTGCGTATAATCGCCGCCCGGCGATTAATTAACCTGTAAAAAGAGCAGCAGAATGAGCACCACCAGCCTGATCCAACCCGATCGTGAACTGTTTTCCTATAAGCCTTATTGGGCCGAATGTTTTGGCACCGCGCCGTTTTTACCGATGTCGCGGGCAGAGATGGATCAACTGGGCTGGGACAGCTGCGACGTGATCATCATCAGCGGCGACGCCTACGTCGATCACCCAAGCTTCGGCATGGCGATCATCGGCCGCATGCTGGAAGCGCAGGGCTTTCGCGTCGGCATCATCGCGCAGCCGGACTGGAGCAATAAAGAAGACTTCATGCGGTTGGGGAAACCGAACCTGTTCTTCGGCATCACCGCCGGCAACATGGACTCGATGATCAACCGCTACACCGCCGATCGCAAACTGCGCCACGACGATGCCTATACCGCCGGCAACGTCGGCGGCAAGCGCCCGGATCGCGCTACCCTGGTCTACAGCCAGCGCTGCAAAGAAGCCTATAAAGACGTGCCGATCGTGCTGGGCGGCATTGAAGCCAGTCTGCGTCGCATCGCCCACTACGATTACTGGTCTGATACCGTGCGCCGCTCGGTGCTGGTGGACTCCAAAGCCGACATGCTGATCTACGGCAACGGCGAGCGTCCGCTGGTGGAAGTGGCGCACCGTCTGGCCGCCGGTGAGAAGATCGGCGATATCCACGATATCCGCAATACTGCGGTGATGCGCAAAGAAGCGCTGCCGGGTTGGAGCGGCGTGGATTCCACCCGCCTCGACAAGCCGGGCCGCATCGAACCTATCCCGAACCCGTACGGCGAGGATCTGCCGTGCGCCGACGGCGCCAAGCCGAAAGAGCCGGAAGCCAAGCCTGTCACCGTGCGCGCCGCCAAACCGAAGCCGTGGGAGAAGACCTACGTGCTGCTGCCGTCCTTCGAGAAAGTGAAGGGCGACAAGGTGCTGTATGCGCACACCTCGCGTATTTTGCACCATGAAACCAACCCAGGCTGCGCCCGCGCGCTGATGCAGAAACACGGTGACCGTTATGTGTGGATCAACCCGCCGGCGATCCCGCTGACCACGCCGGAGATGGACAGCGTCTTCGCCCTGCCTTATCAACGCGTACCGCACCCGTCCTACGGCCAGGATCGCATTCCGGCCTATGACATGATCCGTTTCTCGGTGAACATCATGCGCGGTTGCTACGGCGGCTGTTCGTTCTGTTCGATCACCGAGCATGAAGGGCGCATCATCCAGAGCCGTTCGGAAGATTCGATCGTTCGCGAAATCGAAGAGATCCGTGACAAGGTGCCGGGCTTTACCGGTGTGATCTCCGATCTGGGCGGCCCGACCGCCAACATGTACATGCTGCGTTGCACCAACCCGCGCGCTGAGCAGACCTGCCGCCGCGCCTCGTGCGTGTATCCGGAGATCTGCACCTATATGGATACCAACCACGAGCCGACCATCAAGCTTTATCGCCGCGCGCGTTCGCTGGAGGGCATCAAGAAGATCCTGATCGCCTCCGGGGTACGTTACGATCTGGCGGTGGAAGATCCGCGCTATATCAAGGAACTGGCGACCCACCACGTCGGCGGCTACCTGAAGATCGCGCCGGAGCACACCGAAGAAGGCCCGCTGTCGAAGATGATGAAACCGGGCATGGGCAGCTACGATCGCTTCAAGCAGCTGTTTGATCACTATTCGAAGCTGGCGGGCAAAGAGCAGTATCTGATCCCATACTTTATCTCGTCGCACCCGGGCACCCGTGATGAAGACATGGTGAACCTGGCGCTGTGGCTGAAGAAGAACCGTTTCCGCCTCGATCAGGTGCAGAACTTCTATCCTTCGCCGATGGCCAACTCCACCACCATGTATTACAGCGGCAAAAACCCGCTGAGCAAGGTGGGGTACAAGAGTGAAGACGTGGTGGTGCCGCGCGGCGATCGCCAGCGCCGCCTGCATAAGGCGCTGCTGCGTTACCACGATCCGGCCAACTGGGCGCTGATCCGCGCCGCGCTGGAAGAGATGGGCCTGAAGCACCTGATCGGCAGCCGCCGCGATTGTCTGGTGCCGGCGCCGAGCATCGACGAGCAGCGCGAAGCGAAACGCCTGCAGCGCCATACCCGGCCGGCGCTGACCAAACATACCGATATCAATCGGCAGCGCACGCCGTCCAACCGGCCGCCGCGCAAACCGATTCGCAAAGCCAAGCCGTAACGGCCGCACCGCGTGCGTAAACAAAAAGGAGAACCCCCGGGTTCTCCTTTTTACTTTTGAGCGTCACAGCTGCTCGTAGGCGGCTTCCACTTTCATCAAATGGCGCGGCGCCTGCGGCGCGGGATGGTATTTGCGCACGTGCCAGTTAAAGGCCTCCGGCGACAGGTTGTTGATCATCGCGATCGCCTGCTGACGGTTGCTGGAGAAGGTGCGCAGCAGCGCGCCGGTGCCGTTGACGTAGGCGATGATGGTGGCGTAGCGCAGCGTGACGGGATTGGCGATCCCTTTAAGCTGTTGTTTTTGCAAGGTGGCCAGATAGGCGGCGCCAAGATCGATATTGGTGTCGGGATCTCGCAGGTCATCGTCGTCCGGGCAGCCGCGTTTGCCTTTGTAGCGATAGGCATCGCAGCCGGCGGTATCGGCTTTCAGCTGCATCAGGCCGATCGCATTGGATCTGCTCACTGCGGAAGGATTGAAGCCGGACTCCACCTGGATCATGGCGGTGATCAGCTTGGCGTCCACGCCGTATTCGCTGGCGGCGTCTTTAATGGCGCTATCGAAGGCGTGGCGATCGTAGCTGACGCGCTGTTTCTTGCCGGCGCAACCCGCCAGCACCAGCATGATGCAAAGCATGCCCAGCCGTGACCCGTGTGAGAAAGAAAATTTCATGGTGCTCCGTGCTTGTCTGTTTTTTTAACGGCGTGAACCGGCGGCTGGAGCCTCCGGCGTCGTCATCATAACGTCAGGCGGCGCAAGGGAGCAATGTGCGGGAAGGAAAAGCCCCCTCCGGCCGGAGAGGGCTTGAGGGGGTTACAGGGTATCCGGATCAGGCCCCAGGCGGTTGCCGACGTCCAGCTTGGCGATCTCGCCCAGTTCGTCCTTATCGAGTTTGAAATCAAATACCTCGAAGTTTTCGCGGATACGCGACGGCGTGACCGATTTCGGGATGACGATAAGACCGCTGTCCAGGTGCCAGCGCACCACAATCTGCGCCGGGGTTTTCTCGTATTTCTCGGCCAGCGCCTTGATCAGCGGCTGGTCGAACACGCCTTCACCGCCTTGCGCCAGCGGGCTCCAGGATTCGGTGGCGATATGGTGCGTGGCGTTCCAGGCGCGCAGCTGGCGCTGTTGCAGCAGCGGGTGCAGCTCGATCTGGTTGACGACCGGCGCCACGTTGGTTTCATCCAGCAGGCGCTGCAGGTGCGGCGTATGGAAGTTGCATACGCCGATGCTTTTCACCAGGCCTTGCTCGCGCAGTTTGATCAGCTCGCGCCAGGCGGAGACGTATTGATCCTGCTGCGGGCGCGGCCAGTGGATAAGATACAGATCCACATAGTCCAGCTTGAGTTTTTCCAGGCTGGTTTCCAGCGCCGCCAGCGGATCGCCCTGATCGTCGTTCCACAGCTTGGTGGTGATGAACAGGTCGCTGCGCGGCAGCGAGCTGGACTGCAGCGCGGCGCCGACGCCTTCCTCGTTCTTGTAGATCGCGGCGGTGTCGATGGAGCGGTAACCGATCTCCAGCGCTTTGCTCACCGCGCGGGTGGTCTCTTCAATACTCGCCTGCCAAACGCCGAGACCCAACTGCGGCATCAGATTACCATCGTGGAGTTTGATGATGGGTTGTTGCGTTGTCATGCGCATCTCCTTGTGTACGGATTGCGGCGCCTGCGGCGCCGAAACGGCTATAGATAAATTCTAGTTGGCAAAATGGGCGGTTGCCGGGTTTGCCAGCCTAATTTCAGCGGTGGCGGGAGGGCTATTTTCTCCCCGCTCTCCCTGCGAATGAGCGGTAAGACGAGTGGTGCGAAACGATCGGCGGCGCTGAAGCGCCCGACTGCGCCCGGTGATCGGCCGGGCGCAGGATGCGGCGAAAATGGCTGGCGGAGACTAAAGCCTAGCAAAAAATCGCCGTTTTGCGATTAACGCGCCGCTTCATAAATGCGGCGGCTGACGTCCAGGGTGATGTCCTGATGCTCCCCCAGGGCGGTCATGCCGTGCTGATGGAGCTTGTCGAGCAGCGCCGGAATGCTGCTGCCGTCGAGCTGATAATCCGCCATGCGGGTCGGCACGCCCATCTGCTCGAAGAAGGCGCGGGTGGCGGCGATGGCGCCGTCGATGCGGCTGTCTTCGCTGCCTTCGCGCAGGCCCCAGACGCGGTCAGCATACTGCAGCAGTTTTTCGCGCTTCTGCGCTTTCTTCTCGTGCAGCAGCGCCGGCAGCACGATGGCCAGCGTTTGCGCGTGGTCGAGATCGTGCATGGCGGTCAGCTCATGGCCCAGCATGTGGGTCGCCCAGTCCTGCGGCACGCCGGCGCCGATCAGGCCGTTCAGCGCCATGGTGGCGCTCCACATCACGTTGGCGCGCACCGCATAGTTCTCCGGCTCGGCCAGCGCGCGCGGGCCGTCTTCCAGCAGGGTCAACAGCAGGCCTTCGGCGAAGCGATCCTGCACCTTGGCGTCGACCGGATAGGTCAGATACTGCTCCAGGGTGTGCACGAAGGCGTCGACCACGCCGTTGGCGATCTGGCGCGGCGGCAGCGAGTAGGTCACCACCGGATCCAGCACGGCGAAGCGCGGTTGCACCAGCGGTGAGAAGAAGTGCTGCTTGTCGCCGCTGCTTTTGCGGGTGATCACCGCGCCGCTGTTGGACTCGGAGCCGGTGGCCGGCAGCGTCAGCACGCAGCCCATCGGCACCGCGTCGGCGATGTGGCTGCCGACGGTCTGCAGAATGTGCCAGGCGTCGCTGCTGGCGGTATAACGGGCGGCGGCGGCGATGAACTTGGTGCCGTCAACCACCGAACCGCCGCCGACCGCCAGCAGGAAATCGATGTTTTCCGCTTTCACCACCTCGACCGCTTTCATCAGCGTTTCGTAGGTCGGGTTCGGCTCGATGCCGGAGAACTCCCGCACGTCGCGGCCGGCCAGCGCGCTATGCACCTGATCCAGCACGCCGTTTTTCTTCACGCTGCCGCCACCGTAGGTGATCAGGATGCGCGCGTTCGCCGGGATTTGGCTGGCCACTTCGGCAATTTGCTCCTTGCCGAACAGGATTTTGGTTGGGGTATGCAGAATGAAGTTGTGCATGGTTGATTTCTCTCTTTCTGTCAGGCGGGCGCCAAAGCGGCGCAAAGGTGTCTGGTCTGTATTGTCAGGAACCGGGCGGCAACGCACAATGCACATTTCTGTTTGGTTCTTGCCTATTCCTATAAGTCACTGTAGAAATGGCGAGTTTTAAATTATGATTTATGCCGAATCGTTCTGACTGTAAGAGGGTGTTTCCGTGATTGAAATCGATGCGCTGCGCAGCCGCATGGCGCGCCAGGCGATGACTATCGCCAGCGGCAACGGCTACACGCCGTCGCCGGTGCCGCGGGTGAAGATTTTGTATGTCGATCGCCACAGCCCGCGTCAGCCGGTGATGTATGAACCGGGGATCGTCATTGTTTTTCAGGGGCACAAGGTCGGTTATTGCGGCAATAAGAAGTTCCAATACGATCCGCGCAACTACCTGCTGATGACGGTGCCGCTGCCGTTTGAATGCGAAACCTTCGCCAGCCCGGAACTGCCGCTGGTTGGGTTGGCGGTCAATATCGATACCCAAATGCTGCAGGACTTGCTGATCGACATCGGCGATGACGACTACCTGATGCAACCGTGCGCCCAGAGCAACGGGGTGAACCTGGCGGAAATGACGGAAGAGTTGCTGTGCGCCACCGAGCGTCTGCTGGACGTGATGGCCAATCCGCTCGACGCCCGGGTGCTGGGGCCGCAGATCGTACGGGAGATTCTCTATTATGTGCTGCGCGGCGCCTGCGGCGCGTCGCTGCAGGAGTTGGTCAATCGGCATACCCACTTCAGCCAGATCGCCAAGGCACTGCGGCGTATCGAACATCAGTATGCCGACAGCATCAACGTCGAGCAGTTGGCCAGCGAGGTCAACATGAGCGTCTCGGCGTTCCATCACAACTTCAAGGCGGTGACCAACACTTCGCCGCTGCAGTACGTGAAGTCGTACCGGCTGCATAAGGCGCGCCTGTTGATGGTGCATGACGGTCTGAAGGCCAGCACGGCGGCGATCCGCGTCGGCTACGAAAGCGCGTCGCAGTTCAGCCGCGAGTTCAAACGGCTGTTCGGCATGACGCCGAGCGATGAAGTCGCCCGGCTGCGCGAGGCCAACCCGCTGCTGCTGGAGGGCTGAGCCGCGTTTATGGGGTTAAGACGATCTTGCCGAATGGCCCGCGATCGAGGTGATCCAACGCCTGCGACAGCTGATCGAAGCGGTATACCTGGTCGATCACCGGCTGCAGGTTGACGGCGTCCACGGCGCGCACCAGGTCTTCCAGCGCGCGGCGGTGGCCGACGCCGATGCCCTGAATCACTGCGGATTTTAATAGCAGTGGGCCGGCGGGAGCGGAAATCTCGTTGCCTTCCAGGATGCCGATTACCGAGATGCGTCCTCCCACCGCCACGGCGCGCACCGAGTTGCCGAGGTTGGTGCCGCCGACGGTGTCGATCACATGGTCGATGCCGCGATCCTGCGTCAGCGCATAAATCGCCTCCACCCAATCGCCGTCCAGCCGGTTGATGCCATGATTGGCGCCCAATGCCAGGGCTCGCGCCAGCTTTTCATCGCTGCCGGAGGTGACATAGACCTCCGCGCCGTGGGCTTTTGCGATCTGCAGCGCGAACAGCGCCACGCCGCCGGTGCCTTGCACCAGCACCGTATCGCCGGCATGCAGTTTGCCTTGTTCCACCAGCGCGAACCAGGCGGTCAGCCCGGCGCACGGCAGGGTGCTGGCCTGGACGTCGTCCAGCGACGCCGGCGCCGCTACCAGCCAGTCTTCATGCAAAATCACGTATTCCGCCAGCACGCCCTGATAAAAACCGCCGAGGGTGTGGTAAGGCACCCGGCGCGCATCGCCGTAGGGTTTTTGCTCGCCGTCGAGCCAACCGGGGCTGAAGGTGGAAATGACGCGCGCGCCGGGCTGAAAGCGGCTGACGCCGGGGCCGATGGCATCGACCTCGCCGGCCATGTCCGAGGCGGGCGTGAACGGCTGCGGCAGCGTGAGCCCCATGCCGCTTTCTATCATCAGTTTGTCACGGTAATTGAGTGAGATAGCCTTCACTTTCACTCTGATTTCGTGCGGCCCCGGCTGTGGGATGGCGCTTGCGCTCAGCTGCAGGTGCTCACGCCCCAGGGCGCTCATCGTCCAGCGTTGCATTGTATTGGTCATGATGTTCTCCAAAGTCAGCGATTAACAGACCTGCCGATAATATCGTTGATGAAGGTTCGCCAGTGGCGATAAGATTTCCGCAGATTGTTTCTTTCAGAGCGACAAATCATGAGCGATCGGTTGAGCGGTATTTCGGTATTCGTTACCGCCGTGGAGGCGGGCAGTTTTGCAGTGGCGGCCAGTCGGCTGCATCTTTCGCGTTCGGCGGTCGGCAAAACTATCGCCCGGTTGGAGCAGCGGCTGGGGGTGCGGCTGTTTCATCGCACCACGCGCAGCCAGAGCCTGACCGACGACGGTGCGCTGTTCTACGAGCGCTGCCTGCGGGCGCTGGAGGAGATCCGTGGCGCGGAAACGCTGCTGGAGTCGGGGAAAAGACAGGTCAGCGGCCGGCTGCGGGTGTCGATGCCGGTGCTGTTTGGCCGCATGTGCATTGCGCCGCTGCTGACCGAACTGACGCGTGAGCATCCTGGGTTGGAGTTGGAGCTGTCGTTCAGCGATCGGGTGGTGGATCTGATTGAGGACGGCTTCGATATGGCGATCCGCAACGGTACGCTGGCCAACAGCAGCGGCTTGGTGGCGCGCCGCATCGGCGATCACCGTATGACGCTGTGCGCCTCGCCGGCCTATCTGCAGCGGTGCGGCGAACCGCACAGCATCGAGCAACTGGCGCAGCATGAGGCGGTGACCTATATGCGCGCCGGCGCACGGCGCAGCTGGCGGGTGCTGGACGAGAACGGCGAGCCGCAGGACGTGATGCCGAATAACCGGCTGCAAATGGACGACCTGCAGGCGATTGCGGATGCGGCGACGGCGGGTTTCGGCATCGCCTGGCTGCCGTGCTGGCTGGTGCGTGAGCAGTTGTTGAGCGGGGCACTGGTGCGCTTGCTGCGCGATCGGCCGGGCGCCGCCTTTGAAGCGCATGCGGTGTGGCCGCACACGCCTCACCTGCCGCTGAAGGTGCGGCTGGCGGTGGATACGCTGGTGAGCAAACTGCCTGCCAGTCTGGCGTTGGTCGAGAAGGCGCTGTAGCGCGCCCGATTCAGGAAGAGGCGGCGCGTTTTTTACGCCAGATCACCAGCATGGCGCCCAGCAGGCCGACAAACAGCAGCAGCAGCGGCAGCAGCATCAGGCCGGTCATCACCTGGCTTTCGTAGCGTTTCACCAGCGGGATTTGGCTGAACGCGTAGCCGAGGCCGACCAGTGCGCAGACCCAGATCGCCGCGCTCAGCCAGTTGAACACCTGGAAGCGCGAGCTGTTGAGCCCGGAAATGCCGGCCATGGTCGGCAGCAGGGTGCGCACGAAACCGAGGAAGCGGCCGATCAGCAGCGCCGTCAGCCCGTGGCGGTTGAACAGGTTGTGCGCGCGCTGGTGGTACTGTGCCGGCAGTTGCAGCAGCCAGCTCTTCACCAGGCCGGTGTGGCCCAGCCAGCGGCCCTGGATATAGCTCAGCCAGCAGCCGAGGCCGGCGGCGGCGGTCAGAATCAGCAGAGTGGGGGCAAAGCCCATCACGCCTTTGGCGATCAGCGCGCCCGACAGCAGCAGCAGGCTGTCACCGGGAAGGAAGGAGGCGGGCAGCAGTCCGTTTTCCAAAAACAGAGTGGTGAAAAGTACGGCGTAAACCACCCAAATTACGCTTGGATCGGCGAGGGCGATAAAGTCCTGCTGCCAAAGCGCATGAATAATCTCTCGTAATACATCCATTTTATGTCCTGTTGCATGCCGGTTGCGCCCGGGGTCACGTTCTCCAGGATGCGGCGGGTACCGTATCTGACAGTTACCCGGTTAGTGTACCGCTAATAGCTTAAGCCGACATTAAACGAGACGAAGAAAATTATCGGAATCCGCGTTAGCGCACGCCGTTGAGGCGATCGAAGCCGGCCGCCAGATCGGCGATCAGGTCTTCGACGTTCTCCAGGCCGATATGCAACCGCACCAGTGTGCCGGAAAAATCGACGCCGCCCGCCGGGCGGATCGCTTCCAGTTCTTCCGGCTGGTTGGCCAGGATCAGCGACTCGAAGCCGCCCCAGGAGTAGGCCATGCTGAAGTGGCTGAAGTTATCCAGGTAAGCGGCCAACTGCGTATCGTCCAGCCGTTCCTTCAGCACGAAAGAGAACAGCCCGTTGCAGCCGCTGAAGTCGCGGCGGTAGAACTCGTGGCCCTTGCAGCTCGGCAGGGCCGGATGATTGACCGTCGCCACCTCCGGCCGCGCCGCCAGCCAGTTGGCGACCTCGATGCTGCTGCGTTCGTGCTGCTTCAGCCGCACGCTCAGGGTACGCAGGCCGCGGCTCGCCATGTAGGCGGTGTCGGCATCCACCATCTGCCCCATCAGATAGGAGTACTCGCGCAGTTGATCCCAACAGCGCGCGTTGGCGACGGCGGTACCAAGCATGTAATCGGAATGGCCGATCAGGTATTTGGTGCCGGCCTGAATAGAAATGTCGATGTCGAAATCCAGCGCCTTGAACAGCACGCCCGCCGCCCAGGTGTTGTCTATCATGATAACCACTTCCGGCGCCACGGCGCGAATGGCCTGCACCATCGCCGGAATGTCCTGCACTTCCAGGGTGATGGAACCGGGGGATTCCAGGAACACCACGCGGGTATTGGGCTGGATCAGTTTGGCGATGTCGGCGCCGATCAGCGGATCGAAATAGGTGGTGCTGACGTTCATGCGGCCGAGGATATGGGTGCAGAAATCCTGGGTCGGTTCGTACGCAGAGCCGGTGACCAGCAGGTGATCGCCGGCGCCGACGAACGACAGGATCGCATTGGCCACCGCCGCTGCGCCGCAGGGGTACAGCACGCAGCCGGCGCCGCCCTCCAGCTCCACCATCGCATCCTGCAGGGCGAAGTGGGTCAGGGTGCCGCGTCGGCCGTAAAACAGCTCGCCGTGGGCGCGTTGCGCGGTGGCGTGTTTTTTGGCAGCGACGGAGTCGAAGACCAAAGAAGAGGCGCGTTGCGTGACGGGATTGACGGAGCCCTGGGTGTAGCGTTTGCCGCGGCCGGCGCCGATCAGCGCGGTTTCGATATGTTTTGACGTCATGGTACCTGGCTCACCTCTGGTTGCTCTGCACGTGCCCGTTTACGATAGCCCTTACGTTAACATGAGTTAATATAGCCATCCAGACGTTTTAACTTCCAGATATAGAAACGGCTATAATTGTCTGTCGGGCGTGCATTTCTCGCCTCATCCTTCTGCCGTGGTGCGAGAGAGAAGCCCATTCATCGGTCAAGACGCCGTTCGGCAGCGTGGCGTTGTTGCGTCGTTGTGGAAGAAAAGTAACGAAATCACCCTATAAAAGGGGCATTTGGCGGTGAACGGACACAGATTGGCGCTTTGTGGCGATGCTGGCTAAAATTTTCTCGTTTATTTGGTAAATAATAATGAGAACCACTATCAATCCCCGGTTGGTTTGATATGATCGCACGCTGAATTATTCCTTAATTTTGATCGGTAATGGGTGGAGGCACAGCGTGAAAACGGCTGGCAAGAATTTAAATCAAGGATCGTTCGGCCAGGGCCGGGCGCAGTGGGGCAAGGCCTTCGGCCGCAGCCTGATGGCATCTATGGTGCTGGTCGTAGGGCTGGCCGGCAGCGCGCAGGCCGCGCCGGCGAGCAATCCGGCCGTTGCCGAAAGCGTTGCGTCGACCACCGCGCCTGCACCTGCTGCAGCCGCCGCGCCGGAGAGCATCACGCCGGTGAACCCGGCGCCAACGATCCAGCCACCGGAAACCCGCGGCATGGACCTGTCCGTTTGGGGCATGTACCAGCACGCCGACGCGGTGGTGAAAGCGGTAATGATCGGCCTGGTGCTGGCCTCGATCGTGACCTGGACCATTCTGTTCTCCAAAGGCAGCGAACTGCTGCGCGCCAAGCGCCGTCTGCGCCGCGAACAGCTGGCGCTGGCCGAAGCGCGCTCGCTGGATGAAGCCTCCGAACTGGCGCAAAACTTCGGTCCGGAGAGCGTCAGCGCGGTATTGCTGAACGACGCGCAAAATGAGCTGGAGTTGTCTGCGGAATCCAACGACAACAACGGCATCAAAGAGCGCACCGGCTTCCGCCTCGAGCGCCGCGTGGCGGCCTACAGCCGCAACATGGGCCGCGGCAACGGCTTCCTCGCCACCATCGGTGCCATCTCGCCGTTCGTCGGCCTGTTCGGCACCGTGTGGGGCATCATGAACAGCTTCATCGGCATCGCCCATTCGCAGACCACCAACCTAGCGGTCGTAGCGCCGGGCATCGCGGAAGCGCTGTTGGCGACCGCACTGGGTCTGGTCGCGGCTATCCCTGCCGTCGTTATCTACAACATCTTCGCTCGCGTCATCAGCGGCCACCGCGCGCAGGTGGGCGACGTGGCGGCGCAGGTCTTGCTGCTGCAGGGCCGTGATTTGGATCTGGCCGCGACGGCGGAAGCCAAGCGCTCACAGCACGCGCACCAACTGCGGGCGGGGTGAGTCATGGCGATGCGCTTAAATGAAGATCTGGACGACAGCGGCGAACTGCATGAAATCAACGTAACGCCGTTTATCGACGTCATGTTGGTGCTGTTGATCATCTTTATGGTGGCCGCGCCGCTGGCAACGGTAGATATCCGCGTCGATCTGCCGGCCTCCTCCGCCAAGCCGCAGCCGCGGCCGGAAAAACCGGTGTTCCTGTCGGTGAAGGCCGACAAACAGCTCTACGTCGGTGATCAGCCGGTGAATGCCGATCAGTTGACTTCGGTGCTGGATCAACGCACCCAGGCGAACAAAGAAACCACCATCTTCTTCCAGGCGGACAAGAGCGTGGACTATGAAACGCTGATGAGCGTGATGGACACCCTGCGTAAAGCCGGCTACCTGAAAGTGGGGCTGGTGGGCATGGAAGGCGCCGCCAAGTAGCGGGCTGATGAAACAAAAAAGGGCGCTTCGGCGCCCTTTTTTACTGGTTCAGAGATATCACTCTTCGGCCAACAAAGCCCGGGAACCGGCATGGCGCCAGCGGATACGGCCCGGCAGATAAAGCGCGTTCTGTTCCAGCGGCCGCTCGTCGATCAGTGCGGTGACTTGGTCGAAGCTATGTTGCGCCAGCGCCCGGCAGTCCTGTGCGACCGTATCGATCT
The DNA here is from genome assembly GCF_052168835.1 of Serratia sp. CY40230. Taxonomy (NCBI): domain Bacteria; kingdom Pseudomonadati; phylum Pseudomonadota; class Gammaproteobacteria; order Enterobacterales; family Yersiniaceae; genus Serratia; species Serratia sp. CY40230. The sequence goes on from NZ_JBJNLX010000003.1 coordinate 287,655, forward strand.
TCAGCGTCATGCAGTCGAACAGGTAGTGATCGTCGAAGCTGCACAGGTGGATGTCGCTTTCCATCAGCTGATGTTGAGTCAGATAACGCAATACCCCTTCCAACAGGCCGCAGGCGGCGGTAAACAGCGCTTTGGGCGGCCGCCCCAGCTGGGCGCACAGCTGAGCGAACATCTCGTACCCTGAGCTGGGGTGATAGTTGCCGTTGATGATCCATTCCGGTTTGCACTCGATGCCGGCGCGCTGCAGGCCAAGCTGGAAACCGGCCAGCCGATCGCGGGTCGGCGAAATGCGCGGCTGCCCGCCGAGAAAATAGATCTCGTCCGGATGTTGGCGCGCGACCTTTTCCACCAGGTCGGCGGTCGAGTTGACCGAATCGGTGATCACCAGCGGCAGTTCGGAACCGGCGATCAGACGGTCCATCTGCACTACCGGCAGTCCGACATTGATCTTCTGGTATTCCGCGTCGTTTAGCTGGCTGGAGGCGACAATCAAGCCGTCCACCTGCCGCTGCACCAGACTGTTCACCGCCATCATTTCCTGCGCCGGGTTTTCATCGGTACAGGCGATCAACAGCTGCAGCCCGGCTTCGCGGCACAGCGTTTCCAGCTCGCGCGAAATCACTGCAAAGCCGTAGTTGGTCATCTCCGGTACCACCAACCCCAGCGTGTGGCTGCGGTTGGAGCGCAAAGAGCGGGCGTGGATGCTGGGCTGATAATGGTGTTCGTGCGCCAGCGCCAGAATGCGATCGCGGGTGTCGTCGGACACCCGGTATTCCTTGCTGCGGCCGTTCAGCACCAGGCTGGCGGTCGATTTCGACACCCCGGCCAGCGTGGCGATGTCACTGATGGTAATGCGTTTATTTTTTTTCACTGACGCCATCTGAAGTCATCGGAGGATGCGTCATTCTAGCATGCATGGCGTCAGCGGCCAGTATTCCAACGCCAGCGGCGCGCTCCCGCACAGCCGCAGTTGCGGCTCACCCGCCGGGAAGTAGCGTGCGCTCATCACCGCCTCGCCGTGGTTGATGAAAATCTCCACGCTGGAACGATCGAACAGCAGTTGCAGATGCGTGACCGGGCCGCGCCAGTAACGGTGCTCCGGCCGGCCGTCGGTCAGGGAAGCGCGCGTCAGCTGCAGCCTTTCGCCGTCCCAGTTCAGCGTCATCGCGTCGCCAAAGGTTGCGTTGAACGGGCCCTGCGGCGTCAATTGCAGCTCCGCGGCCCCCAGCGCATAGGCGGGGGCGTTATCGGCGCGGCCTTGCCAGCCTGCTCGCTCACCGCGCAGCTGTTGCAGCTCGCGCGCCGGGCGCTGGTGGAGGCGGCCATGCCGCAGCGACAGTTCGCGCGGGCAGGTCATGGTGTGGATCCAGCCATAACGGCACGTCGGATGGGCTTCTTCATCTTGCTCGGGCACGCCCATCCAGCCGAACAGCAGGCGGCGGCCATCTTCCGCCAACGTCGTCTGCGGCGCGTAGAACTCGAAGCCGGCGTCCAGCTCGCGGAATTCGCCGTGGCTGAAGGCCGCCTGCCGGTAATCCAGCTTGCCGAGCAGATAACCGGCCTGATAACGGTTGAGATAGCGTTCCGGCTGCGGCGTCAGCCCCTGCGGACAGCAGATCAACACCTCGTCGCCGTCTAACGAGAACAGGTCCGGGCACTCCCACATGTAACCGAATTCCTCTAAGCCGTTCAGTCCGGAACCGGCGATCTCTCCCAGCGCTTGCCAGTCGCGCAGATCGCTGGAACGAAACAGCAGCACCTTGCCGCGATCCTGCAGGTCACGCGCGCCGAGCACCATGTACCAGTCATTTTGATGACGCCACACTTTCGGATCGCGTACGTGACCGCTGTAGCCCTCCGGCAGCGGCAGCACCGGCCCGAGTTTGCGATATTCGCCCCGTTCGCTTTCCTGAGCCAGGCATTGGTAAGCGGTGCGTGAGCCGCCTGGAAATTTCACGTTGCCGGTGTAGATCAGCGTGATTTTGCCTTCCGCCACCACCGCCGAGCCGGAGTAACAGCCGTGGCTGTCGTAACAGGCGCCGGGCGCCAGGGCGATTGGCTGGTGCTCCCAACGCAGCAAATCAGCCGACTGCCAGTGTCCCCAGCATTTGTTGTGATGATCGCAACCCAGCGGATTCCACTGATAAAACAGATGATAAACGCCGTTGTGCTGGATAAAGCCGTTGGGATCGTTCAGCAGGCCAACGCTGGGTGCCAGATGCCAGTCCGGTCGGTGCGGATCGCGCAGCGCGAGCGGCTGGCCGTTCATTACCGCCCGCATTGCCTGTTTGATTAAGCTGAGTTCTTCCATCATTGCGCGTCCGTTTTGTATTTCAGCAGTAGGGAGAGGACAAAGGCGCTGCCAAACGCGATCGCCAGACCGATGATATAGCTGACCAGCGAACTGGCCTGCACGATCGCCATGCCGGGGATCGCCGTCAGCCCGACCGCGTTCATGCCGACATGGTTGGCCACCACCCAGGCGCCGCCGAGCGCGCCGCCCGCCAGCGCCGCCAGAAACGGTTTCACGAAGCGCAGGTTGATGCCAAACAGCGCCGCCTCGGTGATGCCGAGCATGGCGGAAAAGGCCGAAGGCACCGCAATGGCTTTGATTTTGGCGTCGCGGGTTTTGAAATAGACCGCCAGGCAGGCGCCGCCTTGAGCGATGTTGGCCATCGACCAGATCGGCAGCAGGAAGTTGACGCCGATATTGGGGTTGCCGAGCAGCCCGGCTTCTACCGCGTGGAAACTGTGGTGGATGCCGGTGATGACGATAGCGGAATAGAGGCCGCCGAACAGCAGCCCGGCTAACCACCCCGCATGAGCAATCAGCGTGCTGAGCACGAAGGAGATGCCATCGCCCAGCGCGCGGCCGGCGGGGCCGATAAACAGCAGGGCGACAAAGCCTGAGATCACCACCGTCAGGAACGGCGTCAGGATCAGATCGAGCGCGTTGGGGATCACCTTGCGCAGCCGCTTTTCCAGCGCGCTCATGAACCACACCGTCAGCAGCACCGGGAATACCGTGCCCTGGTAGCCGATCATGGCGATGTCCAGACCGAAGAAGTTCATGGTGTGGAACCCTCCGGCGACGCCCCAGGCATTGGTCAGCGCCGGATGCGTCAAAATGCCGCCGAGCGTGGCGCCCAGATAGGGATTGCCGCCGAATTCGCGTGCGGCGGTGAAGCCGATCAGAATCGGCAGAATAATGAACGCCGCCGAGCTGAACATATCCAACATGATGAACAACGCGCTGTTGGCATCGGCCCAGCCGTAGGTTTTCGCCATGCCGAGCAGCCCCATCAACAGGCCGGAAGCGACGATCGCCGGGATGATCGGCACGAAGATGTTCGACAGCAGGCGGGCGATGCGCTGCAGCGGGTTGAGCTTTTTCGCCGCGATATCGGCGGCTTCGGCCTTGCTGGATTCGCTGACGCCCGCCGCCTTGATGAATTCCGCATGTACCTTGTTGACCAGCCCGGTGCCGAAGATCACCTGGATCTGACCGGCGTTGCTGAAGCAGCCTTTGACGCCGTCCAGTTTGCCGATGGCCTCTTTGTCCACCTTGCTGTCGTCCACCAGCACCAGGCGCAGGCGCGTGGCGCAGTGGGCGGCGCTGGCGATGTTCTCTTTACCGCCGAGCAGCGGCAACAGCGCGTTGGCGGTTGCGGTAATGTCCATGTTGTCCCCTTGCTAAATAAAAATGCCGCCGCGCAGTTTGCGGCGCAGCGCCGTGAATCGATGTCAGAAGAAATACTTGAATCTGGCGCGCATGCCGTAACGCTGGTCGTTGTCGCCATTGGCGATCTTGCTGTCGGCGTTGGCTTCCAGCAGCGACACATAGGCGCCTAAATACAGGTTGAAATTCTTCATATTCATAATGTTAGGTATCTGATACGACGCATGAACGGTGTGGATGTCGTAGTTGCCCGGTTCGCTGAGCGGGTTGTGGATATCGGCGGCGATCCCGGCGGTATTGAACTCTTTGATGTTGTTGTGCGCATAGATATAACCCAGTTCGAAGCGCCGCCACAGCACGTTGACGCCGGCGGTCAAGTCTTGCTCGCCTGACGCATCCAGGTAGGCGGTGCTCAGGTTGGCCACCACGCCGTTATCCGGATCGGCCGCGTTGGTGTTCCAGCTCATGGTCATGCCGTAGCCGTTGCGCTTGGATTGATCGACGAAGCGGCCCTGGCTGTCCTGATAGCCGTAGGCGTTATTCACCACGTTGCTTTCCATCGCCGCCGCGATGCTGAAGGCATCTTTCTTCCAGGCGATCACCGGGCGCAAATAGGCGACGTTTTTCTTATTTTCCAGCGCATTGCCGTGGTAGCTGTTGTCCTGGAACAGCGAGGTGCCGTCTTCCACCAGCGTGTTCAGTTCGAAATAGACATCCCCGGCGTATTTGCTCAGCATCAGGTTGCCGCCGCTGCTGCTGCGGCCGCGGCCTTCTTTCATCATGTAGATATAGCCGAAGCCGTCGGCGTACAGGTCGTTGGCGGTATTGCCGGAGTATTGAATGAAGGTGTCCTGATTCAGCGGGAACATGTCGTAGGCTTCGAAGCGGCCGATTTTGGTTTGCCAGTTCTTTTCATTGCCGAAGAAGAAAGCGGCGTCGTCCAGGTTCATTTTGCCGCTCATGTCCGCCAGCGGCTGGACGCTGAAGCCGGAGAAGTTACCGTCCGGATTGCGGCGGTAGCCGTCCAGCCCGACCAGAATGCGGCCGTTGATGTCCCAGCGCTCTTTGTTGCCGGGTTTCCAGTCCTTGTGGTCGCTGCCTTTCAACGACGTCAGCTGGCCGCTGCGGCTGGCGCCGTCCAGGTTGAACTCCACGTCGCCATACAGTTTCAGATCGTTGAAACCGTTCAGTTTCAGCGCGCTGGTCGGAGAGGACTGCGTTTCCAGCGTGGCGGCGCGCTGCGCGACCTGCGCGGTTTGTCTTTCGGTGCTGGCGGTGCGCTGTTCCAGCTGTTGCGCCCGGCGTTCCGCCGCCGTGGCGCGAGTTTCAGCCTGAGCGGCGCGCCGTTCCGCCTGCGCCAGACGTTGTTCCAGCGCGTTGAGACGCGCCTCGATACTGCCGCCGCCCGAGGTCGCTGCGGCAGACGTGGAGAGGAAAAGCCCTGTTGTTATCGCCAAATAGCTGAGTTTTTTCATCATCGTCTATCATCCGGGAAGGGTTGTTATTATTTTTTGCTAAATTGCTAAACCGGTTTTTCATGGCGAAAGATAGCGATCGAGAAGCGGACTGGCAATCAAGTTTGCTAACCCGATTCAGCTATTGTGATCGAGTACGCAAATCGCGGGTTAAAAGACCACGGCGCTAAGGGGAGCGCCGTGGATGCAGAGAATCAACGCAGGAAAGCAGCCAACTCGTCGGCGCGGGGCAGGGCGGTCATGGCGCCCTTGGCGGTGGTGGCCAGCGCACCGCAGGCCTGCGCCTGGGCGATAACCGCCGGCCACTGCGCTTCCTGAGGTAATTCGTGAAGGCGTGCCAGCGCCGCTAACAGCCCGGCGACGAAGGCGTCGCCGGCGCCGGTGGTATCGACCGGCACGACAGGCGCTGCGCGGAAATGACGCAGACGATGCCCATCGTGTACGCAGACGCCGTCGCCGCCCAGCGTCACCAGCAACAGGCGCAGCGGATAGGTTTGCATCATCCAGCGCATGGCGTTCTCCAGATCGTCAAGATGGCTGATGAAAGCCAGCTCTTCGCGCGACAGTTTCACTACATCCGCCAGCAGCAGCGCCTTTTGCAGGCAGGGGCGCAGCGCTTCCGGCTGGCGCCAGACCTCTTCGCGGATGTTGGGATCGAAACTGACCCGGCCGCCGACTGCCCGCATGCGTTCCATCGCCGTAAAGGCCGCGCTGCGGCTGGGCTCCTGCGACAGCGCGATGGAGCAGAGGTGCAGCCACTCGCCCCGCTGGAAAGCCGGCAGATCGTCGGGCTGCAAAAACAGATCGGCGCTGGGCTGCACCATAAACGTGAATGAGCGCTCACCCTGAAGATCGAGATCCACCACCACCGTGGAGGTGTGGTGTTCGGGATCCGGCCGCATATGGCCGATATCCACCCCTTCATCGCTCAGCACCTGCTGCAGAAAGGCGCCGAAGCTGTCTTGCCCCACCCGGCCGATAAAGGCGCTGTCGCCGCCCAAGCGGGCGATACCCACCGCCACGTTCGCCGGCGCGCCGCCGGGGCATTTGAGATAACCGTTGGCATTTTCCGGCACCAGGTCGATCACGGCGTCGCCCAGTACCCATACGCGATTCATCATGCTTAATCCCTGTTTTTGTCGTTGTCAGATGGTGAGCTAAAATAGAAGAACCGGTTTAGCAAGGCAATGAAATAATCCTCAGAGCCGCTTGGTCAGTGAGGAAGATCAATCTTTCTGCTGGGCTTGGGGAGAAGGGGATCTGCCCCGCGAACCGGCGCGGGGCGAGATAGCGGGGCGTTTAGCCCAGCTTCGGATAGACGCCGGGACCGATTGGCAAGCCTAGCGCATACCAGACCAGCAGCAGCAAAATCCACACGCTGAAGAACACCAAAGGATAGGGCAGGATCAGCACGTAATAGGTGCCGAGCTGCGCGTCTTTGCGGTAGCGCTGCAGGAAGCCGAGGAACAGCGGCAGGAACGGCGACATCGGCGCCAGCGGCAGCACCGCAGAGTCGGCGATGCGGAAGATCATCTGGGCGAACGCCGGGTGGAAACCGAGCAGCATAAACATCGGCACGAAGATCGGCGCCAAAATTGACCAGATCGCCGAGCCGCTGGCGATGAACATGCACAGGAAGGCGGAGAGGAACATCAGGCCGAGAAACGCCGGTGCGCCGCTCATGCCGGCGGCTTCCAGCATATCGGTCAGGCCGACGGCCATAAACTTGCCCATGTTGCTCCAGTTAAAGAACGCCACGAACTGCGACAGCGGAAACACCATCACGATGAAACCCGCCATGCTTTTCATCGGATCGAGCAAGTGGTGGGGAATATCGTCCGGCCGCCGGATCTGTTTGGTGACCACGCCATAGGTAATGGCGACGGTGAAGAAGAACAGGATGATGATCGGCACAATACCCTTGATGAACGGGGAAGGGATCACCGAACCGGTGTTCGGGTCACGCAGCGGCGCGGCCTCCGGCACCACCAGAGCGGCGATGATGGCGATAAACACCAGCGCGGCGATGCCGCTCATCATCAGCCCCCGGTTCTGCAGCGGGGTCAGCGCTGCGATTTTGTCTTCGGCGCCGCCTTGCCACTTCGGCAGACGGGGCTCGATAAACTTGTCGGTGAGCAGCGCGCCGGCGATGGTCAGCACGATCACGGAGGTGGCCATAAAGTACCAGTTGTCGATCACGCTGACGTGAACCGCGCCGTCCACCGCTTTGGTGGCTTCGGTGCTGATGCCGGAAAGCAATACGTCGGTGGTGACGATCAACAGGTTGGCGGTAAAGCCGGAGGCGACGCCGGCGATCGCCGCCAGCAGTCCGGCTATCGGGTGGCGACCCACCGCGATAAACATCAGCGCGCCGAGCGGCGGCATCACCACCAGCGCAGCGTCCGACGATATATGGCTGAAGAAGGCGATAAACAGCACCATATAGCTGGCGTAGCGGGCGCTGACGCGCGAGGCCATTTTGTACATCAGCGCCTGCAGCAGGCCGACCTTTTCCGCCAGGCCGGCACCTATCACCAGCGCCAAAATAGCACCCAGCGGCGCAAAGCTGCTGAAGTTATGGATGATATTGGGAAATATCCACTGCATGCCCGCCACGCTCATCAGGTTATTCACCTTGATGAGCTCGCCGGTGGCCGGATTTTTCACCGCCACATCGAGCCAGGAAAACAGCGCGGTGGCCAGCATAAGCACCAGGATCAAATAGACGAACAGTAAAAACGGATTGGGGATCTTATTGCCGATGCGTTCCACCCAGTAAAAAACGCGTCCGGGGCTTTTATTGATTGGCGTTGTGGCCTCACTCATGATTTTACCCTCTGTGTTTGCTCTGTTGTGTGATTGTTATTATTTGATTTATTTATAATTATACTTAGTGGCCCGGTTGTCCGGGCCCTGTCTGTTCATGCTATTTCAATGGCGATGGTTGCACCCCCTGCGGGATTGGGCAGCGGTACGGCTGTTCGGCGCGCTGGCGCTCGAACTCGCTGCGGCAGCGCGCCAGCAGGGCGCTGTCGCTCAGCAGATCGATGGCGGTCGCCGCCATCACCTTGCCGGCCAGGCACATGCCCTTATGGGCGATAGCGGTGCGGCCCTGCGCCACCAGTTGCCAGGTGTGCAGCGGAGTGCCGAGTGCGAAACAGGGGCTAAAGCATTGGGCGGTCGGCGCCACCCAGCTCACGTCGCCAACGTCGGTAGAGCCGTACAGCAGATCGTCGGATTCCACATAAGGCGCGACCTCGTCCATCAGCACCTTATCTCCCAACTGCTGCACCCACTCGCGTCCGGCCGCGCCGCCGGTGCGGGCAATATTGAGTTTGGCGTTGCGCAGGTCGTCGCGGCTCAGGGTCTGGCGGATTTCCTCGGCGAAGCGGCGCTCGGCGTCGCTGTACTCGGGCAGACCGAAATCGCACAGGTTTTGATACATCGCGCGTTCCAGGCTGCGGTTCGGCACATAGTTGGAGCAGGCTTTGTCGAAGCGCACCTCCATCTGAGTGTCAGTCATCAGCGCTGCGCCCTTGGCGATGTTGATCACCCGCTGGTAAATGTCCTGCGCCTGATCGAGCTGCGGCGCGCGGATCAGGTACAACACCTCGGCGTCGGCCTGCACCACGTTGGGGGAGCTGCCGCCGGTGTTGGTGACCGCGTAGTGCAGCCGCGCTTCCTGCACGATATGTTCGCGCAGGAAGTTGGCGCCGGTATTCATCAGCGTCACCGCGTCCAGCGCGCTGCGCCCCAGGTGCGGCGAGTTGGCGGCATGGGCGGCGACGCCCTTGAAGTGAAACGCCGCCTGGATGTTGGCCAGCGTGCTGGTATTGAACATGCCGCTGAAGCCTTCCGGGTGCCAGGTGAGTGCGGCGTCGACGTCATCGAACAGGCCTTCGCGCACCATAAAGGTCTTGCCGGAGCCGCCTTCTTCGCCGGGGCAGCCGTAGAAGCGCAGGGTGCCGCTCAGCCGGTTCTGCTGCATCCACGCCTTGGCGGCGAAGGCGCCCGCCAGCGCGGCGGTGCCCAGCAGGTTGTGGCCGCAGCCATGGCCGTTGCCGTTTTCCACCAGCGGCTGCGGCGTGGCGCAACCGGCCTGCTGGCTCAGCCCGGCCAGCGCGTCGTACTCGCCCAGCAGCGCGATAACCGGGTGGCCGCTACCGTAGCTGGCGATGAACGCCGTCTCAATGTCGCCCACGCCGCGTTCGACCGAGAAGCCTTCCTGCTCCAGCGCATCGGCCAGCAACGTGGCGGAATAGGTCTCGTTAAAGCGCGTTTCCGGGTGGTCCCAAATCGCGTCGCTCAGCGCGCTGAAGCGGGGCTGGCGTTGGTCAATGTAGTCGTCGATAAAGGCCTGCAGTTCTGAGTTGCTCATGCTCCGCTCCCGAATGTCGGCAGGTTCAGCGCCAGCGACGCCAGCGTTTTCACCGCCACCGCCATCACCTGCTCGTTGAAGTCGAATTTCTCGTTATGGTGCCCGGCGCTCAGCTCGGTGCCGAAAATGACGTATGAGGCCTGGCCGCCGCGGGATTTCACCCGTTCCATCATGTAGGTGGCGTCCTCGGAACCCGCAGCCTGTTCGCGGCGATCGACCACCGAGGTCAGCTCGGTTATCTGCTGCGCCTGGCGGCGGATGTAATCCACCCACGGTTGGGTCGGTTTGCTGCTCTGCGCCGCGCCCATCAGCGCGATGTCGCAGGCGACGCCGTGCATTTTGGCGGCGCCTTCGATGGCGTTCAGCGCCTGTTGATAGACAAACGCGTTGATCTCATTGGTGGCGCCGCGCGTCTCCACCTTCATAAACGCCCGATCGGCGATCACGTTGCGGCCGGTGCCGGCCTGCAGCACGCCGACATTGATGCGCGAGCTGCCTTCGCTGTGGCGCGGGATGGCGTAAAGCCCCAGCGCAGCCTGCGCCGCTGCCAGCAGCGCGTTGCGGCCGTCTTCCGGCTTGGCGCCGGCGTGGGAGGCGACGCCGCGGAAAGTAACGTCCAGCTTGCTGGTGGCCATAAAGCTGTCGCTGCCGCACACCAGCTCGCCGGCCGGCACGCCGGTGCCGATATGCACCGCGGTGAAGAAATCGACGTCGTCCACCACGCCGGCCTCCACCATCGATTTTGCGCCGCGTGTGCCTTCTTCCGCCGGCTGGAAGATCAGTTTGACGGTGCCGCGAAGCTGGGATTCCAGGCTTTTGAACACGTGCGCCAGCCCCAGGCCGATGGTGGTATGGCCGTCATGACCGCATGCATGCATCATGCCGCTGTTGCAAGAGGCGAACCCTTCACGGAACGGCAGGTGTTCGGGTTCCAGCAATTCGTTGAGATCGAGGGCGTCCATATCCACGCGATAAGCGATAGTCGGGCCGGGGCGGCCGGTATCGAGCGTTGCGACGATGCCGGCGAAGCCGCCGGAAAAATGCGGCAACCATTTTTCCAACGCCCCCTGATTGCGGGCGCGCTGTTCCTGCGCTTCCAGCTCGGCGGGCGAGGGCAGCCCCATGCGCGCCTCTGCCTTGATGACCTCGCGGCCCAGCTGCAGGCGATAGCCCAGCCGATCGAGTTCTTCCGCCACCAGGGTGGCGGTGCGGAACTCAAACCAGCCGGATTCGGCATAGCGGTGGAAGTCGCGGCGCCAGGCCTGCAATTGCGGGTACAAATCAGCCACCAACATCGAAAGCGAATTAGTCATAGTGATATCTCATAAGTTATCGCGCGCTGGATCGCTCCAGGCAGCAGTTATGCTCTGAACTGAAATCAGACGGTGAAGCTATTGCAAAGAAAAAGGTGCGTTTGGTTACTAACTGCCGTGAATGGCGCTTATTGGCGCAGAAAATGCGCTTAATTAAGCGAAATAAGAATTTGGTTATTTATTATGTTTTTTCCGAATGTACACAATGGAATCTGGCTAAATAAGATGCCAATATCTTGCTATTGATAAACAACGGTTATCGCCTTTCGCCTATGCCAGCCTCGATAAAATTGCACCAATTGCGTGCATTTGTGGACGTTAGCCGCCAGGGCAGCATCCGCGCCGCCAGCCGCACCTCTCGCCTTTCCCAGCCTGCACTGACCAAGGCCATTCAGGAGCTGGAAGAGGTGCTGGGCGCCAAGCTGTTTATTCGCCGTAGCCAGGGGGTGGTATTGACCGACTGCGGCGATAACTTTTTCCAGCATGCCAGCCTGATCCTCGAAGAGCTGCGGGTGGCGCAGGAAGACATTCAGCAGCGGCTGGGGTTGGCGGGCGGCACGGTGAATATCGGCGTTGGCGGCAGCATTGCGCGCACCGTGATGCCGCAGGTGGTCACCCAGTTTCACCGTGAGTATCCCAACGTGAAGGTGCGCATCGTCGAGGGGCAGCTGGTGTCGATGATCCCAGAACTGCGCCAGGGCGAGCTGGATTTTACCGTCAATACCTATTATCCCAGCAGCCTCGACAACGAGCTGCAGTATGAACGGCTGATGGAAAAAGAGTATCGGGTGGTGGTGCGCAAAGGGCATCCGATGGAGGGGGCGACCTCGCTGAAACAGCTGCAGCACTGCGACTGGACCATGCCGACACCGAAAGGCAGTTATTATCGGCTATTGCACGATCTGTTCGGGGACTTGGGCATGGCGCCGTCGATCAGCGTGACCTGCGAGACCTTTATGGCCTGTACCAGCCTGGTGGCGCAGAGCGATTTTGTCAGCATTCTGTCGGTGGACGTGATTTCAGATCCGATTTTGGGCAAGCATTTGGTGCCGCTCGAGCTGGAAGAGCGTCTGCCGAAAGCGACGTTTTATCTTATCCAACGCAAGGACACCACCCTGACGCCGATGGGCGCGCACCTGGCGCGCCTGTTTCGCCTTTACTGTCGGTGATACCGAGGCCCTGCCGGGCCCCGGCATTAGAAGGCGATCGACCCCTGCACGAAGAAGGTGCGCGGTTCGCCGACGTACTTGCCGAAGTTGTTGTCGTTGGAGCGGGTGAAGTAGCGCTGATCGAACAGGTTTTTCACCCCGGCTCCCAGCGTCAGGTTCGACAGCTGCGGCCCGAAGTTATATTCCCCGCGCATATTCCACACCATGTAACCGGCGATATTGCCGAACTGGCCATCGGCGCTTTCCTGCGTGATGTACTCCGGCCCTGTGCCCGGCGAATGCTGTTTCGACTGCGCATAACCGTCCAGATTCCATACCCAGCTGCCGGTGGCGTAACGTGTGCCGACGGTATAGACCTGGCGCGAGTAGAACGGCAGATCTTTACCGGCGAAGTCGCCCTTGTCGGTGCTGGCCTTGGTGTAGGTATAGCTGGTGTAGACGCTGGCGCCGTCGAGCGCGCGATTCAGCTCGCTGAGATCGTAGCTGAGTGCCAGCTCGATGCCTTTGTGCTTGGTGGCACCCATGTTGGTCCAGCCCACGTCGTTGCTGATGTACTGCAGCTGGTTATCGAAGTCGATGTAGAACAGCGTGGCCTCGGCCTTGACTACGGTGTCGTCGTAGCGGGTGCCGAATTCATAGGTGTGCGCTTTTTCCGCCGTTAGCCCCGGCGCCGGCTGGTTGCCGTTGCCGCCTTTGGTCAGTTGGAAATACTGCATGCTGCCGAACGAAGTGTTGGCGTTGGCGAACAGTTTCCAGGCGTCGGACAGGTGGTACATCACGTTCAATGACGGCAGCGGCTCGCTGTAGCTTTTCTTGCGGCTGATATTGTTGAACGAATCGTCCACGTGGGTGCGGATGCTTTCATAACGCAGGCCCGGCGTGACCGTCCAGTTGCCGACGTTAATGGTGTCGTCGATATAGAACGCGTTGGCCGCGGTGCCGCCGGAGGTGTGCTGGTAATAATCCGGGGTCTCCGGCGTCGAGCCGATATTCGCCGGGTTATACCAGGCCGAACGCGACGCCTTTTCATCCATGGTTTCATTCAGGTAGCGGTAACCGAGGGTGATCTCGTGCGCCATATCCCAGAAACGGAAGACCTGCGAGTAACTTGGTTCGATAGCCCAGGTTGAATAGTGGCGCGGATAGGAGACCATGCGCCGCTGGCCCGCGTTTTTGCCGGTGCCTTCCGATTCGATGTTGCTGCCGCGGTAGCTGTCGGTGAAGTAGGTCAACACTTCGAACTGTTTGTCGTCTTCCTGATGTTTGTACTTGAACGACATATCCTTGCGGCGGCCTTCGAACTGATCCCACGGCCGCGTGGATTGGAACGGGTTTTGCGCGTATTGCGCGGTGCTCAGCCCGCCCGGCATGCCGGCTTTGGCGTCGTAGTAGTGGAAAGTGGCCAGCAGCTCGTCACGATCGGTGAACGCATAACGCGTTTTCAGCATGAAATCGTCGATGTCGGTGTTGTCGTTGTTGTCGCGGTAACCCTGGCCGTGCAGCCCGGAGTAGAGCAGTTCGGCGCCGAGGCCGTTGTCTGCGGTGCCACCCACGGAGGCGCTGGTCAGGGTCTTCAGGCCGCCGTGGCTGGCGCCCTGGGTTTGTACGCTGGCGGTGCCGCCAAACGTTTTGGGAATGTCACGGGTAACGAAGTTGATCACGCCGCCGACGTTCTGCGGCCCGTAGCGCACCGCGCCGCCGCCGCGCACCACGTCCACCGATTGCAGATTACCGATAGACAACGGGGCCATCGACAGCTGCGGCTGGCCGTAAGGCGCGACCGCCAGCGGGACGCCGTCCATCAGAATGGTGGAGCGTGGAGAAAGACGCGAAGTCAGGCCGCGCACGCCGACGTTAAGCGAGATGTCACTGCCGCCGGTGCCGTTGCTGTCGCGCACTTGCACGCCGGGTACGCCGCGCAGGCTATCGGCGATGGTTTGGTCGCCCTGTTCGTGCATTTGCTGCTGGGTGACGATGGAACGCGCGCCCGGATGGTTGAGCAGCACCGAACTGGTATCAGGGTTGTCCAGCCAGTTGCCGACGACGGTCACGGTGTCGGTATCGTTCTGAGATGAGTTATCAGTAGCAAGGACAGGGAATGCGATGGCGATGGAAGCCGTCAGCAGAGAAAGCCGAAAAAGAGGTGACATAATAATGCCTTAAGAGTTTCAGACCCGGATGTGTTTTTTTAGAAAAGACAATCTTAATGATAATTATTGGCAAGTAAATAGAATTGTTACGGGATAGTTAAGCGGGTAACTAAATAATGAATGCGGGAGACAGGGCCCGGCTGGCGGGCCCTGGCGGGGGCTATTGCGGCGTAAGCCAGAAGACGCCGCTGTAATCCAGCGCGGTGAATTTCTGGTGCACCATTTCGATATCCGCTTGCGGATCAATATCTTTAAACAGCGCCGGGTGCAGGAACTTGGCGATCGCCTCAACCGCGATAAAGTTGAGCGGCGTGTCGTAAAATTGATGGTAAATCGCCATCACGCGTTTTTCTTTCACCGCTTTCAGCACGTTAATGCCGGTGCGATCCAGCAGGTGCGCCAGTTTCTTTTGGCTGGTGGCCATATCGGTGGCGTAACCCAGCGGCACCGCCAGCGTGCCGCGATGCCCGCGGCTCCAGTCGGCGCCGGTCAGCAGATAGAAATCCGGGTTGCTGCTGATCACCTGTTCGACGTTCACTTCACCGCCCATGTCTGAAAACAGCGTGCTGCCAATATTATTGCCGCCGGCGGTCTCGATGAACTGCCCGAAGCTGCCTTTGCCGAAGGTGTTGCAGCACTGTTCGCCTTTGATGCCGGCGCTGCGCTCGATGAAGACGTTGGGGCGCTGCTCCGGTTTCAGCGTGGCGACCCGCTGCCGCACCAGCTCGAGGCGCTGCTGATAGAGACGGATGAAGGCGTCGGCATTGGGCTGCTCGTCAAATACTTTACCCAACAGCGCCATGCTGGCGACGGTGTTGGTCAGCGGCTGTTGGCGAAAATCGATGATCAGCACCGGGATGCCGACCTTTTCCAGCTGGGTCAGCACGCCGCTGTCTTTCAATTTGCTCAGCAGGCCAATGTCGAAAATGATCAGATCCGGTTGACGCACCACCGCGCTTTCCACGCTGAAATCACTGGTGTAGGGGTTGTCGAAGGTGGGGATCTGCATGACCTGTGGGAATTTTTTCGCGTAGGCTTCAACCAGATCCGGCGCTTTGACCTTCAGCGAGTTGTCCCAGGCGATGATGTTTTTCAGCGGCTCCTGCGGATGCAGAATATTCAGCGCCAGCAGCGCGCGGGCATCGGCCAGGATAACGCGTTTGGCCGGTTGCGGCAGAGTGACCTGGCGGCCGGCGACATCGGTGACGACGATCGGCGCGGCTTGAGCGGCGCCGGCCAATAGTAAAACGCAGGCGGCCAACCAGCGGCCGGCTTTGGCGATAAGAACAGCGGGCATGAAGATCCTTGGGTAATCGGCAAAGAACGAGAACGCAATGATAAGCGATATCCTTTCGATTTTTGAACTCCCTCGATGCCGATAGTTACTCATGGCCCATCAGCGGGTCGCTGACGCTGTGTTCGCCATCTTCCAGCCGCCCCGCCAGGCGGCGCAGCCAGCCCCCGGCGCTTTGCAGCGTAATATCGTACCAACCGCCGCTGGCGCGGGCGTCAAACGCTTGCTGATGGCTGCCGCCCGCAGGCAGCGTGATAGGCCACGGGCCTTGCTGCGTGTAAGGGCAGCGTTCGAGGGTGACCGTTATCGCTTCGGGGGCCGGGTTATTCAACTGCAGCAGCAGGTTGCGGCCCGTCGGGCGCAAACGCACCTCCGGCTGCGGCCGGCTCAGGGCGCCGCGCAACTCACGATGAAAGCCGTTGGGGCCAAGCAGCCACAGATGGTACTCATTCTCCGTGTGCCAGTCGTCGCTGACCGCCTTGCCCGCCTCGACGGTAAAACGGCGCGGGATCTGCGCCAGATCGCGCCGGTCGTAGACGTGAAACACCGCTCCCTGCTCGCCGGTATTGAACAGGTTCAGCGTCACGCGGCGTTGCTCGGCCGCGACGCTGGCCTCGACGTGCAGCTGGTAGGGCAACGCGCGGGAAGGGCGCGCCAGGCGGCGTTGGTGGGGTAAACGCTGGTGGGCGGGCGATGGCAGCGGCACTTGCGGCAGCTGTTCCTGACGCTGGCGCAGGCCGTCGGCGGCGTGGCGGCTGGTGGCGGGCAGGCTCGGCAGCGCTTCGCCGTTAGGATCGACAAAGTTGAACGCCGAAGTGAGATCGCCGCACACCGCGCGGCGCCAGGCGCTGATGTTGGGTTCATGCACCTGAAAGCGCTTTTCCAAAAATTGCAGCACCGAGGTGTGATCGAAAACCTGCGAATTGACCCAGCCGCCGCGGCTCCAGGGCGACAGCACCAGCATCGGCACTCGCGGGCCAGGGCCGTAGATGCGGCCGTCCGGCGGCGGTTGATCCTGCGAACCGGGTGGCGCCACGTGCTGGAAGATCTCGGTGTCGAACGGCACCGTCGATTTACCGGCGAAGCTGCCGTCTTCGCGCAGCGACGGCGCGGAAGGCGAAGGCATATGGTCAAAAAAGCCGTCGTTTTCGTCGTAGTTGACCAGCAGAACGGTTTTACTCCACACCTCCGGGTTGTCGGTAAGCGCGTTGAGGATCTCTTGGGTGAACCAGCCGCCCTGTACCGGGCTGGAGGGATCGGGGTGTTCCGAATAGGCCGCCGGCGCGATGATCCAACTGACCTGCGGCAGTTTGCCCTGCTGCACGTCGGCGCGGAATCCGGCCAGCATGGCGTCCAGATCGTTGCCGTCGGCGGCCGGCAGGGTGTTGCCGTTGCCTTTGTACAGCGGTGCGGCCTCGTTGAGCGCATCGCTATAAGGCACGAAAGCGTTGAAGTCTTTCGGCGGCCACGCCGGGTTGCCCACCTGAATGCTGGCGGCGCGGTATTGGCGAAAACCCGCCAGCGGGTTGTCGGTAAAGTTGTCCGGCAGGAATTGATACACCTTCCAGCTGACGCCGCTCGCCTCCAGCCGTTCCGGATAGGTTGTCCACTGGTAGCCGCTGTCCGCCGGGCCGGGACTGTCCCATTCGTTGACCACCACCGCCACGTCGGCGGCGGACGGGCCGTTGGTGCCGGTCCAGTGGAACAGCCGGTTGGTGTTGGTGCCGGCGTGGATGGAGCAGTGATAGGCATCGCACAGGGTGAAGGCGTTGGCCAGCGCGAACTGGAACGGCAGCTCCTGCTGGCGGTAGTAGCCCATCGAGGGCGGCGTTTTGTAGGTAGGCCAGGCGCTCATGCGGCCGTGATCCCAGGCGGCTTGCTCATCCACCCACGAGTGCGGCGTGCCGGTGACGCGCTGGGCGTTGCCGCGTTTGCTGTCCAGATGGTAGGGCAGCACCAGCCGTTCGGCGCCCTGTTGCTGCCAGACCAGGCGATCGCCGGGCAGTGGAATGGTAAAGCGATCGCTGAAGCCGCGCACGCCCGGCAAGGTGCCGAAGTAGTGATCGAAAGAGCGGTTCTCCTGCATCAGGATCACCACGTGTTCGACGTCGCGCAAGGTGCCGGTGCGGTTATTGGCGGGAATGGCCAGCGCTTTGCGAATCGAGGCGGGCAACAGCGAGAACGCCGATCCGATGGCGGCAGCCCGCAGGATGTCTCTGCGAGAAAGGTCAGGCATGCGTCGTTAATCTCCGTCAGTGTGCTTTGAAGATAGCCGCTGACGACGATAATGGCGAAAAATAACAGGGAGATGAAAGCGAGAGAAACAATGCTCCCTGGCGGGAGCATTGGGGATGAGGCTTACTGTCTGATCAGGCGGTCGAGCGTCGGCGCCGTTTCGAAATCGCTGCGGAAGGGGTTGATGTCCAGGCCGCCGCGGCGGGTGTAACGCGCGAACACGCTGAGTTTTTCCGGGCGGCAGCTCTGCTTGATGTCGTTGAAAATGCGCTCGACGCACTGCTCGTGGAATTCGTTGTGCTGGCGGAAGGAGATCAGGTAGCGCAGCAGGCTTTCGCGATCGATTTGGCGGCCTTCATAGTGGATCACCACGCTGCCCCAGTCCGGCTGGTTGGTGACCAGACAGTTGGATTTCAGCAGATTGGAAGACAGCGTCTCCGCTACGTGCTCCCCTCTCTCGGCCGCGCCGCTCAGGTATTCCGGTTTGAAGGCGAAGTCGTCGACCGCGATATCCAGATCGTCGATGTTGATGCCCGGCAGACGATCGATCTGCGCCGGATAACCTTCCAGACCCGGATAGAGCTTGACGGTGACCTGGCCATTGGCCGCCTGCGACAGATCCTTCTGCATGGCGGCGCTCACCTGTTCCACGCTGTCGAAGCGCGTTTGGTTGAAGCTGTTGAGATACAGTTTGAACGACTTGGATTCGATCAGGTTCGACGAGGAATGCGGGAAGGTAAATTCGCCGATGCCCACCACCGGCTTGCCCTTGGCGTTGAGTCAGGACAGCTCGAAGGCGGTCCAGAGATCAACGCTGCTGAACGGCAGTTGCCGCTCGTCCATGCCGCTCAGATCTCGGCCGCGGGCACGCGGCAAGGCTTCGAGCAATGCGGGAGCATATTGATCCGGATAATCGGAGTTCGCGCCAAGATGGGGAATTTTATCTTGCTTTTGGATATGCATATTCATTGCCCTTTGCTTGTTTGGTATTGATGTAGCGATTAAACAGACTGCGGGTGGCGTAGATCGGCCCGACGCCCAGCAGGGCGTAAACCACCTTGATCAGGAACTGCGACAGGATCATGGTCTTGATGATGTCCCAGCTCAGCACGTTGTAAAATGCCAGCGTACAGAACACCACGCTGTCGATGGCCGAAGCCACTACGGTACTGGTGATCACGCGCACAAACAGGTAACGGGAGTTGGTCAACTCTTTGATTTTGCAGAGCAGGTAGGAGTTGACGTTTTCGGAGATCAGATAGGCCGCCGACGAGGCCACCAGCACCGCCATGATGCTGTGCACGATGCCGTTGTAGGTCTCGCTGTACTCCCACTGCGGAATGCTCGGCACCAGCGTCGTTACCCAAACGCCCAGGACGAAGGTCAGATTGGCGATAAACGAGATGATGATGGTGCGCCTGGCCAGCCGTAAGCCATAGAATTCGTTGAGGATATCCACCAGAATGAACGTGAGCGGGTAAATGAAGATCGCCGGCGGCGTGATGAGATTCAATACCGGGATTTGGATCGGCTTGACGCCGCACAGCGTTGAGAAAATATAAATCACGCTGAGCGCCACGGTAATAATCAGGTAGGCGTGCCAGGATCGTTCATGGCGATCGCTGAGCTCATAGGCGGTTTTTTGTTGGTTATCGCCATAGAGTTTGCGGTACAGCGCCTGTAGCTCGTGCCGGCTCAGATCTTCTGATATTTCGCTGTCGGCCAGCTCATTCAGCCCCATGGTGATGGTTTTGCCGGTGGCCAATACCATGACATTGGCCGCGATGGTGCCATGCCGGGTGAAGCCCAACAGCTTGAACTTCTGATTCGGTTCCATTTATAGCCTTTCTCCAACGATGTAACCCAGGAATTGCACGGTGTCCTGAGGGCGTTTGTCCATGCTTTCGCTGTCTTTGTCGTCAACCACAAAGAAGCCGCTTTTTCCCGAGTGATACAGCAAAGGCGAATCGCAAATCAGTACCGGCGGGCGTTTGATGATGATGACTTCGCCGGGAATAAATGACCCTTTAATTTCGGTCTCTATTTTCATTGCCAACATGTTCGACTCATCGCCGAAGAAATAAGTCAAAGGGAACTCAGTGACCAGTTGCCCGATCTTGCGCTGCGAGACGGCCAGATAGCGCGACTGCGGGATCACCGGAATGGCGGAAGGGTTCTTGTTGCCTTCGGTGGACAGCGTTTCGTTAAGCAGCTCCAGCTTTTCCAGATCGTAATCTTCGATCTCTTCACAGGAGACACCGAAGAAATCGGAGATCCGATTCACGGTGGATTGCTGAACGTTGTTCACTCTTCCGTCAAGAATTTTGTAGAGAGTCGTGCGCGTCAGGCCGCTGCGATTGGAAAAGGAAGCCTTGGTTTCACCGCGGGTACGCATCAGATATTCAATATTTTTAATGATGTTGATTTTGCGCTGTGCGTTGGTGGTTTTCATTGGCTGTCCTTACAAACATTACGCAGGCTTCACTATATCTTACGCAGTGGCGTTGTCCAGATAAAAAGGCGCAGGCGAGCAGGTAACGAACTGATTATTAGCAGTAATTATTGTTTTCCGTCAGCCGTTTAGCGCAATGATATCAGCGGAGGCGGTCTGCTTTCTCTGCGCGAAAGATAAAGCCGTGCAAATCAATTGATTAGGTTTTTCTTATGGAAAAGTGAACACAAAAGCCGGTTTTATGTTTACTTTTATGTTGACCAAAGCCGATTTCATGGGCTACTGTTCATGCAAGCTGAAGTTTCTCTTTACGATCAAAACACGGAAGCCGACAGTTTTTATAATAAAAAGCTCAGAGGGGCGTTGCCACACTCTGAGCATAATGGATAGCTTGCTACCGACACCAGGGACCCTCACCACCATGGCCGTTTGTCTGCGCGATCGGCTCATTCTTTTGCATTGAATCCCCTTTTCGAGCGTCTAACACTCCCCCGTTACCGGAGGAGTGCATTACCGCGTTCACGAAAATCAGAGCGATTTCTGTGATGCCAGCGGTTTTTGCGCCCGGCTGAAGACCAGTTTAAGCAGCCAATACAGCAGGCTGGCAGCGACCAGGGAATTGATGGTCGGTACGCCCCATTCGGTTGCCAGGCCAACGGCGCCGCCGGCGATGCTGGCGACGATCGCCGCCCAGCCGATAGTTGTCGTTTCGTTCGGCAGCTGGCCGGTCCGGCGGCTCTCATCCAGGATCTTGCGGTGGCTGCGCAGCAGATAATAGTCCACCAGCATGATGCCGATAATCGGCGGGAAGACCACGCCAAGCACCGTCAGGAAGTCGACAAAGCGGTCAAGAATGCCCAGCACCGACAGCGTGGTGCCCAGAATACCGATCACCAGCGTAGTGTAGGTGTACTTCAGCTTCTTGCCGGTGATGCCTTCCACCGCATTGACGATGCCCAGCGAAGAAGAGTACAGGTTGAGATCGTTGACGCGCAGGGTGGAGAACACCACCACCAGCAAACCGGCGCCGCCGGCCGCTTGCGACATGATGGTGACCACATCCGCGGTGCCCAGGGTTTTGGCGATCAGGATCGCCAGGCCGTTCACCACGAACTCGCCGGCGATAATGGTGAAGAGCGTGACGCCGAGCACGTGCTTGCCGTTTTTGGAGTAACGGGTCAGATCGGGGGTCATCAGGCTGGCTACGATGGCGCCGCCGACGACGATGGTGATGCCGGCGCTGATGGTCAGCGGTTCACCCGGCGGCGCCAGCTGGATGATCTCCTGCAGGTTATGGCCGGAAAGCGCGGTCACCGAAATATAGGCCACCAGCATGATGAACATCGGCACTGCGATACGGGCGGCGATACGCAGCGCCTTGAAGCCGAATGCCACCAGGATGGTCAATAGCGTGCCCGAGAGCCCTGCGGCCAGGCCGAAGCCCAGCTTATTGCCGAGCGCGAAGTCGAGCGACTTGGCGAAAATGGCGTTCTGAATGCCGAACCAACCCAGCAGGCTGACGGCAACCACCACGCCTATCAGCACCGAGCCCAGACGGCCGAAGCCGCACCAGCGCGCCAGCAGGCTGCCGGAAATGCCTTCGCGCATGCCCGCCAGCCCCAGGCCGTAGGTCACCACGCCGAAGATCAGGCTGCCGACGAAGATGGCGGTGAAGGCGTCAATCAGCGTCATGGAATTGCCGAGTACGGCGCCGAGCATGAACTGGTCCAGTGCGGTCAGCATGCCCATATGCACGATGGCCACGCTTAAAAACGAAACTCGTTTATCCTGCGGCACCCGGGTGAGCGGATAATCTTCGATCTTTATCACGGTGAGATCTTCCTTGCGGTTCAAATAAACTGAATGCCTTTGGTTATCAGGCGATCGGGAATGTAGTTATCCAGATTGGCGTATTTGCAGTATTCCTCAAATTGCTGCTGAGTATGCACGTTGGCCTTCTGGTAAATGTTATAAATGCGGTTTTCGATGGTCTTATTGCTGACATTATAGATTTTGGCGATCTCTTTCACCGTAAATCGTTGCAGCATAAGGAAAATAACATCGAGTTCGGCACGGGTGAACAGCTCGTTATTGACTTCGGTGGTCAACACGCTGGGTTTTTGCTGATTGATGTACTTCAGCGGCGACAGGCTGTTCATCGGCTTGGCGTTCCAGATCACGCCAATCACCTGTTTGTCATCGTTGTACACCGGCAGCTTTTCGCTGATAAACGGCGTCAGGCTGTCTTTGCCGTACCAGTAGTGCGTTTCTATGACCGTGACCCGATCGCGCGCCGCTTCGGTCATCTTGTCATGCTCGATAAAGTCGGCGGCGGAGTCGGCCCAGTCGGCGGGGAACTCGTGGTCATATTTGCCGGCGACGTCGAAATTCAGCGGCGTATTGGTATAGAGATAAGCGGCGCGGTTCATATAGAGGTGGCGGGACAGGTGGTCTTTGATGCCCCAGGGTTCGCTCAGGTGCTCCATCATGGTGATGAGGCCCTTAAAATAAGATTCATTATTTTTATGTGATGAACCCATACCCACCTCTGTGCCGCTCAGGCCGCGTTACAGGCTTTTAGCCAGATAATGGCGGGTGTGGCGATGCGCATAGTCGCCCAGCTCGCCATAGACCCGGTAGCCCAATTTTTCGTAGAAGCCTCTGGCCTGGAAATCGAAGGTATCGACATAGGCCATATGGCAACCGCGCTTGCGGGCTTCTTCTTCGGCCAACTCCATCAATTGGCGGCCATACCCGCTTTTGCGGCATTGATCGCCAACCCACAGATACTGCACTTCCAGGCCGCCCCACCAGGTGCGCGCGACCAGGCCGCCGACGATCTGCTGGTTGTCGTCGGTAACGGTCAGGAACAGCGGGTGAATGTCTACGGGCTGGGTTTTGTGATTGTGCGCCCAAAGGCTGTCGATAACGAACTCTTCATCCTGCGGGTTGGGTTTGTCGGTGATATTAATATTCATTTTTAATATAATTCCCTGATTTAATTATTCAAAACTGAACTAGGCGCTTTCGCCCCAACCGCTTCTAATATCACTTTCGTTAATGTATTTCAAGGGTGGTTTTCACCCTTTTCCGCCTGGTGAACGGGCGCTTATGATAGGCGCCACAGGGAGAAGAAAATAGTGAAACAGGCGGTATTAAAACGCTGAAATGCCCTGCTTACACCATCTTTTCCTACTTGCGCCTCACCAGGGCCCCACCGGGAAAACTGCAGTACTGTATGGCTCCACCGGATAGAGCAAGCTCACTTGCCGACGGGGGAGCCACTTTGTTTTTTGACGCGCCCGCCCGCGGCCACCGTTCTCTGTCTCAGATATTAAACACTCTTCTTATCAGAAGATATGCGCCGCAGATGAAAATGTGGGCGATACCTTCTGAGCCGCGAATTCAGTCTTCTGCGATGACGCTGCCCAGCGCTGGCTCGATGGTCGCGCCCAGCATGGCGCCGTGCCCTAAGGCGGGCCATTCCCGATAGCCGACGGTGAAACCGTCGAGCTGCGCCAGCTGTTCGGCCAGCAAATGCGTTGCGTCCGCCGGCAGAGCGGGGCTCTTTACACCGGGCGGGGCCGCGCGATCGCGTTCCGCCAGGCCAACCCACAGTTGCAGCCTTATCGCCGGCGCCGCGCGCCGTTCCGTCATCTGCTGCGCTTCTTGCAGGATCATGCCGTTGCCCCACCACAGCGAGGGTTCCACGGCGATATAGCGCTGAAAGGCGGCAGGATGGGTAAACAACGTGTGCAGAACGAAGAGCCCGCCGTAGGAGTGCCCCCACAGCGTCTGCCGCTGCGGATCGACCGCCAGTCTGGCGGCGATCGCCGGTTTGATCCGAGTTTCAATCAATTGCAGGAACGCATCCGCGCCCCCGCCGGCCCGCGGCGGTGTCTTCATGCCTGCCGGCAGAGGGAGCGTATAGTCGTAGGCGCGGCCGGCGGCATCGATGCGCAGATCGTTGTCATAGCCGATCATGACCAGCACCGGCGGCCGCTTCGCCGCTGCCAATTTGGCCAGTAAGGCGGCGTTTAACTCCATCAGCACCGCGTTGCCGTCGAGGAAATAAACCGTTGGATAGCCGCCCGGCTCAGGCGCCCGATGCGGTTGGGCGATGCGAACGCGGTAATGCCGTCGGCCATCGGCGGAGGTGAAGCGCAGGTCGCTGAAGCGGTAATCGGCAGAATCGCTATCGGCTACGGTAGTGCCGATCTTGCGTTCCAAATCGGGCCTGGCCAGCACGGAACCCGGCAGCCAAAGGCCGATGGCGAGCGCCAGAAGCGCAGAGATAAAATGCCGGTTGGACAAAAACATGCGGGTTAACACCTTCGGAAAAAGGCCGATAGTAGCATCCGTTCGCGCCCGGCAAAAACCTACCTTTAGGGCGGACATTCCGGCCGCGAATAGCGGCCAAAACCCGGAAGAGGGCCGCCAGTTGCTTTGCCGGGTTAATAGCAACTCATTGTTATTATTGGTAAGTCAGGAATAAGAGAGATTGCAATTAATTAGAAATGGTTATGGTTTTTATGGGGAGGGGAATGGCGAATAGCGGGGGAAACACACGGTTATCAACGATTTTTAGCAAAAAAAGCCCTATAAAATAGGGCAAAGACACACAACAACACCAGGGAAACTTTCCGGTATCTTATATTATAGCTTCCTATACATATAGAACATTTTATTATAAATATGTAAGTGATTCTTATTGATCATTTAATTCCATTATTTTTCAAATGGTTATGTGGTCCGGCTAAGGTATTGCGCCTGGGTCGGTTGCGGACTATCAGGGATAGGTGGCGGGGGTTTTCTGTAACGGCGGTATGAACAAGCGAGATCATGGGCCCGATACCTTCAGGGCAATACCGGCCGGCAGGTTGCGAACATGCCGGCCGGTATTCCTCCTCGCGCTGGGCACTGCGCCGCCCGATCTTCCCTGTGGGCGTCCGGTGAAAATCAGTGCTGCTGCAGCGTCAGCATCTTGCCAAGCAAAATATCGGTCGGCGGCAAAATATCCGTATCCAATCCGGCGGAGGGGGTAAAGGTCAGCTCGCCAAAAATGATGTGGCCTTGCGAGATGTAGAAATCAACGCGAACAAACTCAAAGGGCGCCGACAAGCGAGTGGCGTACTCAAACAGTTCATCGTATCCCTCAGGCTTCACGAAAGCGTCTATCTCCTCCTGGCTCAATGCCAGACAGTCTTCGCTATAGCAAAGGAACTTGAACTCTTTGTCGAAGAAGTAATATTTTGGCGTCCCGGTATCCCTGCCGACGCACAGCAAGGTGCAGTAAGGCACACCGCGGAAACAATAGATTTTATAGTCTTCAGGCCCGTGACCATTGGGCGATTCGATATACTTTTCCCCAATGATCTTTTTTTGTATCCCTTTGTAGTTGAGTTCTACATAGGTTTTCCAGTAATCGTCTTTCATCCATCCATCGATCAGATGAGAGGCGCTTTTAATGTTCAACGATTGTTTATTTTGGCAAATTAAATTATACCCTGAACCGTGGTTTCCCTTAATGACAAATTTATCAGGCAGCGTTTCCCACGGTATTTCCTGCACTGAATCACAGGAAAAATACAACTCATTAAGAATCTCTTCACATCCCTTTTCTTTGATGTACTCTCTCACCGCATATTTATCTGCACATTGAGTCACTAATGCGTTATTACTGTAGTCATTCAACTTAAGATGATTTATTTTTTCATTCCAGGTTGAGGGCGACTGTAAATTCAGCGGTTTGCCAAATGCCCTTTTGTATATCAATCTGGCCTTGAACTCGGGGGCTAATACGGCCAGCTGATTCAGAATAAACTTCTTGAATTGTCTCTTCATATACGTAATTCCATCAAAGCATAGTGACAATGATTAAGACGTTCTTGTATTTAAAACGCGGGCGGCACGCTTTCACTGCGCCATTGAATGGCTGTCGGCGTTGTTCCCAGATCAAAAGGCTTGTGGTCTAACGCCCGATTAAGAATGCGGGCCGATCGCCAGGCCATCAGGCTCAGCTGAGGATCGGCAATGCCGTGATTATGCATACTGGCGTTCATCGCAAATAAGCAGTTCTCCGCTGGGCCTTCCCACTCAAAGGTAAAGTCCGGGGCTATGCGGTATTCGCCGTCCGCAGTCTTTAACAACCGGTGGGCCAAAGGCTCAAGAAACTCAGGCGTCGCCGATTGATAACCGGTGGCAAAGATCACCACGTCCGCCTTGAAGGTTTCCTGGCCGTGATCGAGATGATGACGCGTTTCGAGCTGGTAGGCGTTATCCAGCGTGTGTTTCACGGCCGTCAGCGAACGGCTGGGCAGCAGGCGCACCCATAATTTCTCGCGCAGGACGTCGAAGCGGTGGTACATGGCGCGATAAATCGCCAGCAGCGACTCACTGGTGATGCCATCTGAGGTCATCTTCTGTTCGGCGAGCATATGCCGCTTGGCCACGCTGTCCAGTGAGTAAAAGCTCTCGACGTAATCGGGTGTGAAGTATTCGTTGGCAAAAGCAGCCTCATCGAGCGCATTGTAGTTATTGCGGCGCGATATCCAGTCGAGCTGCGCCGGCTGCCCCCATTCCCCTTTAAAAATATTCAGGAACAGATCTGCGCCGCTCTGGCCGCCGCCGACGATCGCCACGCGTTTGCCGGTCAGATCGGGGTTGCGCAGCATCATTTCGCTGGCATGGAAACAGCGATCGCTTTGCGTCGTCACGCAATCCGGCAACTTTATTTTCTTGCCTATACCAATGCTGACGTGTTTGGCATGGAAGACCTTATTCGAGGTGGTCACCACGAACTGGCGCTGCCGATCGTCAAATTCGACCCGCTGAACGTCTTGATTGAATGCCAATGATCCCATCCCGGCGGCGGCCCAGGTGAGGTAATCGGCGAACTCTTCGCGCGACGCGGTGCGCTGCTCCGTCGTCAGGAAACGATAAAATTTTCTGTTTTTTACCAGATAATTGAGAAAGCTGTAGCGATTGGTTGGGGCAACCGCGCTCACTAAATCTTTTAAAAAGTTGGTCTGCATACTGCAATCCGCCAGGATCATCCCTGGGTGCCAGGAGAAATGAGGTTTGCGCTCAAGGAACTGTCCCGTAAATCCCTCTATTTCACTTCCTAAGGCTGCCAGGCTAAGATTCGACGGGCCAAGGCCAATACCGATGATATCCAAACGCTGATTCATTAATAAGCTCCAGTATAATGAGAATAATACCCAGAAATACGACTGCAGATAGGGTGGCTTATAGCAACCAGGCTGCCTTTTTCTTATAAGTAAGCTTCACGAATTAAATGTAATTAAAAGGTGTACGGGCCAAAAATACCGCAATTTTAAATGCCCGTTTAGAATTCGGTAGCGCATCAGGCAAAGGCTACGGGCGTATTTCTTTCCATGAAAATCCCTATGAAGGTTTGCGCGTGTATTTAATGAATATTCCTAAGTAAAATTCCGATGTCCCCCTGATCCATCAAGCCATGAAAACGGCCACCAGGGAGGATGCCCACCGTATGAGTTCTTATCTGCTTTTCTGATGTATATGCCATTGCACTGCCGGGCTCGGTGTATTCGTTGCATAGAATAGCCTTAAAATAGGCGCGGGGAAGGTGAAATAACGTGATATTAGAGGCAGGATGCTTTTTGCAAAGATGAAATCGGAAGTGAAATTATGAAATCCGTGCGTTGTAAGTTCATTTTTATCATTTAATTCAATGCTTTATTTTATTTTTTGCGGCAGGGTATCACACTGTTTCACTAAGGTGATACGCACACTTCTGTACCTTTATCTCCTCTTGTTGCCCCCCGAACGGCAATATTTTACCCCGAGTTGCACCCTATGGACGCGGAGGGTTCGCGTTAACTACCGGGGGTAGGGTTCGTTTAATTAATGCCGGACAAAGACTGCCCGGAGAGGACGCTTGCTCGAGCCGAGTGTGAAAAACCTGGCCACGCTGGCGCAACGATCGCGTCCGATCCGGCAGTCTGCCTTGTCATCGTCATTGACCATTCTTACCGACAATAAAAATCTTTCCGTCAGTTCGGGGCATTTTTGCACCCTGGACAGAATGACAACCGTTGCGCCAGAACCGCGAAGACCTGCCAGGTTGATCAATCACGGGAGCTTCAAATTGCTGAGGTAGTCATACTGGGCTTGCGAAATGTCCAGTTCCCCATCGCTGAAAAAGACTTTTATAAACATATCGCCCTGGCCGACGATATCTACACGTTGGTAAGTTCCCGTCACAAAACGGCGCACGATAGCCTGAATGGCATCGGTATGATTAGCAGGAACTGCATTGTTATCCGTGACTTTCTGTTCAAAAGTAATAGGGTGCTCTGCCTGAGGATCGGGACTGTATTGTGCGCGCTTGGCTGCGCTTTCGAACTTGAAATCATTAAAGGCGTTGTGAGTGGAGTTAAACATATCGGCAAGGTTTTTGATATGCGCCGCCATCTGATTCACGACCATGGTTTTATTGGTCACGAAGCGTTTACCCAAATACGTGCCAGTCACTACCGCGAGCTGGGCGGCATTTCTGCCTAAAATGCTGCCAACGCCAGAACCGGCCCCCGTCCATAATCCCGCGATCAAAACCAGACCGGCTCCGCCGACGGTACTCGACGCGATATTCTCAAAATGCTGAACACGCGCCCCCATTTGCCATGAGGTTCCGGGAAAAGAGACATTAATGCGGTTATCCAGATGATTAATTCTTCCGCCTGGTCGTTGTCCTGACTCAATATTATTGGCTGTCAATCGGCGGTTGTTTTCATCTTTGAGTTCACCCAGCGTAAACGCGATCTGGCCGGTCTCCGTTTTTGTTAATCGAAAGACTTCTTCTGGTGACAGAGACCTGACGAGGATCAGCGCCTCATTCAAAATCTCACGGGTCAAAAAGTTGGCTGACACCCGATTATTCGATTCGTGTTGCGATGTCAGAGCTAAAATTTCATGTGACTTAGGAAATGCCATAATCCCCCCGCCATTACGATATGCACCGTAATGTGATTAGCTTTCTTTATTTTGCTTAATGTCCCAGCCCATCTGCACCGAAGCTCCTTTATTGCCTTGCTTCGCTTGCTCCCAGTATTCCATCGATACTTTACCGGCCTGAAAAGAGTATTCAATGCCTAGCGTGGAACCGTGCTCGACACCGATGAAGTCGGTATGAGTCACTAATACATCTTCCAGAGTAATGCGGGTATATTCCACTTCCTGCCCACCGGCTTTGCAAAGCGACAACTGCACCTTGGCGAGGTGTTTACCGGCCGAACAGTATTTCAATAAGGCAGGTGTCGCTTTATCTATCAGAGCCTGTACGGTCAGATCGCGAAAATTCACTTTACCCGTACCGCCGCCGCCGCCAACGGCCATATTGCCAGGCTGCCGCGCGCCCCAGTTAAAGGAGAAGACATCGATCCATTGCTTGTGATTCGCATTTTTCGATTCGCCATTAATGCCTTCAACTTTTAAAAACATATCCATTGCCATGATTTTATCACCCGATCATTAACGTATTGTTAGGTGCCCGAATGCACTTAGCTCTCTTTATTCTGCTTGATATCCCAACCAGATTTGCTTTCCGCGCCTTTAGTGCCGCTGCTGCCTTGTTCCCAGTAACTCATGGTGACTTTTGACGCCTGGAAGGCGTAATCAACCAGGATCGCATCATTTTGACCGACACCATTAAAATCGGTTTGCGTCACCAGCACGTCTTCGAGAACGATTTTGGAATATTCCACCTGGTTGCCGCCCGCTTTGCATACGGAAAGCTCGATTTTCGCGACATGTTTTCCACTGGAACAATATTTAAGAATGGCGGGTGTAGATTTGTCGATAAGCGCTTGAATACGGAGGTCTTGATAATTCACTTTCCCGGAACCGCCCCCACCGCCGACAGCCATATTTCCTGGCTGTGAAGCGCCCCAGTTAAACGAAAGTACGTCGGTCCATCCTTTATGATTGCTGTCTTGGGACTCGCCCGTCATTCCTTCAACTTTCATATACATATCAATTGCCATTGTCGCCGGATCCTCCATTATTTCGCGTTGGCAGCGGAATAGGTTAAAAATGTCTTATCAATGGGTAAAATTCAGCATAGCCTTATATGAATGAATTAACAGCAATGTCGTTTTTATTCGGAATGTTCCTAGTTTTAATCCAATATATTGTGATTTAACAAAGTGATACCGTTAGAGGTTCGTGGCTATATTCCATCACCGAATGACAATAAAAACACTCAATAAACGGAGAATATGAGTGCGCTCGTTTGACGCCTGGAGGATTGGGGACGGGCCTTTTGAGAAAGTGCACCTGTAATGCGAAATTGCACATCCATCGGATGATGCGGTGGCGCTTTAGCGCTGGCCCGCAGGGTGAGGCCTCTGGCCGAATAATCGAACGCAGTTCGATGGAGAGTCCTGTCTCTGAAAAGCAAAAACCCAGCCATAGGCTGGGTTCTCTAAATATGGTGCCCGGACTCGGAATCGAACCAAGGACACGGGGATTTTCAATCCCCTGCTCTACCGACTGAGCTATCCGGGCAACGGGGCGCATTAAACCGTATTGGCCGGATGGCGTCAATCGCTTTCTGTCACAAAGCCGATCGGTTGCTCTATTTTCAGGCAGCAAGCCCGGAGGAGCGGGGGACGGGGGGATATCCGCATTCAATAAATATGCATATAAAACGTGTATTTATACCATCTTTAAACGCGCGATTTTTGGTTTTTCAATTAAATAACAATGAATTATGCTTTAATCAATGGACGTTCAATCAAGGCGATTCTCGCTTGAACCCTGCAACGAATCATGCAATCATTGCGCAAATTTTAGCACTCTCCGTTCCCTGACGGTGTTTCCGCTTCTTATAAGCCAGAGGGTTATTGGCATGACTGGTTTTGTTGCTCAAGCGCTGCTGCGCACCAGACATCTGACGCCGCCACCGTTCCGCCGTTGTTTCCTCCGCACGTCATCCGCCCGAATACGCCTGCCGGCCATGCGGTAAGGCCGCCTGACGCTCGCTGTTAGGCATGCGTAAAGCCAGCGCTGCGGCCCTGATTTTACTGATGCCTGTCGGACGCTGCCAAGACCAGTTCCCCCGATAGCCGCCTGATGATCCCCGATCATGAGCCGGTCACGCACGCCGCTTATGCTGCCGTGCCCGGGTATCGCTTTTACCGGGATAACCGCGTTATCTCATTACCGTGCCGGTGGCACACCCTCATCCTTCACCGTTTGAGAGTCAGCATGATGAAAGAATTGAAAATCGCGACCAGCGCCAGCCTGGTCGCCACCATTGAGACGCTGCGCCAGATCGTGCGCGTAGAGCAGACGGACTACACCGACGTGGCGGCGGCGGTGGTGTCGGTCGCCGACGTGAACGCCGGCATTCTGGCGCGCTTGCAGGCGACGGGGTTCGACATTCCGACCTTCGTGGCGGTGGAAGGGGACGAGCATCTCTCGCCGGACTATCTGCCGTTTGTCAGTGGTGTTTTCGCGCTGCTGGCCGGCGCCAGCAAGCCGTTCTACATGGCGCAGCTGGAGGCCGCCGCCGACGCCTACGAGCAGGCGCTGCTGCCGCCGTTCTTCAAAACGCTGAAGACCTACGTCGAGATGGAGAATTCGACCTTTGCGTGCCCAGGCCATCAGGGCGGCGAGTTCTTCCGCAAGCACCCGGCCGGCCGGCAGTTTTTCGATTTCTACGGCGAGACCCTGTTCCGTTCCGATATGTGCAACGCCGACGTCAAGCTGGGTGATTTGCTGATCCACGAAGGCTCGGCCAAGGATGCGCAAAAGCACGCGGCGCGGGTGTTCAACTCCGATAAAACCTACTTCGTGCTCAACGGCACCTCGGCGGCCAACAAGGTGGTGACCAACGCGCTGCTGACCCGCGGCGATCTGGTACTGTTCGATCGCAACAACCACAAATCCAACCACCACGGGGCGCTGATCCAGGCCGGCGCCACGCCGATCTATCTGGAAACCGCCCGCAACCCGTTCGGCTTTATCGGCGGCATCGATGCGCACTGCTTCGACGAACGCTATCTGCGCGAGCAGATCCGCGAGGTGGCGCCGGAGAAAGCCGCGGCGGCGCGGCCGTTCCGGCTGGCGATCATTCAGCTCGGCACTTACGACGGCACGATTTACAACGCTCGCCAGGTGATCGACACCATCGGCCACCTGTGCGATTACATTCTGTTCGACTCCGCCTGGGTGGGTTACGAAGGCTTTATTCCGATGCTGAAAGAGTGCTCGCCGCTGCTGCTGGAGCTGGACGAGCACGATCCGGGCATTTTCGTCACCCAGTCGGTGCATAAACAGCAGGCAGGGTTCTCGCAGACCTCGCAGATCCATAAGAAAGACGACCATATCAAAGGGCAAAAGCGCCACTGCAACCACAAGCACCTGAACAACGCGTTCATGCTGCATGCGTCGACCAGCCCGTTCTATCCGCTGTTCGCCGCGCTGGACGTCAACGCCAAGATGCACGCCGGCCCCGCCGGGCGCCGCATGTGGATGGACTGCGTCAAGCTGGGCATCGAGACGCGCAAACAGCTGCTCACGCGCTGCTCGCAGCTGAAGCCGTTTATTCCGCAGCAGGTGGCGGGCAAAGACTGGCAGGATCACGATACCGATCTGATCGCCAACGACGCGCGCTTCTTCACCTTCGTGCCGGGGGAGACGTGGCACGGCTTCGAAGGCTATGCCCAGGATCAGTATCTGGTGGATCCGTGCAAGCTGCTGCTGACCACGCCGGGGATTGACGCCGCGACCGGCCAATACACCGAGTTCGGCGTGCCGGCCACCATTCTGGCCAACTTCCTGCGCGAGAACGGCATCGTGCCGGAGAAGTGCGATCTCAACTCGATCCTGTTCCTGCTGACCCCGGCGGAGAACCCGGCCAAGATGGAACAGCTGGTGGAGATGCTGGCGCAGTTCGAACGCTATGTCGAAGAGGATGCGCCGCTGAGCGTGGTGCTGCCGACGGTGTACCGCAAGAACGAGCAGCGTTACCGCGGCTACAGCATTCGCCGGCTGTGTCAGGAGATGCACGATCTGTACGTCAGCTTTGACGTTAAGCAGCTGCAAAAGGAGATGTTCCGTCAGGATCATTTCCCGCCGGTGGTGATGAACCCGCAGGACGCCAACGTGGAGTTTATCCGCGACAACGTCGAGCTGGTGCCGATCGGCCAGGCGGAAGGGCGCATCGCGGCGGAAGGGGCCCTGCCGTATCCGCCGGGCGTGCTGTGCGTGGTGCCGGGCGAAGTGTGGGGCGGCGCGGTGCAGCGCTACTTCCTGGCGTTAGAAGAGGGCATCAACCGCCTGCCGGGCTTCTCGCCGGAGCTACAGGGGGTCTACATCGAGAAAAAAGATCACGGCTGGAAGCGCATCTTTGGCTATATGATCAAGCAGTAAAAAAAGGGCCGGTTCGCACCGGCCCTTCTCATTTCCACGCGGGAAGCGCTACTTTCTGCGGTAGCTCTTCTGTGCGGTATTCACTTTCACCAGATAGCGGCGCGACTCGGCGGCCGGGTGTTTGGTGGTCAGCGTTTGGTACACGTCGCCCGGCTGCATGCCGTTGATGATGCCCACCGCGCGCGTCCTGTCGCTGGAGAACACCCGCAGCACGCTGCCGGCGCCGCCGTTGTAGGCGGTGATCACCGCATAGCGGCGCGAGGTCGGGTTCTGAATGCCGCCCAGGTAGTTGTTCTGCAGGATCGCCAGGTAGGCGGTGCCGGTGTCGATGTTGTTCTCCGGATCGAACAGGTAGCTGCGGCTCGGGGTGCCCCATTTGCCGCGCATCTGGAACACATCCTTACCGGCGGTGTGCTGCACAACCTGCATCAGGCCCAGCGCGTCCGAACCGCTCACCGCATAGGGGTTGAAGCTCGATTCGGTCTGCATGATTGCCAGGATCAGCGATTCGTCTACGCCGTATTTTTCCGACGCCTTGCGCACCATCGGCAGATATTTATGCGCACGTTTGTCCAGGTGGTTTGGCACCAGCTGGATGGTGACCGAGTAGATGACGTGCAGGCCGGAGGTGCGTTTTTGCAGTTTGGTCTGCAGCAGGTAATCGGCAAAGTGCGCCGCGCGCCATTCCCAGCGGATCGGCGCGCCTTTGTTATCCAGCACCTGGCCGTACAGGAACGGCTCTTTGCTGATCTGGATATCGTTGGCGTCGGAATAGAGATCGATGGAACCCGGATCGTCACCCATCAGCAGCGTGCTGATGATCGCCTGGCGCAGGTGCGCGGCCGGATCGGTGGTGGCGATGGTTTCGATGGTGATGGCACCGGTGTCGAAGTTGATGTGGCTGCGGGTTTGGTATTGGTCGGTATATTTGACGTAGTCTTTCGGCCCGGCGATCAGAACTTCGTTCAGACCCCAGATGTTCTCGATGTTGTGAGCGAATTGCCCCATCAGAATGTCGAAGCCGTTGGTGTCTTTGATCCAGGCTTCGTTGATTTCTTCACTTTTTTTGCCGGAACAGGAGATCAGCAAAGGCGCTATTACGAGCAAAGCTAAAATTTTCTTCATCTTAAAGCCGTTTGGAAGAAGTATAAGAGGATTGAAGCGGGCCAGCGCCTGGCCCCAACAGCGTTATTCGCTCGGCGGCGTATAGCCTTCGATGTGCACGTCGTGCCCTTCGAACAGGAACTTGATCATTTCCTCTTCCAGCAGTTTGCGATCATCCACGTTCATCATGTTCAGCTTCTTCTCGTTGATCAGCATGGTCTGCTTCTTCATCCACTCGCCCCAGGCTTCCTTGGAGATCTCGTTGTAGATGCGCTTGCCGACGTCGCCGGGATAAAGCTGGAAGTCCTGGCCCTCGGCGTCGCGCTGCAGGAAAGTACAAAAAATGGTGCGGCTCATGCTAATTCCTCGTCGATGGCGCTATCGCCATATAAGTTTTGTTGGATCGGGGGCTGCTTCGCCAGCTGTTGCAACAGGCGATCCACCGGCGCTGCCAGCCCGACCGACGGCGGCTGCGCTAAGTTATACCAGAGACCCGCGCCCTCATCCATGCCGCTGCCCGCCGCGTCGAGCGACAGCCACATCGGCACGATATCGAGATGGAAATGGCTGAACGTGTGGCGAAACGCGGTCAGCTGTTCCAGGCGCTTGCCTTTCAGACCGCGCTGCTGCAGCCAGAGTTCCAAATCCACGCGCGCGCTGAACTGTGGGAAGCAGAACAGGCCGCCCCACAGGCCCACCGCCGGGCGCTGCTCCAGCCACACGCGGTCGCCGTGCTGCAGCAATAAGAAGTAGGCGGTTTTTTCCGGCAGGGTCTGTTTGGGTTTCTTGCCGGGGTAGTTGGCCCAGCTGTGATTGGCATAAGACAGGCAGCCGACGTTGAGCGGGCAGAGTTCACACTTGGGCTTGGAACGAGTGCAGACCATGGCGCCCAGATCCATCATCGCCTGGTTGAACTGGCCGACGCCCTGCGCCGGGGTGACCTCTTCGCTGATTTTCCACAGCCGGTTTTCGACTTCTTTCTTGCCCGGCCAGCCTTCCACCGCGTAGCAGCGAGCCAGCACGCGCTTCACGTTGCCGTCGAGGATCGGATAGTGTTGGCCCAGCGCCAACGACAGCACCGCGCCGGCGGTGGAGCGGCCGACGCCCGGTAAATCGGCGATTTCTGCGAAGGTTGTCGGGAACTCGCCGCCGTGCTGTGCGACAATGGTCTGCGCCGCCTTGTGCAGGTTGCGGGCGCGGGCGTAATAACCGAGGCCGGTCCACAGATGCAGCACTTCGTCCAGCGGAGCCTCCGCCAGCGCGCGCACGTTGGGAAAACGGGCCATAAAGCGCTGAAAATAAGGAATGACGGTGGCAACCTGAGTCTGTTGCAACATCACCTCGGAGAGCCATACTTGATAGGCGGTTTTCTCCAACTGCCACGGCAGGGTCTTGCGACCGTAGCGCTGGTACCAGTCAAGCACCACCTGTGCGAATTGTTGTGCTTGCATCATGAGCAGCGTCGTTATCCGGCAGAAAATGAAGCGAGATTGCAGCATAGAGTCATGATGCTGTAAACCGGAACTTTCCGACGCCGCACGGCGGGTACAGAAGATGAACACTTGCTAAACCAATGTATCTTTGCATAATGCGCGTTTCCCTAATTGGCAGCCAAACAGACAGAAAGCACTATGATTAATGACGTCATCTCCCCGGAATTTGATGAGAACGGCCGCGCGATGCGCCGTATCCGCAGTTTTGTCCGCCGCCAGGGGCGGCTGACCAAAGGCCAGCAGCACGCGCTGGAGAACTATTGGCCGGTGATGGGCGTGGAGTATCAGGCTGACGCTGTCGATCTCGCCGCGCTGTTCGGCCGCGAAGCGCCGACGGTGCTGGAGATCGGTTTTGGCATGGGCGCCTCGCTGGTGACCATGGCGGGCAACAATCCGCAGCAGAACTTTTTAGGGATCGAAGTGCACTCGCCGGGCGTGGGCGCCTGCCTGGCCGACGCCCACGAGGCGAAGCTGAGCAACCTGCGTGTGATGTGCCACGATGCGGTTGAAGTGCTGGAAAACATGATCCCGGACGGCTCGCTGGACATGGTGCAGCTGTTCTTCCCCGATCCGTGGCACAAGGCGCGCCACAACAAGCGCCGCATCGTGCAAACGCCGTTTGTCGAACTGGTGCTGCGCAAGCTGAAGACCGGCGGGGTCTTCCACATGGCTACCGATTGGCAACCTTATGCGGAACATATGTTAGAGGTTATGAACGGGGTCGCAGGCTACCGTAATCTTTCCAGCGATAATGATTACGTGCCGCGTCCGGATTCGCGCCCGCTGACGAAATTTGAATTACGCGGCCAGCGCCTGGGACATGGCGTTTGGGACTTGATGTTTGAGAGGAAAGAATAATGGCTAAGAACCGCAGTCGTCGTTTACGTAAAAAGTTGCACATTGAAGAATTTCAGGAGCTGGGTTTCTCCGTAGCCTGGCGTTTTGCCGAAGGCACGTCGGTGGAAGACATCGACAGCACGCTGGATACCTTCATCGATGAAGTGATCGAGCCGAACGGCCTGGCGTTTGACGGCAGCGGCTACCTGCAGTGGGAAGGTCTGATCTGCCTGCAGAAGATCGGCCACTGCACCGACGAGCATCGCGAACTGGTGAAAAACTGGCTGGAAGCGCGCAAACTGACCGACGTTAAGGTCAGCGATCTGTTCGATATCTGGTGGGATTGATCGCGCTTGCCCGATGAGCGCGGCTTCGCGCCGCGCCGTTTTATTGATCTAAGGTGCCTTAACGGCGCCTTTGTTTTGCCCGGAGTGTGACCGAGGTGGTAACAACATTGGATAACGCGTTGCTGGAAGAGATCCTGCAACAGGTGCGCCCGCTGATTGGCCAGGGGAAAGTGGCCGACTACATCCCTGCGTTGGCAGAAGTGCCCGCCGATCGGCTGGCGATCGCCGTGTGTACGGTGGATGGCGAACTGTTCCAGGCCGGCGACGCCGCGGAGCGCTTCTCTATCCAGTCGATCTCCAAAGTGCTGAGCCTGACGCTGGCGCTGACGCGCTATCAGGAGCCTGAGATCTGGCGGCGCGTGGGCAAAGAGCCTTCCGGCCTGCCGTTCAACTCGCTGCTGCAGCTGGAGATGGAGCAGGGCAAACCGCGCAATCCGTTTATCAACCCCGGCGCGCTGGTGGTGTGCGACATGCTGCAAACCCGGCTCAGCGCCCCCAAACAGCGCATGCTGGAGGTGGTGCGTCAGCTGGCCGGCGAAGACGACCTGGCCTATGACCTGCGGGTGGCGCGTTCCGAATTCGAACACTCCGATCGCAATGCGGCCATCGCCTATCTGATGAAGTCGTTCGGCAACTTCGAGAACGACGTGATCACCGTGCTGCAAACCTATTTCCATTACTGCGCGCTGCGCATGAGCTGCGTGGAACTGGCGCGCAGCTTCGTCTATCTGGCCAATCACGGCCGCGATCTCAGCGGCGAGGCGGTGATCAGCCCGCTGCAGGCCCGGCAGATCAACGCCCTGATGATGACCAGCGGCATGTACGACGGCGCCGGCGAATTCGCCTATCGGGTGGGAATGCCGGGCAAGTCCGGCGTGGGCGGCGGCATCGTGGCCATCGTGCCGGACGAGCTGTCGATCGTCGTCTGGTCGCCGGAGCTGGATGCTTCCGGCAACTCGCTGGCGGGAACTGCGGCGCTGGAACTGTTGTCTCAACGTATCGGTCGTTCGATTTTTTAATCCCAGTCTGGATGGGAGTCAGGAGAAGCTATGTTGAAGAAAACCGGGTTAGCCTTACTGCTGCTGGCGGCGACTGCCGCGCAGGCCCACGCCGAGTACCAATGCAGCGTTAAACCCCAGGACGATGTGATCATCAGCCCGCAGAGCGTGCAGGTGAAAGGCGCCAGCGGCGACCTGCAAATCTCGCCGGATGGCGACGTGATCCGCAACGGCCAGGCGCTGAGCCTGAACGACAGCCAGCGGCAGAAAGCCTTCAGTTACCAGAGCGCGCTGCGCAAGCAGCTGCCGTGGATCGACGACGGCGCGCAGAAACACCTGGAGAAAGCCCGCGCAGCGCTGGATAAAGTGATCGTCAAAGAGCTGGGCAGCAACAGCAACGTGCGCAACCGGCTGACCACCCTGAACGGCCAGCTGAAACAGCAGATGAACCGCATCATCGAGCACCGCAGCGACGGCCTGACCTTCCACCACAAGGCGATCGACCAGGTGGAACAGGACGGCCGCAACATCGTGCAGCAGAGCATGGGCGGCGTGCTGCAGGACAGCCTGAACGAAATGGGCGTCAAACAGGCCGCCAACAGCGGCGGTAACCCGCTGCAGGCGATCATGGGCAACCTGGGCGGCTTGCAGAAGGCGATCCAGAACGAATGGAACAATCAGGAGCAGGACTTCCAGAACTTCGGCCATGATGTGTGCAACCGCGTCACCGCACTGGAAACCCAGCGCAAGGATCTGCTGAAGGCGTTGAAGTAACGGATAGGCGTAGCCGCCGTGCGTTTTTGACCTCACGACGGCTATCTGACAAACTGGCTAAACTATAATCAATCGGCAAAAGGATTTTGCATTGATGCCAGTGATATTCCGTTATAGAGGCTACAGGTTCTTTTTTTATTCCAACGAGGGTGACCCGCTTGAGCCGCCGCATGTTCATATCAGAGACGCTGAGGCTGAAGCGAAATTCTGGTTGGTTCCTGGCGTGCAGTTGGCGCGTAATGACGGCTTTAACGCCAGAACGCTAAAAGAGCTGGCGGGTCTGGTTGATACCTATCAGGCATTGTTTTTGGAGGCTTGGCATGAGTATTTCGGCTAAACGCGTCAGCTTTGACGATGCGACGATGTGGGTCGAACTGAGCGACGCCCGAATTATTGGCGTGCCACTGGCCTGGTTTCCGCGTTTGTTGAATGCGACGCAAGAACAGCGGGCAGAGTATGAACTCAGCGCTCGCGGCATCCATTGGGATGCGTTGGACGAGGATGTTTCCGTTGAGGGATTGCTGAAGGGGCGTGGCGACGTGACGCATCGCCCTCATAATGCCGCCTGAACATGAAAAAAAGCGCTGATTATTCAGCGCTTTTTTTTACTCGTCGTCCGCCAGGAACAGTTCCAGCAGCGAGTTGAGGAACAGTTTGCCCTTCTCGGTGATCTGCCAGTGCTCTGCGGTTTCTTCCAGATAGCCTTTGGCCAGCGCCTCGTCCAACTGCGGGCGAATGACGCTTTCCGCCAGCCCGGTGTAGTTGACGAAGTCGGCGCGCGGCGCGGCTTCCAGCAAGCGGAAGCGGTTCATGAAGAACTCGAACGGCCGATCCGCCGCCGCCACCTCATGCTGCTTGTCCATGTAGTCGCCGCGCATAAAGCCGCGTGGGTGCTTGGTCTTGGCGGTGCGCAGGATGCGTCCGTCGCTGAAGGTCACCTTGCCGTGCGCGCCGCAGCCGATCCCCAGATAGTCGCCGAAGCGCCAGTAGTTGAGGTTGTGTTGGCATTGGTAGCCCGGCTTGGCGTAGGCCGAGGTTTCGTACTGCTGATAGCCGGCGGCGCTCAGCAACTGGTGGCCGCGCTCGAAGATGTCCCACAGCGCATCGTCGTCCGGCAAAACCGGCGGGCGCGAACTGAACAGGGTGTTCGGTTCGATGGTCAGCTGATACCACGACAGGTGCGGTGGATTGAGGGCGAT
Source organism: Serratia sp. CY40230 (assembly GCF_052168835.1). Classification (NCBI taxonomy): domain Bacteria; kingdom Pseudomonadati; phylum Pseudomonadota; class Gammaproteobacteria; order Enterobacterales; family Yersiniaceae; genus Serratia; species Serratia sp. CY40230. The sequence goes on from NZ_JBJNLX010000003.1 coordinate 327,971, forward strand.
CGCCTGGCGCAAATCGTCCAGCGCCTCTTCCAGCGATTGGTCCGGCAGGCCGTGCATCAGATCGAGGTTAAAGCTGCGCAGGCCAAGGCCGGTCGCCAGCGTCGCCGCGCGTTTGGCCTCTTCCGGGCCGTGGATGCGCCCCAGACGGTTCAGCTTCTCGGCGCTGAAGCTCTGCACCCCGATGGAGATGCGGTTGACGCCGGCGCGCTGGTAGCCGCTGAAGCGATCGGCCTCCACGGTGCCGGGATTGGCCTCCATGGTGATTTCGGCGTCGTCGGCGACGCGAATGCGCGCCCGTACCCCGTCCAGCAAGGCCTGCATCGCCTCGGCGCTCAGCAGGCTGGGGGTGCCGCCGCCGATGAAGATAGTGCTGATTTCCCGGCCGCCGGCCAGCGGCAGGTCGGCATCCAGATCCGCCAACAGATGATCGACATACTCCTGATGCGGCACGTCACCCTTCAGCGCATGGGAGTTGAAGTCGCAGTAAGGGCATTTCTGCACGCACCACGGGATGTGGATGTAGAGACTCAGCGGGGGCAGCTTAAGCATTGCGCATGGCTTCCAACATCAGCTTCAGCGCCTTGCCGCGGTGCGAAATCGCCCGCTTCTCGTCGCGGCTCAGCTCGGCGGCGGTGCGGCCCAGCTCCGGCACGTAGAAGACCGGATCGTAACCGAAACCGCCTTCACCGGCGGCCTGTTCGGTGATTTCGCCGACCCAGCTGCCGTGAAACACCAGCGGCGTCGGATCTTGCGCATGGCGCAGATAGACCAGCACGCAGTGGAATTGCGCGCCGCGCTGGCCCGGCGCTACGTCTTTCATCGCCGCCAGCAGCTTGTCGAGGTTCTGCCGATCGTCGGCATCTTCACCGGCGTAGCGCGCGGAGTAGATGCCCGGCGCGCCGCCCAGCGCGTCGACCGCCAGGCCGGAGTCGTCGGCGATCGCCGGCAGGCCGGTGACCTGTGCCGCATGGCGCGCTTTCAGAATGGCGTTTTCGATAAACGTCAGGCCCGTTTCTTCGGCGGACTCCACGCCCAGATCGGTTTGTGCGACCACGTCCAGGCCGAAATCGGCCAACAGGTCGGCGAGTTCGCGCACTTTGCCCGGGTTACCGGTGGCAAGAACGACTTTTTGCATAAATGACTACCTTGAAAATTATTCGATGAGCGCCGCGACCACGGCGGGGATCTGTTGCGGATTCACGATGCGTAACTGTTTATGCCGCCCCAGTTCGCCTTTCTCGATGGTGACGTTGCTTTTCGCCACTTTGAACTGCTTGGCGATAAACTTGATCAGATGGGCGTTGGCTTGGCCGTCGACCGGCGGGGCGGTGATGGCGACTTTCAGTTCGTCGCCATGCAAGCCGATAATTTGGTCGCGGCTGGCTTTCGGCTGAATATATAGCCTGATCGCCAGCCCGTCCAGCACCGGAGTGACTGCACTCACAGCAGGAACCAGATCTCACCGAACAGATCCATGCCCAGGTAGTTGATCAGATAGAGGATCAGGATCACCACCATGGCGGAAAAGTCGATGCCGCCCATCGCCGGGATGATGCGACGGATCGGCGCCATCAAGGGTTCGGTCAGTTGGTACATCACGTAGTCGATCGGGCTGCGGCCCTGGCTTACCCAGCTCATCAGCGCACGAATGATCATCACCCAGAAGATCAGGTAGCCGGCGGACTTCACCAGCGAGATCAGGCCGAACAGCAGGTTATACGGGCTGAGCGACATCGCGCCGCCCTGAATCAGCAGCAGCAGCGGGTATTTGATGGTCATCAGCAGGAACGCCAGCAGCAGCGATGCGCTGTCGATGGGCCCCAGTGACGGGATGATGCGGCGCAGTGGGCCGACCACCGGCTGGGTGATCTTCACCACAAACTGTGAGAACGGGTTGTAAAAATCGGTGCGCGCCCACTGCATCCAAATGCGTAGCAACAGCACCATCACGTACAGATCAATAACGGTCTTGACCAGGAAAGTCAGCGTTAGCATGAAGTGGTCCTTCTCCTTAACTCGCGGTTATTTAAAATAATTTTTCCATCTCTTGGGCACGGGAAACGGCGGCCTGCATCGCTTGCCCCACGGTTTCCGACAGTTGGCGTTCGTTGAACACCCGCAGCGCTTCGGCAGTGGTGCCGCCTTTGGAGGTCACCTGCTCGCGCAGCGTGCCCAGCGGCGTATCCGGGTTGGCTTCCACCAATGCGGCGGCGCCGGAAGCGGCCTGTTGTACCAGATCGCGCGCGGTCTGGCTGTCGAAGCCCATGCGCTCGGCCTCTTTTTGCATCGCTTCCATAAACAGGAAGAAATAGGCCGGGGCGCTACCCGCGGCGGCGATCACGCCGTTGATGCCATTTTCGTCATCGACCCAGCAAACTTTACCGACCGACGCCATTAAATCGCCGGTGTAATCGCGATCCCGCTGGCTGACCTGCGCCGGCGCGTACAGCCCGCTCATGCCTTTGCCGACCAGCGACGGAGTGTTGGGCATGATGCGCACGATGTCCAGCTTGTCGCCGAGCAGCTGATAGAAACGGCTGACCTGAATACCGGCGGCGATCGACAGCACCAGCTTGCCGCTGAAGTCGACCTGTTCGCGCAGCGGCTGACACACGTCGGCCATCATCTGCGGTTTGACCGCCAGCACCACCACCTCGGCTTCACGCGCGCAGGCGACGTTGTCGCCGCTGCTGACGATGCCGTAGTCTGCAGCCAGCGCATCACGGTTTTTCGGCGAAGGGGCGCAGACGCTGATGGATTTGGCTGGATAGCCGCCCGCCACCAGGCCGGCGATGATTGCACGCGCCATGTTGCCGGCGCCGATAAAGGTAATCTTGCGATGTTGCATCAAATCCCTCGTCTGTGTGTCAGGCCTGCGAGTAGTCGCGGGCGCCAAAAATTGCGGTGCCGATGCGCACCAGGGTGCTGCCGGCAGCGATCGCCGCCGCCATATCGTCCGTCATGCCCATCGACAGCGTATCGGCCTGCGGATAACGCTGACGCAGGGCGAGAAATGCGTCGTTCATCCGGCTGAATACCGCCAGCTGCCGCTGATAATCCGCTTCCGGCGCCGGAATAGCCATCAGGCCGCGCAGCGTCAGGTTCGGCAGCGCGGCGATCGCTTCGGCCAACGCCGGCAGCTCGGCCAACGCAATGCCGGATTTGCTTTGCTCGTCGCTGATGTTGATTTGAATCAGCACGTTGAGCGGCGGCATGTCGGCCGGGCGCTGATCGCTCAAGCGCTGGGCGATGCGCAGCCGATCCACGGTATGGCACCAGGCGAAGTGTTCCGCCACCAGCCGACTCTTATTGGATTGCAGCGGGCCGATAAAGTGCCACACCAACTCGCCGCTTTGCGGCGACTCGGCGAAATGCCGGATCTTGTCTACCCCTTCCTGCACGTAGTTCTCGCCGAAGGCGCGCTGGCCGGCGGCGATGGCTTCTTCGATCGCCGCCACAGGTTTGGTTTTGCTGACGGCAAGCAGGGCAACTTCTTCTGGCGCCCGCGCGCAGTTTTGCGCGGCGGCCGCGATGCGGTTTCTGACATCCTGCAGGTTCTGTTGGATAGTGCTCATTATTGACCCGGGAGAGTGATATGGATATCGATGAATTCGTGGCCCTTAGTGTAAAGCATAATGCTTCCGATCTGCACCTTTGTGCCGGTCATCCGCCGATGTTGCGCATCGACGGTGAACTGCAGCCGCTGGCGGCGGCGCCAACGCTGACGGCGCAAGGCGCGCAGGCCCTCTGCAACGGATTGCTGAATGCGCAGCAGCGCGAGAGCCTGCGGCGGCTGGGGCAGGTCGATCTGGCGCTGCACAGGCCGAGCGGGGAGCGGCTGCGGGCCAACGTTTTTCAGCAAAGCGCGGGAATTTCTCTCGCGTTGCGGCGTATCGCCGGGCAGTCGCCTTCGCTTGCCGAGCTGGCGGCGCCGGCCATCGTCCCGGCGCTGCTGCGGCGCGCCGACGGATTGATCCTGGTCACCGGCGCCACCGGCAGCGGCAAGTCCACCACGCTGGCGGCGATGATCGACGAGATCAACCGGCACCAGCCGCGGCACGTTTTGACGCTGGAGGATCCGATCGAATTCCTGCACCGCAGCCGGCGATCGCTGATCCAGCAGCGGGAGATCGGCCGTGACAGCCACAGCTTCGATGCGGCGTTGCGCGCCGCGCTGCGCGAAGATCCGGATGTGATCCTGCTGGGTGAGCTGCGCGATATCGCCACCATCCGGCTGGCGCTCACCGCGGCGGAGACCGGCCACCTGGTGCTGGCGACGCTGCACACCCGCAGCGCGCCGCAGGCGGTGGAACGGCTGGTAGACGTGTTTCCGGCGGAAGAGAAACCCTATGTGCGCGCCCAGCTGGCCGGCAGCCTGCAAGCGGTGATCGCGCAAAAGCTGATGAGGCGCCCTGGCGGCGGACGCGTGGCGATCTTTGAAGTGCTGACGGCGACGGCGGCGGTCAGCAACCTGATCCGCGAAGGGAAAACCCATCAGTTGGCGAGCGTGTTGCAAACCGGCGCGCAGTCCGGCATGCAAACCTTTGAGCAAGGTTTGCAGCAGCGGATCGACGCCGGCGTGTTGGGGGAGTGCGCGGGGGAGGGAACGAGGGGTTAACCCAGCTGCCGTTCGAACCAGCTTTCGAGGATAACCACCGCGGAGGCGGAGTCCACGCTGCCTTTATCAAGCGCGCGGAAGCCGCCGCGATCGAACAGGTTGGCGCGCGCTTCCACGGTGCTCAGGCGCTCGTCATGCAGCTCGATCTGAATGCCGAAGCGACCGTGCAGGCGGTTGGCGAACTTGCGCGCCTGGGCGGTAACGGGCTGTTCGGTGCCGTCCATGTTCAGCGGCAGGCCGACCACCACCAAATCCGGCTGCCACTCCTTCAGCAGTTTTTCGATTTTCAGCCAGTCCGGCGAACCGTCCTGCGCTTTGAAAGCCGGCAGGGCGCGGGCGCTGCCGGTCAGCTCCTGGCCGACGGCCGCGCCGATGCTTTTGGTGCCGAAGTCGAAGGCGATAATGGTGCGGTTGCTCATCAGGCGTGTCCTGCGTGGTTGGCGATGCTGCGAATGTCGATGCCCAGAAGGTTCCCCGCCTCGCGCCAACGGCTGGCGATCGGCGTGCGGAACAGAATGTCGGTGTTGGCTTCGATGGTCAGCCAGGCGTTTTCCAACACTTCCTGCTCCAACTGGCCCTTTTCCCAACCCGCATAGCCCAGCGCCACCAGCACGTCGTCCGGTTGCTCTGGCGTGCCGAGCGTCTCCAGCACGTCTTTCGAGGTGGTGATCATGGTGTTGGGCGAAATTTGAATGCTGGCGCCGAAGCCGTGGCGCGGCGTATGCAGGATAAACCCGCGATCGTCCGCCAGAGGCCCGCCGGCGAACACCGGTTTGTCCAGGCTGATGGCCGGATCGCGCGCAGGCGGCATGATCTTCAGCTTGCTCAGCACCGTGGCTACCGTGAATTGCTCCACCGGTTTATTGATCACCAAACCCATGGCGCCTTCTTCATTGTGCTCGCAAATGTAAATCACCGAGCGTTTGAAGCGAGGATCCTGCAAGGTTGGCATGGCGATCAGAAAATGGTGCTGTAAATTCATGGCGTTAGTATAAGGTAATAAATGGGTGAGAAAATAAACAGCCGCCAGTATGCGGCTATACCTGCCGCCTTTCAAGGCGCGCTTTGGCGGGCGCGATGCAGAACAGCGGGCGGCATGCCGCCCGCATTGCGCATTACTTCGCCGCCAGGCGCTTTTCAATGGCGTCCATCAGCATGCCGGTAATCGAAATCGGGAATGCCGCTTCGATCTCGCGCGCGCAGGTCGGGCTGGTGACGTTGATTTCAGTCAGGCGATCACCGATCACGTCCAGGCCGACGAAGATCAGCCCTTTCTCTTTCAGCGTCGGGGCGACGGCGCGGGCGATTTTCCAGTCGCTTTCGCTCAGCGGGCGCGCTTCGCCGCGGCCGCCGGCCGCCAGGTTGCCGCGGGTCTCGCCCTGCGCCGGAATGCGCGCCAGGCAGTAAGGCACCGGCTCGCCGTCCACCACCAGGATGCGCTTGTCACCGTCCTTGATCGCCGGCAGGAAGTTCTGCGCCATGCAGAAACGGCTGCCGTGTTCGGTCAGGGTTTCGATGATCACCGACAGGTTAGGATCGTCCTGCTTCACGCGGAAGATAGACGCGCCGCCCATGCCGTCCAGCGGCTTCAGGATGATGTCGCCGTGCTGCTGGTGGAATTTGCGGATGTGCGCGGCGCTGCGGCTGACCAGCGTATCCGGCGTCAGCTCCGGGAACCAGGCGGTGAACAGCTTCTCGTTGCAATCGCGCAGGCTTTGCGGCTTGTTGACCACCAGCGTGCCTTTAACCTCGGCGCGTTCCAGAATGTAGGTCGCGTAGATGTATTCGGTATCGAACGGCGGATCCTTGCGCATCAGGATCACGTCCAGTTCGTGCAGCGCCAGGTCCTGCTCGGCGCCGAAGCTGAACCAGCTCTCCTTGTCTTCCTTCACGCTCAGCAGGCGGGTGCGGGCGCGCCCGTCGCCGGCATGCAGATAGAGATCGTTCATCTCCATGTAGTGCAATTCGTAACCGCGGCGCTGCGCTTCGAGCAGCATGGCGAAGCTGGTGTCTTTCTTGATGTTGATGGAATCGATAGGATCCATCACGATGCCGAGCTTAATCATCTTTTCTCCTTTAACCCAGGTCGCCGAAGCGGACCTGCAGAGCGGTAATGGCGGTGAGCGCTGTGGTTTCGGTACGCAGAACGCGTGGTCCCAGCAGAATATCAGTAAATCCGTGGTCGGTGGTCATGGCGATTTCGTCGGCGGACAAACCGCCTTCCGGGCCGATCAGCAGGCGAACATGATCCACCGGCTGTGGCAGCGTGTTGATGCTGTGGCTGGCGCGCGGGTGCAGGTTGAGTTTCAGGCTGCCGTCCTGCTCGGCGCACCAGGCCTCCAGCGACATCGCCTCGCGGATTTCGGGAATGCGGTTGCGGCCGCACTGTTCGCAGGCGGCGATGGCGATCTTCTGCCATTGCTGGATTTTCTTCGCCAGGCGTTCGCCGTCCAACTTCACGCCGCAGCGCTCGGAAAACAGCGGGGTGATGACGTTGACGCCCAGCTCGATGGATTTCTGGATGGTGAACTCCATCTTCTCGCCGCGCGAGATCACCTGGCCCAGATGCAGGTTGAGCGGCGATTCGATGTCATCCACGCGGCCGTCGCCAAGGCGCACCAGCACGCTCTTTTTGTCCACCCGGATTATTTCGGCGTCGAACACCTGGTTGCTGCCATCGAACAGCTGCAGCGCCTGGCCGGCGCTCATGCGCAGCACGCGCCCGACGTGGTTGGCGGCGTCCTCGCTGAGGGCGATCTCCGCCCGGTCGGTCAACGGTTGCGGATGGTAAATGCGGGGTATGCGCATGGGTAGTCTGATCCTGACGAAACGGCGCCGCGGGTTGGCGGCGCCATGAAAGATAAAGGCTATAGTAGGTTAGCTTTTCCGCTGCTGACAAGCCTGTTGAATATAGGGGTTGTGGTTGCCCTGCACCTTGGCGATACGTGCTTCGCGCTGACATTCCCATTGGCTCACCGGATATTGCCGGTTCCACACTTCAAACAGCTGGGTTTGCTGGCGTGACAGCCGCAGCTGGTAGCGATCGCGCATGTAGAAGTAGGTGCGGGCAATGGCGCCGCGGGCGCGGGCGGGCGGCTCCGCCTGTTTATTCTTGAAGTCCACCTTCATTGGGCATTGCCCGTACTGGCCTGCGCCGCCGTTCCATTGGCTGTACATGAAGTTGTTGCGGTCGCCGTTCACTTCGCCGATCGCCGGCTGCAGGTTGTGCAGATCGGTTTCTATCTGGCGATAGGTGGCGTCTTTGTTGCAGTTTTTGCGCCCGCCGTCTTGCCAGCACTGCAGCTGGTGGCCGAACTGCCAGGCCGGCACCACGTGTTCCCATTCAATGCGCTGCGCGCGTTGGGCGTTTTTACGCACCTGATAGCCGCAGCTGGCGAGATCGGGAATGCCCTTCTTGCCTTGCCACTCGATGCGGCAGCCACAGTAAAAACTGCCCGGCGCATCCTGGTTAATCTTGGCCGCCGCCGTCTTGGCCTGAGAGAAGTTATTGATGCCGTGCGCCTGTGCGGCGCCTGCGGCGAAAACCGCCATAAACAAAATTCTGCGAAGCATATTCCAAAACAGCTCAAAATTGGAAAAGCAGGCAGGGTAACGGAACTTGTCGGCAGTGGCAAATGGCGATATTTACTTGTTTTAACGTATAAATCGTTTAACTAAAGGTTCTCGCTAGCAAGAAATTTCAGTTTTTCGCCGCACCGGCGGCAGCGGTATTCGCTTTCGCCGCGCAGCACGCGGTTATGGCGGCGAATGGTGAGCTGGTGCTGCCCGCAGCCGCAGCGGTAGGGGAAGGTTTTGCTTTGCACCGAGGCGGTTTCGAAACGATGAGTGCGGCTGGCGGGCGTCAGCAGCACGCTTTCCATCATCCAACGCCATTCGCGGCCGTGCGGCGCTACCCGGCCGAATTGGCGAAACACCAGCAGGTGCGCCAGTTCGTGCGGCACCACTTCATCGATAAACGGCTGTTGGTTTTCCAGCAGCAGCACCGGGTTCAGACGGATTTCCCAGCTTTGCAGCCAGGCGGTGCCCGCGCTGGTGCCGCGTTGCTGATAGACGATGCTGGGTTCGGGGAATTCGACGGCAAAATGCTGGCGGGCCAACTGCAGCTTTTCTCGCAGGCAGCGCATCACCGCTTGTTGCAGCGCGATGGGGATTCTCGGTTTGTTCATTGCGGCTAGCTTAAGCAATGGCGCGGCGGCTGACAATATGCCCCGGCGCAAATCGCATCCGGCGCTTTTTCACCACATTGATAAGACGATCGCCGCCGATGGATTGTAATCAATGTGTTAACTGCGGGATAATAAAGCGTGCATGATGAGCCTGTACCCGCAGTTCTCACCGAGCAAGGTTGAAACGCCGCCTGTGGTAATCCCTTACGCAAATAGCGGTTATTTTGCGATTTGGCGCAATAACTGACTGATTAAAAATACGTAAGGTGGAGGCAGTTTTTTGACAAGGCGCCGCGTCGCGCGTCGCAAGTGTGAATTTAACGCAGCTGATGTTGCAAGTGAGAGATCAATGTCGAATAAACCGTTCCACTATCAAGATCCGTTCCCGCTGAAGAAAGACGATACCGAATACTACCTGCTGAGCCGCGACCATGTTTCCGTGAGCGAATTTGAAGGCCAGGAAATTCTGAAAGTTGCCCCTGAAGCGTTAACCCTGCTTGCCCAGCATGCGTTCCACGACGCCTCGTTCATGCTGCGCCCGGCGCACCAACAGCAGGTGGCTGATATCCTCAAAGATCCGGACGCCAGCGAAAATGACAAGTACGTTGCGCTGCAATTTCTGCGTAACTCAGAAATCGCCGCCAAGGGTATTTTACCGACCTGCCAGGACACTGGCACGGCGATCATCGTCGGCAAAAAGGGCCAGCGCGTCTGGACCGGCGGCGGCGATGAAGAGGCGCTGTCGCGCGGGGTGTATAACACCTACATCGAAGAGAATCTGCGCTATTCGCAGAACGCCGCGCTGGATATGTACAAAGAGGTCAATACCGGCAGCAACCTGCCGGCGCAGATCGATCTCTACAGTGTGGACGGCGAAGAGTACAAGTTCCTGTGCATCGCCAAGGGCGGCGGTTCCGCCAACAAAACCTATCTGTATCAGGAAACCAAGGCGCTGCTGTCGCCGGGCAAACTGAAAAACTACCTGGTCGACAAGATGCGTACGCTGGGCACCGCGGCTTGCCCGCCGTACCACGTGGCGTTCGTCATCGGCGGCACCTCGGCGGAAGCGACGCTGAAAACCGTCAAACTGGCCTCGACCAAGTATTACGATGGCCTGCCGACGGAAGGCAACGAGCATGGCCAGGCGTTCCGCGATCTGGAACTCGAAGCGGAACTGCTGCAAGAAGCGCAAAACCTGGGGCTGGGCGCACAGTTCGGCGGCAAATACTTCGCACATGATATCCGCGTAGTGCGCCTGCCGCGCCACGGCGCCTCCTGCCCGGTCGGCATGGGCGTCTCCTGCTCGGCGGACCGCAACATCAAAGGCAAGATCAACCGCGACGGCATCTGGCTGGAAAAACTGGAGCACAATCCGGGTAAATTCATTCCTCAGGAGCTGCGCCAGGCCGGGGAGGGCGAGGCGATCAAGGTCGATCTCAACCGCCCGATGGCCGAGATCCTCAAACAGCTGTCGCAGTACCCGGTTTCCACCCGCCTGTCGCTGAGCGGCACCATCATCGTCGGCCGCGATATCGCGCACGCCAAGCTGAAAGAGCGTCTGGATCGCGGTGAAGGCCTGCCGCAGTACGTCAAGGATCACCCGATTTACTACGCCGGCCCGGCCAAAACGCCGGAAGGCTATGCATCCGGTTCCTTGGGGCCAACCACCGCCGGGCGTATGGATTCCTACGTCGACCTGCTGCAATCCCACGGCGGCAGCATGATCATGCTGGCGAAAGGCAACCGCAGCCAGCAGGTGACGGATGCCTGCCACAAGCACGGCGGCTTCTACCTTGGCAGCATCGGCGGCCCGGCGGCGGTGCTGGCGCAGCAGAGCATCAAGAGCCTGGAGTGCGTGGAGTACCCTGAGCTGGGCATGGAAGCGATCTGGAAAATCGAAGTGGAAGATTTCCCGGCGTTTATCCTGGTGGATGACAAAGGCAATGACTTCTTCCAGAAGATCCAGGCTGGCCAATGCTCCAGCTGCCTGAAATAAGCGTTGCCCCCTTCGCCGCCTGCGGGCGGCGAAGGGGGATTGTGTAAAGTCCTGTAGCTTGCTGGACGCCGAGTTTTAACCTGTATACCCTACGCGGATAGCACTAAAATTCGACTAATGGAATATCGGCAACAGAAGGTTTCAGCAAGCACATGGGAACGCAGGAAAATCATATCAGGGAACTGCTGGTCTGGATTGAAGATAACCTGACCAATCCGCTGTCGTTGGATATCGTTTCCGCCAAGTCAGGCTATACGAAATGGTACCTGCAGCGCATGTTCAAGAAGCAGACCGGATTATCGTTAGCTTCCTACATTCGCGCTCGCCGCCTCTACATCGCCGCCTTCGCCTTGCGTTTCACGCAGAAGAGCATCCTCGATATTTCGGTCGAGTATCAATTCGATAATCAGCAGACGTTCTCGCGCTGTTTCAAGAAACATTTCGCCGAATCGCCCAGCGTGTATCGTCATGCCCGCAAACAGGACTTCAGCAATCTGGTGCGTTCGCTGGCGGCCAGCCAGCCTGGCGATATTCAGGTCGAACGCGTCAGCATCGCCAGAGGGCAATACGCCTTTCATGGCAAACAGTACGCTTATCACCTGGATATCGAAAAGTTGGACAAGTCGCATCTGCCGCAGCGCAGCGCGCTGCGGGCGCAGTTTTACACCTTGTTGGGCGAGCGCCCGACGCAAACCTATTCGTTTACCCAACTGGTGCCGGACGGCGAGCGGGTCAGGGTCGACTATACCCTGGGCGTGACGACGGACTACCCGCTGCGTGAAGGCGTGGCGCTGGAGCCGCTGCCGGAGATCCACGGCGAGTTTTGCCGTTTTCGCTATTCCGGCAAGCCGGTGGCGCTCAATGATCACATCATTCAAATCTACACGCAGGTGCTGCCCGAAATGGGGCTGGCCCGCGGTGACGGGCCGGACATGACGGTGTTCAGCTATTCGCTGAGCGGGAAAGAGGAGCTGCATCTGGAGCTGCAGCATCTGGTGCCGGTGGTGCCGTTGCACTGATCCCGTCGGCGGCCGGTCGCCGGTTTTTCTGCTGCACGATCGCCGCCATCACCGCCAGGGCGATCTCCGCCGGCGTTTTGCTGCCGAGCGGCAGGCCGATCGGCGCATGGATGCGTTCCAACTCCTGCGGCGTGAATTCGGCAATCTGCTGCAACCGCTGGCGCCGGCGTGCGCTGTTTCTGAGCGAGCCCATGGCGCCGATATAAAACGCCGGGGTGTGGATCGCTTCCATCAGCGTCAGATCGTCCATACGCGGATCGTGGGTCAGCGCCACGACGGCGGTATTGGCGTGGCAGCCCCCCTCTTCGATGAACTTGGCCGGAAACTGGCGCAGCAGCGTCACGCCGGGCTTCAGCTCGGCGGCGAAGTTGTCCAGCGCCTCCGGCCGGTTCTCGCACACCAGCACCTCAAACCCCAGCGCCACGGCGAAATCGGCGCAGTACAGCGCCACGCTGGACAGCCCGGCGATCAGCAGGCGCGGCGCGGCCGCGATATGCAGCGTGATCTGCTCGAGCCGGCGTTCCACCTGGGTAGCGCTGGTGAAATGACTCTGCTCGAGGCTGTGGCAGGCGTGGGGCAGCGTCAGGCGTTTGAGCAACGCATGATGCCCTTCCAGCGCGCCGGCGATGCGCTGCAGGTAAGCGACGCTGGTTTCTCCCGCCGGCAGATACTCGATCAGCACGTCCAGCACGCCGCCGCACGGCAGCGCCACGTTGGGCGTCATGCCGCCTTCGCCATAACGAATCACCTGGCTGGCCGCCTGATACTCCCCGGCGGCCACGCGCCGCAGAAAGTCCTCCTCCACGCACCCGCCCGACAATGAGCCGCTGTAGCGGCCGTCGCGGGTCGCCGCCATCAACGCGCCCGGCGAGCGCGGCGAAGAGCCATAGGTGCTGAGCACGGTGCATAACCAAACCGGCTGTTGTTGCAGCCAGCTTATCGCCTGGCTGACCACGGTGACATCAAGATGTTGCATAGGTGAATTTACTCGCTGGCCGGGAGTTGCGATGGAAGATCAATATCCCGCACGACGCCGGGGTGCTCAAGCGGCAGCAGGTGGACTGCCGCGCCTTGCAGCAGTTCACGCGCGCCATTATCGCCGCGCAGTTGGCAAAGTGGTTTGCGCAATAGAGCGGAAAAGCCGACCGGGTGACCGGGCTGTTGCGCATAACAGGGGCGCACGATCGGGTGTTGCCGTAAGGCATCCGCCACCTGTCGGAAAACGTCGGCGCCGACGAATGGCATATCGGCCAGGTGGATCAGCCAGCCCTGCCAGTGCGGCGTGGCCGCAACGCCCGCGGCGATCGAGTCTCCGAGGCCCGCGCTGGCGAGCAAGGTGACCGGCACCTGGTTGGCGGCGCAGGCTGCCAGTACCGGCAGATTATCCGGCCGGGTCACCACCTGTACCGGCAGGCCGGAGGCCAGCGCCTGGCATAGGGTGTGCTCGAACAGCGAACGCCGCTCGCCCGCCGCATCGGCAAACCCGGCGTTCAATTTGTTGCCCTGGCCGCCGGCCTGAATAAAGCGCTCTCCGCGTCCGGCGGCGGTAATGACAATGCCCGTGGTCATGGTTGAAGTCCGCGTTTGCGCAAATTATTTATTAGCCTACAAACTACCTGTGTTTTGTAAATGTTTTTTTGTTGAAAACAGCCTGTTAATCATCACATAATTTTAGTTATAAGCATATGCTTATGACGTCTACGGCAAGGTCGTCAGCGTTTGCGCAACAACACCGCGAACAAAAACCAATTACAAGAAAGACGTGAAGGACTTATTTATGAGCAATTTCAACCCGTCGCGGCGCCGCTTTATCAAAAGCGCCGTGATTGCGGGGGTCTCCGTGTACCTCGCCCCCCTGTACAGCCGCGCCTACGCCGCGCTGTTCGAGCAAAAAATCCTCCAGTCACCCAACTGGGATCCGCAGGCCAAGCGCGTGCGTTTCCGTATCGACGGCCGCGCCAAGGTCATGGGGCAGAAGGTGTTCGCACGCGATATCCGCGCGGTGGACATGCCGCACTGGCCGCAGAAACAGGCGCACGCCTTCATTCTGCGCGTGACCAAAGCCGACCGGCTGTTCGAGGGGGTCGATCTGTCGCTGCTGGGGGACGATCTGCAGCCCGATCGCCTAGTAACGGCGGAAGATCTGGCGCGCGATGGCCTGGCCTTTCCGGCGTTCTACGGTGACGACATGCTGCTGCCGAACGGCAAAACCCCTGCCTATCTCGGCCAGGCGGTGGCGATCCTGATCTATCACGACTTCGCCCGTTTCCGCTTCGCCAAGGACAAGCTGAAATTCCGTGAGGAAACCATCAAATACGGCGCGGTCACCGGCCCGCTGGAGCGCGATCCCTGGGGCAGTTTCCGTTACGTGCGGGTGGGGGGAGAACAGCCGTTCGACGACGATCGCTTCTCCAGCCTGAAGGATACGCCGATCTTCCCGGTATCGATGAAAAAACACCTGCCGGTGTGGCCGGAAGGGCGCGAGGGCGGCAAGCTGGATCAGGAAGGCATGCGCTATGCGGGCCTGATCGCCGACGAGTTGGCGAATCCGCCGGCCGACTGGCTGGTGATGTCACGCCGCTACACCACGCAGTCGATCGACACCTCGGCGCTGGAGCCGGACAACGCCAACGGCTGGTTCGACGCGCAGACGCAAACCCTGCATCTGGTGGTGCCGACTCAGTCGCCGCAGGAAGTGGCCGACGAGATGCCGCGCATGCTGGCCAAGCGCAACCCGCCGGTGAAACAGCTGATCCTGCACCCGTGCTACACCGTGGGCTACGGCTCGAAAGATCACTACAACTTCCCGTATTACGGCGCGGTGGCGGCAATGTATGGCGACGGCCACCCGGTGCGCCTGGCCAATGATCGCTTCGAACAGTTCCAGACGGCGCTGAAGCGCCATGCGTTCGACATGAACTACCGCATCGCGGTGAATAAGCAGACCGGCGTCATGCAGTCGTTCCTCGGTGACATGACCGCGGACGGCGGCGGCCGCAGCAACTTCACCCCTTCGGTGGTGATGGTCGGCGCGACCGCCGCCCAGTCGATTTACTACTTCCCGAAAAGCGATCTGTCGTCGGTCGGGCTGGCCTCACGCGCCATCGACGCCGGTTCGGCGCGCGGTTACGGCACGCTACAGAGCATGGCCGCCACCGAGATGATGGTGGATGAGCTGGCCGCCGAGCTGAAGATCGACCCGATCGAGTTTCGCCTGCGCAACGTGCTGAAATCCGGCATGAAAAACACCCAGGGGGCGATCCCGGCCGGTGCGATCCGCGCTGATGAAGTGCTGGAGAAGGCGGCGAAGCACGAGATGTGGCTCAAGCGCGCCGAACGCAAGGCCGAGTTTGAGAGCCGCCATCCCGGCAAGCGCTATGGCGTCGGCTTCGGCTGCGTGCAGAAAGACTTCGGCACCGGGGCGGAAACCTCGTTCGCCCGGGTGGAGCTGAGCGAAGATGGCCGCATCACGCTGCATCACAGCGGCGCGGAGATGGGCACCGGCATGTCGACCTCGCAGTCGGTATTGTGCGCGCAGTGGCTGGGCAAACCGGCCGACGAAGCCCACTTCTCGGTCACCGACTGGTCGGTATTGCCGATGGTCACCAGCGGCGATCCTTACCTGATGTCGCAGGAAGAGCAGGACAAGCTGCAAACCAACCCTAACTGGACGCCGAGCTACTGTTCGCCGTCGAGCGCCAGCAACTCGGCCTATTACTTCTCGCACAGCACCCGCGAAGCGGCGCGCCTGATCTTCGACCACGGCCTGTGGCCGGCGGCGATGGCGCTGTGGCAGGCCGGCATCGGCGGCGGCCAGGCGGCGCCGCTGGTGGTGCGGCGTGAGGATGCGCGTTGGGTCGAAGGCGGCCTGACGGCGGCGGGCATGTCGGTGCTGAGCCTCGAACTGCTGGCCAAGACGGCTTATCAGATGGGCGGCGTCACCGGCGCGGCGGTGCACGTGTTCAACCGCTGGCAGTGGGCGGAGGCCGATTTCACGTTGAACGGCAAAAGCGAACGCCTGCCGATCGACGGCATGGCGCTGCGCAACGCCAACGGCGAATTCAAGCCGCTGGCGCGCGGGCAGGTCTACTACCCGCCGACCCAGCGCAACAATGCGGCGGTGACCTACTACAGCGCCGTCGGCACGCTGGCGGAAGTGGCGGTGGATATCGCCACCGGCCAGGTGGAGTTGTTGAATCATCACTCGATCATGGAGTGCGGCAACCTGATCGTGCCGGAACTGGTTTCCGGCCAGCTGCAGGGCGGGCTGGCGATGGGCATCGGCCATGCGCTGCACGAATATTTACCGCTGTACGAAGACGGCCCGGGCAACGGCACCTGGAACTTCAACCGTTACCACCTGCCGCGCGCCAGCGACGTGGCGGTGTGGAAACAGAGCGGCGACATCCTGCCGGCGCTGTCGGAAACCGATCCGCCGAAAGGCATGGCGGAAGTGGTGATGATCCCGATCGTGGCCGCGCTGGTCAACGCCATCGCCGACGCCACCGGCCACCGTTTCCGTGATTTGCCCGTTCGTGCAGAAAATATTCGTGAGGTATTACAATGAGCATTAAAACCCAGCCGATTTCCCTGACCATCAACGAGAAACAGTACGGCCCGATCGAGGTGCCGGAAGGCTTGATGATGATCGATTTCCTGCACGAGTATCTCGATCTGACCGGTTCTCGCCTCGGTTGCGGGCAGGGCATTTGCCACGCTTGCGTGGCGATCGTCGATCACCCGAGCGGCACCAGCGAAGAGGTGCGTACCTGCATCACCGGCGCGCATTTCTTCAACGGCAAGAAAGTGCGCACCGTCGAGGGCCACGCCAAGGTGGACGAACAGGGCGAGGTGGTTGAGCTGTCGCCGATCCAGCAGGCGTTTCTGGAGCACTACAGCTTCCAGTGCGGCTACTGCACGCCGGGCTTCGTCAATGCCGCCACCATTTTCGTGGAAAAGCTCAAGCGTGAGCCGATTGCCCGCGATCAGCTGGAAAACGCCATCGAGCAGGCGCTGGACAGCCATATCTGCCGCTGCACCGGCTACGTGCGTTACTACGAAGCGGTGCGCGACGTGGTGCTGAAAACGCCGGGGCTGTTAAAGGAGACGGCACAATGAAAAAACGTCTCGCAGTGTTGATTGTGCTGGTGGCGATCGTGGTGATTGCGCTGTTGTGGTGGCGGGAAAACCGCCGTTACGACGGCCCGGTGCAGCAGGTGACCGCCAGCACCGAACAGATCGCGCGCGGCCGCTATCTGGCGCAGGCCGCCGACTGCGCCGCCTGCCATACCGCCAGCGGCGGGGCGCCGTTGGCCGGCGGCTATCCGTTGGACACGCCGTTCGGCACGATTTACGGCAGCAACCTGACGCCATCGGCCGACCACGGCATCGGGCGCTGGAGCAAGGACGACTTCTTCCTGGCGCTGACGCAGGGCGTGGCGCCGGGCGGGCGGCACCTGTACCCGGCGATGCCTTACACTTCGTATAAGGGCATGTCGCGTCAGGACGCCGACGACATCTACGCTTACCTGATGACGCGCCCGGCGGTGGACGTGGCCATTCCGGCCAACGAGATGCCGTTCCCGTTCAACCAGCGCATGGCGCTGATCGGCTGGAACCTGCTGTTCCGCAGCCAGGATCCGCTGCCGGCCAGCTCGCAGGGCAGCTCACCGCAATGGCAGCGCGGCCGCTATCTGGCCGATGTGCTGGGCCACTGTGGCGAATGTCACACGCTGCGCGGCGCGCTGGGGCAGATGGATCTCGGCAAGCCGATGCAGGGCGGCGATCTCGGCCGCTTCATGGCGCCGGACATTACGCCGCACGGTCTGGCGCAGCGCGGCTGGACGCCGCAGGACGTCAGCCGCTTCCTCAGCACCGGTCTTGCGCCGCAGGGTTCCGCCTTCAGTGAGATGCATATGGTGGTGGATCTCAGCACCCGTTATTTGACGCCGGAAGACCATCAGGCGCTGGCGCTGTATCTGATGGGCGAGCAGCCGCCGGCGGCGGTACCGGTGAAAATGGGCCAAGGCAGCGATGCCGGGCGCATGACCTATCTGGATCAGTGCGCCGGCTGCCATGCACGTGAAGGCGAGGGCAAACCGCATGTCGCGCCGGCGATGCGCGATAACGCCACGCTGCGCCAGGCGGACGGCAAGAACCTGATCGTGTCGGTGCTGGACGGCCTGCCGGCCCAGCAGTTCCCGAACGGTGAAAGCATGCAGAGCATGCCGGGCTTCGGCGAGCGTTTGAGCGATGCCGACGTGGCGGAACTGGTAAATTACCTGCGGGTGACCTGGGGCGATTTGCCGGCGGACATCACCGCCGAGCAGGTGAAAGCGCTGCGCAAGTAAGCGGCGTTCAGGCAAAAAAAAATGGCCCGCATCTGCGGGCCATTTTATTGCGCGGTCGCGGGATTCAACGGCTGGTGACGCCGTCGACGCGCTGGCTGCGCTGTTTGATGGCGTAACCGACGGCCAGGATCGCCACCCATACCGGGATCAGCAGCACCGAGATTTGAATGCCCGGCGTCAGGTACATGATCACCAGGATACCGGCCATGAACAGCAGGCACAGGTAGTTGCTGAACGGGTACCAGAACGCTTTGAACTTCGGCACCACGCCTTCGCGGTTTTTGGCGGCGCGGAATTTCAGGTGCGCCAGGCTGATCATCGCCCAGTTGATCACCAGCGCCGACACCACCAGCGCCATCAGCAGTTCGAAGGCGCGGCCCGGGATCAGGTAGTTAATCAGCACGCACAGCGCGGTGGCGAGGGCAGAAATGCCGATGGCCACCACCGGCACGCCGCGGCCGTCGACCTTCAGCAGGCTTTTCGGACCGTTGCCTTGTTGCGCCAGGCCGTACAGCATGCGGCTGTTGCAGTAGACGCAGCTGTTGTAGACCGACAGCGCGGCGGTGAGCACCACGATGTTCAGCACGGTCGCCACCAGGTTGCTGTTCAGCGCGTGGAAGATCAGCACGAACGGGCTGCCGCCTTCGACCACTTTGCCCCACGGGTACAGCGACAGCAGAATGGCCAGCGAACCGATATAGAAGATCAGGATGCGGTAGATCACCTGATTGGTGGCTTTCGGAATGCTTTTTTGCGGGTTGTCGGCTTCGGCGGCGGTGATGCCGACCAGCTCGAGGCCGCCGAAGGAGAACATGATCACCGCCATCGCCATCACCAGACCCATGACGCCGTTCGGGAAGAACCCGCCCTGCGCCCACAGGTTGGTGACGGTGGCTTCCGGGCCGCCCATGCCGCTGAACAGCAGGTAGGCGCCGAACACGATCATGCCGATAATCGCCACCACTTTGATGATGGCGAACCAGAACTCCATCTCGCCGTAAACTTTGACGTTGGCCAGGTTGATGGCGTTGATCGCCAGGAAGAATACCGCGGCGGAAACCCAGGTGGGGATCTCCGGCCACCAGTACTGCACGTAGATGCCGACCGCCGTCAGCTCCGCCATCGCCACCAGGACATACAGCACCCAGTAGTTCCAGCCGGAGGCGAAGCCGGCGAAGTTGCCCCAGTATTTGTAGGCGAAGTGGCTGAAGGAACCGGCGACCGGCTCTTCTACCACCATTTCTCCCAACTGGCGCATGATCAGAAACGCGATGAAGCCGCCGATGGCGTAGCCGAGGAGCACTGACGGGCCGGCCATTTTTATTGTTTGAGCGATACCGAGAAATAACCCGGTGCCGATTGCGCCACCTAAGGCGATGAGCTGAATATGGCGGTTTTTCAGGCCGCGCTTCAGCTGGTCACCATGCTGTTGACCATCCATCAATCTAACCCTCTGTCGTTGTGAATGCCCACCTGCCTGTAAAGCAGTGGTTACGATGTGTGTTTTGTTTTATTTACGGCGTTATAGCTATTAATTCCACGGCGCCGCTACCGTTTGGCAGAGAATAATGTTATGTGCGTCGGTTTGCACCTGCTTTGTCGTGTGAGTGATTAAGATTGCAGCAGTTTAGGAAACAAAATGCGGGTTGTGTGACGGCAGGGGGGATTCAGTGCATGAAATAAGCAACAAATCACATAATGCGCAAAAATAACGTAGATCTGAACGGTGGGCTGCGTTCAAATAATGAACTAACCACCGTTGCGCTGCTCGCCAAATAGCCATTCATTAAAGCGTAATAACCATGCAATAAAACTCGGGCAAAAAGTTTGCACTCTGCCTTGCGTAAGGTTTGGTAAAAGTTAAATCCCCAACCCGCCGCGTAAATGGTAATACCATCACGGCGTTACCGGTTTGCAGCGGGGTTTTCAGCGGGGTGTTAAAATGTGCGGGTAACCTGATTTCGATCAAGGCCCGTATGGACAGGAGGTGAATACTTTGTTACTTTACCGTCACGTTTTTGAAATTGGTATTACCAATTGACTCCGCGCCATTCGCAGAGAAGAATTCACTCATGGCCTACAGCAAAATCCGCCAACCCAAGTTGTCAGATGTTATCGAGCAACAGCTCGAATACCTGATCCTCGAGGGGACACTGCGCCCAGGCGAAAAACTGCCTCCGGAGCGCGAGCTGGCGAAACAATTTGATGTCTCCCGTCCTTCTCTGAGAGAGGCCATTCAGCGCCTTGAAGCGAAAGGGCTGCTCCTGCGCCGTCAGGGCGGCGGCACCTTCGTGCAAACTAATCTGTGGCAGAGCTTCAGCGATCCGCTGGCCGAGCTGCTGGCCGACCATCCCGAATCACAGTTCGATCTGCTGGAAACCCGTCACGCGCTGGAAGGCATTGCCGCCTATTACGCGGCGCTGCGCGGCACCGATGAAGATCTGGCGCGCATCCGCGACTGCCACATCGTGATTCAACAGGCTCAAGACAGCGGCGATCTCGACGCCGAAGCCGATGCGGTCATGCAGTATCAAATCGCCGTGACCGAAGCCGCTCACAACGTTGTGTTACTTCACCTGCTACGCTGCATGGGGCCGATGCTGGAACAGAACGTGCGTCAGAACTTTGAATTGCTCTACTCGCGCCGTGAGATGTTGGCAAAAGTGAGCAGCCACCGCGCCGGAATTTTTGAGGCGATTGTGGCACGCGAGCCGGAAAAGGCCCGTGAAGCCTCGCATCGCCACTTGGCGTTTATCGAGGAAATCTTGCTGGATCTCAGCCGGGAGCATACTCGGCGCGAGAGATCGCTGCGGCGTCTCCAGCAACGCAAGGATTAAGAGCTGTCCTCTTCAGGGTACACCAGCCTGCGGGGGTTAAGTTCGAGGTACTTAGTTAAGTACTTAAGCGGCAACTAAACTGATGGGCCTGTCTTCGTGTGTTTTTTCACAGAGCACAGGAAGACAGGCTCCAAACAAACCATTAGACAGATAAGGAATACCACCATGTCAGAACGTTTAAACAATGACGTGGATCCGATCGAAACCCGCGACTGGCTGCAGGCGATCGAATCGGTCATCCGTGAAGAGGGTGTTGAGCGAGCTCAGTTTCTGATTGATCAGGTATTGGGAGAAGCCCGCAAAGGCGGCGTTAACGTTGCGGCCGGTGCTGCAGCGCACAACTACGTCAACACCATCGCGGTAGAAGACGAACCGGCTTACCCAGGCAACCTGGATCTGGAACGCCGCATTCGCTCTGCGATCCGTTGGAATGCGATCATGACCGTTCTGCGCGCATCCAAGAAAGACCTGGAGCTGGGCGGCCACATGGCTTCCTTCCAGTCTTCCGCGACCTTCTATGAAGTCTGCTTTAACCACTTCTTCCGCGCACGCAACGAGAAAGACGGCGGCGACCTGGTCTACTTCCAGGGCCACATCTCTCCGGGCGTTTACGCGCGCGCCTTCCTTGAAGGCCGCCTGACCGAAGAACAGATGAACAACTTCCGTCAGGAAGTGCACGGCAACGGTCTGTCCTCTTACCCGCATCCTAAGCTGATGCCGGAATTCTGGCAGTTCCCGACCGTATCCATGGGCCTGGGCCCAATCAGCGCCATCTATCAGGCGAAGTTCCTGAAATACCTGGAACACCGCGGCCTGAAAGACACCTCTGAACAGACCGTTTACGCCTTCCTGGGCGACGGCGAGATGGATGAGCCGGAATCCAAAGGCGCCATCACCATCGCCACCCGCGAGAAGCTGGACAACCTGGTGTTCGTCATCAACTGCAACCTGCAGCGCCTGGACGGCCCGGTCACCGGTAACGGCAAGATCATCAACGAACTGGAAGGCATCTTCTCCGGCGCAGGCTGGCAGGTGCTGAAAGTGATCTGGGGCGGCCGTTGGGACGAGCTGCTGCGCAAAGACACCAGCGGTAAACTGGTTCAGCTGATGAACGAGACCCTGGACGGCGACTACCAGACCTTCAAATCCAAAGACGGCGCTTACGTGCGCGAGCACTTCTTCGGCCGTTACCCGGAAACCGCGGCGCTGGTCAAAGACATGACCGACGACGAAATCTGGGCGCTGAACCGTGGTGGTCACGATCCGAAGAAAATCTTCGCTGCACTGAAAAAAGCGCAGGACACCAAAGGCAAACCGACCGTTATCCTGGCCCACACCATCAAAGGTTACGGCATGGGTGAAACCGCGGAAGGTAAAAACATCGCTCACCAGGTGAAGAAAATGAACATGGAAGGGGTTCACCACTTCCGCGATCGTTTCAACGTGCCGGTTGCCGATGCTGACATCGAAAAACTGCCGTACATCACCTTCGAGAAAGATTCCGAAGAGTACAAATACCTGCACGAACGTCGCCAGGCGCTGAAAGGCTACGTGCCTACCCGTCTGCCGGAGTTCACCCAGAAGCTGGAAATGCCGGCGCTGGAAGATTTCAGCTCGCTGCTGGAAGAGCAGAACAAAGAGATCTCCACCACTATCGCCTTCGTGCGTGCCCTGAACGTGATGCTGAAGAACAAGTCGATCAAAGATCGCCTGGTGCCAATCATCGCCGACGAAGCGCGTACCTTCGGTATGGAAGGTCTGTTCCGTCAGATCGGTATCTACAGCCCGAACGGCCAGCAGTACACCCCGCAGGACCGTGAGCAGGTTGCTTACTACAAAGAAGACGAGAAAGGCCAAATCCTGCAGGAAGGCATCAACGAACTGGGCGCAGCCTCTTCCTGGCTGGCCGCAGCGACCTCCTACAGCACCAACGATCTGCCGATGATTCCGTTCTACATCTACTACTCGATGTTCGGTTTCCAACGTATCGGCGACCTGTGCTGGGCAGCGGGCGACCAACAGGCGCGCGGCTTCCTGATCGGCGGGACCTCGGGCCGTACTACCCTGAACGGCGAAGGTCTGCAGCACGAAGATGGCCACAGCCACATTCAGTCTCTGACCATCCCTAACTGCATCTCTTACGATCCGGCTTACGCGTACGAAGTGGCGGTGATCATGCACGACGGTCTGGTGCGCATGTATGGCGACAACCCGGAAAACGTGTACTACTACCTGACCACGCTGAACGAAAACTACCACATGCCTGCGATGCCGCAGGGTGCGGAAGAAGGTATCCGCAAGGGTATCTACAAGCTGGAAACGCTGGAAGGCAGCAAAGGCAAGGTGCAGCTGCTGGGCTCCGGCGCCATCCTGCGCCACGTGCGCGAAGCTGCGCAGATCCTGGCGAAGGACTACGGCGTGGGTTCCGACACCTACAGCGTGACCTCGTTCACCGAACTGGCGCGCGACGGCCAGGATTGCGAGCGCTGGAACATGCTGCACCCAACCGAAACGCCACGCGTGCCTTACATCGCTCAGGTGATGAGCGACGCGCCGGCGGTAGCCTCTACCGACTACATGAAACTGTTCGCCGAACAGGTTCGTACTTATGTGCCGGCCAGCGATTATCGCGTACTGGGCACCGACGGCTTCGGTCGTTCGGACAGCCGCGAAAACCTGCGTCACCACTTCGAAGTCGATGCGTCCTACGTGGTGGTTGCTGCTCTGGGTGAACTGGCTAAACGCGGTGAGATCGAAGCTTCTGTGGTTGCTGACGCAATCAAGAAATTCGACATCAACCCGGAAAAAGTTAACCCGCGTCTGGCCTAAGAGGTACTGAATAATGTCTATCGAAATCAACGTACCGGACATCGGTGCAGATGAAGTCGAAATCACCGAGATTCTGGTGAAGGTCGGCGATAAAGTTGAAGCGGAACAATCGCTGATCACCGTGGAAGGCGACAAGGCTTCCATGGAAGTGCCCTCCCCGCAGGCGGGCGTGGTGAAAGAGATCAAAGTGGCGGTCGGTGATAAAACCGAAACCGGCAAACTGATCATGATCTTCGAAGCGGCAGGCGCAGCGGAAGCTGCACCGGCGGTGAAAGCGGAAGAAAAACCGGCGGCGGCAGCAGCTGCCCCGGCTGCCGCTGCGGCCAAAGACGTTGCCGTGCCGGACATCGGCGCCGACGAAGTCGAAGTGACCGAGATCCTGGTGAAAGTGGGCGACAAGGTGGAAGCCGAGCAGTCCCTGATCACTGTGGAAGGCGACAAGGCTTCCATGGAAGTCCCTGCGCCGTTCGCGGGCACCGTGAAAGAGATCAAGATCGCGACCGGCGACAAAGTGAAAACCGGTTCCCTGATCATGGTGTTCGAAGTGGCCGGCGCCGCTTCCGCTGCTGCTCCGGCTGCGGCTGAAGCACCGGCTGCCGCTGCAGCGCCTGCGGCCTCTGCGGCCAAAGACGTCGCTGTGCCGGACATCGGCGGTGACGAAGTCGAAGTGACCGAAGTGATGGTCAAGGTAGGCGACAAGGTTGCCGCCGAGCAGTCTCTGATCACCGTGGAAGGCGACAAGGCCTCTATGGAAGTGCCAGCACCGTTCGCGGGCACCGTGAAAGAGATCAAGATCGCGACCGGCGACAAAGTGAAAACCGGCTCCCTGATCATGGTGTTCGAAGTGGAAGGCGCTGCGCCTGCCGCTGCCGCCGCGCCAGCCGCTAAAGCGGACGCTGCGCCGGCGCCGGCCGCCGCTAAAGCCGCCGCTCCGGCTGCGAAAGCTGAAGACAAAGGCGAGTTCGCCGAGAACGCGGCCTACGTGCATGCGACTCCGGTCATTCGTCGTCTGGCGCGTGAATTCGGCGTTAACCTGGCGAAAGTGAAAGGCACCGGTCGTAAAGGCCGCATCCTGCGCGAAGACGTTCAGGCTTACGTGAAAGACGCGGTGAAACGCGCTGAAGCGGCTCCGGCTGCTGCCGGCGGCGGTCTGCCGGGCATGCTGCCATGGCCGAAAGTGGACTTCAGCAAGTTCGGCGAGATCGAAGAAGTCGAAATGGGCCGCATCCAGAAGATCTCTGGTGCGAACCTGAGCCGCAACTGGGTGATGATCCCGCACGTGACTCACTTCGACAAAACCGACATCACCGATCTGGAAGCGTTCCGCAAGCAGCAGAACGAAGAAGCGGCCAAGCGCAAGCTGGACGTGAAGTTCACGCCTGTCGTGTTCATCATGAAAGCCGTTGCTGCCGCTCTGGAGCAGATGCCGCGCTTCAACAGCTCGCTGTCCGAAGACGGTCAGAAGCTGACGCTGAAGAAATACATCAACATCGGCGTGGCGGTAGATACCCCGAACGGGCTGGTGGTTCCGGTGTTCAAGGACGTGAACAAGAAGAGCATCACCGAGCTGTCTCGCGAGCTGATGACCATCTCCAAGAAAGCGCGCGACGGCAAGTTGACCGCGGGCGAGATGCAGGGCGGCTGCTTCACCATCTCCAGCCTGGGCGGTATCGGGACGACTCACTTCGCGCCGATCGTCAACGCGCCGGAAGTGGCTATCCTGGGCGTCTCCAAGTCTGCGATGGAGCCGGTCTGGAACGGTAAAGAGTTCATGCCGCGCCTGATGATGCCGATGTCGCTGTCCTTCGACCACCGCGTTATCGACGGTGCCGATGGTGCGCGCTTCATCACCATCATCAACAACATGTTGTCCGACATTCGCCGTCTGGTGATGTAATGCAAAAGGGGCGCAGCATGCTGCGCCCCTGACGATTCTGTAGCAGTTTTGTCGGATTTTGCATAACTCGACAAAATTGTTGAGACACGGGTCACTCGAACACGCTTTGCAGATTATTAACAATTCTGTAAACTGCTCGCGGTGTAAGCGTCCCGGTGGATGAAGGGCGTTATGAGATCGATTAGCCATAAAAATGACGTCTGACCCGCCGGACAATCAATTAAGAGGTCATGATGAGTACTGAAATTAAAACTCAGGTCGTGGTACTTGGGGCGGGCCCGGCAGGTTACTCTGCAGCCTTTCGTTGCGCTGACTTAGGTCTTGAAACCGTTCTGGTTGAACGTTATTCCACTCTGGGCGGGGTTTGCCTGAACGTGGGATGTATCCCTTCCAAAGCACTGCTGCACGTTGCCAAAGTGATCGAAGAAGCCAAAGCGCTGGCCGAACACGGCATCGTTTTCGGCGAGCCGAAAACCGACATCGACAAAGTGCGCGTCTGGAAAGAAAAAGTCATCACTCAGCTGACCGGCGGTCTGGCTGGCATGGCCAAAGGCCGTAAAGTGAAAGTGGTCAACGGCCTGGGCAAGTTCACCGGCGCTAACACCCTGGTTGTGGAAGGCGAAAACGGCCCAACCACCATCAACTTCGACAATGCCATCATCGCCGCAGGTTCTCGTCCGATCCAACTGCCATTCATTCCTCATGAAGATCCACGCGTGTGGGATTCTACCGATGCGCTGGAACTGAAAACCGTCCCAGAGCGTCTGCTGGTTATGGGCGGCGGCATCATCGGCCTGGAAATGGGCACCGTATACCATGCGCTGGGTTCACAGATCGACGTCGTTGAAATGTTCGATCAGGTTATCCCGGCGGCAGATAAAGACGTGGTGAAAGTCTTCACCAAACGTATCAGCAAGCAGTTCAACCTGATGCTGGAAACCAAAGTGACCGCGGTAGAAGCCAAAGAAGACGGCATCTACGTCACGATGGAAGGTAAAAAAGCGCCGGCAGAACCACAGCGTTACGACGCGGTGCTGGTGGCGATCGGCCGCGTGCCGAACGGCAAACTGCTGGATGCCGGCAAAGCCGGTGTGGAAGTTGACGAGCGTGGCTTCATCAACGTCGACAAGCAGCTGCGCACCAACGTGCCGCACATCTTCGCCATCGGCGACATCGTCGGTCAGCCGATGCTGGCGCACAAAGGCGTGCACGAAGGCCACGTCGCCGCAGAAGTTATCGCCGGCATGAAGCACTACTTCGATCCGAAAGTGATCCCATCCATCGCTTACACCGAGCCGGAAGTGGCATGGGTGGGTCTGACCGAGAAAGAAGCGAAAGAGAAAGGCATCAGCTACGAAACCTCCACCTTCCCGTGGGCGGCTTCCGGCCGTGCGATCGCTTCCGATTGTGCAGACGGCATGACCAAACTGATCTTCGACAAAGAAACTCACCGCATCATCGGTGGCGCGATTGTCGGCACCAACGGCGGCGAGCTGCTGGGTGAAATCGGTCTGGCTATCGAGATGGGCTGCGACGCAGAAGACATCGCGCTGACCATCCACGCTCACCCGACCCTGCACGAATCCGTGGGCCTGGCGGCGGAAATCTATGAAGGCAGCATCACCGACCTGCCTAACCCGAAAGCCAAGAAGAAGTAATTCTGCTGGCTTGATCGGTTAACAAGCGGCTCCTGAAAAGGGGCCGTTTTTTTTGGCTCAGATTCAGAGAGCGGTTTTTTTGTGGCCGCTGCGCCAAATTCCGATCCTCATGCTTATATCCGTTTTAATTATGTGGATATAATGCCCTGTTTGTCCGGCAGCCGATTACGCTGCGCTCAACGATTCAGCAAAGATTTAATGTTGCTTTTATGTGAACGAATTAACAACCGTTTCAAATCCTGATATGCTGGCTGAGCGGAACCGGGCACTGTACCTTACAGTCCAGGACATCGACAGCAGTGCCCCGTCAGGATAGATGGCATCAATATCGCCGTGCGCTCTACCCATCAGTCTTTCATGCTGTAACGCTGTTTGACCGTGCTTGTTTGCCCCAATCACCGTTTCGGGGCCTTTACGGGCCGATCGCCTAGCCACAGAGTGAAACCCAAAGGGTATAAACCCGGTTTGCATATACGCCAGGCACAATAAATGACAATGAGAGCGAGGAGAACGTCGTGCTAGAAGAATACCGTAAGCACGTAGCCGAGCGTGCTGCTGAGGGCATCGCCCCTAAGCCGCTAGACGCCACCCAAATGGCCGCGCTGGTCGAACTACTGAAGAATCCGCCAAAAGGCGAAGAAGAATTCCTGTTAGACCTGCTGATTAACCGTGTTCCACCGGGCGTCGACGAAGCCGCCTACGTCAAAGCAGGTTTCCTGGCGGCCATCGCCAAAGGTGAAGCGACATCCCCCCTGGTTACCCCCGAGAAAGCGATTGAACTGTTAGGCACCATGCAGGGCGGCTATAACATTCACCCGCTGATCGAAGCGCTGGACAACGAAAAGCTGGCGCCGATCGCCGCCAAAGCGCTGTCCCACACGCTGCTGATGTTCGACAACTTCTACGATGTGGAAGAGAAGGCCAAGGCCGGCAACGCGCACGCCAAGCAGATCATGCAGTCCTGGGCCGATGCCGAATGGTACCTGTCGCGCCCGGAGCTGGCGGAAAAGATCACCGTCACCGTGTTCAAAGTCACCGGCGAAACCAACACCGACGACCTGTCTCCGGCGCCGGACGCCTGGTCGCGTCCGGACATCCCGCTGCACGCGCTGGCGATGCTGAAAAACGAACGTGAAGGCATCGTGCCGGATCAGCCTGGCAGCGTCGGCCCGATCAAACAGATCGAGCTGCTGAACAAGAAAGGCTTCCCGCTGGCCTACGTCGGCGACGTGGTCGGCACCGGTTCCTCCCGTAAATCCGCCACCAACTCGGTGCTGTGGTTTATGGGCGACGACATCCCGCACGTGCCGAACAAGCGCGGCGGCGGCGTGGTGCTGGGCGGCAAGATTGCGCCTATCTTCTTCAACACCATGGAAGATGCCGGCGCCTTGCCGATCGAAGTGGACGTGTCCGAGCTGAACATGGGCGACGTGATCGACGTTTACCCGTACAAAGGTGAAGTGCGCAACCACGAGACCGGCGCGCTGATCGCCAACTTCGAGCTGAAAACCGACGTGCTGCTGGATGAAGTGCGCGCCGGCGGCCGTATCCCGCTGATCATCGGCCGCGGCCTGACCACCAAGGCGCGCGAAGCGCTGGGTCTGCCGCACAGCGACGTGTTCCGCATCGCCAAACCGGTTGCCGCCAGCAGCAAAGGCTTCTCGCTGGCGCAGAAAATGGTCGGCCGCGCCTGCGGCGTCGCCGGCATTCGCCCTGGCGAATACTGCGAACCGAAGATGACCTCCGTCGGCTCTCAGGACACCACCGGCCCGATGACCCGCGATGAGCTGAAAGACCTGGCCTGCCTCGGCTTCTCCGCCGATCTGGTCATGCAGTCGTTCTGCCACACCGCTGCGTACCCGAAACCGGTCGACGTGACCACGCACCACACGCTGCCTGATTTCATCATGAACCGCGGCGGCGTCTCGCTGCGCCCGGGCGACGGCGTGATCCACTCCTGGCTGAACCGCATGCTGCTGCCTGACACCGTCGGCACCGGCGGCGATTCCCACACCCGCTTCCCGATCGGCATCTCCTTCCCGGCCGGTTCCGGCCTGGTGGCGTTTGCCGCCGCGACCGGCGTCATGCCGCTGGATATGCCTGAGTCGGTGCTGGTGCGCTTCAAAGGCAAAATGCAGCCGGGCATCACCCTGCGCGATTTGGTGCACGCCATCCCTTACTACGCGATCCAGCAAGGTCTGCTGACCGTCGAGAAGAAGGGCAAGAAAAACATCTTCTCCGGCCGCATTCTGGAGATCGAAGGCCTGCCGGATCTGAAGGTCGAGCAGGCGTTTGAGCTGACCGATGCGTCCGCCGAACGTTCCGCCGCCGGTTGTACCATCAAGCTGGACAAGGCGCCGATCGAAGAGTACCTGAACTCCAACATCGTGCTGCTGAAGTGGATGATCTCCGAAGGCTACGGCGATCGCCGTACGCTGGAGCGCCGTATTCAGGGCATGGAAAAATGGCTGGCGGATCCGCAACTGCTGGAAGGCGATGCGGATGCGGAATACGCAGCGGTGATCGACATCGATCTGAACGAGATCAAAGAGCCGATCCTGTGCGCACCGAACGATCCTGACGACGCACGCCTGCTGTCCGACGTGGCCAACAGCAAAATCGATGAAGTGTTCATCGGTTCTTGCATGACCAACATCGGCCACTTCCGTGCGGCCGGCAAGCTGCTGGATCAGCACAAGGGCCAGCTGCCGACCCGTCTGTGGGTGGCGCCGCCAACCAAGATGGATGCGGCTCAGCTGACCGAAGAAGGCTACTACAGCGTCTTCGGCAAGAGCGGTGCGCGTATCGAGATCCCGGGCTGCTCGCTGTGCATGGGTAACCAGGCGCGCGTGGCGGACGGCGCGACGGTGGTTTCCACCTCAACCCGTAACTTCCCGAACCGTCTGGGCACCGGCGCCAACGTCTATCTGGCGTCTGCCGAACTGGCCGCGGTAGCGTCCCTGCTGGGCCGCCTGCCGACGCCGGACGAGTACCAGACCTATATGGCGCAGGTCGACAAGACGGCGGCGGATACCTACCGCTACCTGAACTTTGACCAGCTGGGGCAGTACACCGAAAAAGCCGACGGCGTGATCTTCCAAACCGCCGTGTAAGCCGCTATATTGCGCAGCTGTTTAACGGGAGGCCTTGGCCTCCCGTTTTATTTTGCTCAGTTGCCAACTTTGCGAGCGCTCACTGAGTTAGTCAGCCATTTATGTTTACACTAAGAAAAAGGGCTCAGGAGGGCATGCTATGGATTACGAATTTCTGCGTGACGTCACCGGTCAGGTGATCGTCAGATTTTCGATGGGGCATGAAGCGATTGGCCACTGGATCAACGAAGAAGTCAAAGGCGATTTCAACCTGCTGGACCGCATTGAAGCCGGTGCGGCCGAGGTCAAAGGCAGCGAGCGTCAATGGCAGCTGGAAGGCCATGAATATACGCTGCTGATGGATGGTGAAGAAGTGATGATCCGCGCCAATCAGCTGGAGTTCGAGGGCGATGAAATGGAAGAGGGGATGAACTATTACGACGAAGAAAGCCTCTCATTCTGCGGCGTTGAGGATTTCCTGCTGGTGTTGAAAGCCTATCGTTCTTTCATGCTGAAGTACTAAGCATCAGGGCGCGGCGTGCCGCGCCCTTTCCATCACAGATGCGGAATATTGCGGCCGTAATAGATTTCCTGCATCTCTTTCCATAACAGATCGGTGATCTGCTTGCGCTCGGCGGCGCTCAACGCCTCCGGCTCCGCGTTAAACAGGTAGTGCTTCAGATCGAAATCCTTCAGCAACATCTTGGTATGGAAGATATTTTCCTGGTAAACGTTCACGTCCATCATGTGGTACAGCGCCTTGATGTCTTCCGACATAAAGTTCTGGATCGAATTGATCTCATGATCGATGTAATGTTTCACGCCGTTCACGTCACGGGTAAAACCACGCACGCGATAGTCCATGGTGACGATGTCGGATTCCAGCTGGTGAATTAAATAGTTCAGCGCCTTGAGGGGCGAAATGACGCCGCAGGTCGAAACCTCGATATCGGCGCGGAAGGTGCACAGCCCGCCTTCCGGATGGCTTTCCGGGTAGGTGTGTACGCAGATATGGCTTTTGTCCAGGTGCGCGACGACCGTATTTGGCAGCGGACCGGGGTGTTCCGACGTATCGACGTCTTTCGGATCGATCGGCTCTTCGCTGACCAGGATGGTGACGCTGGCGCCCTGCGGCTCGTAGTCCTGACGCGCGATGTTCAGAATATTGGCGCCGATGATCGAGCAGGTTTCGCTCAGGATCTCGGTTAACCGGTTGGCGTTATATTGTTCGTCTATGTAGGCGATATAGCCGTCGCGATCGTCCGCGGTTTTGGCGTAACAAATATCGTAAATACAAAAACTCAGGCTCTTGGTCAGGTTGTTGAAGCCGTGCAGTTTTAGCTTATGCAATTTGGGCCACCTCCTTTATCTTCTCGCTTAACGTGTTACGTTCAGGGCATTGAGCAAATATTGCGGCAGGGCAAAGCTGCCGACGTGAATTGCCGGGTTGTAATAACGGCAGTGTAGGCCGCTTTGGTTAAAGCGCTGTTGCAGGGCAGGCAGATCGCGCTGGCGCAGCGCCGGGTCCTGGCTCGCCCAGGCGAAGGTCATGATGCCGCCGTAATAGGTCGGGATCGCCGCCTGATAGAAGCTGACGTCGCTAAAGTAGCGGCTCAGTTTGGCGTGGCTGTTGACCGCCTCGTCCTGCTGCAGAAAACAGACGCCGTTTTGCGCGACGAAAATGCCGCCCTCATTCAGGCAGCGGGCGCAGCCTTCATAAAACGCCGAGGTGAACAGGCTTTCGCCGGGGCCGATCGGATCGGTGCAGTCGGAGATGATCACATCGAACGTTTCGTCGGTTTGATTCACGAAGTTGACGCCGTCGTCGATCACCAGCTTGAAGCGCGGATCGTCATAGGCGCCGGCGCTGTGGTTGGGCAGGTACTGGCGGCAGAACTCGACGACGCCGGCGTCGATCTCGACCATGGTGATCTGCTCCACGCCAGGGTGCCGGCTGACTTCGCGCAGCATGCCGCCGTCGCCGCCGCCGATGATCAGTACTTTCTTCGCCCGGCCGTGCGCCAGCAGCGGCACGTGGGTCAGCATTTCGTGATAGATGAACTCGTCACGCTCGGTGGTTTGCACCACGCCGTCGAGCGCCATCACGCGCCCCAGCTCCGGGTTCTCGAAGATCACCAGATCCTGATGATCGGTCTTCTCGCGGTACAGCACCTTCTCTACCGAGAAGTACTGGCCGAAGCCCGTATGCAGCGTTTCGTACCAAATTTCTTTCTGGGTCATGTGCGGGAAACTCCGTAATAACAGCCATGAAAAATCGGCGCAACATCATAGCTAACTCTGCCTGGCGATGCACGGTTGAATTTCAGACAGAGAGAGCGTTAAGCGGATGGGAGAAGGGGAAAGAATTAATTGGCGTAGGCCAGCAGGCTCAACGAGTCGCGCGCCAGCGATTTGCACTTCTTGGGCGTTGGAATGGCGATGCCGCTGAGATCGCGATAGCTGTCTTCGCCCAGCGCCTTCATATTGAAACTGTTGTAGTTGCTCAAATCCCAGCGGTTTTGTTGCGCGAAATAGACAATGGCGCGTTTGATTTGCGCGTTTGGCAAATCGTTGTAGCCGCAATCATTTTTCAAATAAATAAATACCGCCGTCAGATCGGCCAGATCTTCCGCCTCGGATTCATTCAGCGCCAGACTGGCGTTGGAGAAGCCCAGCATCGCCAGCAACAGCATCGATAACGTTGTTTTTTTCATCATGAAATAGGCCTGTTTGTCGTCTGCTGACGTTACCACACTTGTCTGTAAAGGCACCAAATTTTATTGCCGGCGGGCCGGAGTCGCGCTTGCCAGCCACACTCTCTTGATTGTGAGGCATAGCTTAAAATACCGCCAGGAAAGGCTTGACCTTCCGCCTGGGGGAAGGTTTAGGCTGGCGGCATTGAGTTATGTCACTGAGAAAAGGGAGTCAGCGATGTTACGCCGTGATTTTATTAAATTAACCGCCGCGCTGGGCGCGGCGAGCGCATTGCCGTTATGGAGCCGAGCCGCCTGGGCGGCCGATAGGCCGGCCCTGCCGGTACCGCCGCTGTTGACGCCCGACGCGCAGGGAAAGATTGCGCTGGCGCTGCAGGCGGGGGAAACCCGCTGGTTGCCCGGCGCCGTCACCAAAACCTGGGGATTCAACGGCGCGCTGCTCGGGCCGGCGGTGAAGCTGCAGCGTGGCCAGCCGGTGACGGTCGATATCAAAAACCGCCTGGCGGAGGCCAGTACCGTCCACTGGCACGGCCTGGAAATTCCCGGCGACGTCGATGGCGGCCCGCAGGCGCTGATCCATCCCGGCGCGACGCGTACGGTGAATTTCACCGTTGATCAACCGGCGGCCACCTGCTGGTTCCACCCGCATACGCACGGTAAAACCGGCAGCCAGGTGATGATGGGGCTGGCGGGGCTGGTGCTGCTGGAAGACGACGAAAGCGCCAAACTGCCTCTGCCGAAAACCTGGGGGCAGGATGATATTCCGGTGATCCTGCAGGATAAGCGGCTGGGCAAAGACGCGCAGATCGAATACCGCCTGGACGTGATGAGCGCGGCGGTGGGCTGGTTTGGCGATCGCATGTTCACCAACGGCGCGCAGTATCCTCAACATCTGGCGCCGCGCGGCTGGCTGCGTCTGCGTTTCCTCAACGGTTGTAACGCCCGCTCGCTGAATCTGGCGGCCAGTGACAACCGTCCGCTGTACGTTATCGCCAGCGACGGCGGTTTCCTGGCGGAGCCGGTGAAGCTGACCGAGCTGCCGATGCTGATGGGCGAACGCTTTGAAGTACTGGTCGATGCCTCGGATGGGAAAGCGTTCGATATCGTGACGTTGCCGGTGAAGCAGATGGGCATGACGTTGGCGCCGTTCGATCAACCGCTGCCGGTGCTGCGCATTCAGCCCTCGCTGGCGCAGGGCATTAAAGCCATGCCGGATAGCCTGGTGAAGCTGCCGACATTACCTGCTATCACCGGTATCCAGGAGCGCTGGCTACAGCTGATGATGGATCCGCAGCTGGATATGCTGGGCATGCAGGCGCTGATGGATCGCTATGGCCACCAGGCGATGGCCGGCATGAGCATGAATCATGGCGCGACGGGCGCTGGAGACATGCAAGGCATGGACCACGGTAACATGAAAGGCATGGAAAAGGGCGGCATGCAGGGCATGGATCACGGCAACATGAAAGGCATGGATCATGGCAAGATGGCCGGGATGGATCACGGCGGCGCGCAGGGCAAAGCCAAACCGTTCGACTTCAGCCACGGCAACATGATCAACGGCAAGGCCTTCGACATGACCAAGCCGATGTTCGCCGCCAAACGGGGCCAGTATGAGAAATGGACCATTTCCGGTGAGGGCGACATGATGTTGCACCCGTTCCACATTCACGGCACCCAGTTCCGTATCTTGTCGGAAAACGGTAAACCGCCGGCGGCGCATCGCAGCGGCTGGAAGGACACGGTGCGCGTCGAAGGGTGGCGCAGCGAAGTGCTGGTGCGCTTCGATCATCCGGCAAGCAGCGAACATGCGTATATGGCCCACTGCCACCTGTTGGAACACGAAGATACCGGCATGATGATGGGCTTTACCGTCGACGAATGATCGCGGCCCGGCGCTCATGTGGCGGCGCGCTCGCGTCGCCACCGCTTGGTTCAATGAAAGGAAGTCGTTATACTGATTAAAATATCAGCTGTTGAGGAGTGCGTCATGCCGACAAAATTGGATCCCATCGTTTCTGAGTTTGAGACTCAAGAGCAGGCTGATAGCTATGATCGTTGGTTCAGAAGCACGGTGGAATCTTCCATCAATAGCGACACCCCGCGCGTCCCCCATGACGAGGTCATGGCCGGTGCTCGACACATTATCGAACAGGCAAAAGCCAAAAGAAAATCGGCCTGACCTTCATGTTGATCGTCAAATGGACTGACGAAGCAAAAACGGGTTTATACACGCTGCTTGCCTTTATCGCGGAGCGAAATCCCGTTGCCGCTGAGGCTCTGTTGCAACGCATTGAAGAGTCGGTTATCCCGTTAGCAGAACATCCTTATCTGTTCCGGCCAGGCAGGGTAAACGGGACGCGTGAAATGGTCGTTCATCCTAATTACATTGTGGTTTACCGCGTGCTGGCTGCACATATTGAAATAGTGGGTGTCCTGCATGCTCGTCAGGAATACCCTTAATAAAGAAAACTCCCCTGTCCGGGAGAGAGGCAACTCGTAACGGCCTATGCTAAACTCCGCACCTTTCTTCCGGCAACTGACCTGAATACTATGAAACACACTGTAGACGTAATGATTTCCGAGCAGGAAGTTAAGACCCGTATCGCCGAACTTGGCCGCCAGATCACTGAACATTACCGCGACAGCGGCAGCGACATGGTGCTGGTCGGGCTGCTGCGCGGCTCCTTCATGTTCATGGCGGATCTCTGCCGCGCGATCGACGTGCCGCACGAAGTCGACTTTATGACCGCCTCCAGCTACGGCAGCGGCATGTCCACCACCCGCGACGTGAAGATCCTCAAGGATCTGGACGAAGACATTCGCGGCAAAGACGTGCTGATCGTGGAAGACATCATCGATTCCGGTAACACGCTGAACAAAGTGCGCGAGATTTTGGCGCTGCGCGGGCCGAAGTCGCTGGCGATTTGCACCTTGCTGGACAAACCTGAGCGCCGTGAAGTGCAGGTGCCGGTTGAATATGTCGGCTTCTCGATCCCGGATGAGTTCGTGGTGGGGTATGGCATCGACTACGCTCAGCGTTATCGTCACCTGCCGTACGTCGGCAAAGTGGTGCTGCTGGACGAGTAATTGGATGTGGGGCGCGGCAAGCCGCGCCCGCGGCGGGGTTATACGCCTTTATCCTGCTTCAGTTTGGCTATCGCTTTGCGGTAGCCCATCTCCAGGCTCTCGCGGCTGGTCGCCAGCACTTCCATATCGCGCAGGCGGCCGTCCTGAATGCCGTACACCCAACCGTGGATCATCACCTTCTGGCCGCGCTTCCAGGCCGATTGCATGATGGTGGAGTGGCCCAGGTTGTACACCTGTTCAATGACGTTGATCTCGCACAGCATGTCGAAACGCTGTTCCGGCGGCAGCTCGCCCAGCAGCGAGCTGTGCTTGTACCACAGATCGCGAATGTGCAGCAGCCAGTTGTCGATCAAACCCAGCTCCGGGTTTTCCACCGCCGCCTGCACGCCGCCGCAGCCCAGGTGGCCGCAGATGATGATGTGTTCGACTTCCAGCACATCTACCGCATACTGCACCACCGACAGGCAGTTAAGATCGGTGTGGATAACGAGGTTCGCCACGTTGCGATGGACGAACAGTTCACCCGGCTCGAGGCCGGTCAGGCGTTCTGCGGGAACGCGGCTGTCAGAGCAACCAATCCATAAGAAGCGGGGCTTTTGCGCCTGGGCTAAACGTTCAAAAAAATCCGGGTCTTCCTGACTGATATTGGCCGACCAGGCCTGGTTGTTGGCGATAAGCTCTTCGATTTCTTTCATGGAGGTGATTGACCCGTAACGGACAGATTGCGTTGGGGTAATATAGGGTAAGCGTCACAATTTGGAAATCGGAACAGTGGTGCAGCCTCATTTAGCGCACGGATTCGACGCAGTGAAAACGTCGCCGATGCTAGGATTATCGTTAGTGTTTCAAGCCTCGCAAACAGGGGAGTGGCGGCATACTCATCGTTATAAGGTACTATTTTACATATGAATTATGCACTGGAATTAGCGCAGCTGACCAAGACTTACGCCGGTGGCGTCAAGGCGCTGCGCGGCATCGACCTGAGCGTCGAAGCGGGGGATTTTTATGCCCTGCTGGGGCCAAACGGCGCCGGAAAGTCCACCACCATCGGCATCATCAGCTCGCTGGTGAACAAAACGGCCGGCAGCGTACGGGTATTCGGTTACGACATCGATAAAGACATCGTCAACGCCAAGCGCCAGCTCGGCCTGGTGCCGCAGGAGTTCAACTTCAATCCGTTTGAGACCGTGTTGCAGATCGTGGTGAACCAGGCGGGTTACTACGGCGTCACGCGGCGTGAAGCGATGGCGCGCGCCGAAAAATACCTCAATCAGCTGGATCTGTGGGGCAAGCGCAACGAGCGCGCCCGCATGCTGTCCGGCGGCATGAAGCGCCGCCTGATGATCGCCCGCGCGCTGATGCATCAGCCGAAGCTGCTGATTCTCGATGAGCCGACCGCCGGGGTGGATATTGAGCTGCGTCGCGCGATGTGGGGCTTCCTGAAAGATCTGAACGCCCAGGGCACCACCATTATCCTCACCACCCACTATCTGGAAGAGGCGGAAATGCTGTGCCGCAACATCGGCATCATCCAGAACGGAGAACTGGTGGAAAACACCTCGATGAAGGGGCTGCTGGCCAAGCTGAAGTCGGAAACCTTCATCCTCGATCTGGCGGCGAAGAGCCCGCTGCCGAAGCTGGACGGTTACCGCAGCCGCCTGACGGATACCTCGACGCTGGAAGTGGAGGTGATGCGCGAGCAAGGGCTGAACGGCCTGTTCGCCCAGCTGAGCGCGCAGGGCGTACAGGTGCTGAGCATGCGCAATAAGGCGAACCGCCTGGAAGAGCTGTTTGTCACCCTGGTTAACGGCAATGGAGAGAAAGCATGACGCGTTTGTATTGGGTGGCCTTACAGAGCATCTGGGCCAAAGAGGTAAACCGGTTCGCGCGCATCTGGATCCAGACCCTGGTGCCGCCGGTGATCACCATGACGCTGTACTTCATCATCTTCGGTAACCTGATCGGCTCGCGCATTGGCGATATGCACGGCTTCAGCTATATGCAGTTCATCGTGCCCGGCCTCATCATGATGGCGGTCATCACCAACTCCTATGCCAACGTCGCCTCGTCGTTCTTCAGCGCCAAGTTTCAGCGCAACATTGAGGAACTGCTGGTGGCGCCGGTGCCGACCCACGTGGTGATCGCCGGCTATGTCGGCGGCGGCGTGGCGCGCGGCATCTGCGTCGGCGTGCTGGTGACCATCATCTCACTGTTCTTCGTGCCGCTGCAGGTGCACGCCTGGTGGGTGATTGCGCTGACGCTGCTGCTGACGGCGATCCTGTTCTCGCTGGCGGGGCTGATCAATGCGGTGTTCGCCACCACTTTCGACGACATCAGCCTGATCCCGACCTTCGTGCTGACGCCGCTGACTTACCTGGGCGGGGTGTTCTACTCGCTGTCGCTGCTGCCGCCATTCTGGCAGGCGGTGTCCAAGCTGAACCCCATCGTTTATATGATCAGCGGCTTCCGCTACGGTTTCCTCGGCATCAACGACGTGCCGTTGGCGTTCACCATGGCGGTGTTGGTGGCGTTTATCGCGGTGTTTTACCTGCTGTCCTGGTACCTGATCGAGCGCGGCCGCGGCCTGCGCAGCTGATCGTATCGCGCCCTCGCTTTCCCGGCGGGGGCGTTTTTCTTGATTTGGCGCAGGCGGCGCGTAAATCAATAGAATTGCTCAAATAACCGCTAGTTCCCCGCTGTTCAAATCGTGCTATGCTGGCGCTCCACATTTCCTCCACTTTTGTCATTACGCACTCGTAAGCAGAACATCATCATGCGGTCTCAATACACGTTAACGGCTGGGTTGCTCGGCATTCTGATGTCGTTGGTTTCCCCTGTGAGCCTGGCTAGTCTGCTGTCGGAAGACAGCGCGGTTAAATCTGAATACATGGAAGCGCAGCGCGATAGCGAAGTCTATGCGTTGGTGGGCGAGCATGTGATCCCGGTAGGGGAAGTGAAGCGCGGGCAACTGCTCCAAGTCTTCCCGGCGGATGCGGAATACTACGAATTCAAATTCGGGCACGGTACCGGCTTTATCGATAAAGACGACGTGCGTGAATTGAAGAAGTCGCGCAAGGTGCAAGACGATCTGGGCGAGCTGAACAAACCGCTGACCAACCAGAATCTGATCACGCAAAAAACGATCGACGTATACACCGCAGCGGACAAGGACAGCGAGGTATTGGGCACGCTGGAAGGCAACCTGCGCTATCCGATCATCGGCAAGCTGAAGGATCGCCTGAACAACACCTGGTACGAAGTCAACATCGGCGAGCGGCTGGGGTTCATTAATGAGTTGGACTGCGAGATCGATAACGGCATACCGGTGCTGACTTACCACCACCTGCTGAAAAACGAAGAGAACAAACGCTTTCGCCACACCTCGACCACCACTTCAGACGTGGCGTTCAGCAACCAGATGACCTACCTGAAGCAGGCGGGCTACGACACCATTTCGCTGTACCAGCTGGAAGCCTACCTGAAAAATCAGATCAACCTGCCGGGCAAGGCGGTCGTGCTGACCTTCGACGACGGGCTGAAATCGGTGTATCGCTACGCTTACCCGGTATTGAAGGATTACGGTTTCCGCGCGACGGCGTTCATCATCTCTTCGCGCATCAAGCGCCATCCGCAGAAATGGAACCCGGACTCGCTGCAGTTTATGAGCGTCTCGGAGCTCAAGCAGATTCAGGACGTGTTCGACGTGCAGTCGCATACCCATTTCCTGCACCGCACCGACGGTAATCGCCAGCCGATTTTGCTGAGCCGTTCGCTGCACAATATCGAGTTTGATTTTGAGCGCTCACGCCGCGCGTTGTCGCAGTTCAATCCGCACGTGCTGTATCTGTCTTACCCGTTCGGCGGCTATAACCAACGGGCGATTCAGGCGGCGCAGGACGCCGGTTTCCATCTGGCGGTGACCACGGTGCAGGGCAAGGTAAAGCCGGGGGATAACCCCTATACGCTAAAGCGGCTGTATATTCTGCGCACCGACTCGATCCAGACCATGGCGGATCGGATAGCCAACAAGCCGGGCACGGTGGTGGTGCAATAAGGAAGAACGGGCGCGCAAGGCGCCCGTTTTATTGTCAGGCGACCTGAACCGGCACGGCTTTCGCCTTGCGCTGCAGGTTGTTGTCACCTTCAAAATAGGCGACTTTCGGGTGGTGTTGGCGGGCGTCGGCGTCGGTCATTTGCACATAGGAGCAGATGATCAGTTTGTCGCCGACGCAGGCGCAGCGCGCGGCGGCGCCGTTGACCGAAATGATGCGCGAACCGCGCTCGGCGGCGATGGCGTAGGTGGAGAAGCGCTGGCCGTTATCCACGTTGTAAATATCGATCGCTTCATATTCCAGAATGCCGGCGGCCTCCAGGAAATCCTGGTCGATGGCGCAGGAGCCTTCATAGTGCAAGTCAGCCTGAGTGACTTTGACGCGATGCAGCTTGCCTTGCAGCATAGTACGTATCATAGCTTTACCTAACTGAATATCGGCCTTCACAGGCGCTGGGGTTGAACATCTCTCCTGCATCCCTGCAATCTCTATCGTCACCGATTGCTCCGCCATTGTCTACCAATGGTCAGGTCTTCTGGGTGACGACAGTATAAAAAACGGCTTACAGCGTCAGGTCGACCTGCTGGTTGTCGATAAGACGCGCCTTGCCCAGCCAGGCTGCCATCAGCACCACCGCCCGCTGGCTGTCCACCGTCAGCGGCTGCAGGCTGTCGGCGTCGCGAATAAACAGCTCATCCGGCGTAAAGCCGGCGGCGCGCAGCTGCTCGGCGGTCTGCTCCAGCAGCGCTTCGATCTGGCGCTCGCCATTGGCCAGCTGTTGCGCCAGCGCGTTCATGATCTTGCTCAGCTGCGGCGCTACCTTGCGCTCTTCGGCGGTCAGGTAGCCGTTGCGCGAGCTGAGGGCCAGGCCGTCTTTGGCGCGCACGGTCGGCACGCCGACGATATCGATGTCGTAACCCATGTCCGCCACCATTTTGCGGATCAGCGCCAGCTGTTGGTAATCCTTCTCGCCGAAACAGGCCAAATCAGGCTGCACCAGGTTGAACAGCTTGCTGACGATGGTGGAAACGCCGCGGAAGTGGCCCGGCCGGCTGGCGCCTTCCAGGATGGTGGAGATGCCCGGAACGTCGACGTAGGTCTGCTGCTCCAGGCCCTGCGGATAAACCGCGGCCGGGGCCGGCGCGAACACCAGATCGACGCCGCGGCGGGTCAGCTTTTCGCTGTCTTCCTGCAGCGTTCGCGGGTAGCGCGCCAGATCGTCCGGGCGATCGAACTGCATCGGGTTAACGAAGATGCTCACCACCACCACGTCGGCGCGGGCGCGCGCTTCATCGACCAGCGTCATGTGGCCGTCGTGCAGGTTGCCCATGGTCGGCACCAGCGCGATGCGTTTGCCTTCCTGGCGCCAGCGGCGGATCTGCTGACGCAGCATCGGCAGGGTTTCGATAATAATCATTGGGTGACTCCTGGAACCATCGCTTAGTTAAAAGAGTGTTCAGCCGCCGGGTAGAGGCCTTGCTCCACTTCCTGAATGTAGTGCTGCACCGCCGTGCGGATATCGCCGCTCTGCGCCAGGAAGTTCTTGGCGAACTTCGGCGTGTGGCCGCCGGTGATGCCGAAGGCGTCGTGCATCACCAGGATCTGGCCGTCGGTGCCGTTGCCGGCGCCGATGCCGATGACCGGAATGGACAGCGCTTCGGTGATCTGGCGCGCCAGCTCGGTCGGCACGCACTCCAGCACCAGCAGCTGAATGCCGGCCAGCTCCAGATTCTGCGCGTCCTGCAGCAGCTGTTTGGCGGCCAGTTCGTCGCGCCCTTGTACCTTATAGCCGCCGAACACGTTGACCGACTGCGGCGTCAGGCCCAGGTGGCCGCATACCGGCACCGCGCGCTCGGCGAGCATTTTCACCGTGTCGCACAACCAGCTGCCGCCTTCCAGTTTCACCATGTTGGCGCCGGCGCGCATCAGCTCGGCGGCGTTGGCGAAGGTTTGTTCCGGGGTGGCGTAACTCATGAACGGCAGATCGGCCAGCAGCAGACAGGCCGGCGCGCCGCGGCGCACGGCGCGCGTGTGATAGGCCACGTCGGCGACGGTGACCGGCAGCGTGGAGTCGTGGCCCTGCAGCGTCATGCCCAGCGAATCGCCCACCAACAGGACTTTGATGCCTTGCTCTTCAAACAGTTTGGCAAAGCTGGCATCGTAGGCGGTAAGGGTAGCAAACTTGCGTTGCTCCTGTTTCCACTGGCGCAAGTGGGTCACGGTGGTGGGTTTCATCACAACGTCTCCTGAAACGGGCCGTGCGGCGTACGCAGGCCCAGGCTGCAAAAAAGTGCAGTCATTCTACTGTAACCCGATCGGGGTGGGTAGCGCGGATCGCCATGCTTAAGCGGTTCTTAAGAACCTTGTGGTGCAATGGCGCCAAGACTCAAAAGGGATACTCATGCGAATTCTGTTGATCGAAGATGACAAACTGATCGGGGACGGCATCAAGGCCGGGCTGACCAAACTCGGCTTCAATCTGGACTGGTTCACCGACGGCGCCGTCGGCAAAAATGCGCTGGACAGCGCGCCGTACGACGCGGTGATCCTCGATCTCAGCCTGCCGGGCCTCGACGGCCTGGATCTGCTGCGCCAGTGGCGCCAGGCCGGGCAGGACGTGCCGGTGCTGATCCTCACCGCCCGCGATGCGCTGGAGCAGCGGGTCAGCGGGCTGCAAAGCGGTGCCGACGATTACCTGTGCAAGCCGTTCGCGCTGGCCGAAGTGGCGGCGCGCCTGCAGGCGCTGATCCGCCGTCGCCACGGCCAACTGATGCCGCAGCTGACGCACGGCAACGTGGTGTTCGACAGCGCCACCCGCAGCGTGAGCTGCAACGGCGAGCCGGTGACGCTGACGCCGCGCGAATTG
Organism: Serratia sp. CY40230; assembly: GCF_052168835.1. Classification (NCBI taxonomy): domain Bacteria; kingdom Pseudomonadati; phylum Pseudomonadota; class Gammaproteobacteria; order Enterobacterales; family Yersiniaceae; genus Serratia; species Serratia sp. CY40230. The sequence goes on from NZ_JBJNLX010000003.1 coordinate 371,176, forward strand.
GCGGTACTGGAGCTGTTTCTGCACAACAAAGGGCGCGTGCTGGCGCGGCCGTTGATTCAGGAGAAACTGTACAACTGGGACGACGAAGTGAGCAGTAACGCGGTGGAGGTGCATATTCACCACCTGCGGCGCAAGCTGGGTAACGGCTTCATCCGTACCATCCACGGCGTGGGTTACACGCTGGGGGATGCGCCGTGAAGCGTCTCAGCCTGCGGCTGCGTCTGATCCTGATCTTCAGCCTGCTGGCGCTGCTGACCTGGAGCACCGCCAGCGTGGTGGCCTGGGTGATGTCGCGCAATACCATCAACGAAGTGTTCGACACCCAACAGATGCTGTTCGCCAAACGGCTGGCGACCGCCAACCTCGGCGATCTGTTGGCCGATGAAAGCGCGCGCAGCCTGCCGAAAACCAAGAAGCTGGTGCATCACGGCAAGCGCGGCGAGCAGGACGACGACGCGCTGGCGTTCGCCATCTTCGATCGCCAGGGCAAGATGCTGCTCAACGACGGCGAGAACGGTGCCGACTTCCTGTTTGACGGGGAGCGTGAGGGGTTTACCGACGGCGAGCGCAAAGGCGATGACGACAGCTGGCGCCTGGTGTGGCTGACCAGCCCGGACGGGCGCTACCGCATCGTGGTCGGCCAGGAGTGGGATTACCGGCGCGATATGGCGCTGGGCATGGTGACCGGCCAACTGGTGCCCTGGCTGGTGACGCTGCCGGTGCTGATGCTGCTGATCGCGCTGATGGTCGGGCGCGAGCTGCGGCCATTGCGCACGGTAGCCGCCGGTTTGCGCCGGCGCGCGCCCGATGATGCGACGCCGCTGGACGCGCGCCAGGTGCCGACCGAGGTGCGCCCGCTGGTGGATGCGCTCAATGCGCTGTTCGCCCGCATCAACGCTTTGCTGGTGCGGGAGCGACGCTTCACCTCAGATGCCGCACACGAGTTGCGCAGCCCGCTGGCGGCGCTGCGGGTGCAGACCGAAGTGGTGCAGCTGGCGGGGGACGATGCGCCGATGCGCGAGCACGCGCTGGACAATCTGACGCTCGGCATCGATCGCGCCACCCGGCTGGTGGATCAGCTGTTGACGCTGTCGCGGCTGGATTCGCTGTCGGATCTGGCCGAACTGGCGCCGATCGACTGGAACGATCTGGTGACGATGACCCTGGCGGAACAGGATCGGCAGGCGCATGCGGCGGGCGTGACGCTACGCTATGAACATCGGGGAACGCCGCCGCCGCGTCAGGGAGAAACCTTGCTGCTGTCGCTGCTGTTGCGCAATCTGCTGGACAACGCGGTGCGCTATACCCCGCAGGGCGGCATCGTCACCGTGACGTTGAGCGAACGTTCGCTGACGGTGGAGGACGACGGTCCGGGTGTCACCACGGAGCATCTGGCGCGGCTCGGAGAGCGCTTCTATCGCCCGCCGGGGCAGGAACAAACCGGCAGCGGGCTGGGGCTCTCGATCGTACAGCGTATTGCCGGCTTGCATGGTTTACAGATCAGTTTCGCCAATCGCCCGGCGGGGGGATTTGTCGCGCGGTTGGCGCTGTAGGCGGGTCAGGATTTCGGTTTTGGCGAGTGCCACAGCGCCATGCCGTTTTCCGGCACGCGCTTGAGGCAGCTGGCGAGCGGTTCGCCATCGGGGAAAATCAGATCGGGGGCGATTTCTGCCAGCGGGTAGAGCATGAATTCGCGCTCCTTCAGGCCGTAATGCGGCACCGTCAGGCGATCGGTATGGATCACCTTGTCGCCGTACAGCATGATGTCCAGATCGAGCGTGCGCGGCCCCCAACGTTCATCCTTGCGCACGCGCCCCTGATTGCGTTCTATCGCCTGGGTATGGTCGAGCAGCTGTTCGGGCGGCAACAGGGTATCCAGTGCCACCACCGCATTGAGAAAGTCTGGCTGGTTTTGCGGCCCCAGCGGCTTGGTGCGGTAAAACGAAGAACAGGTGACCAGCCGGGTGCGCGGGAGATGCTCCAGCGCCTCCAGCGCGGCGTTAACCTGTTGCAGCGGCTGCGCCAGGTTGCTGCCCAGCGCGATATAAACGCGGATCATTATGCCCCTTCTTTACGCGGTGCCCGGCGGCGAGGGCGGCGTTGGCGCGCGCGGCGCGGCGCCGGATCGTCACCCAGGGTGCTCAGCATGGCTTTCTGCCGCGCCGGCGTGGCGTCCTGGAACTCGCCCCACCACTCGGCCAGACGCAACATTTCCTGATTGTCTTCCACTTCCGCACGCAGCGCCAGCAAATCATAGGCGGCGCGGAATTTCGGATGCTCCATCAGTTTGTGCGCGCGTTTGCCCTGGCGGCGGGACAGGCGCAGCTGCAGCTGCCAGATATCGCGCACCAGCGTGGTGATGCGTTTCGGAATGGCCAGCGAGCGGCACTGCTCGTCGAGCACGTCGTTCATCGCCAGCGCGAAGGCGTCGTAGTAGGCCAGGCCGCTTTCCTGCGCCAGCTTCTGCGCGTGCTCCAGCAGCGGGTACCACAGCATGGCGGCGAACAGGAACGCCGGGTTGACGCGCATGTCGTTCTGCAGACGGTGATCGGTGTTCTTCAGCACCTGCACCAGAATGCGCTCCATCGGCGTATCGTGGTTCGGCGTGAAGTTACGGGCGATCAGCGGGAACAGCGGTTGGAACAGCTGGTATTCGCACAGCTTCAGGTAGGTCTGGAAACCGTAACCCGCCTGCAGCAGCTTGAGGGATTCTTCGAACAGGCGCGCCGGCGGGATCTCATGCAGCAGCGAGGCCAGGCGCGGGATCGGCTCGGCGGTCTCTTCGCTGATGCGCATGTCCAGCTTGGCGGCGAAGCGCACCGCGCGCAGCATGCGCACCGGATCTTCGCGGTAGCGGGTTTCCGGATCGCCGATCAGGCGGATCACGCCTTGCTTCAGATCGTTCAGGCCGCCGACGTAATCGCGCAGGGTGAAATCCGCCACGCCGTAGTACAGGCTGTTGATGGTGAAATCACGGCGCTGGGCGTCTTCCTCGATCGAACCGAAGATATTGTCGCGCAGCAGCATGCCGTTTTGCGCCTGCTGGGAGGAATTCTTGTCGGATTCCTGATTCTGTTCGTGGTGACCGCGGAAGGTGGCTACTTCGATGATCTCCGGCCCGAACATCACGTGCGCCAAGCGGAAACGGCGGCCGACCAGGCGGCAGTTGCGGAACAGCTTGCGCACTTGCTCCGGCGTGGCGTTGGTGGTGATGTCGAAGTCTTTCGGCTTTTTGCCGAGCAACAGATCGCGCACCCCGCCGCCGACCAGATAAGCCTCGTAGCCGGACTTGTTCAGGCGATAAAGCACTTTCAGCGCATTTTCACTGATGTCTTTGCGCGAAATCGAGTGCTGTTCGCGCGGGATCACGGTCATCGAGTCGTTGCTCTCGGCGATAGGAAAAGGCGGACGCTTGCGCGGCGTTGAGCGTCGGGCAGGGGCGTTGCTGCCGTTATCGGCGGCGCGCGGCTGCGGCGCAGGGCGGCTTGGCGCCGCGGCACGCTCTTCGCGGACTACGTTTTTATCGCCGGCCGCCGCGTCGTCGCGGGGCAGCTTGTCATCGCGGGTCAGTACCTTACGACAGAAGTTGGCTACTCGGGTAAAAATGGTACACCTCGATAGTGACTGATAAAAATGGAGCTAACAAAAAATAGCGGCTAATCATAGCTCACCATGGCTCCTTTGAGAATGCCGGCGTGTTTTCATCCAGAGGGATAGCCTCCTGACGCGGCACGTTTTCCAACCGCCAGTGTTCGATCGCCCAGCTCAATAATAATGGCAGGTCAAGATCTTGCCAGCTTTCCGGCAGCGGTTGGCGCAGAAATTTCAGCGCGGCGATCAGCACCGGCCGCGGATCGCCTGCGGGCAACGCCGGCGCATGGTTTTGCTTCGACAGCTTGATGCCGTTGGCGCCCAGAGCCAGCGGCAGATGCACATAGGCGGGTACCGGCGCCTGCAGCTGGCGGTAGAGGGCGATTTGGCGCACCGTCGGCTCGATCAGATCGGCACCGCGTACAATCTCGGTCACGCCCTGAAAATGGTCGTCGATCACCACCGCCAGGTTGTAGGCGAACAGCCCGTCGCGGCGGCGAATGATAAAGTCTTCCCCCGCCAGCGCCGGATCGGCGTGCAATTCTCCCTGCAGGCGATCGTGGAACCCGTAAACGGGCGCGGTTTGGCGTAAGCGGATGGCGGCACCCTGTGGGCCGAGCTGCAAATCGCGGCAGTGGCCGTCGTACAATCCGCCGATGTGCTGGATGCGGCTGCGGGTGCAGGTGCAGTAATAGCTGAGCCCCTGGCGCTGCAACAGATCCAGCGCGGCGCGATAGGCGTCGTGACGTTGGGATTGATAGATGACCTGGCCGTCCCAGTGGAGACCATAATGTTCCAGCGCGGACAGGATGCGAGCGGCGGCGCCGGGGACTTCACGCGGCGGGTCGATATCTTCGATGCGAACCAGCCACTGCCCGCGTTGGGCGCGAGCCTGAAGGTAGCTTCCCAGAGCGGCAATCAGCGAACCGAAATGCAGATCCCCGGAAGGCGATGGGGCAAAGCGCCCCACATAATGACTTTCTTGCATATCAGAGGGGAGAGGTTCCCTTTTCTCTGTGCGGCGCACGTGGATGCGCACGCCGCAGCGGTAACAACGGTATTAGCCGGCCATCTGCTTTTCGCGGATCTCAGCCAGCGTCTTGCAGTCGATGCACAGATCGGCGGTCGGACGCGCTTCGAGGCGACGAATACCGATCTCCACGCCACAAGATTCGCAGTAGCCGAAATCATCGTCTTCCACTTTCTTCAGCGTTTTCTCGATCTTTTTGATCAGTTTGCGTTCACGGTCACGGTTACGCAGTTCAAGGCTGAACTCTTCTTCCTGAGTGGCACGGTCGGCCGGATCAGGGAAGTTGGCTGCCTCTTCTTGCATATGCGATACAGTACGGTCCACTTCGTCCCTGAGCTGGTTGCGCCACGCTTCAAGAATGCGCTTGAAATGCGACAACTGGGCGTCGTTCATGTACTCTTCGCCCGGCTTCTCTTGGTACGGCTCCACCCCAGCGATGGCGAGAATGCTCAAGGACGAGGTTTTACGGTTTTGCCCTTCTTGCATGTTGCTTCTCCTACATACACACGCACTATCGAATCCCCAATGCGGGGGAAAAACAGGCCGCTATAAATAACAGAAGGAAGGTAGGTTGGCAATTATTCCTGTCGCCCGCTTGACAATCGTGTGAAGGAGGGCGTATTTGGCGATCGTGCTGGCCGGTTGTCTATTTATAGGGACCCGACTGCGCTAATCGATAAAAAACGGCAGCTTATCGCAGAGATAAATACCGTCAGGTGATAACTTTGCCCCGTAGCAAACCACTTCCACTCCCAACTGCCGGACCTGTGCCAACAGCGCCGCATAGCGCTCATCTATATGATGTGCCGGTGCGACCTGCTCAATACCGCTGTGTAACACGGCAAAGAACAACACCGCCCGTTGCCCGCTTTCAACCACGCTGAGCAACTCACGCAGGTGCTTTTGCCCTCTGAGCGTTACCGCATCAGGAAAGTAACCACGTTGTTGTTGCAGTAATGTGACTGACTTAACTTCAATATAGCAGTTAACCCGATTTTCTGCCTGTAATAACAAATCGATACGGCTGTTTTCACCGCCGTATTTCACCTCGCCGCTGATTTTACTGTAACCGGATAATTCATTGATTAAATTATGTTCAATCGCCTCGCGCACCAGCGCGTTGGCGCGCAGGGTATTGACGCAGATCCAGTGCCCCTGTTGGGTATGGGTCAACTCCCAACTGTGGGCGTATTTGCGCTTGGGATTGTCCGAGGTGGAGTACCAAACGGTGTCGCCGGGCGTGGCGCAGCCGGTCATTGCGCCGGTATTGGCGCAGTGCAGCGTAAAGGTTTCCCCTTCCGGGGTGATCACGTCCGCCAGAAAGCGTTTGTAACGTTTGATCAGCGTGGCGGAACGCAGCGGTGGAGAGAAAATCATGCGGATGCCTGTTTGGCCAGCGGCCACTGTTCGAGGTGTTGATAGCGGGTGCGGCCGTTTTCGAACACCGACTCATATAAGGAAAAGGCGTCGGCGCTGAACGCCCAGCCCGGCGTCGCCGGCGGGAGCGCCACCGGCTGGGTGGCGGCGCGCAGCAGCGTGATGTGCGGATGGAACGGCAGCGCGCTTTGATGGCAGCCGCTGCGTGCGGCCTGCGAACGCAGCAGCTCGGCCAGCTGCAGCAGCCCGCGCGGCGCGCGGCGGGTGCCGAGCCAGACCACGCCGGGGCGCGGCCAATGGCCGAGATCGTCGAGCCGCATGCTGAACCCGGGTTGTACGATGCGGCCGGCCAGTTTGCGCAGCGCCAGCTCTTTCTGCGCGCTGACCTCGCCGAGAAACGCCAGCGTCAGGTGCAAATTGGCCGCCGCCACCGGCCGGCCAGCCTCCGGCGCAAACGTCTCGGCGCGCCAGCGGACCACCTGCTGTTGCAGGGCGTCAGGCAAGGACAGGGCGAAAAACAGGCGGCGCGAATTGGACATAAGGACTCGGCAAATGCATGACAAAACGGTCGGGAACAGCGGTAAACGTTACTGGCAGCGGCCCCGCGAGCGGCGCGGCGCACGAATGAGCTCCGTACTATAGCTAACGACGCCGCAGTTTGAAAGGCTACGGGGACAAAGCTAATGCTACACTGTACGCCGTTTAACGCTAACCACTACGGAGAATTCAGTGTCTTCATTGCCCGTCAGCGCGGTGCTCGATGAGTTGCTGGCTGCGCTGCAGTCTGCCCCGCAGGTGCTGTTGCACGCCCCGACCGGCGCCGGTAAATCCACCTGGTTGCCGCTGCAGATCCTGGCTAAGGCCGGGTTGCCGGGGCGCATTATCATGTTGGAGCCGCGGCGGCTGGCGGCGAAAAACGTCGCCTATCGCCTGGCGCAGCAATTGGGGGAGGAGCCTGGTCAGACCGTGGGCTACCGCATGCGCGCCGAAAGCAAAAGCGGGCCGCAAACCCGACTGGAAGTGGTGACGGAAGGCATTCTCACCCGCATGCTGCAGCAGGATGCCGAGCTGCAGGGCGTGTCGTTGGTGATCCTCGATGAGTTCCATGAACGCAGCCTGCAGGCCGATTTGGCGCTGGCGTTGCTGCTCGACGTGCAGCAAGGGCTGCGCGACGATCTGAAACTGCTGATCATGTCGGCCACTTTGGATAACGCTCGCCTGTCGCAGTTGCTGCCGGAAGCGCCGGTAGTGGTGTCCGAGGGGCGCAGTTTCCCGGTTGAACGCCTGTATCAGCCGTTGGCCAGCCATCAGCGGCTGGAGGACGGCGTAGCGGCGGCGGTGAAGCGGTTGCTGGCCGAACAGCCGGGATCTTTGCTGCTGTTCCTGCCGGGCGTGGCGGAGATCAATCGGGTGCTGGAGCGATTGACCGGCGAGGTGGCGAGCGATATCGATCTTTGCCCGCTGTATGGTGCCTTGCCTCTGGCGCAACAGCAAAAAGCGATTCAACCGGCGCCGCCTGGCCGCCGCAAGGTGGTGCTGGCGACCAACATTGCCGAAACCAGCCTGACGATCGAGGGCATTCGGCTGGTGGTGGACAGCGGCCTGGAGCGCGTGGCGCGTTACGACGTGCGCAACGGTTTGACACGGCTGGCGACGCAGCGCATCAGTCAGGCCTCGATGGTACAGCGTGCCGGGCGCGCCGGGCGCCTGGAGCCGGGCCTTTGCTGGCATCTGTTCGCCAAAGAACAGGCGGAACGCGCGGCGGAACATGCCGAACCGGATATTTTACAGAGCGATCTCACCGGCTTCTGGTTCGAACTGTTGCAGTGGGGTTGCCACGATCCGGCGCAGCTGACCTGGCTTGATGCGCCTCCGGCGGCGGCATTGGCGGCGGCCAGGGCCTTGTTGCGCCGGTTGGGGGCTACAGATGACGGCGACAAACTCACCGCGCCGGGGCGCCAGATGGCCGCGTTGGGATGCGAGCCGCGGCTTGCGGCGATGCTGGTCGCCGGCGCGACGCTGAGCGCCGACGGCCTGGCGACGGCGGCGTTGTTGGCGGCGTTGCTGGAAGAACCGCCGCGCGGCGGGCAGATGGATATCGGTTATTGGCTGAGCCGCCCGCAAGCGAACTGGCGGCAGCGCGCCGCGCAGTTGGCCAAACGCCTGCCGCAACGCGCGGGGCAAGTCGACGTCGAGTTGGCACCGCGCCTGTTGGCGTCGGCATTTGCCGATCGCATCGCCCAGCGCCGTGGCCAGGACGGCCGCTACTTGCTGGCTAACGGCATGGGGGCGGCGATGAACCAGGATGAGGCGCTGTCGCGCGCGCCCTGGCTGATCGTCCCCAGCCTGTTGCAGGGCCACAACAGCCCCGATGCGCGTATCCTGTTGGCGTTGCCGGTGGACATCGAAGCGCTGGCGGCGCAGCTGCCGGCGATGGTCATGCAGCGCACGGCGGTGGAATGGGATGAAGAGAAGGGCACGCTGCGCGCCTGGAAGCGCCAGCAGATCGGCCGTCTGACGCTGCACGCCCAGCCGCTGGCCAAGCCGGCGGATGAAGAGCTGCAGCAGGCGCTGCTCGATTGGGTGCGCGCGCAGGGGCTGGCGGTGCTCAACTGGGAGGGCGCCGCCGAACAATTGCGGGTGCGCCTGCAGTGCGCGCAAGCCTGGCTGCCGGAGGCGGAGTGGCCGGCGATGGATGAAGAGCCGCTGCTGGCGGCGCTGGAGCAGTGGCTGCTGCCGTCGCTGAACGGCGTGCGCGATCTGCGCGGCTTGAAGCAGGTCAACCTCGCCGAGGCGTTGTCCCGCCTGCTGGACTGGCAGCAAAAGCAGCGGCTGGATAATGCGCTACCCACTCATTACACTGTGCCGACCGGCAGCCGCCTGCCGATCCGTTATGAGGCCGGCAAACCGCCGGCGCTGGCGGTGCGTTTGCAGGAGATGTTCGGCGAGCAGCGCAGTCCGATGTTGGCGGAGGGTCGCATCCCGGTGGTGCTTGAGTTACTCTCACCGGCGCACCGGCCGTTGCAAATCACCGGCGATCTGGCGGCCTTCTGGCAAGGCGCCTACCGCGAGGTGCAAAAAGAGATGAAGGGCCGCTACCCGAAACACGTGTGGCCGGACGATCCGGCCACGGCGGCCCCGACGCGCCGAACGAAGAAATATCAGTAGGTCGCGATCATTCAAGGTTTGGAATTCAGATGTTTCTTCTGGTCAGCGCTGCGGCGTCGGCACAGATTAAGCGACTAATCATGGCCGGCAGTGTCGGCAAGCTCGGAGAACAACAGCCATGGCTGGGGATGACCGCGAGCCCATCGGGCGCAAAGGAAAACAACCAAAAAGTACCGCGTCGCGCAAGCCGCCGCGCCGTCGCCGAGACGACGATTATGACGATTACGAAGAAGACGAGTATGACGATGATGAGTATGAAGAGGAGGAGGAACGCATGCCGCGTAAGGTAAAAGCGACTCCGCCGCGTAAAAAACGCCGCTGGCTCGGCCTGATTATCAAACTGATCCTGGTGCTCGCCGTCCTGTTGGCGATCTACGGCGTCTATTTGGATTCCCAGATCCGCAGCCGCATCGACGGCAAAGTCTGGCAATTGCCGGCGGCGGTGTACGGCCGCATGGTCAACCTGGAACCGGGCATGCCGTACAGCAAGAAGGAGATGGTCAACCTGCTGGAAGGCATGCAGTACCGTCAGGTCAGCCGCATGACGCGTCCGGGCGAGTTTACCGTACAGGCCAACAGCATCGAGATGCTGCGCCGCCCGTTCGACTTCCCGGATGGTAAAGAAGGGCAGATCCGCGCCCGCCTCGATTTCCAGAACAACCGCCTGGCGAAGATCGAAAACCTGGACAGCGGCCGCAGCTTCGGCTTCTTCCGCCTCGATCCGCGTCTTATCACCATGCTGCAGTCGCCGAACGGTGAACAGCGCCTGTTCGTGCCGCGCTCCGGTTTCCCGGATCTGTTGGTGGATACGCTGATCGCCACGGAAGACCGCCACTTCTATGAGCATGACGGCATCAGCCCGTACTCCATCGGCCGCGCGGTGCTGGCCAACCTGACCGCCGGCCGCGCGGTGCAGGGCGGCAGTACCCTGACGCAGCAGCTGGTGAAGAACCTGTTCCTGACCAACGAACGTTCGCTGTGGCGTAAGGCCAACGAAGCCTATATGGCGCTGTTGGTCGATTACCGTTACAGCAAGGATCGCATTCTGGAGCTGTATCTGAACGAGGTGTATCTCGGCCAGAGCGGCAGCGACCAGATCCGCGGCTTCCCGCTGGCCAGCCTGTATTACTTCGGCCGCCCGGTGGACGAGCTGAGCCTCGATCAGCAGGCGCTGCTGGTCGGCATGGTCAAGGGCGCGTCGCTGTACAACCCGTGGCGTAACCCGAAACTGGCGCTGGAACGTCGCAACCTGGTGCTCAAACTGCTGCAGAACCAGGGTGTGATCGACGGCGAGCTGTATGACATGCTGAGCGCGCGTCCGCTGGGCGTACAGCCGAAAGGCGGCGTCATTACGCCACAGCCGGCGTTTATGCAGATGGTGCGTCAGGAACTGCAAACCAGGCTGGGCGATAAAGTGAATGACTTGTCCGGGGTGAAGATCTTCACCACGCTGGATCCGGTGTCGCAAGACGCGGCGGAAAAAGCGGTCGAAGACGGCATCCCGGCGCTGCGCGCCGCGCGTCACCTGCAGGATCTGGAAGCGGCGATGGTGATCGTCGATCGCTTCAGCGGTGAAGTGCGCGCCATGGTCGGCGGCGCCAACCCGCAGTTCGCCGGTTTCAACCGCGCCATGCAGGCGCGCCGTCTGGTCGGCTCGTTGGCCAAGCCGCCGACGTACCTGACCGCGCTGTCCGAACCGGATAAATACCGCCTCAACACCTGGCTGGCGGATGCGCCGCTGTCGCTGAAACAGCCGAACGGCGCCGTTTGGCAACCGAACAACTACGATCGCAAATTCCGCGGTCAGGTGATGCTGGTGGATGCGTTGGCCAACTCGCTGAACGTGCCGACGGTGAACCTCGGCCTGTCCGTCGGGCTGGATCAGATCAGCGCCACGCTGCAACGCCTCGGGATCCCGAAAGCGGAGATCAACCCGGTGCCTTCGATGCTGCTGGGGGCGATCGGCCTGACGCCGATGGAAGTGGCGCAGGAGTACCAGACCATCGCCAGCGGCGGTAACCGTGCGCCGCTGTCGGCGGTGCGTTCGGTGATCGCCGAAGACGGCACGGTGCTGTACCAGAGCTTCCCGCAGGCGGAGCGCATGGTGCCGGCGCAGGCCGCTTACCTGACGCTGTACGCGATGCAGCAGGGCGTGGCGCGCGGAACCTCCCGTTCGCTGTCGGTGAAGTTCCCGAACTACAACCTGGCGGCGAAAACCGGTACCACCAACGATCTGCGCGACAGCTGGTTCGCCGGCATCGACGGCAAGGAAGTGGCGATCGCCTGGGTCGGGCGCGATAACAACGGCCCGGCCAAGCTGACCGGCGCCAACGGCGCCTTGACTCTGTATCGCCGCTATCTGGAAAACCAGACGCCGCTGCCGCTGATGCTGCAGCCACCGGAAGGCATTAACCAGATGAGCATCGACTCTGCCGGCAACTTTATCTGCGGCGGCGGCAGTTGGCGCACCATCCCGGTCTGGACCGACAATCCGCAGGGATTGTGCCAGGCCAGCCAGGCGGCGGTGCAGCAGCAACAGCAACAACCGGCGGCGGGTGAGCAAAAAGATGGCGATGGCGTCGCCGGCTGGATCAAGGATATGTTCGGCCAGTAATCGCTGCCGGGGCGTCGGCCCCGGTGAAAATTTTTGCTTTGTTATTAAGCCCGTAACCTTGGTTGCGGGCTTTTTTATTTTTCTGCTTGTTTTATTTCCCTGTTAACCGCAAGGCTAAGCGCCTAATCCTTAACCTATTTGCCCTATGAATTCGGCTTGCAGTTTAATTTGGCTTCTGCATAAAATGCGACGCTTATAATAATTATTATCGTTTACATTCGTCATTTAATAATTCATCAGAGAAATAAATCATGCTGACCAAGCGTCTTTCATCATCCGCGGCCAAGCAGGGCCGTCTCCCCGTCAGCGCGTTAGCGATCACCGTCGCCGCGGCGCTGGGTACGCTGGCGATGCCGGCTTTTTCCGCCGACGCCAAGCCGGCCGCCAAGGAAGACACGATTACCGTTGTGGGCGGTAGCAACACCGCCCAGCAGGAAAGTGCCTGGGGGCCGGTCGGCACCTATGTCGCCAAGCGCAGCGCCACCGGCACCAAAACCGATACGCCGATCGAGAAGAACCCGCAGTCCGTTTCCGTGGTAACGCGTGAAGAGATGGACATGCGCCAGCCGGATACGGTGAAGGGCGCGCTGGCCTATGCGCCGGGCGTATTCGCCAGCCGCGGCAGTTCCACGACCTATGACGCGGTGGCAATCCGCGGCTTCCCGGCCACCAACACCACTCAGTATCTGGATGGCCTGCGGCTGCTGGGCGATAACTACAGCGAAGCGTCCATCGATCCTTATTTCCTCGAGCGCGCCGAGCTGCTGCGCGGCCCGGTCTCGGTGCTGTACGGCAAAAGCAACCCCGGCGGCCTGGTCGCCCTGGTCAGCAAGCGGCCAACCACCGAGCCGCTGCGCGAAATCCAGTTCAAGATGGGCAGCGATAACCTGTTCCAGACCGGTTTCGATTTTAGCGACGCGCTGGACGATCAGGGCATCTATTCCTATCGCCTGACCGGCCTGGCGAAAGATAGCGATGCGCAGCAAAACATGAGCAAAGAGAAGCGCTATGCGATCGCGCCGTCCTTTAGCTGGCGCCCGGATGACAAGACCAACTTCACGCTGCTGGCCAACATTCAAAACGATCCCTATACCGGTTATTACGGCTGGTTGCCGAAGCAGGGCACGCTGATCCCGTTGCCGGACGGCGGTAAACTGCCGACCGATTTCAACGAAGGCGAAGCCAGCAACTATACTTCCCGCAAACAGCGGATGATCGGGTACAGCTTCGAACACGCCTTCAACGATACCTGGGCGGTGCGTCAGAACCTGCGCTATCTGCAGTTGGACACCGACATGAAGAGTATTTATGGCAGTGGCGTTTCTACTGCGACGCCGACGACGATTAACCGCGCCTATGTTCAGTCGAAAGAGCACCTGAACAATTTCTCGGTGGATACCCAGGCGCAGGCGAAGGTGAAAACCGGCGATATCGACCACACGCTGTTGTTCGGCGTGGACTACATGCGCATGCGTAACGATATCAATGCCGCATTTGGCACAGCGGACGGGCTGAGCATGACCCATCCGCAATACGGGAATGACGCGGTCAACATCAACTTTCCCTACCATTATCTGAACCGTCAGGAGCAAACCGGCCTGTATGTGCAGGAGCAAGGGGAGTGGAATCAGTGGCTGCTGACGCTGGGCGGGCGCTATGACTGGGCGAAGACTTCCGCTTATAACCGCGATACGAGTTCGACGAGCCAACAGACCGACCGGCAGTTCACCTGGCGCGGCGGCCTGAACTATCTGTTCGACAACGGCGTGACGCCGTATTTCAGCTACAGCGAGTCGTTTGAGCCGAATTTGGGCACGACGCAAGGGGGCAGTACGTTCAAACCTTCGATCGGCAAGCAGTATGAAGCCGGTGTGAAATACGTGCCGAAGGATCGCCCAATCGTGCTGACCGGCGCCCTGTATCAGCTGACCAAGAACAACAACCTGACGCCGGATCCGGATAACGCGCAGTTCAGCGTGCAGAGCGGCGAGATCCGTTCGCGCGGCGTGGAGCTGGAAGCCAAGGCGGCGTTGAATGCCAACGTCAACCTGATCGCCTCCTATACCTACACCGATGCGAAGTACACCAAGGACAACACCTATCAGGGCAAACCGACCGTCGAGGTGCCGAAACACATGGCGTCGCTGTGGGCGGATTATACCTTCCACGAAACGGCGGTGAGCGGTTTGACGCTGGGTTCCGGCGTGCGTTACGTCGGCTCCAGCTCGAGCTTCAACAGCGATAACACCACCTTCAAGGTGCCGGACTACACGCTGGTGGACGCGACCATTAAATACGATCTGGCGCGCTTTGGCCTGCCGGGTTCGTCCGTGGGCGTCAACATCAACAACCTGTTCGACAAGACCTACGTGTCGAGCTGCTACCGCGACTACGCCTGCTACTGGGGCGCAGAACGCCAGGTGGTCGCCACCGCAACCTTCCGTTTCTAACCGGATAGCCGGGGCGGCGCGGCGTCGCCCCGGACAAAGCAGGATCTATGCAGGACAAACTTCTTAATCCCGGCGCGACCTTCGCGCTGGATAACGCCAGTTTCGCCGTCCCCGGCCGGGTGCTGCTGCAACCGCTGTCGCTCAGTTTTCCCCAGGGAAAAGTCTGCGGCCTGATCGGCCATAACGGTTCCGGTAAATCCACCCTGTTGAAACTGCTCGGGCGGCACCATGCGCCCAGCGACGGCCAGGTCTTGCTCAATCAGCAGCCGTTGGCGCAGTGGGACAGCAAATCTTTCGCCCGCCAGGTGGCCTACCTGCCGCAGCAGTTGCCGGCGGCGGAAGGCATGACGGTGCGCGAGCTGGTGGCCGTCGGCCGTTATCCGTGGCATGGCGCGCTGGGGCGTTTTGGCGCCAACGATCGTCAACAGGTGGAAGAGGCCATCGCGCTGGTGGGCTTGAAGCCGTTCGCCAACCGGCTGGTGGACAGCCTGTCCGGCGGCGAGCGCCAACGCGCCTGGCTGGCGATGATGGTGGCGCAGGACAGCCGCTGCCTGCTGCTCGACGAACCGACCTCGGCGCTGGATATCGCGCACCAGGTCGAGGTGCTGGCGCTGATCCAGCGCCTGAGCCGCGAACGCGATCTTACAGTGATCGCCGTACTGCACGACATCAACATGGCGGCGCGCTACTGCGACCATTTGGTGGCGCTGCGCGGCGGTGAAATGATCGCCCAGGGAGGCCCGCTGGAGCTGATGCAGGGGCCGGTGCTGGAGCAAATTTACGGTATTCCTATGGGCACGTTGCCGCATCCGAGCGGCGGCGCGCCGGTGAGTTTTGTCTACTGATGTCCTCTGCATTCACTTCTTCTCACGATCCGCTGCGCCGCCGTTTGTTGATGGCGCTCGCGCTGTCGCCGCTGTTGGGTTCGTTGCCCGGCCGAGCGGCGGATGCGCCGCCGGATATCGCGCGCGTTGCGGCGCTGGAATGGTTGCCGATCGAGCTGCTGTTGGCATTGGGCGTGACGCCGCTGGCGGTGGCCGATGTGCATAACTACAACCTGTGGGTGGCGGAGCCAAAGCTGCCGGCGACGGTGGTCGACGTCGGCCAGCGCACCGAACCGAACCTCGAACTGTTGCAGCAGCTTCGGCCTTCGCTGGTGTTGCTATCGCAAGGCTATGGCCCGACGCCGCGCAAAATCCAACCCATCGCGCCAACCATGAGCTTCGGCTTCAACGACGGCAGCGGCAAACCGCTGACCGTCGCTCGCCAGTCGCTGCTGGCGCTGGGCCAGCGGTTGGGCATAGAAAGCCGGGCGGTAAACCACCTGGCGCAGTTTGACAGCTTTATGCAGGACGCGCGTCAGCGCCTGCAAAGCTACACCCGGCAACCGCTGCTGTTGTTTTCCCTGATCGACACGCGCCATGCGCTGATCATCGGCCAGAAAAGTCTGTTCCAGGAAGCGATGGATCAACTCGGCATTCGCAATGCCTGGCAGGAGCCAACCGATTTTTGGGGCACGGCGGTGGTGGGGATTGAACGGTTGGCCACGGTGCGTAACGCCCGGGTCATTTATCTCGATCACGGCAATCAGGCGATGATGGACAAGGTCAGCGCGACGCCTTTGTGGCAGTCGTTGCCCTTCGTGCGGCAAAACCAGCTGCGGCAGGTGCCGGCGGTGTGGTTCTATGGCGCCACGCTGTCGACGATGCGGTTTTGCCGCCTGTTGGCGCAGGCTCAGGAGAGTGCGTCATGAATGCGGGCATCCGGAAATTGCCGCTGACGCTGATCCTGCTGTTGCTGGCGGCGGCAGGCGGTTTGACGATATATAACCTGGTGCAGCAGCTGCCGCCGGCGCAATGGGCGCGGGCGCTCAGCGCGCCGGACATCGACGACGTGCGGCAAATGCTGTTCCATTACAGCCTGCTGCCGCGGTTGACGGTGTCACTGTTGGCCGGCGCCGGTCTGGGGTTGGTTGGCGTGCTGTTCCAGCAGGTGTTGCGCAATCCGTTGGCGGAACCGTCGACGCTCGGCGTGGCCGCCGGCGCGCAGCTCGGCCTGACCATCGCCACGCTGTGGGTGCTGCCGGGGGGCGAGTTCACCCGCCAGTTGGCCGCTATGGTGGGGGCGATTGTGGTGGGCGGGCTGGTGTTCGGCGTCGCCTGGGGCAAGCGGATGTCGCCGGTGACGCTGATTCTGGCCGGGCTGGTGCTGGGGTTGTATTGCGGCGCGGTCAACAGCCTGCTGGCGCTGTTTCATTACGATCAACTGCAGGGCATGTTCCTGTGGGGCACCGGCGCGCTGAACCAACAGGATTGGAGCGCGGTGCAGTTTATCCTGCCGCGTTTGCTGGTGGCCAGTGCGTTGGCGGCGCTATTGCTGCGCCCGCTGACGCTGCTGGGGCTGGACGACGGCGTGGCGCGCAACCTGGGTCTGGGGCTGTCGATGGCGCGCTTCTGCGCCCTGGGGCTGGCCATTATCTTCAGCGCCATGCTGGTGAGCGCGGTGGGCGTTATCGGCTTTATCGGCCTGTTTGCGCCGCTGATGGCGAAGATGCTGGGCGCGCGCCGTCTGGCGCACCGCATGATGCTGGCGCCGTTGCTGGGGGCGCTGTTGCTGTGGTTGACCGATCAGGTGATGCTCGGGGTGACGCAGGTGTGGCGCGAGATCCCGACCGGTGCGGCCACCGCGCTGTTCGGCGCGCCGCTGCTGCTGTGGCTGCTGCCGCGTTTGCGCAGCGCCGCCACGCCGCCGCCGATGAATCTGGGCGACAAGGTGCCTGCCGAGCGCGGGAATCTGCCCGGCTGGATCCTGCTGGGTGGCCTCGTATTGCTGATCGGCCTGACGCTGGCGCTGATGCTGGGCAAAAACGCCGGCGGCTGGCACTGGAGCCTGGGCGCGGAGCTGGACTCCTTGCTGCCGTGGCGCTGGCCGCGGGTGCTGTCGGCGTTGGCCGCGGGTATGATGCTGGCGGTCGCCGGCACGCTGATCCAGAAGCTGACCGGCAACCCGATGGCCAGCCCGGAAGTGTTGGGCATCAGCTCCGGCGCCGCTTTTGGCGTCGTGATGATGCTGTTTATGGTGCCGGGCGACGCCTTCGTTTGGCTGTTGCCCGCCGGCAGTCTGGGGGCGGCCGTTACGCTGCTGATCATCATGATTGCCGCCGGCCGCGGCGGTTTCTCGACGGAACGCATGTTGCTCGCCGGCATCGCGCTCAGCACCGCCTTTACCACCGTCATCTTCCTGCTGTTGGCCAGCGGCGATCCGCGTATGGGGGGCTTGCTGACCTGGCTCTCCGGCTCGACCTATTCGGTGGAGCCGGCGCAGGCGCTGCGCACCGCGCTGGTGGCCGCCGGCCTGATGGTATTGGCGCCGCTGTGCCGCCGTTGGCTGACCATCCTGCCGCTTGGCGGCGCTACCGCTCGTTCGGTGGGGATCGCCTTGACACCTGCGCGATTGACCATCCTGTTGCTGGCCGCCACGCTGACCGCCATGGCGACCCTGACCGTGGGGCCGCTGAGCTTTGTCGGGCTGATGGCGCCGCATATGGCGCGCATGCTGGGCTTCCGCCGCGCGCTGCCGCAGATGGTGATCGCCGCGCTGTTGGGTGGCTTGCTGATGGTGTTTGCCGACTGGTGCGGGCGGATGCTGCTGTTCCCGTATCAGATCCCCGCCGGGTTACTGGCGACCTTTATCGGCGCGCCGTACTTCGTTTATCTGTTGCGTAAGCAGACGTCGTAATCGGCATCTCGGCCGTGCTTTTTCTGCCATCAAAGGCTCAGCGTCGCTGAGCCTTTTTTTATTTTTCATGGTGTTGTAAGGCGCTGCGAGCGGTCGCGCAAAAATGATATTGCGTGCGAAAAGGAACACGAGGCGTGGTGGTGAGATGAATATACTGCGGGCGGGTGCTCTGGATCTTTGTCTCTGGAGCCCGAGCGAAAGATACAAAGAGAAAAGCCCCGAGTCGATATTCATCAACCCGAGGCCTACTCTAACGCATCACAACGTTAAGTTAGCCTCTTACCCGCCGCGAGGCAAGGAGAAGAAGGCATGATGCCGAACAAACGGAGCCTGTTAAAATTGGTGGTTATTTGTGCCACGGTAATATCACTGGCATGGATAACCCGCAGCTCGCTGTGTGAGCTGCGGATCCGATCGGGCACTACGGAGGTTGCGGCCATTTTGGCTTACGAATCCGAACGGTAAGGCAACCCGGCGGCGGGGGCGGTGCCTCCGCTTGCTGGCAGTCGATGCGTTGATCCGGGAGCACCCATCCGCTCAAAAAAAACGGCGAGCCTTGGCTCGCCGTTTTTCATGTTGATGTCGGGGCTTATTTCAGGCCGGCGGCATCGCGCAGCAGCTCAGCTTTGTCGGTCGCTTCCCACGGGAAGTGCTCGCGGCCGAAGTGGCCGTAGGCGGCGGTTTCGCGGTAGATCGGCTGCAGCAGATCCATCATCTGGATCAGGCCGTATGGGCGCAGATCGAAGAATTCGCGCACCAGCAGCGTCAGCTGTTCGGTTGGCACTTTCTCGGTACCGAAGGTTTCCACCATGATGGAAGTCGGTTCCGCTACGCCGATAGCGTAAGACACCTGGATCTCGCAGCGATCGGCCAGGCCGGCGGCGACGATGTTTTTCGCCACGTAGCGCGCCGCGTAAGCCGCGGAACGGTCAACCTTGGACGGATCCTTACCGGAGAAGGCGCCGCCGCCGTGGCGAGCCATGCCGCCGTAGGTGTCGACGATGATCTTACGGCCGGTCAGGCCGCAGTCGCCCATCGGGCCGCCGATAACGAAACGGCCGGTCGGGTTGATGTGGTATTTGGTGCCCGCCGTCAGCCATTCCGCCGGCAGTACCGGCTTGATGATCTCTTCCATCACCGCTTCTTGCAGATCTTTCAGCGCGATGTCTTCGGAATGCTGGGTGGACAGAACGACGGCGTCGATGCCGACGATTTTGCCGTCGTCGTATTGGAAGGTCACCTGGCTCTTCGCGTCCGGGCGCAGCCACGGCAGGGTGCCGTTTTTACGCACTTCGGACTGGCGCTGCACCAGACGGTGTGCGTAGGTCACCGGAGCCGGCATCAGCACGTCGGTTTCGTTGGTGGCGTAGCCAAACATCAAGCCCTGATCGCCGGCGCCCTGTTCGAGAGGATCGGTACGGTCAACGCCCTGATTGATATCCGGGGATTGCTTGCCGATAGCGCTCAATACTGCGCAGGAGTTGGCGTCAAAGCCCATGTCCGAATGAACGTAGCCGATCTCGCGCACGGTCTTGCGGGTGATCTCTTCGATATCGACCCAGGCGCTGGTGGTGATTTCACCGCCGACCAGGACCATGCCGGTTTTCACGTAGGTTTCGCAGGCGACGCGCGCCTTCGGATCTTGTTCCAGGATGGCGTCGAGGACGGCATCGGAGATCTGGTCGGCGATTTTATCTGGATGTCCTTCGGAGACGGATTCGGACGTGAAGAGGTGTTTAGCCATTGTGTTCTTTACCTTGCATAAGACGGGTTAGAAATTACTGCACAGCGCTGGAGATCCGGCATCGAAGCGAAGGGTCTTCCGCTGATGGCGCGAGATGCATCCTGCAACGCCCCTCAGGCAAAGCCGTTAAGCAGTTTATCAGTTAACCAGTATAGATGGATTAACATCTGGACGTCTATTTTAGGTCAGGGTTTAGCCAGATTGCCAGTAATTTTTTGCGCTTTCGCTCTTTTGCGCAAACGGGTTGGCGCCATTTTCATCGCTTGAAACAGTTTTCGGCGAATTTTCATTTTGCTTTTTCACCTGCTTACCGGTATAAACTGCGCGCGCGGTTCATTTGCTGCACAGTACGGCGGTCTGGCGTGGGGGAAGGTACGATAAACTTCCGCTTTGCATTCGCCGGCATTGCGCTATTATCCGTCGCGGGCGTTCGCCGTGGCGCCGCCGCTTCATCGAACGGTCACGTTCTTACACTATTTTAGAGGCTGGGTCGTTCACTCCGAACGGCGCGCGTGGAGGTGGTTGGATTAATGATCCGTTGTCTACCGGTTGTTGGTTCCCAACAGCAGTGCCGTTCTGGCGCACATTCTTCTGCTATTTCCCGTCTTGTCTCTCTGTCACTTACCAGGTGCGATAAACACTTGGCCGCTACTCAGGATTCTCGGGCCGGCTAACGGTCGTCTGAAGAACTGAACAAGGGTAGCCTGCAGCCTTCCTGTGGGATGTTTCTTGGCCCGATTCACGAGGTTTGAACAGGGTGTCTTACAATTATATGAGTGATAAACCGATCGCTGACCGCGAACGGCAGTTCTCTTCGCTGCCGCCGGCGCGGCTTGTTGGGTTGTTCTCGCGGGTTGTAGCTGCGATAGTGGCTGGCGGTTTCGTCAGTACGGAATGTGAGGCGAACCATGTCTGATGATCTGTTGATTCACCGTCCGCCAGTTGCGGGCGAGTCTTTATCTTTGCGCTCCATGCAGGAGGTTGCCATGAATGATCGTAATGCCAGCAAGATGCTGCGTACTTATAACGTCGCCTACTGGGGCAACAATTACTATGACGTCAACGAGCTGGGCCATATCAGCGTGTGCCCGGATCCGGATGTCCCGCAGGCGCGCGTCGATCTGGCAGAACTGGTGAAAACGCGCCAGCAAGACGGCCAACGTCTGCCGGCGCTGTTCTGCTTCCCGCAGATCCTTCAGCATCGCCTGCGTTCGATCAACGCCGCGTTCAAACGCGCGCGCGAGTCCTTCGGTTACCAGGGCGGCTATTTCCTGGTGTATCCGATCAAGGTGAACCAACATCGCCGCGTGATTGAATCGCTGGTGAATTCCGGCGAACCGCTGGGGCTGGAAGCCGGCTCCAAGGCCGAGCTGATGGCGGTGCTGGCGCATGCCGGCATGACCCGCTCGGTGATCGTCTGTAACGGTTATAAAGATCGTGAATACATTCGCCTGGCGCTGATCGGGGAAAAACTGGGGCACAAGGTGTACCTGGTGATCGAAAAGATGTCCGAGATCAACCTGGTGCTGGAAGAAGCCGAACGCTTGAACGTCATACCGCGCCTGGGCGTGCGTGCGCGTCTGGCGTCGCAAGGCTCCGGCAAATGGCAGTCGAGCGGCGGCGAAAAGTCCAAATTCGGTCTGGCGGCGGTGCAGGTGCTGAAGCTGGTGGAGACCCTGCGCGAAGCGGGCCGTCTCGACAGCCTGCAGTTGCTGCACTTCCACCTGGGCTCGCAGCTGGCCAACATTCGCGATATCGCCACCGGCGTGCGCGAATCGGCGCGCTTCTACGTTGAGCTGCACAAGCTGGGCGTCAACATTCAGTGCTTCGACGTGGGCGGCGGTTTGGGCGTCGACTACGAAGGCACCCGCTCGCAGTCCGATTGCTCGGTCAACTACGGCCTGAACGAATACGCCAACAACGTGATTTGGGGCATCGGCGACGCCTGTAACGAACACGGCCTGCCGCACCCGACGGTGATCACCGAGTCCGGCCGCGCCGTGACCGCGCACCACACGGTGCTGGTCTCCAATGTGATCGGCGTAGAGCGCAACGAATTCAGCGAACCGCAGCCGCCGGAAGCCGACGCGCCGCGCGCGCTGGAAAGCATGTGGGAAACCTGGTTGGAAATGAACGAGCCGGAGAACCGCCGCTCGCTGCGTGAATGGCTGCACGACAGCCAGATGGATCTGCACGACGTGCATACCCAATATGCGCACGGCATGCTGGACCTGACCAAGCGCGCCTGGGCCGAGCAGCTGTATCTGAACATCTGCAACAAGATCCAGCAGCAGCTCGATCCGAGCAACCGCGCGCACCGCCCGATCATCGACGAATTGCAAGAGCGCATGGCGGACAAGTTCTACGTCAACTTCTCGCTGTTCCAGTCGATGCCGGATGCCTGGGGCATCGACCAACTGTTCCCGGTGCTGCCGCTGGAAGGGCTGGATAAGCCGCCGGAAGGCCGTGCGGTGCTGCTCGACATCACCTGCGACTCCGACGGCACCATCGACCATTACGTCGACGGCGACGGCGTGGCGACCACCATGCCGATGCCGCCGTACGATCCGGAGAACCCGCCGGCGCTGGGCTTCTTCATGGTCGGTGCGTATCAGGAGATCCTCGGCAACATGCACAACCTGTTCGGCGACACCGCCTCGGTTGACGTGTACGTGTTCCCGGACGGCAGCGTCGAGACCGAATTGTCCGACGAGGGCGACACCGTGGCGGACATGCTGGAGTACGTGCAGCTCGATCCGAGCGCGCTGCTGTCCAAATTCCGCGATCAGGTCAAAGAAACCGATCTGGACAGCGAGCTGCAGGCGCAGTTCCTGGAAGAGTTTGAAGCCGGCCTGTACGGTTACACGTATCTGGAAGACGAGTAACCGCCCTCTTCAGGGGGGCGATGTCGGCCCCCTTGAAGCATGAGCAAAATGCGGCCATAATCTGCCGTATCGGTAGCACCGAAACACACATCGAATAAATCCCTTTCTCGTCGGGCTAACGACGCGGGAGGGATTTTTTTTTGTCACGGCCCGGCGTCTGCGCCCGGCAACTTGTTGAACTACGAGGGTTTACTATGAGCACCTTAGGCCATCAGTCCGATAATTCATTAGTGTCCAACGCCTTTGGTTTCCTGCGCTTTCCGCTGAACTTCATGCCTTACGACAGCGATGCAGAGTGGGTCATCACCGGCATTCCGTTTGACATGGCGACCTCCGGCCGCGCCGGCGGCCGTCATGGCCCGGCGGCCATCCGTCAGGTGTCCACCAACCTGGCCTGGGAAGGCAATCGTTGGCCGTGGAGCTTCGATCTGCGCGATCGCCTGAATGTGGTTGACTGCGGCGACATCGTGTTCAACTTCGGCGATGCGCAGGACATGAGCGACAAGCTGCAGGCGCACGCGGAGAAACTGCTGAAGGCAGGTAAGCGCATGCTCTCGTTCGGCGGCGACCATTTCGTCACCCTGCCGCTGCTGCGCGCGCACGCCAAGCATTTCGGCAAGCTGGCGCTGGTGCACTTCGATGCCCATACCGATACCTACGCCAACGGCAGCAAGTTCGACCACGGCACCATGTTCTATCATGCGCCGAACGAAGGCCTGATCGATCCACATCACTCGGTGCAGATCGGCATTCGCACCGAGTTCGATCATGACAACGGCTTTACCGTACTGGACGCCGCGCAGGTGAACGATCGCAGCGTGGACGACCTGCTGACGCAGATCAAAGGCATCGTCGGCGATATGCCGGTGTACCTGACCTTCGACATCGACTGTCTGGATCCGGCGTTCGCACCGGGCACCGGCACGCCGGTGATCGGCGGCCTGACCTCCGATCGCGCGCTGAAACTGGTGCGCGGCATGCAGTCGCTGAACATCGTCGGCATGGACGTAGTGGAAGTGGCGCCGGCTTATGACCAGTCCGAGATCACCGCGCTGGCCGCGGCGACCCTGGGCCTGGAGATGCTGTACCTGCAGGCGGCCAAGAAACACGCCTGACGACAGGCCACGCCTCGCTGAAAAAGCGGCTCCCATCGAATTGGGGCCGCTTTTTTTATTTCGTTTGTCGCCATCCGCGCGGCGATTTTCAGTCTGTTGCAACGCCTTTGCGCAATTTTGCGCAGAAATGAAACGGAGTCAGTAAAAAGGAACCGGGATAACGGGGAGGATGAATATACTGCGCGCGGGTGCTCTGGATCTTTGTATCTGGAGCCTGCGTGAAAGGTACAAAGAGAAAAGCCCCGAGTCGATATTCATCAACCCGAGGCCTACTCTAACGCCAGCAACGTTAAGTTAGCCTCTTACCCGCCGCGAGGCAAGGAGAAGAAGGCATGATGCCGAACAAACGGAGCCTGTTAAAACTGGTGGTTATTTGTGCCACGGTAATATCACTGGCATGGATAACCCGCAGCACGCTGTGCGAGTTGCGTATCCGATCGGGCACTACGGAGGTTGCGGCCATTTTGGCTTACGAATCCGAACGGTAAGGCAACCCGGCGACGGGGGATGTCCCCCGTCTGCTGGTTGATGGCGTCCAGATCCCTGAGCACCCACTCACAGCATTCGGTTTCTCGCCACAGAGGAGAGAGAAACGGGTTTATGCCCGTTTAACCTGTCGCGCCAGCAACATACGGCTAAACAGCGCGCCGCCCGCCAGCAGCGTCAGCAGCTGTGAGGCAATCAGCACCGCAAAGCCTGAAGACACCTTGCCCTGGCTGGCCATCACCATGCCCATCGCCATCGGCACGAACGCCGAGAATAGATTGCCGATGCCGTTAATCAGCCCATAGGCGCTGCCGACCGCCTCCGGCCGCGCATAATGCTGCAGCAGCGTGGGGATCGCCGCGCCCTGCGCGCCCCAACAGGCGTTGGCCGCCAGCAGGAAGAAGGCGATCCAGCCAAGCTGATGGCTATTCATTACGCCATAGATGCACAGTGCGGTCGCCGCGCCGCCAAAGACGAAGATCAGCGGCGCCTGATAAGGACGGATGCGATCGAGCAACGCGCCGCCGAGGTATTTGGAGGCGATGCTGACGATGAAAGGCAGCGCGGCCATCCAGCCCATTTGCTTGATGGAGAATCCCTTTTCATCGGTCAGGTAAGCCGGCAGCCAGGCGCTGGAGCCCCACAGGTAGCTGAGCGTGGCGATCTCGATCAGCAGGATCCAGCCGAGCATCGGCGTGCGCCAGGCCAGCGCAAAGGTGTGCCAGACGCGGCTTAGCACCGGTTGCGGATCGGCAGGGCGTGAAGATGAAGATAAGGCGAGCGGATGAACGAACAACCGCACCAGCGCCAGGCCCAGCAGCAGGTTGAGCAGCGCCAGCAGGTGAAACGACATCGCCCAGCCGAAGTGCGCCATCAGAAAACTCACCAGCGGAAAGCCGATCACCAGCCCCAACGAGACGCCCAGCGCGCTGACCGCGTTGGGTTTGCCGCGCTCGTCGGCGGCGAAATGATCGCTGATGTACATGGTTTTCAGCGAGAACAGCGGCCCTTCGCTGACGCCAAGCAGCGCGCGCACCGCGCACAGCAACAGTAGCGATCCCGCCAGCGGCGACGCGGCGGTGAGCAGCGCCCACAGCACGACGCTCAGCGTCAGCGCGCGGCGGTAACCCATCAGCGTTTCCAGAAACGGCGTCAGCAACATGGCGGACAGGCCGTAACCGAGTAAAAACACCGTCATCAGCGTGCCCTGATGGGCGCGGTCACCGCCGAGTTGAAAGTGTTGCAGGAAGTCGGGATTGACCAACATCACGGCGATATTAACTCGATCCGCATAGGCGATAACGATCAGAAACAGCAGGGCGATCACCCCAAACCAGCGTTGACGTTGTTGCACGGCGCGTTCCTCAGTGCGAGCGGTTGACGAATTCAGGCAGCAGTAAACTCACCCGGGGATGCCATTTGGCGCAAACGCGGGGATGGGGCTGATTGATGTAAATTTATTGTTATCAAATAGGGTGTAAAAGACAGCGAGAAAACACTTTTACGCGCAATGCGCCGCCGGGATCAACGCATTTTTTGCCATAAATTAGCGAGGGAGCGCACAACTGACATAGGTTTTTCATATCGGTGCATGATTTCGTGATCTTTCCCGCATTTGTCATTTTTAAACAACCTTTCATTAACATTTGCCGTTCCGCTCGCTTGACGAAAGTTTCGCCAGACTTATAGTGGCTGTATTAAATAAGAAACTGAGTTTCATATATGAAACAATCAGATAGAGGATAAAAGCAATGAGCTGGAAGAATGTGTGCGAAGTGTCTCAGGTGAAAGAAGATTTTCCTTTCTCCGGCAAAGTGGAAGGAAAGGAGATCGGGGTGTACCTGCTCGACGGTAACTACTACGCGCTGGAAGACGTCTGCCCGCATGCTTATGCCTTGCTCAGCCAGGGGTTTGTAGACGACGGCAAGGTTGAGTGCCCGCTGCACGAAGCGCTGTTTGACGTGCGTACCGGCCAGTGCCTGCGCGAGCCGGGCGGCCGCGATCTGCAAACCTATCCCACCCGGGTGGTCGACAACCAAATCCAGATCACCTTTATCGCGGAGGAGTAATCATGCAGCACATCACCGATTTCAATCCCTGGCTGCCGGACACCCAACAGGTGACGCCGGCCCGCGAAGGCGGCAACGGTCAAATCCATCAGCCGGGCCAGTTCCGCAATGTCATCTGGCAAAACCGCGCCCGGGTGCCGGACGGCTTCGAAACTGCCCTGGTGGCGGCGCTGGAAACGATCTTCGATCAGGGGGCGGAAGAGCTGGAGCAGATCGTCAGCGCGTTGAATCAGCGTCGTCTGTTCGATCGCAGCGGCCAGCCGTGGAATGAGGCGACGTTCCGCGAATTCCTTCACGTTAACGGTTTCTGAGCGACACCCGGGAGAAGACAATGACAGCAAACACAACATCCTCCGAACAGAGCTTGCAGGACTATCTTGACCAGGGGCTGCGCGGCATGTGGTATCCGGTGCTGGCCAGCTGGGAAGTGGGCAACAACCCGGTCGGCATCACCCGCCTGGGGCAGCAAATCGTGGTGTGGCGCGACGGTGAAGGCCAGATCCATGCGCTGGAAGACCGCTGCCCGCACCGTGGCGCGCGGCTTTCCATGGGGTGGAACCTCGGCGATCGCATCGCCTGTTGGTATCACGGGGTGGAAGTCGGCGGCGACGGGACGGTGAAAGACGTGCCGGCGGTGGATCGCTGCCCGCTGGTGGGGCAAAAATGCCTGCGATCTTACCCGGTCAAAGAAGCCTATGGCGCGGTGTTCCTCTATTTCGGCGTGACGGCGGATGAAGCGCCGGCGGAGCTGACTTTCCCGCAAGAGCTGGCGGACGAAGCGTCGTACAGTCATTTTCTGTGCACCGCCAGCTGGAACTGCAACTACCAGTACGCCCTGGAAAACGTGATGGATCCGATGCACGGCACCTACCTGCACTCCTCTTCACACTCGATGGCGGAAGGGGATCGCAAGGCGGACATGGCGCTGGAGCCGACCGACAGCGGCTTCATCTTCAAGAAAAACGGCCAGATCGGCGTCAACTTCGACTGGGTGGAATTCGGCAACAGCGGCGCGTATTGGATGCGCCTGTCGATCCCGTACAAGAAGCGCTTCGGGCCGGGCGGTCACTTCTGGATCATCGGCATGGTGGTGCCGGAGGACAAGGATCACTGCCGGGTATTCTTCTGGCGCATCCGTAAGGTCAAGGACTGGCAGCGCGACATGTGGCGCTTCATGTACCGCAATCGTCTGGAATCGTTGCATTGGGACGTGCTCGAGCAGGATCGCATCGTGCTTGAGAACATGGCGCCTAACGCCCGCGGCCGCGAATATCTGTACCAGCACGACGTCGGTCTTTCTCGTCTGCGCCGCCTGATGCAGAAAGAGGCGCAAAAACAGCTGGCGACGCTGCGCGAGCGGGAGGCGGCGCAGTGAACGGCCTGCTGAACGGTAAACGCATCGTGGTCACCGGCGCGGCGCGCGGCCTGGGCTACAGCTTCGCCGCCGCCATCGCCGCTGCCGGCGCGCAGGTGGTGATGTGCGACATTTTGGCGGATGAGCTGGCGGCGAGCGGCGCCGCGCTGCGCGAGCAGGGCGCTCAGGTAGAAACGCAAATCATCGATCTGGCCTCACCGGATTCGATCCGTTCGGCGTTCGAAAAGATCGCCGCAGGCGGCGGGATCGACGGGCTGGTGAACAACGCGGCGCTGGCGACCGGCGTCGGCGGTAAAACCATGATGGAATACGACATCGATCTGTGGGATCGGGTAATGCAGGTCAACGTGCGCGGCACCTGGTTGGTAAGCCAGGCGGCGGTGCCGCTGCTGGCGCGCAACCCGCACGCCAAGATCGTCAACGTGGCGTCGGACACCGCGCTGTGGGGCGCGCCGCGCCTGATGGCCTATGTTGCCAGTAAAGGCGCGCTGATCGCGATGACCCGATCGATGGCGCGTGAGCTGGGTCCGCAGGGCATCTGCGTCAACGCCATCGCGCCGGGCCTGACGCGGGTGGAAGCTACCGAGTATGTCCCCGCCGAGCGCCACCAGCTGTACGAGCAGGGGCGCGCGTTGGCCGGGGCGCAGCACCCGGACGATGTGAACGGTACGGTGCTTTATCTGCTGTCGCCGCTGGCGGATTTCGTCACCGGTCAACTGCTGCCGGTCAACGGCGGCTTCGTATTCAACTGACGGCCCGCAGGGCAGGCGCACAGCGCAGGAGCGAGAGATGGCGGACGAGCAAGCATGTAAATATCTGATCCCGGGGCTGGATCGCGGGTTGCAGTTGCTGCTGGCGTTTGGCGAGCAGCATAAGGAGATGACCTTCGCCGAGTTGCATCGCCTGGTCGATATGCCGAAGGCCACCGCTTATCGCGTGGTGCAGACGCTCGAACACCTGGGCTTTCTGGAGCGCAATCCGCGCACCAACACCTTTGCGCTCGGCATCAAGGTGCTGCGTCTCGGCTTCGAATATATCGCGTCGCTGGACGTGGCGCAGGCCGGCCAGCCGGTGATCGAGCAGTTGCGCGATCGCAGCCAGTGCAGCAGCCATCTGGCGATCCGCGACGGGCGTGACGTGATCTATATCGCCCGCGTCAGCGCCGCCGGTTCGCAGATCAATCAGGTCAGCGTCGGCACCCGCTTGCCGGTGCACCAAACCTCGCTCGGCCGCATGTTGTTGACCAGCGCGACTCGCAGCGAGTTCGAACAACTGTATCCAGACGCGCAGCTGCCGGGTAATGCGCCGGGCACCCCGGCGGATCGCGAAACGCTGTGGCAGATGGTGCAGCAAGACAAGGCGCGCGGCTATGTGATCGGCGAATCGTTCTTCCGCCACGGCATCTCCTCGATCGTCTACCCGATCTTCAACCGCGAGCAGCGGGTCGAGGCGGTGGTCAGCATCATGGTGCCGTCCGATGAGATCCCGAAAGCGGATCGCGAGCGGCTGCGCATGGAAGTGCGCGACGCGGCGGAGAAAATTTCCGGCTTCCTCGGCGCGCCGCCGCAGGCCAACGTCGGCTAACCGACAGGACCGACTCTTTTACTCAGGCAGGGACAAGGCCCGTAGCAAACAGGGGCCGGGGTTCACTCATGCCTGAAAACCGTATGCAGCGAGAACGTGAGGCTGAACAATGAGCGTAATCGGAATCGAAAAACTGGAATTTGGCGTCGAAGATCTGCCAACCTGCGAAAAATTCATGCAAGACTTCGGCCTGCAGCCCGCCACGCAACATTGGGGCGAAGCGCTGCGCGAATTCACTACCCTGAGCGGGGCGCGGGTTGTCCTGCATCCGCTGCAAAGCGCGGCGCTGCCTGCGGCGTTTGAAGGCGGTTCCACCCTGCGCCGCATGACCTGGGGCGTGGCCTCGCCCGCGGATCTGGCGCGCCTGCAGCCGCGTTTGGCGCTGATGCCCGGCTTCCGCCAGGTGGGAGAAGAGCTGGAGTGCCTCGATCCCAACGGCATGACGCTGCGCTTCGTCGTCAGCCGCCAGCAGGCGGTCGAGGTGCCGGTCACGCCGATCAACCAATGGGGCGACGTGCGCCGCATCGATCAACCCAGCCCGGTCTATTCGCAGGCGCAGCCGATCAACATTGGCCACGTGGTGTTCTTCGTTGAAGATCTGGCGGCGACCGAGCGTTTCTACCGCGAGCTGTTGGATTTCCAGGTTTCCGATCGCTATATCGATCGCGCCGTCTTCCTGCGCACCCAGCCGCGCGGCGGCCACCATAACCTGTTCCTGCTGAAGCTGCCGAACCGCCCACGCGGCCTGAACCACGTGGCGTTCACCGTGCGCGATATCCACGAAGTGATCGGCGGCGGCATTGCCATGAACAAAGAGCAGTGGAGCACCTTTATCGGCCCCGGCCGTCACCCGATCTCCTCGGCCTATTTCTGGTACGTCAACAGCCCGACCGGCGGCGCGTTCGAGTACTACACCAACGACGATTATCTGACGGAAAACTGGCAGCCGCGCGAGCTGGAACATTCGCTGGTCTCCTTCACCGAATGGGCGGTAGAGGGCGGCATCGATCACGACACGCGCCGCCAGCATAAAAAGGCGGAGGCGTTATGAACCGGCCGGAGCAGGCAGGCATCGTCATCGTCGGCGGCGGCCAGGCCGGCGGTTGGGCGGCCAAGACGCTGCGCGACCGGGGTTACAGCGGCCGGCTGACGGTTGTCAGCGACGAACCCTACGATTTTTACGAGCGGCCGCCGCTGTCGAAAGCGGTGCTGCTGGATGCCGCGGCGCCCCTCAGCCGGCTGTTCAGCGAACAGACGGTGGCGGAGCTGAATATCGACTGGCGCCGCCCGCTGCGCGCCGAGTCCATCGACGCTGAACAGCAAATCATTACGCTCAGCGACGGGCAGCGGCTGCAGTTCGAGCAGTTGCTGATCGCCACCGGCGGGCGGCCGCGTTTGCCGAGCGCCGCCTGGGCGCAGCACCCGCGCGTGATGACGCTGCGTTCCTGGGACGATGCGGTCCGGTTGCGGCAGGGGCTGCAGGGCTGCCGTCGCCTGGCGATCGTCGGCGGCGGTTGGATCGGGCTGGAGATCGCCGCTTCCGCGCGGCGTCTCGGCGCCGAGGTGACGGTGTTTGAACGCCAACCCGCGCTGTGCATGCGCAGCGTCGGCGCCGATGTCTCACAGGCGTTGCTCGAACTGCATCGCCGGCAGGGCGTCACGGTGCTGTGCGGCTGCGGTGAGATCTCGCTGGAAGATCGCGACGGCGCCGCCTGGATCGGCAGCGAAGTCAGCGATCCGCAAGCCTTCGATCTGGTAGTGGTGGGGATCGGCGTCGAGCTGAATCTCGAACTGGCGCGCAGCGCCGGGCTGGCGATCGAGTCCGGCATTGTGGTCGACGGCCAGGGGCGCACCAGCCATCCGGCGATCTTCGCCGCGGGCGATGTGGCGCGTCACCCGACGCTTGGCCTGTGCCTGCAGTCCTGGGCCTACGCGCAAAATCAGGCCATCAGCACCGCCTGCGCGATGCTCGACGCCTTCGCCGCCCCGTATGACGACGTGGCCTGGCTGTGGTCGGATCAATATGACGTCAATATCCAGATCCTCGGCGTGCCGAGCGGCGGTGTGCACCATGTGGTGCGCCGCACGCCGCAGTCGCAGGTGTTCTTCACGTTGAACGCCGATCGGCAGCTGGTGCAGATGGTGGCGTTCAACGACGCGCGCACCATCAAGCTCGGCAAGCGTTGGTTGGCGAGTGGCCGGGTGCTGGATCCGCAGCAACTGGCGGATGCGGAGTTTTCTTTGATGGCGTTGAAATAACGCCCGAACCTCGGGAGCGTTTTATGACTACGCAAGACATTGACGCCCGCGCTGGACGGGCGGGGGAAACCGTTGCCGAAAATCCGCAGCAGCGGGTGCGCTGGTCGGTGCCGATCGCGCTGTTTGCCTGCGTGCTGCTGGCGTTTTTCGACAAGATCAGCATCGCGGCGCTGTTTTCCGACGCCGAGTTTCAGCAGGCGTTGGGCATCGGTTTTGACCCGGCGCGGCTGGGCTTGCTGATGAGCGCGTTTTTGTTCTCCTACGGCATTTCCTCCATGCTGCTCAGCGGCATCGGCGATCGGCTTAATCCGGTCAAGGTATTGATTGGCATGATGGTGGTGTGGGGCGTGCTGATGGTGTTGATGGGGCTGGTGCGTTCTTATCACGCCATGATGACGCTGCGCATCCTGCTCGGCATCGCCGAAGGGCCGCTGTTGCCGATGGCCTACGCCATTATTCGTCAGGCTTTCCCGCCGCAGCTGCAGGCGCGCGCCACCATGCTGTGGTTGCTCGGCACGCCGCTGGGGGCCGCGCTCGGCTTCCCGGTCACCCTGTACATCCTCAATACCTTCGACTGGCAGGCCACCTTCTTCTTTATGGCGTTTCTGACGCTGCCGGTGATGTTGCTGGTGCTGTTCGGCATGCGCCACCTGAACGTCGCGCGTCCGGCGGCGGCGGCCAAGCCGGCGGTGTCCGAACGCAAACAGCATCGCCGCGAGCTGCTGCGCAGCCCGCATTTCTGGATGATTTGCCTGTTCAACATCGCCTTCCTGACCTACCTGTGGGGCATGAACGGCTGGCTGCCGAGCTATCTGATCAAGGGCAAAGGCATTCATCTGGAACATGCCGGTTACCTCTCTTCGCTGCCGTTCATCGCCATGCTGCTCGGCGAAGTGCTGGGCGCCTGGCTGTCGGACAAGCTGGATCGCCGCGCGCTGGCCTGCTTCCTGTCGCTGTGCGGTGCCGGCCTCGGTCTGGCGGTGGTGTTGCACCTGCAGGGCACCTACAGCGTGATCGCCGCCATGGCCTTCAGCACCTTTATGTGGGGCGCCGGCGCGCCGAATATTTTCGCGCTGTTGGCGAAGGCCACCAGCAGCAAGGTGAGCGCCACCGCCGGCGGCATCTTCAACGGGTTGGGCAATTTTGCCGGTGCGCTGGCGCCGGTGCTGATGGGGGCGCTGATCGCCGCCACCGGCAATATGGATAACGGCCTGCTGTTCCTGGTGGTGATGGCTTTCGTCGGCTGCCTCATTCTGCTGCCGTTGCTGAGAAAGTACTGATTAATCAATCGATTCAACAGAGGAGTGACAACATGTCTCAGGTTGAGAACAAAGCCGGCGTCAAGCCGCAGGATCTGTCGATGGAAAACTGGGTGGAGTCGCGCATCGCCCGTTTCGAGGGCCGCAAATATGACTGGAACGCGCTGAAATTCCAGGCCGACTTCGACCCGAAATACCGCCGTGCGCAGATGCGCTACATCGGCACCGGCGCCACCGGCGTGGCCAGCGATGCCAACACCATTCCGGCAGGCAACTTCACCTTCTCCACCATGGTGTTGCCTTCGAAGTGCGAGGGCCCGCTGCACCTGCATGACGACGTGGAAGAAGTGTTCTTCATGCTGAAAGGCAGCATCACGCTGATGATTCAGGATGGCGAAGAGTATTACGAAACCCGGCTGAAAGAGCGCGATCTGATCTCGGTGCCGGCGGGGGTGTATCGCGGCCTGTTCAACCACGGCGAGGAAGAGGCGCTGATGTGCGTGATGCTCGGCACCGCTAAGCCGGAGATCCCGACCTATCCGGCGGATCACCCGCTGTCCAAAGTGAAGCGCAACTGATGAACGGCCTGGCGCAACGCCAACGGGCGCGCTGCGGGGCGTACACCCTGAGCTGGCGCGAGGCCGGGCAGGGGCGGCCGGTGGTGTTGCTGCATGGCATCAGCTCCGGATCCGCCTCGTGGATCAAGCAGTTCAACGATAACGGCCTGACGGACGGCCACCGTCTGTTGGCATGGGACGCGCCGGGCTACGGCGGCAGCCTGCCGTTGGCGGATCCGCAGGCCGATGCAGCCGGTTATGCGGCGGCGTTGGCGGCGCTGATTGATGAGCTGCAGCTGGTGCAGCCGCTGATCGTCGGCCATTCGCTGGGGGCGCTGATCGGTAGCGCCTATGCCGCCGGCTATCCGGATGGGCTGTGCGGGCTGGTGTTGGCGGATCCGGCGCAGGGCTATGCCACGGCGCCGGAGGAAAAGCGTCGGCAGGTGTACGGCCAGCGCCAGCAGATGATAGAGACGCTGGGGCCGGTGGGCTACGGCGAGCAGCGGGCGGCGGCCTTGCTGCGTGAAGGGGCGGATCCGCAGGATATCGCCTGGGTGCGCAACGGCATGCAGCAGCTCGATCCCGACGGTTTTCTGAGTGCCGCCTGGATGCTGGCCAACGATGATATCGGTCGCTATCTGGCGCGCTATCGCGGCCCGCTGGAGGTGTGGTGCGGCGAACAGGATCGCATTACGCCACCGGAGAAGGCGGCCGAGCTGGCGGGTGAACAGGACGCGGCGCTGCGTCTGATCGCCGCCGCCGGTCATGCCAGCTACCTCGATGCGCCGGCGTGTTTCAACCGCTATCTGCGGGACTTTACGGGAGCAATCCAACGATGAATTTTCAGCTTGAGGATCGGGTGGCGGTGGTGACCGGCGGCTCGTCGGGCATCGGTTTCGAAACCCTGAAGCTGCTGCTGGCCGAAGGGGCGAAAGTGGCGTTCTGCGGCCGCGATCCGGACAAACTGGCCGGCGCAGCAGCCAGCCTGCGCGCGGACTTCCCGCAGGCGGATATCCTGGCGCTGCGCTGTGACGTACTGGACGCGCAGCAGGTGGCGCAGTTCGCCGCTCAAGTGACGGCGCATTTCGGCGGCGTGGATCTGCTGATCAACAACGCCGGTCAGGGCTTCGTCGCCCATTTTGACCAGACGCCGCGCGAGGCCTGGCTGCATGAGGCCGAGCTGAAGCTGTTCGGCGTGATCAACCCGGTGCAGGCGTTCTTACCGGCGCTGGAACGATCGGCGATCGCGTCTATCACCTGCGTCAACTCACTGCTGGCGCTGCAGCCGGAAGAGCACATGATCGCCACCTCGGCGGCGCGTGCCGCGCTGCTCAACATGACGCTGACGCTGTCGAAAGAGCTGGTGGGCAAAGGCATTCGCGTTAACTCGATCTTGCTGGGGATGGTGGAGTCGGGCCAGTGGCGCCGCCGTTTCGACGATCGCAGCGATAAAGATCAAAGCTGGGAGCAGTGGACGGCGGCGATCGCCGAACGCCGCGGCATCCCGATGAAACGCCTCGGCAAGCCGCAGGAGCCGGCGCAAGCGCTGCTGTTCCTCGCTTCGCCGCTGGCTTCCTTTACCACCGGCGCGGCGCTGGACGTTTCCGGCGGCTTTAACCGCCATGTGTAGCAGGGGCCGAGAAAGATGAAGAAGATCATGATGATTGGTTACGGCGCAATGGCGAAGGAAGTGATCGCCCGTTTGCCTGAAGGCGTGGAGGTCGGCTGGATCCTGGCGCGCGCAGCTCATCATGCGGCGATCGCCGAGGCCTTCGGCGGGCGGGTGCAGGCGCTGACCCATCCGGAGCAGTGTTCGCAGCGGCCGGATTTGGTGCTGGAGTGCGCCAGCCAGCAGGCGGTGGCGGAGTTTGGCGAGGCGGTGCTGCAGCGCGGTTGGCCGCTGGCGGTGATCTCGACCGGCGCGCTGGCGGACGCCGCATTGCAACAGCGGCTGCAGCAGGTTTGCCGCAGCCATCACGGGCAACTGATCGTGCTGTCCGGCGCGGTGGCGGGGATGGACGGGCTGGCGTCGGCGCGTGAAGGCGGGTTGGAGAGCGTGACCTATCAGGCCAGCAAGAGCCCGGCCAGCTGGCGCGGCAGCCCGGCGGAGCAACTGATCGACCTCGATGCGGTGCGCGAGGCGCAGGTATTTTTTGAAGGCTCGGCGCGCGAAGCGGCGCGTTTGTTCCCGGCCAATGCCAACGTGGCGGCCACTATTGCGCTCAACGGTCTGGGGATGGACGCCACCCGGGTGCGTCTGCAGGTCGATCCCGCCACCCGGCGCAATACCCATTGCCTGCAGGTGTGCGGCGACTTTGGCGAGTTTCACATCGAGCTGAGCGGTAACCCGCTGGCGAGCAATCCCAAAACATCAACCCTGGCGGCGCTGAGCGCGGTACAAGCCTGCCGCCGTCTGGTGGACGGCGGTTTTATTGCCTGAACGGCAGGAGCGGAGCATGGAACGATTGAATATTTTTGTCGCCGGGCGCTGGCGTGAAGGGCGTGGCGAAGAGATGGCTTCGGTATTTCCGGCCGACGGCAGCGTCAACGCGCGGCTGCGCGCCGCTAACGTCGAGGACGTGAACGAGGCGGTGGAAGCGGCGGAACGCGCCTGGCGCGCGCCGGAGTGGCGCGGGCTGGTGCCGCATCAGCGTGCTTCAATTCTCTACCGCGTGAGCAACCTGATCCTGGCGCAGCAGGAACAGCTGGCCGAGCTACAGACTCGCGACAACGGCAAACCGCTGGCGGAAACCCGCGGCCTGGTGGCCAGCGCGGCGGCGACCGCGCGCTATTTCGCCGCCGCCTGCGAGGTGTTGGAAGGCGAGCTGCCGACCCCACGCAGCGCCGAGGTGATGACCCTCAGCCAGTATCAACCGATGGGAGTGATCGCCGCCATTACGCCGTGGAACTCACCGATCGCCAGCGAAATGCAGAAGGTGGCGCCGGCGCTGGCGGCGGGCAACGCGGTGGTGCTCAAACCGGCCGAAGCCACGCCGCTGATGGCGCTGAAGCTGGCCGAGTTGTTCGAACAGGCGGGGCTGCCGGCCGGGCTGCTCAGCGTGTTGCCGGGCAAAGGTTCGGTGATCGGCGAGGCGTTGGCGCGCCATCCGCTGGTGAAGAAGATTTCCTTTACCGGCGGGACCAGCACCGGGCGCCATTTGGCGCACATCGCTGCCGATAAGCTGATCCCCACCTCGCTGGAGCTGGGGGGCAAATCGCCGACCATCGTGCTGGAGGACGCCGATCTGGAACAGGCGGCGCGCGGCATCTGCTACGGCATTTTCAGCTCCGCCGGCCAGGCGTGCATCGCCGGCTCGCGGCTGTTCGTACACCGTTCGCTGTATCAGCCGCTGCTGGCGCGCTTGACCGAACTGAGCGCGGGACTGCGCATCGGCAACCCGCTGGTGCCGGGCGTGCATCTTGGCCCGCTGATCAGCGCCAAACATCGGCAAAGCGTGGCGGACTACGTGGCGCTGGCGCGGCAGGAGGGCGGCCGGGTGGTCATCGGCGGCGAAGCGCCGGCCGATCCGCAACTGGCGAGCGGTAGCTATTACCTGCCGACCATTATTGAAGGCTTGAACAACGACGCCCGCGTGTGCCAGGAAGAGATCTTCGGCCCGGTGCTGGTGGCGCTGCCGTTCGATGACGAGCAACAGCTGATCGAACAGGCCAACGACTCGGTGTATGGCCTGGCGGCCGGCATCTGGAGCCGCGACTTCCCTCGCGCGATGGCGCTGGCGGAGCGGCTGGAAACCGGCACCGTCTGGGTCAATACCTACAAAACGTTCTCGATTTCCACGCCGTTCGGCGGTTTCAAGGAGAGCGGGTTGGGCCGCGAAAAGGGCCTGAACGGCATCAAGGCCTACATGCAGCAGAAAAGCGTGTATCTGGCGCTGAGCCATCAGGTGAACCGCTGGAGCGACTAGGCCGACACCTCTACGCATAACCCTAATAACGATTACCCTAAGAAGGCAGATGATGAGCGATAAAATCACGGTTGGCGAGGCGATAGCCCGGACTCTGGAACAGTACGCGGTGTCGGCGATGTACGGCATCATTTCGATTCATAATCTGCCGATCGCCGATGCGGTGGGGCAGCGCGATAAAATTCGCTTCGTGCCGGCGCGCGGCGAAGCGGGCGCGGTCACCATGGCCGATGCGCACGGGCGCTTCTCCGGCCTGGGCGTAGCGTTGACCAGCACCGGCGCCGGCGCCGGCAACGCGGTGGGGGCGATGATTGAGGCGCTCAACGCCAACACGCCGCTGTTGCATATCACCGGCCAGGTGGAAAAAGCCTATCTGGACGCCGACGCCGGTTTTATTCATGAAACCCGCGATCAGCTCGGCTTCCTGCGCGCCTGCTCCAAGCGCGCTTACCGTGTCAATTCGCCGGAGCAGGCGGTGGCGGTGATCCAGCGAGCGATCCTGGATGCGCAAACCGTGCCCTGCGGCCCGGTGGCGGTCGAGATCCCGATCGATATTCAAAGCAGCCTGGTGTCCCGCTCGGTGCTGGCCGAACCGTTGGCGCCGGCGCCGCTGCCGAAGGCGGACGATGCGGCGGTGGAACGGCTGCATCAGCGGCTGAAACAGGCCAAGCGTCCGCTGCTGTGGTTGGGCGGCGGCGCCTTGGCCTGCGGCGACGCGGTGCGCAAGCTGGCGGACGCCGGCGTGGCGGTGATCTCCAGCACCCACGGGCGCGGCATTCTGCCGGACAGCCATCCGCGCAGCCTGCGGGCGTTCCACAACTCGCCGAGCATCGAAGCGATCCTGACGCAGTGCGATCTGACGCTGGTGGCCGGTTCGCGTCTGCGCAGTAATGAAACCCGTACCTGGACGCTACCGCTACCGCGCCCGCTGGTGCAGATTGACATCGATCCGGCGGCGGCCAACCGCAACTACCTGGCCGATGAGCAGATCAACGGCGACTGCGCGGCGCTGCTGGCGGCGCTGGCGGCGCGGTTGGCCCCCGGCGAAAAGGTCAACGCCGAGTGGGATGCCGAAATTGCGGGGGCGGTGCAGCAGGCGGAGAGCGCGCTGCGCCAGCAGTCCGGTGAATATGCCAAACTCAATGACGCCATCGACGCCGCACTGCCCCAGGACGGGCTGTTGGTGCGCGATATCACC
Organism: Serratia sp. CY40230; assembly: GCF_052168835.1. NCBI lineage: Bacteria > Pseudomonadati > Pseudomonadota > Gammaproteobacteria > Enterobacterales > Yersiniaceae > Serratia > Serratia sp. CY40230. The sequence continues at coordinate 409,601 of NZ_JBJNLX010000003.1, forward strand.
GTTTCCGGCAGTGTCTGGGGCAGCCGTCTGTTCCGTGCGATCTCGCCGCTGTGCAACATTCACTCGCTGGCCGGCGCTATCGGCATGGGGCTGCCGATGGCGATCGGCACCGCGATTGCCAACCCGCAGCGCAAGGTGGTGGGGCTGGTGGGCGATGGCGGTTTGGCGCTGGGCCTGGGGGAGCTGGCGACCATGGCGCAGGAACAGGTGAACATCACTCTGCTGATCATGAACGATGGCGGTTATGGCGTAATGCGTGGCATTCAGGACAAGTATTTCGCCGGGCGCCAGTATTACAACGAGCTGCATACGCCGGCCTTTACCCAGATCGCCGAAGCGATGGGGTTGAAAGCCTGGAAGGTAGACGCGGCGCCGCAGTTCAACGGCGTGCTGGCCGAGGCGATCAATTACCCGGGGCCGTCGGTGGTCGAGGTGGACATGAAGCAGGTCGGGCCGCTGACCTTCGCCGGGCCGCCGCAGAAAACGCTGTATTGAGACGATAAAAAAACGCCCGGCGGTTGCCGGGCGTTCTCGTGGTTATTTCTCTGCCGCGATGCGATCGCGAATGTGCTGTGCGCGCGCTTGGGAAGACGGGTGATCGTCGAACATGCTGCTCTGACGACCGGCTTCCATTTGGGCCAGTTTTTCGAAGCTGGTGGCCAGGCCGTTCGGATCGATGCCGCGTTTTTTCAGCAGATCGAACGAGTAATCATCCGCTTCGCTTTCCTGCTTCTGCGAGAACTGGGCGCTGACCAGCTTCTCTCCGATGTCCGCCAGCTGCGACTGCGACAGCGAGCCGATGACGCCGCCGGCGGAGGACGCCGCGGTGCGCAGCGCCACGGTGCCGTAAGCCACCTGCATCGCTTTACGGGTGTGGCCCAGCGCCACGTGGCCCATTTCGTGGCCCAGCACGCCTTCCACTTCGTTGTCGTTCATGATGTCCATCAGGCCGCTGTAGACGCGAATGCAGCCGTTGGCCATCGCCCAGGCGTTGACGTCTTTGGTCACGTAGACCTTGTAGTTGGCCGGGGTGCCGTTGATGTTGTCGCCCAGCGCCGCAGCGATTTTGTTGAGGCGCTTGGCATAGGTGCTGTCGGCCGGCGCGATTTGTGCCTTGCTGTCCATCTCGGCGCAGGATTTATCACTCAGGGCCTTAACGTCGTTGTTGCTCAGGGTCGCCGCCTGGAACGCCTGCGCGCCGGACTGCATCAGGGTTTCGGTATTCAGGTTTTGACAGCCAGTTGCCAGGGTGGCAATGCCCAACGCAATCAAAGAGGTACGGATCTTCATAACGCCATCTTCCTGTGAAGGTAACAAGGTAAAAGAGTCATTTTGCTTTGAGGCTATCTTGCCGCAAGAGCCTAGTGTACGCCAGACGGGGCGAGAATAGTGTTATTCCGAAAAAGCGTCCAATCGTGCTAATAAGTGGTGAACTCGCTCTCATTTGGCATTAGGGATTGCCGTTGTGATGTGGAGTCTGAGAAAATAGGGAACTTGACTGCTTTTTTTATCCGACCTGGAGTAAAACATGTCCTCTCGTAAAGAGCTTGCCAACGCCATCCGCGCACTCAGCATGGACGCCGTACAAAAAGCAAATTCCGGCCACCCGGGGGCCCCTATGGGCATGGCGGACATCGCCGAAGTCCTGTGGCGTGACTACCTCAACCACAACCCGACTAACCCGCACTGGGCTGACCGCGACCGTTTCGTGCTCTCCAACGGCCACGGCTCCATGTTGATTTACAGCCTCCTGCACCTCACCGGCTACGACCTGCCGATGCGCGAGCTGGAAAACTTCCGTCAGTTGCATTCCAAAACCCCGGGCCACCCGGAGTACGGCTACACCCCGGGCGTTGAAACCACCACCGGCCCGCTGGGCCAGGGCATCGCCAACGCCGTCGGCTTCGCCATCGCCGAACGCACCCTGGCGGCGCAGTTCAACCGTCCCGGCCATGACATCGTCGACCACCACACCTACGCCTTCATGGGCGACGGCTGCATGATGGAAGGCATCTCGCACGAAGTCTGCTCCCTGGCCGGCACCCTCAAGCTCGGCAAGCTGACCGCCTTCTACGATGACAACGGCATCTCCATCGACGGCCACGTCGACGGCTGGTTCACCGACGACACCGCCCTGCGTTTCGAAGCCTACGGCTGGCACGTGGTGCGCAACGTCGACGGCCACAACCCGGACGCCATCAAGGCGGCGATTGAAGAAGCCCGCAAGGTGACCGACAAGCCGTCGCTGCTGATGTGCAAGACCGTTATCGGCTTCGGTTCGCCGAACAAGGCCGGCACCCATGACGTGCACGGCGCCGCGCTGGGCGCCGCCGAAGTGGCCGCCACCCGCGAAGCGCTGGGCTGGAAATACGCCGCCTTTGAAATCCCGCAGGACATCTACGCCCAGTGGGACGCCAAAGAAGCCGGTCAGGCCAAGGAAGCGGCCTGGAACGACAAGTTCGCCGCCTACGCCAGGGCCTTCCCGGAACTGGCCGCCGAGTTCAAGCGCCGCATGAACGGCGAGCTGCCGGCGGACTGGAAAGCCGACGCCAAGGCGTTCGTGGAAAAACTGCAGGCCAACCCGGCCAACATCGCCAGCCGCAAGGCGTCGCAGAACGCGCTGGAAGCATTCGGCAAAGTGCTGCCGGAGTTCCTGGGCGGCTCCGCCGACCTGGCGCCGAGCAACCTGACCCTATGGTCCGGCTCGAAAGCGCTGAACGTTGACCCGGCGGGCAACTACATTCATTACGGCGTGCGCGAGTTCGGCATGACCGCCATCACCAACGGCATCGCGCTGCACGGCGGTTTCCTGCCGTACTCGGCGACCTTCCTGATGTTCGTGGAATACGCCCGCAACGCGGTGCGCATGGCGGCGCTGATGAAGCTGCGCAATGTGTTCGTCTACACCCACGACTCCATCGGTCTGGGCGAAGACGGCCCGACCCACCAGCCGGTGGAGCAGCTGGCGAGCCTGCGCGTGACCCCGAACATGAGCACCTGGCGCCCGTGCGACCAGGTGGAATCGGCGGTGGCGTGGCAGTACGGCATCGAGCGCAACGACGGCCCGACCACGCTGGTGTTCTCGCGCCAGAACCTGACCCAGCAGCCGCGCACCGCAGAGCAGCTGGCGAACGTGTACCGCGGCGGCTACGTGCTGAAAGACTGCGCGGGCACGCCGGACGTTATCCTGATTGCCACCGGCTCCGAAGTGGGCATCACGGTGGAGGCGGCGGACAAACTGACCGCGGCGGGCCGCAAGGTGCGCGTGGTGTCGATGCCGTCGACCGATGCGTTCGACAAGCAGGATGCGGCGTATCGCGAGTCGGTGCTGCCGGCGACGGTGACGGCGCGGGTGGCGGTGGAAGCGGGTATCGCGGACTACTGGTACAAGTACGTGGGCCTGAACGGGGCCATCGTGGGCATGACCACCTTCGGTGAGTCGGCGCCGGCGGAGCAGCTGTTCGCCGAGTTCGGCTTCACCGTGGACAACGTGGTGGCCAAGGCGCAGGCGCTGCTGAAGTAAGCCGCCGGGCGCAAGCCGATAAAAAAGCCGGTCATCATGACCGGCTTTTTTTATGGGCGGAAATCGCGCTTACGACGCGGCCTTGACGCTTTCGGCGCTGCGCAACCGGTCGTAAGCCGCCGCCAGCAACAGCACCAACAGCGTAGGCTGCAGCCAGACCAGACCCTGCTCGGCCAGCGGCAGCTTATCGAACCAGGCGGGCAGCAGGCCGCTGAAGCTTGAAGCCTTCAGGCCATCGGCCAGGCCGAACACCAGGCTGGTAGCGATCACCGGCGCGAAGACGCGTCTGGCGCTGCGCCAGCGGTTCTGGCTGAAGCTGAGCAACACCAGCGCGATGCAAGGCGGGTAGATCGCCGTCAGTACAGGCAGTGAGACGCGGATCAGATTGGCCAACCCCATGTTGGAAACCAGCATGGCGAAGAGGGCGAGGATGACCACTAGCGCGCGATAAGAGAGCGGCAGGTAGCGGGAGAAGAAGTCCGCGCAGGCGCAGGTCATGCCGACCGCCGTCACCAGGCAAGCGATGAACATCAGCACCGCCATAAAGACGCTGCCCAGATCGCCGAAGGTGTGCTGCACATAGGCGTGCAGGATCGCTGCGCCATCCTGAGCGCCGCTGCCGACCAGGCTGCCGCTGCCGGCGCCGAGTTTGAACATGCAGATATAGACCAGCGTCAGGCCGACGCCGGCGATCAGGCTGGCCCACAGCGTATAACGCAGCAGCAACCCGCTGTCGCTGACGCCGCGCGAGCGGGCGGCGGTAACGATAATCGAACCGAACATCAGCGCCGACAGCGTGTCCATGGTTTGATAACCCTGTACGAAGCCGGTGGAAAACGCCGCGGCCTGATAGCTGCCGACGGCGGAGAGCGGCGCGCCTGCGGGCCAGATCAGGGCGGCGATGCCGAGCGCGGCCAGCGCCAGAATTTTCAGCGGCGCCAGAATATGGCCGACGTTATCGAGCAACCGTCCGGGATATAGCGACACAATCATCGCCAGGGTAAAGAACAGCAGGCTGTAGATGAACTGCGGCAGGGCGCCGTCGCCGGTGAAAGGCGCAATGCCGAGGGCGAAAGAGACATTGGCGGTTCGCGGCGTGGCGAACAGCGGGCCGAGCGCCAGATAGCAGACGGTCGCCAGCAGCAGGCCGGCGGTGCGGCCGATGGGGCCGGTAAGCAGGCTGATGCTGCCGCCGACGCGTGCCAACGCGATCACGGCGATCACCGGCAGGGCGACGGCGGTCACCATAAACCCGAGGGCGGCCGGCCACAGATGTTCGCCGGACTGCAGCCCCACCAGCGGCGGGAAAATGATGTTGCCGGCGCCGACAAACAGGGCAAAGGTCATAAAGCCCAGGGCGATAATGTCTTTCGGGGATAAACTCTTGGTCATAACGGTATGGCACTGCCTGTATTCATGAAATAAACGGGCCGCCTGCAGAGGGCTGGCGCGTGGGGCAGCGAGCGCCCGCAAAAATTTTCGTCCGGCAGGATATAATAATTCGGCGACAAAAACCTGATTAATCCAGCGCTGTTTATCCTGGCGTGAACCGGCCGCACAGAGGGATCATGGCGGCCGGCCCGGCAGCGCGTTAGCTCGCGCGCGCCACCATGTCTATCGACAGCGGGATTTCGATATGCGGCTTGAAAGAGTCATACGCGTAGGAGACGTGGCCGTCTTCGACCGGTTTACGGGTGAAAAAGATCAGCATATCGCGGGTTGAATCCTTACGTTTGTCCTGCGCTTTTACCGGAGAGAGGCTGTGTTTGCGCTCGTGGTCGACAATCAGCAGGGTGTCGAGGAAATGCCGATGCTGTATTTCGCCCAAAATCCATTCGGGCCGGGCTCGATCGAATTTGATCCCGCTGGTTTCGCGCATATCGTGAATAAAGGTCTTGGCGCTGTCGTCGGTCATGTTGTCGCAGCCGAGGAAGGTTGTCATGGTGTGGTCGACGCCGTCGCTGTGCACGCCTTCCAGCGCCGGTTCGCCCAGCATCTGCGGCGTGGTGACGGTGCGCAGGTTGAATACGGTGCAGACGAACTTGTTGATCTTCTGATTAAGCCGGGGGCGCGGCGTCACGCCCACGCCATCGATCACGTAGGCTTTGAATTTCATCAGCGCCTGAAAGGCCGTATTCAACTGCAGATCGTCGTTGATGCCGCGGAAATGGCGCACCTTTCCTGAATCGTAGCGGATGAAGTCTTCCTCGACCGAGAGCACGAAAGGCTGGAACTCCAGCCGCTCAATCCGGGCGCGATCGAAGTCGAAACAGAAACGGCCGTTTCTGGACTTGCGGAAAGGCAGCGTGGGATCGTCCGCCAGATTGGCGCTGACCTGCTGCAGCCTGGCGAAATCTTCCGGCCGCGCGCCCAGCGCCAGCAGGATTGCCTGCATGGTAGCGCCGGGGATAAAGGCTGAACGGTGTTCCTGGTATGCCTTCTTAACTTCATCAAGCAGAGATAACTGTCGCATTTCTCGGAGGCCTCACGAATGATGGGGCGGTTATAAAATCTTGCTGCCGATCTCCACGTCGAAATCGGGTTTCAGCAAGACGGTGCCTTGATCCCTGGTGACCGCGGCAAGAACCAGCACTTCGGATTTAAATCCGGCAACCCGCCTGGCGGGGAAATTAACGACGGAGATGACTTTTCTGCCAAGCAGGTCATCTTCCTGATAGTTTTCGCATAATTGTGCCGAGCTGTTTTTAATGCCAATTTCCTCGCCGAAATCAATGCGCAGCTTATAGGCGGGTTTTAACGCCTTGTCGTTATATTCCACGGAAATAATTTCGCCAATACGCATATCCAGTTTCATAAAATCAGTGATTTCGGCCATGAGTCAGTCCCGTTAATTAAATGGCTTCAGAAAGGCTAGCAAAGGGGAATTATCCCGACAATGTCGCCAAGAGGGGAATATTTATACCCGATGTAGCAATTAATTTACATTTTCGTAACGTAGCGTAATTAATTATAAGCTTGATGAATTATATGAAATTGATACTTCATTATTCACCGGTAATTATGTGCACCATCTGAACTTGGGCGTCCGCTCGGCACTGTTAAGCCCGTGTTAAATTGGTTAGTATGCCTTCATTCATCAACCGCATTCTTTCAGGTAGTGATATGGAAATAACCCCGCGTGAAAAACGCGATCGGCGAAAGGCATTTATCGCGCCGTTTTTCCTGATATTAATTTGGTCGACGGGTTTTATTGCCGCGCGGGCGGTGGCGGATCATGCCGATCCCAACCTTTTCCTGACCTTTCGCTTTTTGATCGCCGCCGCGGTATTCGCTTTGCTGGCATTGCACTGCGCCTGGCCCAAGGGGCGGCAGTTCGTGATGCACCTGCTGACCGGCATGTTGATGAATGGCGTTTATCTCGCTGCAAGCTGGTGGGCGGTAGCGAACGGCCTGGCGGCCGGGGTGATGTCGCTGATCGGCGGCTTGCAGCCGCTGTTCACCGCGCTGATTTTCGCGTTGGTGCTGCGCAAATCGATAGGGTTACGCTCCTGGGCCGGGCTGGCGATCGGCTTTATCGGCGTTGCGCTGGTGCTTTCTCCCCGGCTGACCGGCATTGATGTCGGCAATATGGCGCTGTTGCCGATCCTGATGGGGTTTGGCAGCATCGTCGCGCTGACGATCGGCATCATGGTGCAGAAGTCTTCGCTGGCGGCGGCCGATCTGCGGGCGGCGGGCGCCATTCAGCACCTCGGCGCGGCGATCGTGACCGGCGCGTTGGCGGCCGTGATGGGCTCCGGCGCCTGGGACAATTCGCCGACGCTGTGGTTCTCGCTGCTGTGGTCGGCCGGCGTGTTGTCGCTGGGCGGCACCGCGCTGTTCATCTGGATGGTGCGCCACGGCGATTTGACTCGCATTACCGCGCTGATGCTGCTGGTGCCGCCGGCGGCAGCGCTGCAGGCTTATGCGCTGTTTGGCGAGGCGCTGTCGCTGGTGCAGTTGGCGGGGTTTGCCCTGACCCTGCTGGGGGTCGCCATCGTACAGCGAATTCGCCTGCTGCGGCGTTCTCGCCTGGCCGAATAGTTTGCGACTGGAAGCGCCGTAAAGCCCGCGCTGCCGGGCTTTTTTATTGGCTGAAAAACGTCCAACCTCACAAAACCGAAAGATAACAAAGCAACGCCGTTGCCTCGTCACGGTTATTAACTATATGTTAATTTTTGGTTTATTAAATGTGATCAGGGGATGGATGATGAGGATGAAAAAAATCAGCGCGACCGTAGCGGCAATCACCTTGCTGGGCTCCGTTTCCGCCTATGCGGCCTTCCCGGCGAGCTACCCCGCCGACTATCAGAAACTGGTCGACGGCGCGAAGAAAGAAGGCAAGGTGGTGATTTACTCGACCACCGACACCAAGGCGGCGGCGCCGTTGATCCAGGGGTTTGAGGCGTTGTATCCGGGCATCAAGGTCGAATACAACGACATGAACAGCACCGAACTGTATAACCGCTTTATCAGCGAGCAGGCGGCTGGCGGCACCAGCGGCGACGTGGTGTGGAGCTCGTCGATGGACACCATTTTGAAACTGGCGGGCGATTACGCGCAGGAATATGCCTCCCCCGAGCAGGCTCAGCTGCCGAAATGGGCGGTATGGCAAGAGAAGGTGTATGGCACCACCTACGAGCCGGTGGTGTTTATCTATAACAAACGCCTGATCCCGCAAGGCGATGTGCCGGATTCGCATGCGGCGCTGGCCAAGCTGATCGCCGGCCAGACGGACAAATTCAAGAAGAAAGTCACCACCTACGACATCGAAAAATCCGGCGTCGGCTTCATGCTGTCGGTGCAGGACTTCAAGGCCGATCCCAACTACTTCAAAACGCTGGCCGACGTGGCCAAGGGCGGGTTGGCGGTGCAATCCTCCACCGGCACCATGATGGAACGCGTTTCCTCCGGTGAAAACCTGATCGGCTTCAATATCCTCGGTTCATACGCCGAGGCTCGCGCCAAGAGCGACCCGTCGCTCGGCATTGTCTATCCGAAAGACTATACCCTGGTGCTGTCGCGCGTGAGCTTCATCAGCAAAGAGGCCGGCAACCCTAACGCCGCCAAGCTGTGGTTCGACTACGTGCTGTCGGAGAAAGGGCAAAATATTCTCGCCAATCAGGCGGACATCCCCTCGATCCGCAACGACATCGAAGGCAAGAACGACATCGATGGCATGACCAAGCTGTTGGGTAACGCGCTCAAGCCGATCCCGGTCGATGACAGCCTGCTGGAATATCTGCAGCCGGCCAAGCGTCTCGACTACATCAAACAATGGCGCGCCGCCGCGGCGAAATAACAGGGACTGCATTCGGACGCGCGCCTGTCGCACGGGCGCGCGCCCTTTGGTCGTCGTTTACAACCATAGGGAGCATTTATGCAAGCATGGCGCAGAAAGTGGCAGAGCCTGCCGCGCGGCCTGGTGGTGTTGATAACCGCGCTGGTTATCTATGTCCCCCTGTCGTTTATCATCATTCAAAGCTTCCTCTCGGCACCGTTTTTCTCTCCTTCCAAGGTCTTCAGCCTTGAGGCCTTCGAGTTCATCTTTACCGACCCGGATTTCTACAAAGCGCTGAAAAGCGGATTTATTCTGGCATTCGGCCTGGTGATTATCGCCATCCCGCTCGGCGGTATTTTGGCCTTCCTGATGGTGCGCACCGATCTGCCGGGGCGGCGAATCATCGAACCGCTGATTCTGGTGCCGATCTTCGTGTCGCCGATGGTGCTGGGTTTCGGTTACGTGGTGGCGGCGGGGCCGGTAGGCTTCTTCTCGCTGTGGGCGGAGGCGCTGCTGGGTTTCGTGCCGTGGAACATCTACTCAATGGCCAGCATCGTGGTGATAGCCGGATTGACGCACGTGCCCCACGCGTATCTGTACATCTCCTCGGCGCTGCGCAGCGTGGGCTCCGACGTTGAAGAAGCGGCGCGCACCGCCGGCGCCACGCCGCTGCAGGTGATGACCGCCGTCAGTCTGCCGATGGTGCGGCCGTCTATCTTGTACGCCGGGGTGTTGCTGTTCTTCCTCGGGCTGGAAGTGTTCGGCCTGATGCTGGTGCTGGGCGATCCGGAAGGCAACCTGGTGCTGGCGACCTACCTGTACCAGTTGACCAACAAACTGGGCACGCCGTCTTACCATCTGATGGCGGCGGTGGCGGTGGTGCTGATTTGCATCACTATTCCGTTGGTGATGCTGCAGCGCCGGCTGATGCGCACCGCCAACCGCTTTGTCACCGTCAAGGGCAAAGCCTCGCAGGCCCGCGCGCTGCCGCTCGGCAAATGGCGCTGGGTGGCCGGCGCGGTGGTGGTGTTCTGGCTGACCGTGACCATCGGCGTGCCGCTGATCGGCGTGGTGCTGCGCGCCTTTATCTCCAACTGGGGCGTGGGCGTGTCTGTCTGGGACGAACTGTCGATCAACACCTTTCGCACCATCTGGGCGCAGCCCAACCTGCTGCGCGCCATCGTCAACTCGATGGCGATCGGGGTGATCGGCGGGGCGCTGGCGGTGGCGTGCTACCTGTTTATCGGCATCGCGATGCACCGCAAGCCGGATGGCGCCACGCGCTTCCTCGACTACAGCGTGCTGGTGCCGCGCGCGGTGCCGGGGCTGCTGGCCGGTCTGGCATTCCTGTGGGTGTTCCTGTTCCTGCCGATGTGGCTGGACAAATCGCTCAAGGAAGGCTGGCTGTCGGCGTTGCCGATGGCCGAGTGGCTGCGTGCTAACTGGATTGTCTGGCTGCGTTCGCTGCGCAGCACCATCTTCAGCGTCTGGCTGGCCTACACCGTGGTGTGGATGGCCTACGGCCTGCGGCTGATCTCTTCCACGTTGCTGCAGGTGGGGCCGGAGCTGGAAGAGGCGGCGCGTAGCGCCGGCGCCAGCCGCGGCCAGATCACCCGCCACGTCACCATTCCGCTGTCGCGCTATGGTCTGATCGGCTCCTGGCTGCTGATGTTCCTGATTTTTGAACGCGAATATTCCACCGGGGTGTATCTGCTGTCTCCGGGCACGGAAACCATCGGCTCGATGCTGGTTTCTCTGTGGGCCGCGGGCGCTATCGATATCGTCGCCGCGCTGTCGTTCATCAATATTCTGCTGGTGGTGCTGGGGCTGGGGATCGCCTTGCGCTTTGGAGTGAAATTACATGATTGAACTTTCGGTAGAGAATCTGCATTTGACCTATGGCGACAACCCGGTGCTGAAAGGGGTGTCGATGGATCTCAAACGGGGCGAAGTGGTCTCGCTGCTGGGCCCGTCGGGCAGTGGCAAAACCACGCTGCTGCGGGCGGTGGCCGGGCTGGAGAAACCGAGCCAGGGGCGGATCGTCATCGGCAACAGCGCGGTGTACAACGGCAGCGCGCGCAGCGAAATTCCCGCCGAAGAGCGCAACCTGGGGCTGGTGTTTCAGTCCTATGCCCTGTGGCCGCATAAAACGGTGTTTGAGAACGTCGCTTACCCGCTGAAGCTGCGTAAGACCGGCTCGGCGGAAATCGCCCAGCGGGTACAGGCGGTGCTGGATCAGCTCGGGCTGGGGCATTTAGCCAAGCGGCACCCGCACCAGCTTTCCGGCGGCCAGCAGCAGCGTGTGGCGATCGGGCGTGCGCTGGTCTACAACCCGCCGGTGATCCTGCTGGATGAGCCGCTGTCCAATCTCGACGCCAAGCTGCGCGAAGAAGCGCGGGTATTCCTGCGCGAGCTGATCATCAAGCTCGGTCTGTCGGCGCTGATGGTGACCCACGATCAGAACGAGGCGATGGCCATTTCCGATCGCATCCTGCTGCTCAATAACGGCAAAATCGAACAGCAGGGCACGCCGCAGGAGATGTACGGCTCGCCCACCACGCTGTTCACCGCCGAGTTCATGGGCAGCAACAACCGCTTGCCGGGCAAGGTTGTCGCGCTGGAAGGCGACAGGGCGCGCATCGAAGGCAAGGATTGGGCTCTGTGGGGCAAAGCGGGCGCAGGCGTGCAGGTCGGGCAGGAGGGCACGGCGGTGATCCGCGTGGAGCGCGTGCAGTTGGGCGAAGATCCGCAGGGCAACCAGCTTGAGCTGCCGTTGTTGACCAGCATGTATCTTGGCGATCGCTGGGAATACCTGTTCCGCACCGTGGCCGAAGACTTCGTGGTGCGCGCCTATGGGCATGAGGCGCGCGATCGGGCGCTGTGCCGGCTCTCCCTGCCGGCCGAGCATCTGTGGATATTCCCGAAAGCCTAATCAGGACGCCCGCTGGTATGGGCGTTCCGTTTTACAAATCCAGCACCAGCCGGCTGCCTTTGGCGCGCGAGCAGCAGATCAACAGGGTCTGCTGCGCCGCGCGTTCTTCCTCGCTGAGATACTGATCGCGGTGATCGGCTTCCCCTTCGACGATGCGGGTTTCGCAGGTGCCGCAAATGCCTTCGCGGCACAGGCACTCGACCTTGGCCGCCTTGCTGTTTTCCAGCGCCTGCAGGATGGTCATGTCTTGCGCCACTTCAAGCTCAATACCCGATCGAGCCAGCACCAGCGTAAAGGCGCCGCCCGCCGTGTCTTCGGCGGCAAAGGCTTCGCTGTGCAAGCGACCGGCATCGATACCCCGTTCGGCGGCGATCCGGTAGACCGCTTCGTTCAGCGCCGCCGGGCCGCAGACGTAGATATGGGCGCCGGGTTCCACGTCGGCCAGCGTGCGCGCCAGATCCAACCGGCCGCCAAGGCTGGAGACATGGCAACTGACGTTGTCTGCGAACGGCGCTTGCATCAGTTGCTGCTGGAAGGCGTTGTGCTCTTCACTGTGGAAGCAGTAGTGCAGATGGTAGCGTTGGCCGCTGCGTTGCAGCTCATGCAGATGGGCCATAAACGGCGTGATGCCGATGCCGCCGGCGATCAGCACGTGATGTTGCGCTTCCGGCGCCAGCGCGAACAGGTTATTCGGGGTGCTGATGGTCAGCGTATCACCGATCGCCAGCCGATCGTGCATGAAGTCGGAACCGCCTTTGGAAGGAGACTCGCGCCGAACGGCGATCTGGTAATGCTCGAGTTCGAACGGTGAGCTGAGCAGCGAATAAGCGTTGCTGTAGCGCCGCTCGCCGTCCTGCATTTGCACGATGATGTGGCTGCCGCCGCTGAAGACGGGCAGTGGCCGGCCTTGCGGATCCGCCAGGGTAAAGCGCTTGACCTGTGCGGTGATGGTTTCGATGTCGACGACGCGAACATCAAGCATCTGATAGCTGGTCATTCATTGGCTCCAAAGCGCGGGCGTCCCCGCGCATAAAAAAGTTATACCGCCTGGCACAGGTATTTGAGCTCCAGATAGTCTTCGATGCCGTATTCGGAGCCTTCACGCCCCAGGCCTGACTGTTTCACTCCGCCGAACGGCGCCACCTCGTTGGAGATAAGCCCGGTATTGATGCCGACCATGCCGTACTCCAGCCGCTCCGAAACGCGCCAGATGCGCGCCGCATCGCGGGTGTAGAAGTAGGCGGCCAATCCGTAGATGGTGTCGTTGGCCTGGCGGATCGCCTCGGCTTCGTCATCGAATATCACCAGCGGCGCGACCGGGCCGAAGATCTCTTCTTCCAGCAGCAGCGAACCGGGCTGCACGTTGCCTAGCACCGTCGGGGTGAAGAAATTGCAGCCCAGCGCGTGCGGCGTGGCGCCGGTCAGCACCTGAGCGCCTTTGCTCAGCGCGTCATCGAGCAGCTCCAGCACCTTGTCGCGCGCCTTGCGGTTGATCAGCGGGCCTATTTGCACGCCCGGTTCGAAACCGTTGCCGACCTGCAGCGCCGCCACGCGGGCGACAAACTTCTCGGCGAACTGCGGGTAAACGCCGCGCTGCACGTAGAAACGGTTGACGCAGACGCAGGTCTGCCCGGCGTTGCGGTATTTGGCGATCAGCGCGCCTTCCACTGCGGCATCGATGTCCGCATCGTCAAACACGATGAACGGCGCGTTGCCGCCCAGCTCCAGCGACACTTTTTTGATGGTGTCCGAGCTCTGGCGCATCAGCAGCCTGCCCACCGGCGTGGAGCCGGTAAAGCTGAGTTTGCGCACCTGCGGGTGGCGGGTCAGCTCGGCGCCGATCGCCTGCGAGTTGCCGGTCACTACGTTGAACACCCCGGCGGGAATGCCGGCGCGCTCGGCCAACTCGGCCATCGCCAGCGCCGAATAAGGGGTTTCGTTGGCGGGTTTGACCACCAGCGTACAGCCGGCCGCCAGGGCCGGTGCGGCCTTGCGGGTGATCATCGCCGCCGGGAAGTTCCAGGGCGTGATCGCCGCGCACACGCCGATGCCCTGCTTCAGCACCATCAGGCGTTTATCGCTGCTCGGCGAGGGGATGATGTCGCCATTGGTGCGCTTGGCCTGTTCGGCGAACCATTCGATAAAGGAGGCGGCGTAGCGGATTTCGCCCAGCGATTCCGCCAGCGGTTTGCCTTGCTCCAGCGTCATCAGGCTGGCCAGATCCTGCTGGTGTTCCAGCATCAGTTCGAACCAGCGGCGCAGTAGCTGCGCGCGCTGTTGCGCCGGTAGCGCGCGCCAGCCTTCCAGCGCCTGCTGGGCGGCGTCGATCGCCGATTGGGTTTCGGCCGTCGCCATGTTGGGCACGTTGCCGATGAGTTGGCCGGTGGCGGGATCGCTCACCGGCAGGGTTTCCTGGTTGTCGGCGTCGCGCCATTGGCCGTTGATGTAGGCCTGTTGGCGGAATAGCGACCGATCGGAAATATTCACGAGAACCTCACAAGTCAGGGGAAGGGGCCCTTGGGCCCCGTCGCATCAGGGTTGATAAACCTGCGCCAGCAGGTTGTGGAAGTGGGCGATGCCGTGCTCGCTGACGCCGCTGCCGGCGCCGTCGGCCATGATGCGCCCCTGGCCGCGATAGCCGCGCGATTTGAGGCCTTTTTGCACGCTCTCCACCAGCCGCAAATCTTCCGGGCGGAACACGTCGCGGTACCAGTCGATCAGTTTGAGCTGTTCGTCGCTTAAATCGGCGTTGGTGAAGTAAATGTCGTAGTGCTGCAGGGTGGTTTCCGCATCAACCGGGAACTCATAGATCACCGTCATCATGCCTTCCAGCGGCGGCATGTTGAACATGGTGCACGGCCACAGCCAGATGCCGTGGAAGCTGGCTTCTTTACCCTCTTCAAACTTGAACGACTGCTCGGAAGGGCGGGCGTAGCCGAACTGCAGCGTCCAGTTGCCGTGCAGGGTGTGCCAGTAGCGGTCGACCTGCACCGAGTCGGCGAAGCCGGGGTGCGCCGGGCCGCAGTGGTAGCACTCGAGGTAGTTGTCGACGATGTTCTTCCAGTTGGCCGGAGTGCGGGTGACGAAGCGCGCCGCCAGCTTGAGATCGTCGACCTGCGGGCAGGCCTCGCGCACTTTGGTACCGAGGCCCGGCAGCTGGTCTTCCACCGTGCCGGCCTGCGAGTCCAGATTGACGTAAATAAACCCGGCGTACTCTTCGACCCGCACCGGCACCAGATGCGAGTTTTCCTTATCGAAGTTCTGCACGTTTTCGCAGTTGCGCGCGTGCGCCAGTTCGCCGTCCAGCTTGAACGCCCAGGCATGATAAGGGCAGGTGATGACGTTTTTCGCCCGGCCGTCGCCCGCCAGCAGCTGGTGGCCGCGGTGCGGGCAGACGTTGTAAAAGGCGCGCAGTACTTTGTCGCGGCCGCGTACCACCAGAATGTTTTCACCGATGATCTCGCGGGTGATGTAGTCGTTCGGTTGGGCGAGCTCGCTGCGGTGCGCCACGCAGATCCAACTGGTGGCGAACACCTGCTCTTTCTCGTGTTCGAACGCCGCCTGGTGGGTATAGAACCGGGCCGGAATGGTGTAAGCCTCGCGGGCGTCGGCGCAGAAATCTTTCGGTAAGGTAAATTCAGGGATCAGAGTGCTCATAAGTTAACCTTCCTCTTTTCTTATTGTCATTTCGCCATAGGGCGCGGTTGATACGACGATGGAGCGGAGAGTTCGGCGGCCGGCGGCGCGTCTGGCAGCGCCGGCGGGCTGCTTTCGATCAGGTGCGCCGGGATGGCCGCGTAGTCCTGTTTCAGCCAGCGGGCAAAGCCGTAGGTTTTCACCAGCAGCACCAGCAGGAACGGCAGCGCGGTCAGGATCACCGTGGTTTTCATGGTGTCCAGCGAGGCGCCGGTAAACAGGATCGACAGCGGGATCAGGGTGATCACCACGCACCAGAACAGGCGCAGCATCGGGCTGGGATCTTGCCCCTCCTGCAGGTTGCGGGTGCTGGTGGCGGCCATGGTGTAGGCCACGGCGTCCATGTGCGAGGCCAGGAAAATGATCATGATGAACAGATAGGCGGCCAGGAACAGCTTGCCGAGCGGCAGCGCCGTCAGCAGCATCTGCACGGCGGTTTCGCCGCCCTGAGTGCTGAGGATCTCCGGCACGTTGAGCTGCCCGCTGATGAACTGGTGCATGGCGTAACTTTCCAGTGAGCCGAAGAAGAACCAGCAGCCGAGGGTGCTGCCGAGCAGCAGCGCCCAGATCACCTCTTTAATCTTGCGGCCGCGCGAGACGCGGGTGACGAACATCGCCACGCCCGGGGTATAGGAGATCCACCACAGCCAGTAGAACACCGTCCAGCTGCGGCTGAAGCTGCCGTCGCCCATCGGGTCGGTGAACAGGCTCATCTGCAGGAAGTTTTGCGCCGTCAGGCCGATGGCGTTGATGGTGTTGTTGATGGTGAACTCGGTGGGGCCGACCAGCAGCACCAGCCCGGCGAAGGCGAAGGCGCCCCAGCCGACCATTTTGCTCAGGCGCTGCATGCCGCCGTCGATGCCGATGTAAGAGCTGAGACAGAAGATCACTGCCGCCAGCAGGATCACCGTCGCCTGTACCGTGAAGTTATCCGGGATGCCGGTCAACGCCGTCAGCCCGCGGGTAAAGGTGGAGGCGGTCAGCACCAGCGAAATGGTGAGGGCGCCGACGGTGGCGACCAGGAAAATCAGATCCACCATCCGCCCGATCGGGCCGTTGGCACGCACGCCGGTGATGGCGGCAATGATCCCCGACAGGCTGAGCCCTTTGTTCTTACGCACGTGGAAGTGGTAGGCCATGATCAGCGAGGCGAGGGCGTAGGTCGCCCAGGCGCTCAGGCCCCAGTGGAAGAAGGAGTAGCTGATGCTGTATTCCAGCGCCTTTGGGGTGCGCGGCGCGATGTTCAGCCCCGGCGTCTGGTAATAATACGCCCATTCCATCACCCCCCAGTACAGGGTGGACGAGCCCAGGCCGGCGCAGATGAACATGAACAGCCAGGCCAGCGTGGAGTATTGCGGTTTGCCTTCGCCGAGGCGGATGTTGCCGTATTTGCTCAACGCCAGATACAGCACCACCAGCAGGGCGATCAGCACCAGGATTTGAATGGTTGAACCGAACAGCCGGGTGACGCCGTTGAAAATGGTGTTGGCGATAAGCGCGGATTGAGCCGGAAAGAGCATCAGGCAAAGGGCGATCAGCGCAATACTGCACAGGCTGATGGCGATGAGCGTGACATCCTTTTTAGGGGTGCTCTGCATGGGAGTGAACTCCTGTTATCGGTGGTGGGCCGGTGCGCGAAGCGTAGGGCGCGCCCGGGCCTTGTTGGTTTGAACCCTTTGTTTTGTTACACCGCGAGGAGCAAACGCCCCGACAGAACGCCACCGGAAATGTTTACTCTTCATTAACATTTTTGAGTGTGCACAAATTACAGGAGGGCCACAATTGGGGCATCTGTAAAAGGATAAAACACAGTATGTAAACAATTTGTTGTGATCTTGACCGGGGTATTGGCGTGCTTTCTGCGGTGATTTTCAGCGGATTTGCGGCGGCGATCGAAGCGGAAAAACGGACGTGGCAAAGCAGGGCGCGGAAGGGCGCCCTGCGCGGGAAAATCTGCGGCGTTCAGCGTTGCAGCAGGGCGGCGATCGCCTGGCCGACTTGCTGGGTGGAGGCGTCGCCGCGCATGTCCGGCGTGCGCGGCCCGTCGGCGATAATGCGCTCAATCGCCTGCAGGATGCCGTCGTGCGCCTGGCGGTAGCGGGCATCGCCGTCGCCGAGGAAGTCCAGCATCATCGCGCCGCTCCAGATCATGGCGATCGGGTTGGCGATGTTCTTGCCGAAAATGTCCGGCGCCGAGCCGTGTACCGGCTCGAACAGCGACGGGAAGTTGCGTTCCGGGTTCAGGTTGGCCGACGGCGCGATGCCGATGGTGCCGGTACAGGCCGGGCCGAGATCCGACAAAATATCGCCGAACAGGTTGGAAGCCACCACCACGTCGAAGCGTTCGGGGTTCAGCACGAAGCGCGCGCACAGAATATCGATGTGCTGTTTATCCCAGGCGATATCAGGGTATTGGCGCGCCATCTCCGCCACGCGCTCATCCCAGTACGGCATGCTGATGGCCATGCCGTTGGACTTGGTGGCGGCGGTCAGACGCTTGCGCGGGCGCTGCTGCGCCAGCTCAAAGGCGTACTTGAGGATGCGGTCCACGCCCTGACGGGTGAACACCGACTCCTGGATCACCATTTCGCGTTCGGTGCCTTCGAACATCCGCCCGCCGAGCGAGGAGTATTCCCCTTCGGTATTTTCGCGCACCACGTAGAAATCGATGTCGCCCGGCTGCTTGTTCGCCAGCGGGCAGGGCACGCCGGGAAACAGCCGCACCGGGCGCAGGTTGACGTATTGCTCGAAGTCGCGGCGAAATTTCAGCAGTGAACCCCACAGCGAAATGTGGTCGGGCACCGTGTCCGGCCAGCCGACGGCGCCGAAATAGATGGCGTCGAAGCCCTTGAGCTGCTCAAACCAATCGTCCGGCATCATCTGGCCGTGGTGCTGGTAGTAGTCGCAGCTGGCCCACTCGAAGGTGTCGAATTCCAACGACAGATCCCAGCGCGCCGCCGCCGCCTGCAATACCCGTATGCCTTCCGGCAACACTTCCCGTCCGATACCGTCCCCGGGGATAGCGGCAATCTTGTAAGTTTTGCTCATACAGAGGTCTCATTTGTAGATAGGGGAGATTGACAACACTCTTATCCTATAATTGACTAACTGTTAATCAATCGCGAAAACGGTGAAACATAAAACACGAATCATGAACAATATGCCGATCCTGAGTGACCTGCGGGTGTTCGTGCTGGTGGCGCGTCGCGCCGGGTTCGCCGCCGCCGCCGAAGAGCTGGGCGTTTCGCCTGCCTTTATCAGCAAGCGCATCGCGCTGTTGGAGAAGGCGCTGGACGTGTCGTTGCTGCACCGCACCACGCGGCGGGTAGCGATCACCGAAGACGGCGAACGCATCTACGAATGGGCGCAGCGCATTCTCAACGATGTCGATCAGATGATGGACGAACTGTCCGAAGTGCGCCAGGCGCCGCAGGGCATGCTGCGCGTGGTCAGCAGCTTCGGCTTCGGCCGGCGTTTCGTGGCGCCGGCGCTGTCGGCGCTGGCGCGGCAGTACCCGCAGCTGGAGCTGCGGCTCGACGTGTCCGATCGGCTGGTGGATCTGGTCAGCGAAGGATTCGATCTGGATATCCGCATCGGCGACGATATCGCCCCCAATTTGATTGCGCGCAAGCTGGCGGACAATCAGCGCATCCTGTGCGCTTCGCCGGCGTACCTGCAGCGCCACGGCGTGCCGAAAAATCCGGCGGAGCTGGCGGGCCGTTCCTGTCTGGTGATCAAGGAACGCGATCACCCGTTCGGGCTGTGGCGGCTGCAGGGGCCGGGCGGCGAAGAGACGGTGAAGGTGACGGGGGCGCTGGCGTCGAACCACGGCGAAATCGTGCACCAGTGGTGCCTGGACGGGCAGGGCGTCGCGCTGCGTTCCGCCTGGGACGTGAAAGAGAACATCGACAGCGGCCGACTGGTGCACATCCTGCCGGAGTATTATCAGCCGGCCAACATCTGGGCGGTATACGTTTCCCGGCTGGCAACGTCGGCGAAAGTGCGGGTGACGGTCGAATTTTTGCGCGACTATTTTCGTGAGCACTACGGCGAAACGGGGCCGGCGAGCGAAAATCCGTCGCGGTCTTGAGGCCAAAAATGTGCGCCAGATCATCTTATGCTCGTAAAACTCCCCTCCGTTACTTGCGGGACTGTTGCACCTGTTCCTTTTGCCAAAACTTTGGTTTATGCTCAGCTGAAGCGTTTCAGTTGAGGCACTCTTCGACAGAAACGCCGATGTGACGGCGGCGAAAAGCCGCTGAAGCGCGGGAATAATGCAAACGCGGCGATTCACAGCGGGCGGTGCGATCCACTACTCTATGCGGGTTAGTGAGACAACCAGTCAGCGCCGACCGGTGCCGGTGAGCCAACCCGGCGTGGACGGCCCTTTTTCAGGAGCAGCATGACCATCCGCATAGCGATAAACGGCTTTGGCCGCATTGGCCGCAGCGTATTGCGCGCACTGTACGAATCGGGACGACGGGCGGAAATCTCCGTGGTGGCGATCAACGAGCTGGCGAACGCCGAGGGCATGGCCCATCTGCTGAAGTACGACTCCAGCCACGGCCGCTTCGCCTGGGATGTGCGGCAAGAGTGCGACACGCTGAGCGTCGGAGACGACGCGATTCGCCTGTTGCATCAGCCGGCGGTGGAGCAGTTGCCCTGGGGCGAACTGGGCGTCGACGTGGTGCTGGACTGCAGCGGCGTGTACGGCAGCCGGGCGGATGGCGAAGCCCATCTGGCGGCGGGGGCGAAGAAAGTGCTGTTCGCCCACCCGGGCGGCAACGATCTGGACGCCACCATCGTGTTCGGCGTCAACCATCAGACGCTGCTGGCGGAACATCGCATCGTGTCCAACGCCTCGTGCACCACCAACTGCATTATTCCGGTGATCAAGCTGCTGGACGACGCCTACAGCATCGAGTCCGGCACCGTGACCACCATTCACTCGGCGATGAACGATCAGCCGGTGATCGACGCGTATCACGCGGATTTGCGGCGCACCCGCGCGGCGAGCCAGTCGATCATTCCGGTCGATACCAAGCTGGCCGCGGGCATCACCCGCATCTTCCCGCAGTTTTGCGACCGCTTCGAGGCTATCTCGGTGCGCGTGCCGACCATTAACGTGACGGCTATCGATCTGAGCGTCAGCGTGAGCGCCGCGGTGAAGGTGGCGGAGGTCAACCAGCTGTTGCAAAAGGCCGCACGGGAATCATTTCGTGGTATAGTTGACTACACGGAATTACCATTGGTCTCGATCGATTTTAACCATGACCCGCACAGCGCTATCGTCGACGGTACGCAGACCCGGGTCAGCGGGCAGCACCTGATAAAGACTTTGGTCTGGTGCGACAATGAATGGGGCTTTGCCAATCGGATGTTGGATACAACACGGGCAATGGCCGCCAGCGGTTTCTAGTACGGCGGCGCCGGCGTGATTGGCGCGCTGCTCAGGCAATTTTATAGAGATTCAATAAAGAGGGTTCACCATGTCTGTAATTAAGATGACCGATCTGGATCTGGCGGGTAAACGCGTACTGATCCGCTCCGATCTGAACGTGCCGGTAAAAGACGGTAAAGTGACTTCCGACGCGCGTATCCGCGCTTCCCTGCCGACTATCGAAGCTGCGCTGAAGCAAGGCGCCCGCGTGATGGTAACCTCCCACCTGGGTCGTCCTACCGAAGGCGAGTACAACGAAGAATTCTCCCTGCTGCCTGTGGTCAACTACCTGAAAGACCACCTGAAATCCCCAGTGCGTCTGGCGAAGGATTATCTGGATGGCGTCGACGTCGCCGAAGGCGAACTGGTGGTGCTGGAAAACGTCCGCTTCAACAAGGGCGAGAAGAAAGACGACGAAACCCTGTCCAAGAAATACGCGGCGCTGTGCGACGTGTACGTGATGGACGCATTCGGCACCGCGCACCGCGCGCAGGCTTCCACCCACGGCGTGGGCAAGTTCGCGCCTGTCGCCTGTGCCGGCCCGCTGCTGTCCGCCGAACTGGAAGCGCTGGGCAAAGCGCTGGGCAACCCGGCCCGTCCGATGGTCGCCATCGTGGGCGGTTCTAAAGTCTCCACCAAACTGACCGTGCTGGATTCCCTGTCCAAAATCGCCGATCAGCTGATCGTCGGCGGCGGCATCGCCAACACCTTCGTGGCGGCGCAGGGCAACAACGTGGGCCAGTCCCTGTACGAACCTGACCTGATCCCGAACGCGCAGAAACTGCTGGAAACCTGCGACATTCCGGTGCCGACCGACGTGCGCGTAGCGACCGAGTTCTCCGAAACCGCAACCGCGACCGTGAAGTCGGCGAGCGAGATCCAGGACAACGAGCAAATTCTGGATATGGGCGACGTCTCTGCCGAGCGTCTGGCCGTTATCCTGAAGAACGCCAAGACCATTCTGTGGAATGGCCCGGTTGGCGTATTCGAGTTCCCTAACTTCCGTAAGGGCACCGAAATTGTCGCCCGCGCGATCGCCGATAGCGACGCTTTCTCTATCGCTGGCGGCGGCGACACTCTGGCAGCCATCGATCTGTTCGGTATCGCTGACAAAATTTCCTACATCTCCACCGGCGGTGGCGCATTCCTGGAATTCGTTGAAGGGAAACCGCTGCCTGCAGTCGTGATGCTGGAAGAGCGCGCTAAGCAGTAATTCAGACAACGGGAGGCGAAAGCCGCCCGTTTGTTTTATACCGCGCGGCTAACGCTGCGCGGCGTGAAAACATCGATTTACATCCATCTACGGCCGACGAAACAGGACAAAGTAACATGTCTAAAATTTTTGATTTCGTAAAACCGGGTGTCATCACGGGTGATGACGTTCAGAAAGTCTTCGCAGTTGCTAAAGAGAACAACTTTGCACTGCCAGCGGTAAACTGCGTGGGTACCGACTCCATCAACGCAGTGCTGGAAGCCGCGGCTAAAGTGCGCGCGCCGGTCATCGTTCAGTTCTCCAACGGCGGCGCCGCGTTTATCGCCGGCAAAGGCGTGAAGACCGATGTGCCTCAGGGCGCAGCGATTCTGGGCGCTATCTCCGGCGCACACCACGTTCACCAGATGGCTGAACACTACGGCGTGCCGGTGATCCTGCACACCGACCACTGCGCGAAGAAACTGCTGCCATGGCTGGACGGCCTGCTGGACGCCGGCGAGAAGCACTTCGCCGCTACCGGCAAACCGCTGTTCTCTTCCCACATGATCGATCTGTCTGAAGAATCTCTGGAAGAAAACATCGAGATCTGCAGCGCCTACCTGAAGCGCATGGCCAAAATCGGCATGACGCTGGAAATCGAACTGGGCTGCACCGGCGGTGAAGAAGACGGCGTGGACAACAGCCATATGGACGCTTCCGCGCTGTACACCCAGCCGGAAGACGTGGCTTACGCGTACGAAAAACTGAACGCCATCAGCCCACGCTTCACCATCGCAGCCTCGTTCGGTAACGTGCACGGCGTGTACAAGCCAGGTAACGTTAAGCTGACTCCGACCATCCTGCGCGATTCTCAGAAATACGTTTCCGAGAAATTCAACCTGCCGCATAACAGCCTGAACTTCGTGTTCCACGGCGGTTCCGGTTCCAGCGATGCGGAAATCAAAGAGTCCGTCAGCTACGGCGTGATCAAGATGAACATCGACACCGACACCCAATGGGCGACCTGGGACGGCATCCTGCAGTACTACAAAGCGAACGAAGCTTACCTGCAGGGCCAGCTGGGCAACCCGAAAGGCGCCGATCAGCCGAACAAGAAATACTACGATCCACGCGTCTGGCTGCGCGCAGCGCAGACCAGCATGGTGACGCGTCTGGAGCAGGCCTTCAAAGATCTGAACGCGGTAGACGTTCTGTAATCTTCGCCACCTGTTGCACGATGCAAAAGGCTCCCTGCGGGGAGCCTTTTTCGTTTTCAGCTCAGCAAGCCGGCACCCACGTTGATGGACAGGCCCAGAATCAGCATGTTGAACGCGAAGGAGATCACCGACTGCAACAGGGTGATCTTGCGCACCTCTGCCGCGCCGACCGCCACATCGGCGGTCTGCGACGCGACCGCTATGGTGAAGGAGAAGTAGGCGAAGTCCAGATAGGTCGGCTCGGTGAGATTGCCGGGGAACAGCAGCGGCAAAGGATCCTGCTGTGCGCCCTGGCGATAAAATTGATGAGCATAGTGCATGGTGAAGGCGGTCGGCAGCAGCAGCCAGGAAACCGCCAGCGTTCCGCCGGTTAGTGCCAGATGCAGGGTTTTCAGCGAGTCGCTGGCCTGTTTGGCGCTGCTCAATTCGAACAGGATCGCCAGAATGCTCACCAGACAACCGAAACTGACCAGCGCCAACACCGTGCTGGCGCTTTCGTCCTGCCGCCGGGCGATCTGGCGAATGTGCTGCGGCGTGCTGACCAACATCAGCCGCCAGAGAAACAGCAGATAGAGCCAGGCCAGCGTATTCCAGCCGATCATCAAACGTTGCAGCAACGAGAGCTGGGCGGGCAGAAGCAGGAAGCACAACAGCCCGGCGCCGACGGAAAGCAGCAGCCTGGGCCGCACTTGCCAATAGTGTTTGAGCGAAGAGCGAATGTGCATGAAGAACGGATCCCTTGTCGTGAAATGGCCAACGCGCTGTTTTCAGCATAGAAGAAGCGGCGGGCGGTTTCGGCTATTTTTAACGCTGACGGTTGGCATGAGCCTTTAATGTTGGTTACCCTTAGGCGGTGGTTTCCTACTGGCTGCCGAAGCCAGTGTATTTTTGCGAGTTTCTCCCGTTAGGGACTGAGTTAGGACGACACGAATGAAAGATTTGAATGTAGTAGACGGCATCAACGGTGCCGGCGACTGGTTGGTGAAGAACCAGGATCTGTTGATCCAGTATGCGGTAAATATCGTCGCCGCCATCGTTATCCTGATCATCGGTTCGATCGTGGCCCGCGTGGTCGGTAATGCGCTGAACCGCGTAATGAAGCTGCGCGGCATCGACGCCACGGTGGCAGACTTCCTGTCGGCGATCGTACGTTACGGCGTGCTGGCATTCACCTTCATCGCGGTGCTGGGGCGCGTCGGCGTGCAGACCACCTCGGTGATCGCCGTGCTGGGTGCCGCCGGTTTGGCCGTCGGCCTGGCGTTGCAAGGCTCGCTGTCCAACTTCGCCGCCGGCGTGCTGCTGGTGATCTTCCGCCCGCTGCGCGTGGGTGAGTATGTCGATCTGGGCGGCGTGGCCGGTACCGTCGATCAGGTGCAGATTTTCTCCACCACCCTGCGTACCGCAGACAACAAAACCATCGTGGTGCCGAACGGTAAAATCATCGCCGGCAACATCATCAACTACTCCCGCGAACCGAACCGCCGCGTGGACATCGTGGTAGGCGTGGCCTACAACGCCGATATCGACGTGGTGAAGAAGGTGTTGGGCGACGTGATCGCCGCCGACAAGCGCATCATGCACGCCAAAGGCGTGACCGTGCGTCTGAACGAGATGGCGCCGTCCTCTCTGAACTTCGTGACCCGTTCCTGGACCACTAACGCGGAATACTGGAACGTGTACTTCGATCTGATGGAAAACTTCAAGCGCGCGCTGGATGCCCACAACATAGGCATTCCGTTCCCGCAGATGGACGTGCACCTGTATCGCACCGAAGACGTTTCCGCCAAGGCGGAATAACAGAGAGGGGGCCTTGGCCCCCTTTTTTATTGCAGGCCGAGACGTCACTGATGGCGTCTCGGCCTTTTATTTTCCGCGAGTTCAGATGCCGGCCGCCGGTTCGGTGAGCGGCGCGCGGCGGCGCAGGCTGAGGCGATAGAGCAGGAAGATGGCGACGGCGCCCAGCAGCGCCGGCAGCGCCAGCCAGAGGAAGAACACTTCCGGCGAACCGGCGGCGGTCATCATCCAGGCGCCGAGCATCGAGCCGACAATCGAGCCGAAGCGGCCATTGGCCATGGCCCAGCTGACGCCGGTCACGCGGGCTGCGGTCGGGTAAAGGGTGGCGGAAACCAGATTCAGGCCGTTTTGCGCGCCGGCCACGCCGAAGCCTATCAGGAACACGACGGCGGCCAGCGTGTATGCGTCGCCCATCAGATACCCGGTCACGCCGATCACCAGCGCGGCGCCCAGGTAGGAGAAGGCCAGCACGCGATAGGGCCCGACCCGATCCATCAGCAGCGCCATCAGGATGGCGCCCAGGGTGCCGCCGAGCGGCACCATGGCACCGATGCGTGAGGCGTGGGCGATATCGAAACCGGCGTCTTTGAGGATCGTCGGCAGCCAGCTGGTGAGCAGGTAGAACACGAACAGCGAACAGAAGAATGCCGCCCACAGCAGCAGGGTGCGCACGGCGCGCCCTTCGATAAACAGGTGCGAGATCGGCGACCTGGCCTGCGCCGGGCGCTCGTCATCGACAATGGGTCCCCCCGTCCAACGCTGGCCGGTGATACGCTCGACCACCCGGCGCAGCCGATCGGCATGTTTGGCGCTGGCGGCCATAAAGCGCACCGACTCGGGCATCTGCCAGGCCAACAGCGGTAGCAGCGCCAATGGCGCAATGCCGCCGACCAGCAGCAGGCCGCGCCAGCCGAACGCTGGGATGATCTGCCCGGCCAGCAGGCCGCCCAGGGCCAGCCCGGCGGTAAAGCCGCTCCAGCTCAGGGTGACCAGCAGCATGCGCCGGCGCGCCGGTGAGTACTCAGAGCTGAGGGTGATGCAGGTCGGTATCGCGCCCCCGAGGCCAATGCCGGTGATAAAGCGCAACCAGGTCAGGGATTCGATCGAATGCGCATAGGCCGAAGCCAGGGTGCAGCCGCCAAACACCAGCACTGCGACGAGCAGCACGCGTTTGCGGCCGATGGCGTCGGCGATCGGCCCGAACAGCAGGCTGCCGATCAGCAGACCGAACAATCCCGCACCGAAGGCGGGGGAGAGCTGCGCTGGCTGCAGGCCCCACTCTTCGCGCAGCGCCGGGGCGATATAGCCGATGATGGCGGTATCGAACCCGTCCAGCAGGGCGATGAGGAAACATAAGGTCAGGATCAGGATTTGATAAGGCGAGATCCTGGCGCGATCGATAATTTCGCTGATGCGAGCGGTATCTGGGCTCATGAGGGTTCCACTGTTATTAAGCTGTTGTGGGCTGGCTGAGGGGCCGTTCAGGCCGCTGTGGCTGGCATCGCGTAGAAACCCGAGTATACACCAGAGGGGGGGCGTTGCGGGGAGCGGGAGACGATGATCATCGCCCGCCACAGGAGGCTACTGCGGCGGGCGCTGGTGCGGTTATTTGGCCAACAGTTCCCGGCGCACGATCTCGGCGCCTGCACTTAAGGCATTCAGCTTGCCGCGGGCGACCTGACGAGGCAGAGGGGCCATGCCGCAGTTGGTCGACGGATAGAGCTTGTCGGCATCGACAAACTGCAGCGCCTTACGCAGCGTAGCGGCCACTTCTTCAGGCGTCTCGACGGCATGATTCGCTACATCAATGGCGCCGACCATCACCTTTTTACCGCGGATCAGTTCAAGCAGATCCATCGGCACGTGCGAGTTATGGCATTCCAGCGAGATAATATCGATAGTCGACGTTTGCAGCTTGGGAAACGCCTCTTCATATTGCCGCCACTCAGAGCCCAGCGTCTTTTTCCAGTCGGTATTGGCCTTAATGCCGTATCCATAGCAGATATGTACGGCCGTTTCACACTTAAGCCCTTCAACGGCTCTTTCCAGGGCGGCGATGCCCCAGTCATTCACCTCGTCAAAGAACACGTTAAATGCGGGCTCATCAAACTGAATAATGTCGACGCCGGCGGCCTCAAGCTCTTTGGCTTCCTGATTGAGGATCTTGGCGAACTCCCAGGCCAATTTCTCGCGGCTTTTATAGTGGTTGTCATAGAGCGTGTCGATCATGGTCATCGGCCCCGGCAGGGCCCATTTAATCGGCTGCTGGGTCAGCTGGCGTAAAAATTTGGCGTCTTCAACGAAAACGGGCTTTTGACGCGAGACCGCCCCCACCACGGTTGGCACGCTCGCCTCGTAGCGATTGCGGATTTTCACCACTTCGCGTTTCTCGAAATCGACGCCGCTGAGGTGTTCGATAAACGTTGTGACGAAGTGCTGGCGCGTTTGCTCGCCATCGCTGACGATATCGATGCCGGCCTGTTGTTGCTCTGCCAGCGATAAACGCAGGGCGTCTTGCTTGCCTTCGATTAATTCTTCATTTTGCAATTTCCAGGGCGACCACAGGGTTTCCGGTTGGGCCAGCCAGACCGGTTTGGGTAAGCTGCCGGCGGTCGATGTGGGGAGCAATATTTTCATGATAGGTGACCTGTATTTAAGTGAATCAAAGCGCGTAGTGGGCAGACCATTGCTCAAGAATAGGCTTGTAGGGTTTGATAAATTGCTCTTCCGTAAATTTCCCCTGCTCAATCGCCAACTGGCTACGCTCTTCGCGATCGTAAACAATCTTGGTTAATGAATGATCCTGGTTATTCAGGCTTGGCTGATAGCATTGCCCCGCCGCCGAGTTGGCATTGTAAATTTCAGGCCGATAGATTTTTTGGAAGGTCTCCATCGTGCTGATGGTGCCAATCAGCTCCAGATCGGTGTAATCGCTCAGCAAATCCCCGGGGAAATAAAACGCCAGGGGCGCGACGCTATTTTTCGGCATGAAGTAGCGCACCTGCAGGCCCATTTTTTTAAAATACCGGTCGGTCAGCGAAGCGCCGTCTTGCCGATACTCGTCGCCCAAGACCGGGTGTTGATTGCCCGTCCGATGATAGGTGTCTTTGCTGGACACGCTGAGGCAAATCACCGGCGGTTTGCTGAAATTCTCATGGTATGCCTTTGAATTGACGAAGTGCTTAAAGATATTGCCGTGCAAATCGCCGAAATCATCCGGAATGGTAAATTCCGCCGTGTTTTTATTGTGCGCCGGCAGCAAGACGCTAAAGTCGTAATCGCGCACGTAAGAGGAGAAATTGTTCCCGACGATACCCTCGATACGCGTTTGCGTTTTTTTATCAAGGATGTTGGTTTTCAGGATTTCTATCACCGGGAAGCTGGCGCTGTGATCTTCAATGCGCATCTCAACCGAAATGATTTCAAGCTCGACCGCATAGCGATCGGCCTTGGGGTTATCCCAATGCGCCAACGAATTGAAGCGGTTGTTAATCATCACCAGCGTGTTGCGCAGGTTCTCCCGGCGATTTTCCCCTCTGGCCAAATTGGCGAAGTTGGTGGTGATACGCGTATTTTCAGAAGGGTTATAATCTTCATCGAAAGAACTGCTCTTAATCGTAAAGGTAAAGTCTCTATTCATCGTCTTATAGCATCCTGTTATATGATATGAAGGCTTGTTTTATCCATTTATTTCAATGGCTTGTTTTTCTATTTTTTCATTCAGCCGATTTCATATTGTCTGTCGTTAATGAGGTCTATTTTTGCCAGAGTCCCGGTGGGAGTGAAAGAGACTTAATTTCATTACCACATGAGCCACATTCATGATCTGGGGGTCAGGTGGGTTTGCCGCCGTTGCCCTGCGGTGCAAGCCGCCCGGCAAGCTGGTGCAGCCTGAAAAATTACGGGTATAATCCCCCCATGACCCCAAGGCTTCAGACACGAACATGACAAAACTCACCTTACAAGAGCAGATGCTCAAAGCGGGCTTGGTAACCAGCAAGAAAATGGCCAAAGTCCAGAGAACGGCTAAAAAATCACGCGTTCAGGCGCGCGAGGCCAGAGAGGCGGTGGAAGAGAATAAAAAGGCGCAGCTTGAGCGCGATAAGCAATTGAGCGAGCAGCAAAAGCAGGCCGCGCTGTCCAAAGAATACAAGGCGCAGGTGAAGCAGCTGATCGAGATGAACCGCATCGTCCTGGCGAAAGGCGATATCGGTTTCAACTTCACCGACGGTAACCTGATCAAGAAAATCCTGGTGGATAAAGCGACCCAGACGCAGCTGATCAATGGCCGCCTCGCCATTGCCCGCTTGGTTGTCGAGAGCCGCGAAGAGTGTGAATACGCGATTATCCCCGCGAGCGTCGCCGATAAAATCGCGCAGCGCGATGCGGCCAGCATAGTGCTGCACAGTGCGCTGAGTCAGGAAGAGCAGGATGAAGACGATCCGTACGCCGACTTTAAAGTGCCCGACGATTTGATGTGGTAAGCCGCGTTCAGAACGGCGCGGCGTGACGAGCGGCTATCCGCTCTCCGCTGATGGGGTGCACAAAGTCCAGCTCGCTGGCGTGCAGCATCAGCCGCGGCGTCTGCTCGGTACCCGGCAGCAGGCGCCCGCCATACAGATCGCAACCTAAAATAGGATGGCCCAATTGCCGGCTGTGAATACGCAGCTGGTGGGTTCGTCCGGTCTCCGGGGTGAGCTGCACCCGCGTCAGCGGCAGCGAGATCCCGCCTTCCGTTTCACGATAAAAACGCTCGACGACCCGATAGCGGGAGCGGGCGGGCTTGCCGTGGAGGGCGCAAATCGACATCAGCGGGAACAACGCCGGATCTTTGGCGATCGCCGCGTCTATTACCCCTTCGTTATCCGCCAGATGGCCGCAGAGCAGCGCGCTGTACACTTTGCCGACGGTGCGTTCGCTGAACTGCCGGCAGAGCGCGGCGTTGACGGCCTTGTTGCGGGCCACCACCATCAAACCGGACGTGCCGAAATCCAGGCGGTGCGCCAGGGCGCAGCCGGGGAACAGCTGTACCAGCCGGTGGTGTACCGAATCGAGATTCTGTGGATTTTTGCCCGAGAGGCTGAGCAGCCCGGCCGGCTTATTGATCAGCGCCAGATGATCGTCCTGATAGAGGATCTCTATCTGGTCATGGCATGGCGGGGCGATAAAGGTATCGGTGATCGTAGACATCGGGTGGCCGGCTGGAGGGTGGGTGCGGATGATAGCGAATTTCGCGTCGATGAGCGAATTTGACGGCGCAATCCCGCCGCTTGGAGTATTAGTGCTTCTGATGCTGGATTAGAAACATCAATTTCACCTAATGATCGCTTCCTCGTATGATGCGCGTGTTGACCGATACGCGCCCACGTCCGGCGCCTTTTATCATTCGAGGAATCTCCCATGTTAGCCGTCTTCCTGCAGGGTTTTGCCCTGAGCGCCGCCATGATCCTGCCGCTGGGCCCGCAGAACGTATTCGTGATGAATCAGGGCATTCGCCGTCAGTACCATTTGATGATCGCCTCATTGTGCGCACTGAGCGATATCGTGCTGATCTGCGCCGGTATTTTCGGCGGCAGCGCGTTGCTGACCCGCTCGCCGCTGCTGCTGGCGCTGGTCACCTGGGGCGGTGTGGCGTTTCTGCTGTGGTACGGCTGGGGCGCGTTCCGTTCAGCCTTCAGTCCGCAACCGGCGCAGGCTGCGGCGCAAGAGCTGGCGCAGAGCCGCTGGCGCATCGTGGTCACCATGCTGGCGGTCACCTGGCTGAATCCGCACGTCTATCTGGACACTTTCGTGGTGCTCGGCAGCCTGGGCGGACAGCTGACGGCGGATGTGCGCTCCTGGTTCGCGCTTGGCGCGGTCAGCGCGTCGGCGGTGTGGTTCTTCGGCCTGGCGCTGCTGGCCTCCTGGTTGGCGCCGTGGCTGAACACGCAGCGGGCGCAGCGCATCATCAATGCGCTGGTCGGGCTGGTGATGTGGGGCATCGCGCTGCAGCTGGCCTGGCAGGGGGCAAATTTATAAGAATTTGTCACTAATCCGAATTCAAAACGCCGTGCGATATGCTACGTTTGATGCCAGGAAACCGGCGGTTCTCGCAGGGAAAAGCCGGCGATCAGAGACAGCCTGTCATTAAGGAGACACTGTGAAGCTAAAAGCATTGGCTATGGCCGCAATGGTCGGATTAGGGACGCTACCGATGGCGCTGCAGGCGGCTGAATTGCCTGAAGGGCCGCACGTCGTCACCTCCGGCACCGCCAGCGTGGACGCCACGCCGGATATCGCCACCCTGGCGATCGAGGTGAGCGTTTCCTCCAAAGACGCCGCCCAGGCGAAGAAGCAGGTAGACGAGCGCGTGGCGCAGTACTTTGATTTCCTGCAGAAAAACAACATCGAGAAGAAAGACATCAGCGCCGCCAACCTGCGCACTCAGCCGGAATACGACTACCTGAAAACCGGCGAGTCGGTGCTGAAGGGCTACCGGGCGGTGCGCCAGGTGCAGGTTACCCTGCGCCAGTTGGACAAGCTGAACGAGTTGCTGGATGGTGCGCTGAAATCCGGCCTGAACGAGATCCGCGCGGTGGAGCTGGGCGTCGCCAAACCGGACGTCTATCGCGAGCAGGCGCGGCAAAAAGCGATCGAGAACGCGACTCAGCAGGCGGAATCCCTGGCCAAAGGCTTCCACGCCAAGCTGGGGCCGGTGTACAGCATTCGCTACCGGGTCGCCAACTACCAGCCGATGCCGGTGGCGCGGATGTATAAGGCGGCCGGCGCGGCGGCGGAAAACGACGCGGCGCAAACCTATGAACAGCAAAGCATTCACTTCGACGATCAGGTGGATGTGGTGTTTGAGCTGCAGCGTAACGCCGCGCAGTAAGGGTGTGGTATTGAAGAAAAGGTTCGCCGCGGCGAACCTTTTTTCGTTTTAATCCTGGCGCAGCACCTGGTGACCGTGCTCCAGCAACGCGTCGGTCACTTTACGCATCATGCGGCTCTCCGGCGCGAAGCGGTGCCAGTACAGCATGCGGCGCTGGTACAGCCCCGGCGTCAGATCGATCAGTTCACCGGATGCCAGCTCCTTTTCGATCTGCAGATGCGGGATCATGCAGCAGGTGGTGCCCTGACGCGCCAGCTGGACGAAGGCTTCCGATGAGTTCACGATGTGGCAGGGCACGCTGCCCGGCGACAGATCGAAGTTCTGCTGCAGGAATGCCTGGTGCATGTCGTCGAGATGGTCGAAGGCCACCGCCGGCGCTTTCAGCAGCGCGGAACGGGTGACGCCGTTCGGGAAATAGCGCTCGGCGAAGCCGCTGGAGGCCACAAACAGGTAGTCCAGCGCCCCCAGCCGATCCACCAGGCAGCTCGGCAGCGGCTGCGGCTGAATACTCACCGCGCCCACCACCTCACCGCGGCGCAGCCGCTCCTGGGTGCGGGTTTCATCTTCCACCTGCAGATTCAGGCGAATGGGGGAGTCCGCCAGCACCGGCTTCAGCGCCGGCAGCAGCCAGGTCGCCAGACTGTCGGCGTTGACCGCCAGCGACAGCAGCAGCGGCGTATCGACGCCGGTGTCGTTGCCCAGCCACTCTTCTTCCAGCAGCTCCACCTGATGCAGCAGCGCCAGCAGCTTTTGCCCCTGTTCGGTCGGGCGCGGCGGCACGGTACGAACCAGCAGCGGTTGGCCGAACAGGTTTTCCAGCTGTTTGATGCGTTGGGATACCGCCGATTGCGTGATACAGAGTTTTTGCGCGGCGCGCTCGAAGCCGCGCTCACGGATCACCGCGTCCAGCGCTTGCAGCGTACGATAGTCTGGGCGTTTCATCGGAAAGATATCCCTTAAATTAGAATGATACCGGCACTATGCCACATTTTACGCATGGCGCAGGTGGAAAAATCACGCCCCCAGCTCGCCGCCAGGCGGGTAAAAATGCGGGCTGCGGTAAATAAGTGTGATCCTGCCAGCGTGAAAAACAGCGTTTTACCCTATAATACGCACACGTTTTCGTACAGAGGCAAGGGACATATTATGACGCAGGATGAACTGAAAAAAGCGGTGGGCTGGGCGGCGCTGGAATACGTGACGCCGGGCACCATCGTCGGGGTCGGCACCGGCTCTACCGCCGCCCACTTTATTGACGCGCTGGGCTCCATCAAGCACCAGATCGAAGGCGCGGTGTCCAGCTCCGATGCCTCCACCGCCAAGCTGAAAAGCCTCGGTATCCACGTGTTCGACAGCAACGAAGTGGACTCGCTCGATATCTACGTGGACGGCGCGGACGAAATCAACGGCCATATGCAGATGATCAAGGGCGGCGGCGCGGCGCTGACGCGCGAGAAGATCATTGCCGCCATCGCCAAGAAGTTTATCTGCATCGTCGACGCCAGCAAGCAGGTGGACGTGCTGGGCAAGTTCCCGCTGCCGGTGGAAGTGATCCCGATGGCTCGCTCTTACGTGGCGCGTGAGCTGGTGAAACTCGGCGGCCTGCCGGAGTATCGCCAGAACGTGGTGACCGACAACGGCAACGTGATCCTCGATGTGCATAACCTGAGCATTACCGACGCCGTGGCGCTGGAGAACAAGATCAACGGCATCGCCGGCGTGGTGACCGTGGGGCTGTTCGCCAACCGTGGCGCGGACGTGGCGCTGGTCGGCACCCCGGAAGGCGTGAAAGTGGTCAAATGAGCTTCTGCCGTTTGTGGCCCGGCGGTGCCGGGCCGCATAATTCTTCGGTTAAAATATCTTTTCTGAAAAACGGCAAATTTGGTGACTTATGTCACATTGTGAAAACTGACTCCCCAAAGCTTCTGCCGAAAACTTTCCCTATGGCATTTTCTGCCGTAAACCGCCATCAGCGCTGCGCCTTGTCCTGCCGGGCAGGCAATCGTTTGTATTGCCGCCCGCGTTATTTTTGTTATGTTGGATGGGAGCTGTGTCGTCACAGCCGCTTCTGAAGTCTGAACATAGGGTCGGGTAAATGGCAAAAGTATCATTGGAGAAAGACAGGATTAAATTCCTGTTGGTGGAAGGGGTTCATCAGAGCACGGTCGATAATTTGCGTGCCGCCGGTTATACCAACATCGAATACCACAAGGGTGCGTTAGACACCGAATCGCTGAAGGCATCCATCCGCGATGCACACTTCGTCGGCATCCGATCGCGTACGCATCTGACCGAAGAGGTGTTCGCCGCCGCAGAAAAACTGGTGGCGGTGGGCTGCTTCTGCATCGGCACCAACCAGGTTGATCTGAAAGCGGCGACCAAACGCGGTATTCCGGTCTTCAACGCCCCCTTCTCCAATACCCGATCCGTGGCCGAAATGGTGCTGGGCGAGCTGCTGTTGATGCTGCGCGGTATTCCGGCCGCCAACGCCAAGGCGCACCGCGGCGTGTGGCACAAACTGGCCGTGGGCTCCTATGAGGCGCGCGGCAAAAAGCTGGGCATCATCGGCTACGGCCATATCGGCACCCAACTGGGCATTCTGGCCGAAGGGCTGGGCATGAAGGTGTTCTTCTACGACATCGAGAACAAGCTGCCGCTGGGCAATGCGCAGCAGGTGCGCCATCTGTCCGATCTGCTCAATATGAGCGACGTGGTGACGCTGCACGTGCCGGAAACGCCATCGACCAAAAATATGATGGGGGCGGAAGAACTGGCGCTGATGAAACCGGGCGCCATTCTGATCAACGCCTCGCGCGGCACCGTGGTGGATATTCCCGCGCTGTGCGACGCGCTGGCCAGCAATCACCTGGCGGGCGCGGCGATCGACGTCTTCCCGGAAGAGCCGGCGACCAACAGCGATCCGTTCAACTCGCCGCTGTGTGAGTTCGACAACGTGCTGCTGACGCCGCACATCGGCGGTTCCACTCAGGAAGCGCAGGAGAACATCGGCGACGAAGTGGCCGGCAAGCTGGCGAAATACTCCGACAACGGATCGACTCTGTCCGCCGTCAACTTCCCGGAAGTGTCGCTGCCGGCGCATGGCCCGAACGCCAGCCGCCTGCTGCACATCCACGAAAACCGTCCGGGCGTGCTGACGCAGATTAACCAGATCTTTGCCGAAGAGGGGGTTAACATCGCCGCACAGTATCTGCAAACCGGGCCGGAAATCGGCTATGTGGTGATCGACATCGAAGCGGAAACCGCGCGCGCCGACGCCGCGCTGCAGCGCATGAAGGCCATCGACGGCACCATCCGCGCCCGCCTGCTGTTCTGATTCGGCGGCATGCCGAAACGAAAAAGGCCGGAGCGATCCGGCCTTTTGCTATTTTGGCTCGTGCCACGCCCAGCTGCAGAGCGGGGTGAGGATTTCCGGCAGCGGGATATCCCAGTGTTCGGTCGGCAGATGCTCCACCTGCTGGCAATCATGGGCCAGGCCGATGGGATAGGGGCCGCCGCTGCGCCAGTTTTGCAGGGTGCGATCGTAAAAGCCGCCGCCCATGCCCAGACGTTGCCCGGTATGATCGAACGCCACCAGCGGTGTCAGCACCACCTCCAGTTCACCCAGCGGCAACACCTTGCGCACATCGAGGCGCGGTTCGAGAATATTGAAGCGATTGCGCACCAGCGGCGTTTCCGGCGCATAGCGCAGGAACAGCAGGTGGCCCGGGCTGAACGGATGCAGCACCGGCAGGTAAACCCGTTTGCCGAGCGTCCACAGCCGCTCGATCAGCGGCCCGGTATCGAGTTCGCCGTCAAACGACAAAAACACCGCAATGCTGTGCGCCGCCTGAATGCGTTCATGTGTGACGAGGCGTTCGGCTATCTTTTCTGCGGCAAAGCGTTGCTGGCCCGGCGTAAGCTCGCGCCGACGTTGGCGAATGAGTTGACGAATGGTTTGGCGCTGCTGCGCGAATTGGGGTTGAAAAGGCATCGTATCAGGCTTGCTCTGTGTGGTGTTCAGCACACATAAACCGCTGAGAAGGGGAATCTCCGAGATGCCGTCGCAGGCTGTAACCCTTGAACCCATGGTTCAAGGTGAACGTGCCGTCGCAATCTTAAGGCTTCTCGGCGCACCGAGCGTGCTCACCGATCGCGGAGCAACACATTCTGTTTGTACTAAATATCGGCTCAGGGGACTGGCCCGCTGGCGAACATCTCAGAGAAATTTTGTACTCGTTGCCGAAACTTTGATTTCAACAACTTAAGTTATTCGAATTGTGCATCCTGACGTTCAGAGATGCGACCTTGTTCAAGCAGCGCTTGTTCAATGGTCTGCTGCAGCATCCGTATGCGTTGTTCCATATTGGACGCGTAGTCACGGGTTTTCAACCGTTCTTGAGCAAGTTCGTGACAGACGTTCAATGCCGCGATGAAAACCAGTTGCTCAGTATTGGAGACTCTAGTGCGAACTTTAAGATCTTGCAACCGTTGGTTAAGATCGTCCGCCGCCATATTCAACGCATCTTGTTGTTCTGGCGGGCAATTGACTCTTAACGAGCGGCCAAAAATTTGAATATCTACCGGTTGTGCAGACATGCCACCTTCCTGCCTAAATTTCGCGCCAGCCTTGTCCGCCCTGGCCGGGCTGTCAAAGCGGGCGCCACTATATATACCTCGGTACCAAGATACAACCCCTTTTTCAGTACCTGGTTGTAATCTACTGTGGCGCACATTGCCAGTCAAAAAAGGGTTTCAAAATGCGTATTTACCGCACTTTCGTCACCCGCCGGCGCAGTGTGAAACCTGCCACATCGCGATTATAACTAGCCACTGAGGTGTCGCGCTTATCTGGTATAGCGACGGACCTTGGTGGTAGCATAACACGAACTTATCCTGCCAACGATGACGAATGCGCATGTCTATACAGAATACATTTCCAAGTTACCAATCTTTAACCGTGGCCCTCAACCAGCAGTCGGTGGCGCTGACCGCGGCAGAAATGCACGGCCTGATCAGCGGCCTGCTGTGTGGCGGCAGCCGTGACGCCGGCTGGCAGGCGCTGGTGCACGATCTGACCAACGAAGGCGTCGCCTTCCCACAGGCGCTCAGCCAACCGTTGCAGCAGCTGTATGAAGCGACGCGTGACACGCTGGAAGATGACGAATTCCTGTTCCAACTGATGCTGCCTGAAGGGGAGATCGTCAGCGTGTTCGATCGCGCCGACGCGCTGGCCGGTTGGGTCAACCACTTCCTGCTCGGTCTGGGCATGATGCAGCCGAAGCTGGCTCAGGTGAAAGACGAAGTCGGTGAAGCGATCGACGATCTGCGCAACATCGCGCAACTGGGCTACGACGAAGACGAAGATCAGGAAGAATTGGAACAGTCGTTGGAAGAAGTGGCGGAGTATGTGCGGGTCGCCGCCATCATGTGCCACGGCGAATTCACCCGTCACAAACCGACGGCGCCGGAAAATATCAAACCGACGCTGCACTAAACGTTCTATCGCCCCTCCGCCGGCGGTGCGGATGGCATGATTTCAGGAGAAGGTAATGACTCAGCAGGAATTCAACAACCGCCGCCAGGCGCTGTTGGCGAAAATGGCGCCGGCCAGCGCGGCGGTTATTTTCTCTGCGCCGGAAACGACGCGCAGTGCAGATTCAGACTATCCCTACCGGCAGAACAGCGATTTTTGGTACCTGACCGGCTTCAATGAGCCGGAAGCGGTGCTGGTGCTGATTAAAAGCGACGAAACGCACAACCACAGCGTGTTGTTCAACCGGGTGCGCGATTTGACGGCGGAAATCTGGTTTGGCCGCCGCCTGGGGCAAGACGCCGCACCGGCGAAGCTGGGCGTGGATCGCGCGCTGCCGTTCGATGAAATCAATGACCAACTGCACCTGCTGCTCAACGGCCTGGATGCGGTCTACCACGCGCAGGGCGAATACGCCTATGCCGATCAGATCCTGTTCGGCGCGTTGGACAAGCTGCGCAAGGGGTTCCGCCAGAATCTGCAGGCGCCTGCCACCGTGACCGACTGGCGGCCGTGGCTGCACGACATGCGCCTGTTCAAATCGCCGGAAGAGCTGGCGGTGATGCGCCGCGCCGGTGAGATCAGCGCGTTGGCGCATACCCGCGCGATGGAAAAATGCCGCCCGGGCATGTTCGAATATCAGCTGGAAGCGGAAATTCATCATGAGTTCACCCGCCTCGGCGCTCGCTACCCGTCTTACAACACCATTGTCGGCAGCGGCGAAAACGGCTGCATCCTGCACTACACCGAGAACGAGAGCCAGATGCGCGACGGCGATCTGGTGCTGATCGACGCCGGTTGCGAGTTCCAGGGGTATGCCGGCGACATCACCCGCACCTTCCCGGTCAACGGCAAGTTCAGCCGGCCGCAGCGCGCGGTGTACGATATCGTGCTGGCGTCGCTGCAGCGTGCGCTGGAGCTGTTTAAGCCCGGCACCAGCATCCGCGAAGTCAACGACGAAGTGGTGCGCATCATGGTGGTCGGGCTGGTGGAGCTGGGCGTATTGAAAGGTGAAGTCGATCAATTGATCGCCGAGCAGGCTCACCGTCAGTTCTTTATGCACGGGTTGAGCCACTGGTTGGGTCTCGACGTGCACGACGTTGGCCACTATGGCACGCCGAGCCGCGATCGGCTGCTGGAGCCGGGCATGGTGCTGACCGTGGAACCGGGGCTGTATATCGCGCCGGATGCGGACGTGCCGGAGGAATACCGCGGCATCGGCATCCGCATCGAGGACGACATCGTGATCACCGCCGACGGCAATGAAAACCTGACCGCCACCGTGGTGAAAGACGCCGATGCCATCGAGGCCTTGATGGCGGCGGCAAGGTCATAGCATGAGCGTTATTATCGTTGGCGGCGGTATGGCGGGCGCGACGCTGGCGCTGGCTATCTCGTCGCTTACTCAGGGAAGAATGGCGGTGGATCTGGTCGAGGCGACCCGGCCGGACGACCGCAGCCATCCTGGCTTTGACGCCCGCGCCATCGCTTTGGCGCAGGGCACCTGCCAACAGCTGGCGCGCATCGGCGTTTGGCCGGCGCTGCGCGACTGCGCCACGCCGATCACTCAGGTGCACGTCAGCGATCGCGGTCACGCCGGTTTCGTTAATCTGCAGGCGCAGGACTATCAGGTCGATGCGCTCGGCCAGGTGATCGAACTGCACGACGCCGGGCAGCGGCTGTTCGCGCTGCTGGCGAAGGCGCCGGGCGTCACGCTGCACTGCCCCGCGCGGGTGGTGGACGTGATTCGCACCGCGGAGCGGGCGGAAGTGCTGCTGGACAACGGCCAGCGTCTGCGCGGGCAGCTGCTGGTGGCGGCCGACGGCTCGCGTTCGGCGCTGGCGCAGGCCTGCAACGTGCAGTGGCGGCAGGAGGACTATCCGCAGTTCGCCACCATCGCCAACGTCACCACGGCGGAAGATCCGCAGGGGCGCGCCTTTGAACGCTTTACCCGTTATGGGCCGCTGGCGCTGTTGCCGATGTCACAGGGGCGCAGTTCGCTGGTGTGGTGCCATGCGCGCGAAGATCGCGCCCGGGTGGATGCCTGGGACGACGCGCGTTTTATCGCCGAGCTGCAACAGGCCTTCGGCTGGCGGCTGGGGCGCATCCTCAAGGCCGGTAAGCGGCACAGTTATCCACTTGGCCTGCTAACCGCCGATCGTCATGTCAGCCACCGGCTGGCGCTGGTGGGCAACGCGGCGCAGACGCTGCATCCGATCGCCGGGCAGGGGTTCAACCTTGGTCTGCGCGATGTGATGTCGCTGGCGGAAACGCTGGCGGAAGCGATGAACAGCGGCGAAGACGCCGGCGGTTATGCGCTGCTGAGCCGCTATCAGCAGCGGCGGCAAAACGATCAGCAGGCGACGATCGGCGTGACCGACGGATTGATTCGCCTGTTCGCCAACCGTTATGCCCCGCTGGTGGTCGGCCGCAACCTGGGGCTGATGGCGATGGAGCGTTTGCCGGCGGTGCGCGACGCCTTCGCCAAGCGCACATTGGGCTGGGTGGAACGTTAGACACAGAATCGGGCGCCCTGTGGCGCGCCCAAAAACGCGGCGTGGCAAGGCGTCGCGCGTTATTTAAGGAAATCGAGCAGCATGCAATCATTTGACGTGATTATCGCCGGTGGCGGTATGGTGGGGCTGGCGTTGGCCTGCGGCCTGCAGGGCAGTGGGCTGCGCGTGGCGGTGCTGGAGCAGCGCCAGCCGGATATGGCGCCGCCGTCGGAGCAGCCTGCGCTGCGCGTTTCCGCCATCAATGCCGCCAGCGAGCGTTTGCTGCAGCATATCGGCGTGTGGGACGACATCCTCCAGCAGCGCGCCAGCGCCTACAACGCGATGGAAGTGTGGGATCGCGACAGCTTCGGCAAAATCGCCTTCCGCGGCGACGAGTGCGGTTTCAGCCATCTCGGCCACATCATCGAAAATTCGGTGATCCAGCAGGCGCTGTGGAAGCGCGCCGAAAGCCTGTCGGACATCACGCTGATTACCCCGGCCGCGCTCAAGCAGGTGGCGTGGGGCGAGAATGACGCCTTCATCACGCTGGAGGACGGTCGTATGCTGACCGCCCGGTTGGTGATTGGCGCCGACGGCGCCCAGTCGTGGCTGCGCCAGCATGCCGATATCCCGCTTACCTTCTGGGACTATCGCCACCACGCGTTGGTGGCCACCATCCGCACCGAAGAGCCGCATCAGGCCACGGCGCGGCAAATTTTCCACGGCGACGGCATTCTGGCGTTCCTGCCGTTCAGCGATCCGCATTTGAGCTCCATCGTCTGGTCGGTCGCGCCGGAAGACGCCGAGCGTCTCAAGCAGCTGGAGCCGGAACAATT
Source organism: Serratia sp. CY40230 (assembly GCF_052168835.1). Lineage (NCBI taxonomy): Bacteria > Pseudomonadati > Pseudomonadota > Gammaproteobacteria > Enterobacterales > Yersiniaceae > Serratia > Serratia sp. CY40230. Next base: position 450,405 of record NZ_JBJNLX010000003.1, read on the forward strand.
CAACCGCGAACTGGCGATGGCCTTCGATATGCGTCTGGGCGCCTGCAGCCTGGAAAGCGAACGGCTGGCGTTCCCGCTGACCGGCCGCTATGCGCGCAGCTTCGCGGCGCACCGCCTGGCGCTGGTGGGCGATGCGGCGCATACCGTGCATCCGCTGGCCGGACAGGGCGTGAACCTGGGCTTTATGGACGCCGCCGAGCTGATTTCCGAACTGCGCCGCCTGCAGCGGCAGGGCAAGGATATTGGCCAGCACCTCTATCTGCGCCGCTATGAGCGCCGCCGCAAACACGGCGCGGCGGTGATGTTGGCCAGCATGCAGGGTTTCCGCGAACTGTTCGACGGCAACCACCCGGCCAAAAAGCTGCTGCGCGACGTGGGTCTGCGGCTGGCGGACAGCCTGCCTGGCGTCAAGCCTAAGCTGGTGCGTCAGGCGATGGGCCTGAACGATCTGCCCGAGTGGCTTGCCTGACACCTGCCTTCTGCGAGCCCACAGCGGGCTCGCGCTTCTCGCCTTATGCCATCGCGTTTCCTTATATAACCCTTCATTTGAAATAATCTAATTTCAGCCGCTTTTTATCATTACTTTTTCTAATTCCATGTTCGGTTATCAAAAGTCCGGATCCCATGTGCGGCCATAGGTTTGTTATATAAGTTCGGCATTTTGCCGCTTTAATTGTTAATTTTGTGCCTTAAGGCGCATTTTTCCAGTGAAAAACTCTGCACACTAGCCCGGCATTTTACCGCCCCGGAACGGCGATGAGCCTATTTTAACTTATGGTTAATGTGGTCGTTCGGTGATAAGTTCGGGGGAAAGGTATCGTTTGCGTCACGGCGGTTGCACGCAGTTTTCGCCCGTCCCGGCGCAGCATTTGTGTTGAGCAGTCAGTGCGCCATGGCGATCGGGCCGCGAGCCAGGCTCCGCCGCATTGCGTGGCAGCACCCTAACTTCTAGCGACGAGTGGAAAGAGGGAAAAGATGGCAAAGCAAACCCCACTGTACGACCAGCACGTGGCGTGCGGTGCGCGCATGGTAGACTTTCACGGCTGGATGATGCCGCTGCACTACGGCTCGCAGCTCGATGAGCACCACGCGGTACGTCAGGATGCCGGCATGTTCGACGTGTCTCACATGACCATCGTGGATCTGCACGGCGCTCGCACCCGCGAGTTCCTGCGCTACCTGCTGGCGAACGACGTCGCCAAACTGACCCAACCCGGTAAAGCGCTGTACACCGGCATGCTGAATGCCTCCGGCGGCGTGATCGACGACCTGATCGTTTATTTCCTCACTGAAGACTATTTCCGCCTGGTGGTGAACTCCGCCACCCGCGACAAAGACCTGGCCTGGATCGAAGAGCACGCCGCGCCGTATGGCGTCGCGCTGACGGTGCGCGACGATCTGGCGCTGATCGCGGTGCAGGGCCCGCAGGCCAAAGAGCGCGCCGGCACCCTGTTCACCCCGGAACAAAAAAGCGCGGTCGAAGGCATGAAGCCATTCTTCGGCGTGCAGGCCGGCGAGCTGTTCATCGCCACCACCGGTTACACCGGCGAGGCCGGCTATGAGATCGCGCTGCCGAAAGAGCAGGCGGCGGATTTCTGGCAAAAATTGCTGGCCGCGGGCGTCAAGCCGGCCGGTCTGGGCGCGCGCGACACCCTGCGCCTGGAAGCGGGCATGAACCTCTACGGGCAAGAGATGGATGAAGGCGTTTCGCCGCTGGCCGCCAACATGGGCTGGACCATCGCCTGGCAGCCGGAAGATCGCCGTTTCATCGGCCGCGAAGCGCTGGAACAACAGCGCGAGCAGGGCACCGAGCAACTGGTCGGCTTGATCATGACGGAAAAAGGCGTATTACGTAATGAGCTGCCGGTGCGTTTCACCGACGCGGCGGGGCAAACCCACGAAGGCGTGATCACCAGCGGTTCGTTCTCTCCGACGCTGGGCTTCAGCATCGCGCTGGCGCGCGTGCCGGCGGGTATCGGCGAGCAGGCCATCGTGCAGATCCGCAACCGCGAGATGCCGGTCAAAGTGACCAAGCCCGGTTTCGTTCGCGCCGGCAAGCCGCTGACAAATTGATTTTTTATTGATTGATTCTTTTATTTCTTCGAAGGAGTAACCGGCGATGAGCAATGTGCCAACAGAATTGAAATACGCATCCTCTCACGAGTGGGTTCGCGCAGAAGGTAACGGCGTTTACACCGTGGGCATCACCGAACACGCGCAGGAACTGCTGGGCGATATGGTGTTTGTCGATCTGCCGGAAGTGGGCCGCACAGTCGCCGCCGGTGAAGACTGCGCCGTGGCGGAATCCGTCAAGGCGGCGTCGGACATCTACGCGCCAATCAGCGGTGAAATCGTGGCGGTGAACGCCGAGCTGGAAAGCTCCCCGGAGCTGGTGAACAGCGAACCTTACGGTGACGGCTTCCTGTTCCAGATTAAAGCCTCCGACGAAGGCGAGCTGGCGAACCTGCTGGACGCCGCGGCTTATCAGGCCTCGATCGACGAGTAATCGTGCCCACGCCCCAGGCCTTTCGGCCGGGGCGTTTTAGTTACCGTTCAAGCTATATCCCGTATCACGCAAGCATTCAGGAATTTGTAGCAATGACTCAGACACTCAGCCAACTCGAACACAGCGAAGCGTTCATCGAACGCCACATCGGCTCTTCTGCGGAACAACGCCAGGAGTTGCTGGCAGCGGTGGGCGCTCGCTCGCTCAGCGCGCTGATCCAACAGATCGTGCCGGCGGACATTCAGCTGCCGGGGCCGCCGCCGGTTGGCGACGCGGCGACCGAACACCAGGCGCTGGCTGAGCTGAAGGCGATCGCCTCGCAGAATCAGCGCTACAAATCCTACATCGGCATGGGCTACAGCGCCGTGCTGACGCCGCCGGTGATCCTGCGCAACATGCTGGAAAACCCGGGCTGGTACACTGCTTACACCCCTTATCAGCCGGAGGTGTCGCAGGGCCGTCTGGAAGCGCTGCTGAACTTCCAGACCGTGACCCTCGATCTGACCGGCCTGGATCTGGCCTCCGCATCGCTGCTGGATGAAGCCACCGCCGCCGCCGAGGCGATGGCGTTGGCCAAACGCGCCAGCAAGCTGAAAGACGCCAACCGCTTCTTCGTGGCTGACGACGTGCATCCGCAGACGCTGGACGTGGTACGCACCCGCGCCGAAACCTTCGGCTTCGACGTCATCGTCGATAAAGCGGAAAAAGTGCTGGAGCTGGACGGCGTGTTCGGCGTGCTGCTGCAGCAGGTGGGCACCACCGGTGAACTGCACGACTACAGCGCGCTGCTGGCCGAACTGAAATCGCGCAAAATCATCACCAGCGTGGCTGCCGACATCATGGCCCTGGTGCTGCTGACCGCGCCGGGCAAGCAGGGCGCCGACGTGGTGTTCGGCTCCGCACAACGCTTCGGCGTGCCGATGGGCTACGGCGGCCCGCACGCCGCCTTCTTCGCCTGCCGCGATGAGTTCAAGCGCTCGATGCCGGGCCGCATCATCGGCGTTTCCCGCGATGCCGCCGGCAACACCGCGCTGCGCATGGCGATGCAGACCCGCGAGCAGCATATCCGCCGCGAGAAGGCCAACTCGAATATCTGTACTTCGCAGGTGCTGCTGGCCAACATCGCCAGCCTGTATGCGGTGTATCACGGCCCGCAAGGGCTGCAGCGCATCGCCGGGCGCATCCATCGCCTGACCGACATTCTGGCCGCCGGGCTGCAGAAGGCCGGCCTGACGCTGCGCCACAACACCTGGTTCGACACCCTGACCGTTGAAGTGAAAGACAAGGCGGCGGTGCTGGAGCGCGCGCTGAGCTTCGGCATTAACCTGCGTACCGACATCCACGGCGCCGTGGGCATCACGCTGGATGAAGCCACCTCGCGTGAAGACGTGCAAACGCTGTTCGCACTGCTGGCCGGCGACAATCACGGTCTGGACATCGACGCGCTGGACGCGGCGGTGAGCAAAAACAGCCAATCGATCCCGGCCGCCATGCTGCGCCAGGATCCGATCCTGACCCACCCGGTATTCAACCGCTATCACAGCGAAACCGAGATGATGCGTTACATGCATCGTCTGGAGCGTAAGGATCTGGCGCTGAACCAGGCGATGATCCCGCTGGGTTCCTGTACCATGAAATTGAACGCCGCGGCGGAGATGATCCCGATCACCTGGCCTGAATTCTCCGAACTGCACCCGTTCTGCCCGCCGGAGCAGGCTGCCGGTTACCAGCAGATGATCGGCCAACTGTCTCAGTGGCTGGTGCAGCTGACCGGCTATGACGCGGTGTGCATGCAGCCGAACTCCGGCGCGCAGGGCGAATACGCCGGCCTGCTGGCGATCCGCCGCTACCACGAAAGCCGCAACGAAGCGGGCCGTCACGTCTGCCTGATCCCGAGCTCGGCGCACGGCACCAATCCGGCCTCCGCCCAGATGGCGGGCATGAGCGTGGTGGTGGTGGCCTGCGACAAGAACGGTAACATCGATCTGCACGATCTGCGCGTCAAGGCGGAGCAGGCAGGCGAAGAACTCTCTTGCATCATGGTGACCTACCCGTCGACCCACGGCGTGTATGAAGAAACCATCCGTGAAGTGTGCCAGATCGTGCATCAGTTCGGCGGTCAGGTGTATCTGGACGGCGCCAACATGAACGCCCAGGTGGGCATCACCACGCCTGGCTACATCGGCGCGGACGTTTCGCACCTCAACCTGCATAAGACCTTCTGCATCCCGCACGGCGGCGGCGGCCCGGGCATGGGCCCTATCGGCGTGAAAGCGCACCTGGCGCCGTTCGTGCCGGGCCACAGCGTGGTACAGATCGACGGCGTGACCACCCAGCAGGGCGCGGTCTCCGCGGCGCCGTTCGGCAGCGCCTCCATCCTGCCTATCAGTTGGATGTACATCCGCATGATGGGCGCGGAAGGCCTGAAGCAGGCCAGCCAGATGGCGATCCTGAACGCCAACTACATCGCTACCCGTCTGAAAGACGCATATCCGATTCTGTATACCGGCCGCGATCACCGCGTGGCGCACGAATGCATCCTCGATATTCGTCCGCTGAAGGAAGAGACCGGCATCAGCGAAATGGACATCGCCAAGCGCCTGATTGACTTCGGCTTCCACGCGCCGACCATGTCGTTCCCGGTGGCGGGCACGCTGATGGTCGAGCCGACCGAGTCGGAAAGCAAGGTGGAGCTGGATCGCTTTATCGATGCGATGCTGGCGATCCGCAGCGAAATCGACCGCGTCGCCAAGGGCGAATGGCCGCTGGAAGACAACCCGCTGGTGAATGCGCCGCACGTGCAGGCGGACCTGGTCAACGACTGGCAGCACCCGTACAGCCGCGAGCTGGCGGTGTTCCCGGTGGCCGGCGTGCGTGAGAACAAGTACTGGCCGAGCGTTAAGCGTCTGGACGACGTGTACGGCGACCGTAACCTGTTCTGCTCTTGCGTGCCGATGAGCGATTACGAATAACACGTTCGGCAAAGTTTGTGTTTGGGGGACACCGCATGATGCGGTGTCCCTTTTTATTTTATCGCGGCCTATTCTTTCCGGTACGTTCCCACGATTTGAGGAGTCATCATGCAAGCGGCAATCGTAACAGCGCTGGGGCAACCCCCGGTTTTCGGCACCTTTGAGGAGCCTCAGGCGCAGGCGAATGAAGTGCCGATCGATGTTCTGGCGGCCGGCATCAAGCAACTGGATCGCGCCACCGTCGCCGGCACTCATTATTCCAGCCCGAAGCAATTGCCGATCGTGCCTGGCACCGATGGCGTGGGCCGTACGGCGGACGGGCAACGGGTGTATTTCGCCTCTTTCCGTCGCCCTTACGGCGCGATGGCCGAGCGCAGCGTCGCGTCCTGGACGGTGCCGGTGCCGGAGACGGTGGACGACGCCACGGCGGCGGCGCTGATCAATCCGGCCTTCGCCGCCTGGCTGCCGCTGCGCTGGCGGGCGGATCTGCAGCCCGGAGAAACGGTGCTGATCATTGGCGCCACCGGCACCTCGGGCAAGCTGGCGGTCGCGGCGGCGCGTCAGGCGAGGGCCGGGCGCATCGTTGCCGCCGGTCGGCGCCTGAGCGTGCTGGAAACATTGGGCGCAGACGCCACGGTGGATCTGAGCCTGCAGGGCGAGGCGCTGGCGCAGGCCTTCGCGGCGGCGGCGGGGCCGGGTGGTTATCAGGTGATTGTCGATTACATTTGGGGCCCGGCGACCGAAGCGCTGCTGGCGACGCTCAATAATCACGATCTCTCGTCTTACGCCGGGGGGCGCGGCATTCGCTTGGTCAACGTCGGCTCGATGGCCGCGCCGGACATCCGGCTGCCGGCGGCGGTGCTGCGCAGCAATCAGCTGCAGATCCTCGGCAGCGGCACCGGCAACTTCCCGCCGATCCCGGAGATGCAGCGCTACGCGACCGAGATTTTGGCGTTGGCGGCGACCGGAGCGCTCACCGTCGAGACGCAGGAGCACGCGCTGGCGGATATCAACGAGGTGTGGGATCTGAACAAGAAAAGCGACGTGCGTTCGGTGATACGCATCGCCCGTTAAGCCCCGGCCGCTAGCGGCAGAGGCAGACCAGGTGAATGTCCTCCGGCTCACGGGCGAACAATTCGGTATCCGGCTGTTCGATGAGCCGGCAGCCCTGCGCCAGATAGAAGTCTACGGTGCTTTTGTTGGGAATGGAGGAGACGTACAGCCCGGCGGCGCCTTCTTGCGCCGCCTGCCGCAGGCAGAGCTGGAACAGCTGCTTGCCTAACCCCTGGCCGCGTTGGTGCGCGCTGACGTAAAAGAACAGCAATTGGCGCAGATCTTGCCGCGGGCCGCGCGGTTCGGTGTCCAGCGCCGCCGCTGCCACGATCTCCTCGCCTTCGAACAGCGCGAAGAACGCGCCGCCGCGATCGAAGCACGCTTCGTGGATCGGCGTATAGGTTTCCCGATCGTGCGGATCCCAGCCGCGCACATCGTAGTAGTCCGGGTAGGGGTGCAGCTTGCCGTCCTGCAGGCGATACAGGGTGTCGATAATTTCGCTGCGGTCGATATCCCACAGCCGGTCGAGTTGCTGCCGTTGCAGCAGTACAGGGGCGATCATGCTCGTGGTTCACTCTCAGTCTGTGGCCGGTAACTTTCCGGCAAATCGATGATAAAGCCGATGCCGCGATCGTCGAGGCCTTCGGTGACGCGCAGCTGCGCGCCGATTTTGTCGGCCAGGTTGCGGGCGATGGCCAATCCCAGCCCGCTGCCGGTCTGCTGCGTGCCGGGCACGCGGTAAAAGCGCTCAAACAGGCGCGGAAGGTGCTCTTCGCTCACCCCGGGGCCGTTGTCGCGCAACGTAATATAGCAGCCGAGTGGCGCCAGCGAGCGGATATTGGCTTCGATGCGGCTGCCGGGCGGCGCATACTTGAGCGAGTTATCCAGCAGGTTGGTGAAGATGGCGATCAGCGCATGGCGGTCGGTACTCACCACCACCTCCTCGCTGCCGTCGAGCGACAGTTCGACATCTTTTTCCAGCGCATAGGGGACGTGCTGCGCGATGCATTTGCCGATCTCCGCATAGATATCCACCGCCTCAATCTTCAGCGGAAAATCTTCCGCCTCCAGCTTGGCCAGGTTGATCAGCTGGCGTGACAGCGACGCCGCCCGATCCAGCCCTTGCTGCATGTCGCCGATGATTTCCCGGCGCTCCTGCTGCTCACTGACCTGGGTCAGCAAATGCAGCTGCGCCAGCACGGCGGCGATCGGCGTGCGCAACTCGTGCGCGGCGTCGGCCATAAACCGTTTCTCACGCTGATTGGCGGCGTCGATGCGCGCCATCAGTTTGTTGACCTCCATAACCACCGGCCGGATTTCCTGATACTGCTCGCTGACGTTGATCGGCGACAGGTTGCCGGGCTGACGATCGGAAATGGTGCGGGCGATCTGGCGCAGCGGCCGCAGGCTGAAATAGGCGGTAAACAGCAAGGTGATGATGATGGCCGCCAGAATGCCCAGTAGCGGCATGGCGGTGCTCTCCGCCGGGTTGCCGAACAGCGTGGTGCGATCGTTGAACGATTCGCCGACGATCACCCGGTACTGGCGATCCTCGCTCCAGCTGCCGGCGAGATGCCAGTTGGCGCCGGCGTAATTGACCGAGCCGGACAGCACCGAAGGCGGCAGGCGCAGCGGCTCTCCCTGCGTTTGCGAACTGTAAAGCACCCGGTTGTCTCGATCGTAAACCACAAACAGCGGGTGATAGTCGATTTCATCCTGCATGCCGTTATTGATGGAATCAATGTACATGCCTTCAATGGTCTTGATGATGCCGCGGTAATCGATATGGTCAGTGCCGGTTTCGTCGAGAATATTGGCGATGCCTGCAGCGACGATGCGTTGCTGGTTATCGAAATATTTCTCCATGTCGGGGTAATACCAATATTTCACCCAGGCGACGAGGAGCCCCCACAATAATAAAATGGCCAGCACCTGGAAAATAATGGTGCGCATAAAGAAGGATTTGAAACCGATCATTTCGCTACTCTTTCTTCAGCAAATAACCAATGCCGCGTACGGTAATAATTCTTTCTTTACCGATCTTGCGCCGTAAATTATGCATGTGCACTTCCAGCGAGTTGCTTTCCACGCTGTCGCCGTGGCCGAACAGCCGCTGTTCCAACACCGCTTTGCGCACCACGGTGCCGGCGCAGCGCATCAGTTCGTGCAGCAGGTGATACTCTTTTTTCGATAGCATCAGCAGTTCGTTATCCAGCATGACCTGATGGTTGACCGGATCGAGATACAGCGCGCCGAGGCTCCAGGTTTGTGACGCGAAGCCCGCCATGCGCCGGTTGACCGCCTTGACGCGCGAGATGAGTTCGGGCAGCGCAAAGGGTTTGGCCAGAAAGTCGTCCGCGCCGGAATCCAGGCTGTTCACCAGGCTTTCAATGCGGTCGCGGGCGGTCAGGATGATGATCGGGATATTTTGCCCGGCGGCGCGCCAGGCGATCAGCCTCTGCAAACCGTCACCGTCCGGCAGCGTGAGATCCAGCAGCATCAAATCGAACCCGCCGGATGAAAGTTTATTTTCTGCGTCGACGAGCAGGCGCACCCAGCACAAATTAAAGCCGGCCAGCTCCAATGCTCGGCACAGCGCCTTGCCTAATTGCAGGTCGTCTTCCACCAACAGTATGTTCACGTTATTTCCGCTGAGATCCTTGAGTCGCGCTTATCTAACTATAACGCTGACGGGAAGACAACGGGGAAACCTGCGCTGCCTGCACGTTCTTAAGCAAACCTTAATCTGGCTTTAATCTCGCGTTAAGGGAACGAGGGGGGATTTCAGTTATTTTGCTGCCATTCGAAATCATGGCTGAGGGAGCGAAACATGCAGACTGACGGTTCCCCGCTCGCGGGCGCCTCGCGGCGGCTGATGTATTCAGGCGTGGCGATGCTGCTCGTGCTGTTGATGCTGTCGTTTCGCGGCGATGTGCACAGCCCTGCTCACAAAGGCCTGCATGCTTCCGGTTTGCAGCGGGGCCATCAGGTGGCGGTAACGGACGCCTCCGGCTGCGCGAAATATCGGATTAAAAAGCTGCTGCGCCGCCTGGCTCAGCTCTGAAGCGTTTTCTAGAGCGCCGCTCTATACTCTGACTGGCAAACGGGGAGCCTGTGCGCAGGCCGTTATTTTTATATCGCCAACCAGAGAAAAAATACGATGACGAAAGTGGCATTGGTGACTGGCGCAAGCCGGGGAATTGGCCGCGCGACCGCTTTGCTGCTGGCCCGGCAGGGCTATGCGGTGGGCGTGAATTACCTGCGTGACGAAAGTGCGGCGCGGCAGGTGGTGGCGGAGATTGAGACGCAGGGCGGTAAGGCGCTGGCATTGCAGGCTGACGTGGCCGACGAAGCGCAGGTGATGGCGATGTTCGGCGCACTGGATGCCGGGCTGGGCACGCTCAGCGCGCTGGTCAACAACGCCGGCATTCTGTTCCAGCAGGCGAACATTGAACAGTTGACCGCCGAGCGCATCAATCAGGTGCTCGGCACCAACGTTACCGGTTACTTCCTGTGTTGCCGCGAGGCGGTGAAGCGCATGGCGCTGCGCTATGGCGGGCGGGGCGGTGCCATCGTCAACGTTTCCTCCGCGGCGTCCCGACTGGGGGCGGCGGGAGAGTACGTCGACTATGCCGCCTCGAAAGGCGCCGTCGATACGCTGACCATCGGGTTATCGCGGGAAGTGGCGGCGCAGGGCATTCGCGTCAACGGCGTGCGGCCCGGATTCATCTATACCGAGATGCACGCCAGCGGCGGCGAGCCTGGCCGGGTGGATCGCGTGAAGGACAGTTTGCCGATGCAGCGCGGCGGCCAGCCGCAGGAAGTGGCGGAGGCGATCGCCTGGTTGCTGTCTGACGCCGCATCTTACGTGACCGGCACCTTTATCGAGGCCGCAGGCGGGCGTTGAACGCATCCGTAGGGTTTTGACATCCCTCCGGATGCGAAGTGTTTTGATTAAATAACAATCAAAATGTAGTTACAAAAATGTATGTTTATTTTGAATGGAATCAGGATAAAAATCACAGTAACCAGCGCAAACACCGTGTCAGTTTTGAGATTGCGCAACGGGTTTTTCTGGATCCCAACCATTTGGCTGTGTTGGAAAGGAGCGAGGGTGGAGAAGAACGTTGGCAAACGATCGGCATGGTCGGATCCTGCTTGCTGTTGCTGGTGGCGCATACGACGATCGAAACGGATGTCGAAGGCGATACAGTAGAGATCGTGCGTATCATTTCAGCACGCAAGGCCGATGCCAAAGAGAGGGGAAGAGATGAAGCGCAAAAATTCCGCCAAAAATCTGGCCCATAGCGTACTCCCGCCGTTGACGGAGGAGCAGAAAGCGCAAATTGCTTCACTGAGTGCGTTGCCGGACGAGGACATCGATTATGCCGATGCGCCGGCACTGGATGAGGAAAAGTGGCAGGCTGCGGTTCAGGGGCGTTTTTATAAACCGATGAAAGTATCGAAAACCATCCGCATCGATGCGGATGTGTTGGCCTGGCTTCAGCGGCCAGGCAAAGGCTATCAGAAACGCCTGAACGCCGTGTTGCGTGAGGCGATGTTGAAAGAGCATGAACACGGGGAATAGTGTGTGCCAGGCGGCTAACGATCCGGTGAGGTTCTCACCGGATTTTTTTTGCTGTTTTTTCAGGTAATGCGTTATCAACGCCGGCGGTCTAATTGCGGCGCTCGGTCAAAACCACACAAACGGTCATTAACGGTCATACTGCGGAGCGTGGAATTGTGACCGTTTACCGTTTCTCTCCTGTTTACCTCAGGCGTACGCGCATCATAACTGCCTGTTACTCCACACTTTCGTAATTATTCATTTCATTTCCTTCCCGATTTTTTTGACAACTATCACATCGCGATCGTTGACCGATCGCAGGGCGATGCGCTTTGCGTCCGCGCGCAAAACGCGGCGCGGCAAATCGATATCGTAATCAACGTTGTGGAGGAGAAAAGAAACATGCTGCCTGTAGAACGTCATCGCTTTATCACCGAAGTCTTGAGCCAGCGCGGCCGCGTGATGGTGCAGGAGGTGGCGCAGCTGTGCCACATCTCTATCGAGACGGCGCGGCGTGATCTGGCCTTGCTTGAACGGCGCGGCCTGCTGCTGCGCAGCCACGGTGGCGCGGTGTTCGTCGAGCCGCCGGCGGTGGAGAAAACCTATGTGCCCGCCGAGATAGACCAGGGGGAATCTTTCCGCCAGCGCAGCAACGAGGCGCCGGAACAGAAGACGCGCATTGCCAAACGCGCGCTGGAATTTATCGCGCCGGGGGACTGCCTGCTGCTGGACAGCAGTTCCACCAGTTGGTTTTTGGCGCGCCAACTGCCGGATATCTCGCTGGTGGTGCTGACCAACTCGCTGCACATCATCCAGACGCTGGCCTGTAAGGCCAACGTGCGCACCATCGGCCTGGGGGGCGAGTATTCCGCCAAGTACGAGGATTTTATCGGCGTGCTGGCGGAGCAGATGCTGAAGGAGTTCGTGATCAACAAGCTGTTTTTCTCCTGCCACGGCATCTGCCAGGACGGTGGCATCCGCGAAAGCAATGAGCACCATGCGCGGCTGAAGCAGCAGATGCTGCTGGCGTCGGAACGCAAGTTCCTGCTGGTGGACAGCAACAAGTTCGGCCGCCGCTCGTTCGCCCGCATTTGCCATTACCGGGAAATAGACACGCTGATCACCGACAGGCTCAGCGACGACGAATTTCGTCAGGAACTGGCCTGGAACAACGTCGACGTGATTGAAGTTTCACCCGCCGCGAAAAGGGCGGCGCGATAACAACAACGAAAACCCTTATTACAGCCAACACTTGTGGAGAGAGAACAATGAAAAAATCCGTACTGGTCGGTCTGTTTGCCTCGCTGCTGCTGTCGGTCTCTGCGCAGGCGGCGGACAAGCTGAAAATGGGCGTGGTGGTGAAGATCGGCGGCATTCCCTGGTTCAACGCCATGGAGGCCGGCATCAAAAGCGAGAGCGCCAAACGCGGCATCGACGCCTGGATGGTCGGGCCGACGGCGGCGGATCCGGCGCTGCAGGTGCGCGCCATCGAGGATCTGATCGCGCAGAAGGTGGACATCATCGGCGTGGTGCCGAACGACGCCCGGGTGCTGGAGCCGGTGCTCAAGCGCGCGCAGGAAGCGGGCATCAAGGTGATCGTGCACGAATCCCCCGGCCAGAAGTACGCCGACTGGGATTTTGAGCTGGTGGACGCCTCGCAGCACGGGGTCAACCACATGAAAGCACTGGCCGCCTGCATGAAAGAGCAGGGCAAGTACGCGGTATACGTCGGCAGCCTGACGGTGCCGCTGCACATCACCTGGTCGGACTCGGCCATCAACTACCAGAAGCAACACTACCCGAACATGCAACTGGTGGGCGACAAGTTCGGCGTGGGGGAATCGCTGGATGACAGCGTGCGCACCACCAACGATCTGATGGCCAAGTATCCCGATCTGAAAGGCGTGCTGGCATTCGGCTCGCAGGGGCCGATCGGCGCCGGGCGCGCGGTGCTCAACCGCGGCAAAAGCAACGATATCTGCGTCATCGGGCCGTTCAGCCCGGGCCAGGGCGCTTCGCTGGTCAATCGCGGCGCCATCAAGGGCGGTTACATCTGGAATCCGATGGTGGCCGGCGAAGTGTTCGTGCGCATCGCCGACATGATGCACAAGGGGGAGAAAATCACCGACGGCATGACCATCGAAGGCATGGGCAAGGTGCAGGTGGATGCGCAGCAGCACACCATTCTGGGCAACGCCACCGAAAGCCTGGATAAGCAAAACCTGCCGAAACTGGTGAAGATGGGGCTGTAATCATGGCGATTTCCGGCAATACGGCAACGCGGAGCGCGCCGCTTATCGAACTGCAACAGCTGTCGATGACCTTTGGCGGGCAGCGCGCGCTGAACGATATTTCATTGGCGCTGATGCCGGGGGAGGTGCACTGTCTGGCCGGCACCAACGGCTGCGGCAAGAGCACGCTGATCAAGGCGATCGCCGGCGTCTATCAACCGGACGACGGCAGCCGCATTACCCTCGATGGGCAAACCTTCGGCCGGTTGTCGCCGGATCAGGCGCGCGCCTTCGGCATTCAGGTGATCTATCAGGATCTGTCGCTGTTTCCCAACCTGACGGTGGCGGAAAACATCGCTTTCGAACACAACCTGCGCGGGTTGCTGGGTTGGCACCGCCCGGCGCGGCTGCGGCGCGCCGCCGAACGCCAGCTGCAATCGCTGAGTTTCAATCTGGATCTCGACAAACGGGTGGCGGAGCTGCCGATCGCGCAGCGCCAACAGGTGGCGATCTGCCGCGCGCTGGTGGCGCAGGCGCGGCTGGTGATCATGGACGAACCGACCGCTTCGCTGACCCGCACCGAGGTCAACCAACTGCTGCGCACGGTGGACTATCTGAAAGCGCAGGGCATCTGCGTGGTGTTCGTCAGCCACCGGCTGGACGAGGTGCTGGAGATCTCGGATCGCGTCACGGTGATCCGCGACGGCAACAAAGTCGGTACCTGGCCGGCGGCGGAGATCACCGGCGATCGTCTGACCGAGCTGATGACCGGTCTGAAGCTGGACTATCGCCTGAAAGCGCCCAGCCTGAATAAGGATCGGGTGATGCTGGAGGCGGATCGCCTCAGCCGCGCTGGGCAGTATCAGGATGTGAGCTTCCGTCTGCATCAAGGGGAGGTGCTCGGTCTGTGCGGGCTGCTCGGCTCCGGGCGTACCGAGCTGGCGCTGAGCCTGTTCGGCATGACCCGGCCGGACAGCGGCAAACTCTACCTCGACAGCAAACCGGTGCGCTTTCGCGGCCATGAGGACGCGATCAAGGCCGGCATTGGCTACGTCTCGGAGGATCGCCTGACGCTGGGGCTGGTGCAGCAACAGTCGGTGGCGGATAACGCGGTGCTGACCATTCTCGATAAGCTGCGCGGGCGTTTTCGCCTGATCGACGACTACCGCAAGAATCGCATCGTCGCGGAGTGGATCGCCAAGCTCGGCGTGCGGGTGGCGGATCCGGATCAGGCGGTTTCGACGCTGTCCGGCGGCAATCAGCAAAAGATCGTGCTGGCCAAGTGGGTGCTGACCCAGCCGCGGATCTTGATCCTCGACTCGCCGACCGTCGGCGTCGACGTCGGTGCCAAGGCCAGCATCTACCAACTGATCCATCTGTTGGCGCAGGAGGGGATCGCCATTTTGCTGATCTCCGACGAGGTGCCGGAGGTGTATTACAACTGCGATCGGGTGCTGCACTTCAGCGGCGGCAGCGTGATCGGCGAATACCTGCCGGGGCAGGTGAGCCAGCAACAGCTGGCGGAGGCGGTCAATGCGTAGATTCAGTTTGAAACCGCGCGGCAACGAAGGCTATCTGGCCTGGGTGCTGCTGCTGACGGTCATGGTCTTTTCGCTGCTCAGCGATCGGTTTTTAACGGTGCAAAACCTGCTCGATCTCAGCGAAAGCTATGCGGTGAGCGGTATTTTCGCCCTCGGCCTGTTTGTAGTGCTGGTGACCGGCGGCATCGATATCTCCTTCGCCGCAGTCGCCTCGGTGGTGCAGTACCTGATCGCCACGCTGGCGACGCATTACGGCTTGGCCAGTCCGGCGGGCAGCATTTTGCTGGCGTTGGCGATCGGCGCTGCGCTCGGCATGGTCAATGCGCTGCTGATCTACTGCCTGCGCATCGTCTCGATCATCGTCACCATCAGCATGCAGGCGTTGTTGTTCGGCATGCTGATGTGGCTGACCAACGGCCGCAGCCTGTACGCATTGCCGGACTGGTGGACGCTGCCGCGCAGCGTGCTGCCGTTCCAACTGGGTGAGCAGAGCTATCAGCTCGGTTTGCCGACGCTGGTGATGCTGGCGGTGGCGCTGCTGACCTGGCTGCTGCTGAACAAAACGCACCTCGGGCGCCAGCTGTTTGCCGTGGGCGGGGATGCGGAGTCGGCGCGGCGCATCGGCATTCGCGTCGGCCTGCTGCATCTGTTCGCCTATGGCTATCTGGGCGCGATGGCGGCGATCGGCGGCCTGGTGCAGGTGTATCGCATGGGGGAAGTGGTGCCCAACGCGCTGGTGGGCGGCGAGCTCGACGTGCTGGCGGCGGCGGTGCTGGGCGGCGCCAGCCTGAACGGCGGCAAGGGCAGCGTGGTCGGCACGCTGATGGGCGTCTTCCTGATCGGCGTGCTGAAAAACGGCCTCAATCTGATCGGCGTGTCCAGCTACTTCATGAACGTGGTGATCGGTCTGGTGATCGTCGCGGCGATCACCGTCACCCACTACAAGAAACGCAAAGAAACCGACGTCGGTTTCGCCTGAGGAGCGCCTGATGGGCAACAACCTGAAATTTCGTCCGGACGGGGTCGCCGTCGGTCTGCTGGCATTGCTGCTGGCGGTGGTGCTGGCCTTTAGCCTGCTGATGCCGGGGCGCTTCTTCAGCGGCGCCACCTTCACCAGCGTGGCCTTCCAGCTGCCGGAGCTGGGCCTGCTGACGCTGGCGATGTTCATCCCGATCCTCAGCGGTGGCCTGAACCTGTGCATTATCGCCAGCGCCAACCTGACCAGCCTGCTGATGGCCTGGCTGTTCATCAGCTACCTGCCGGCGGATGCCGGGCTGGGTTTGCAGGCGCTGTGGCTGGCATTGGCGCTGGCGGCGGCGATGCTGCTGGCCGGGCTTATCGGCGCGGCGACCGGCGCGCTGGTGGCCTACGTCGGCGCGCATCCGATTCTGGTGACGCTGGCCACCATGACGACGGTCAACGGCATCGGCATCTATCTGACGCGCGGCGCGGCCCTGAGCGGCATGCCGGAGATCGTGCGGTTTATCGGCGCTGAGCGCGTGCTGGGCGTGCCGGTACCGCTGTGGATCTTCCTGGTGGTCGCCGCCTTGCTGGCGCTGTTCTTGCAGAAAACCCGGCTCGGCAAATGCATCTACATGAGTGGCAGCAACATCAACGCCACCCACTTCAGCGGCGTGAATACCCATCGGGTGTTGATCGCCATTTACACCCTCTCCAGCCTGCTGTGCGTCATTGCCGGGCTGGTGATGATGGCGCGCTTCAACTCGGCGCGCATGGGTTACGGCGACTCCTACCTGCTGCTCACGGTGCTGGCGATCATTCTGGGCGGCACCGATCCGTTCGGCGGTTTTGGCCGGGTCAGCGGCGTGGTGCTGGCGCTGATCGTGCTGCAGGTGATCGCGACCGGTTTGAACCTGATGAACGTCAGCCCGCATTTCAGTCTGGCGATGTGGGGCGCGGTGCTGATCGCGGTGCTGGCGCTGAAGTTTTTCCGCCATCGCTATCGGCAGCGGCGGGCGATGCGCCGCAGCGCGGCCCAGGCCAGAATCGCGGCGGGCCACTGATCCCTTTTCCCTTTTGCGCAGGATAACGCTAATGAAATACCAGATTTCACCTTCACTGATGTGCATGAACCTGATGGATATCCGGCAGCAATTGGCGGTGCTGAATCGCCGCGCCGATATGCTGCATATCGACATCATGGACGGGCACTACGTTAAAAACATCACGCTATCGCCGTTCTTTATCGAACAGATCCGGCCGCACACCTCGTTGCTGCTGGACGTGCATTTGATGGTGGAGAACCCAACCGATTTTATCGACCCTATCGCCCGCGCCGGGGCGGACTTTATCTGCCCGCACGCCGAAACCATCAACCGTGACGCGTTCCGGGTAATCAATCAAATTCGCGCGCTGGGCAAAAAAGTGGGGGTGGTGCTGAACCCCGCCACGCCGGTGGAGTTTATCCGCCACTACCTTCACCTGCTGGATAAAGTCACCGTGATGACCGTCGATCCGGGCTATGCCGGGCAGCCGTTCATTCCCGAAATGCTGGACAAGATCCGCCAGTTGCGCGATCTGAAAAACCAACAAAATCTGCGCTATCTGATCGAGATCGACGGATCCTGCAACCAACGTACTTATCGCGATCTGCTGGGCGCCGGCGCGGAAGTGTTGATCGTCGGCAGCTCCGGGTTGTTCAATCTCGATCCGGATCTGGAGGCGGCATGGGAAAAAATGCTGGATCAGATGCGGCAGGCGGCCTGAGGCGGGGGACATGATGCAGCATTTTCTTGGCGTTGACGTTGGCGGCACCAATACCCGCCTGCTGTTGATGGATGATGACGGCGAGTTTAGCGCTTACCGCAAGATAGCGACCGCCGACTGGGCACAGCAGGCCGATCCGCTGGCGGCGTTGGGCGATCTTATCGCCCGGCATTGCGAGGATCGTCAGGTGGCGCAGGTGATGCTTGGGTTGCCGGGGATCCTCAGCCGCGATCGCTCGCGGGTGCTGTCGCTGCCGTTCATTCCGGCGCTGGATGCCCAGCCGGTGGCGGCGCTGTTGGCCGATTTGCTGGCGCTGCCGGTGCGAATGGACAAGGACGTCAACCATCTGCTGTGGTGGGATTTGCAGCAGCTGCCGGCGCTGCCGCAGGTGGCGGTAGGGCTGTATCTGGGCACCGGCATGGGCAACAGCCTGTGGCTGAACGGCGATTTTTACCACGGGGCGCATGGCGCCGCCGGCGAGTTGGGGCACATTCCCTGGCCGGGCCATCTGGGCGAGTGCCCGTGCGGCAAACGGGGCTGCGTCGAGAGTTTGACCTCCGGCCATTGGCTGACCGGCTGGGCGCGCGCCAACGCGGCGCAAACGCCGTTCGAGCGGCTGTTCGAACGCCATGGCGATCATCCGGATTTGCAGCGTTTCGTTGAACGATTGGCGCAGACCATCGCCATCGAAATGAATGTGATCGACCCCCAACGGCTGATCCTGGGTGGCGGCGTGATCGCCATGCGCGGTTTTCCGTTGGCGCGGCTGGAGCAAGAGATCCGCCGTCATCTGCGCGGGCCGCAGCCGGCACAGGGATTGGCGATCTCCATCAGCCGCCAGACCGATGAAACCGGCAGCAAAGGCGCCTGTCTGGCAGCCCGGCGCCACCTCCAATTGAGCAGGGAGTACCAGCAATGAAAGGCAAAGTCTGCGTGTTCGGTTCGTTCAACCTGGATATCGTCGCCGGCATGGCGCGCTTTCCGCAGCCCGGCGAATCGCTGATCGCCCGTAACAGTATGATGGGGGCGGGCGGCAAGGGTGCCAACCAGGCCACCGCCGCGCTGCGCGCCGGGGCGCGGGTGCATTATATCGGCAAGGTGGGGCGCGACGACTTCGGCACCTTCGCCCGGCGTCATCTCGCTGCCGCCGGCTTCGATGCGGTGACGCTGTTCTCGACCGGCGATTGCCCGACCGGCAATGCGCTTATCTACGTTGCCGGCGAGGATGCGGAGAACATGATCGCCGTCGATCCCGGCGCCAACCTGACGGTCAGCGAGGACGAGGTGCGCCAGTGCCGCCCGGCGATCGCCGCGGCGGATATTCTGTTGACCCAGCTGGAGAACAACCTGCCGGCGATCGAACAAGTGATCGCCATCGCCCGCGAGGCGCGGACGTTCATCATTCTCAACCCGGCGCCGTTTCAGCCGGTGCCGGACAGCCTGTTGGCGCAGGTCGATCTGCTGACGCCCAACGCCACCGAATGCACGTTGCTGACCGGCGTGCCGGTGCGGGATGTGGCTTCGGCGCGTCAGGCGGCGCAGGTGCTGCACGCCAAGGGCATTCGTTTGCTGATCGTGACCTTGGGCACGCAGGGGGCGTTGTTCTCGGACGGGGAACACAGTGAGCTGATCCCGGCGTTTCCGGCGCAGCCGAAAGACACCACCGGCGCGGGGGATGCGTTTAACGGCGCTCTGGCGGCGCAGCTGGCGAATCAGGTGCCGTTAGCCGATGCGGCGCGCTTCGCCGCCGCCTACGCGGCGGTCTGCGTGGAACGCGCCGGGGCGGCGGGATCGATGCCGAGTTATGAGGAGGCGTTGGAACGCCAGCAGGCGTTCGCTTGACGTTGACGGGCTGCGGCGCAGAGGCGGCAGCCCGGCTCCCTTACTTCAACCAGCCTTTGCGCTGCGCGTCCCGCAGATGTTGCTCCATATGGCGCCACAGCTCGGGATGCACGTCGGCGATCGACGCATTGCGCGCCAGCACCTGCTCCAGGCTGATGCCGTTTTCCACCCAGCTCTGGCCTTCATTGTGCAGGTTCATCAGCATCGGCATGGTGCGATCCAGCAGCAAGGCAAAGCGGGCATCGGCGCTCTCGCCGTCTTCATATTCCTGCCATAAAGCGGTGAAATACTCGCGCTGAGCCTCCGGCAACATGCCGAACAGACGGCGCGCCGCCGCCACTTCCTGATCGTGGATCGCCGCGCGGGCCGCCAGATCGTAGACCAGCACGTCGCCGGCGTCGATTTCCACGATGTCATGCAGCAGCGCCATCTGGATCACGCGCTGAATGTCTACGTCATCACCGGCGTAGGGCGCCAGGCTCATGGCGGCGATGGCGAAATGCCAGCTGTGTTCGGCGGAGTTTTCCTGGCGCTGGGTGCCCAGTACCTTGGTGCGGCGTTGTACGCCTTTCAACTTATCGATTTCCATCAGGAACTGGATGGCCTGGGTCATTGAACCGAAATCTAACGCGGGTACAGCGGATGACATGGTGTAAACCTCAAGGTGGGTGGGTTGAAGCCTGACGATTGTAGACCAGCGGGCGGGGGATTTCGATGGTTACACGCGTTCACATTTTTATTTTAGCGTACACGTGTACACTGGAATTATTCTCAGTTAAGCTGCTTTGCGTTAATTTCGCACAAAGCAGGGCATTTTGAGGGGTTGCGCGTTATGGGAAAAACGGACGTAGTGAAAGCCGGGAACAATAAGATTGTCACCGCGGCTTATCCGTGGGCGGAAGAGATCGCCAACAGCATCAGCCACGGCATCGGGCTGGTGTTCGGTATTGTCGGCCTGGTGTTGCTGCTGGTGCAGGCGGTGAATACCGGCGCCGATGCGACGGCCATCACCAGTTACAGCCTGTACGGCGGCAGCATGATCCTGCTGTTTCTCGCTTCTACGCTGTACCATGCGATCCCGCATCAAAAGGCCAAGCATTGGCTGAAAAAATTTGACCACTGCGCCATTTATCTCCTGATTGCCGGCACTTACACCCCGTTCTTGCTGGTAGGGCTGGATTCGCCGCTGGCGAAGGGCCTGATGGCGGTAATCTGGGGGTTGGCGCTGCTCGGCGTGCTGTTCAAACTGGCCTTCGCCCACCGTTTTGAAGCTCTGTCACTGGTGACCTACCTGACGATGGGCTGGCTGTCGCTGATCGTGATTTATCAGCTGGTCACGCGGCTGGAGGCCGGCGGCGTCACGCTGCTGGCGATCGGTGGGGTGGTCTATACCCTGGGCGTGATTTTTTACGCTTCCAAGCGCATTCGCTTTGGCCACGCCATCTGGCACGGCTTCGTGCTCGGCGGCAGCGCCTGCCACTTCATGGCGATCTACCTGTACGTCTAAGCGTTGCCGCTACATCTGAATGCGTATTGAACAAGCGCCTCTTTTGTTTTAAAAAAGAGGCGCTTGCTTCTTTCGGGTATCCAGCAAGCCCTGTCCTTCATTTCTGAGCCCGCATACCGTTTCTCTAACCTCTGTTCAGGACTCATCAAGATGATCGTTCGCTTATCCAAAGCGCTGCTGGTCTGCGCTATCGCCTTGTTCGCTTCGCTGGTGGCCTTCGGTAACCTCACCGACTACGGCTCCAACTTCGCCTTCGTGCGCCACGTCTTTATGATGGACACTATATTCCCCGAGGCCACCATCGGCTACCGCTCGATACAGACGCCGTGGCTGCATCACGCCGGTTATATTTTCATCATTGCGTTGGAGAGTCTGACCGCGCTGCTGTGCTGGATTGGTGGCCTGCGCCTGCTGTGCGGCCTGAAACTGCCCGCCAACGCTTTCAACGGCCGAAAAAAATGGGCGGTAGCGGGGCTGACGCTGGGCTTCCTTACCTGGCAGGTCGGTTTTATGTCGATTGGGGGGGAGTGGTTCGGCATGTGGATGTCGCAGCAATGGAACGGCGTGCCGAGCGCGTTTCGCTTCTTCGTCACCATCATCTTGGTGCTGATCTATCTGGTGCAGCGCGACGGGGAGTTGGACGAGTAACGAAGATGGCCGCAGGCAGGGGGCCTGCGGCCGACGGATTATTTCTCTTCGGCCAGCGAGTAGGGCAACGGTTTGATCGCCAGCTGGCTGGCGGCATCGTCGCGCACCCGCAGCTTGCTGTCGGCATCCAGATCGTTGTTCATCACCACCTGCACCCACAGCGTACCGTCGGCTAACTGACTCGACGCCAGTACGGTGCCGGTGCGGCGCCAGTTTTCCCCCAGCTGCAGCTCCAGATCTTCCGCCGCCTGCGGGGCGCGGGCCGCTTTACCTTCCAGCCAGTAGAGCGCACGTTTGTTGGCGCCGCGGAACTTGGCGCGCGCCACCATCTCCTGACCGGTATAGCAGCCCTTGCTGAAGCTGATGCCTTCCAGCGCCTGGAGGTTGGTGGCCTGCGGGATCAGCTGCGCGCTGTTGGCGGCGTCGATAACCGGATAACCGGCTTCGATCTCCAGCGCCAGCCACTGGTTGCTGTCATTCCGTTCCGCCTGGTCATGCAGTTTGCCGATCAGCTGTTCGGCCACGGCGGGGCGGGTCACCAGCAGAAAACGCTCCGCCGGCGCATTGAAGTGCAGAATCGTGGTCTCGCCGTCCTGCACCACCGGGTGCTCAGCGCTTGGCAGCGTGGCGAACAGGCCCGCCAGCGCGGCGCGCGCCTGGAAACCGGCGACACCCAGCAATACCGCGTCATTATCGGCGGCGATGGTGACTTTGGAGAACACCGCGTATTTTTTGATTTCCGCCAGTTGGCTGTCCAGCACGCTGCGGCGCTCCAGATAGGCGAAGCCTTCGCCACGGTGGAACAGACGCAGGTTGCTCCACATTTTGCCCTTGGCGTCGCAGTGGGCGCACAGCACGTGTTGATCGGCCGCCAGCGCGTCGATGTCCGCCGTCACCTGGCCCTGGAGATATTTCACCGTGTCCGGCCCGTTCAGCGTCACCAACGCCCAATCTTCCAGCGAGATCAGCGTCAGGGGCAGATGGGTGGAAGCGGAGGGCTGACGGGGTGGGAATGGAATGTTATGCGCCATAGTAAGTTCCTGCTCAACGTTTAGCTTACCTGAAGGGTATTGGGCCCATGGTAAAAGAGGCGGCGGGCTTTGCAAACTGTTATTCGCGCCGCGGCGCCGGGGGGCGCTTTTTTTGGCATTTTGCGCTTTATTGCGTTTTCCGCCACAAAGCGCCTTCCCGGCGTGTATGTCAAATTGTTACTCTATAGACTTGTGGCCAGGGCACCCTTGCACACAGACCCCCCGGCTGATGGAATTATATTGCGACGGCGTTGCCATACAGTGTGTCATTTGAACCCTGCGCTGGCGCTGCCGCGCTGAAAAGAGGTGAGTCATAACAACATGGATATTAACAACAAAGCACGTATTCACTGGGCTTGCCGCCGTGGCATGCGCGAGCTGGACATCTCCATCATGCCGTTCTTCGAATACGAATACGACAGCCTGAATGACGCGGACAAGGCGCTGTTTATCCGCCTGCTGGAGTGCGACGATCCCGATTTGTTCAACTGGCTGATGAATCATGGCGCGCCGCAGGACGGCGAGCTGCAGAGAATGGTGACCCTGATCCAAACGCGAAATAAAGACCGTGGCCCAGTGGCGATGTGATATCCGCATTTCCTGGCGCACCCAGCTGTTTTCACTGTTGACCCACGGTGTTCTGATCCTGCTGATCCTGATTTCGCCCTGGCCGGAAGGCTTTGGCCCGCTCTGGCTGGTGCTGCTGACGCTGGTGGTGTTTCAGTGCATTCGCAGCCAGAAGCGCATCGCCGCGGTGCAGGGCGAGCTGCGGCTGCTGGCGGATCGGCGTTTCAGCTGGCACGGCCGCGAGTGGCGGCTGGCGAAAAAACCGTGGATGCCGGGTTACGGCATGCTGTTGACGTTGCAGCCGATGGAAGGCAAAAAGCGCCGCCGGCTGTGGCTGGCTTCCGACTGCATGAGCAAAGAGGAATGGCGCCACCTGCGGCAGCTGTTGCTGTATCCGCCGGCAGGTGACGGCGAACAAGGTTGATAGGGGGCGCCGGCGCGAATCATGCCGCCGGCGCTCGGCGTTTGGGGAGGAACGCCCGATAGCGGCTACAGCAGCGGCTCCATCTCCAACAGGATCTGTTCGCACCATTGCTGCAGGCGCTCTTCGCTCAGATCGTATTGGTTGACCTCGTCGAGCGCCAGGCCGACGAAGTGTTTGCCGTCGGCGCTCAGCGGTTTGGGGCTGGTGAACTCGAAGCCCTCAGTGGGCCAAAAGCCGATGAACTGTACGCCCAACGGCGCGATGTGATCGTGCAGCATGCCCAGCGCGTCGAGGAACCACTCACCGTAACCGAGCTGATCGCCCATGCCGTACATGGCGACGATTTTGCCTTTCAGATCCAGCGCCGCCAGCTGCGGCCAGATCGCTTCCCAGTCTTCCTGCAGTTCGCCGAAATCCCAGGTCGGGATGCCGAGGATCAGAATGGAATAGTCCTCCATCAGCTTGGGCGAGACGTCTTTCAGGTTGTGCAGGTCGACCAGGTCTTCACCCAGAATCTCACGGATTTTTTCTGCCGCCATTTCGGTGTAGCAGGTGCTGGAGCCGTAAAACAGACCAATCTTCATGTGTAAACCGTTACGTTGCTGTTTAGAGAATTGCAGCGAGTATACCTGATTTGCGCCGGCTTAAGGCATAATGGCGCGGGTGGAAATGCAACAAAGAGAGGACCGCGTGCAACAGCAAGACAATGCGCTGATTGAACAATTCCTGGATGCGCTGTGGCTTGAGCGCAATCTGGCGGAAAATACGCTGGCCTCCTATCGGCTGGATTTGCAGGCCCTGGGCGCCTGGCTTGGCCAGCAGAAGACCGATTTGCTGCAGGCGCAGGCGCTGGATCTGCAGGCGTTTCTCGCCGAGCGGGTGGATGGCGGTTACAAGGCCACCAGCTCCGCGCGTTTGTTGAGCGCCATGAGGCGCCTGTTTCAATATCTGTACCGCGAAAAGCTGCGCGCCGACGATCCCACCGCGCAGCTGGCGTCTCCCAAACTGCCGCAGCGCTTGCCGAAGGATCTGAGCGAGGCGCAGGTCGATGCGTTGCTGCAGGCGCCCTGCGTCGATCAGCCGCTGGAGCTGCGCGACAAGGCGATGCTCGAAGTGTTGTACGCCACCGGGCTGCGGGTTTCCGAGCTGGTGGGGCTGAACATCAGCGACGTCAGCCTGCGTCAGGGCGTGGTGCGGGTGATCGGCAAGGGCAACAAGGAGCGGCTGGTGCCGCTGGGCGAAGAGGCGGTCTACTGGATCGAAAACTATCTGGAGCACGGCCGCCCATGGCTGGTTAACGGCCAGACGCTGGATGTGCTGTTCCCCAGCACCCGCTGCCAGCAAATGACCCGACAGACGTTCTGGCATCGCATCAAACACTATGCCATCCTTGCGGGCATCGACAGCGAGCGTCTGTCGCCGCACGTGTTGCGGCACGCGTTCGCTACCCATTTGCTGAACCATGGGGCCGATCTCCGTGTCGTACAGATGTTGTTAGGGCACAGCGATCTCTCGACCACGCAAATTTATACTCATGTAGCGACCGAACGACTGAAACAGCTACATCAACAGCATCACCCGCGCGCCTGAGCGGCGGGTTCGAAAGGATTGGAATAATGAAAAAAGGTTTAATGCTGCTTTCACTGCTGGTGGCCTCGGTGGCCGGCGCCGCCCATGCCGATGACGCGGCGATCAAAAAAGCGCTCGCCAGCCTGGGCATCCAGCAGGCGGACGTGCAGCCTTCACCGGTCAACGGCCTGAAAACCGTGCTGACCGACAGCGGCGTGCTGTACGCCTCCGAAGACGGCAAGCACATCCTGCAGGGCCCGCTGTTCGACGTCAGCGGCAAAGAGCCGGTCAACGTGACCAACCAACTGCTGAGCAGCAAGATGGACGCGCTGAAAGATCAGATGATCGTGTACAAGGCGCCGAAAGAGAAACACGTGATCACCGTGTTCACCGACATCACCTGCGGTTACTGTCACAAGCTGCATCAGCAGATGAAAGAGTACAACGATCTGGGTATTACCGTGCGTTACCTGGCATTCCCGCGCCAGGGGCTGGCATCCCAGGCTGAAAAAGACATGCAGTCGATCTGGTGCACCGCCGACAAGGCCAAGGCGTTCGACGCCGCCATGAAGGGCGACGCCGTTTCTCCGGCGACCTGTAAAACCGACATCAGCAAGCATTACGAGCTGGGCGTACAGTTCGGCATTCAGGGCACGCCGGCCATCATCCTGGAAAACGGCATGATGATCCCGGGCTATCAGGGGCCGAAAGAGATGGCCGCCATGCTGGATGCGCACCAGGCCGCCACCAAAGCCGGTGGTTAATCGCCGGTGAGTATCAAAACGCAACTACGCCGCCGCCCGGCGGCGGACGACACGCATCTGCCCGCCAGTTTGCCGCCGCTGCTGCGCCGGCTTTACGCCCTGCGCGGCGTGCAGGCTGAGCAAGAGCTGGAACGCAGCGTCAAGGGCATGCTGCCCTGGCAACAGCTGGACGGTATCGACGACGCCGTCAGCCTGCTGCAACAGGCGCTGGCCGACGGCCGCCGCATCATGGTGGTGGGCGATTTCGACGCCGATGGCGCCACCAGCACCGCGCTGACGGTGCTGGCGCTGCGCAGCATGGGCGGCGCAGCCGTCGATTATCTGGTGCCAAACCGCTTCGAAGACGGCTACGGCCTGAGCCCCGAAGTGGTGGAGCAGGCAGCGGCGCGCGGCGCAGAACTCATTGTTACCGTCGATAACGGCATCTCCTCCCATGCCGGCGTCGACGTGGCGCACGCCAAAGGCATGCAGGTGCTGGTGACCGATCACCACCTGCCGGGCGAGACCCTGCCGGCGGCTGAAGCGATCGTCAATCCCAACCTGCGCGGCTGCGCCTTCCCGTCCAAATCGCTGGCGGGGGTAGGCGTGGCGTTCTACCTGATGCTGGCGCTGCGCGCCCGGCTGCGGGACAGCGGCTGGTTCGAGCAGCGCGCGCTGGCGATGCCCAATCTGGCGGAGCTGCTGGATCTGGTGGCGCTCGGCACCGTGGCCGACGTGGTGCCGCTGGACGCCAACAACCGCATTCTGGTGTATCAGGGGTTAAACCGTATTCGCGCCGGCAAATGCCGACCGGGCATCCGCGCGCTGCTTGAGGTGGCCAACCGCGACGCCCGCCAGCTGGCGGCCAACGATCTCGGTTTCGCCCTCGGCCCGCGCCTCAACGCCGCCGGCCGGCTGGACGACATGTCGATCGGCGTGGCGCTGCTGCTGAGCGACGACATTGCGCAGGCGCGCATGCTGGCCAACGATCTCGATGCGCTGAACCAGACGCGCCGCGAGATAGAGCAGGGCATGCAGGTGGAAGCTCTGCAGCTGTGCGATCAGCTGGAGCGCACCAGCACCGAGCTGCCTTATGGGTTGGCGATGTATCACCCGGAATGGCATCAGGGCGTGGTGGGCATCCTCGCTTCGCGCATCAAAGAGCGTTTCCACCGCCCGGTGATCGCGTTCGCGCCGGCGGGCGACGGCATCCTGAAGGGCTCCGGCCGTTCGGTGCCCGGCCTGCACATGCGCGACGCGCTGGAGCGGCTGGATATGCTGAACCCCGGGCTGATGATGAAGTTCGGCGGCCACGCGATGGCGGCCGGGCTGTCGCTGGAAGAGGCCAAATTCGACGAGTTCCGCCAGCGTTTCGGCGAGCTGGTGGGCGAATGGCTCGATCCGGCGATGCTGGAAGGGGTGATCTGGTCCGATGGCGAACTGGCGATGCAGGAGCTGTCGCTGACCACGGCGGAGCTGCTGCGCGAGGGCGGCCCGTGGGGCCAGGCGTTCCCGGAACCGACCTTCGACGGCAAGTTCCGCATTCTGCAGCAGCGGTTGGTGGGCGAGAAACACCTGAAGCTGATGGTGGAACCGCTTGGCGGCGGCCCGCTGCTCGACGGCATCGCGTTCAACGTGGATACCACGCTGTGGCCGGACAGCAGCGTGCGCGAGGTGGAACTGGCCTACAAGCTCGACGTCAACGAGTTTCGCGGCAACCGCAACGTGCAACTGCTGATCCAGCATCTTTGGCCGCGCTGAGGCGAAATTGAACACAATTCGGGGATTGGGCTCTCCAATCCCCGGCATCCTTCCCGATCGCCACAAAAACTGACCAACTCGCTATAAACTGCCGCCCGGATCCGTTAGAATTAGCGGTTCCAATGGCATTCCGCCATCGACGACATCAACGTAAAAGAACGAAACCATGTTTGAAATTAACCCGGTAAAAAACCGAATTCAGGACCTGTCCGAGCGGACTGCGGTTCTTAGGGGGTATCTTTGACTATGATGCCAAGAAGGAACGCCTAGAAGAAGTCAACGCCGAGCTGGAGCAGCCGGACGTCTGGAACGAACCGGAGCGCGCGCAGGCGCTCGGCAAAGAGCGCGCCGCGCTGGAAGCCATCGTTGAAACCATCGATCAGCTGGAGCAGGGCGGCGAAGACGTCGGCGGGCTGCTGGAACTGGCGGTGGAAGCCGACGATGAAGAGACCTTCAACGAAGCGGTCGCCGAGCTGGATCAACTGATGAGCAAGCTGGATCAGTTGGAATTCCGCCGTATGTTCTCCGGCGAATACGACAGCGCCGACTGCTACCTGGATATCCAGGCCGGCTCCGGCGGCACCGAAGCGCAGGACTGGGCCAGCATGCTGCTGCGCATGTACCTGCGCTGGGCTGAAGCCAAGGGCTTCAAGACCGAAGTGATCGAAGAGTCCGACGGCGACGTCGCGGGCCTGAAATCGGCCACCATCAAGATCATCGGCGACTACGCGTTCGGCTGGTTGCGCACTGAAACCGGCGTTCATCGCCTGGTGCGCAAGAGCCCGTTCGACTCCGGCGGCCGTCGCCACACCTCGTTCAGTTCGGTGTTCATCTACCCGGAAGTCGACGACGATATCGATATCGAAATCAACCCGGCGGATCTGCGTATCGACGTGTACCGCGCCTCCGGTGCGGGCGGTCAGCACGTCAACAAAACCGAATCCGCCGTACGTATTACTCACCTGCCAACCAACATCGTGGTGCAGTGCCAGAACGATCGTTCTCAGCATAAGAACAAGGATCAAGCGTTTAAACAGCTGCGAGCCAAGCTGTACGAGTTTGAGATGCAAAAGAAAAATGCTGATAAGCAGACGATGGAAGACAACAAGTCCGACATCGGCTGGGGCAGCCAAATCCGTTCTTACGTGCTGGATGACTCCCGCATCAAGGATTTGCGCACCAACGTCGAAACGCGTAACACGCAGGCCGTACTGGATGGCGACCTGGATAAATTCATTGAGGCAAGTTTGAAAGCCGGGTTATGAGGAATAGAAATGTCTGAACAACAAGTACAGGGCGCCGATCAGGCGCTGGATCTCAATAACGAACTGCAGTCCCGCCGCGAGAAACTGGCCGGCCTGCGTGAGAACGGCATTGCGTTCCCGAACGACTTCCGTCGCGACTCCACCTCCGACAAGCTGCACGCCGCGTACGGCGATAAAGACAACGAAGAGCTGGAAGCGCTGGGCGTAGAAGTGACCGTCGCCGGCCGCATGATGACCCGCCGCATTATGGGCAAGGCATCCTTCGTTACGCTGCAGGACGTGGGCGGCCGCATTCAGCTGTACGTCGCACGCGACGATCTGGCTGAAGGCGTGTACAACGAGCAGTTCAAGAAGTGGGACCTGGGCGATATCCTCGGCGCGCGCGGCAAGCTGTTCAAAACCAAGACCGGCGAACTGTCGATCCACTGCACCGAACTGCGTCTGCTGACCAAAGCGCTGCGCCCGCTGCCGGACAAATTCCACGGCCTGGCGGATCAGGAAACCCGTTACCGCCAGCGTTACCTGGATCTGATCGCCAACGAAGAATCGCGCAACACCTTCAAGGTGCGTTCGCAGGTGATGTCCGCTATCCGTAACTTCATGGTGGAACGCGGCTTCATGGAAGTCGAAACCCCGATGATGCAGGTGATCCCGGGCGGCGCGTCCGCGCGTCCGTTCATCACCCACCACAATGCGCTGGATATCGACATGTACCTGCGCATCGCGCCGGAACTGTATCTGAAGCGTCTGGTGGTCGGCGGCTTCGAACGCGTGTTCGAAATCAACCGCAACTTCCGCAACGAAGGCGTTTCTCCGCGTCATAACCCAGAGTTCACCATGATGGAACTCTACATGGCTTACGCGGATTACAAAGACCTGATCGAGCTGACCGAGACCCTGTTCCGCACCCTGACCGAGAAAGTGCTGGGCACCTCTCAGGTGCAGTACGGCGACGAAGTGTTCGACTTCGGCAAGCCGTTCGAGAAGCTGACCATGACCGAGGCGATCAAGAAATACCGTCCGGAAACCGATCTGGCTGACCTGGCCGACATGGGCAAAGCGGTGGCCATCGCTGAATCCATCGGCATCAAGGTTGAGAAGAGCTGGGGCCTGGGCCGCGTCGTGACCGAGATCTTCGAAGAAGTGGCGGAAAGCCATCTGATTCAGCCGACCTTCATCACCGAGTACCCGGCTGAAGTGTCGCCGCTGGCGCGCCGCAACGACGTGAACCCGGAAATCACCGACCGCTTTGAGTTCTTCATCGGCGGCCGTGAAATCGGCAACGGCTTCTCCGAGCTGAACGACGCCGAAGACCAGGCGCAACGCTTCGCCGATCAGGTGAATGCTAAAGACGCCGGCGACGACGAAGCGATGTTCTACGACGAAGACTATGTCACCGCACTGGAGCACGGCCTGCCGCCGACTGCCGGTCTGGGCATCGGTATCGACCGCATGGTGATGCTGTTCACCAACAGCCACACCATCCGCGACGTGATTCTGTTCCCGGCGATGCGCCCACAGAAATAATCCCGTTTAGCGTGCAACAACCGGTGCAGGCGACTGCGCCGGTTTTTTTTCGTTTACGGGACTTAACCGCTTAAAACATCGACAGTTACGCGCCATCTCCGCTTGCCCGCCGCCGATAACCGGTTATAATGCCTGTCGCACACCGATGCGGGTGTAGTTCAATGGTAGAACGGCAGCTTCCCAAGCTGCATACGAGGGTTCGATTCCCTTCACCCGCTCCAATATCTCCTTATAAATCAAATAATTGATTTATAATCGCTTTCAGCATAGGTGATTTCTCACCTACAATGCTTTCAGCCCCATTGAACTACACCCGTAACTGTCACTGTTTGGTGTGCGGTTGATCTGTGACCATATCAAACCGTCGGCGGTCGTTCCTGCGTCTTACCGCGATAGCAAAACAAGAAACCTAAGCCCTACTGTAGGCTCTAAATACTCATAGAAAGCTCATAGCAAGGCGCATTTAAACCCGATGTCACTAACAGGTTCATGGTGGTTTTCGTCCCTGCACACGATATGCAGGCTCTGCCAGCGTTTCAGCCACGCTTCCCTAATGGGATACACGGTTACACCAACCTCTACACTGTTAACCCAATCGAACAAGCCGCTAAGAATGATACCGCTGATAAATCCGTTACTGGGGAAGTAAAAAATGAATCAGGTCCTACTGTTGGAAATAAAGCACAAAGCGTTAAGCCTTCAAATAGCCCAACAGCAAGCACGCCTGAAGATATACACGACAATAACACTGTTGGGATTGACGATATCGCTGTAATCTCCAAGGCATTAGGACACAAGTCTTTGGCGTCTACCTTGCATTACATCGGCGCTACACAGGCCAAGGTGGATAATTTCGCTGATAAATATTCATTGGGAGAGTTGGTATGAAATACACCAAGATCTTCACCATGAAAATGATCATGCTGTTGGCCGCGGTAGCTGTATCACCAGCACATGCCGGTAGGATTACGATCAGCAATCCAACTAGTGAGAAGCTATCCAACGGGAAAACGCTTTGCATCTACGAGGATTCGATCCACAGCTTCCAGTTCGTCACAAAGGGCAAATGCCCTTACGCTAAGTCGTTTGATACAGAAGACTCTAAGTGAAAAAAGTTATCATTTAAACCAGTTCACCCCTATTCAGGCATGAAATCTGAGTTTTGGAATATTAAATCGGTTAAATATGCCGTTTTTTTCTAACGTTTCATAAAACGTCGAACGATCGGTTTTTTCAGTTTTTCAGTAAAATCTAATCACGCTTATTGACAAGCTTGTCGCGCCAGTCACGGCGCGCGCTTCGCGCGGCAAGTTACATTTCACCCCCAAGTTATCCACAAATTAGCCCGAGTTTGTTCACTTGCAAACGCCGTTTTTTCTCACTATCTTGTTACCTAAGGAATTAAGGGGCACTACATATAGTGTTTTGAAACTCCTTGGCAATAAAAAAGCCGAATCCACATTGTGAACTCGGCTTTCCTAGAAGCAAGGCCTCTAAGAGTTTGGCGACCCTTAGTTAACCGTTAGCTAGCTACTTTCTTACATTCGACAAATCGGATTGTAGACAGCATAGACGGGCCTTGTAAAACCTTTTTGTGCCCTGAAGGGCTAAGGCAATACAGAATGGCTATATGTTACAACCGTCATCGGTACTCTCCAATGTTTGTTCAACTACCTGAAGATCAAGGTGGTTCTGGTCGTCATAAGTGCTGCGGTTGCGCTTATGAACAAGGCTTTCAGCACGGCTTTAATCGTAGCCCTCAAGTATGGGTTGACCTTGATGCTTTGCCTGACAGCCAAGCCGGAACTGTTCGCCACAAAAGCCCGCAGGCAGCATATGCCAAAGGCTATAACGAGGGCGTAATGGCATCTTACAACCAGTCTTCCATTGCTGGTTGAAGAAACCAAACATCGAGGGCGCATATGCGCCCTCACACCTAAAATCTAAGAGAGGTTGTCCTCATGTCAAAACGTAAAGTTGGTCGTAGTGCGATTACTGGTCAATTTGTGACTGAGAAAGAAGTTAAGAAAAACCCTAAAACTACGGTTACGGATACTATCAACTATCCGAAGCCTCAAAAGAAAAAACCATAGTTACATTTATACTCAATGGAGCGCCCAAGGGGCGCTCCATTTCTGAAAAAGTTTACTCGTTTTGGTAGGGCAACCCATCATAATCCACCAACTCTATGATCTTTCTTAAATCACCCAGCCCAGCCCCTTGGCTGTAGACCTGTTTTGCTATGGTTTTCTGAGTGTGGCCCACAAGCGCGGCTATCCTGCTGTCATCTACGTTGTGCCTGTCCAAACAGGTGATAAACATTCCCCGCAAACTGTGGAAACACTGCCTATCGCTCGCAGCAGGCAAGACACGATTTCTCAAACGGGTAAATTTCTGACTGAAATAAGGGGCTTTCTTTCCATCGCTGCGGGTAACGTTGTTTGCGCTTGGCAAAAGATATTCATTACCCCGGCTCAGATACTTTTCTATCACTCCCACAATTAGCGAATGCACCGGAATTGTGCGAATCCCCGCCTTTGTCTTGCTCTTGCTAATGTGGAGCGATAACCCACCGTCATCCCTGATCACATCGACACACCGAATGCTACAGATCTCATCTAAACGCATCCCCTGATACAGTCCGATTAGGATCACATCCCTCAGTTCATCGTCTGCCGTGTTAAGCAGTTTTGTTGTTTCTTCAATAGTAAAAGGTTCGTAGCTCTCGACTGTGGATTTTGCCTCCAACGCATGACCTTTGAAGGGGCAATCAGCAGGGATACCGTCATAACAGCGCCGGGCGTACTCATAAACCGCCGAAAGGCTTGATAGGTAGTTCTGGACAGTTTGGGAGGACTTCTGCCGCTTCTGTTCCTTGATGAAGCCAGAAACCTGTGTTCTTCGTATCTCCTTCAGTGCGATATTTGGCTCGCCTACAGCTTCAAGAAATAGGTTAACGCTGAGTAGTGTTTTAGACAGTGTGGCAAGCTGACGCTTGTCCTGATATTCCGCTAGGTACTCGTCCCTAACCGTAGCTAAGGCAAGAGGAGCCTGCTCAAGTTGTGGCTTATTTGTCGTTGTGGATGGAATAACCGCCGTTCTTTTTGGCTGTGTTCCGGTCAAAGAATGAATGGCGGCAATGCCTCGTTGAACACGGATTTCAGGCGTATCAGGTTTAAGCTGACTTTTGATCTTGTTGAACTCAATGATCATGTGGTCACGAAAATTACGCGCTTGCACCAAATCCCGTGTTCCAGTGCTTTTCCTGAAGGCGCGTTTCCCATCGCAGATTGCCCGCATGTACTTTGGGACAAACACCTGAAAGATCCAAATGCCGTCCCTGTTTTGGTATAGGTACTGATTGCCCTTGATCGCCATGATTCTGTTCCTGTATTCTCACAGGATCAGTTACAAGAAAAGTACAATGTAGAGATGGAGTAACGGCAGCTTCCCAAGCTGCATACGAGGGTTCGATTCCCTTCACCCGCTCCAATCTCCCTATGCATCACCCCATTGAGTTATAACCGTTTTTAAAAAGCTGATTCTCAACGATTGCATCACCGTTTGGTGCGGGTTGGCTTGTGAGTCGCTCAAGCCATTGGCCTGGCATTTAACCGCGATAATACAACGCGCCGCCCAATCCTGATGCGGGTGTGAGTCGCCGTTACTGCCCACAGCGCGCCATTACCGTTTAACTCCACTTCTGTTTAGCCCCGGATGGCAGGCGGTTGTCCGTTTCTTCGCAGGAGCGGTCGCATTCTTTCGGCAGCAGAAAGGTGATACTTCCTGCCAGCAACAGCGATGCCGCCAGCGCGCAAACCGCGACGTTCTGTCCGTACAGATAAATCATGACGCCTACCAGATAGGGGCCGCAAAACCCACCGAGGTTGCCCAGCCCGTTGATCACCCCGCGTGCGCTGCCCGCCACTTCCGCCGCCGCAATGCGTCCGGGAATTGACCAGAAGGGGCTGGTCGCCGCTTTAAGGAAGAAGCCGCACACCACCAACGCGATATAGGCGGCCACCACATGCTCATGCAGGATCACTGAGGCTATCAGCGCCGCTGCAAAACAGTACAGGGAGATCCTGACCCACAAACGGCGTTTACCGCTGCGATCGCTGAACATCGAAATCACATAAATCCCCGCCAGAGTGGCAACAAACGGCAGGATCGCCAATACCCCAACATTGGCCATGCTGCCACCGGTCAGGTTTTTCAAGATGGTGGGCAGCCACAACGTATACCCATAGTCTCCGGTCTGGTAAAAGAAATTCAGCACGACCAGGCGCATCAATCCCTTGTTGCGAAACACCGCTTTTAACGGCGCCTTCGCTGCCGGCACCCTCCCTTCCCGCGCTTTGCGCTCCCGGGCCAGTTCGGTCAATAAATAGTCGCGTTCCTTCGCCGGTAGCCAACGCGCCTCTTCCGGACGGTCACTGATCACCAGCCACCAAATGGTCAACACCACGACCGACAACAAGCCTTCGATAATGAACAGCCAGCGCCAGTCGAGAGTGGCAATAATCGCGCCGGAAACCGGGGCGGTCAGCATCCCCCCTAGTGGGGCAAACATCATGACAAAGGCATTGGCGCGCCCCAGTTCTTTTTCCGGGAACCAATTGCTTACCATGGTCAGCACGACGGGCAACATTCCCCCTTCGGAGATCCCGAGAATAAAACGCAGCACGAGCAGTTGATATTCATGAGTGACGAATCCGGTGGCGATAGAGACAATCGCCCAGGCCACGAGCGACCAGGCTATAAAACGTTTTCCGCTACCGTAAACCGCAAGTCGTCCGCCAGGGATTTGCAGAAATAAATAACCAATAAAAAAGATACCGCTGGCCACGCCAGCCATCTGGCTGGTAATGCCTAAATCCTGTTCCATGCCGCCCGGCAGAGCAAAGCTGATATTAACGCGATCCATAAATGAAATAATACAGGTGATAAGGATCGGCGCGATAACCCGCAGCCAGCGAGTTCCTGGTATTTTATCGGTCATAATAGCGTCTCGATGATATCCGCCATTCACAGAGGATATTGAGTTGGCGGATAAAAATGATTATTCGTAACTCAAACGATCATTTTTATTGAATTAACCCAGGAATATCCTGATGTGAAAAATAACCTGCCAGATTATCCAAAACGGATTGGCTCATTCCCTGACGAGTTTCTACGGTAGCGCTGGCCACATGGGGTTGAAGCAGAACATTCTCGAGAGCAAAGAACGCTGTCGGAACATGGGGTTCGTTTTCAAAGACGTCCAGAGCGGCCCCGGCGATAACATGATTTTGTAACGCCTTTATCAGCGCCGCCTCATCGACCAGGCTGCCGCGGGCGATATTGATAAGCCAGGCGCGTTCGGGCATGGCGTTAAATACGCTGGCATCAATAATCCCGCGGTTTTCCGCACCGCCGGATGCCGCGATCACCAGGAAATCACTCTGCGCTGCGAGCGTGTGCAGATCGGCGCACCACTGGTAATCCAGGCCTTCTTTGCGCTGGCGGTCAGTATACAGGATGGTCATATCGAAGCCTTTCGCCCGGCGGGCGATGGCTTGGCCAATATTCCCCATGCCGAAAATACCGATGCGTTTACCGCTCACTTTGGTCGCCAGCGGTGGCGGCGTCGTTTCCCAGCGGCCTTCGCGTACAAATCGGTCCCCTTGGCAGAGGCGGCGGCTGGCGGACAGCATTAGCCCCAGAGCCAGATCTGCCACATCATCGGTCAGCACGCCGGCGGTGATCCCGACGCTGATATGGCGTTCCCGGGTGTAGTTGAGATCGATAGCGTCGGTTCCCACGCCAAAGACAGCAATCATGCCCACCTGCGGCAACTGCTCCAGCGTCTCTCGGGTTACCCCCACATCACCACGGGTGACCACCGCCTGAACGTCTGCGCCATGGCGAACCAGGAAGGCTGGAATATCTGATTGTTCATAGAGACGGAATACCCGGTAGCGGGCGTCCAACGCGGCTTGCAAAGCATCCATCACCGGCGCGATAAGCAAAATGGTAGGTTGAGTGTCAGTGTGCATCGTTGCGATCCTGTCTGAAAAATAGGGGATACCCTGTATCAGACGTTTTTTTACCGCTTATTTTTGCGATCTGCATCACGCCAAAGAGTGTTAAAAAAGCATGTTACTGCTGGCGTGATCTCGTGTGCAATTTCGTGGTTTCTGTCAGTGACTATCGGGGAAAATAACTCATTATGCCCGTAGGGGGAGAAGGCGGAATCGATCGATTTTGGTGTGAGCGGTGAATATCCAGTGATTTTCTGCCGTGGATCACAGGATAAGTAACGTTGTTTCGTAACACTTAATTAAGTGACTTTTGTCACAGTTTTAAGCGGCTAAAAACCGTGAGATAGGTCATGACTTATTTCACCATGCCGAATAGCCTTTCAGGTGGAGTTTACTCACAGTGGTGATAGGTTGTAAATATTAACAACAAAGCGGTTTGCTTTGTGGCTTATTCATAGTGGCGCCCGTAGAACGATCGAATAGCGATTCTACCGTAATTACGCCGAGATTGCCTGTTGCCATAAAAATACCCAGACATTGTTCTTGTCGGTGAAATGCCGAATCGATCTCTACCAGAGAAAATATTATGATTATTGATGCCTTAACCACTGCCGTAAATAATAAATTCTATCCGGCAGCCATTCGAAAAATGCTGGCCAGCATTATTGAAAGTGAGCCGTACAATTTACCTGTCGGCCACTATCAGGTGCAGGGTAAACAGATGTTCTTTAACGTCGTTGAAGGGGAAACCAAACTGTTAGCCGACCAGAAGCCGGAGTTTCATCGCCAGTATCTGGATATCCATCTTGTCCTGGAAGGGAGAGAAGTGATTGGCGCCGGGGTTCTGGGGCTGCCTTTGCCCCTGAGTGAGCCATTTAACGAGGCGCACGACCTTGGGTTTAGCCCGGCGATCCCCGGTGAGACTCTCATCCACCTGCAACCCGGTGAACTGGCCGTTATCTTTCCGGGGGAGCTGCATCGCCCGATGAGTACCTGCACAACGCCGGCAGTTCTGCGTAAAATTGTGGCGAAAATCGACGGCGCCCTGCTGACGTAGCAAGACGTTCAGCGGCGGCTGGTATCGCTACTTCAGGCTGCCCGGCGGAAAGCCTTGCTCATCCGCCGTCTGCAGCGATTCCGAAGAATGCGCCTTTCCCGTCAAAGCCATAGCCCCTAACTTTTAAAGATTGAGTTGGGTTGAATAAATGTACGGCAGAGATTACGCCGTATTATTTACAGGGATATTTGCTTCAGGTTCAGATGACATCATTAAGGCCGGAGTTTACCTCTGTAGTCGATGTAGCCAATCCCATAACGCCTTGATCTTTTAATGCGGTTCCTCCCCATTAGCACAATTTTTTATTTTGGTTTGCCTGCGTTCTGATAGATATTAAAAAAAACTATATAAAAATAAATTATTTCGGAGCTAATAATGTCGTTGCAAATCGTGCTTACCCGCAGGGAGGCGCTGGGGAAAATGGTGGGCGTCATCGTCGCCGCCAGCCTGTTGCCTTATTCAAATATAACCTATGCCGAACGGACGCAAATTGCCGCCTCGCCCGTTGAATACGCGCAATTTTTGCAAATTTCGAGAAAAATTACCGAGTTTGACGATTTGGACGTCACACTCTCCGCCCGCTATTTTTCCGCACTGCGCGAACATTTTCCGCAGTTGAACTCGCAACTCAACGACCTGTTCATTCTGTGCCAGCAAGCCACCGATGCGGAAGCCTTGAACCGACATGCGATTGAACAGGGGCAGAGGGAGCTTATCCAGGCGATCGTGACCGCGTGGTATACCGGAACCGTAGATCCTTCAAACGCTGAGCAGGGTCAGCTGATTAGTTATAAAGAGGCGCTGATGTATCGCACGGTTCAGGATGCCCTGATTGTGCCGACCTGGTGCAATTTTGGCCCGCTGTGGTGGACCGGCTTGCCGCCGGGCGTTACCCGCCAACCTTCCATTCCCGCAACAGATTTGCCTGCCGTAGCCGATAAAAAATATGAGGACCGCGTGTGAAAAGCCCAATAATTAATGCTTCCGGCGATGCAGAGGCCGATGTCGTCATTGTTGGTTCCGGTATTGTGGGCGGTCTGATGGCGGATGCTTTGGTGAGCCAGGGCTACTCGGTGCTGGTGCTTGAGGCAGGCCCGCGCATTGAGCGCGCACAGGCTGTGGAAAACTGGCGCAATATGCCACTGCACAATCGTGCGGGGTCGGATTTTCAGGGGCTTTACCCGCAATCGGAGTACGCCACCGCGCCGCTCTATTTCCCGGAGAACGACTATATCAAACTGACCGGCCCCAATGGCTCAGGCTTTAAACAGGGCTATTTGCGTGTGGTGGGGGGAACCACCTGGCACTGGGCCGCTTCTTGCTGGCGCAACCATCCCAATGATTTTCGCATGAAATCCCTCTATGGCGTGGGGAGAGACTGGCCTATTTCCTACGAAGATATCGAACCGTGGTACGCGAAAGCCGAAGAGGAAATAGGCGTTGCCGGCCCGAATAATCCGGAGTGGCAGTCCCCTGCGGAACGCAGCGGGCCTTACCCGATGGACATGGTGCCCTGGGCCTACGGCGACAGACGCATTGCTGAGATTGTTAATCCTCACGGTTTTAAATCGGTGCCCATTCCGCAAGGCCGCAGCACCCGCCCCTGGAACGGACGGCCCACCTGCTGCGGCAATAACAATTGCCAGCCGATTTGCCCTATCGGGGCGATGTACAACGGCATTCACCACGTTGAACGGGCCGAACACAAGGGGGCGAAGGTGATCCCCGAGGCGGTGGTGTACAAAATTGACACCGACGACAATAACCGCGTCACCGCCGTTCACTGGTACGACACGGCGCATAACTCCCATCGGGCGATCGGTAAAACGTTCGTTCTGGCCTGCAATGGGATTGAGAACCCGCGCTTACTGCTGCTGGCGGCCAACGAAAAGAACCCGAACGGCATCGCGAACAGCTCGGATCAGGTGGGGCGCAACATGATGGATCACTCTGGCCTGCACTGCTCCTTCCTGGCGCGAGAGGCCCTGTGGGTTGGCCGCGGCCCGGCGCAGAGCAGCTGCATGGTGGGGTATCGTGACGGCGCGTTCCGCAGCGACCACTCCGCCAACAAGATCATCATCAACAACATCAACCGGGTGATCCCCTCCGCCCTTGAAGTCCTGAAAACGGGCAAGGTCGGCAAGGCGCTGCAGGATGAAGTGCGCGATCGCGCCAGCCGCTCGGTGGATCTCTCCATCAGCCTGGAACCGCTGCCGGACCCGAACAACCGTCTGACCCTGAGCCCCACCCGCAAAGACAAGCATGGCCTGGCCTGCCCGGACATCCACTACGACGTCGGCGATTATGTGCGTAAAGGGCTGGAAGTGGTCAAAATCCAGCTACGGCAGATTGGCGACTTGTTCGATGCGCAAGAGTTTGTGATTAACGACAAGCTGAATGCCAACAACCACATTATGGGCGGCACGATCATGGGCAGCGATCCCACGAACTCGGTGGTGAACGGCAATTGCCGCGCCCACGATCATGACAACCTTTGGATCCCGGGTGGAGGCGCCATGGTTTCAGCCAGCGTTGTCAACACCACGTTGACGATGGCGGCGCTTGGACTCAAGGCGGCCAATGACGTACTGCGCGCCCTGGAGAGCAAATGAATAAAATCACCCACTCGCTGGCAGCGACGCTGCTGCTGGGAAGCGGCTTCGCGGCGCATGCCCAGGACGGCGATCTGATCGCTAAAGGGCAAGCGCTGGCTATCGCCTCGGACTGCATGGCCTGCCATACGAATACGCAGCAGCAGGGCAAGCCTTTTGCCGGGGGGTACGGCATTGCTTCTCCCATGGGCACTATCTACGCCACCAATATAACCCCATCGGTAAAATACGGCATCGGCGGCTATTCTGAAGCGGCGTTTGCCGAGGTTCTGCGCTCTGGGATCCGGCAAGATGGGACGTATCTCTATCCGGCAATGCCTTACACCGCCTATACCCGTCTGAGTGATGACGAGATCCACGCGTTGTATACCTATTTCATGCATGGCGTTGCCCCGGTCGATGAGCCGGCCAAGCGCCAAACCGATCTGCCGTTTCCGTTCAACATCCGCCTCTCCATGGCGGTGTGGAACATGCTTTATTTGGACAATCGGCGTTTCACCCCGGATGTGACGAAAGGTGAGGCGTGGAACGAGGGTGCCGCGCTGGTGCAGGGCCCGGCTCACTGCGGAACCTGTCATACGCCGCGTAATGTGCTGATGGCGGAAGACAATTCGCGCTTCCTGATGGGGGCATCGTTGGGGGCTTGGTACGCGCCGAATATCACCGCCAATCGCCAGGAAGGGATCGGCGACTGGAGCGAGCAGGAGTTAGTGGACTACCTGAAAACCGGTCGGGCGGAAGGGCGCGCACAAGCTGCGGGGCCAATGGCTGAAGCCGTTGAGCACAGCTTCCAATACCTGACCGACCGGCAGCTGCGGGCGATTGCAACTTACCTGAAGACCGTGCCGTCACAGGGCGAGGGGCGCCAGGGCAATGGCCTTAGCCAGGCGCACTACAACGTTGAGCCCCATCTCCGCGGCATGAATTCGCCCAACGCCAACCACACGCTCAATAGCGGAGAGGCGCTCTACAGCGGCTACTGCGCCAGTTGTCATCAGCCGGACGGCAGCGGCAGTTTGAACCAGGCTTACCCTTCGCTATTCAACAACTCCACCACGGCCGCGAACAACCCGTCAAACCTGATTGCCGCCATTTTGCAGGGGGTTGATCGCCGGGTTGACGGCAAGCACGTACTGATGCCGAGCTTTGGCGCCGGTTCCTATGTCGGAGAGCTGACGGATAAGCAGGTTGCCGATATCGCTAACTTTGTGCTGCAGAAATACGGCAACAGCACGCTGAGCGTGAGCGAGGCCGACGTGAGTGAAGTTCGCGCCGGGGGCCCGAAACCGCTGTTGGCGCGCGCACAGCCGATGATTCTGCCTGGCATGGCCGTCGCGGCGGTCGTCATTATTCTGCTGGTCCTATTCTGGCTCCGGCGCCGCAAGGCACGTTAAGGGGGCGTTCGGTCAGGTGGGTGGCGCCATCTGGCCGAATTTCTGGCCGGGATAGCGAGCGATGTTCTTCTGACGACGCGGGCAGCTATGGCCAGTGATGAAGTCACTGGCGGGGAAAGCTATATTGTCTCCCCCATTGACAGGCGGAAGTGGAGATCGACACGTTCAATGGTCGGCAGCCCTTTAATTTTTTTTATTATGATCTCTGTTGCCACTTTTCCCATCTCATACCGTGGCGTCAGTACGCTGGCTAACCGGGGGGTGATGATCTGCCCGATCTCAAGACCGTGAAATCCGGCAATGGCAATTTGCGCTGGAACGCTGATACCGTTTGCCAGGCATTCCTGTAACACGCCAACGGCCAGATCGTCGTTGGTACAGAGAATTCCATCCATATCCGGATACATCTGGCTCGCAAGCGTCATCATGCCTGTCCCAATCGAAATGGAAGAGATCTTATTGGGGGAAATACGACCGGTAGGTAAATCATGGTTAGCCATTGCCTGACAATATCCCGTGTAACGCTGTTCATCGCGGATATCAGACATTGAACCAAAATAGATAATGCGTTTTTTACCGCTGGCCAGCAACATGGTGGTCATATCGTAGCCGGCTTTCACATTATCAAAACCCACGTTAATTCGATCTGCATTGCCTGACAGCCCCATGATTTCAGCAACGGGTATTTTTGCCGTCTTCAGGAATTTTTCCGCCCGCAGACTATGAACCGACTCGGTCAGCAGCAGCCCTTTTATCTTAAAAGCCAGGATCGCGGCAATTTGCTCCTCTTCGCGTTTGCTGTTGTAGTCATA
Source organism: Serratia sp. CY40230 (assembly GCF_052168835.1). Lineage (NCBI taxonomy): Bacteria > Pseudomonadati > Pseudomonadota > Gammaproteobacteria > Enterobacterales > Yersiniaceae > Serratia > Serratia sp. CY40230. The sequence goes on from NZ_JBJNLX010000003.1 coordinate 492,784, forward strand.
ATTGACGACCAGCGTCTGATAACCCTGTACAGACGTCACGGATTCAATGCCGGCGAGGACATCAGCAAATATCAGATTGTTAAAAGAAGGAACCAGAACGCCGATGAGGGGAGGGCTATTGGAATAGAGGGCGGGATTGTCAGGATCGGCCTGATAGCCGACTTCCTCGATCACGGCGGCGATGCGCGCAGCGGTTTCCGGTTTAACCCTGTCCGGCGTGCGCAGATAGCGGCTGACCGTCATTTTGGTGACACCAGCCAGTACAGCAATGTCATTTAACGTAATGCGCTGCGACTTCACCATTCATACTCATCTGATCCAGACCGTGTTTGTCATTATGCCCACTGCCGAGTCAAAAGAGAATGCGCGCAATGTGCTGCCTCCGCCGTATCCGGTGACAACCGCACGATGCGCCGATCCCGGTCTTTTTTCCCGTTCCGGCATTATATGTTCGTTATCTTCGCATTTCGTAACGCGGGGAAAGAAAGGCACGCATCTGTGCGCCGTGGACGCGGTGGAAGAAAAGGCTGGCAGTTTGATACTTGATTCGGCCCGCCCAATAAGATGAACGGGCCGATATGGCCGGATTAACTGAGAATATCTTCGGCGATCACGTTGAACAGCGTATCGATCTCGCCCCGAGTGTTGTAGTGCATCATGCCGATGCGCAGCACGCCGCCGTCCTGCAACCCCAGCTGTTGCACCAAGCCCAACGCATAGAAATGCCCGCTGCCGGCGCAGATGTTGTGCTGCCCCAGGCGGCGGGCGATCGCGTCAGGCGTATGGCCGCTGAAGGTCAGGGCGAAGGTCGGCGTGCGGCGCGCGCTGTCCGCCTGAGGGTTGCCATAAAGCCGCACGCCGTCGAGTTGTTGCAGCCGCTGCAGGAAGTGGCTGCACAACGCCTCTTCATGCTGGTGGTAGGCGGCGAAGCTCTCCTGCAGACGCTGCCTTAACGGCGCACCGGGCGTGCCCCACTGCGCCAGATACTCGATAGCGGCCGCGACGCCGGCCAGCGCTTCGAAGCTTTGCGTGCCGGTCTCGAAACGGCCGGGGCCGACGTCGGTGGCCGGCTCGACCTTGTAAGGGCGCAGGCGCTGCAACCACTGCGGCGCGATGTAGGCCATGCCGACGTGCGGGCCAAAGAACTTGTAGGCGGAGCACACCAGGAAGTCACAGCCCAGCGCCTGCACGTCAATCAGGTTGTGCGGCGCATAGTGCACGGCGTCGACATACACCTGCGCGCCGACCCGATGCGCGGCTTCGACGATGGTTTTGATATCGACGATGCTGCCGGTGACGTTGGAGGCGTAGCTGACCGCCACCAGACGGGTGTTGGCGTTGATGCGCTCGCACACTTTCGCGGCATCCAATGCGCAGTCGGCGCTATCCAGCGGTATCTGATGTACCGCGGCTCCTTTGTCAGCGGCAGCCTGCTGCCAACTGGAGACGTTGGCGTAGTGATCCAGTGCGGTGACGATGACTTCATCGCCGGCCTGCCAGTCGCGGCTGATGATGCGGCTGAGATGGAAAGTCAGCGTGGTCATGTTCATGCCGAAGACGATGTTGTCGGGCGACGGCGCATTTAACAAGGCGCGCACCGATTCCCGCGCCTGGCCCATCACCTCGCCGGTGACCCGGCTCGAGAAATAGTGGCCGCCCAGGTTGGCGTTGTACCTTCCCAGGTAGTCGGTCATTTTTTCCAGCACGCCCCGTGAAACCTGCGCACCGCCGGGGCCGTCGAAAAAGATGGCCGGTTTGCCGTCGATCTGCTGTGACAGCGCGCTGAACTGGGCGCGGGCGAGCTCGGGGGTAAAGGTCATGCTTTCTCCCCCCGCGCGGTGAGGACAAAGAGATCCAAATGACCTTCTTCTTCCGGGCTCACGGCGTTGATCGGCGTGGCGTTGTGCCACAGTTTGCTGTCCGCCAGCAGCACGGCTTCACCGTCCGCCAGCGCTTTTTTAAAGAAAGGGTCGTGGTGGCTGTCGTCATACAGCATGATTTCACCGCCGACGATGTTGTGCCGATGAATGGCGATCATTGCGATATGGTCGAAACCGTCCTGGTGAATGCCTTCCGGCGCCACCTGGGTGTCTTTCTCGATGGCGACCACGCGCATCTGGTGGATCTCTATCTCGGTGCCTTCCGGCAGTTCGTTGCTTTCTGCAAACAGGTTGCACATCTCTGCCATGCCGGCGCTCTGCAACACGGCGCTGTCGATAGGTTCGAAGCGGCGTACCACATTGCCCTGGAAGTGGTTGATCTGATCCGACTGCATGAAGGTGCGCGGCCCCACTTCGGCGACGTTGGGGTTGAGGTATTTAACGACCGAATAACGGCGCAGGCGATATTTGCCGTCGGCGTGTTGCGTGTGGGGCAAGGAGGAGAACGATGGCATCAGCTGTTGGGTGGCTTGCGGGCTTAGTACAGTCATACTTATTACGTTTTCGTGTTTCTGTAACATAATCACCTCTAATAATAATAATTTCTGATGTTGTAGGGGGTAATTCGATTGAATTGTAGACGACTCTATAACCAACGCAATTTAGCGGTAGCGAGGTGTGACGGCGGTCGTAAAGTGGGGTGAACAGCAGAGAGATAAAATAGCGAAAAGTCGGCTGGCTCTACGATGAAACGGCGCGGCAGCTTGCCCGCACCGACAGGTATGAAGCGATGAGCGCGCGGCCCTTATGCTTAGAACGTCTCGAAATACAGCTCGCGCAACAGCCAGGATATTTCGTTATTGGTGCGGTTTAGGACGTCAATTCTGTGAACCCCTATCGCTTCTGCGCGCAGATCGAGCAGCAAGTTGCGAATCTGCCGGAATAACGGGGTTTGCGGGTTGGGTTTGGCCAACTGCTGGCCGCACAGTTTGATTCCGGCGTCGCAACCGGTGGCGATGTCCGTCAGGCAGCACGGGCAGGTGGTATTTTGGCGCGCCATATTGCGGCATTGTTGCCCAATTACCTGATTGAAATGGCGTAATTGCAGGCAGACTTCCCGCGAGTTCAACGGGTTGGAATGGGTTGTCATCGGTTTCAGCTCCCTTGTCTGCGCCTATATTGGCACTTACCGATGAAGATAACCACGGACAAGCCGAGGGGGTATCGCCTTGTTTTGTCTGGAAGCAACAAAAGCGATGAGGCCCGCGATGGCGGGCCGGTAGCGTCAGGCGCGTTTAAACAGATTCGCCGCCTGGAACAGTGCAAAGGAGCTGACCAGCATTTCGATGCCGACGATCGCCGTCACCAGCGTGACCGACGCCGCCGGGCCTGAGCCGATCAGCATCCAGGCGATGATCAAATCGAGTACGCCAATGACGAACTGCAGCCAGTTGCCCGGCAATCCGCGGCGCATATAGCCGGCCGCCAGGCGCGCGATGCCGCCGAGCGCGAACAGCACGGCAAGGTAGACCGCCAGCGCCAGAATGCCCGCCAGCGGGCTGGTGATGAACACATAACCGATAATCAGGTAGGCCACGCCCAGCAGAATGCCGCCGATCATCGGCCAGGTATTCTGCGCCCGGTTGGCGATCATGGCGATAATCAGCCCGGCGCCGCTCAACAGCAGCAGGACGCCGACCACGATGCTCAACGCCGCGCCGGAGGCGAAAGGGTTGACCAGGCACAGTATGCCGCCCGCCAGCAGCAGGAAGGCGATGATCAGCAGGGTGGTGCGTTGCTTTTTGAGCAGTTCTTCGCTCAGGAGGGGCAGATTATTGCGGTCGAGGTTCAACATGACAGTACTCCATTTCGTCGTTGGGTAATTAATCAGTCATCCTTACCTGTTTAGCATAGACCGTCTGGGGGTTTTTGACTGACCCGGCGCAAATGTTACACTGTGCGGCTGAGGCGTATCAGAACCGAAAAGACGATTGGGGACAGGATTTGAGCACAGGAAGCAAGCTGGCGAGGTGGCGCCGCATCGCGGTGTGTCTGACATTGGGGCTGCTGTTGGCCGGATGTTCGGGTAAAAACACCTACAACCGCGACTACGACAAACTGCCGAAGGGCAGCTACACCGGCAAGTCCTACACCGTCAAACGGGGCGATACGCTGTATTACATCGCCTGGATCACCGACAGCGAAGTCAGCGATCTGGCCAGAATCAACAAGATACGCCCGCCCTATAATCTGGAAGTGGGGCAAAAGCTGCGGCTGAGCGGCGGCGCGCCGACCAAAACCGCCGCCACGCGCCGTAAAACATCTTCCTCCGCGATCGCCAAGCAAACGCCGCCGCCGGGCGCCGCACGTTGCTGGCGCTGGCCGACCAGCGGCCGGATCGTGCAGGCGTACTCCAATGCCGATGGCGGCAACAAGGGCATCGACATCGCCGGTAAACGCGGCCAGCCGATCTATGCTTCCGCCAAGGGCAAAGTGGTGTACGTCGGCAACCAGTTGCGCGGCTACGGCAACCTGATCATGATTAAGCACGGCGAAGACTTCATTACCGCCTATGCGCACAACGACACCACGTTGGTGCGCAACGGCCAGGATGTGAAAGCGGGGCAGAAGATCGGCACCATGGGCAGCACCGGCACCGATTCGGTGTTCCTGCACTTCCAAATCCGCTACCGCGCCACCGCGCTCGATCCGCAGCGCTATCTGCCGCCGCAGGGTTCGTCGCCGTCCTGTTAACGTCAATCCGGCTCCTTGCGGAGCCGGATGTCAGCTATTTCAGCGGCAGATAGAGATCGGTCACCAGTTCATATTCCGCCACCTCGTGCACGAAGTTGTGGTAGTGGAAATAGAGCGGAAAATCGCGCAGCTCCTCGCCGCTGGCCGGCAACCACTCGCTGTAAAGATAGCGGGCGCTTTCCGAGAGCCCATCCAACGATCCGAGATGGCGCAGCACCGCGCAGCGCCCGGCCGGCAGCGTGCTGTTCACCACGCCGAAGGCGTTGTCCTCCGGGATCGGCGCAGTGACCTCTCCGCAGAGGTAGAAGCGGAAGTCCTGCGCTTCGGTGGTGGCCGGATCGTGCGGTGCGATACCGTAAGTGCGGCTGCTTCTGACCGGCGACAGGCCGCTGGTTTTGCGCCACTCGATAAAGCGTGCGGCGGTTTCGTTGACCAGCGCGGACGGGCCGCGGTGTTCGATCATCGCCACCGGCGTGGCCGGGAAGTCGAGAATGTCTACCTTCATGGGTTGTTTCCTTTTGTGTTTCGGCTCGGGAAAGCGCTGTTGCCAATCGATCCAGGCCGGCCGTTTGCGAAACTGGCTTGGCGTTTGGCTGAACGCCTGTTTGAAGGCGCGGCTGAAGGACTCCGGGTTTTGAAAACCGGCGTCCAGCGCGATGTCAATCACCGGCTCCAGCGGGTTATACGCCAGGCGGTACGAGGCGCGTTTGAGCCTCATCCACTGGATATAACGCCACACCGAGATGCCACAATACGCGCTAAACTGGCGTTGAAAGTGAAAGCGCGAAAAGTGGGCCACTTCGCTCAGTTTTTCGACGGTGAGCGCCTCGTCCAGGTGGCGGTCGATATAGTCAAAGACCAGCGCAAAGCGCTTTGCATACGTCTGGGTCATGTGATTGTCTCCTCCATGCCTGAACTTTGCCCGAGCCGCCGCCGCTTCTCCTGACGGATGATGCTGAGTTATCGCTGCAGGAAAACGGAATGGTGCGGCGTTCGCCGCCGGCCAGGCCAAACTCATAACCCCGCGCGGCTGTGCGCCGCGATCCCGACCGAGAAGATGAATATTACATGATGGATCGTTCCCGTTTGCTGAAATTCCTGCTGCCCTATCTGTGGCCGAAAGATAACCCGCGGCTGCGGGGGTATCTGGTGGTGGCCTTCGTGTTCATGGTGGCGGCCAAGGTCAGCACCACGCTGGTGCCGCTGGCCTACAAAGCGATGGTCGATGCGCTGAGCGGCGAGACGGCGAAAATGCTGGCGGTGCCGCTGGGGCTGATCGTCGCCTACGGCGTGGCGCGGGTGGGCGGCGCGCTGTTTGAGGAACTGCGCAACGTGATGTTTATCCACGTCAGCCAGAACGCCACGCGCCTGTTGGGCGTGCGGGTGTTCCGCCAGCTGCATGCGCTGAGCCTGCGTTTCCATCTGGAGCGCCAGACCGGCGGATTGTCGTTGTCCATCGAGCGCGGTACTCAGGCGGTGTCCACGGTGCTGTCGCGGCTGCTGTTCTCCATCGTGCCGATCCTGTTCGAGCTCTCGCTGGTCACGGCGATCATGTGGCATATGCTGAACGGCTGGTTCGCGCTGGCGATCCTGACGACGGTCGGCTGCTACATCCTGTTCACCGTGTTGGCGGTCAGCTGGCGCACCCGCTTTCGCCGCGAGCTCAACAAGGCCAACGCCGACGCCAACAGCAAATCCATCGACAGCCTGCTGAACTATGAGACCGTGAAGTACTTCGGCAATGAAGAGTTCGAGGCCGAGCGTTTCGATCTGTCGCGCCGGCTGTACGAATACGCCGCCATCAAGAACCAATTCAGTTTTACGGCGATCAACCTGGGGCAAACCGCCATTATCTCGATCGGACTGATCGTGATGATGACCATGGCGGCGCGGGGCATTACGCAGGGGACGATGACGGTCGGCGACTTCGTGCTGGTCAACGCCTATCTGCTGCAGCTGTATCAGCCGCTGAACTTCTTCGGCTTTATTTATTCCGAGGTGCGCCAGGCGCTGATCGACATGGAGAACATGTTCGATCTGCTGCAGGAACCGCGTGAGATCGTCGACAGCCCGGATGCGCAGCCGCTGCGCCTCGATCGCGGCGAAGTGAGGTTCGACGCGGTCAGCTTCGGTTACGACACGCGTCGGCCGATCCTCAAGCAGGTGAGTTTTACCATTCCGGCGGGCCACACGGTGGCGGTGGTCGGCGCCTCCGGCGCGGGCAAGTCCACGCTGTCGCGCCTGCTGTTCCGCTTTTACGACGTGCAGGGCGGCGCCATTACCCTCGACGGCCAGGACATTCGCCAGCTGACCCAGGCCAGCCTGCGACAGGCGATCGGCATCGTGCCGCAGGATACGGTGCTGTTCAACGATACGTTGCGTTATAACATCGGTTACGGCAAAACCGGCTCCAGCGATGAAGAAATCGAGCGGGCGGCGCGGCTGGCGCATATCCATGATTTTATCGTCGGTCTGCCCGACGGTTACGACACCCGGGTGGGTGAGCGCGGGCTGAAGCTGTCGGGCGGGGAAAAGCAGCGGGTGGCGATTGCGCGCACCATTCTGAAAAATCCGGCCATCCTGGTGTTTGACGAGGCGACCAGCGCGCTGGATACCCAGACCGAGCGCGAAATCCAGGGGCACCTGCGCGAGGTAAGCCGCAACCACACCACGCTGGTGATCGCCCATCGGCTCTCCACCGTGGTGGATGCCGATGAAATTATCGTGCTGGAGGCGGGGGAGATCGTCGAGCGCGGGGGGCACGAGGCGTTGCTGGCCGCGAACGGCCGCTACGCCGCCATGTGGCAAACCCAGTACAGCGAAGAGCAGGAACCGCACTGACGGAGCCGTTCACGTTCACCTCAGCGGCTGAGCGGCGTTGAGCCGCTGCGCCACGTAGTCGCAGGCGATGCGGCAGTCCTGCTTTAGGTCTGTCTCGCCGCCGGCCAGGCTGCCGCGCAGCCAAAGCCCATCGATCATCGCCGCCAGCCCGCGCGCCGCGTCGCGCGCCTGCTGCAGCGGCAGCTCGCGGCGGAACTGGCAGCAAATATTGGAATAGAGCCGCCGATCGTTGGCGCGCTGCAGGCGGCGCAGCACCGGCTGATGCATGCTGGCGGCCCAGAAGTCGAGCCAAGCGCGCATGGACACGGCGTTGGTTTGGCTGGGGTGGAAGTTGCCCTGGATAATGGCGAACAGCTGTGACTGGCTGTCGCTCGCCGCTTGCGCGCGGCACTCGGCCACCGCGTCGCGCAGATCGCGCAGGATCTTGCGCATGGTGGCGCTCAGCAACCCCTCTTTATCGCCAAAATAGTGGCTGACGATGCCGGTCGACAGCCCGGCTTCTTTCGCGACCTGAGACAGGGTTACGCCGGCCAGCCCGACGACGTTTATGGTCTCGAAGGCGGCGTTAATCAACTGCTCCTTACGCTGCTCCGGAATGTCTCTTCGGTACATATTTTCCTCAACTGATAGGCCAATCACACTTTGGATTTGATTGATTGAACGGTCAATCAATACTCTATATGCTGCGAAAATGTCAAATAAATGACGATAAAATGTTAATTAAAAGTTGCATTTAAATCGTCTGTCTTTCGCATCATGGAAGCCTGCCAATGACAACAAAAACTCCTCCATCGCTTGACGAAGAACCTGTCAGATTGAATGTCCCGGTATTTTTCGGCTCGGCGGCGGTGATCCTGCTGCTGGGATCGCTGGTCGTGCTGTTTCCCGCAGCCAGCAAACAGTGGTTGAACGTCGCGCAAAGTTGGGTCGCCGACGTGTTCGGCTGGTACTACATGCTGTTGATGGTCGCCTGCATGGTGTTCGTCTTCTGGCTGGCACTGTCGCGCTTCGGCCATATTCGCCTCAGCCAGGATGACGAACCGCCGCAGTTCAGCTATCCCTCGTGGGTGGCGATGCTGTTCTCGTCGGGCATCGGCATTGCGCTGGTGTACTACGGCGCCTATGAACCGTTGGATCATTTTTTGTCGCCACCGGAAGGCAGCGGCGGTACCGTGCAGGCGGCGCGGCAGGCGATGGCGCTGACCTTCTTGCATTGGGGGCTGCACGGCTGGGCGCTGTATGCACTGATCGCCACCGCACTGGCCTATTTCGCCTATTGCCGCGGCCTGCCGCTGGCGCTGCGCTCTGCGTTATACCCGATCTTCGGCGAGCGCACCCACGGCGGCGCCGGCCATCTGGTGGACAGCTTCGGCATTCTGGTGACGGTGATTTCGATGGTAACCAACCTGGGGATCGGCGCGCTGCTGGTGAACTCGGGGTTGTTTTATCTGTTCGATATTCCGCAAAGCACCGGCGTGCTGCTGGCGCTGATCGTGGTGATGATGGTGGTGGCCACGCTGGCGGCGGTCACCGGCGTCGAGAAGGGCATTGCGATGCTGTCGAACATCAACGTCGGCTTCCTGTGCCTGCTGCTGCTGTTCGTGTTTCTGGCCGGCCCGACGCTGAATCTGCTCAACGGCATGTTGCAGAACCTCGGCGATTATCTCACTTCGCTGGTCAGCCGCAGCTTCGATATGTATCTGTACGGCAAGGCGCGCCAGTGGCAGGGCGCCTGGACGTTGTTCTATTGGGCCTGGTGGGTGGCGTGGGCGCCGTTTGTCGGGCTGTTCATCGCGCGCATTTCCAAAGGGCGCACCATTCGTGAATTGATCTTCGGCGTGTTGCTGATCCCGCTGGGCTTCACGCTGGCGTGGCTGTCGATCTTCGGCAATACCGCCATCAGCCTGGTGTTGGAAGGCGGGCAGGCGATCCTCGGGCAGGTGGCGCAAAGCGATCCGCCGATGGCGGTGTTCAAGCTGTTCGAATACCTGCCCTATACCCAGCTGACCGCCGGTTTTGTGGTGGTGATCAGTTTCGTGCTGTTCCTGACGCCGGTGGACTCCGGCACGCTGATGATAGCGAACCTCTCCTGCCAGGGCGGCTCCGCCCACGATGACGCGCCGGCCTGGCTGCGGGTATTTTGGGCGGCGGTCACCACGTTGATCTGCGCCGGGTTGCTGTACGCCGGCAGTTTCAGCGCGATGCAGACCGCGGTGGTGCTGTGCGGCCTGCCGTTCTCGGCGGTGATCGTGTTGTACATGGTCAGCCTGCGCAAGGATCTGCGCGGTTACGCCATGACGCCGGCGCTCCCTTGAGGCGGCTTATTCGTCCGCGCGCGGCCGGTGATGCACGTATTCGATAATCGTGCCGTCCGGCAGGCACGCATTGAAACAGGCGCCGGTGGGCACTTCCACCGGGCCAAAGAAGATATCGGCCCCGGCGGCCAGCAGCCGCTGGTGGTAAGGATAAATGTCATCGACCAGCAACGTGCCGACGGTGCTGCGGAAAGGACGCAGGCTTTCTTCCGAGCCTTCCAGGATCAGAAACGGCCCCACCGCCGCCAGCACCAGCCGATGTTCGGGAAAGTCGAAACGCATATCCGCTTCCACGCCGTGCAGCCGCTCGTAAAACGAGATGGCGCGGTCAATCTCGCCTTCGTCGACGTAGACCCGGATCAGCACGCGCGGCTCGCGCAGCGATGAAGAGTCGGCGGTTTTTCGCCAAAAGCCCGCTTCTGTCAGTTTTGCCGTCATTGCTCATTCCTCATGGTGGCTCGTTGCCCCGTCATCATGCCGCCGTTTGGCCGCAGCGATTAGACTGAGTTGTTATGAACTAGCAGCGGCGGAAATAAAAAAGCCCCGGTAACGGGGCAAAGACCCGCTCAGGTCGGAATAGCGGGCTAAAGCGGGCGTCAGGCGCGATGGAATTCCGGCAACACCAGTTGACCGATCTCCTGCATCGTCTCTTCCAGCGGCCGCTGGTTGCGGCGGAAATGCAGGCCGATGTGGTTGACCCCGGCGTCACGCATGGCGCTCAGTTCCTGAATCAATCCATTGCGGCCGCTCTTGATGCCGAAGCGATGGCGCTGAATCGGCGCGTCGGCGTTATCGGTGAGGTCGAGATGAATAAAGCTGACGTAGGGCTTGTCACCGGCTACGTTACGCCAGAGTTTGACTCGCGAAACGTGGTCCGCAGGCGTGCCGGGATACGACAGCCAGCCATCCATATTTTTGCCCACCCACTCGGGCGTTTGTTGCGCCAGCCCGGCGACCAGCAGCGGTGGCGGCGGCGTGGCCGGCAGCAGGCGCAATCCGGGCTGGAGCGCGCTGTCGGCTTCACCTTTGAGAATGCCGACGCTGGTGCGGAAGTTTTCACCGCGCGCGGCGTAATCGGCGCCGAACAGCGGGTACTCCACGGGGCGATCGCCGCTGGCGACGCCGAGCAGCAGACGATCGCCGCTCAGCGTTTGCAGTGTGGAAGCCGCTTTGCGCACCAGCCAAGGCTGGCGCAGCGGCAGCACCACGGCCGCGGTGCCCAGCAGAATATTGCACGTCAGGCTGGACAGGTAGCCGAGGTAGGTAAAGGTCTCAAACACCTGCGCGGCGTCGCCGAAGTCAGGATCGTACAGCGGCACGTCGCGAACCCAGGCGGCGCGAAAGCCGAGCTCATCGGCCAGCTTGATGCGCGCAGCGTGTTCACTCATGTCCGGCACGCCGAACGGCCGCCCGTCCTGCTGGCGTTTCAGTTGCCCGCTGGTGGACCAATCATTGTCCAACGGCAGCTCAATACCGATGGAAAGCGGCTCCCGGGTTAGTCTTTCGATGCTCATGTGTCACTCCGTCTCAGGCCTTGCGGCGCGGTGTCGAACGATGGCACGAAGTGTTGCATGACGATTAATTGAGATAAACAGCCCTAATCGCAATAGATAATTGCTGTTGCGAGCATAATTACCTTGCAGGATACGGCATGATTGCCGTGATTTACGTCACGCTCTGCGCTTTTGCTATTGTCCAGATGAAATTATGTAACTCTGCCAATAGCCTTTACCTCATAAGAGTTAGTTTGTTGTGCGGCAATAAAATAAAACTAAATGATTCAATAGATAAAAATAAAACTGAATATTCCCCAGCGTTCATTCAACACGGGTAAAAATTAATAAGCCTGAAGAGTGATCGTTGAGATTATTCGAAAATGGCGTGAAAATAGGCGTTTTTAACCGAAGAAAAATACCCGTTATTATTTTATTGTCTGTAAAAACAGAGGGGTAAAATATCTTTTTGTGATAATGCGATTTTAAAATAGTACCGAACAAAAACTTCATTCGTCTCTAAGAAAGCGCCGGTTGACAGACCGCCGGCTTACGATAATTTTATGTCATTAACATGTTAATGAGTTGTTGTCGTGACGGAGGGCCAATTTCTCTCTTGGCCGTGCGCTTAACACACTTATGCCATGGCGGCTTGCCATTCATAAGTTAACTTATGGACAAATGACGCTATGAATACATCGCCAGAGCCTCGCAGCGCATTAAGTGAAGAGAACCGGTTGCTGATTATTTTATTTTTCGTTTTCGGCTGCGTGTTCGTCGATCGTCTGACCATCTCGTTTCTGTTTCCGATGATTGCCGCCGACCTCAAGCTCAGCAACGTGCATCTCGGCACCCTGTCGGCGGTGCTGGCGTTAACCTGGGCGCTGTCTGGCGCCGGGCTGGGGGCGATAGCCGATCGTTTTAATATCCGTAAACCGATGCTGATCCTGTCGATCCTGGTGTTTTCGCTGTTCTCCGCGCTGTCGGGGTTGGTCAGTGGCTTTGCCATGCTATTGATCTTCCGGGCGTTGATGGGGATCGCCGAAGGGCCGGTATTGCCGATCGCACAGTCGTTGATGGTGGAAAAATCGCAGCCGCAGCGCCGCGGTTTCAACATGGGATTGATCCAGGGCGCGGCGCCGGGATTGTTGGGCGGTATTATCGCGCCGCCGCTGATCATCTATCTGGCGCAGAAGTGGGGCTGGAGCATGGCGTTTCACCTGACCGCCGTGCCGGGCATCATTCTGGCGTGGCTGATCTATCGCTATGTGAACGGCAAGAAGGATCCCGCTTTCAGCGCAGTGCCGGCGGCCGACAAGGCGGCGAACAAAGGTGCTTACGGCGAGTTGTTCAAAATCAAGAACGTGGCGCTGTGCATTCTGATCTCCTGTGTGTTCGTCACCTGGTTCATGATCATCATTACCTTCACCCCCAACTTTTTGGTGACCGACCGCGGCTTCGGCGAAGGCACGATGGGCGGCATCATGAGCGCCGTCGGCGCCGCCTGGGTGTTCTGGGGCGTGGCGGTGCCGGCGATTTCCGATCGCTTCGGCCGCAAGCCGACGCTGATCTTCTTTTCGCTGCTGGCGGTGTGCTGCCCGCTGTTTCTGAGCTACGTCGATAACCCGTGGCTGCTGGGCGTGCTGGTGTTCCTGTCTTATACCGGCCTTGGCTGTTTCACGCTGTTTATGGCCACCATCCCGTCTGAAACGGTGTCGCCGGCGCGCATTGCCACCGCGTTGGGGCTGGTGATGGGAATTGGCGAGGTGATTGGCGGCTGCCTGGCGCCGTTTATCGCCGGGCTGCTCGCCGATCGCTACGGGCTGGTCAGCGTGATGTGGCTGGCGGCCGCCGGCGCCGTGTGCGCCGGCGTACTGAGTTGTTTTCTCGATGAAACTGCCCCTGCCGTGGTGAACCGCCGAGCGGTGAAACCGGCGGGCGTCGCCGACGTCTGAGGCGATTTTCATCCCATTCAATCAAGGAGAGCGAAGATGTCAGCAGAACCATCCGTACTGAATCAAAATGCCGAACCTGACTGGAAGAATTACGACGATTTCGCGCGCGGCATCGACACCAACCGGCTGCCGGGCACTCAGGACTGGCGCGGCAAAACGTTGCAGATCGCCTTTGAAGACGGCGGGGAAATCACGCTGCGTTTCAGCGCCGATCGGCAGCGGGTGCTGTGGGCCTGGGGCGGGGAGAGCGGCGAGGACGCTTACGAAGAGGTGCAAACCTCCGCCGCGCGCTATTTCTTCAATATTCCGCTGCAGACGCCGGGCAACGAATGCCTGACGCTGGTGCTCAACCGCGACAGCGGCCGGGCGCTGCTGGTGCGCAGCACGTTGCTGCCCGAGCAAACGGTGGAAAAGGGATCCCGCCTTAAGCAAAGCTTCCACGTTGGGCAGATTGCCGGCGTCCCGCCGGGCGGCGTCGCGCCGCATCTGACCCGCGAGCTGATCGGTTATCGCACGCTGAACGTTTACAGCCCCAACCACTATTACGAACACTTCTACGTCAACACTGAGCGCTACGCCTGGCAAAACCTGCGCGGCGAACAATTCGGCCACGGCGACATGGACTACGCCACTTACTACAAGTTTGAAGACGAGATGTTCCTGTTCACCTTCCGGGAAAAGATTATCCCGGTGTGCTCGGTGTTCTTCTTCGACTTTATCTCCGGGCGCTGCACCGGCACCTTCCTCGGGTTGGACGCCGCCGGCCGGGTGTTGGTGTCACCGGCCGGGGCGTTTATCAGCAAGATGAGCTACAACGCCTACCCGGAAGGGGTACAGCCGCTTTGATTCAGGCGTTTCTGACCAGCGATCCGGCGTTGATCTCCGCAATGGTTTTCGCGCCGGTGAGCGTCATGGCGACGCGCATCTCTTTGTCGATCAGATCCAGCAAGTTAGCCACCCCGGCTTCGCCGGCCGCCGCCAGCGCATAGACGAAGGCGCGCCCCAGCAGCACGCTGTCGGCGCCCAGCGCGATCATGCGCACCACGTCCAGGCCGCTGCGGATGCCGGAGTCGGCCAGCAGGGTGATGTCGCCTTTCACCGCGTCGGCGATCGCCGGCATGGCGCGCGCGGTCGACAGCACGCCGTCCAGCTGGCGGCCGCCGTGGTTGGAGACGATGATGCCGTCGGCGCCGAAGCGCACCGCGTCTTTGGCGTCTTCCGGATCAAGAATGCCTTTGATGATCATCGGGCCGTCCCAGAATTCGCGGATCCACTCCAGATCTTTCCAGGAAATCGACGGATCGAAGTTGGCGCCCAGCCAGCCGATGTAGTCTTCCAGGCTGGTCGGTTTGCCGCGGTAGGCTGAGACGTTGCCCAGATCGTGCGGCTTGCCGAGCAGGCCGACGTCCCAGGCCCACTGCGGATGGGTAAACGCCTGCAGCACGCGGCGCAGGGCGGCGTTAGGGCCACTCATCCCCGAATGGGCGTCGCGATAACGGGCGCCCGGCACCGGCATGTCGACGGTGAACACCAGCGTTTTCACGCCGGCGGCCTTGGCGCGCTCCAGCGCGTTGCGCATAAAGCCGCGATCTTTCAGCACGTAAAGCTGGAACCACATCGGCCGATCGATCGCCGGCGCCACCTCTTCGATCGGGCAGACCGACACGGTGGACAGCGTGAACGGAATGCCTTTTTTGGCCGCGGCGCGCGCGGCCTGCACTTCACCGCGGCGGGCGTACATGCCGGTCAGCCCCACCGGCCCCAGCGCCACCGGCATCGCCAGCTGCTCGCCGAACAGCGTGGTTTCCAGGCTGAGTTCAGACATATTGCGCAGCACGCGCTGGCGCAAGGCGATATCGGCCAGGTCTGCGGTATTGCGCTTCAGCGTATGCTCCGCGTAGGCCCCGCCGTCGATATAGTGAAACAGAAACGGCGGCAGTTTGGCCTGGGCGGCGGCCCGGTAGTCGGTTGACGCGGAGATGATCATAGTGTTTACCTTCTTGTCTTGCTTGCGATAACGAGTTGTCGGTCAGAGCGTGAGGATCGCCGCCATACCGGCCGCAATCCCGCCGTACGCCAGCATCGGCAGCACGGTCTTTCTGATGATTTTGCCTTCGGCGTTGCCGATCCCGAGGATCGAACAGACTGCGATAATGTTGTTCAGGCACACCATGTTGCCCATGGCGCCGCCGACGGACTGCAAGGCCAGCGTCAGGTTGACGTCAAGATCGCTGCTCTGGGCGATCGACTGCTGAATGCCGCCGAACGTCAGGTTCGAGACGGTATTGGAACCGGAGAAGAACGATCCCAGCGCGCCGAGGAATGACGAGAACAACAGCCAGCTGCCGCCGGTCAGTGCCGCCAGCGCTTTGCCGATCAGGATCACCGGTGCGTTGTCGCCGCCCTGCATCATCAGGTTGACCATCACCAGCGCGCCGAACAGCGCAATAAAGGGCCGCGCGATGCGCCCGCCGGTTTCGCTGAACATTTGCCGCACCTGGCCGCCATTCAGCCGGAACAGCGGAATGCACAGCAGCACCACCAACAGGAACGGGATCAGCGCCGGGACATACAGCGTTTTGTAGCCGGCGGCGGCGGTGGTGCCCAGCACCTGCTGCAGTTCGACGATCAGCGCCCGGCTGATGCGCAGCTCTCCGAGCCAGCCGAGGTTTTCCCGCCACAGCAGCGCGGTGTTGTTGAGCAGCGCTTTGAGGCCCAGCTGGTGGACGCGCGTCACTATCAGAATAGCAATCAGCAGCAGGGTCGGGGTCATGGCCTTGACCACCTGCATGAACGGCACCGCCTGCCCGGCGCTCTGCGGTTTGTCGCCGCGGGCGAGGCCGATACCGCCGCGCGCCAGCAGCACTGAAAGCGCCAGGCCGATCGCGCCGCCGACCAGCGCCGGGAACTCATAGTTCACCTGGGCCAGCAGCAGATAGGGCACGGTGCAGCTCAGCACGCTGAGCAGGATAAACGGCAGGTTGCGGCGGATATCCCGCCAGGAAACGATAAAGCGCAGCGCCAGCAGAGGAATGACGAAGCCGGCGACGAAGTGGATCAGCGCGGTTTGCCGGCCGATCTCCAGCAGGCTGGCGTCCGACAGGCCGAGATTGGCAAAGCCGAACCAGGTAGGGGTGCCCACGGCGCCGAAGGAGACCGGTACCGAGTTCATCACCAGCGTCAGCAGGGCGACGCGCAGCGGGTTGAAGCCCAGCCCGACCAGAATCGGCGCGGCGATGGCGGCCGGGGTGCCGAAGCCGCTGGCGCCCTCGATCATAAAGGCGAACGCCCAGCCGATAATCATCAGTTGGGCCACGGGATTGGGGCTGATGGTTTCCAGCCAGCGGCGCACCACGTTTTCCGCGCCGCTTACCTGCATCAGTTTGTTGAGCAGGATGGCGCCGGCAATGATGGTGATCGGCGTCAGCGTCGACACCAGCGCGGTGATGATATTGGCATGCAGCAGCCGCAGCGAGGCATCGAACCACAGGAGCTGTACGGCATACACCACGGCGGCCGTCAGCGGCAGGGCGAGGTAAGAGGGCACGCCAT
This sequence comes from Serratia sp. CY40230, assembly GCF_052168835.1. Lineage (NCBI taxonomy): Bacteria > Pseudomonadati > Pseudomonadota > Gammaproteobacteria > Enterobacterales > Yersiniaceae > Serratia > Serratia sp. CY40230. The sequence goes on from NZ_JBJNLX010000003.1 coordinate 509,574, forward strand.
TCCTTTTGGTCATAATCCAAATCAGCAGGACGATGGGCGCAATACTGAAAAGCAGGGGCATAAGATCCTCAGGGTTATTATTTTTATGGGCAGAGATATGTAGCTGAAAGGTTAATTACCGCAACATTTTCATTCTAATCACAACGTTGGCGACGATGCCATGCGGTAATTTTTTAACATCGGCGAACGGCGCCGGCGGTGGGAAACTGGCCGGCAGGAGGCGTTAAATTAACTGCTTTAAAATCAGTTTGATAGGAAGTGATTTTGTGTGATGAATGCGTGAGCTCACATTAATTAAGCGGTAATGTTCAATAGTTCATGTCCAAAAATGCGGTAATCCCCGCGTCTTTTTACGGCCGCAGGGAAATAATCAGAGCAGGGAACTCAAAAATAATGGCTGATATTTTGGTAGGAACCGATGATATGTTCGATCAGCAGACGGGTTTTTAACGGCAGATTGCGGGTGTAAGGATAAACGGCGTAAATGCCCAGCACTTTGCCGCAGTGGCCGGCCAGGATCTCCGTCAGTCTACCGTCCTGCAAATCTTCATACACCATGCAGCGCGGCACCATGGCGATGCCGTGGCCGCCGATCACCGCTTTGCGGATCGCCCGCGCATTGTTGGCCGACAGGTTGCCGTTAACCTGCAGCTCGTAGATGTCGTTGCGCCCCGGCCGCTTCATCAGCCAGTTGGCGGTGCCGCTCTCCTGGTAGGTGTAGGTCAGGCAGTTGTGGCCGAGCAGGTCTTCGGCGCTGCGCGGTTCCGGGTGGCTTTCCAGGTAGCCCGGCGAGCAGACGATCACCCAGCGGGAATCGAAGATCGGCCGGGCAATCAGGCTGGAATCCGGCATGGTGCCGGTGCGGATCGCCAGATCGATGCCTTCTTCCACCAGATCGACGAAGCGGTTTTCCAGCCGCATTTCGACCTTCAGGCTAGGGTGTAGAGCGCAAAATTCCGCCACGCTTTCGCTCAGCAACAGCTCGCCCGAAATGGTCGGCACCGACATACGGATGGTGCCGGTCAACTCTTCGCTCTTTTCGCTGACGGCGTACAGCGCCTCCTGCACTTTGGCGCCGATCTCTTTGGCCTGCTGGTAGAGCGCCTGGCCGCTTTCGGTCAGCGTCAGGCTGCGGGTGGTGCGGTACAGCAGGCGGGCACCCAGCGATTTTTCCAGCCGTCCGATGCGTTTGCTGATCACCGAGCTGGTGATGCCGGCGCTCTCCGCGGCCTTGCTGAACGACCCGCAGTCGACAATCAGGGCAAACAGAATCAGGTCGTTGGCGTATTCGTGAGTGGCGAGCATGGGCATCCTAAAGAGTGAGAATCCTGTTGCCCAGTGTAAGTCCGGCGCGGCAGGAAGCAATCTTTTCAGCCTGTTTCCAGCGCCGATTAACTGGTCGGATCTGAACTTTTCTTGGTTAATTACCTCTTAAACTGAGAATTATCCTTCAAATAAATCATGGCTATTCCTGGGGTGGAATTAATTTTCATGTTTTTATAAGCGATTAAATTAGAATAATCCTTGTATCAAGCGTTACTTATTTCACTAAGGCTGCGGCCTAGTGTAAATAATTGTATTGATCTGCTTGTATGAGAGGGCTATTATTTTTTCGCAGCGCTCTCATTGTTATCAATTAAATGTTTTTCAATGTGTTGAAGTATTACTCTGTCTTGCAGGCAGAGTGATGGGTAGTGTGTTTATATTTTAATATATATAAGGATATTGTAATGAAGAAAATCAATCTGTCTGAAGCGGAAAACATCGTCGGCGGTACTTTTGTGTGTACCAAGGCATTCGCTTGGGTGGGCAGTGGCAACAATAGAACCTGCCAGCTGGTGAAAACCTGCGCGAATAAATTCGGTGGCGTCCAGAAGTACTATTATCCGGCACCGACGGCGAGCTGCCCGACTAATCCAACCACGCCAAGCTAAGGCGGGCAGACCACCTGCATTTGGATGAGTGGTGGGCAGGCGGGCAGCGTTCACGCTGTCCCGCCTGATATCGGGCGAAGCAGTCGTCTTTAGCTTTTTATTATTTACGATGTTAATTCTTTTACACTCGTTCACTCTGCCAAGTGAATATTAATTAATGCGCAGGATGCGTCCGTTATGTATAAACGTCCCTTGCTTTTTATCAGCTACACGCTCGTTATTATTTTCGCCTCTTCTTTTTTGACCGCGCTTTATTTCCAGCATTACGTTATGGCCTCGCCGGCGGCGGAAAGCCTGAATTTTCTCTCTTCGGAAAAAGTCGAGCAAAGCCCGTTGCAAGACGACAATACGATTGTCGAAGTGTTCTCTTACGCCTGTCATTATTGTGAAGTCAATGAGAGTGGCGTGGCCGAGCTGGAAAAACGTTTACCAGCGGGTGCCAAATTGGTGCGTTTGCATCTCAGCGACGACGATCACGCCGGCATGGCGGCCTTTGCGCCCCTCTTCGCCACTCTGACGGTCATGGGGAGCGAGGCGCAGCACCGTCCCGCCGCTTACCGCGCCATTATCAAAGAAAATCTCAATCTGGCGGATGAAAAGCAGCTCAGCGCCTGGTTGGTGGCCAACGGCATCGACGAGGCCGCTTATCAGCGGGCCAGAGATTCAGAGCGGGTCAAGGAACTGTTGGCGTATATGACGGCGGTAAGTCGTTATTACCAGGTCAACGCGACCCCCAGCTTTATCGTCAATCGCAAATGGCTGGCGTTGCAAGACCGCGAGTTTTCCGCTTTCAGCCGGCAACTGCTGTCGCTGTTGCAGCACGATAAGCCGCTGGCTCCCTGATGCGCCTGCTCGCGGTTCGGGGCTATCTGGCCTGGCGTAACGGCCTGGACGCCGTGGCGCGTCTCTCGTCTGTCCGCACCGGGGTGAGCCGGAGTCTGACGTGCGCTCTGCTGCGGCGCATGGATTATCGCCTGTGGCTGGAGATGCAGAGGCGGTTGAGGTGGGGTCTGCAGCAACGCCGTTTTCGCCACCGGCAAGCGGTCGCTGAAGCGAATCGCCAAAGTCTGTTGGGCGACGGCAGGCTGGACTTCGCCTGGCTGATGCAGCGGCGGCAATGGCTGGATTTGGCGGCGCTCCAGGCTCGCAATGCCGCGTTGATGGAACATTTGGCGCAGTGCACCTCACAGCTCAATCAGGTGGTGGAGCCGCTGCATCGCGCCGGGGTGCCGGTGTTGTTGGCGCCGATGCACACGGTTTCTGATGTGTTGGCGACGCTGGTCGGCGCGGGCGTTTATCCCGGGCGGGCAACGGTGATCGTTTCCGGCGACGCACAGACGTTAGCGCGGCGAGCGCCTGAGGGGGAATGGCGGCAGCGGCTCGACTATTGCTCGATTCACGACGATCCCCGGCATATTGCCGGCACCTTGTCGCAGGCGCTGCTGGAGGCGACGAAGCATCGGCGCAACATCATCCTCTTCCCGGACATCACGCCGGATTACACCTTGAACAGCACCCGGGACGCCTCGGCCAAACTGGCTTGCCGTTTGTTCAACCGGCCGGCGCATTTGCACAGCGGCATCGTTCGATTATCCCGGGCGATGCGGGCTCGGGTGGTGTGCTATTCGCTTTATTACGATCGCGGCGTTCGTATTCACATAGAGGAACCGATTGCCACAGAGCAGGTCGGCCGCGCCGTGCCGGAAATCGTCGAGCGCACCCTGCGGCGACATGCGGATGATTGGCTGCTGTGGCATTCGCACTCTTTATTTTTTATCAACGAATAAGTCAGGGATATCACTACGCATGGAAAACACCCTCCCTACGCCGGTCTTGCAGAGCGAAATCAATGAGTGCGGGCTGGCCTGCATCGCCATGCTGGCGGAAACGCAGGGCGTTCGCGCGCCATTGACGGAACTGCGTGAGCGTTACCCCGCTTCGCAACACGGCACTTCGCTGGCGACGCTGTGCGCCATTTTAGGGGAGCTGGCGCTGCCGGCTTATCCGGTGGCGTTCGAGCATCGGGATCTGGCGGCGCTGCCTTTACCGGCGATTCTGCATTACGGCGCGGGCCACTATGTACTGCTGGCATATCGTCAGGGCGGTTACGTTTGCGTAATGAATCCGGCGTTGGGGCAACAGCTGCTGCCGTACGCCGCCCTGAAAGCGGAAATCAGCGGCTACGCATTGGTGCTCGATCGCGACGATTTACCGTCCACCGCCCCCGCCGCGCGGAGCCGCCGACGGGGCGCCTTCGCCAGTTTAAGCCTGAAGGATACCGCCGGCATCGCCGGCATTTATCGCCTGGCGGCGATGACGTTTTTTATCTCGCTGACGCTGTTCATCATGCCGATGATGGTCGCCAGCGCGATCAATCAGGTGTTCGCCATGGCCGGTGAGATCGCATTCCCTTACGCCTACTATCTGCTGGCGTTTGTGGCATCCACGGCGTTGGCCCTGATGGCGCGCATCATCACCGAGCGTTTTATCAAAAACTTTGTGTTGCTGCACGGCGCAGCCGGCTTTTCCCGCCTGTTGGAAAATTCGCTGAATTTCTTCAGCAAGCGCGCGCCCGGCGAGATTTTCAGCCGTTTCACCAGCTGGCAGATGGCCGCCGGCCAGAAAATCGAACTGGATAACGGCCTGCGCACCGACTGGATCATCGGAGCTATCGCACTGGTGGTGATGGGCTATTTGAGCCCGATGCTGGCGCTGGTGCCGGTTGTCGGCATGCTGCTGATGGGGGCGGTCAGCGTTTGGGCCATTTATCGCGATCGCCACTTCACCCAGCAGTTGCAGGTGAGAGGGGCGGCGCAGAATGATTTTATTCTGGAAACCATTCAAGGGTTTTCGACCATCAAGTCCGCCGGTTTGGCTGGCCAGCGGCAGGAAGGGTTCGCCGAACATGCCCGTTCGCTGTTCAACTGCCTGCAGCGGCAAAAAATCTATGAGCAGGTCAAGGGCAGCATTTATCAACTGATTGGCAGCCTGGAAATGGTGGTGTTCATGCTGCTGGCGTTGCCGTTGCTCAAAGGGGGCGAGCTCAGCTTGGGGGCCTTCTTCGCCTACAGTTTTCTGCGCGAAATCTTTACCTCTTACACCAGCAAGATCTTTTTTGCCGTCCTGCAGAAAAACCAACTGCACGTTATCGATGAACGTGCGCGGGATCTGTTTCCTGCCGTCTCTCTGCGTACCGGGTCTGGCGACGAAAGCGTGAGCCATTTTGATGTGCAGTTGGCGTATCGGGGGGTGAGCTTCGCTTACGACGCCGGCCAACCGGTTTTACGCGACCTGTCGTTGACGTTGGAACGGGGCGAGTGCATCGCCATCTGCGGCGGTTCCGGCGCGGGCAAGAGCACCTTGCTGAAGGTGCTTGCCTGTCTGCTGACGCCGCAGCGGGGGGAGCTGAGTCTGGATGGGCGCACACTGGCAAACGCCGCCGCGCAGCGGCTGTTCTTCCTGCAAAGCCAGGAGGACATTCTGTTCAATGCCTCTGTGTTGCAGAACATCACGCTGTTCGCGCCGTCGGCGCCGGGCCAGCAACGGCAGGTGGAACAGGTGCTGCGCAGCTTGGGGCTGGCGGACGCGGTAGCGCAGCTGCCGGGCGGCGTGAACGCCCAGGTACGGGAGAGCCATGCCGGGCTGTCGCTGGGGCAGCGGCAGCGTCTGTTGCTGGCGCGCGCCATGTATAGCCGTTGCCCGGTGTTGGTGCTGGACGAGCCAACGGCGAATCTGGATGAAAAGACTGCGGCGGCGGTGATGTCGGCTCTGGTGGCGCATTGCCGAGAAAACCGTAAAACCCTGGTGACCGTGACGCATAACTCGCGGCTGTTGCCGTTGTTCGATCGGGTGCTGCGCATGTCTCAGGGCAGGCTGGTGGCTGAAGCCACCGTCAATGCCAGGGCAAATGATTGTGCTGAGGCAGGGTGACGTGGCTGGAAAGAGACGCTGGGGACGAGCGGCATGGCTGATGGTTGTCTTGCTGACGCTGTTGTTGGGCGGGCTGTCTTTGTTGAATCGCTCCCCTGAGCCCGAAGTGCCGCAGACGGCGCGCGTCGATCGCGGTGACATCGAAAAAAGCGTCTTGGCGACCGGGATTCTGAAACCGCTTCGGCAGGTGAACGTTGGCGCGCAGGTCAACGGTCAATTGAAAAAACTGTATGTCAAACAGGGGGACAGGGTGACTCAGGGGCAGCTGTTGGCCGAGATAGATCCGACGCTGCAACTTAACGAACTGCGCAAGTCGCAGGCCGAATTACGCAGCGCGCAGGCGCAGAAATTGGCGAGTCAGGCGCAGCTCAAGCAGTACCAGTTGGAGCTGACGCGGCAAAGGGCGCTGGCGCGCGACCGCGCCGGCGTGGCCAGCGATTTGGAAAAAGCGCAGGCGCAGCGCGACGCGCAACTGGCGCAGTTGAAAGTGAACGAGTCGCAGATCGTCCAGGCCGAAGTGGCGCAGGAAACCGCCAGGGCCAATCTGGCTTTTACCCGTATTACTGCCCCTATCGACGGCGAGGTGCTGGGCATCGTTACCCAAGAAGGGCAAACCATCGTCTCGTCGCAAAGCGCGCCGACCATTTTGGTGATGGCAGACGTGGATACGATGATGGTGCATACCCGCATATCGGAAAATGACATCTTGCAGGTGAAGACGGGGCAGCCGCTGTGGTTTTACGTCGCCGCCGATCCCAGCCGCCGATATGAGGGGGCCATGGGCGCGATACAGCAGGCACCGGCGGAGGCGCTGGAAACCGACCCGCTGGGCAGGAATTCAAGCCAGCAGACGGCGGCGGTGTATTACAACGGCGTGTTTGCCGTCGCCAATGGCGAACGTCGACTGCGCACCTCGATGACGGCGCAGGTATTTATCATTACCGAACGCGCGCAGGGAGTGGTGCGGGTGCCGATGGCTGCGCTGGGAGCGGCATTGGATGAAGGGGGTTACCAGGTCAAGGTGTTGGAAGGTGAGCAGACCGTGGTACGCCGAGTGCGTATCGGTACCCGCGATCGTCGCTATGCCGAAGTGCTGGAAGGGCTGAACGCAGGGGAACGGGTGCTGCTGGAGCAGCAGCCTGATGCGGAGGACGGCCATGTCAGCTAGCACGGATCCCATTATCGTTTTGGATAACGTTTCGCGCGAGTTTCAGGCCGGGGAGCAGAAAATTGCGGTCCTCAAACGCGTTTCCCTGAGCATTCAGCGGGGGGAAATGGTCGCTATCGTCGGCGCCTCCGGTTCTGGAAAATCGACGCTGATGAACATTATCGGCTGTCTGGACAAGCCTTCTCAGGGCGATGTGCACATCAACGGGGTGGCTATTGGGCAAGCCGACGGCGATCGCCTGGCGCAGCTTCGCAGCCGGCATATCGGCTTTATCTTCCAGCGCTATCATCTGATGCCTTACCTGAGCGCCGGCGAGAATGTGGCGATCCCGGCGCTGTATACCGCCATGCCGGCCGCAGAGCGCCGCCTGCGGGCCGCGCATTTGTTGACTCGGCTCGGGTTGGCGCAGCGCGGCGGTCATCGCCCGGCGCAGCTTTCAGGTGGGCAACAGCAGCGGGTCAGTATTGCACGCGCCCTGATGAACGGTGCGGAAATCATTTTGGCCGATGAACCGACCGGCGCGCTGGATAGCGCCAGCGGTCAGGCGTTGATGGCCATTTTGCACGAGCTGAACGCGGTCGGGCACACCGTCGTTATCGTGACGCACGATCGGCGGATCGCCGAGCAGGCACGGCGGATCATTGAGATCGGCGACGGCGAGATCGTGGCGGATCGTTGCCATGATGCCGCCCGACAGCATTCTACGTTCGAACGGCCGCTACCGCTGGTGGCACCCCTGAAGCGCATGGCGCCGGGCATGGCGCTGAAAGAGGCTGTCAGTATGGCCTGGCGGGCATTGCTGGGGCATCGGATCCGGGCCGTGTTGTCGATGCTCGGCATCATTATCGGCATTGCGGCGGTGGTCTCCGCCATCGCCATCGGAGAAGGTACTCGGCGTAATATTCTCAAGGAAATCAGCCAGCTTGGCACCAGCACGTTGGAGATTCGCCCTGGCCTCGGGTGGGAAAAATCGCGCCCCGATTTTGCGCGTTCGCTGAGCGCGCGCGATGCTGCATTGCTGGCGGCGATGCCTTACGTCGACAGCATCTCGCCGGTGATCGGCACCCAACTGCTGGCCGTTCGCGAAAGCAAACAGGTGCCACTCGCCGTGATGGGCGTCGGCGAAGGGTATTTCCGCACGCAGGGCATTCGCCTGCTTTCCGGTGGCCTGTTTACCGCGCAGGATCTGAGTGAGCGCGCACCGGTAGCGGTAATTGATCCCTTGTTAAAGCAGGCGCTGTTTTCTTCCCGGCAAGACCCGGTAGGCGCGGTGTTGCTGATAACGGGCGTGCCTTATCGGGTGATTGGCGTTGCGCAGCGCCGCGGCGCCCAATATGCCGGTTCTCAACCGCTTGCCTGGCTGCCCTATACCTCCCTGACCGGGCGCATCGCCGGCGATATGCCGCTGGAATCCATTGTGATGCGAGTGAATGAAAAACTGACGCTGGAAGAAGCGGGGAGGGATGTGACCCGGCGTTTGATGGTGGAACACGGACGGCGGGATTTCTTCACCCTGACCGACGATCAGCTGACGCAATCTATTCAGCGTGCCTCAGACTCCATGCAGTTGCTGATTACCGCGATTGCCGCCATCTCGCTGCTGGTGGGCGGCGTGGGGGTAATGAACATCATGCTGGTCTCGGTGACGGAACGGACCCATGAGATCGGTATTCGATTAGCGGTGGGCGCCGCTGAGAAGGACATTATGCGGCAGTTTTTAATTGAGGCGGTGGTGATCTGCAGCCTGGGGGGCGTGTTGGGGATCGCCTGCGCCGCGCTGGTTAAAGGGGCTCTGAGCGGATTGGCGCCGCAGGTAACGATGATCTTTACCTGGCCGCCGTTGCTGCTGGCCTGCGGATTCTCGGCGTTGATCGGTGTCGGGTTTGGGTACTTTCCCGCTCGCACCGCCGCGCGCCTGCAGCCGGTAGAGGCGCTGGCGCGAGAATGAGCCGACTTCTGGTTTTCGGGTTGGTGATGCTGTCGCTGAGCGCCTGCGGATGGCGGCCGATCGACCCCACGTCGCCACCGTCGCTGCCGCCGCAGTGGCGTGTGGTCGATGAACGTTCCGGTTCACTGCGGGCGGGCGTCGCCTGGTGGGAAAACTTCAATGATCCGCAACTGTCCGCGCTGATCGATGGCGTGCTGATCGCGAATCAGGATCTGGCGCTGGCCGGATTGCAGTGGCGCGAGGCCGTGTTGGAGGCCGGATTAGCGCAGGGCAATTTGACGCCGGATCTGGCCGCCAGCCTGAGCGGCCGCAATACCCGAACGTTGCGGAGCACGGCTACGCCGCAGGAAAGCTACCGTGCGGGGCTTTCTCTGAGCTATGAGCTGGATTTATGGGGCAAGCTGGCACGTATTCGCGAACAGGCCGAATGGCTGGCCGTCGCCTCGGAGTTGGACCGGCGCAATACCGCGTTGACCTTGATCGGTGCGACCGCGCGCGGGTATTGGCAGATTGCCGATTTGAATCAGCAAGTCACCTATCAGCAACAGGCGCTGGCGATCGCGTGTGAAACTTTGCGGCTGGTGACGGCTCGTCACACCGCCGGCGACGTTGGCCAATTCGAACTGTTGCAGGCGGGACAAAGTCTGTTGGCACGAGAGAATCAGCTGCATGAGCTGGAGCGACAGCGGGAAGATGCGCGTAACTCGTTGGCGTTATTGTTCGGGCGATCGCCGCTGCTGCGCTATAGCGAACGGCGTTCGTTGCCGCTTGAAGAGGTGGCTGTCGTACAGCGCCAGCCGGCGAAGGTGATTGCGCGCAGGCCGGATGTTCAGGCGGCAGAGCGCCGCCTGAGAGCGGCGCTGGCCGGTGCGGAGGCGGCCGGATTGAGTTTTTATCCGGCGCTGAGTCTGGAGGCCGGGTTGGATGCCGGCAGCGGGCTTTTCCGCCGGTGGTTCAGTGAACCTTCGCGTTCGCTGGGCGCAACGTTGACGCTGCCGTTTATCGAATGGCGCAAGATGCGTTTGTCCAGCGACAAAGCGGCGTTGCAGGCGCAGCGGGCGGAGATTCAATTTCGCGATGCGGTCTACCGCGCGCTGGCCGATGTGGACAACGCCATGCGACAACGTCTGGAAGCACAGCGGCAAATCGGCAACCAGCGGCGGCATCTGGCGATGAGCCGACAAGCCGTGGCGTTGGCGCGGCATCAATATCAGGCCGGTTCCGTCGCGCTGCAAACGCTGCTGGATGCGCAAGAGGCCGTGTTGACCAGCGAAAATTCGCTGTCGGCGCTGCAATATCGCTACCTGAACGCCACGATGCAGCTCTGGCTGGCACTGGGCGGCAACGAGGCTTTCGCATCGGGGCAAGGAGAATAAGCATGGAGAAAATAAGGCGAGTGGTGGTCACCGGTTACGGTGCCGTCACCGCGCTGGGAGGCAACGTGCAGCAAAACTGGCAGGCTATCATGGCCAGCCGCCTGGCCTATCGTTATCACGATAAATCGGCGGCGGGGATCCACGCGCGCTTTTTTGCTTTGCTGGAGTCTGAACCACCGCTGGAGGGCGTTGCCGCGCGGGTAAGCCGCCGCTTGCCCAGATTCGCCAGGTTGGCGCTTGCCGCAGCCGCGGAGGCGATCGAAATGGCGTTTTCATCCAGTTTTGTGGGGCCCGCGCACTTTTATTCGTCGTTGGAGTGCGGGGCGATTATCGGCAGCGGCTGGGGCGGCCAGGATGAGATCATGCAAAACAATGCGGACTATCTGCAATCCGGGCTAGGGCAGCTGTTTGGCTGTTTTCACGCGATGCCCAATATCGCGACCGCCATATGTGGCCAGCATTGGTTGCTGCGGGGCTATCAAGGCTCGCCGGCGGCGGCCTGCGCGACCGGCGGCATCGCGATTGGCGATGCGTTTGAGGTGATACGCAGCGGTCGCGCTTCAATGATGCTGGCCGGCGCCTCGGAGTCGTTGCGCGGCAACGGCGCGATCTGGAATATGGATGCGTTGCGTTTGTTGAGCCGGGAGCAAAAGGACATCACTAAAGCCAGTTGCCCGTTTAGTCGGGAACGCAACGGTTTCGTCCTGGCGGAAGGTGCCGCCGTGTTATGCCTTGAGGAACGGGAAGCGGCTTTAGCGCGCGGTGCGACGATTTTGGGCGAAATCAAAGGATACGGCAACTTTTCAGATGCTTTTGATCTCACCGCGCCGTCGAAGGATCCTCAGGCTAAGGTGAAAACCCTACGGCGGGCTTTGGAGCAGGCGGGGCTCGGCAGCCATGAGATCGACTATATCAATGCGCATGGTACGTCTACGCCGCAAAACGACGTGAATGAAACCGAAGCGATCAAGGCGGCGCTGGGACGCGATGCTTATCGCATACCGATTTCCAGCACGAAATCCTATACCGGGCACCTGCTTGGCGCATCCGGCAGCTTTGAGGCCATCGTCTGCCTGCAAGCATTACAGCAACAAATGATGCCGGCAACCTGCCATTTGCACGAGACCGATCCCGAATGCGATCTTGATTATATTCGCGAAGGGCATCGGCACGGTCGTCTGCGTAATGTCATGAGCCTCAGCTTCGGTTTCGGCGGCGCCAATGCGGCGCTGATATTTGGCAATCACTATGGATAACGTTAGAACGTATGGACAAATATCATCGGTTATATGAGGCGATTTGCGGCCTGTTGCATGAGGCCAGAGGGCTGGAGAGAACGATGCTGTCGGCGGATATGCCGCTACAGCAGCTTGGGCTGGACAGCCTGGATTATATGGAGTTGATGTTGTTGGTTCGGCGAGAATTCGGCATTACGCTCACTGCGGAAATGCTGATCGAGCATCCTGAGTTGACCCTCGGCGAATTGTGCCACGTGATAATCCGTCAATAATTTCATCCCCCCAGGCGATCGCATGTTGAGGTAAAGCCTGGGTTTTTCGTCTGTTGTGACTGCTATTTCATCCTTACCCTTCCTGTTTCACTCTATTATCGATATCCATAATTATTAATGCTTATTCGTCAGGTTAATATGAATCCGTGGTGGTTTTTTATTCACCTTTGGGCGGTGTTATAAATGGCGAGTATTAATGACATGGCGATGTTTTTTTTAGGAATATTCTTTGTTTTGCCGGTTAATTTATCAATCTTACTCTGCATCGTGCCCGGTAGTGATAATGCAAGCTAAAGCAAACAGGGACCTGCGCGGTGATAATACCGGGGATCTGCGGAACCCATTCACAATAGCGTCTCACAGGGGCAGCTGGCGCCGGTGATAATAACGCCTGTCGCGCTGTTCGCATTTGGCAAATCCGCTATACTCCGCGCTGGATGCAGGAACCTATCCATAAGCCAGGGGCTACCCTGAGTGTCCATTGTGGTGATGTAAAAGGAAAATGACAGCCACATTTTTCCTCTCAAAGTAATGAGGTTGTATGTCTAATCGTAAACATCTGACGCCTTCCGAAGTGGAGAGACTGCTTGAGGTCACGCTGCATGGAAAGAATCCAGAACGCGATTATTGTTTGATTTACATGTGTTTTATTCATGGGTGTCGCGCCAGTGAAATAGGGGGATGGCGTTTGTCGGATATCGATCTGGAGGGCGGTAATATCTATGTGCATCGGTTGAAAAATGGCTTTTCCACCATGCATCCGCTTTATCTGCGCGAAAGGCAATGTCTGCGGCGCTGGTTGGATAAGCGTCAGCGGCACCGCTGGGCCGATCGGGAGTGGCTGTTCCTTTCCAACCGCGGCGGCCGTCTGTCGCGCCAACGGATTTACGGGTTGATTCGCCATTACAGCAAGGCAGCCAAATTGGAGGTCAACGCTCATCCACATATGCTGCGGCATGGCTGTGGATTTGCATTGGCGGACCGCGGTATCGATACCCGTTTAATCCAGGATTACCTCGGGCACCGAAATATCCAGAATACGGTGATTTATACCGCCAGCAATGCGCAGCGCTTTAAGGAAATTTGGTAAGTATGATTTAAGTTAATAACGTTAAGGAGTCACTTTGAACTAAACTGAAACATACTGTAAGGACGCGTAAAAACAATGTCAATATTCCCATGCTTCCTTTCCTGTTTAAAGCTTAATTTCATTTAAAAACAGTGTTTTGCGATTTCATCTCGTGTCATGCCTTCCCTCTGATTCTAAGTAAAATCCTAACCAAAGTTCCACGGCTTTAAATCATTGAGTTAACACCTTGGTTTTTTAGTCTGATTTGTCAGTCATTCATCACTCTATTGGTTTTTAATTCCGATAAATTAATGTTTTTTGGTTTTAAAAACCAAAGGAGTCACTTTAGTTCAAAATGAATCGTTTGGATGAATGAGCTTGATGCCATTAATCAGTCTGGCTAAAGCCCTCCATATTCATGGAACTAAATAAAAGGAATGACATTAAGGATATGTCGGAAATAAACCCATGCATATTTTGCATATTTTTAAGGAAAGTAGGATGAAAAAGAATCTGTTGGCTGTAGCTGTACTGACCGCGTCCGCATTTATCCCCTCTGCATTTGCTGCTGACGGCGCGCTGAATATCACTGGCACCATTACCGATCAGTCTTGCACTGTCGATCCGGATTCCCAAAACAAGCAGGTCGCGTTGGGCAAGATCGCCAAAGATGCCTTCGCCCTGTCTAAAACCGCCGGCGCCAAGGCGTTCAATCTGGTGCTGAAAAATTGCCCGGCCACTGTCACCGGCGCCACCGTGCGTTTTGATGGTACCCAGGTTCAGGGGCAGTCCGGGCTGCTGCAACTGACCGGCGCCGGCACTGCCGGGGTCGCGGGCGGTATTGGCGTGCAACTGCTGGACGACGGCAGCAACGTGTTAAATATCGGCAACGATTCCCGCGTCTATACGCTGGCAGAGAACAAAGACAACGTTCTGGGCTTTGTCGCGCGTTATTTCGCTTATGACAACGTTTCCGTCGGTAGTGCCAACGCTACGGCCAACTTCACCATCGTTTATCAGTAAGGCCATGCCGTTACGGCGGCGGAACAGCTAGAGAAATGAGCCAGAGAGCGTGTCCTCTGGCTCTTATTCATCGGTGATGGAAACGGGAAGAAAGAGAATGAAAGCTGGATACTTTGCGCTGACGGCGGCGTTGTTGATGACGCTTTGGGCTCCGGTACAGGCCGGCGTGGTAGTGGGTGGAACGCGCCTCATCTACGACGGCGCTAAAAAAGAGTCTGCTCTGAATATCAGTAATCCGGATGCGGTGCCTTATCTGATCCAATCCTGGGTCGATGCGCAAGAAGGCGATAGCGCGAAAGCGCCTTTTATCATCACGCCGCCGCTATTTCGTTTAGACGGCGGCCAAAATAACCTGCTGCGCGTGGTGCGCGCAGGTGGCAATTTACCGACGGACAGAGAGTCGCTGTATTGGCTGAATGTGAAGGCGATCCCTTCGGTGGAAAAGAAAGAAAACACGTTGCAGATCGCCATCAAGACCCGCATCAAGTTGATTTACCGCCCGCAGGGACTCGCCGGCAATCTGGAGGAGGCGGCCGGTAAAGTGACGTGGCGGCGCAGTGGCGATCGTCTGCAGGTGACCAACCCTTCTCCCTACTACCTCACCTTTTTCAATTTGAAGCTGAATGGCCACGCCATTACCGGCAACACCATGGTAGCGCCGCAGGCGAGCGCCAGTTTCCCGCTGCCGACGGCGAGCGGTGCAGGTGGCAGCCTGAGCTGGCAAATCATTAACGACTATGGCGGCACCGGCCAGAACTTTACCAGCACGTTATAACCGGGCAGCGGTGCGTGTTTTTTTGCTCCGGGATAACGCTGGAGCAGGGGTTCGGCTTACCTGATTTTTTGTCGGGCCGAGCCAATCGGGACAGGGAGTTAAAAGGATGAATAACCCGAATTGCATTGGTTTACCAGGAGCGCGATCGGTTCTTGCCGGCCTGATGTCTTGCCAGGTGGCGCTGCTGAGCTCGATCGGCACGGCTTATGCACGCGATTATTTCAACCCGGCGTTGCTGGAAATTGATAATCCGGCGCTGCGAGGCGCCGATCTCTCCGTGTTTGAGGAGAACAGCAGCCAGGCGCCCGGGAGCTATCGGGTCGATCTTTACCTGAATGGCGAACAGATCGACAGCCTTGACGTCGAGTTCCGGCTTATGCCGGGAGTCGGCGGTAAGCAAGCGCTACGACCTTGTTTCAGCACGGAAAAATTGGCTGAACTGGGCGTCAGGGTTGCTATGTTCCCGGCGATGGTGCCTGGGGATAGCTGCGTCAACCTTGCGCAGGCCATTCCACAGGCCTCTGCGGTATTCTTGTTCAATCAGCTGAGGCTGAATTTGAGTATTCCACAGGCGGCGTTGCGCTTGAATGCGCGCGACTACGTTTCCCCGGATAAATGGGATTCCGGCATACCGGCGCTGTTGGTCAATTACAACTTCAGCGGCGCCAATAGCCATATGCGCGACAGTGAACGGCAAAACAATAATAACTATTATCTCAATCTGCGTTCGGGCATCAACTGGGGTGCCTGGCGCCTGCGTAACTATTCGATCTGGAATCATTACACCGGCGGCTCTTCTTCCTGGCGCTCAATCAATACCTACCTGCAGCGCGATATCGTTGCGTTGCAAAGTCGCCTGACCCTGGGGGACAGCGCGACGTCCAGCGATGTGTTCGACAGCGTGCAGTTCCGCGGTGGGCAGTTGGCCTCTGAGGACGACATCCTGCCGGACAGCATGAAAGGGTACTCGCCGGTAGTACGCGGGATCGCACGCACTAATGCGCAAATAGTCATCCGGCAAAACGGCTACGTGATTTATCAAAGCTATGTGCCGCCGGGGGCATTTGAAATTACCGATCTGTATCCCACGGGCGGCAGCGGCGACCTGAATGTGAACGTGCGTGAGGCTGATGGCCAGGAGCAGCATTTTGTGGTGCCTTACGCCGTGGTGCCGGTATTGCAGCGCGAAGGGCGGTTTAAATACAGCCTGACCAGCGGGAAATACCGTTCATACAGCGGCGGCGTTGATGAACGTCCGTTCAGCCAGGCAACCGGGATCTACGGTCTGCCATGGGGGGCCACGCTGTATGGCGGCGTGCAGGCGGCCAGTAAATATCAGTCTCTGGCGTGGGGCTGGGGGCAGAACCTGGGGGCGATGGGCGCGCTGTCTGCCGATGTCACCCAAGCCTGGACCAAACAGGAAACCCGGCCGAAGGAACAGGGGCAGTCATGGCGCCTACGCTACGGTAAAAACTTCATTGAGACCGGCACCAACTTCAGCTTGGCCAGCTACCGCTACTCCACGCGCGGTTTTTATAACCTGCAAGAGGCGCTGGAGAGTTACGGCGGCAACAGTGCTATCTATAACGATCACAAGAAGAGCCGTGCCGAGCTGACGATGAGCCAGAGCCTGTGGGATTTGGGGGGAACGCTGTCGCTCAGCCTGTTTAACGAAGACTACTGGGACGACAATCGCCGCTCGCAATCGGTCACCCTCAGTTACAACAACAGCTGGGAAGCTGTCAGTTACGGGCTGAATTACACCTTCAACCAGAACGGCTACGACAGTAACGGCAATCGAAGCAACATCCGTGACCATATCGTGGCTTTCAACGTCAGCGTGCCGCTCAGCAAATGGCTGCCAGGCAGCTATGCCACCTACAACATGAACACCAGCCGCAATGGCGCCACCAGCAACAACCTTGGATTGAGCGGTACTGCCCTGCCGGGCAACAACCTGAACTACAGCATCAGCCAGGGCTATACCGGCCGGGGCGTAGGGGCGAACGGCAATATTCAGGCGGATTATAAAGGCGCCCTCGCCGAGTGGAACCTGGGTTATGACTACGATCGCCATCGGCAGCAGGTGAACTACGGCGTGCAGGGCGGCGTTCTGGTGCACCAAAACGGCGTCACGCTGTCGCAGCCGTTGGGCGATACGGTGGCGTTGGTGCAGGCGCCCGGTGCCGCAGGGGTTGATGTCCTGAACCAGACCGGGGTCAGCACCGACTGGCGCGGTTATGCGGTTGTACCTTACCTGACGCCTTATCGGCGCAATATCGTCGGATTGGACGGTGAATCTTTCGCCGATGACGTCGACATGACGCTGAGCAGCCAAACGGTGATCCCAACCCGCGGCGCCGTGGTACGCGCCCGCTTCAATCCGGACGTCGGTGCCCGCGTGTTACTGACCTTGCTGACGCGCAGCGGCAATCCGGTGCCATTCGGTGCCACCGTCAGCACTCTCAACAGCCCCTCTGACAATGCCGCCATCGTCGGCGATGGCGGCCAGGTTTATCTGGCCGGGCTGGCGGAGAGCGGGCGATTGCAGGTTAAGTGGGGCAATGACGCGGCTCAGCAATGTCAGGCCAACTATCAATTGGCTAATCAGCCCGAGGGCGGTGGGATTCGCCTCGTTAACGGGCAGTGTTTATAAGGTGCATATGATGGCGACAGGAATATCGATTCAACGAGGGATCATCGTCGGCGGGCTATTGGCGTGCGCAACGTTGGGCGCACCACTGGCGCAGGCGGCTTTCGGGCAGTGTGTCCCTATTTCGGGAACCCATGGGTTTTCATTCCTTTTTTCCCCGGTTTTAACCGATCCGTCGCAAAACGTAGTGGGGCGGATTATTAGGAATGCTGACGGCGGTAACTGGAACCTGTCCGGCTCTTATCGGGTGAGGTGCGAGTGTCAGGCGCGTACGGCGTCTTATGTCACCGCCAAAATGCTGCTTAGTGAGCCGGTATTCAGCAACGGGGGATTAACGTACTACGCATTGAATGAATACCTGGGCGTGGCCAGTGAAGTTTTCGTGGCGGGGTATCGCAATGAGTTTATTGCCGCACCGTTCACCAATGAGTCTAACTTTAAGACCGATATGGATGGTGATGACGAATCCTGTGCCAGCACGCCCTACAACAGTGGCGCTCGTGGGCGAATTCATCTGTATTTCCGCCGCCCTTTCGTGGGTGTGACCACAATCCCCAGCACTCGCCTGGTGGACACCTACGTCTCCGTGGTGAGTGGGGTGAAAAGCGATGTGCCGGTCTCCACGATATCAATGAGCGGCACCGTCACCGTGCCGCAGAGCTGTGAAATCAGCCCGCAAACGGTCACGGTCGATTTTGGCGATATCTTGACGTCGAATATCCAAACCAAGGGTGCTATGCCGCCCGGTTTTACTCCAGAGGAGAGAACGTTGACGCTGGCCTGCCGCAATATTTCTGCCGGTGTCAAGGTCAGTCTGTCATTTCGCGGTGAGGCGGACGGCAGCATGCCCGAGGCGCTGAAGACCAGTAATCGCGACATTGGCGTAATGATTAAGGATATGCAGGGCAATGTGATTCGGCCTCAGAGCGGTCGCTTGCCGATCGATAACTTCCAATACCCCAACCAGAGCGGCAGTTCACGGATCAGCGTATATCCGATCAACACCACCGGGCAAGCTCCTTCAGTAGGGCAGTTCAATGCCACGGCAACCATTCAGGCAGAAATCCAATAAACGGATATTTCAACGGTAGTGGGCCGGGCAGGCCTCAGCGTTTAACGAGAAGGAGCAAAGGATGAAGAAGGTTTTTGGCGGTCTTGGTTGCACATTGGCGCTGGCCAGCCTGTTTTTTTTGGCTAGCCCGGTGGTACACGCGGTATCGAAAATAGTGATTACCGGCAACATCAAAGCGGCACCTTGTGAAATCGACGGCGCGAACGGCACGATTTCGGTCAATTTGGGAAATGATATTTCCGCTGCGACCCTGGCGACGTCCGGCGCTTTTAGTCCCTGGGTAGAATTCCCTCTGACGTTAAAAAACTGCCCGAGCACCACCACGTCGGTTGTCGCGACCTTCAGCGGGACGGCCGCTGAGGAAAGCGCTAGCTTATACAAAAGCACCGGCAGTTCTCGCCGGGTACAAATTGAATTGCAAAACAACCAGGGAGCAAACCTGGGCAATGGCAAGAGCATGACCCAGCCAGTTAACCAGGCGACGCATGAAGCCAAATTCAATTTGCGGGCGCGGGCGTACAGCACCCATGGCGGTTCGACACCAGGTTCGATAGACGGCGCTCTGCAAGTCACTTTTGTCTATCAATAGGCAAAGAGACCGTCCTCAATGGAATGCTAAAGACAGATTTAAGGTGATGATATGAATGGTAATTATCCTTCTGCAACGACTTTGGCGGCCGGTAAGGCAACGACGGGAGCCGTGGCCATCATGGAGCCCTGCCTTATCACTGCGTTGGGGATGAGAAATCGCTTGATTGAGTCCTGCGGCCTGCAGCCCGACAACGTTCGGCAGGTGACGAACCTGGTGGCATTGAGAACCTTATTCACTCAGCATGTGCATCGCTTATTGGTGATGGATTTGTGCGGTAAATCAGAGTCGGTATTGGACGGTTTCCGGTTGATCGCTGAAGTTCGCGAAAACTCGCCGGACACCGCGATAATTATTTGCACGGCACTGGATGAACCCAGGCTGCTACGGCAACTGATCGCCTCCGGCATCCGTGGCCTGATGTTGAAGCAGGAACCGGCCATTGCGTTGACTCATTGCGTCCAACAGGTCTTGACGGGCTGCAGCAGTTTCAGCCACCGGGTGCGTCAGCGTCAATTGCATGAGGCGGCGGCCGACAAGCCTCTGACGGCGAAGGAACTGGATGTGCTGACCCAGCTGTTTTCCGGTAAAAGCGTAACCAACGTGGCGTTAACGATGTGCCGTGATATACGCACCGTCAGCACGCATAAGCGCAATGCGATGTTGAAGTTGGGATTTCACAGCGATGGGGAATTGTACCTTCAGGGGAAATGGATGGCTGCGCAAGGTTCATCCTTTGTTCGCTAGGCAAGCGTGCGATGCCTCTCGGGTAAGCAAGCATAGGAGCAGATTATGCATTTATGGCGTCAGCAGCCGCTGAACATAGCGTTAATGGACAGATGTCCATTAACGCTGGAGGGGTTGGCGAGTTTTCTAAAAACGCTGCCAACCCAGGCAAAAGTTGTCGTAAAAGAAACCAGCGTTCGCGCGGTGGCGGATAGTGTGGTCTATCAGCAGGCTGACGTGCTGATTAGCGAGATGGACGGTGAAGATGAAACGGTGGCTCAGGGCAGAGAAACGTTGCTTGCCTTGTGCACGCAGCTACCCGAATTGCGGGTAATCGTCTATACCCGCTGCCAGAATGCAGAAGAGGTGGGGCGTCTGTTGAACCAGCCCAATATCAGCATCGTCGCCAGAGATGACGCTTTACCGCTGGTGGCGGAGTTTTTTAATCGCGTATTGCTTGGGGAGCGCGTGTTGAGCCCGCAGATAGGCGCTTTTCTGGCGCCTTCCGTTAGTGGCGAGGAGGCGGCAACGCGAAAGTTGACCCGCTGTGAGAGCGACGTTTTGGCTTTTTTGTTCAACGGGATGAGCCTGCGGCAAATCGCCGAGTTACAACGCCGCAGCATCAAGACGATCAGCGCGCATAAATGCAGCGCCATGCGTAAACTGCAGGTGAAGAATGACAGCGAACTGTTTTCTTTGCACGGCAATATTACGCGGCAATTGGGTGGGAAATGGTCAAAGGGCACCTAACCTCTAATGAAACGGTATGGGCTATGATTTATCGGCAGGCTTGCCGTTAAAAGTTTACCCAGTGAGGCGTATCCCAGGGCGTTGAGGCATGAAAAGCAGCTCGGCGTGAAAATATTGCTGAGTAGGCCGTAGATGACGTGCCGGGCTGCATCTTCCTATCTGAATATTGCATCGCACTCGATGTGTTGTTTAACGGAGGACGGGGCTGTGTGATTATTCTCGTCGTGGAGTTAAATGTTGATCGTGCGGAATCGTTCTACGTTGGTCGCGGTGTAGATCACCGTATTCTGGATATTTTTGTGTCCTAAATAATCTTGAATCAAACGGGTATCGATCCCCTTATCCGCAAGGGCGTAGCCGCAGGCGTGTCGCAACATGTGAGGATGAACCTGAACGCTAATACCGGCCATCTCACCATACATTCTCATCAACCGATACAGCTGCTGACGTGATATTTGTCCGCCGTGGCGCGACAGGAATAACCATGGGGTTTCAGCGTCAGGATAGCTCGTCCGCTGGGCCAACCAATTTAACAGCGCCTGCCGTTCTCGCGGTTGGATCGGATGCTGAACGGAAAACCCGTTTTTCAGCCGGGATATATGGATCCGATTGGAAGTAAGATCAATATCCTCCAGGCGTAAAGCACGCAGTTCGCTAACCCGCAAACCGTGAATAAAGCACATTAATAGTAGACAACGATCTCGAATGCTATTTTTACCCTCATGCACGGCAGCAATCAGTTGCTCAATTTCAACCTGACTGAGAAATTTCCTTTTTTTCATTTTTCTTTCCTGCGTCTTTGATGTTGGCGATTCTTATCATGAGGTTTTATTAAAGCATTGGAGCATAATAGGCGGCAAAGAAAATAAATAATTTCATTTGTGAATAGATGGTTTTTTTATCTTTCCTACTTTTTCATTTTTCAAATGAATGCCTTTTTGAATTTTATATATTTATTTAATTTATTTCCGGAAGCTATTTAATCAGCGAATATTGAGCGACCTGTAAGAGCCGTATGGAGACTTTGCAACCGTCAGATGGCCAGGGGATATCGCCTCTCTCACAACGGTGCTCAATAAACTGTGATGAGAATTCGTCTTGATCTCATTCTCACGCCGCTTACAATGCCTGCCAGATCGCGACTTCAGAGGTTTTTCATGGAACTGCTACGGGTGGTTTATCACCAGTATCGTTGGCCATTTCTGGCGGTTATGGCATTGACCATGACCAGCGCCGGCTTAGGCATCGGTATCATTGCGTTTATCAATCAATATCTGATGGACGCCGGCGGCGATGCATTGGCTGTGCTGCCGATGTTTCTCGCCCTGCTGGCATTGCTGATGGCGGTCACGCTGGGATCGCAATTGGCGCTGACGACATTGGGCCATTACTTCGTCTACCGCCTGCGCGGGCAGTTAGTGAAGCGCATCCTGGATACCGATATTGAGCGCCTTGAACAGCTAGGCAGCGCCTCATTGTTGGCCAGTCTCTCCAGCGATGTCCGCAATATCACCGTCGCCTTCGTGCGCTTGCCCGAACTGGTGCAAGGGGTGATTTTAACCCTGGGGTCGGCGGCCTATCTGGGGTGGCTATCACCGAAAATGCTGGCGGTGACGGCGGTGTGGGTCGCGGTCACCGTGGTGGGCAGCGGTTGCCTGGTCTCGCGGGTTTATCGCCATATGGCCAGTTTGCGCGAGTCGGAAGAGCGTCTCTATCATCATTATGAATCGGTGATTGACGGTCGCAAGGAACTGACGTTAAACCGCAAGCGAGCGCAGGCGCTTTACGAACAGACCTATCAACCCGATGCGCAAGCTTACCGCCACCATATCATTCGCGCCGATACCTTCCATCTGAGTGCGCTCAACTGGTCAAATATCATGATGTTGGGGGCGATCGGACTGGTGTTCTTTATGGCTAACAGCCTGGGATGGGCGAACTCGGCGGTGGCCGCCACGTATTCCCTGACGCTGCTGTTCTTGCGCACGCCATTACTGCAGGCGGTCGGGGCGTTTCCGACGCTGGTCAGCGCCGAAGTTGCTTTCAACAAGCTGAAGACGCTGCGCCTGGCCGAGTACCAACCGGCGTTCCCTGCCGCCGCCGGCCGTTCCTGGCAGACGCTGGAGCTGCGCGATGTGGTTTTTCACTATGCCGATACGGAGCAACAGCCCGGTTTTGCCGTCGGGCCGCTTAATCTGACGCTGCGGCGTGGCGAGCTGATCTTTTTGATCGGCGGCAACGGCAGCGGCAAGTCAACGCTGGCGATGCTGTTGACCGGGTTGTACCGGCCGGTGAGCGGGCACATCGTTCTGGATGGCGTCGCGCAGACCGCGGCGGATATGCCGGACTATCGTCGGCTGTTTTCGGCGATTTTCACCGATTTTCATCAGTTCGATCGTTTGCAAGGGCCGGAAGGCGGCGAACCCGATGCGGAACTGGTCGCCGGCTGGCTCGAGCGGTTGAATATGAAAAGCAAGCTGCAGTTCGACGGCGCCAGGGTGACTAACCCGCAACTGTCGCAGGGGCAGCGCAAGCGCCTGGCTTTGCTGCTGGCCGTGGCGGAACAGCGCGATATCTTGCTGTTGGATGAATGGGCCGCGGATCAGGATCCGCAATTCCGGCGCATTTTCTATCGCGAGCTGTTGCCAGAACTGCGCGCGCTGGGCAAAACGGTGTTTGCCATCAGCCATGACGATCACTATTTCGAACAAGCCGATCGGCTGCTTGAGATGCGCTCGGGTCATTTACGTGAGCTGACCGGCAGCGAGCGTGAACACGCCAGCCGGGATTCCGTCAGTAGAATCGGTTAACTCACGCCGGCCCGAACGAGACCAAAGCGGGCCGGTGCTTCTCTCCGTATGATCCCAGTACGTCGCTTCATTTTATCCTCCGCCTTCAGCGCTGTCTGTTGCCGATTTGGCTTATGACCAGTCAAATAATTGATAGTTGAATTATTTACCAGTGGTTTAATTTTGACCTTTCAAGGTATGGCACACTGCACGTTCGTTCGCCTATCAAATCAAGTTATCGCCTGCCGATAACAGTGATATCCACGGTGCCGTTCTTACTGAGGCGATGATGCAGGTCTATGGCTAGCAGCTGTTTTTTAAATTTCCATAGGAAAAAACGACTTTATTGATCGTTAAAACAGATCAATAATTATTGTTTGAATGGTTTAATCTATTGGTTGAGGGCGCTGTGGTGAGCAAGGATGGATCGGATATCAAACGTAGAGCATGGCTGTGTGTGTTTATCGGTAGCGGGCTGTTCTGGCTGTTAACCGCCGCCGTGATTTACTGGTTACTGAGTTAGCAGGTTAAGCAGGAAGGCGATTCGTGAACAAAAAGCAGGCTAAAAACCGAGAGGGCGCTGAGCGTCGCGCACAGTCCAAAATTCCGCCGTCATGGGTGCTGAGCGATGAGCAGCGCGCCTTTATTGATGATTTATGGCAGGACACCGACTCTGAGCCCGTGCGGCCCCCATTGCGCCGCAGCGTTAGCTGATCACGCGGCTGCGGCCGGCCAGCGCGCCGAACAGCATTTGCAAGACGGTCAGGCCCAGCAGGGCGATCAACGGCAAGCGCCAGCCTTCCGTCAGATCGTGCAGCAGGCCGAATAGGGTGGGCCCCAGCGCCGCCAACAGATAACCGACGGATTGCGCCATACCCGACAACAGCGTCGCCTGATGATGATGCTGACTGCGCAATCCAAAGAAGGACAGCGCCAGTACCAGCGAGCTCCCCGCCCCCAACCCGGCAAACGTCAGCCACACCAGTGAACTGGCGGGTTGCACCAATAATCCCCCGACGCCGATGAAGATCAGCAGCGAGCTGCCCAACGCTATCGCCCGCTGATCGCGCGCCCGCGGCAAAATCACCACCATGACAAAGTTGGCGACGATCGCCACCACCTGGTAAACGAACAGTTCGAAACCCGCCTGCTGAGCGGAGGTGCCGTGGCTGGCGGCAAAAGCGCTGAACCACCCGATGATGGTGTAGAAGGCGATCGATTGCAGCCCCATGAACATCGCCACTTGCCAACCCAGCGCGCTGCCCCAGGGAGAGCGATAGCGTTGCGGCTCCGTCGGCTGCGGCTCTTTAGCGGCGGGTGTGGCGGAGCGCCGCAGCTGCGGCAACCACACCAGCAGCGCCAACAGCGCAGGCAAGCCCCAGCATAACAAGGAGAACCGCCAGCCAAGGTCGGCCAGCGAAGCCAGTGGCACGGCCAAACCGGAAGCGATGGCGGCAACCAGCGACATCACCGCCGCATAGGCGGCGATCATCGCGGCGGCGCGATGCGGGAAATCTCTTTTCACCAGCGTCGGCAGCACCACGTTGGCGAAGGCGATGGCGGCGCCGATCAGGATGCTGCCCGGCCATAGCATGGCGTCTTGCGGCAGGGAGCGCAGGGTGATGCCGCAGATCAGCAGCGCGAGGGCGAGGCCCAAGGTGCGCTCGATACCGATGCGTTTCGCCAGCGCCGGGGTCAATGGCGAGAGGATGGCGAACAGGATCAGCGGCAGCGAATTGATCAGGCCGGCGGCGGTGGCGGACAACGCCAGCTGTTGCTGGATCTGCTCCAGCAGCGGGCCGACGCTGGTCAGGGCGGCGCGCAAATTGGCCGCGATCAGCATAATGCCGACGATCAGCAGAATAGGGCGGTGTAACCGGCGACGCGGGGTCGCGGTGGACGCTGGGGGTGAAGCGGGTTGCGGCATGGGTTCCTCGCACCAGGGCATGCAGTCAATCAGTGCTGCATGGCGTGATGCGTTGATTGACGTTAACGCTTACGTACCGAAAATCGACGGTATCCGTTCGCCAGTGTAGGGAAGATGGCTCGTGCTGACAAGGGGACGGCCCGGCGGGATGGCGGCGGTTAATCCCCGCTGGCCGACGGATAATTGCCATTATGTGATCCTGGTCACTGAGTGAACTAAAAGTCATGGCGCGGGGCGCACCATGCGTCGCTTTCGCTTTCCGTGCAGCCCACGCCTCAGCGCTCCGGGGGGTATCGCCCGTCATGGCATTTCACTTTTCCCCCCTTCCGCTTTTAGGATTTTCGATCCGTTTCGATTCGAAAGGTTTTTTGGCGGTTTTTTTGCTAAAACGGGGCTGTAAGCCCGATCACAATTTCATTGCTTTCGCTTTGCTGTAATGCCAGCGCAGTAGAGCGAAAGCCATCTTCTCCCCGGCGATGCCGGAAACCTGAGGACCGCAGCTCATGCCAGTGAATACCGCAAAGCGACGTGAACACATTATCGATCTGTTATGCGAACACGGCAGCGTGCGCGTGGAGCAGCTCAGCAAACAGTTTGCGGTATCCACGGTGACGATCCGCAACGATCTGCGCTTTCTGGAACGAAAAGGGTGTGCGCTGCGCGCTTACGGCGGCGCGATGCTCAATCAGCAATTCGCTTTCGATCGGCCGCTGCGGGACAAAGGGCGGTTGAATCGCGACGTCAAAACGCTGATCGCCAACGCGGCGGCCGGCTATGTGCGCGACGGCGATGCGCTGATCCTCGATTCCGGTTCAACCACCGCGCAGATCGTGCCGTTCCTGAAGGGGCGGCGCGATCTGGTGGTGATGACCAATGCGCTGAACATTGCCTACGAGCTTTCGGGAAACGACGGGGTGGAAGTCATGGTGCTGGGGGGCAGCGTGCGCCGCAACTCTTACTCGCTCTACGGTCCGGCTGCCGAGCAGCAATTGCGTCAGTACCGCTTCGACAAACTGTTTTTGGGCGTCGACGGGTTCGATCTGAGCGCCGGCATCACCACGCCTCACCCCGGTGAAGCGCACCTCAATCGCGTGATGTGCGAGGTGGCGCGCGAGATTATCGCGGTGGCGGATGCCAGCAAATTCGGTCGCAAAAGCTTTTGCATGATTCGCGAAGCCGGACAAATCCATCGGCTGATCACCGACAGCCGTCTTCCGGACGATTACGAGCGGGCGTTAACCGAGCTGGGCGTTGAGGTCATCATCGCCGATCGGTAGCACGGCGCCTGCATGGGGGCTTCATGCAGCAGTTGTTACAGCTTGTCGAGCAGCACAAGGCCGGTATGCCGGTCGGGATCTTTTCCGTCTGTTCCGCCCATCCCTGGGTTCTGAAGGCCGCGCTGCGGCAGGCCAAAGCGCGTGGCACGCCGGTGTTGGTGGAGGCGACGTCCAATCAGGTCAATCAGTTCGGCGGCTATACCGGCCAAACGGCGACCCAGTTCCGCGATGCGCTGTGGCGTCTGGCGGATGAAGTGGGCCTGGCGCGCGAGCGCGTGTGGCTGGGCGGCGATCATCTGGGGCCCAACGCTTGGCAAGATCGCCCGGCTCAGGAAGCGATGGCGCTGGCGGAAACCTTGATAGACGATTACGTTCGCGCCGGATTTCGCAAAATTCACCTCGATTGTTCCATGTCGTGCGCCGATGATCCCTCGCCTCTGGGGGATGCCACGGTTGCCGAGCGGGCGGCGCGCCTGTGCGCGGTAGCGGAACGCGCCTGGGCGCAGAGCGGCGGTGAAGCGCCGGTCTATGTGATCGGCACCGAAGTGCCGGTGCCGGGCGGCGCGCAGGAGGCGCTGGCGGGTCTGCAGGTCACCACGCCGCAGGCGGTGGCGCAAACGCTGGAAACCCATCGTATCGCCTGGCAAAAGGCCGAGCTGAACGCTGCCTGGCAGCGAACTATTGCGCTGGTGGTGCAGCCGGGCGTTGAGTTCGATCACCACAGCGTTGAGCACTACCAGCCACAGCGCGCCGACGCATTGAGCCATTTCATTGAACGGCAGCCGGGCATGATCTATGAAGCGCACTCCACGGACTATCAGCCGCCGCAGGTCTACCGCCAACTGGTGCGCGATCATTTCGCCATCCTGAAGGTGGGGCCGGCGCTGACCTTCGCGCTGCGCGAAGCGCTGTTCGCCCTCGATCGCATCGAACGCGAATGGCTGGGGGAACGTCAGTCGGCGCAGCTGTGCGCCACGCTGGAGCAGGTGATGCGCGAGCAGCCGCAGCAGTGGAGCCGCTATTACCACGGCACGCCGCACCAACAGTACCTCGATCGCCACTACAGCCTGAGCGATCGGGTGCGTTACTACTGGCCGCAGCCGCAGGTGCAGCAGGCGGTCGACGGTTTGCTGGACAACCTGCGCCGCAGCCCGGCGCCGCTGGCGCTGCTCAGCCAGTACCTGCCGGATCAGGCGCGGGCGCTGAACGCCGGCGAATTGAGCGCCGATCCGCAGGAGTGGGTGCTGCATAAAGTGACGCAGGTGCTCGACGATTACCACGCCGCCTGTTACCCGGAGGGCCGCTGATATGCCGAACATTTTAATGACCCGCATCGACAATCGCCTGGTGCACGGCCAGGTAGGCGTGACCTGGACCAATACCCTCGGCGCCAACCTGGTGGTGGTGGCCAACGACGAGGCCGCCGCCGATCCGGTGCAGCAGAACCTGATGGACATGGTGGTGGCGGAAGGGGTGCAGACCCGTTATTTCACGCTGCAGAAAACCATTGACGTGATCCACAAGGCGGCGGATCGGCAGAAGATCTTTCTGGTGTGCAAAACGCCGCAGGATGTGTTGACGCTGGTGCGCGGCGGGGTGCCGATCCGTTTCGTCAACGTCGGCAATATGCACTTCGCCGAGGGGAAGCGGCAGGTGCACAAAACGGTGTCGCTGGACGACGGCGACGTGGCCGCGTTCCGCGCGCTGGCGGAGCTGGGCGTGGAGTGCGAAGTGCGCCGGGTGCCGGATGAAGCGGGCGAGGCGATCGGCAAACTGCTCTTTTGAGCCAGGGGGAAAGCATGTTGACGGATGCGTTATTGATTGCGCTGTTGGCCGGGCTGGCGGGGGTTGACCTGTTCGACGGTCTGACCCACTTCCACCGGCCGGTGGTGATGGGGCCGCTGGTGGGGCTGATTTTGGGCGATGTCTACACCGGGTTGCTGGTGGGCGGCACGCTGGAGCTGGTGTGGATGGGGATGGTGCCGCTGGCGGGCGCCCAACCGCCGAACGTGGTGATCGGCGGGGTGATCGGCACCGCGTTCGCCATTCTGACCAAGGCCGATCCTAAAGTGGCGATCGGCGTGGCGGTGCCGTTCTCGATAGCGGTGCAGGGCTGCATCACGCTGCTGTTTACGCTGTTCTCACCGATGATGCACCGCTGCGATCGCATGGTGAAAGCGCTGAACTGGCGTGGCATCGAACGGGTGAATTACCTGGGCATCAGCATTCTGTTCATCTTCTATTTCGTGGTGGCGTTCCTGCCGATTTACTTCGGCGCCGATGCGGCCAGCGCCATGGTGCAGAAGGCGCCGGGCTGGCTGCTGGACGGGCTGGCGGTGGCGGGCGGCATGATGCCGGCGATCGGTTTCTCGCTGCTGATGAAAGTGATGATGAAAAAAACCTACGTGGCCTATTTTATCCTCGGTTTCATCTCGGTCACGTTTCTCAAGCTGCCGATCCTGGCGGTGGCGCTGGGGGCTCTGGCGATCGCTCTGATCGACTTCTTCAACACGCAACGCGGCGCGGCAGAGGCAACCGCCCGGCCCGCTCCGCAGGAGGACGCCGAAGATGGCATTTAACGATTCCGACGATCTGTTGGCGCAAAAAGCCGAGCAGCGCATGGCGCAGGCGCTGGCCACCAGCCAGGTGGAACAGGACGATTATCTGGACAGCCAGCCCGCCGAAGCGCTGACGCGCGGCGACATCAACCGCATGGCCTGGCGTTCGCTGCTGTTGCAGGCGTCGTTCAACTACGAGCGCATGCAGGCGGGCGGCTGGCTGTATCAGCTGATCCCCGCGCTGCGCAAGATCCACCGCAACCCGCAGGATCTGGCCAACTCGATGAAGATGCACATGGAATTTATCAACGTGCACCCGTTCGACGTCACCTTCCTGTCCGGTTTGGTGTTGGCGATGGAGCAGAATAAGGAGAAGATCTCCACCATTCGCGCGGTGAAAGTGGCGCTGATGGGGCCGCTCGGCGGTATCGGCGACGCGCTGTTTTGGCTGACGCTGCTGCCGATCTGCGCCGGCATAGGCGCTTCGCTGGCATTGGAGGGCAGCCTGTTCGGGCCGATCGTTTTCCTGCTGCTGTTCAACCTGTTCCACTTCGGCCTGCGTTTTGGGCTGGCGCACTACGGCTATCAGGCCGGCACCAGCGCGCTGGCGCTGCTGAAGACCCACACCCGGCGCATTTCTCACGCCGCGTCGATCGTCGGCATGACGGTGATCGGCGCGCTGGTGGCCTCGTATGTGCACCTGTCCACGCCGCTGGTGATGCATGCCGGCAAGGCCAGCGTGGCGCTGCAGACCGACGTGCTGGACAAGCTGATGCCCAACTTGTTGCCGCTGTGTTTCACGCTGCTCATTTTCTTCCTGATGAAGCGCGGATTCTCGCCGGTGAAGCTGATTGGCGTCACCGTAGTCATCGGCGTGGCGGGCAAATTTATCGGTATTTTGTGAGGAGCGGGCTATGCCAGGCATTGTGATTACCGGCCACGGCGGTTTTGCCACCGGGCTGTTGCAGGCGGTGGAACAGGTGGTGGGGCCGCAGCGGCACTGTGCGGCGGTCGATTTCCCCGAACAGATGAGTACCGCGCAGCTCAACGACGCCTTACGCTCGGCGCTGGCGGCGGTGGCGCAGCCGGACGGTGTGGTGTTCCTGACCGATATGCTCGGCGGTTCGCCGTTTCGCAGCGCCTGCGAGCTGGCGGATGCGCAGGGCGATTGTGAAGTGCTGACCGGCGTCAACATGCAGTTGGCGGCGGAAATGATGCTGGAGCGCGATGGGCTGAGCCTGGATGAATTTCGCGAGATGGCTTTGGCGTGCGGTAAACGCGGGCTGACCAGCCTGTGGCATGAACGCCGCCGGGTGAAGTGCGAAGACGCACAGGCCGATGGCATCTGAACGAAAACCGGGCGCGCCTGCGCCCGGCTTCGTGAGTTATGCCGGCAACGGGCTCAGCGCCAGGCGCGCCGGTTGGTCTTCGCCGCGGCTGAAGCGCCAGCAGGTCTGGTGGTACTTCGCCACGCTGTTGCGGTGCGCTACGCTGATCAGCGTCATGTCCGGCAGTTCATCCACCAGCAGGCAGTACATCAGTTGCTCGGTTTCGTCGTCCAGCGCGCTGGTGGCTTCGTCGAGGAACAGGAGGTTCGGGCGAATCAACAGGGCGCGGGCGAACGCCAGCCGCTGTTGCTCACCCGGCGACAGGCGATGGCTCCAGTTAGCGGAGGTATCCAGCCAGCGCTGCAGGTGTTTCAGACGGCAGTTTTCCAGCACCCGCATCAACTGTTCGTCGCTGTATTCTGACGCCAGGCTCGGGTAGCTCAGCGCCTCGCGCAGCGTGCCGATCGGAATGTAGCTGCGCTGGGGCAGGAACAGCGTGTTGGCGTTGGCCGCCACCCCGATGGCGCCCGCGCCGTAAGGCCAGATACCGGCGATGGCCCGCAGCAGCGTCGACTTGCCGCAGCCGGAAGGGCCGACGATCAGCAGGCGATCGCCGCGTTGCAGCGTCATCTCGGCGCCGGCCAGCAGCGGTTGGCCGTCGGGCAAGTTCAGGCTGAGGTTATCCAGCGTCAACGGATGGGCGCTCTCTTCCCGCAACTGAATGCCGCGCGGCTGATGGTGAACCTGATCGACAGCGGCGTTGAAGCCGGCCAAACGGTTAACGCAGGCTTTCCAGGTCGCCAAGTCGTTAAACGCGTCGATAAACCACGAAAGCGCACCCTGTACCTGGCCGAAGGCCGAGGCGATCTGCATCAGGCCGCCCATCTGAATGGCGCCGGAGAAGTAGCGCGGCGCCGCCACCAGCAGGGGAAACACGATGGCGAACTGGCCGTAGAAGTTGGTGGCGATGTTGAGCCGCCGGGTGATGCGCATGATCGCCCACCAGTTGCTGCGAATGGTGTCGAAACGGCCACCCAACTGTTGCACCTCGCGCGGTTCGCCGTGGTATAGCGCAATGGCATCGTTGTTTTCGCGGATGCGGATCAGGCCGAAACGGAAGTTCGCCTCATACCGCTCCTGGTTAAAGCCCAGCATGACCAGCGGTTTGCCAACCCACCAGATCAGCAGCGATCCCAGCACCGCATACAGCAGCGCGAACCACACCATATAGCCGGGCAAGGTGATGGCGTGTTGACCGAGCGCGAAGGTCATCGGCCCGCTGACGTGCCATAAAATGTCGATAAAGGAAAACAGCGTCACCAGGCTGGAGAGCAGCCCGAGCGACAGTGACAGGGTATATTGGGTCAATACGTTGAGATCTTCGGCGATACGCTGGTCGGGGTTATCGACGATCTGCTGCTGCTCGGTATGGTAATACGCCTGGTGCGCCAGCCATTTTCCCATGAACTTTTCCGTCATCCAGCGCCGCCAGCGCATCTGCAGCCCCTGAGTCAGGTAGATCTTGTAGACCGCCAGCACGATGAAGATCAGCGCCAGATAGGTGAAGCGCCACAGCTGCGCCTTGAACACCGGGTAGTTTTTGTTCTGCAACGCATCGTAGAACACCTGGTTCCACTGGTTGATCTGCACGCTGATATAGACCAGACCGAGCGACAGGATGACGATGGCGATCAGCATCGCCCAGGCGCGCCATCGCTCCTCAGACACCCAAAAGGGTTTGATCAGCTGCCACACGGCGTGTTTCTGCAAGGGGGTTGCGTTCATAACGGCTCGATAATTGCGGTATTTTGTTCAGCATGGGCTGCGGGCCGGTAACAAACAAACCGCGACTGTAAGCAGTTTTGACTCCGCTAACCGTTTGAAATAATGCGGCTGAATCGTCAGCGGCACGCTGGCGGGCGCAATTGCGGCATACACTCCGGCGCAGGGCGGTTATACTGGCGCCGAATTTTTGCAGAAAGGATAAACGATGAAGGCTTGGTTTCCCCTGTTGCTGACCTGCGGCGTCTTCGCCAGCGCCCGGGCCTGGGCGCACATTGACGAGCCGGACATTGCCGCCGACTGTCAAAAGGTGGCGAGCTACGCCGAACTGGGAAAAAAGGCCTATCAGCGGCAAGATTACGCCAAAGCCGCCGACATCTTTCGCGATCAGGCGGCCTGGAGCGAGTTTTGCGGCCTGAGCGAGCAGGCCGTCGCCACGGCTTACAACAACGTGGCGCTGTCGCTGATGCACGCCGGCGAATTGCTCAAGGCGCAGGCCTATCTGGCGCTGGCGCCGCACGATGACAAATCGCAGCACAACCTGAGCCTGTTGCGCCAACGGCTGGCGCAGCGGCCGCAGCCGCAGGGGCCGGGCGGCGTGTACTGGCAATACGCCGGGCGCGGCGTGTGGAGCGAAGTGGTGGTGAAGCCGCAGGGCGAGCGCTGGCTGATCGATTTCTCCGGCTACGCCATGCCGCAGATGGGGCTGTATTACGGCCCGAACATGGGCGACTTCTCCGCCGAGCTGCCAATTGAGCACGGCAAGGCCGTCTACCACCAGCACGAGTCGGACAGCGCGCAGGTCTGCGACGTGACGATGGAGTTTGGCGAACAAGCGCTGGAGATGCATACGCGGGGGGATTGCGGGTTCGGCCACAACGTGCGGGCGGAAGGGCGATTCGTGCGGGTCGAATGACCCGCCCCGACAACCGGGGCGAGGAGGGTTACGCCAGCGCGGCGGCGCCCAGCAGGTTTTTCCAGGCTTCCACATTACCCAGATAGTTGCCGGCCGGCAGCAGATGCAGGCGGCCATCACTATCCTGCAGCGCAAAGGTCGGGAAGCCCTGGCCTTGCACTTTGGCCAGCAGCGCCCGGCTTTCCGCGATGTGTTGCGCGGTCGGTGCGCCGCTGTTGAAGCGCATTTCGGCGATAAACGCCGCCGAAGGCAACCCCAGCTCTTTCGCCAACGCCTCCAGCACCGGCGTGTCGGCGATGCGCCGGCCTTCCTTATAGTGTGCCTGTTGAATGCGGTGCAACATATCCAGCCCGCGTCCAGACAGCTTTTCCGCCGCCAGGATAGCGGTGATCGGCGGTTCGGAATCCATCACCGCCGTGGTGTCGCGCAGCAGGCCGTTGAAATAGGCTTCGCCGAACGGCTGGCCCGTCATTTCGGCGATGCGTTTGTCGTGCGGAATGACGTAGTTGCGCCACTCGTCGGTGATCTGGCGGCGATTGTTGCCGGTCATCATGCCGCCGGCGTGCGGCACGATCTTCAGCCCGGGGAGGCTCTGAGCCGCTTTCACCAGCGGCGCGGCGCCATAGCACCAGCCACACAGCGGATCGAAAATGTAATGCAGAGTGGTTTCGGTCATCTTTACTTTTACTCCTCGCTTGGCGCGCGGCAGCTCGCCGCGACGCCAGGGCTGGCTCAATCACGCAGGGGCGCTTATTGCGGCCACTTCATCTCGCCTTTCAGCACTTTCGCGCTCAGTTCCAGGCTCGATTCGTCTTTCAGCGTCGGGTAGTGCTTTTTCATCGCTTCAATCAGCGCGGCGGAATCCTTGGCCTTCGGCAGTTCGGCTTCCAGCGTGGTCAGGTATTTCTGGGTAAAGTGCACCGATGCCAGCGTCTGTGCGGCACCCGGCAGGAAGTGGCCCGGCACGACGACCTGCGGCTTCAGCGCTTCGATGTTTTTCAGCGTCTGCTGCCAGTGCTGGCGCGATTCCACGGTCTGGTTGTCGGCGATCCACGGATGGATATTGTCACCGGCGACCGCGACGCCGCCCACGACCGCTTTCAGCGCCGGGATCCAGACGAAGGTGCGATCGGGGGTCGGGCCGTTCAGGCCTTTCACTTCCACTTTCTGGCCGTCGATGGTGAAGCTGTCGCCCTGCAGCGGCTGCGGCACGATCACGGTTTTCGGCGCGTTGTCTTTCAGGATCGGGCCCCAATAGGCGACTTTGCCGTCTTTGGTGGCGTTGATGTCCTTGATGGTGCCAGGCGAAGCGATGATTTTCGCCTCCGGGAAGGCCGCCTTAATCACGTCCAGACCGAAATAGAAATCCGGGTCTGAGTGGCTGATATAAACGGTGGTCAGCTTCTTGCCGGTCGCCTTGATCTTTTTCACCAGCTCTTCGGCATCGTTACGCTGGAACTGAGCGTCAATCAGCGCCACTTCGTGTTGGCCGCTGACGATTTCGGAAGACACCGGGAACACGCTTTTCTCGCCCGGGTTATACACTTCCATGGTCAGGGTATCGGCAGCGGTGGCGTAGGTGCTCAGGGTGGCGACGCCGGTGAAGGCCAGAGTTAACAGTGATTTCTTAAACATGGGCAGAGGTCCTTAGGTATCGGTTAATGTTGTAACGATGTTAGGTTGCATAAAGCGATAGAAAAACCGGATAATAAGCAATTATTCGTTGCATAAATCGGACTAATCATGGATCGCATTACCGCCGCTGAAGTTTTTGTCACCATCGTCGATCGCGGCAGCATGATCGCCGCCGCGGAAACGCTGGAGATGTCGCGCGCGATGGTGACGCGCTACCTGGCGCAGATGGAGCAATGGGCCGGCGCGCGTTTACTGCACCGCACTACCCGTAAGCTTAGTCTGACCGACGCCGGTGAGCGTACTCTGGAACGTTGCCGACAAATGCTGGCGCTGGCGGGAGAGATCGACCTGGTGGAGGAAGGGCAGAGCGACGAACTGCGCGGCCTGCTGCGCATTACCTGTTCGCAGTCGCTCGGGCAAACGGCGCTGGTGGGGGCGGTCGCTCAGTATCTGAAGCGTCACCCGCAGGTGGCGGTCGATCTGCAGATGAACAACCGGGCGGTGAACCTGGTGGAAGAGCGCATCGATCTGGCGCTGCGCATCACCAACGAGCTGGATCCCAACCTGATCGCCCGTCCGCTGTCCACCTGCGCATCGGTGGTGTGCGCCGCGCCGGCGTATCTGGCGGCACACGGCACCCCGCGCCAACCGCAGGATCTGGCGTTGCACAACTGCCTGACCTACTCCTATTTCGGCAAAAGCCTGTGGCACTTCGATGCTCAGGGGGTGAAATCGGCGGTGGCGGTCAGCGGCAACCTGAGCGCCAACGAGTCGGTGGTGTTGATGGCCGGCACGGTGCAGGGCGCGGGCATTTCCATGCAGCCCTATTATTCGGCGGCCCCGCTGCTGGCCAGCGGCGAACTGGTCGAATTGTTGCCGGATTACCGGCCGCAGTCGATGGGCATCTACGGCATCTACACCTCGCGTCGCCAGATGCCCGCCACCTTGCGCACCATGCTGGACTTTCTGGTGGAGTGGTTCGCCACCGATCCGCAGTGGCAGGCGACGCTGCGCTAAGGTCTCGGCAATATTCCCTGGTCGCTTTCAGCGCCTGACAGCGGCGGCCAGCCGGGCGGAGAAGCGTGCCGCCTGCTGATGCAGATGGTCGATAAAGGCCGTGACCAGCGCCGATGAAGGGCGGTGCAGCGGCCGGATCAGGCTGACGGTGAACGGCACGTCGATGCTGAACGGCCGCACGTGCACGCCGCTGCCGGCATAGTCGAGCGCCGTCAGCGGGTTAACGATCGACACCCCCACGCCGGCTCTCACCATGGCGCACACCGACGCCGCACTGTGCGTTTCCATCACCATGCGGCGCTCGACGCCCTGTTCGCCGAACAGCGCATCCAGCAAGTGACGATAGCTGTCGGTGCTCGACAGGCTGATAAAGTTCTGCCCGGCGAAGTCCTGCGGCGTCAGCTGGTCTTTTACCAGCAGCGGGTGGCCCGTCGGCAGCACGCACACTTCGTTCAACGTCATCAGCGTCACCCGTTCGGTGCCCGCCGGCGTGAGGGTGGTTTCCGTCAGCCCGAGATCGTGGCGCTGGGCAGACAGCCACTCTTCCAGCAGCGGCGACTCTTGCGGGATCACGCTGAAGCTGACTTCCGGATAACGTTCGATAAAGGGTTGGCACACCGCCGGCAGCAGCGATTGGGAGAATACCGGCAGGCACACGATCGACAGCTGCGCCTGCTGAAACTGGCGGATGCCGGCGGCGGCGTTGACGATGCGATCGAGGCCGTAATAGGAGCGCTGTACCTCTTCGAACAACCGTAACCCTTGCACGGTGGGGGACAAACGCCCGCGCACCCGGTCGAACAGCTGCAGCCGAATCAGCTTTTCAAAGCGCGCCAGCTCGCGGCTGACGGTCGGTTGCGAGGTTTGCAGCAGGGCTGCCGCCTCGGTCAGGTTGCCGGTGGTCATCACCGCCCGAAAGATTTCGATCTGCCGCAAAGAGATACTGTGCATGGCGAGGCCGCTCGACTGTAGAGAAAGCCATATCATAAATGAATAGACTACGGCTAAATAGATATTTTCCACTCGATTCAGCGTGCGGCACTATGGCTTTATCTGCCGTCATTTTCGAATTGGGAATATCGCCATGCCACGCCCGTTGCACGACACCTCCACCGCGTTGAACGCCGCTAACCTGCTGGCCTTGCCGCAGCGTTTCGGTTGCCCGGTCTGGGCCTATGATGCGGACATCATCAGCCAGCGCATCGCTCAGCTGCGCCACTTCGACACTATCCGTTTCGCGCAGAAGGCCTGTTCGAACATTCATATTTTGCGCTTGATGCGCGAGCAGGGCGTGAAGGTGGATTCGGTGTCGCTGGGCGAGATCGAACGGGCGCTGCAGGCCGGCTTTCAGCCAGGAGGCGAACCGAGCGAGATCGTGTTTACCGCGGACGTGTTGGATCACGCCACGCTGGCGCGCGTCAGCGAATTGAAGATCCCGGTTAACGCCGGTTCCATCGACATGCTGGATCAGCTCGGCCAGGTTTCCGCAGGGCATCCGGTGTGGCTGCGCATTAACCCGGGGTTTGGCCACGGCCACAGCCAGAAAACCAACACCGGCGGCGAGAACAGCAAGCACGGCATCTGGTATGCCGACCTGCCGCAGGCGGTGGAGAAAATTCGCCGCTACGGCCTGAAGCTGATCGGCGTGCATATGCATATCGGCTCCGGCGTCGATTACCAGCATCTGGAGCGGGTCTGCGATGCGATGGTGCAGCAGGTGATCGATCTCGGTCATGACATCAGCGCCATTTCCGCCGGCGGTGGCCTGTCTATCCCGTATCAGTACGGCGAAGAGGCGATCGATACCGAACACTATTTCGGTTTGTGGAACCGGGCGCGTGAACGCATCGCCGCGCATCTGGGGCATCCGGTACAGCTGGAGATCGAACCCGGGCGTTTCCTGATGGCGGAAGCGGGCGTCTTGGTGGCCGAAGTGCGGGCGGTAAAAGACATGGGCAGCCGCCACTTCGTGCTGGTGGACGCCGGTTTTAACGATCTGATGCGCCCGGCGATGTACGGCAGTTACCACCATATTTCGCTGTTGCCGGCCGATGGGCGCGATACCTCGGGGCAAGCGCTGCGCGACACGGTGATCGCCGGGCCGTTGTGCGAATCCGGCGACGTGTTTACCCAGCAGGCGGGCGGCGGCGTGGAAACCCGCGAGCTGCCGCCGGTGCAGATCGGCGATTATCTGGTGTTCCACGATACCGGCGCTTACGGCGCGTCGATGTCCTCCAACTACAACAGCCGTCCGCTGTTGCCTGAAGTGCTGTTCGAAAACGGCGAGCCGCGTTTGATCCGCCGCCGCCAGACCATCGAAGAACTGATCGCGCTGGAACTTATCTGATCAGCGGGCGGGCGCCTGGCGCCCGCTTCACAGCGTCATGCGGCGGTGCTGGCCATTGGGCAATTGCACATCCAGCGACAGCGTGCCGCCCATCGCCTCGATATAGCGTTTGAGCGACGACAGTTTGATTTCGCTGCCGCGCTTTTCCAAATTGGCGACGGAGGGTTGGCTGATGCCGAGCCGCTTCGCCAATTCAACCTGAGAAACCGCCAACTCTTCCCTCAGCATCGCCAGCCGCAGCTCGAAAATCTCCTGATCCGCTTTTTGCCTGGCGGCGGCAACGACGGCGGGATCGAGTTTATCGATCAGTTGGGATAAAGGTTTGGCCATCTGCATTACCTCCGGGTTGCCAGATAATGTGAAAACTCCATGGCGGCGATGGGCAACATGCGCTGGTAAAAGCGTTTGTCGCCGGTTTTATCGCCGCCGCACAGCAATACCGCTTGCCGCTGTGGATCAAAGGCGAAAAACACCCTGAAAGGGCGCCCGCGATGTTGAATGCGCAGCTCCTTCAACTGCCGGACCGCGTCGGAAAAATGCAGCGTATCGGCATGCGGCCGCGCCAATTGCGGACCGAACGTCTGCAATTTGTAGATCGCCGCCAGGATGCTTGTTTGCTGGGCGTTGTTGAGCGCTAAAAACCAGTCGTCAAACCGTTCGACGGTCACCACTTGCCACATGACGCGCTCCGAATATAGCGTTTATGCTATATAGTGTAAAGGTTATTGTGCCAACAATATGCACGAACGCTGGGAGCGGAAAAAATCCAAAAGCGGGAAATGCGGCGGGCTGCGCAATCTGAGCGCATGGGTGACGGCTCACCCATGCGGCGGCGGGAATTACGGCTGTTCGTGTGCGTTGTTGAGGGTGGCGACCGAGTGGCGGCGCACCAGCGTCGGGCTGAACATGTTGGTGATTTCCGGCAGCGGTTGCCGGTTGGCCAGCGCCAGCGCCAGCTCCGCCGCCTGGGTCGCCATCGCCACGATCGGGTAGCGAATGGTGGTCAGGCGCGGCCGAAGATAGCGCGAAATCAGCACGTCGTCGAAACCGATCAGCGAAATTTCCCCCGGTACGTCGACGCTGTTATCGCTCAGCACCGACAGCGCGCCGGCGGCCATCGGATCGTTGTAGCAGGTAATGGCGGAGAACGAACGGCCGCGGCCGAGCAATTCGGTCATCGCCTGTTCGCCGCCGATCTCGTCCGGTTCGCCGTAGGCGATCAGCTTTTCATCCACCGCAATGCCGTGTTCCCGCAGCGCGTCGAGATAGCCCTGCAGACGATCGGTGGCGTCGGAAATCTGGTGGGTGGAGCAGATGATGGCGATGCGCTGATGCCCTTGCTGGATCAGATGACGGGTTGCCAGCCAGGCGCCGTAGCGATCGTCGAGCGCCACGCAGCGCGTTTCGAAGCCCGGCAGCGTGCGGTTGATCAGCACCATGCCCGGGATCTGTTGCATCCAGCCGCAAAGTTCCTGATCGCTCAGCCTTTTGGCGTGCACCACCAGCGCTTCGCAGCGGTGCCTCACCAGCTGTTCAATCGCCTGACGCTCTTTTTCGGCGTCGTGGTAACCGTTGCCAATCAGCAGAAAATTGTGGGTGGCGTAGGCCACTTGCTCGACCGCTTTGACCATCGCGCCGAAGAAGGGATCGGAAACGTCGGAGACGATCAGCCCCAGCGTCTCGGTGGATTGCTGCGCCAGCGCCCGAGCGTTGGCGTTAGGGTGATACTGCAGCTGTTCCATCGCGGCCTGCACCGCGGTGCGCGACC
This sequence comes from Serratia sp. CY40230, assembly GCF_052168835.1. NCBI lineage: Bacteria > Pseudomonadati > Pseudomonadota > Gammaproteobacteria > Enterobacterales > Yersiniaceae > Serratia > Serratia sp. CY40230. Next base: position 549,441 of record NZ_JBJNLX010000003.1, read on the forward strand.
CTTCGCTGGCCTTGGGGGAATTGTTTATCACGCGGGATACCGTGGCCACGGAAACCCCCGCCAGCCTGGCAACATCCTTTATCGTAGCCATATCAGTCAACACATCCTGGGTAATCGCTTACATCCCCCAGTTTTGCGGAAAAAAACCGGGGCTGCAAGCGGTCTCGTGCGCAACTTGTGGCGGCGGTTGCAGAATCTCTTCGAGTCTGTACGCATAACCAACTGCTACCGAACGATAGCGCAATTTGTACGTTGGCACCGGCGGTGGGCTGAGGTAACGTCTGTGCATTCCGATTTGCGCCGAGAACGCCATGTCCATTAAACGCTATCCGCAGCTCGCCCATTGGGGCGCTTATACCGCCCTGGTTGAAGACGGCCGGCTTATCCGTTGTGAACCCTTCGTCGACGATCCCGACCCTTCGCCGCTGCTCGATTCCATCGCGCCGATGGTTTACTCCGACAAACGCATTCGCAAGCCGGCGGTGCGCCGCTCGTGGCTGCAAAAGCGCGAGGGCAGCGACCGTACGCTGCGCGGCAGGGAAGATTTCGTCGAGGTGGACTGGGAATTGGCGCTCGATTTGGTGGCGCAGGAGAATCGCCGGGTGCGCGAGCGCTACGGCGCCTCCGGGTTGTTTACCGGCTCTTATGGCTGGTCGTCGGCCGGGCGGCTGCACCATGCCCGCTCGCTGGTGCGGCGATTCTATTTCAGCGGCGGCGGCGGGGTCGATCAGCAGGGCAACTACAGCTGGGGCGCAGCGCAGTTCTTTCTGCCGTATGTGATCGGCACTTTCTCGCCGTTGACCGGGCGCGTCACCAGTTGGCCGAGCGTGGTGGAGCATTGCGAGCTGTTTGTGGCGTTTGGTGGGTTGGCGCTGAAAAACGCTCAGGTCTCTTCCGGCGGCGCGGCGGAACATGCGCTCAAGCCCTGGCTGCAAAAGCTGGCGCGCAAGGGCACGCCGGTGGTCAACATCAGCCCGATGCGCGATGATTGCCCCGAGTTCGTCAATGCGGAATGGATCCCGATCCGGCCGAATACCGACGTGGCGCTGATGCTGGCGCTGGCTTACGAAATCCAGCGGCTGGGCGCGCAGGATGAAGCCTTCCTGCACAGCCACTGCGTGGGTTATCAACAGTTGGCGGATTACCTGAACGGCGTGAGCGACGGCGTGGCGAAAACGCCTGCCTGGGCCAGCGCTATCACCGGCATTCCGACGGCGCGCATAGCGCTGTTGGCGCGGCAGCTGATCGGCGTGCGCAGTTTTATCACCTGTTCCTACTCCGTGCAGCGCGCACATCGTGGCGAGCAACCGTACTGGATGATGATCGCGCTGTCGTCGATGCTGGGCCAGGTGGGGCTGCCGGGCGGCGGTTTCTCGTTCGGCCACGGCTCGATGAACGGCGTCGGCAATCCACGCGTGGACACGCCTGCGCCGACCATGCCGGTAGGCGATAACCCGGCCGGGCTGGCGATCCCGGTGGCGCGCATCTGCGACATGCTGCTGCACCCCGGCGAAGCCTATCAATTTTGCGGCGAGACGCGGCATTATCCGGATATCCATCTGGTGCACTGGGCCGGCGGCAACCCGTTCCATCACCATCAGCAGTTGAATCGGCTGGTGGAAGGTTGGCAGAAGCCGGATACGGTGATCGTCCAAGATATCTGGTGGACGGCGGCAGCCAAAATGGCGGATATCGTGTTGCCGGTCACCAGTTCGCTGGAACGCAACGACATCGGCGGCTCGTCGCGCGATCGTTACGTGCTGGCGATGCATCAGGCCATTGCGCCGCAGCATCAGGCGCGCAACGATTTCGATATCTTCGCCGATCTGGCCGAGCGTCTCGGTTATCGCGAGCGCTTTACCGAAAACCGCGATGAGCGCGCCTGGATCGAAGCTATCTATCGGCAATGCGGCGCGGCGCAGCAGCGCGCCGGCGTCGCCTGGCCCGAGTTTGAGGCGTTCTGGCAACGGGGCTATGTCGAGCTGCCCGCGCCGGCCAAAGAGTTTGTATTTTTTGACGCGTTTCGCGCCGATCCCCAGGTTAACCCGCTGCAAACGCCCAGCGGCAAGATCGAATTGTTCAGCGAGCGGATCGCCGGCTATCGCTACGAAGATTTCGCTCCGCATCCGCAGTGGCGGCCGCCGGTGGAGTGGCTGGGTGCGCCGCAGGCCAAAAACTGGCCGCTGCACCTGATCTCCATTCAGCCGAGCGATCGCCTGCATAGCCAGATGGATCCGGCGCCGCTGGCGCAGGGCAACAAGACCGCCGGGCGCGAAACCCTGTATATGCATCCGGACGATGCGGCGCCGCGCGGCGTGGCGGACGGCGCCGAAGTGCTGGTCAGCAATGCGCGCGGCAGCTGTCTGGCGGGGGTCTCGCTCACCGATGGTGTGACGCGCGGCGTGGTGCTGATGGCAACCGGTGCCTGGTTCGAGCCGGGTTTCGACGCGCAGCGCCGGCCGCTCGAGCAGGCGGGCAACCCGAACGTGCTGACGCTGGATATCGGCACCTCATCGTTGACGCAGGGGCCGAACGCCATGAGCTGCCTGGTCGAGGTCAGCGCGCGATGAGTGAAGATTTCACGTCTGGGTCACTGGTTCGTCGTTGTTATATTTATTTTTTCGTCGCTGCGGGAAGGTTTAAGTTTCATTGAGTTATTACAGCAGATCGCGGGAAATTTACAGCTGGTTGCATTTGGAGCAGAACTCTTGCGATTCGACGGTAGTTTCCTGCACGCCATCTCTCTAGAGTAGGTGATCCCAGAGGTATTGATTGGTGAGAAATCAGCATACTCTGTATGTTGAAGCCATTTTCAATTGCACCAACCTACGCGGATGCGTAGGTTTTTTTTTGCCTGCCATATAGTATTCTTTTCCCTACAACGATTTACGCCTCCATGGCCAAGGGAGAAGGGCATGATCTTTTCACTGCTGCGCGCGCTGTTTCGCCTGTTGTTTCGGGTACGGGTCGAAGGGGACGTCCAGCACTTCGAACGGCAAAAATTACTGATTACGCCGAACCACGTCTCTTTCCTCGACGGCGTACTGCTGGCGCTGTTCCTGCCGATAAAACCGGTGTTTGCGGTCTATGCCAGCATCGGCGAGAGCTGGTTTATGCGCTGGCTGCGGCCTTACATCGATTTCGTCTCGCTCGATCCCACCAAGCCGATGGCCATCAAGCAGCTGGTGCGCATGGTCGAACAGGGGCGGCCGATCGTGGTGTTCCCTGAAGGGCGCATCACCGTAACCGGCGCGCTGATGAAAATCTACGACGGCGCGGCGTTTATCGCCGCCAAATCGGGCGCCACCGTGGTGCCGGTGCGGATCGACGGCCCCGAATTCAGCCCGTTCGGCCGCATGGCCGGGGTGTTCAAGATCCGCTGGTTTCCGCAAATCAGCATCCGCATCTTGCCGCCGACCACGCTACCGATGCCGGAGGCGTCGCGTGCGCGCGAGCGTCGGGCGCTGGCGGGCGATCGGCTGATGCAGATCATGATGCGGGCGCGCATGGAGACGCGCGAACCGCAGACGCTGTTCCATGCCTTGCTGGCGGCGCAGCAGCGCTATGGGCGCCGCAAGCCCTGTATCGAAGACATCGCTTTCAAAGAGGACAGCTACCAAACGCTGATCAAGAAATCGCTGGGCGTCAGCCGCATTCTGCAGCGCTTTACCGCCGAAGGGGAGCACGTCGGGCTGCTGTTGCCCAACGCCACCATCACCGCAGCGGCGATCTTCGGCGCTTCGCTGCGCAACCGCATTCCGGCGATGCTCAACTACACCGCCGGCGTCAACGGCCTGAACAGCGCGATGACCGCCGCCGGCATCAAGACCATCGTCACCTCGCGCCAGTTCCTGGAGAAGGGCAAGCTGACCCACCTGCCGGAACAGGTGCCGCAGGCTAACTGGGTGTATCTGGAAGATCTGAAAGATACGGTCACGCTGGCGGATAAGCTGTGGATCCTGCGGCACTTGCTGCAACCGCAGCGCGCGGCGTTGCCGCAACGCCCGGAGGATGCGGCGCTGATCTTGTTCACTTCCGGCTCCGAAGGCCACCCCAAGGGCGTGGTGCATTCGCATGCCAGCCTGCTGGCCAACGTAGAACAAATTCGCACCATCGCCGATTTCACGCCGCGCGACCGTTTCATGTCATCGCTGCCATTGTTCCACTCGTTCGGCCTGACGGTGGGGCTGCTGACGCCGCTTCTTACCGGCAGCCGCATTTTCCTCTACCCCAGCCCGCTGCACTATCGCGTGGTGCCGGAGTTGGTGTATGACCGTAACTGCACGGTGCTGTTCGGCACGGCGACCTTCCTCAACAACTATGCGCGCTTCGCGCATCCGTATGATTTCGCCCGCCTGCGCTATGTGGTAGCCGGCGCGGAGAAACTGGCGGACAGCACCAAACAGATCTATCAGGATAAATACGGCATCCGCATTCTGGAAGGCTATGGCGTGACCGAGTGCGCGCCGGTGGTGTCGATCAACGTGCCGCTGGCGACCAAGGTGGGCACCGTTGGCCGCATCATGCCGCAGATGGAGGCGCGTTTGATCGCGGTGCCGGGCATCGATAACGGCGGCCGCCTGCAGCTGAAGGGGCCGAATATCATGAAAGGCTATCTGCGGGTTGAACGTCCCGGTGAGCTGGAACCGCCGGCGGCGGAAGATGCGAACGGTGTGCTGCAGCCGGGTTGGTATGATACCGGCGATATCGTCAGCCTGGATGAGCAGGGGTACTGCACCATTCGCGGACGCGTGAAGCGCTTCGCCAAGCTGGCGGGCGAGATGGTGTCGCTGGAGAGCGTCGAATTGCTGGCGCAACGACTGTCGCCGGAAAAACTGCATGCCGCCACGGTCAAAAGCGACAGCAGCAAAGGCGAGGCGCTGGTACTGTTCACCACCGATCCCGCCATTACCCGCGAGGCATTGCTGCGGGTGGCGCGCGAGCTGGGCAGCCCGGAGCTGGCGGTGCCGCGCGATATTCGCCTGTTGAAAACGCTGCCGGTGCTCGGCAGCGGCAAACCTGATTTCGTCACCCTGCGTCATATGGCCGAACAGCCGGAGAGTGCCTGATGAATCCTTCGACCGAATCCCCTTTGTTGTCACGCGGCATGATCGCCGTGATCAGCGCGCAGTTCCTCTCGGCGTTCGGCGACAATGCGTTGCTGTTCGCCACGCTGGCGCTGATCAAGCAGCAGCTGTATCCGGACTGGAGCCAGCCGATCCTGCAGATGGCTTTCGTCGCCACCTACATCATCCTGGCGCCGTTTGTCGGCCAGGTGGCCGACAGCTTCGCCAAAGGGCGGGTGATGATGTTCGCCAACGCGTTGAAGCTGGCGGGGGCGTTGGTGATCTGTTTTGGGGGGAACCCGTTTCTGGGTTACAGCCTGGTCGGCGTGGGGGCCGCCGCGTATTCTCCGGCCAAATACGGCATTCTGGGCGAGATCACCAGCGGCGAGAAGCTGGTCAAGGCTAACGGCCTGATGGAGGCCTCGACCATCGCCGCCATTCTGACCGGTTCGGTGGCCGGCGGTATTCTGGCGGACTGGCACGTGGTCGCGGCGCTGGCGGCCTGCGCGTTGGTTTACGCGGGGGCGGTGGTCGCCAACCTGTATATTCCACGTCTGGCGGCGGCGCGCCCAGGGGCTTCATGGCGGCCGCGGGCCATGACGAACAGTTTCTTTACCGCCTGCGTCAAATTATGGCGCGATGGGCAGACGCGTTTCTCATTGATTGGCACCAGCCTGTTTTGGGGGGCCGGCGTGACGCTGCGTTTTCTGTTGGTGCTGTGGGTGCCGGTGGCGCTTGGCATCGCCGATAACGCCACGCCGACGCTGCTGAACGCCATGGTGGCCGTCGGCATCGTGGTGGGCGCGGGTGCCGCCGCGCGCTTCGTCACGCTGAAGACGGTGAAACGCTGCATGCCGGCCGGGATCCTTATCGGCGTCGCGGTCGCGGTGTTTGCGTTGCAAACGACCATGCTCAATGCCTACGTCTTGCTGGCGATCATCGGCATGCTGGGGGGCTTCTTCGTGGTGCCGCTCAATGCGTTGCTGCAGGAGCGGGGCAAACATTCGGTCGGCGCCGGCAATGCGATCGCGGTGCAAAACCTGGGTGAAAACGCCGCCATGTTGCTGATGCTGGGCCTGTATTCTTTGGTTGTGAAGCTGGGCGTGCCGGTGGTGGGCGTCGGCGTAGGGTTTGGCGTGGTGTTTGCTCTGGCGATTAGCACATTGTGGTGGTCTCAGCGGCGGTGAAACGGGGCGCAGCCTGGCTGCGCCCTCAGGGGGATTAAGGCGCCGGAATGGTAAACCGGGTGTGGATTTCTTCGAGCGCCTGCAGCACGTCCTCATCCAGAATCACGTCGAGGCTGTCGAGGTTGATTTTCAACTGATCCACCGAGGTGGCGCCCAGCAGAGTGCTGGCGACGAACGGCTGCTGACGCACGAAGGCCAAGGCCATCTGCGAAGGATCCAGTCCGTGTTTTTTGGCCAGCGCCACGTATTCGGCGATCGCCAACTGGGTTTGCTGTCCTGAATAACGGTTGAAGCGGGTGAACAGCGTATTGCGCGCGCCGGCCGGTTTTGCGCCGTTGAGGTATTTACCGCTCAGGGTGCCGAACGCCAGGCTGGAATAGGCCAGCAGTTCCACCCCTTCGTGCTGGCTGATCTCGGCCAGGCCAATCTCAAAGCTGCGGTTCAGCAGGCTGTACGGGTTTTGAATCGACACGATGCGTGGCAGCTCATGTTTTTCCGCCAGCTGCAGGTAGCGCATCACGCCCCAGGGCGTTTCATTGGAAACCCCGATATAGCGGATCTTGCCGGCGCGCACCTGCTCGGTCAGCGCCTCCAGCGTTTCCAACAGCGTGACCGTAGCTTTGTCGTCGGTGTATTGATAGTTGAGTTTGCCAAAGCAGTTGGTGGCGCGCTGCGGCCAGTGCAATTGATAAAGATCGAGATAATCGGTGTTCAGCCGTTTGAGGCTGGCGTCCAGCGCGGCGCGGATGTTTTTGCGATCGAGCGCCTGCTGCGGGCGGATGCTGCTGTCGGTGCCGCGCACCGGGCCCGAAACTTTGCTGGCCAGGACGATTTTTTCGCGATTGCCGCGCGCCTTGATCCAACTGCCGATATAGCTCTCGGTCAGGCCCTGGGTTTCCGGGCGAGGCGGCACCGGGTACAGTTCGGCGGTGTCTATCAGGTTCACGCCTGCGGCCAATGCATAGTCCAGTTGCGCATGGGCGTCGGCTTCGCTGTTCTGTTCGCCAAAGGTCATGGTGCCCAGTCCCAGCACGCTCACTTCTAAAGAACTGTGGGGAATACGGTGGTATTGCATTAACGGCCTTCCTTTCTTGTTAGCGCTGACGGGCCGCGCGGCCCGGTGAAACAGGAGCCCAATTCAGAAGACGGCGCAAAGTCCGTCGGGCGGCGATGTCGCCTTTCCTGACTATAACCAAGCGGTGAAGATGGGGGAAGTGGATTCAGTGCGGAGACGAATGAGGGCTACCGCGCTTGAACGGACGATAGCCGGCGAGCGGTGATTAGCGTTCGATAACCTGGGAAACCTGATCGCCGTTGATCTGGCGGTGGTTGCCTTTCTCGTCTTTATAACTGATGAGTCCGGTGTCTTCGTCGATCTCTGGTTTGCCTTGCGTCAGGATCATGTTGCCGTCTTTGGTCGCCATGACGTAGTCGCTGGAACATCCCGCCAAACCGGCCGCCATCACCAGCGCAGACACTGCCATTACCCACTTTTTCATCCTGCGGATCCTCGATTATGCAAAAACAATGTTCTTTCAAGATTAGCAAACTCTTGGCCGGGGGCGTCTCAGATAAGTCTTTATCTGATAAGAAAAACTGAAATGAGGGGGCAACGAAACGGCGGAAGCCGCCGATGGCGGCCTCCGCGCAGGGTTATTCCGGCGAACGGTTTTTCTTGCTGCGCATCAGATTGAGCGCTTCTACCGACATGGAGAAGAACATGGCGAAGTAGATGTAGCCTTTCGGCACGTGCACCTGGAAGCTTTCCAGCATCAGCGTGAAGCCCACCAGGATCAGGAACGCCAGCGCCAGCATTTTTACCGACGGATGGCGGTTGACGAACTCGCCGATCGGCCGGGCGGCGAACATCATCACGCCGACGGCAATCACCACCGCCGCCATCATGATGAACAGATGGTCGGAAAGGCCCACGGCGGTAATCACCGAATCCAGACTGAAGATGATATCCAACAGCATGATCTGTACGATCGCGCCGAAGAAGCTGTGCACCTTGGTGTGGTGCTCTTCTTCCGACCCTTCGATGGTTTCGTGGATCTCTTTGCTGGCTTTCCAGATCAGGAACAGTCCCCCCAGCAGCAGGATCAGATCGCGGGCGGAAATGGCGTGATCCAGCACGGTGAACAGCGGGTGCGTCAAGCGGATCACCCAGGCGATGGAGGCCAGCAGCGCCAGGCGCATCAGCATGGCGGCGGCCAAGCCCATTCGGCGAGCTTTGTTCTGTTGCGCTTTGGGCAGCTTCGCCACCACCAGCGACAGAAAAATGATGTTATCAATACCCAGTACGATCTCAAGAATGGTTAGCGTACCTAACGCTAACCAGGCATTGGGATCCATAATCCATTCGAACATTGCCCGACACACCTTAATACTTAATAAATGCAAAGGGTGAATTATACGCGTTTATCGTGGCGCTGACAGGGCTAGCTAAACCAGAGTTAAACGAAATCGCTTAGATTGAGAAATGTCTTGCCAGCAGCGCGCCGGTAAAACCCTTTTTCAGATAGAAACCGCGCGGCAGCGTCATGATAGGTTGCCCCTGTTCGCCGATGGCTTCGGTGAGCGCCTTGTTGTTGGCCGCTTTGGGGCGCAGTTGCAGCACTTCGCCGTGGCGTGCGGTGATGCGTTCTACGTGACCGAGCACAATCAGATCCATCAGCTCTTCCCAATCGCGGCGCAGCATCTCTTCTTCTGCAGCGCTCGGGCTCCATAGCAGCGGCGAACCGACGCGGCGCTGCGCCAGAGGGATTTGCCGTTCGCCCTCTACCGGTATCCACAACACGCGCGCCAGCTTGTGGCGAACGTGGCTGCTGGCCCAAGTGACGCCGCTGTTGCCGGTGAGCGGGGCGACGCAGACGAAAGTGGTCTCCAGCGGTTTGCCGGCGGCGTCGACAGGAATGGTTTTCAGCTCAATGCCCAGCTCAGGAAAATCCTGTTCCGGTTTACTGCCGGCCATGGCACCGAGGTACAGCTCCAGCAGCATGCCCACCCAGCCTTTGTCGCGTTTCAGATCCTTGGGGATCGGCAACTGCGCGCGGGCGGCCAGTTCGCCAAAACTGAAGCCGGCCAGCGCCTGAGCGCGCTCGAACAGCTGCCGTTCATTTTCCGGCGGGGGCGGCAGAGGGGATAAAAATGCCATAAATCAAGCCTGTCGAATTTGGTTGAAAAACGTACTGCAATTATACACGGCGAGCAATAACCGCTATCGCCTGGGGAAAAGAATAATAGTAGCATGATTTTACATGACTTTTTTTCTTTCCTTGCGCGGGCGACAATGCACTTGCGGGGCTTGTTCACCTGAAGCCACCGACAATAAACAGGATCTTACACCTATTTATCCACAGATTTATGGGATAACCCAAATTTTTACCGATCACTGGTTCAATTTACAGCCTTGACTCAGGCGGATTTTTACGAATTTGTCCGTTTTGTGCGTAACTTGCCCGGATAATCTGTGGATAAAAACGGCGTTGGTGGATCTTTCGCCAGGGTAAGATCCTTACCGTGCATAGATCACATTTTTGCCCTGTGCATCACTGTGAGATATTGGTTAACTATATGTTTTTAAGTTTAATATTTGTTTTTAGGTATGAGGGGGGATTTTAGGGGACGAGAGTTTTACCGGCTTATCCCTCGAGTTCTGCACACACCTATCCACAGAAAAAGTGAATAAAACCGGTCTGAAAGGCTGGGGTATGTTTATAACTTTGCCTATATCTGTGAGTTATCCCAATGTTATCCGGCCCGCAGCGCCGTAAAGCAGTGGTTTACCGCCTGTAGCTTGTGTGAAACAATCAGGACATCTATGCGAATTTAAGCTTATCGAGGTAGTCCGGTGATCGATGATGATGGCTACCGCCCGAATGTTGGTATCGTAATCTGTAATCGTCAGGGGCAGGTCCTATGGGCCCGCCGTTACGGTCAGCACTCCTGGCAGTTTCCCCAAGGTGGGATTAACCCTGGCGAAACTGCGGAGCAGGCGATGTACCGTGAGCTGTTCGAAGAAGTGGGGCTGAGTAAAAAGGATGTGCGCATCCTGGCTTCGACCCGCAACTGGTTGCGCTATAAATTGCCGAAACGTTTGGTGCGTTGGGACACAAAGCCGGTTTGTATCGGCCAAAAGCAAAAATGGTTTTTGTTGCAGCTACTGTGCAATGACGCTGATATCAATATGCAGCGCAGCAGCACGCCGGAGTTCGACGGTTGGCGCTGGGTGAGCTTCTGGTATCCGGTGCGCCAGGTGGTGTCGTTCAAACGCGACGTCTACCGCCGGGTGATGAAAGAATTCGCCGTGACCGTGATGCCGATGCAAGAGCAGGCGGCGCCGCGGCAGGCCCCCGCTTATCGCCGAAAGAGAGGTTAAGTTAAGCCGACTATGCTCACGCGCTTGCGAGAAATTGTAGAGAAGGTGGCCGCGGCGGCCAGTCTGACGGATGCGCTGGATCTGCTGGTCAATGAAACCTGTCTGGCGATGGACACCGAAGTGTGTTCCATCTACCTGGCGGACAACGATCGCCGCTGTTACTACCTGATGGCCACGCGCGGGCTGAAAAAGCCGCGTGGGCGCACTATCGCATTGGCGTTTGACGAGGGCGTCGTCGGGTTGGTCGGCCGCCGAGCCGAGCCTATCAACCTGGCCGATGCCCAAAGCCACCCCAGTTTTAAATACGTTCCGCAGGTGAAAGAGGATCGTTTCCGATCCTTCCTCGGGGTGCCGATCATTCATCGGCGCCAACTGCTGGGGGTGCTGGTGGTGCAGCAGCGCGAGCTGCGCCAGTTCGATGAAAGCGAAGAGTCTTTCATGGTCACCCTGGCCACGCAGATGGCCGGGATCCTGTCACAGTCGCAGCTCAACGCCATTTTCGGCCAGTATCGCCAAACGCGCGTGCGCGCGCTGGCGGCCTCGCCCGGCGTGGCGGTGGCGGAAGGGTGGCAGGACAGTAGCCAGCCTTCGCTCGATCAGGTTTACCGCGCGTCGACGCTGGACACCGCCAGCGAGCGCGAGCGCCTGACGCTGGCACTGGAAGAGGCCGGCGCGGAGTTTCGCCGCTTCAGCAAGCGTTTTGCCGCCAGCTCGCAAAAAGAGAGCGCGGCGATCTTCGATCTTTATTCTCACCTGTTAAACGACGCTCGCCTCAAGCGCGAACTGTTCGCCGAAATCGACAACGGTTCGGTGGCGGAGTGGGCGGTGAAACAGGTGATAGAAGCCTTTGCCGAACAGTTCGCCAAACTGCAGGACACCTATATGCGCGAGCGCGGCAGCGACCTGCGCGCGCTGGGCCAACGCCTGCTGTTCCACCTCGACGACACCACCCAGGGCGCCACCCAGTGGCCGGCGCGTTTTGTGCTGGTGGCAGATGAGCTGACCGCGACATTGCTGGCCGAAGTGCCGCAGGATCGCCTGGTCGGCGTGGTGGTGCGCGACGGCGCCGCCAACTCGCATGCGGCGATTTTGGTGCGTGCGATGGGCGTGCCGACGGTGATGGGCGCCGACATCCAGCCTTCTCTGCTCAGCCAGCGGTTGCTGATCGTCGACGGTTATCGCGGTGAACTGCTGGTCGATCCTGAGCCGGTGTTGGTGCAGGAATATCAACGGCTGATCAGCGAAGAGCTGGAGTTGAGCAAGCTGGCGGAAGACGACGTCGAGCAGCCGGCGCAGTTGAAAAGCGGCGAGCGTATCCAGGTGATGCTGAACGCCGGCCTCAGCCCGGAACATGAACAGCTGTTGGGCGGCCGAGTGGATGGCGTGGGGTTGTACCGCACCGAAATCCCGTTCATGTTGCAAAGCGGTTTCCCCTCCGAAGAAGAACAGGTCGCGCAGTATCAAGGCATGCTGCAGCTCTATCCGAGCAAGCCGGTTACGCTGCGCACCCTGGATATCGGCGCCGACAAGCAACTGCCCTATATGCCGATCAGCGAAGAAAACCCTTGCCTGGGGTGGCGCGGCATCCGCATCACTCTGGATCAGCCGGAGATCTTTTTGATTCAGGTGCGCGCCATGCTGCGCGCCAATGCCGGCACCGGCAACCTGGGTATTTTGCTGCCGATGATCACCAGCCTTGAAGAGGTCGACGAAGCTAAACGCCTGATTGACCGAGCCGGGCGCGAGGTGGAAGAGGTGCTCGGCTACGCGATCCCGAAACCGAAAATCGGCGTGATGCTGGAAGTGCCATCGATGATTTTCCTGATCCCGCATTTGGCCGGGCGCGTTGATTTCATCTCGGTCGGCACCAACGACTTGACCCAGTACCTGCTGGCGGTGGATCGCAACAACACTCGGGTCGCCGCGCTGTATGACAGTTTGCATCCCGCGATGTTGCAGGTGCTGAAATTGATCGCCGAGCAGGGGAACGCGGCCGGGCTGCAGCTTAGCCTCTGCGGTGAGTTGGCCGGTGATCCCATGGGCGCGCTGTTGTTGGTGGGCATGGGCTATCGCAATTTGAGCATGAATGGCCGCAGCGTGGCGCGCATCAAATACCTGCTGCGACATATCGACCTGGCCGACGCCGAAATGCTGGCTCACCGGGTGTTGAACACCCAGATGACCACCGAAGTGCGCCATCTGGTGGCGGCGTTTATGGAGCGGCGCGGCATGGGCGGGCTGATCCGCGGGGGCCGATAACCGCCGCGCGGTGTGATTTTTTTACAGAACTTTTCCCGCCCTGCCGGACCGGACCGCGCTAAGCCTATGTTATGATGCGCAACCTCAGCGCGGCGCATGTTCGTCGTCTTGCAGATCGCAGCGGCAATGCTGCCGCTTGCAAGGCGCGGGATAATCTCCGCCGTCGCTTGGCACCTGCCGCCCCCGCATGGGGAAAAATAACAGACATGTTGTGGTGATAGATGAGCAATAGCTATCTGGCGTTTCCTAAATTTGATCCGGTCATTTTCTCCATTGGCCCGGTTTCTCTGCATTGGTACGGCCTGATGTACCTGGTCGGTTTCGTTTTTGCCATGTGGCTGGCGGTGCGTCGCGCCAACAAGCCGGGCAGCGGCTGGACCAAAGACGAAGTGGAAAACCTGCTCTACGCCGGCTTCCTGGGCGTATTCGTCGGCGGCCGCGTAGGCTATGTGCTGTTCTACAACCTGCCGCTGTTCCTGGATAACCCGCTCTATCTGTTCAAGGTCTGGGATGGCGGCATGTCATTCCACGGCGGTTTGATGGGGGTGATTCTGGTGATGTTCTGGTTCGCTCGCCGCACCAAGCGCACCTTCTTCCAGGTTTCCGATTTTATCGCGCCATTGATCCCATTCGGCCTGGGCGCCGGCCGCCTCGGCAACTTTATCAACGGCGAGCTATGGGGCCGCGTGACTACCGACACCCCTTGGGCGATGTTGTTCCCAAGTTCGCGCAGCGAAGACGTGGCTCTCGCCGCCGCCGATCCTTCCCTGCTGCCGCTGCTGAATCAGTACGGCGTGCTGCCGCGCCATCCGTCGCAACTGTATGAGCTGCTGCTGGAAGGCGTAGTGCTGTTTATCATTCTGAACCTGTTCATCCGCAAGCCGCGGCCGATGGGCGCCGTATCAGGCCTGTTCCTGATCGGGTATGGCGCATTCCGCATCATCGTCGAAGCGTTCCGCCAGCCGGATGCTCAGCTCGGCCTGTTCGACGGCGTGATCAGCATGGGGCAGATCCTGTCCATCCCAATGGTGGTGGCCGGTGTTATTATGATGATTTGGGCGTACCGTCGTCGCCCACAGCAACAAGTGTCGTGAGGGACAAATGAAACAGTATCTGGATTTGATGAACAAGGTGCTCGCCGAGGGCACCCCTAAAGCCGACCGTACCGGCACTGGCACATTGTCGATTTTCGGCCACCAGATGCGTTTCAACTTGCAGGAAGGTTTCCCGTTGGTGACCACCAAGAAATGTCATCTGCGTTCGATCATTCATGAGCTGTTATGGTTCCTGAACGGCGATACCAACATCGCCTACCTGCGTGACAACAAGGTCACCATTTGGGACGAGTGGGCCGATGAAAACGGCGATCTCGGCCCGGTGTACGGCAAACAGTGGCGCGCCTGGGGCGCAGCGGACGGCCGTCAGATCGATCAGCTGAGCAACGTGCTCCAACAGCTGAAGCAAGATCCGGATTCGCGTCGCATCATCGTTTCCGCCTGGAACGTCGGCGAGCTGGATCAGATGGCGTTGGCGCCGTGCCACGCGTTCTTCCAGTTCTACGTGGCGGATGGCAAGCTCTCTTGCCAGCTGTATCAGCGTTCCTGCGACGTCTTCCTCGGCCTGCCGTTCAACATCGCCAGCTACGCGCTGTTGGTGCATATGATGGCGCAGCAGTGCGATCTGGAAGTGGGCGATTTCGTCTGGACCGGCGGCGATACCCACCTGTACAGCAACCACATGGAACAGACTCAGCTGCAACTGACGCGTGAACCGCGTCCGTTGCCGAAACTGGTGATCAAACGCAAACCGGCTTCACTGTTCGATTACCGTTTCGAAGACTTCGAGATCGAAGGTTACGATCCGCATCCGGCCATCAAGGCGCCGGTCGCGATCTGACCTTAACCGCATCACACCAGGGGCGCAGCGATTGCGCCCCTTTTTTTATCCGCATTGCGTACCGCGCCGCATTTTTTTGTCGCGCTCTGCCGTCGTAGAGAAAACATTGCGCAGCTTGCCGCAGCGCTTGCGCATGTGGCTTTACCGCGTTGTTACGGCCCTTACACTGGCGGCATGAACGACAATACTCTCTCGAACATCGATGATCGCCAACGGGGCATGACGCTAATTGAGCTATTGGCGGCGATCCTGATCGCCGGCATGCTCACCGGCTGGGGCGTCGGGCAATGGCGCTATCATCAGCAAGCGCTGCGGCTGGAACACACGGCCCAACAGCTGCTGGCGTTTTTGCTGCGATTACAGGCGGACGCCAACTGGCGTAACCGCACGACGCTGCTGTGGTTCAAGAATGGCACGCCCTGGTGCCTGGGCGGTGGTGTGCCACCGACGGATTGCGCTTCCGCCGAAGGCTCCGTTTTCTTGCCGCCTTATCGTGACGTTGCGCTGAGCGGCTACTCCGGCAAAGAGATTGGGTTTTATGGTTTGCGCAATACTGCGCAGGCGGGGCACATCCTTCTCAGCAACGACGCAGGCAGCCTGCGGCTGGTGCTGTCCGGCCGTGGGCGGCTGCGTTTGTGCAGCGAAGGGCAGTGGGTCAGGGGCATTGCGCTATGTTGAATTTAGCACGCGGTTTTAGCTTGCCGGAAGTGATGTTGGCGTTGCTCTTCGGCAGCGTGATCGCGCTCGGCGCGGCAAAAACTTACCCGCTGTTACGCCAACAGAACGTTGCCGTCGGTCAGCACTTTCGGCTGGAGTCAACGCTGCGACAGCTGGCGTTCGGCATTGAGAAAGATCTGCGCCGCGCCGGTTTTTGCGCTGGAAAGTGCGCTGGCCGGCCGCTGCTGATAGGCCAGGCATCGGGAGAAGTGGCTGGCAGCTGCGTTATCGTTGCCTACGACATTGCTCGCAGCGGGCAATGGCTCAGTTCGGGTGAGGATGCGGGCTATTTCGGTTATCGGCTACGCAATGGCGGCCTGGAAGGGCAGCGCGGCGTGAGCCAATGCGATGGCGGCGGCTGGGAGCGGCTACTCGATCAGGACGAAGTGCGCATTGAGCGGTTTCATGTGGCGATAGAGCGGGGCGATCACGGCGCGGCGTTGGCTCGCCTGACGCTGACGGGGCGCTCCACCAGCGATACGCGTATCAGGCGTAGTCTGAGCGGGAGCGTCGAAATGGCGGCGCTGCCATGAACCGGCGAACCCAGCGAGGCGGTAGCACCCTGGCGGCGGTGATGTTGCTGTTGGCGCTGGGGCTGATGTTGCTCAATGCTCAGCATCGGCAATTGGATAACGCGCTGTTACTGGCCGCCGATCAGCAGCGTTACCTTCAGGCTTACAATCAGGCCGCTTCGGCGCTGAGTTGGGGCATGAGCCAGCGTTGGCCGCGCGCCGAGCTGAGTGCAGCGGCCTGGTTATGCAGGCAGCGCGTGGAACTGACGGCTTGCGCTCGGCTGTCAGCCAGAGCGGGCATGGTGACGGTACGCGGCCTTGGTGAGATGCGCGGCGGTGAACCGGTATGGCTGTATCAATGGGGCACCTTTGACGGCGCGGAGGCTGCTGGCAAGTTGCAAGCACAGCCGGGCGGTCGGCTGGATTTTTGCCCCGAGAAAAGGTTGGCCGACTGTGAGGGTTAACGCTCGGGCAGCGCGGATATCACGCAACGGCTTCAGCCTGCCGGAAGTGTTGGTGGCGGCCTTGCTGTTCTCGGTGTCGCTGCTTGGCTTGTTACAGTATCATCAGGTGCTGTTGCAGTCGTTCCAGCGCCAGTGGCACTACCGGCAAGCCTGGGGGCTGGCGCATCAGCAGTTGGAGGCGTTTGCCGTCACCGGCCGGCTCGAGGCTGAACCGCTGCCGGAAGGGTGGCGGCGCGAGACGGCACTTGACGATGCGGGGAGTGATTGCCGCCGATTGGCGGTCAGGATCCAAACACCGCAGCGGCAGTGGGCAACGCTGAGCCGCTGGTATTGCGCCCGTTTTTGAGCCGTATGTCTTTTGTTTTAAAGGAGTCTTCATGTTCACGGTTTATCATTCCAATCAGCTGGATTTGTTGAAAACGCTGACCAGCGCGCTGATAGCCAGAGATCCGTTGACCGATCCTTTTCAACAGGAGGTGGTGCTGGTGCAAAGCCCCGGTATGGCGCAATGGCTGCAGATGCAGCTGGCGGAACAGTTCGGTATCGCAGCCAATGTCGCGTTTCCGCTGCCGGCGACCTTCATTTGGGACATGTTCACCCGGGTGTTGCCGGATATTCCGAAAGAGAGCGCATTCAGCAAGGATGCCATGACCTGGAAGCTGATGTGGTTGTTGCCGGAGATGTTGACTCAGCCGGCGTTTGCGCCACTGCAGCACTATCTGACCGATGACGGCGACAAGCGCAAAATCCACCAGTTGGCCGGCCGGGTCGCCGACCTGTTCGACCAATATTTGGTTTATCGCCCGCAGTGGCTGGAGAGCTGGCAGCGCGGCGAGCGCATCGACGGTCTGGCGGAGGCTCAGCAATGGCAGGCGCCGCTCTGGGCGCGACTGGTGGAATACACGCGCGAACTGGGGCAGCCGGAATGGCACCGCGCCAATCTGTACAGCCGCTTTATCCACGCGCTGGAGCAGGCAAAAACATGCCCGCCCGGTTTGCCGCCGCGGGTGTTTATCTGCGGCATCTCGGCATTGCCGCCGATCTATCTGGAAGCGCTGCAGGCGCTGGGGCGGCATATCGACATCCACCTGATGTTCACCAACCCCTGTCGCTACTATTGGGGTGATATTCAGGATTACGCCTTTCTGGCCCGCTTGCAGAGCCGCAAGCGTCGTCACTACCACCAGGCTCGCGAGCAAGGGCTGTTCCGCGAGCCGGATGACGCGGCGCACCTGTTTGACGCCGAAGGGCAGCAGCAACTCAGCAACCCGCTGCTGGCCTCCTGGGGCAAGCTGGGGCGCGATCACCTTTACCTGCTGTCGCAGATGGAAGGGGCGCAAGAGGTTGACGCCTTTGTCGATATCCCGGCCGATACCATGCTGCACGCCGTTCAGCGCGATATGCTGGAACTGGAAGACCATGCGGTAATCGGTATTACCGCGGAAACGCTGGAAAGCAGCTTCAGCAAACGTCCGCTTGATGAAAACGACCGCTCCCTCAGCCTGCACGCCTGTCACAGCCCACAGCGGGAAGTGGAGGTTTTGCACGATCGGTTGCTGAGCATGCTGGCGCAGGATCCGTCGTTGACGCCGCGCGACATCATCGTGATGGTGGCGGATATCGACAGCTACACGCCTTACATTCAGGCGGTGTTCGGCAATGCCCCCGCCGAGCGCTACCTGCCGTTTGCCATTTCCGACCGTAAAGCGCGCCAGGCGCATCCGGCGCTGCAGGCGTTCATTTCACTGCTCGATCTGCCGCAAAGCCGCTTTACCTCGGAACAGGTACTGGCGCTGCTGGAGGTGCCGGCCCTGGCCGCCCGTTTCGCCATTGGCGAAGAGGGGCTGCGCCTGCTGCGTCATTGGGTTGGTGAATCCGGCGTGCGCTGGGGCCTGGACGATGATAACGTGCGCGAACTGGATCTGCCCGCCACCGGCCAGCATACCTGGCGCTTCGGCATTACGCGCATGCTGCTTGGCTATGCGATGGACAGCAATGCCGGCGATTGGCAGGGCATTTTGCCTTACGACGAATCGAGCGGGTTGGTCGCCGAACTGGCGGGGCAACTGGCAGACCTGCTGGCGCAGCTCAGCCACTGGCGGCAAATCCTGAGCGAAGCGCGCCCGCTCGAGGCGTGGCTGCCGCTGTGCCGCCAACTGCTGGATGCCTTCTTCGCAGCGGACAGCGACACCGAAGTGGTGCTGGCGCTGATCGAACAGCAGTGGCAGCAGGCCATTAATTTTGGCCTGGCGGCGCGCTATCCCGATGAGGTGCCGTTGACCATTCTGCGTGACGATCTGGCGGCGCGCCTCGATCAAGAGCGCATCAGCCAGCGCTTCCTCGCCGGGCAAATCAACTTCTGCACGCTGATGCCGATGCGTTCCATTCCGTTCAAGGTGGTGTGCCTGCTGGGCATGAACGACGGCGTGTATCCGCGCACGTTGCCGCCGTTGGGTTTTGATCTGATGGCGCAGCAGGTCAAGCGCGGCGACCGCAGCCGCCGCGATGACGACCGCTATCTGTTCCTGGAAGCGATTTTGTCCGCTCAGCAGCGGCTATATATCAGCTTCATCGGCCGTTCCATTCAGGACAACAGCCCGCGCTACCCTTCGGTGCTGGTCACTGAGCTGCTTGAGTACCTGGAGCAAAGCTATTGCCTGCCGGGAGATGAGGAACTCAGCGCAGACGATAGCGCCCGGCGGGTTGGTGAGCACTTGCTGAAGTGGCACGCGCGCATGCCGTTCGCCGCCGAGAATTTCTTGCCGGGCTCGGAGGCGCAAAGCTATGCCGCCGAGTGGCTGCCCGCCGCCGATGGTCGCGGTGCGGCGCATCCGGCGTTCAACCAGCCGCTGCCTGCCGAAGCGCTGCAGCAAATATCGTTGGATGAGCTGCTGCGGTTTTACCGCCATCCGATTCGCGCGTTTTTCCAATTGCGGCTGGGCGTCAGTTTTATCCTGGAAGAGACTGAGCTGCCGGACGAAGAGCCCTTCACGCTGGATAACCTCAGCCGCTACCAGTTCAACAGCCAACTGCTGAATACCCTGATCGACGGCGACGATCCCGAACGGTTGTTCCAGCGGGTGCGTGCCGCCGGCGGCTTGCCCTATGGCGCCTTCGGCGAGATCTATTGGCAAAAGCAGCAGGAAGAGATGAGCGAACTGGCCGAGCAGGTGCGTGCGGAACGCGCAGAGAGCCATAGCCTGGAGCTGGATATCGATATTGCCGGCGTACGTCTCAGCGGCTGGCTGCATCAGGTGCAGGATGACGGCCTGTTGCGCTGGCGGCCCGCCACGTTGTCGGCGGTGGATGGCATATTGCTGTGGCTGGAGCACCTGGTGTACTGCCGCGCCGGCGGCACCGGCGAGAGCCGCATCTACGGCCGCAAGAACTCTGCCTGGCGCTTTGCCGCGCTGGCGCCTGAAGAGGCACAGGCGCAGCTGGCGGAACTGCTAGCGGGCTATCAGCGCGGTTTGTGTCAGCCGCTGTTGCTGCTGAACAAGAGTGGCTGGGCATGGCTGAGTCAGTGCTATCAGCCGGAAACACAGCAAATCGACTGGGAGGAAGAAGCGCAAATTAAGGCACGCGCCAAATTGCTGCAGGCCTGGCAGGGCGATCAGCGCATTCCCGGCGAAGGGGAAGATCCCTACGTGCAGCGAGTATTCCGCCAATTGGATAATGAATACTTAGCGCAAATACTGGCCGAAACAGAGCGTTATCTGCTGCCGGTGGCGCGACATAACCTGGGGTAACAATCCCCCGGTGGTGCTGTACGGCGGGAGGTGGTAAAAATAACGAAGGTTATATTCAACCATTGGGGTGATTCCCGGTCTTACATAACGTACAGGCATATACACGCCGTGTTTCGGGCCGCCACATTGGCGAAGAACCCGGCGAGTACCGATTTGGTTATGTGGTTTTGATGTACGTCGCCAACGTCAGGGAGTGGGCGTAGCGACGTCAGAATAGGGGTTTATTTTGGATATGCGCAGACAGTTGGCCCGTATCACCGGGCTGGTATTATTGGCTATGTGTTGGGCACCGTTGAGTTGGGCCGCGCAAGGATGGCAACCGCTGACGGAGAAGATCAACAAGAGCGAACACGATCCGCGTCAGTATGAAGCGATCAAGTTGGCTAACGGCATGACGGTGTTGCTGGTGTCCGATGCCCAGGCGCCGAAATCGCTGGCGGCGCTGGCATTGCCGGTTGGGTCGCTCGAAGATCCGAACAGCCAACTGGGATTGGCACACTATCTGGAACATATGGTGCTGATGGGCTCCAAACGCTATCCAGAGCCGGAAAACCTGTCCGAATTCCTGAAAAAGCACGGCGGCAGCCACAACGCCAG
Organism: Serratia sp. CY40230; assembly: GCF_052168835.1. NCBI lineage: Bacteria > Pseudomonadati > Pseudomonadota > Gammaproteobacteria > Enterobacterales > Yersiniaceae > Serratia > Serratia sp. CY40230. The sequence goes on from NZ_JBJNLX010000003.1 coordinate 570,269, forward strand.
CACGGCCTCTTATCGCACCGCCTTCTATCTGGAAGTGGAAAATGACGCGCTGGAGCCGGCGGTTGACCGCATGGCCGACGCCATTGCCGAGCCGCTGCTGGATCCGGGCAATGCCGATCGCGAGCGCAACGCGGTGAACGCCGAGTTGACGATGGCGCGTTCGCGCGACGGCATGCGCATGGCGCAGGTCGGCGCGGAAACCCTTAACCCGGCGCACCCGAGCGCGCGCTTCTCCGGCGGCAATCTCGATACGTTGAAAGACAAGCCGGACAGCAAGTTGCACGATGAACTGACCGGCTTCTATAAGCGTTACTATTCCGCCAATCTGATGATGGGCGTTTTGTACGGTAATCAGTCGCTGCCGCAGTTGGCTGGCATTGCGGCGAAAACCTTTGGCCGCGTGCCGAATCATGACGCCAGCGTGCCGCCGATCACCGTGCCGGCCGTCACGCCGGAACAGCAGGGCATCATCATTCACTATGTGCCGGCGCAGCCGCGCAAGCAGCTGAAGGTCGAATTCCGCATCGATAACAACAGCGCCGCGTTTCGCAGCAAAACCGATACCTACATCAGCTACCTGATTGGCAACCGCAGCAAAAACACCCTGTCTGACTGGCTGCAGAAGCAGGGGTTGGCGGACGCCATCAATGCCGGCGCCGATCCGATGGTGGATCGCAACGGCGGCGTCTTCGCCATCAGCGTTTCACTCACTGACAAAGGCCTGGCCCAGCGCGATGAGGTCGTCGCCGCCATTTTCAACTACCTGAAAATGCTGCGCAGCGAGGGCATCAAGCAGAGCTACTTCGATGAAATCTCGCATGTTCTGAACCTGGACTTCCGTTATCCCTCGATCACGCGCGACATGGACTATATCGAATGGCTGGTGGACACCATGCTGCGCGTGCCGGTTGAGCATGCGCTGGACGCGCCTTATCTGGCCGACCGTTATGATCCAAAGGCGATCGCCGAACGCCTGGACGCCATGACGCCGCAAAACGCGCGCATCTGGTTCGTCAGCCCGGATGAACCGCACAACAAGACGGCCTATTTCGTCAATGCGCCTTACCAGGTCGACAAAATCACGCCGCAGCGCTTTACGCAGTGGCAGCAGTTGGAGAGCGGCATTTCCCTGTCGCTGCCGGCGCTCAACCCGTACATCCCGGATGACTTTACCCTGACCAAGCCATCGCACGAGTTCAAAAAACCGGAAATGGTGGTAGATAAACCCGGCCTGCGTGTGTTGTACATGCCGAGTCGTTACTTCGCCGACGAGCCGAAGGCCGACGTCACCGTCGCTTTCCGCAACGCCAAAACCATGGATTCCGCGCGCAATCAGGTGCTGTTCTCGCTGACGGATTATCTGGCCGGCCTCGCGTTGGATCAGTTGAGCTATCAGGCGTCGGTCGGTGGGCTGAGCTTCTCGACCTCGCCGAACAACGGCCTGATGTTTAACGCCAACGGTTTCACCCAGCGTCTGCCGCAGTTGCTGACGGCGCTGATCGAGGGCTATTCCAGCTTCATGCCGACGGAAGATCAGTTGGCGCAAGCCAAATCCTGGTATCTGGAGCAGCTGGACGCCGCCGAGAAGGGCAAGGCGTTTGAGCTGGCCATTCAGCCGGTGCAGATGGTTTCCCGCGTGCCGTATTCTGAACGCAGCGAGCGCCGCGAAGTGCTGAAGACGTTAACGCTGAAAGACGTGCTGGCGTATCGCGACAGCCTGCTGGCCGAAGCCACGCCGGAGCTGCTGGTGGTGGGCAACATGAGCAAGCAGCAGGTCGACACGTTGGCGTCGACGCTGAAACATCGTCTGGGCTGTACCGGGAGCGAATGGTGGCACGGCGAAGACGTGGTGGTGGACAAGGAGCATCTGGCCAACCTGCAACAGGTGGGCAGCAGCACTGACTCGGCGCTGGCGGCGGTGTATGTGCCGACCGGCTACGACGAAGTGACCGGCATGGCCTACAGTTCGCTGCTGGGGCAGATTATTCAGCCGTGGTTTTACAGCCAGCTGCGCACGCAGGAGCAATTGGGGTACGCGGTCTTCGCCTTCCCGATGTCGGTGGGCCGCCAGTGGGGCGTGGGCTTCCTGTTGCAGAGCAACAGCAAACAGCCGGCCTACCTGTACCAGCGCTATCAGGATTTCTACCCGAAAACCGAGAAACGCCTGCGCGACATGAGCGAGGCGGACTTTGAACAGTACAAACAGGCGCTCATCAATGAGCTGAAGCAGCGGCCGCAAACCCTGAGCGAAGAGGCCAGCCGGTTCGCCAACGATTTCGATCGCGGCAACTTCACCTTCGATACTCGTCAGAAACTGATCGCGCAGGTGCAACAGCTGACGCCGGCCAAACTGGCGGATTATTTCCACCAGGCGGTGATCCAGCCACAGGGGCTGGCGGTGCTGTCGCAGGTTAGCGGCAGCGGGCAAGACAAGGCGGATTACGCGGCGCCTAAGGATTGGGTCACCTATCCGAACGCGTCTGCATTGCAGCAGATTTTGCCGCGTAAAGTGGCAACACCATGACGGAAATTGCCCCGCAGAGGCTGGAGCCGCTGTCGTTGCCGCTGTTCGGCGAACGCCTGATAGAAGCGTCGGCGGGCACCGGCAAAACTTTTACCATTGGCGCGCTGTATCTGCGCTTGCTGCTGGGGTTGGGCGGTGACGCGGCGTTTCCCCGCCCGCTGACGGTCGAAGAAATCCTGGTGGTGACCTTTACCGAGGCCGCCACCGAGGAGCTGCGCGGGCGCATCCGCGACAATATCCACGGGCTGCGCATCGCCTGCGTGCGCGGTAAAGACGCGGAATGCAAAAATCCGCTGTTTATCGCGCTGATGGAAGAAATTGACGATTTGAGCGACGCCGCCTCACAGTTGCTGGCGGCGGAGCGGCAAATGGACGAAGCGGCGATCTACACCATTCACGGCTTTTGCCAACGGATGCTGACGCACAACGCCTTCGAGTCCGGCATGTTGTTTGAACAAACGCTGGTGCAGGACGAGCTGCCGCTGCGGCGGCAGGCCTGCGCCGACTTCTGGCGTCGCCACTGCTATCCGTTGCCGCTGGGCGTGGCGCGTGCGGTCAGCCAGGAGTGGAGCGGCCCGGAAGCGTTGCTGGCCGATCTCTCCGGCTATCTGCACGGTGAAGCGCCGGCGCTGCGTCGGCCGCCGAAGGACGAAGAAACCGTCCTGATGCGCCACGAGCAGATCGTCGCGCGCATCGACGCCATCAAGGCGCAATGGCGGGCGGCGGCGGGCGATCTGGAGGCGTTGATCGCCCAGTCCGGCGTCGATAAGCGCAGCTACAGCAGTAAACACCTGCCGAACTGGCTGAACAAGGTCGGCGAATGGAGCGGGCAGGAGACTCAGGACTACCAGCTGCCGAAGGAACTGGATAAATTTCGCCAGTCGGTGCTGCTGGAGAAGACCAAGAAGGGCGAGCCGCCGCGGCATGCGCTGTTCACGGCGATAGACGAACTGTTCGATGAACCCTTGACGCTGCGCGACCTGATCATGGCGCGCGCGCTCAGCGAGATCCGCACCTCCATTCAGCAGGAAAAGCGCCAGCGCGCCGAGCTGGGGTTTGACGACCTGCTCAGCCGTTTGGACGGCGCCCTGCAAAGCGGCGGCGGCGCACAGCTGGCGCAGGCGATCCGCCAGCGCTATCCGGTGGCGATGATCGATGAATTCCAAGATACCGATCCGCAGCAATACCGTATTTTCCAAAAACTTTACGTCGGCCGGCCTGATTGCGGCCTGCTGCTGATCGGCGATCCCAAGCAGGCGATTTACGCCTTTCGCGGCGCCGACATCTTTACCTACATGCGCGCGCGTTCAGAGGTGAGCGCCCACTATACGCTGGAGACCAACTGGCGCTCGTCGCCGTCGATGGTCGCCAGCGTCAATCACCTGTTTTCTCAGGTAGAAAAGCCTTTCCTGTTTGGCCAGATCCCCTTTATTAAGGTTAATGCGGCGGAAAAGAACCAAGGGCTGGCGTTTGAATTGCATGGCACGCCGCAGCCGGCGATGCAGTTCTGGCTGCAGCAGGGGGAAGGCGTGGGTGTAAGTGATTACCAACAGCTGATGGCGCGCCTGTGCGCCACGCAAATTCGCGACTGGCTCAGCGCCGGTCAGCAGGGCCTGGCACGGCTGCAGAGCGGCAAGGAGTCACGGCCGGTACAAGCCTCCGATATCACGGTGCTGGTGCGCAGCCGCAATGAGGCGGCGTTGGTGCGCGATGCGCTGAGCGCGCTGTCTATCCCGTCGGTCTACCTGTCCAACCGCGACAGCGTGTTTGACACCCCGGAGGCCAAAGACCTGCTGTGGTTGTTGCAGGCGGTGTTGGCGCCGGAGCAGGAGCGTACGCTGCGCAGCGCCATGGCCACCGGGCTGATGGGGCTGGACGCGCCGACGCTGGACGGCCTGAGCCGCGATGAGCGCGCCTGGGACGCGCTGGTTAACGAATTCGACAATTACCGCACGCTCTGGCTGCGCCGCGGCGTGTTGCCGATGCTGAGCGAGCTGATGAAAGCGCGTCAGCTGGCGGAGAACCTGTTGGCCAGCGCCGGCGGCGAGCGTCGCTTGACCGACGTGCTGCATCTGGGGGAGCTGTTGCAAGAGGCGGCGGCGCAGCTCGACAGCGAGCATGCGCTGGTGCGCTGGCTGGCGCAGCAGATCGCCCAGCCCAATCGCCAGTCCGACAATCAGCAGCTGCGGCTGGAGAGCGACCGGCATCTGGTGCAGGTGATCACGATTCACAAGTCCAAGGGGCTGGAGTTCGATCTGGTGTGGCTGCCGTTCGTCGGCAACTTCCGCCAGCAGCAACAGGCGCTGTATCACGATCGCCACAGTTTCCAGGCGTTGCTGGATCTCGACGCCAATGAAGAGAGCCAGGCCTGGGCGGAGGAGGAGCGCTTGGCGGAAGATCTGCGTCTGCTGTACGTGGCGCTGACCCGCTCGGTGTACCACTGCAGCATCGGCATCGCGCCGCTGTTCCAGGGCACGCGCAAGAAACAGGGCGATACCGATCTGCACCGCAGCGCATTGGGTTATCTGGTGCAGGGCGGGCAGGCCGGCGACGCCGTGTACCTGCAGGAGCGGCTGCAGCAATTGGCGGGCGGGGGTATCGCGGTGTCGCTGGTTGAACCGCCGGACGAAGAACCCTGGCACCCTCAGGCGGCACTGGCCGAAGCGCTGGCGGCGAAAAGCTTTACCCGGCGGATCCAGGATTTTTGGCGGGTGACCAGCTATACCGGTTTGCAACAGCACGGCGCGAGCCTGATGCAGGATCTGCTGCCGCGTCTGGATGTCGACGCTGCGGGGGAGCGGAGTGAGGAGAGTGAGCCAGCGCTCACACCGCATACCTTCCCGCGCGGCGCGACGCCCGGCACCTTCCTGCACAGCCTGTTCGAAACGCTGGACTTCACCCAGCCGTTGGATGAACAGTGGTTGCTGGCACAGCTGCAACAGCAAGGATTTGCCGAACACTGGCAGCCGATTTTGCTGGCGTGGATGCAGGTATTGCTCAACACGCCGCTCGCCGACAGCGGCGTGACGCTGGCGGCGCTAACGCCGCAGCACAAGCAGGCCGAGCTGCAGTTCTATTTGCCGATCAACCGGCTGTTGCAGGCGAAGGAGCTCGATGCCCTGGTGAAGCGTTACGATCCGCTTTCCGCCCGCTGTCCGGCGCTGGATTTCCATCAGGTGCAGGGCATGCTGAAAGGCTTTATCGACCTGGTGTTCTGTTGGCAGGGCAAATACTACCTGCTGGACTACAAGTCCAACTGGTTAGGGGAAGACAGCAGCGCCTATACCCGGCCGGCGATGGAGCAGGCGATGGCGGAGCATCGTTACGATCTGCAATATCAGCTGTATACGCTGGCGCTGCACCGTTATCTGCGTCATCGGCTGCCGGATTACGATTACCGGCGCCATTTCGGCGGGGTGATTTATCTGTTCCTGCGCGGCGTGGATGCGGCGCACCCGGGCAACGGCATTTTCACCTGTCTTCCCGAGTTTGAGCTGGTGGCGGGGATGGATCGCTTGTTCAGCGGCGAGGCTGCTGCGACGGAGGATGGATCATGATCGCACTGCTGGAGCAGGCGGTGGCGCTTGGCGTGTTGCGCCCGCTGGACGTGCAGTTCGCCCGCGTGGTGGCGAACGAAGACGAGCCCGATATTTTGCTGGCCGCCGCCTGCCTGAGCGCAGAGGCAGGGGCCGGTCACGTCTGCCTGATGCTGGATCAACTGCAGGCGGACACCCTGTTTGAAGGGCGCCAGCCGGCGCTGGCGCTGGCGGTGTGGGAGGCGGCCGGGCGACCGGATAGCGCGCGTTGGCAGCAGCGTTTGGCGGCCAGCGCAGCGGTCGGGGACGGCAGCGGCGCTATGCCACTGGTGCTGCGCGGGCCGCGCCTGTATCTGCAGCGCATGTGGCAAAACGAAGGTGAAGTGGCGGCGTTTATCGGTGGCGAAGGCGAGTCGCTGGCGGTGCCGGAGGCTGAGCTGCGCACCATTCTCGACCGCTTGTTCGGCGCGGCGAGCGATGAACCCGATTGGCAGAAGATCGCCGCCGCAGTGGCCGCCACGCGGCGTATCGCGGTCATTTCCGGCGGGCCTGGCACCGGTAAAACCACCACCGTCGCCAAGCTGTTGGCGGCGCTGGTGCAGCTGGATGAAGGCGCGCGCTTGCGCATTCAGCTGGCGGCACCGACCGGCAAGGCGGCGGCGCGTCTGACGGAGTCGCTTGGCAGCGCCAGCCGTCAGCTGGCGTTGACCCCGGCGCAGCAGGCGCTGTTCCCGACCGAGGCGGCGACGTTACACCGCCTGTTGGGGGCGCAGCCGAACAGTCAACGCATGCGCTATCACCGCGGCAACCGGCTGCATTTGGATGTGCTGGTGGTGGATGAAGCCTCGATGGTCGATCTGCCGATGATGGCGCGCCTGATTGCTGCGCTGCCCGACCAGGCACGGGTGATTTTCCTTGGCGACCGTGACCAGCTGGCCTCGGTGGAGGCCGGTGCGGTGCTGGGGGATATTTGCCGTTTTGCCGAGCAGGGATACAGCGATGCGCGTGCCGCAGAGCTGAGCCGCCTGACCGGCTGTTCGCTCGCAGGGCGGCAGGCTGATGCGGAAGCGGCGGTGCGCGACAGCCTGTGTTTGCTGCGCAAGAGCTACCGTTTTGACGCTCGGTCCGGTATCGGTCAGCTGGCGTTGGCGGTCAACGCCGGAGCGGGGGAGCGCGCGCTGGCAGCCTTAAGCGGCAGTTTCGGCGATGTCGCGGGCTATGCGCTGGCGACGAGCGAAGAGTATCAGGCGCTGCTGGATGCCTGCGTGGCGGGCTATCGCGACTATCTGCGGCTGATTGCCGAAGGCGCGGATGCGGCGGCGGTGCTGGCCGCCTTTAGCCGCTTCCAGGTGCTGTGCGCGCTGCGTGAAGGGCCGTTCGGCGTTGCCGGCCTGAATGAACGTATTGAACTCGGGCTGCAGCGCGCCGGTCTGATCGACCGCAAACCGGGCGTTCTCGGCCGCTGGTATCGGGGGCGGCCGGTGATGATCGGCCGCAACGACAGCGCGCTGGGGTTATTCAATGGGGATATCGGCATTACGCTGCCGGATGAGCGCGGCGAGCTGCGCGTGCATTTCCAACTGCCGGATGGAAGCATCAAGTCGGTGCAGCCGAGCCGTTTGCCGGCGCATGAAACCGCCTATGCCATGACGGTGCACAAATCTCAGGGATCGGAGTTTGACCATACGGTGCTGGTGTTGCCGAATCACTTCCTGCCGGTGCTGACGCGTGAATTGGTCTATACCGCGATCACCCGTGCGCGTAAGCAGCTCTCGCTGTATACCACGGAGGCGGTGCTGCTGCGGGCCATTCGTATGCCGACCCAGCGCCGCAGCGGATTGGCTGAACGGCTGCAGGCAACGGAATAAGCGTTGAAGGGGCGCGGCAAGGGCCGCGCCGCGGAGATTACAGATCGGCCAGCAGGATTTTGGAACGGCGCTGATAGTTGTACAGCGCCTGCTTTTGCATCGGCAGCACGTCGACCTCTGCCGGAGTGAAGCCACGCTCCTGGAACCAGTGGATGCTGCGGGTGGTCAGCACGAACAGCTTCTTCAATCCCATCTGCCGCGCCTGATTTTCCACCCGCTGCAGCAGCATCTCGCCGCGCGAAGAGCTGCGGTAATCGGGATGCACCGCCACGCAGGCCATCTCACCGATTTTTTCCTCCGGGAACGGGTACAGCGCCGCACAGGCGATGGTCAGGTTGTCGCGTTCGATAATGGTGAACTTGTCGATCTCCATCTCCAGCTGTTCACGCGAACGGCGCACCAGAATACCCTGCTGTTCGAGCGGCCGGATGAGCTCCAGAATACCGCCGATGTCGTTGATCGTCGCCCGGCGCACCTGTTCGGCGCTCTCCATCACGATTTGGGTGCCGATGCCGTCGCGTGAGAACAGTTCTTGCACCAGCGCGCCGTCCTCCTGATAGCTGATCAGATGGCTGCGGCGCACGCCGCTGCGGCAGCCTTTCACCGCGCCGCGCAGGAAGCGCACGGTGCCGGAATGGTAATCACCGCCTTCCTCCAGCTCTTCAAGACGCTTTTGCGCGTCGTTGGGGAACAGCTCGGAAAGGATGTTGCCTTCCGCGTCGGTCACGCCCTGCGAGGAGCAGAAACCGATCATTTTTTCCGCCTTCAGCTTGATCGCCAACTGGGTAGCCACTTCTTCTGACGTCAGGTTGAAGCTCTCGCCGGTGACCGAAACCGCGACCGGGCCGATCAGCACGATGGCGTTGCTGTCGAGCTGACGGTGGATCGCTTCTTCATCGATGCGGCGAATGCGGCCGCTGTGGCAGTAGTCGATGCCGTCATCAACGCCCAGCGGCTGCGCGATGATGAAGTTGCCGCTGACTACGTTGATATGCGCGCCTTGCAGCGGCGTGTTGTTGAGGCTCATCGACAGTCGGGCGGTGATGTCGAGCTGCAGCAGGCCGGCGGCCTGCTTGACCAGCTCCAGCGTATGGGCGTCGGTCACGCGGGTGTGTTTGTGGTAGATCGGCTCATAGTTATGCTGCGCCAGATTGGCGTCGATCTGCGGCCGCGCGCCGTAAACCACCACCAGGCGAATGCCCAGGCTATGCAGCAACCCGATATCGTTGACGATGTTGGAGAAATTCTCGTGTTCGATGGCTTCCCCGCCGAGCATGATGACAAACGTCTTGCCGCGGTGGGCGTTGATATAGGGGACTGAGTGACGGAATCCTTGCACCAGCTCTGTACTACGTTCCTTCACGGCCAAACCTCTTTGCATATTTATACGATATTTTTGTATTTTTATTCTTTTATTGCGCCGATGGCAAGTGGGAAATCGTCATGAAGCGTGCGCTAAGGGCGCTAAATCGTTAATAAATTGAAAAACCATAAAAAGATTTTCTGATGACAGGGCTGGAATGATTGGTTAAAGTTTTCGGCATCCCCATTTCATTGGTGTTTTTTTCATCTGTTGTAAACAGCTATTACTGCCGGAGCCGCATGCCAAACGCTAATCACAATCTGGGCCGCCGTCGTTTATTACAGGGCGTTGCCGCCAGCTGGTTGCTGAGTGTGAGTCGTACGGGCTTCGCCGCATCATCGCACGTGATCGCCGTGCGCGTCTGGCCATCCTCCACCTATACACGCGTCACGCTGGAATCCAACGTCGAGCTGAAATACAAGCAGTTCGCCCTGACCAATCCCGATCGCGTGGTGGTGGATATCGAAGGCGTTCACCTCAACAGCGTGCTGAAAGGCATCGCCGGGCAGGTGCGCGCCGACGATCCTTATCTCAAGCAGGCGCGCGTCGGCCAGTTCGATCAGAATACCGTGCGGCTGGTGCTGGAGCTCAAACAAAGCGTCAGCCCGCATATTTTCACGCTGGCGCCGGTGCCGGAGTACCGCAACCGTCTGGTGATGGATCTCTATCCGACCAAGGGCGGCAGCGGCGGCGAGGAATATGATCCGCTACTGGCGTTACTGGAAGATTACAACAAGGGCGATCTGGAGCGCACGCTGCCGCCGGAAGCGCCGCAGGCCGGCAAAGCGGGGCGCGATCGGCCGATCGTCATCATGCTGGATCCTGGCCACGGCGGCGAAGATCCCGGCGCGATCGGCAAGTACAAGACGCGCGAGAAAGACATCGTGCTGCAGATTGCCCGCAAGCTGAGCGCCATGATCAAGCGCGAGCCGAACATGAAAGTGTTCATGACGCGTAATGAAGACGTGTTTATTCCGCTCAAGGTGCGCGTCGCCAAGGCGCGCAAGCAGCGTGCCGATCTGTTCGTTTCGATTCACGCCGACGCCTTCACCAGCCGCGCGGCGCGCGGGTCATCGGTGTTCGCATTGTCCACCAAAGGCGCCACCAGCTCGGCGGCCAAGTTCCTGGCGCAGACGCAGAATGCCTCGGACCAAATCGGCGGCGTCAGCAAGAGCGGCGACCGCTATCTCGACCACACCATGTTCGATCTGATCCAGACCGCGACCATCAACGACAGCCTGAAATTCGGCAAGGAAGTGTTGAACCGGATGGGCAAAATCAACCGGTTGCACAAGAATCGCGTCGATCAGGCCGGTTTTGCGGTGTTGAAGGCGCCGGATATCCCGTCGATCCTGGTGGAAACGGCGTTTATCAGCAACATCGAAGAGGAGCGCAAGCTGCGCACCAGCCATTTCCAGCAGCAGGTGGCGGAGTCGATTCTGGCGGGCATCAAGGCTTATTTCGCCAACGGCGGCGCGCTGGCGAGTCGATAACGGCAGGGCCGGGCGCGAGTCCGGCTGTTTTCGCGGATTGCAGATACAAAAAAACACCCGTCAGGGTGCTTATCTGTTGTCATCAAGAGTTGGTTGCGGGGGCCGGATTTGAACCGACGACCTTCGGGTTATGAGCCCGACGAGCTACCAGGCTGCTCCACCCCGCGTCCGTCTTGATGCGGTATTACGACGAAACCACCGTTCATGTTATGCCGCTGGTACGACATTCGGTTGGTTGCGGGGGCCGGATTTGAACCGACGACCTTCGGGTTATGAGCCCGACGAGCTACCAGGCTGCTCCACCCCGCGTCCGTGTAATACTTTGTTATCGTAACCAAACGAAAAATACCGCCAATGCGGCATCGGTTGGTTGCGGGGGCCGGATTTGAACCGACGACCTTCGGGTTATGAGCCCGACGAGCTACCAGGCTGCTCCACCCCGCGTCCGATGGATGCGCACTATACTCTCCATGCGTTTTGTTGCAAACCCTTTTTGCATTTTATTGCCCTAAACCCATTTTTCTGCTGAATTTGCCCGCAATTTGCCTTCTTTTTCATCACCATCCTCCGTGCGGCTTTTTTTATTTGCAGCGATTCCTTTATCAATGAGCGTTTGTTATCGTTCAGCCGGTAGATCATATCAGTTTGAGAGTGTGCGCGATGAAAGGACGTTGGGGCAAATACCTGCTGGGCGGGTTGATGGTGGCGGTGTTGGCGGGCTGTTCGTCCAAGCCGACCGATCGGGGGCAGCAATATAAGGACGGCCGTCTGGATCAATCGCTGGAGCTGGTCAATCAGCCCAACGCCAAAGGTTCGCCGGTCAACGCCAAGGATTACTCGGATCAGCTGATGGAGATCAAGTACGCGTCGCCTTCGCTGTTTAACCGCAACAACAGCACCTATCAGGCGGTGCAAAGCTGGATGGCGTCCGGTGCCGACACGCGCATGCTGAGCCAGTACGGCCTCAGCGCTTACCAGATGGAAGGCGTCGACAATTACGGCAACGTGCAATTTACCGGCTACTATACGCCGGTGGTGCAGGCGCGCTATACCCAACAGGGCGAGTTCCGCTATCCGCTGTACCGCATGCCGCCGAAGGGCAGGGGCCGCTTGCCGGATCGCGCGGGCATCTACTCCGGCGCGCTCGACGATCGCTATATCATCGCTTACACCAACTCGCTGATGGACAACTTCATGATGGAAGTCCAGGGCAGCGGTTATGTCGACTACGGCAACGGCCAGCCGCTGGTGTTCTTCGGCTACGGCGGCAAGAACGGCCACGCCTATCGCAGCATCGGCAAGGTGCTGATCGATCGCGGCGAAGTGGCCAAGGCGGACATGTCGATGCAGGCGATCCGTCAGTGGGCGGATACCCACAGCGCCGCAGAGGTGCGTGAGCTGCTGGAGCAGAACCCGTCGTTCGTGTTCTTCCGCCCGGAAGCTTTTGCGCCGGTGAAAGGCGCCAGTGCGGTGCCGCTGATTGCCAAAGCCTCGGTGGCTTCCGACCGTTCGCTGATCCCGGCGGGCACCACGCTGCTGGCCGAAGTGCCGCTGCTGGACAACAAGGGTAAATTCACGGGAAAATACGAGATGCGTCTGATGGTCGCGCTCGACGTGGGCGGCGCCATCAAGGGCCAGCATTTTGACATGTATCAGGGCATCGGGCCGGAAGCCGGCCACTCGGCGGGGTACTACAACCACTACGGCCGCGTCTGGGTGCTGAAGAACAACGGCGGCGGCCAGCTGTTCAGCGCCAATCAGTCAAACGGCGGCGGTTCGTTGTTGGCCACCCGGTAAACGCGCGCGGTGTGAAAAGATTGACCCGCAAGGGCCGGATTTTCCGGCCCTTATCATTTGCATTACGAAGGTAATTAAAGCGTTATGAGCACAGCTTATTCGGAAGCCTATCTACAGCGTTTCGGCGGCACGGCGCGGTTGTACGGCCAGCAGGCGCTGGCGGTGTTCGCGCAGGCACACGTCTGCGTGATCGGCATCGGCGGCGTGGGTTCCTGGGCGGCTGAGGCGCTGGCGCGCACTGGCATCGGCGCCATCACCCTGATCGACATGGATGATATCTGCGTCACCAATACCAATCGTCAAATCCACGCATTGCGTCAGCATGTCGGGCAATCCAAAACCGAGGTGATGGCGGAGCGCATCCTGGCGATTAACCCGGAATGCCGGGTGACCTGCATCGATGATTTCATCACTCCGGACAACGTCGCCGAGCTGCTGGACCATAACTTCAGCTATGTCATCGACGCGATCGACAGCGTGCGGCCGAAGGCGGCGCTGCTGTCCTACTGCCGCCGCTTCAAGATCCCGGTGGTGACTACCGGCGGCGCCGGCGGGCAAATAGACCCGACTAAAATCGAAGTGGCCGATCTGGCGAAGACCATTCAGGATCCGCTGGCCGCCAAACTGCGCGAGCGGCTGAAGCACGATTTCAACGTGGTGAAAAACGGCAAGGGCAAGCTGGGTATCGACTGCGTCTTCTCCAGCGAGCCGCTGGTTTATCCGCAGCCGGACGGCTCGGTATGCGCTTCGCGCAGCACGGCGGAAGGGCCGAAAAGAATGGATTGCAGCGCAGGTTTCGGCGCGGCGACCATGGTCACCGCTACCTTCGGCTTCGTCGCCGTGTCGCACGCGCTGAAAAAGATGGTGGCGAAGGCGGCGCGTCAGGCGTAACGGGCGGCGATCGCCTTTACGGCGGCGGCCAACGCCGCCAGGCCGCTGGCGCGGGTGGCGCTCAGCTGCGCGCGCAATGCCAGGCGGTCGAACAGCGCCAGCGGATCCATTGCGGCGATCTGCGGCGGCGTTTTCCCTTCCACTTCGGTCAGCAGCACCGCCAGCAGGCCGCGCACGATGCGGCCTTCGCTGTCGCCATAGAAGTGCAGCGTGCCGTCTTCCAGCAACTGGTGCCCCAGCCAGACGCGGTTTTCACAACCGCTCAATGCCATTTCTTCACTGCGCAAGGCTTCCGGCAGCGGCGGCAGCCGTTTTGCGAGCATAATCAGCTGGCGGTAGCGGTCTTCCCACTGTTTCAGCGTGCTGAAGGTGGCGATCAACGCGTCGGCGGTGACCTCTCGGCCAAAAGGATGGGGGGCGAGCATAGCGTCTCCGGGAATCAAGTCAGTCGGCCAGCAGATCGAGGGCGTGAGTTAACGCGCTGACCAGCGTATCGACGTCCTGTTGAGTATTGTAGGGAGCGAACGACGCGCGCAGCGTGCCGCTGACGCCTAACGCCGCCATCAGCGGCTGCGCACAGTGCTGGCCGGCGCGCAGCGCAATGCCTTGCTCCGCCAGCAGCGTGATGATGTCGCTGTGGTGTACGCCGGCGATATCGAACGCCAGCAGGCTGGAACCGGAACTGCGGAAGCTGCGAAAGCCCGGCAGCTGCGCCAACCGCTGTTCCGCCCGGTCCGCCAGCTCGCGGCTGTAGCGCTCTGCCGCCGCCATGTCCTGTTCACTGAGCCAGGTGAGCGCGGCGGCCAATCCCAGCACGCCGGCGATGTTTGGCGTGCCGGCCTCGAAGCAGTGCGGCGGCTTTTGCGGGATAAAACCGTCGAACGACGCCTGGGTCAGCATCTTTCCCCCTCCTTGCCACGGCGCCATCTGCGCCAACAGCTCGGCTTTGCCGTACAGCGCGCCGATGCCGGTCGGGCCATACAGCTTGTGGCCGGAGAAGGCGTAGAAATCGATGTCGAGCCGCTGTACGTCGGCCGGGCCGTGAACCACGCCCTGGGCGCCGTCGATCATTACGCGCGCGCCGGCGGCATGGGCCAGCGCGATAGCCTGCGCCAGATCCGGGCAGCCGCCGGTGACGTTGGACATTTGCCCCAGCGCCAACAGGCGGGTTTTGTCATTGAGCAGGGTGGGCAGCTGCGTCAAATCCGGCAACCGATCGGCGCCGATCGGCAGTTTCACCACCCGCGCGCCGGTTTGATCCGCCACCATCAGCCAGGGGATCAGGTTGGCGTGGTGTTCCGCTTCGCTCACCAGAATTTCATCCCCCGGCTGCAGACGCGGACGCAGGTAGCTCTGTGCCACCAGGTTGATCGCCTCGGTGGTGCCGCGCGTCCAGACGATGTCGTCGGCCGACGGCGCATGGATCAGTTGCGCGACCTGGCCGCGCGCCTGCTCGAAACGGGCGGTCAGATCCTGCGCCGCCCGATGCTGGCTGCGGTGCACGGTGGCGGCGTCGTCGCGATAAAACTGCTGCGTGGCGTCGATCACCGCCTGCGGTTTCAACGCGGTGGCGGCGCTGTCCAGATAGATGCCGTCCTGCGCGAGCGCGGGAAACTGTTGGCGAAAAAGGCTGGGGTTAAAAGGCGTCATACCCTGATTGTCACTGGCTTGAGTCGATGGGTGATCCTGTCCTATTTTGCCGCCGGAGACAAGCGTTCGCGCCGATTAGGACTTATCGCCTGGCAAAATTGGGAAAGTTTGTTATGCTATTAAACGTGCGCTTATTAATCGCATCTATACACATAAAAGGTATTTATCAGCATTTAAAACTACAAAGGAGTCCTCAATGAAGAAAACAGCCGCAGTTATCTCTGCCCTGATGCTTACGTTCACCCTGGCCGCCTGTTCCAGCAACTACGTGATGCATACCAATGACGGACGCACCATTGTCGCTGACGGTAAGCCTAAAGTGGACAACGACACCGGCATGATCAGCTATAAAGACGCCAACGGCGTCGAGCAACAGATCAACCGCGCCGATGTGAAAGAGATGGTTGAAAGCAACCAGTAATCGTCAGGCAAAAAAAAGCACCGCAAGTTTTGCGGTGCTGCATAAAATCACTATGGACAGACAGGGTAAATGTACAGGAAGTGAAAAAACAGTAGCCTAGCTACCATGTCCGGAATCGCCGGACAATTTGCAAACACAACATCACAACCACAAGCCAAAAGTTCATCGGCGTCCTCGACACCCACTCCCTTTTCGTTCCGGCCCGGGAAGTGCCGCCACTATAGGTATTTGCTGGCGCATCCTCAACGGACAAATTATAATGGCTCGGATAAAAAAAACTAATGGCAATCCGCCGTTAGCGTTTACCGATGGCTTGCCACGCAAAGCCGCCCGATTTTCGGCGCCGAATCATTCGGATTAATGTTACACAAAAGTAGCTAATTTAATGTCTAAACGCTTACCTCCCCTCAATGCGCTGCGCGTGTTCGATGCGGCCGCTCGCCACCTGAGTTTCACCAAGGCGGCGGAAGAGCTGTTCGTGACCCAGGCCGCGGTGAGCCACCAGATCAAGTCGCTGGAGGACTTCCTCGGGCTGAAGCTGTTTCGTCGGCGCAACCGCTCGCTGCTGCTGACCGAAGAGGGGCAAAGTTACTACCTCGATATCAAGGAGATCTTCTCTTCGATCAACGAGGCGACGCGCAAGCTGCAGGCGCGCAGCGCCAAGGGGGCATTGACCGTCAGTCTGCCGCCGAGCTTCGCCATTCAGTGGCTGGTGCCGCGCCTGTCCGGCTTTAACTCAGCTTATCCGGGGATCGATGTGCGCATCCAGGCGGTGGACCGCGAAGAAGACAAGCTGGCGGACGACGTCGATGTGGCGATTTTCTACGGCCGCGGCAATTGGCCGGGGCTGCGCGCCGAGCGCCTGTATGCGGAATATCTGCTGCCGGTTTGTTCGCCGAGCCTGCTGACCGGCGATCATCCGCTGAAAACCGCAGACGATCTGGCTTATCATACGTTGCTGCATGACGTTTCACGCCGCGACTGGCTGGCCTATACGCGCCAGCTGGGGTTGCAACACATCAATGTGCAGCAGGGGCCGATCTTCAGCCACAGCGCCATGGTGGTGCAGGCGGCGGTGCATGGCCAGGGCGTGGCGCTGGTGAATAACGTGATGGCGCAAACCGAGATCGAAGCCGGTCGCCTGGTGTGCCCGTTCAACGATGTGTTGGTCAGTAAAAACGCTTTTTATCTGGTATGTCATGACAGCCAGGCAGAACTGGGTAAAATAGCCGCCTTCCGGCAGTGGATCCTGGCGCGCGCCGCCAGCGAACAAGAGAAGTTCCGCTTCCGCTACGAACAATAAGGCTGGCCGCCGCCTTGCCGCGGCCGGTGATTTTTAATGGGATAGATCACGATGAGCAGCCGTTCCATGCTGGTTTTCGCCGCTATCAGCGGCTTTGTGTTTGTCGCGTTGGGCGCATTCGGCGCGCATGTGTTAAGCGGCACGCTGGGCGCCAACGAAATGGCCTGGATCCGCACCGGGCTGGAATATCAGGGGTTCCATACCCTGGCCATCCTGGCGCTGGCGGTCGCGATGCAGCGCCGCGTGAGCCTGTGGTTTTACTGGAGCGGAGCGCTGTTGGCGTTCGGCACCGTGTTGTTCAGCGGCAGCCTCTATTGCCTGGCGCTGTCGCACCTGAAGGTCTGGGTATATATCACGCCGGTTGGCGGCGTGTGCTTCTTGATCGGCTGGATATTGATGTTGATTGGCGCTTTGCGTCTGAGGAAAAAGGCCGAGCGCCATGAATAAGATTGCGTTGTACTGCCGCCCCGGCTTCGAAAAAGAGTGTGCGGCGGAGATCACCGATAAAGCCGCCCAGCTGGAGATTTACGGCTTTGCGCGGGTAAAAGAGCACAGCGGTTACGTGTTGTTCGAATGCTATCAGCCGGACGATGCCGACCGTCTGGCGCGGGAAATTCCGTTCCGCGAACTGATTTTCGCCCGCCAGATGATCGTGGTGGGGGAGCTGCTGCGCGATCTGCCGCCGGAAGATCGGGTATCGCCGATCGTCGGCATGCTGATCGGCGTGGTCGATCGCGGCGGTGAGCTGCGGGTGGAAGTGCCGGACACCAACGAAAGCAAAGAGCTGATGAAGTTCTGCCGCAAGCTGACGGTGCCGCTGCGCGCCGCGATGCGCGAGCAGAAGGTGCTGATGGCGCGCGAGAACCCGACTCGCCCGGTGGTGCATGTATTTTTCATCGCGCCGGGCTGCTGTTACGTCGGTTACTCCTACAGCAACAACAACTCACCGTTCTATATGGGCATTCCGCGTCTGCGTTTTCCGGCCGATGCGCCGAGCCGTTCGACGCTGAAGCTGGAAGAAGCGTTCCACGTGTTCATCCCCGCCGACGAGTGGGATGAGCGCCTGGCCAGCGGCATGCACGCGGTCGATCTGGGGGCCTGCCCGGGCGGCTGGACCTATCAGCTGGTGAAACGCAGCATGATGGTGCATTCGGTGGATAACGGCCCGATGGCGCCGAGCCTGATGGAAACCGGCCAGGTGACGCACCACCGCGCCGACGGCTTCAAGTTCGAGCCGAACAGCAGCAAGATCTACTGGCTGGTGTGCGACATGGTGGAGAAACCGGCGAAGGTGACCAGCCTGATGATTCAGTGGCTGGTGAAAGGCTGGTGCCGTGAAGCGATCTTTAACCTCAAGCTGCCGATGAAAAAGCGCTACGAGGAAGTGTCGCAAAACCTGATGAGCATCCGCGAAGCGTTGGGCGCCGCCGGCATCAGCGCTGAAGTGCACGCCAAGCAGCTGTATCACGATCGCGAAGAGATCACCGTACACGTGCGCCGCATGTGGTCGGCGGTGCCGGGCCGCCGCGACGAGCGCGATTAACCGCGTGAAGCCTTGATGAAGGGCGCTGCTTGCAGCGCCCTTATTGTATCGGCAGGCGCAGCTGCTGCAGGTTGCCGTCCAGCGACAGAACGGTGCGCAGCGTGGCGACCCGTTTGCTGACGTAGGCCAGCTCGCGGTGCTGCTCCAGCTTACTGCGCCATTTTTCCGGCACCTGCTCCAGGTGCTGATAAAGCCCGTCCAGAGTGCCCGACTGCTGCAGCAGCAGCACGGCGGTTTTCGGTCCGATGCCGGCCACGCCGGGGATCTTGCTGCTGCCGATCCCCGCCAACCCCCAGTAGTCCGGCAGCTGCTGCGGCTGCACGCCAAACTCCTGTTGCACGAAAGGCATATCCAGCCAGCGTTTCTGGAAGTAATCGCGAATTTGTACGTTCGGCGCCAGCAGTTGGCAATAGCCTTTGTCGGTGGAGACGATGGTCACCTGGTGGCCGCCGCCGGCGACCTTCGCCGCCAGCGTGGCCGCCAGATCGTCCGCCTCATTGCCGGGCGAATGCCAGCTGGCGACGCCCAACTCGGCGAAGGCCTCGCGCAGCTGCGGCATCTCCTGCTGCAGGTTTTCCGGCATCGGCGAGCGCCCGGCCTTGTAGTCCGGCAGAATTTGGTGGCGCCAGCTGTCGCTGCGGTCGTCCTCGTCGAATACCGCCACCGCGTGGGTCGGGCGGCTGTGCTGGAGCAACTGCTGCAGCGCGTGGCGGCAGGCGTTGACGCAAGGGGAGCCCTGCACGGCGTGAATGCGGCGGATGAGGTTCAGGGCGTCGACAATCAGTAGGTGTATCATCATGGGCGGTAAGGTCAGAAAAAACAGGGCGGCCGTTACGCCGCCCGGGATTGAGGGTCAGGCGACGATTTCGTAGCAGGGCACATAGGCGCTGCCCGGCAGCTTCATACGGTGCTGGGCAACAAAGCCCTGCAGCAGGCTGTCCATCTGCTTCATCATTTGCGGTTCGCCGTGCAGCTTGTACGGGCCGAACTGCTCAATGGCGTGGATGCCGTTTTCCTTCACGTTGCCGGCCACGATGCCAGAGAAGGCGCGGCGCAGCGCGGCGGCCAATTGCTCCGGCGGCTGGTTCGGATACAGGTTGAGGTTCGCCATGTTCTCGTGGGTCGGCTCGAACGGCAGTTGCAGATCCGGCGCGATGCGGATCGACCAGTTAAAGCTGTAGGCGTCGCCGGTGTTGCGGCGGTTTTCCTTCACCAGCGGCATGGCTTTTTTCATCTGCCGCGCCACTTCCGCCGGATCGTCGATGATGATGGTGTAATGGCGGCGCGCTTCGTCGCCCAGCGTGTTCATGATGAACTCGTCCAGCACGCGGAAGTAGTCGGCGCTCTCTTTCGGTCCGGTCAGGATCAGCGGCAGCACCTGTTCACTGTTCTCCGGGTTCATCAGGATACCCAACAGGTACAGCAACTCTTCGGCGGTGCCGACGCCGCCCGGGAAGATAATGATGCCATGCGCGATGCGCACGAAGGCTTCCAGGCGTTTTTCGATGTCCGGCATGATCACCAGCTCGTTCACCAGCGGGTTAGGCGGCTCGGCGGCGATGATCGAAGGCTCGGTCATGCCGATAAAGCGGCTGTTGCGGTAACGCTGCTGCGCGTGACCGACCGCTGCGCCTTTCATCGGCGCTTCCATGGCACCCGGCCCGCAGCCGGTGCAGATGTTGAGCTCGCGCAGGCCCAGCTGGCTGCCGACCTTGCGCGCGTACAGATATTCGTTCTCGTTGATCGAGTGCCCGCCCCAGCACACCACCATGTTGGGATCTTCATCCAGATGCAGCGTGCGCGCATTGCGCAGGATCGAGAACACCAGGTTGGTGATGTGGGCCGAGTTTTCCAGGTTCAGGTGTTGGAAACGGCCGGCGCTGGCGATTTGGCCGTGCACGAACAGAATGTCGCGCAACACGGCGAACAGGTTGGCCTGCAGCGAACGGATGATGCGGCCGTCGACGAACGCCTCTTCCGGCGGGTTGACCAGCTCCAGCTTCACCCCGCGCTCGCGGCGCAGCACGTTGATGTCGAAGGTTTCATAGCGCGACAGCAGCTGTTTGCTGTTGTCGGTTTGGCTGCCGGAGTTCAACACGGCCAGCGAACAGTTGCGGAACAGGCGGTACAGGTCGCTGCTGGCGGTGCGCTTCAGCATGTCTACTTCCAGCTGCGACAATAAATCCATAGAGCCAAGCGGGCTGATGTGTGTAATCAAGGTAACTCCTTTGCACCCGGTGCGGGGCGGTAGTAATCCATACGCAGCAAAACAGCATCTCGTTATGGTTGGCGTGCTGCGGCGCAGCGGGCGCTCTGCCCGGCCACAGCCTCGTTTTAACCTTACCGCCGTCCCTGGGCTTTTACCAACATAAACCGCTCGTTAGCTCAGTTGTTGAGCAATGTTTCGCACTTATTGGCGCGCCAGGCGGCCGTGCGCGGGAGCGAATACGACGTTGCTGCGCCACGGGTTGATGTCCAGCCCGCCGCGGCGGGTGTAGCGGGCGTAAACCGTCAGGCTTTGCGGCCGGCAGTAGCGCATCAGATCGTTGAAGATGCGCTCGACGCACTGCTCGTGGAATTCGTTGTGGTGGCGGAAGGAGACCAGGTAGCGCAGCAGCGCTTCGCGATCGATCTTGCCGCCGCGGTAGCTTATCTGCACCGAGCCCCAGTCCGGTTGATGGGTGATCAGGCAGTTGGACTTCAGCAGGTGGCTGACCAATTGCTCTTCCACCACCTCTTCACCGGCGGCGTTCAGCAGGTAGTCGGCGTTGAACTCATAATTGTCGATGCGGATATCCTGCTGGTCGATGCAGTCGCCGGCCAGACGGGCGATCGGCGTGCCTTCCAGCTGCTCGACGCTGAACAGGGTGACGCTTACCTCGCCCTGGGCACAGGCAGACAGATCGCGCTGCAGGGTGCTGCGCACCGTTTCCCAATCGGCGAACGGGGTTTGGTTGAAGCTGTTGAGATACAGTTTGAAGCTTTTCGATTCGATCAGGTTCAGGCTGTCGGCGTTGAGGCTGATCTCGCCGACCGCCACCTGCGGCAGCCCGTTGGCGTTCAGCCAGGAGAGTTCGTAAAGCGTCCAGATGTCCGCGCCGTGGAAGGGCAGGTTGTCGGGATACAGCCCCAGCGGCTCGCGGTTCATGCTGCGCGGCACCGCCTGCAGCAACGTGGCGTCGTAGCGATCGCGGTAGGCGGTGGGTTTGCCCAGCGTCAGCCCTGACAGGGCCTGGTGGTCTTGATAGGAGGACATCTGCTGTCACCTCGCTCAGAGATAGGTACAATGGCCGTCAGTTTAACGTATGCGAGAAAGAATATGGACCATGATGTATCGCACGCTCTGCGTGAATTCACTCAACGCTATGTCGAGTTGTGGCAGCAAGCGCGCGGCCACGCGCCGGCCAGCCAGGCGTTGTACGGCGTGCCGTCGCCCTGCATCGTGGAGAATCGCGAGGACGAGGTGCTGTGGTTGCCGCAGCCTTTCGAGCCGGCGGCGACGCTGGAGAAGGTAGAAGCCGCGCTGGAGCTGCGTTTGCAGCCGGATGCGCACCGTTTTTACACGCAGCAATACGCGGGCGACATGAGCGCGCAATTTGGGGAGCATCGCCTGAGCCTGCTGCAGGTCTGGAGCGAGGAAGATTTTATCCGCCTGCAGGAGAACCTGATCGGTCATCTGGTGACGCAAAAACGTCTCAAGCTGTCGCCAACGCTGTTCCTGGCGACCACCGAATCCGAGATGACGATGGTGTCGCTGTGCAACGTTAGCGGCAACGTGGTGCTGGAACAATTCGGCAGCGATAAGCGCACCTTGTTGGCGGCGACGCTGGGGAATTTCCTCGATGCGCTGCGCCCGGTGCTGGACTGAAGCGCGGCGGATTCGCCGTCGCCCGTGTAAGAGATCTCTCACACGGGGTGTGAGAGATCGCTCTTAATTTTTCCCACCTTTTTCCAGACTATGAGATTATTGTTATCCAGATCAATTGGTTAGAATTTCTTTAGGATAACTCTTAGGCTTAATTTAGTGTGAGACGCCTCCCAAACCCTTGTGATTCCGGGGAATTTAAGCGATCTTATCGTTACCGGAACGGAACCGGCGGAGCAGGAAAGCATCAGGATGATGCAGCTTCAGGACGAAGAAAGGGATGCGCTCAGGCAAGAGCGAAGGATGGCGTCAGGAGATGCCCAGGATGTTTCAGGATAGAAACCAGGGACACCTCCAGGACGGAGATTGAGAGCCGGCACAGGACTGTCGGCGGGTCAGGAAGGCTGAGGAACCGCGTCAGGACGATGCTGCAGGATGATGCAAGGACCACTTGGTCAGGATGGCCGCAGGAAAAGTTTTCAAGGATTGAGCAGGGAGCACACTGTGTAGCGGGATGGCTATAAAACGAACCGGGGGCACTGTTAACGCAGTGCCCCCAACTTTTTGTTGTTCTATCCCGCCGTGCGTGCTTCTCTGCTTAATCCATCGCCAGCGTTAACCAATCGCGCCCAGCGTATCGCCTGCGCCCTGTTTTTTCGGCAGCAGGAACAGCGTGGCGTAGATATCCAGCAGGTAAATCGCCGCCAGCAGGCTGATAGCGGCGGTGAACGACACCTGCGTCACCAGCGCGCCGATCACCAATGGCCCCAGGCCGCCGACACCGCGCCCGAGATTGAACAGGATGTTTTGCGCGGTGGCGCGCGCCTGTACCGGGTAAGTATCGGAAATCAACGCGCCGTAGCCGCCTATCATGCCGTTAACGAACATGCCCATCACGGCGCCGGCGAACAACATCAGCATCGGGTCGCTCAACTGGGCGTAGCCGATCACCATCACCACCGCGCCGACCTGATACAGCACGAAAATCTTCCAGCGGGCGAAGCGGTCGGCCAGCACGCCAAACAGCCCGATGCCGAACGTCATGCCCACGACTGTCACCGCCGTCCACAGGCCGGACTTGGTGAGCGAGAAACCAAAGTTTTTCGCCAGGTAAGTCGGCATCCAGATCATCAGCCCGTAGTAACCGAAGTTCTGCACCGAACAGAGAATGAAGATGCCGATGCTGGCCTTGCCGGTGGCGCGATCCTTAAACAGCAGGCGCAACCGCTGCAGGAAGGAAAGCGGCTGCCCGGCGTCTTTCTGCCGCACGAATTCCTCCGGTTCGCCCAGCGTGCGGCGGATCAGGAATGACGCCAGCGCCGGCAGCAGGCCGACCAGGAACATGCCGCGCCAGCCGATGTGTTCCAGCAGCAGCGGCGTCAGGAAAGCGGCCGCCAGCACCCCCAACTGCCAGCCCATGCCGACGTATGCCGAAGCGCGGTTGCGCTTCTCCGCCGGCCAGGCTTCGGCGATCAACGCCATGCCGATGCCGAACTCGCCGCCCAACCCGATGCCCGCCAGGGTGCGATAGGCCAGTAGATCCCAATAGCCTTGCGCCACGGCGCACAGGCCGGTGAACAGGGAAAACATCAGGATGGTGATCGTGAGTACCCGGATACGGCCGAAACGATCGCTGAGGTGGCCAAAGATCACGCCGCCCAGCACCGCGCCGATCAGCGTCCAGGTGACCAGCGAACCGGCGGCCGATGAGGATAATCCCAATTCGATGCTGATGGCCGGCAGCATAAAGCCGAGGATCAGCAGGTCAAACCCGTCCATGGCATAACCGGTGACCGAGGCCAACATGGCCTTACCGGGCGTCGCGTGGTTTTTTTTCTCTGTTATTACGGACATGAATCTTTATCTGTGTGGTGAATTCGGTGGGCCTATTGTGCCGCGCGACGGCGAACGTCACCAGATAAAAACGGCGAGCTGTCTCAGGCGCGCCGAATTTGGGCTATAAAAATGCTATGCTTTGCCGCCTTTCAGCCAGAGCGCTGAATACCATGATGAAAAGAGATCGGGAATGCAGATGAGTATACATAACCAGGTGCGCCGCAGTTTGCAGGCGATTGAACAATCCATGCGCGATCTGGCGCTGTGGCAGGCCGCGCCCCCTGAGCATGAGGCTTTCTCCAGCACCGAGCCGTTCTGCATCGACAGCATGTCGGCCGAAGCCTGGCTGCAGTGGGTGTTCTTGCCGCGCATGTATGCGTTGTTGGACGCCGAGGCGCCGTTGCCGACGCGCTTCGCCATCACGCCTTATTTCGAAGAGGCGTTGAAAGATCGTGAACCGAGCAGTCTGCCGCTGCTGGTGCTGCTGCAACAGCTGGATTTGATGTTGAATAAAGAGCCGTAATGCGCCGGCGGCGCGCAGATTTTTGCCGCCCGGCAGTGTAGAGTACTCGCGCGGATGCCGGGCAGGAGAGCCGACGGCGTCTTTCGGCTCGGTTTAACCGCGGCGGTTGACCGGGAGCTGCATTAGGATGATGAGGTGCTGCAATAATGGATTTATTAAGGTTTATCCTGCGTTTGCCTTTTACCCTGGTTAAGGGCGTTTGTCGCCTGCTGGGCGGGGCGTTGTCGCTGTTGGGGCGGTTGCTGAGACCGCTGGTCGGCAACCTCAGCTGGCGCGCGCCGGCCTGGTGGGCTGCGCTGCCGCGCGGTTTTTTGCGGCTGGAAAGCGGCGTGGATAAACACCCGAAAGCGGTCGGTCTGAGCCTGCTGCTGCTGGCAGGCGTTGCGGGCGGCGCATTTTACGGTTGGCACTGGTGGCAAAACCGGCCCCAACCGATTGAACCGGCGCCGATGGTGGTTCAGGAGATCAACGCCGAGTTGTCCAACCCCGAGCCGATAGACTACGCCGCCGCCCGGCAGGCGCCGCAAACGGTGAGCCTGACCTTCAGCGGCTCGGCTGCGCCGATAACCGCGGCGGGCAAAACCGTGAGCGCCGGCATCACTCTGAAACCGTCGGCGGAAGGGCAGTGGGCATGGAGCAATGAGTCGACACTGGTGTTCACGGCGAAAAAGCCGCTGCCGATGGGCGCGAAATATGAGGTGACCCTTGAGCCCGCCACGTTGCTGGCGCCGCAGGTCAAGCTCGCCAAAACCCGTTATGCCTTCACCGTGCCCGCGTTCGATTACCGCCTGGGGCAGGCCGAGTATTACCGCGATCCGCAGAATGCGCAGAAACGCAGCGCGATTTTCAATCTGCAGTTCAACGCGCCGGTCGACGTCGCCAGCTTTGAAAAACAAATTTCGCTGGGATTGAAAGAAGGCAGCGCCACCTCCGAGAAGAAGCTGAATTTCTCTCTGGTCTATGACGAGAAAAAACTGAACGCCTGGGTGCATTCCGAGCCGCTGCAGGCGCTGGATCAGGGCGGGGCAGTGCATCTGACCGTTGGCAAGGGCGTTAAATCGACGGCGGCCGGCAACGCGGTCGAAGAGGCGAAAAGCAACTGGGTAAAAGTACCGACGCTGTACAGCCTGGCGCTGAGCGACGCCAGCGCCCAGGTGGTGGATACCGACGGCGGCCAAGGGCAGCGTGCCCTGGTGGTCGGTTTCAGCGATGCGGTGAAGGATAAAGAGCTGGCGCGGGCCGCGAAAGCCTGGCTGCTGCCGCAGCACGATCCGAGCGATGCCGAGACCGCCAACGATGCCGACGATTTCTATCAATGGACGGTCGACAGCGTCGGTAAAAACGTGCTGGCGCAGGCGACGCCGCTGCCGTTGACGCTTAACGAGGCGGAAGAGGCCTACCAACCGCAGTTCAGCTTCCGTTTCGACGCCCCGGCGCACCGCTTTGTGCTGCTTGAGATCGATAACCAGCTGGTTTCCGCCGGCGGTTACAAAATGCCGAAGAAGGTTTACCGCGTGGTCGAAGTGCCGGAGTTCCCGAAATCGCTGCAGTTCATGTCGCAGGGCTCGCTGCTGTCGGTCAACGGCGACAAGCAGATCAGCGTGGCGGCGCGCAACGTGGCGGGCCTGCGGCTGGACATCAAGCGGGTGATCCCGAGCCAGCTGCAGCACATCGTCTCCTTCAAAAGCCGGGAATACTCCTCCACGGAATTCAACCGGCTCAACGACGAATATTTCACCGAGCATTTCAAATACCAGACGGCGCTCAACAACGAGCGGCCGGGGGAAGTGAACTATCAGGGCATCGATCTTTCCCGCTATCTCTCCACCAACGCCAGTTCCCATCGCGGGGTGTTCCTGCTGACGCTGTCTGAATGGCAGCCGAACCGAAAACCGGCGGCGGAAGAGGCGGGCGCCGAGCAGGATCAGGAACAGGATGAGAGCGAAGGGGAAGAGCAGCCCGACGTCGGCGATTCGCGCTTTGTGGTGGTGACCGATCTGGGCATCGTCGCCAAGAGCTCGCAGGACAAGACGCGCGACGTCTTTGTGCAGTCGATCCAAAGCGGCGCGCCGGTCAGCGGCGCCACCGTGTCGGTGGTGGCCAAAAACGGCGTGACGCTGCTCAGCCAAACCACTGGCGCCGATGGGCACGTGCGTTTCCCGGCGCTGGATGTGTACACCAACGAGCGCCAGCCGGTGATGTTCCTGGTGGAGAAAGAAGGGGATGTCTCCTTCCTGCCGACCGGCAGCTATAACGATCGCGGGCTGGATTTCTCGCGCTTCGACGTTGCCGGTGAACAAACGCCGACCGATCCGCGCACGCTCAGCAGCTACCTGTTCTCCGATCGCGGCGTTTATCGGCCGGGGGATACCTTTAACATCGGCCTGATCACCCGCGCCACCGACTGGGGCGTTGGCCTGGCCGGCGTGCCGGTGCGCGCCGAAATCCGCGATCCGCGCGACAAGCTGATGTCTACCGTGCCGCTTACGCTGGGCGCCAGCGGTTTCAACGAGCTGAGCTATACCACCGATGAAAATTCGCCCACCGGCGAGTGGAACGTCTATCTGTATCTGATCGGCAAAAATAACGACACCTCCACGCTGCTCGGCCATACCGCAGTCAATGTGAAGGAGTTCGAACCGGATCAGCTGAAAGTGAAGCTGGCGTTGACGCCTGACCGCCAGCAAGGCTGGGTAAAACCGTCCGAGCTGAAGGCCAGCATCGATGTGCAGAATCTGTTCGGCACCCCGGCGCAGGATCGCCGCGTGACCACCAGGCTGACGCTGCGGCCGATGTATCCGAGCTTCGATCGCTTCCCGGATTATGCGTTCTATGAAAACCGACAAAACAGCGACGGGTTCGAGACCGAGCTGGAAGATCGCACCACCGATGAGCACGGCGCGGCCGATATTCCGCTCGATCTGAAATCCTACGCCGACGCCACCTATCAGCTGCAATTGCTGTCGGAGGCGTTCGTCGCCGGCGGCGGGCGCTCGGTGGCGGCTACCGCCCGTACGCTGGTTTCCCCTTACGATTACCTGATCGGCGTGAAGGCGGACGGCGATCTGGGCTACATCAACCGCGACGCGGAGCGGCATCTGAACGTGATCGCCATCGATCCGGCCCTGAAACAGATCGCCATGCCGAACCTGAAGCAGGTGTTGATCGAGCAGAAATACATTTCGGTGCTGACCAAACAGGATTCGGGCGTTTACAAATACCAGTCGAAGATGAAGGAAGTGCAGCTGTCGGAACAGCCGCTGGCGCTGAGCGAGCAGGGCGCGGATCTGCGGCTGGCGACCGATAAGCCGGGCGACTTCGTGCTGGTGATTGAAGATGCGCAGGGCAAGACGCTCAATCGCGTCGCCTACAGTGTGGCCGGTAACGCCAACCTGAGCCGTTCGCTGGATCGCAATGCCGAACTGAAGCTGAAACTCAACCAGGCGGAATACCAGCCGGGCGAGGAGATCGAGGTGGCGATCAACGCGCCTTATACCGGTAGCGGCTTGATCACCATTGAAAAGGACAAGGTTTACGCCTGGCAGTGGTTCCACACCGACACCACCAGCTCGGTGCAGACGATCCGAGTGCCGGCCGGCATGGAGGGCAACGGCTACATCAACGTGCAGTTCGTGCGCGACATCAACTCCAGCGAGATCTTCATGAGCCCGCTGAGCTACGGCGTGATGCCGTTCAAGATCAGCACCAAGGCGCGCCAAAACAGCCTCGAGGTGACGGCGCCGCAGGTCATCAAGCCGGGTGAAAACCTGACGATGACGGTCAAGACCGATGCGCCGCAGCAGGTGGCGCTGTTCGCCGTCGATGAGGGCATTCTGCAGGTGGCGCGTTACCGCCTGAAGGATCCGCTGGAGTTCTTCTTCAGCAAGCGCGAACTCAACGTGAGCAGCTCGCAGATCCTCGATCTGATCCTGCCGGAATTCAGCAAGCTGATGGCGCTGACCGCGGCGCCGGGCGGCGATGCGGGCGAAGGGCTGGATCTCAACCTCAACCCGTTCAAACGCAAGCGCGACAAGCCGGTGGCCTATTGGTCCGGCATTACCGAGGTCAGCGGCGAGAAGCAGTTCGTCTATCCGGTGCCGGATTACTTCAACGGCAAGATCCGCGTCATGGCGATTTCGGTGACGCCGGAGAAAATCGGCAAGGCGCAAACCGCCGCCACGGTGCGCGACAGCTTCATCATGACGCCGAATGTGCCGGCGATGGTGGCGCCGGGCGATGAGTTCGACGTCAGCGTGGGCGTCAGCAACAATCTTGAAGGGCTGAAAGGCCAGTCGGTCGCCATCAACGTCCTGCTGACGCCGCCGCCGCAGTTGGAGGTGGTGGGCAACGCGACGCAAAGCCTGACGCTGGCGGAAAAACGCGAGGGCGTGATCGCCTTCCGCCTGCGCGCCAAAGCCGTGCTGGGCGATGCGCCGCTGGTGTTCGACGCCCGTTACGGCGACCAGGCCAGCCGTCGCACCGTCAGCACCTCGGTGCGGCCGGCGGCGCCGTACCGCACCCAGTCGGTGATGGGGCGCATGAGCGGCGGCAGCCAGAATGTCGATGGCCTGCGCCAGATGTTCGACGCCTTCGCGCAGCGCCGGGCGGCGGTGTCGAATTCGCCGCTGGTGCTGACCAGCGGGCTGGCGCAATACCTGGCGGATTACCCGTATTACTGTTCCGAGCAGATCGTCAGCCGCTCCATTCCGCTGATGCTGCAGAGCCGTCATCCGGAGATGAAAAGCAGCCTGAGCCAGGCGGAAGTCAGCAAGCAGCTGCGTAATCTGCTGGGCGTGCTGCGCGCCCGTCAGAACGACAGCGGGGCGATCGGCGCCTGGCGTTCGTCGCCGGATGCCGATCCTTTCGTCACGCCTTATGTGGTGCAGTATCTGCTCGAAGCCAAAGCGGCGGGCTACGCCCTGCCGGAAGGCATGCTGGATGAAGCCAACGGCGCGCTGCGCGAGCTGGCGGCCAGCGGATTCGACGATCTGTATCTGCTG
Source organism: Serratia sp. CY40230 (assembly GCF_052168835.1). Taxonomy (NCBI): domain Bacteria; kingdom Pseudomonadati; phylum Pseudomonadota; class Gammaproteobacteria; order Enterobacterales; family Yersiniaceae; genus Serratia; species Serratia sp. CY40230. The sequence goes on from NZ_JBJNLX010000003.1 coordinate 599,882, forward strand.
CGCCTGCGCAGCTGGGCGGTTTACCTGCTGACGCTGCAGGGCGAAGTGACCACCAACTCGCTGGCGGCGGTGCAGGATACGCTGCAAAAACGCTATGGCGAGGGCTGGAAAACCGATCTGAGCGCGCTGTATCTGGCCTCTTCCTATCGCCTGTTGAAGATGGACGACGAAGCCGCCGCGCTGTTGCAACCGAGCTGGCAGCAACTGAGCAAAGCGTATGACAGCGCCTGGTGGACGCAGAACTATTTCGATCCGCTGGTGCAGGATGCGACGCGGCTGTATCTGATTACCCGTCACTTCCCTGAGAAGGTGGCGTCGATCCCGCCGCAGGTGCTGGAGAATATGGTCAAGGCACTGAAAGAAGAGCGTTACACCACCTACTCCTCTGCAATGAGCATCCTGGCGCTGGAAAGCTATTCGGCCCAGGTGGCGGCGCAATCCGCCAATGCGGACGCGTTAGGCATCATGCAGGTGGGCAAAAGCGACGGCGACCCGCAGCGCATCAGTGAGCTGCAGGGGCTGTTCGTTCAGGGGCAATTTAACGCCGACGCTACCGCCGTGCGCTTCACCAACGGCGGCAGCGCGCCGGCCTGGTATGTGGTGACGCAGGCCGGTTACGATCTGAATGCGCCGCAAAAAGCGCTGTCGCGCGGGATTGAGATCGTCCGCGATTACACCGACGAACAGGGCAAGCCGGTGACGCAGGTGACGCTGGGGCAGAAGATCAACGTCCATCTGAAGGTGCGCGCCAATTCGAAAGAGGGACAGAGCAACCTGGCGATCGTCGATCTGCTGCCGGGCGGGTTCGAAGTGGTGCAGCAGATGCCGCCGGAGCCGGCCGACGCCGGTGAAGAGAGCGACGATCGCGGCGGCTGGCAGTCGCCGCTGGCCGCATCTGGCTCCACCTGGGCGCCGGACTACAGCGATATCCGCGAAGATCGGGTGATTATCTACGGCAGCGCCGGCACCGAGGTGCAGGAGTTCGTCTATCAGATCAAGGCTACCAATACCGGCAGCTTTATTATTCCACCGGCCTACGGCGAAGCCATGTACGACCGTGAAGTGCAGGCCATGTCGGCCGGCGGCGGCAAGCTGGTGGTGGTGCCGGCGGGCAACGACTAGGCCGTATCCGGCGCCAGGCCAGCGTCTGGCGCCGGAATGCTGAGAACGTATGAAGATCCTGACCGGGCGCGTGCTGCAAAACGGCTTGATGGCGGTGTTTTTACTGGCGCTGCTGTTGACCGCAATTCGGCTGTGGCCGCATCCGCCCCTGTGGCAGGGGCTGCCGCAGTCTTCCGTTTATTACGACAGGCACGGCGCGCTGCTGCGCATTACGCTGGCCAACGACGATCGCTACCGGCTGTGGACCCCGCTGGAGCAAGTGTCGCCGCTGGCGGTGCGCGGGTTGCTGCTGCACGAAGACCGCTGGTTCTACTATAACCCCGGTTTTAACCCCGTCAGCCTGATGCGCGGTTTCTGGCGCAGCTATGTCGCCGGCGGCAAAATGCAGGGCGGATCGACCATCAGCATGCAGCTGGCGCGTATGCGCTGGCATCTCAATACCCGCACGCCGGGCGGCAAGCTGCTGCAGGTGCTGCGTGCGGTGCAGCTGGAACTGAGCTACTCCAAGCGCGATATCCTGGAAGCCTATCTGAATTACGCGCCCTACGGCCGCAACATTGAAAGCATCGGCGCCGCCAGCCTGATCTATTTCGCCAAGTCGCCGCGGGAGTTGACTCTGCCGGAGGCGCTGACGCTGGCGGTGTTGCCGCAGTCACCCAGCTACCGTCTGGAGCCGAAAACCGGCATGCTCGGCGCCGCATTGACGCAGGCGCGCAACCGTCTGTTCCTGCGCTGGCAACAGGCTTACCCCACCGACGCCAGCCAGCAAACGCTGTTCCGCCTGCCGTTGGCGCTGCGGCAGCCTGAACAAGTGCCTTATATCGCACCGCACTTTATCGAACAGCTGCGCCTGCAGACGCAGCAACTGGTGCAGCGCGATACCCGCGTCGACACCACGCTGGACGCCGGGCTGCAGCGGCTGGTCGAACGACAGGTCAACGCCTTTATCGCCCGCAACCGCAGCCGCGGCATCCAAAACGCCGCGGTGCTGCTGGTGGACAGCCGCGATATGGGGGTGCGCGCGCTGGTGGGTTCGGCGGACTATTACAATCGTCCGATTCAGGGGCAGGTGAACGGCACCAACGCCAAGCGTTCGCCGGGATCGACGCTGAAGCCGTTCATCTACGCGCTGGGCATGGAGCAGGGCGTGCTGCATCCGATGACCATTCTTAAAGACGTGCCTTCGTCGTTCGGCGCCTATGCGCCGGAAAACTTCGATCGGCGCTTTCTCGGCCCGGTGACCGCCACCGACGCGCTGAATTTCAGCCGCAATATTCCGGCGGTGTATGTCGCTTCACAGCTGCGTCAGCCGACCTTTTATCAGTTTTTGCGCCTGACCGGCGTCGCCAATATGGCCAACGAGAGCCACTACGGACTGTCGCTGGTGTTGGGCGGCGGCGAGGTAACGGCGCAGGAATTGGCGAAGCTGTATGCGCTGCTGGCGAATCGCGGCGAGCTGCGGCCGCTTCGCATGCAGCTGAACCAGGCCGAATCGACGCCGGTACGGCTGCTGAGTGAGGAGGCCAGTTTCATCACGCTGGATATGCTGCGCCAGCACCGGCGGCCGGGCGATACGCTGGCGCAGCGTTCTTCGTCGCTGCCGGTGTACTGGAAGACCGGCACCTCATGGGGCTTTCGCGACGCCTGGAGCGTCGGGATTTTCGGCCCTTATGTGCTGGTGGTGTGGGAAGGCAACTTCGACGGGCGCGGCAACAATGCGTTGGTCGGCGCCGAGGCGGCCGCGCCGCTGTTCTTCAACATCATCGACAGCGTCAACGCCAGCTATCCCGGCCTGCGAGAACCGAAGCACCCGTTCCCCAAACGGCTGCGGCGGGTGGACATTTGTCTCGCCAGCGGCGATCTGCCGACGCCGTGGTGCCAGCAAAAGGGCAAGACCTGGTTCATTCCCGGCAAGTCGCCGATCAAGGTCGACAGCGTTTACCGGCCGGTGGTGCTGGATATTCACAGCGGTGAGGTCGTTTGCCCGCCGTATGACGCGGCGCAGACCCGCACCGAAATCTTTGAGTTCTGGCCTTCCGATCTGGCCAACGTGTTCGCTCAGGCCGGGTTGCCGAAGCGGGCGCCGCCGATCAATCGCTGCAAGGACAACGGCATCGCCGTCGGCGGCAGCGCGCCGCGCATCACTTCACCGCTGAAAAACACCACCTATACCCTGCGCCAGTCGCAGCAGGGGCGGGACAAAATCGCCTTCAATGCGGTGACGGACGCCGACAGCAAGACGGTGTACTGGTTCGTCGACGATATCTATCTCGGCAGCAGTGCCAGCAAAAAGCCGATCGACTGGCGGCCTATCGACAACGGGCGCTACCGCATTCGGGCGGTAGACGAGCGCGGCCGCGCCGATATGCGGCTGGTGACCATCGAATGGGTGAACTAGCGTTGCGTCTCATGCCTGTTATACTCGCGCCCGAAACGGTTATTGACCTGGGAACGTGATGTGATTGAGATTTTATATCAGGATGAACACCTGGTGGCGGTGAACAAGCCGTCGGGTTGGTTAGTGCACCGCAGTTGGCTGGATCGTCATGAAACCCGCTTTATGATGCAGACGGTGCGCGATCAGCTCGGGCAGCACGTTTTTACCGTGCACCGTCTCGATCGCCCGACCTCCGGCGTGCTGCTGATGGCGCTGTCCAGCGAGGTGGCGCGCCTGCTGTCGCAGCAGTTCGAACAACATCAGGTGCAGAAAACCTACCATGCGGTGGTGCGGGGTTACGTGCAGGAGGGGGCAACTCTCGATTATCCGCTGACGGCGGAACTGGACAAAATCGCCGATAAACATGCCGATGCCGATAAGGGGCCGCAGCCGGCGGTAACGCACTACCGGCCGTTGGCGCAGGTGGAGATGCCGGTGGCCGTCGGCCGCTACGACAGCGCGCGGTACAGCCTGGTGGAACTGCAGCCGGAAACCGGCCGCAAACATCAGCTGCGGCGCCATATGGCGCATCTTCGCCATCCGATCATCGGCGACAGCAAGCACGGCGATCTGCGGCAGAACCGCGGGATGGCGCAGCATTTCGGTTGCCCGCGCCTGATGCTGCACGCCAGCCATCTGCAGCTGACGCACCCGGTGACCGGCGAGCCGCTGCAGGTAACGGCGCGCTGGGACGAAGCCTGGCAAGGGGTGATGGCGCAGTTCGGCTGGGCGGGGCTATTCCCTGAACTTGCCGGGGTTGAGTTTAGCGCGGCTAACGGTCAGGATAGCTGACAATTTTTAAAGGTAATGAAGGGAGTAGGAGCCATGGCTCAGGTTGGTATCTTCGTGGGAACGGTCTACGGCAATTCGCTGCTGGTGGCGGAAGAGGCGCAAAACATCCTCAGCGAGCAGGGCCATGAGGTCAAACTGTTCGAAGAGGGCACGCTGGAGGCCTGGCAGTATTATCGTCAGCACTACGCGCTGGTGATCACCTCCACCACCGGGCAGGGCGATCTGCCGGACAGCATCGCGCCGCTGTTCCACGCTATCCGCGATCAGGTTGGCTATCAGCCGGAGCTGCGCTATGGGCTGATAGCCCTCGGCGACAGCAGCTATGACAACTTCTGCGGCGCCGGGCGCGCGTTCGACGCGCTGCTGCAGGAGCAGGGCGCCACCCGCGTTGGCGAAGTGCTGGAGATCGATGCGATGGAACAGCCGGAACCGGAAGTGGCCGCCTGCCCGTGGGTCGAGCAGTGGGGCACGCTGCTGCAATCGTAAAGTAAAAAGGCGCCGCAAAAGGGCGCCTTGGCGATGATGCGGGTCAACCGATCCGCATTATTTGCCGCGGGTGAGTTTTTCCAGATCGGCTTCGATCTCGGCAATCTTGTGCGACACCACGCCTTCGAGATGGCGCAGGTCGTCGAGGATTTTACGCTTCAGATCCACTTCCACCTGATCGCGCTGGCACAGCTGATCCAGCTCGTCGATCACGTAACGCAGGTTCGGGTTGATCTCGTGAATTTCCTTGTAGCCCTGGCCGGCGTTGTCCGCCACCACGGTTTTACGCTGGCGCGGGTACTTGAACTTCACGCTCTTGGCGAAGAACTCGCCCTTGTCCTTGCGGAAATAGATCTTGAGGATGTCGTTGTTGGCCTCTTGACGCAGGCTATAGCGATCGACGTCTTCCGGTTGATTGATGCCCAAACTCTTCAAGTTATCGTACATACTGCGCCCTCTTTAGATGTGATCGTTATATTCCACGACTGCGATTATGGCGGAAAGCGAGATCTGCGACTGTGACTGCCAGCGAAACGCAGACAAAAAAATAGCGGGTGAATCACCCGCTATTTCAATTTAGTCGATAGTACGCAATAACTCATTAATGCCGACTTTACCGCGCGTTTTGGCGTCGACTTTCTTGACGATCACCGCGCAGTACAGGCTGTAAGAACCGTCTTTCGACGGCAGGTTGCCGGAAACCACCACCGAGCCCGCCGGCACGCGGCCGTAATGGATTTCGCCGGTCTCGCGGTCATAGATGCGGGTGCTCTGGCCGAGGTAGACGCCCATCGAGATCACCGAGCCTTCTTCCACGATCACGCCTTCCACCACTTCGGAACGCGCGCCGATGAAGCAGTTGTCTTCGATGATGGTCGGGTTGGCCTGCAGCGGCTCCAGCACGCCGCCGATGCCGACGCCGCCGGACAGGTGAACGTTTTTGCCGATCTGCGCGCAAGAACCGACGGTGGCCCAGGTGTCGACCATGGTGCCTTCGTCGACGTAGGCGCCGATGTTAACGTAAGACGGCATCAGCACGGTGTTGCGCGCGATGAACGCGCCCTGGCGCACGGTGGCCGGCGGCACGACGCGGAAACCTTCCTTCTGGAAGCGCGCTTCGTCGTAGTCGGCGAATTTCATCGGCACTTTGTCGTAGTAGCGGGTTTCCGCGCCGTCCATCACCTTGTTGTCGTTGATGCGGAAAGAGAGCAGCACGGCTTTCTTCAGCCACTGATGGGTGACCCATTGACCGTCAATCTTCTCGGCGACGCGCAGGGCGCCGCTGTCCAGCAGGCCGATCACCTGGTTTACCGCTTCGCGCGTTACGGTGTCTACGTTCGCCGGGGTGATGTCCGCACGGCGTTCGAAGGCGCTTTCAATAACGTTCTGTAATTGCTGCATGCTGTTCTCTTTCCTGATGTTGTCGGTAAAAAGTTACTTGTATCACATTTTATCGTTTGGGGTGAGGGCCTCTGTCAACCGTTGCTCCAACTTTCTGCGCGTTTCTTGGTCGAGCGCGCGCCGCTCGCCGTCGGCTAGGATGAACAAATCCTCGACCCGCTCGCCGATGGTGGAAATGCGCGCGCCGTGCAGCGACAGCCCCAGATCGGCGAACACTTCGCCCACCCGCGCCAGCAGGCCAGGTTGGTCGAGCGCGGTCAGCTCCAGGTAGCTGCGGCGATCGGTATGGGTCGGCAGGAAGGTGACCTCGGTCGGCACGCTGAAGTGGCGCAGCTTGGAAGAGGGGCGGCGCACGCGCGGCGGCTGGTACTCCCGCTGGGTGATGGCCTGCAGCAGCGCCTGGCGGATCGCCGCGTGGCGATCCTGCGCCAGCGGGCTACCGTCCGGCTCCAGCACAATAAAGGTGTCCATCGCCATACCGTCGCGGTTGGTGAAGATCTGCGCGTCGTGCACGCTCAGGTTGCGGCGATCCATCTCTCCGGCGACGGCGGCGAACAGGTAAGGGCGATCCGGGCTCCAGATGAAGATCTCGGTGCCGCCGCGCGTCGCCTGGCGGCTGACCAGCACCAGCGGCTGGGTGGAGTCGTGGGCCAGCAGGTGGCGGGCGTGCCAGGCCAGCTGATTCGGCGAGTGGCGCAGGAAGTAATCGGCGCGGCAGCGGCTCCAGATGCGGTGCAGCGCCTCTTCGTCGATGTTGTCCATGCGCAGCAGCGCCAGCGCCTGCAGGCGATGGTGGCGCACGCGTTCGCGCAGGTCAGGGCTGTTTTGCATGCCGCGGCGCAGCTGTTTTTCGGTGGCGAAATACAGCTCGCGCAGCAGGCTCTGTTTCCAGCTGTTCCACAGGGTTTCGTTGGTGGCGCAGATATCCGCCACCGTCAGACACACCAGATAGCGCAGGCGGGTTTCGCTCTGTACTTCGCTGCTGAACTGCTGGATCACCGTCGGATCCTGAATATCGCGGCGCTGCGCGGTAACCGACATCAGCAGGTGGCAGCGCACCAGCCAGGCCACCAGCTGGGTTTCTCGCGAGTTGAGGCCGTGCAGTTCGGCGAACTCCACCACGTCTTCCGCGCCGAGGATCGAGTGATCGCCGCCGCGCCCTTTGGCGATATCGTGGAACAAGGCCGCCAGCAGCAGCAGTTCCGGGTGCGGCAGGCGCGGGTACAGCTCCACGCACAGCGGATGGCGCGGCCGGGTTTCAGGCTCGGCGAAGCTCTCCAGCTTCTGCAGCACGCGGATGGTGTGTTCGTCGACGGTATAGGCGTGGAACAGGTCGAACTGCATCTGCCCGACGATCTTGCCCCACTGCGGCATATAGGCCCACAGCACGCTGTGACGGTGCATCGGCACCAGCGCGCGCGACACCGCGCCGGGGTGGCGCAGGATGGCCATAAACAGATCGCGCGCTTCCGGGATGGTGCACAGCGGCTGTTTCAGGTGGCGGCGCGCGTGGCGCAGCTGGCGCACGGTGGTGGAGTAAATGCCTTTGATCTCGCGGTTGCGCACCATCAGGTAGAACATGCGCATGATGGCTTGCGGCTCGCGGATGAACAGCGTTTCGTCGCGCAGATCGATCAGATCGCCGCGCAGCTGGAAATCGTCGTTCAGCGGGCGCGGCTTTTCGGTGGCGTCCAGCGCCAGGATGGCTTCGTCGAACAGCTGCAGCAGCATGTGGTTCAGCTCGCTGACGCGCCGCGTCATGCGGTAGAAGTCTTTCATCATGCGCTCGACCGGCTCGTTGCCTTCGCCTTCATAGCGCAGCAGCTGCGCCACGCTGAGCTGACGATCGAACAGCAGACGGTTGTCGTAACGCGGCAGCACCAGATGCAGCGCAAAGCGGATGCGCCACAGGAAGCTCTGGCATTCGTTCAGCTCGTTGCGCTCGGCCTGGGTGAGGAAACCGAAGCCGACCATTTCGTCCAGCGAGGTGGCGCCGAAGTGGCGACGCGCCACCCACAGCAGCGTGTGGATGTCACGCAGGCCACCGGGGCTGCTTTTGATATCCGGTTCCAGGTTATAGCTGGTGCCGTGGTAGCGCTGATGACGCTCCTGTTGCTCGCTGATCTTGGCGTGGAAGAACTGCGGCGAAGGCCAAAAGCCGTCGCTGAAGATATGTTTTTGCATCTGCAGGAACAGCGCAACGTCGCCGCAGATCATGCGCGATTCGATCAGGTTGGTGGCCACGGTCAGATCCGCCAGCCCTTCCAGCAGACACTCTTCCAGGGTGCGCACGCTGTGGCCCACTTCCAGTTTGAGATCCCACAGCAGAGTGATGAATTCGCCGACCCGCTGCGACTGTTGCTCCGTCAGCCGGCGCTGGCTGAGCACCAGCACGTCGATATCCGACAGCGGATGCAGCTCGCCGCGGCCGTAGCCGCCGACCGCCACCAGCGCGGTTTCCGGGATATCTTCAAAGCCGTAGAACGTCCACAGCCGGCGCAGCAGGCGATCGATGAAGTCGCTGCGCGCCGCCACCAGGCTTTCGGCGCTGGATCCGGCGTCGAACGCCGCCGCCAGCCACAGCTGGAACTGCTCCAGCCGCTGTTTCAGCAGCGGGCAGGTGAGCTCGTCGTCGCCGTAGACGCTGGGAGAGGCGGGCGGCATCGGCACAGCCGGTTGAAGGAGATTGTCAGACATAGTGCGCAGCCCATAAAAAAGGCCGGCATAAGCCGGCCTGGTGACATTCTGCACGCGGCGTGCGCCGCAGTGCTTACATCTCGTGCGTAATGATGTTGGGGATGGTGTCATCCTTGCGCAACGTCATTATCTCGCAGCCGTTATCAGTGACCACAATAGTATGCTCATACTGCGCCGACAAGCTGCGATCTTTGGTTTTTACCGTCCAGCCGTCTTTCATGGTGCGGATGCGGTAGTCGCCGGCGTTGACCATCGGTTCGATGGTGAAGGCCATGCCCGCCTGCAGCACCACGCCGCCGTCGTCCGCGTCATAGTGCAGCACCTGCGGCTCTTCATGGAACACTTCGCCGATGCCGTGGCCGCAGTACTCGCGCACCACGGAGAATTTCTCGGCCTCGACGAATTGCTGGATGGCCTTGCCCAGGGTGCGCAGACGGATGCCCGGTTTGACCATCTTCAGCGCCAGATACAGGCTTTCCTGAGTGACGCGGCACAGGCGCTCGCCCAGAATGGTCGGTTTGCCGACGATGAACATCTTCGAGGTGTCGCCGTGGAAACCGTCTTTAATCACGGTCACGTCGATGTTGACGATGTCGCCGTCTTTCAGCGTTTTGTCGTCGCTCGGGATGCCGTGGCACACCACTTCGTTCACCGAGATGCACACGGATTTCGGGAAGCCGTGGTAGCCGAGGCAGGCGGAGATGGCCTGCTGCTCGTTGGTGATGTACTCGTGACAGATACGGTCCAGTTCGCCGGTGGTCACGCCAGGTTTGACGTGCGGCTCGATGATCTCCAGCACTTCGGCGGCCAGGCGGCCGGCCACGCGCATTTTTTGGATGTCATCAGGTGTTTTAATTGAGATTGCCATGAAATTCGTCCGCAGGTGTCGTTATCGTCGACAATAAGAAGCAGTGACTTATGGTATCAGCCCGGCCGGGGGCTGCCAAATTTCATTTCCTGACGCCCGGCGAAACGCAACAAAAGTTGGTGTCGGCGGCGGGTTTATGGTATAAAGCGCGCCGGCGATCCGCGACTTGGTTCTTGTGGCCTGGCGGGAATCGGCCGAAAATACTTTAACTGCACTCATTTTGTGTAAATAACACACACGTATCGGCACATCCGCCGGGGTGCCCTGAGGTGACTTGTCGCCGCCAGGGTCGGCGTTATGGGATACGTGGAGGCATAACCCCAATTAATCTATAGAGGTTTAATCATGGCAACTGTTTCCATGCGCGACATGCTCAAGGCTGGTGTTCACTTTGGTCACCAGACCCGTTACTGGAACCCGAAAATGAAGCCTTTCATCTTCGGCGCTCGTAACAAGGTTCACATCATCAACCTGGAGCAGACCGTACCAATGTTCAACGCCGCTCTGGCTGAACTGACCAAGATCTCTTCCCGTAAAGGCAAGATCCTGTTCGTTGGTACCAAGCGCGCAGCAAGCGAAGCGGTAAAAGACGCTGCTAACAGCTGTGACCAGTTCTTCGTGAACCACCGCTGGTTGGGCGGCATGCTGACTAACTGGAAAACCGTTCGTCAGTCCATCAAACGTTTGAAAGATCTGGAAATCCAGTCTCAAGACGGCACCCTGGACAAGCTGACCAAGAAAGAAGCGCTGATGCGCACTCGTGAACTGGCCAAGCTGGAAAACTCCCTGGGCGGTATCAAAGACATGGGCGGCCTGCCAGACGCACTGTTCGTTATCGATGCCGATCACGAACACATCGCGATCAAAGAAGCCAACAACCTGGGTATCCCGGTATTCTCTATCGTTGATACCAACTCTAACCCAGACGGCGTTGACTTCATCATCCCTGGTAACGACGACGCAATCCGTGCAGTAAACCTGTACCTGACTGCCGTTGCTGCCGCTGTGCGTGAAGGTCGTTCTCAAGATCTGGCCGTTCAGGCGGAAGAAGGCTTCGTAGAAGCTGAATAATAAGGCAAGCTCGTCACTGAGCCCTTATTAACCAGGTATTGACATATGTTGGTTAGGGGGGCCTGTTAAGGCCCCCTTTGCTTATCTGAATGAGAACTGTCTCCACGCGAGATAACCGAGGAAAAAGAAATGGCTGATATTACCGCTGCCCTGGTAAAAGAACTGCGCGAGCGTACCGGCGCTGGCATGATGGATTGCAAGAAGGCGCTGGTTGAATCCAACGGCGACATCGAACTGGCAATCGAAAACATGCGTAAGTCCGGTGCGATCAAAGCCGCTAAAAAAGCAGGCAACGTGGCTGCTGACGGCGTGATCAAAACCAAGATCGAAGGCAACTACGGCATCATTCTGGAAGTTAACTGCCAGACTGACTTCGTAGCAAAAGACGCTGGTTTCCAGGCGTTCGCCGACAAAGTGCTGGATGCCGCTATGGCTGGCAAAATCACTGACGTTGACGTGCTGAAAGCACAGTTCGAAGAAGAGCGCGTAGCGCTGGTGGCAAAAATCGGCGAAAACATCAACATTCGTCGCGTTGCTTCCCTGGAAGGCGAAGTGCTGGGCAGCTACCTGCACGGCGCGCGTATCGGCGTTCTGGTTGCGGCTAAAGGCGCTGATGAAGAGCTGGTTAAGCAAATCGCAATGCACGTTGCGGCGAGCAAGCCAGAGTTCGTGAAGCCAGAAGACGTGTCTGCTGAAGTGGTAGAAAAAGAGTACCAGGTTCAGCTGGACATCGCCATGCAGTCCGGCAAGCCGAAAGAAATCGCAGAGAAAATGGTTGAAGGCCGCATGAAGAAATTCACCGGCGAAGTTTCTCTGACCGGTCAGCCTTTCGTTATGGATCCGAGCAAATCCGTTGCTCAGGTGCTGAAAGAGCACAACGCTGACGTGACCAACTTCATTCGCTTCGAAGTGGGCGAAGGCATCGAGAAAGTCGAAACCGACTTCGCTGCTGAAGTTGCCGCGATGAGCAAACAGTCTTAATGACTGTCGATGGAACCGCCGTCTGGCGGTTCCATACTATCCAGCCAGAATTACACCGGTGGCAAGCCCTGCAGCGTGATACTCACCTCAGGCGCGTTTCATCGGCTGAAATCCCCAATACTAATACTGCTTCTTAGGACAGAACACCATGGCAACCAATGCAAAACCCGTATATCAGCGTATTCTGCTTAAACTGAGTGGCGAAGCCCTGCAAGGTGCAGAAGGTTTTGGTATCGACGCCAGCGTTTTGGATCGCATGGCTCAGGAAGTGAAAGAGCTGGTCGAACTGGGAATTCAGGTCGGTGTAGTTATTGGCGGCGGGAACCTGTTCCGCGGCGCGGGCCTGGCGCAAGCCGGCATGAACCGCGTAGTGGGCGACCACATGGGAATGCTGGCTACCGTGATGAACGGCCTGGCTATGCGTGATGCACTGCACCGTGCCTATGTGAACGCCCGCCTGATGTCGGCGATCCCGCTGAACGGCGTGTGTGACAATTACAGCTGGGCAGAGGCGATCAGCCTGCTGCGCAACAACCGCGTGGTGATCTTCTCCGCCGGTACCGGCAACCCGTTCTTCACCACCGATTCCGCTGCTTGCCTGCGCGGCATCGAGATCGAAGCGGACGTGGTGCTGAAAGCCACCAAAGTGGATGGCGTCTACTCCGCCGATCCGGTGAAAAACCCGGATGCGACGCTGTATGAACAATTAACCTATCAGGACGTGCTGGAGCGCGAGCTGAAAGTGATGGATCTGGCGGCGTTTACGCTGGCTCGCGATCACGGTCTGCCGATCCGCGTGTTCAACATGAACAAGCCTGGCGCGCTGCGCCGCGTGGTGATGGGTGAGAACGAAGGTACGCTGATCAGCAAATAAGGCTGTTCACACCCCTTTTCGGAGCGCGTGACGCCAGGCGCCGCGCGCTCTCCGAGTACGATTACGGGCTATACTTGAGTATCGCCTGCCAAGTAACCAGCTTCCAAGGGTTTGCAACGTGACTAATGAAATCAGAAAAGATGCTGATTCACGCATGGAAAAAAGCGTAGAAGCATTCAAAAACCAAATCAGCAAGATCCGCACCGGCCGCGCTTCGCCAAGCATTCTGGACGGCATCATGGTGGAATACTACGGCGCCGCTACGCCGCTGCGTCAACTGGCCAACGTGACCGTGGAAGACTCCCGCACGCTGAAAATCAACGTGTTCGACCGCAGCCTGAGCCAGGCCGTTGAGAAAGCGATCATGAGCTCCGATCTGGGCCTTAACCCGTCTTCCGCCGGTTCTGACATTCGCGTTCCGCTGCCTCCGCTGACCGAAGAACGCCGTAAGGATCTGATCAAGATCGTACGCGGTGAAGCCGAACAGGGCCGCGTAGCGGTGCGTAACGTGCGTCGCGACGCCAACGACAAGGTCAAGGCGCTGCTGAAAGACAAAGAGATCAGCGAAGACGAAGAACGTCGTTCACAAGACGAGATTCAGAAAATGACCGACGCTTACATCAAGCTGGTCGACGCCGCGTTGGCGGAGAAAGAAAAAGAGCTGATGGATTTCTAATCAGCATCGCGCAGAAAAAAAGCGTCGCCTGGGCGGCGCTTTGTTTTTTGTGGCGCAGATCCCGTTTCATCGTACTGAAAGATCATGGACAAGCGCTGTCCAAGGTTCCACACTGGAGCACCTCCGATCTCATCAGACAGTTATTCAGAGTGAACTCATGAAGCAACTGACCATTCTTGGCTCGACCGGCTCGGTAGGGACCAGCACCCTGGCCGTGGTCAGGGCGAATCCCGAGCGTTTTGCGATCAAAGCGTTGGTGGCCGGCCGCAACGTCGCGGTTATGGCGCAGCAATGCATCGAATTCCGGCCCGCCTTCGCCGCGATGGCGGATGAAAGCGCCGCCCGCGAGCTGCGCGCCATTCTGGCGGAAAACGGCGTCGCTACCGAGGTATTGGCCGGGGAGCAAGCGGCCTGCGAACTGGCGGCTTTGGACGACGTCGATCAAGTGACGGCGGCCATCGTTGGCGCTGCGGGGCTGTTGCCGACGCTGGCGGCGATCCGTGCAGGCAAGCAGGTGCTGCTGGCCAACAAAGAGTCGCTGGTCACCTGCGGCCGCCTGTTTATGGACGCGGTGCGGCAAAGCCAGGCGCAACTGCTGCCGCTCGACAGCGAGCACAACGCGATTTTTCAGAGTTTGCCTGAGAGTATTCAGCGCCAGTTGGGATACTCTTCACTGGACAGTCATGGTGTTTCGCGCATCGTACTTACCGGCTCCGGCGGCCCGTTCCGCACCACGCCGCTGGAACAGTTCGCCGCGATGACGCCGGATCAAGCCTGCGCCCACCCGAACTGGTCGATGGGGCGCAAGATCTCGGTGGATTCCGCCACCATGATGAACAAAGGTCTGGAATACATTGAGGCCCGCTGGCTGTTTAACGCCTCGGCCGAGCAAATGGAAGTGATCCTGCACCCGCAGTCGGTGATTCACTCGATGGTGCGCTATGCCGACGGCAGCGTGCTGGCGCAGCTGGGTACGCCGGATATGCGCACGCCGATCGCCCACGCGATGGCGTATCCGCAGCGCGTGAACTCCGGCGTGGAAGCGCTGGACTTCTGCCGCATCGGTTCGCTGACCTTCGCTGAACCGGAACGCGAACGTTATCCTTGCCTGTATTTGGCGATCGAAGCGTTCGAGGCCGGCCAGGCGGCGACCACCGCGCTGAACGCGGCCAATGAAATCGCCGTGGCGGCATTTTTGCAGCAGCAGATTCGCTTTACCGACATTGCGGCGGTCAATCGCCAGGTGGTGGAGCGTCTCGCGCTGCAGGAACCGACCAGCATCGAAGCGGTCTTAGACATTGACCGCCAGGCGCGCGCCGCCGCCGAGGAACGCGTTCGCGCGTTGTGCGGCTGATCACGGCGATTATCCGATTTTGCTCGTAATTCGCGCGTGCCGCCGCGGGGCCGTTTGTTCATGCCCCGCTGAGGTGGTATAGTCTGCGCCACCTGTCAGCGGTTATACCGTTGAATTATGGCTCGATTGGCGCCTTGTGCGCCAATGGCGACCCGGCTGCGTCGGGTATCGCGAGGGCAGGCTGAAAGCCGTGTCGGGCACACGGCTTTTTTTGCGCGTAAGGGTCTGATGTTCCGGAAAGGCAGTTATATTTCTATTGAGGAAATAAGTACGAGTTATGTCGTCCGCAAACCAACAAGAGGCTAATCCATCTTCCCCGGGGCCGCGCCATGTCGCCATTATCATGGACGGTAACGGACGCTGGGCCAAACGTCAGGGCAAGTTACGTGTCTTCGGTCATAAAGCAGGGGTGAAATCGGTTCGCCGCGCGGTCAGTTTTGCCGCCAGCCACCATTTAGATGCACTCACGCTTTATGCCTTCAGCAGCGAAAACTGGAACCGTCCGGTGCAGGAAGTCTCTGCCCTGATGGAGCTTTTTGTCCGCGCTTTGGATAGTGAAGTAAAAAGCCTGCATAAACATAACGTCAGGTTGCGGGTAATCGGCGATATTAGCCGGTTCAGCGCGCGTTTGCAGGAGCGGATCCGCCGCTCTGAAACACTGACGGAAAATAACGATGGCCTGACGCTCAATATCGCTGCCAACTACGGCGGCCGTTGGGATATCATTCAGGGAGTAAGGGAACTGGCCGAGCAGGTACGGGGCGGGGAGTTGCACCCGGATCAGATCAGCGAGGAATTATTGAGCGAACGGGTTTGCATGAGCGACCTGGCGCCGGTGGATCTGGTTATCCGCACCGGTGGCGAGCATCGCATCAGTAACTTCCTGCTGTGGCAAATCGCCTATGCTGAACTTTACTTTACTGATGTGCTCTGGCCTGATTTCGATGAACTTGTCTTTGAAGGTGCGCTGAATGCATTTGCACAACGTGAGCGCCGCTTCGGGGGAACAACACCTATCGGCGCCGATGCGTCCTAGGGAGAACTTTTGCTGAAGTATCGCCTCATAACTGCTCTGATTTTAATCCCGATCGTTATCGCGGCGCTGTTCCTGTTGCCGCCGCTGGCCTTTGCTCTGGTAACGCTCGTCGTGTGCATGTTAGCAGCCTGGGAGTGGGGCCAACTGGCCGGTTTTACCTCCCGTTCGCAGCGCATCTGGCTGGCGATACTGTGCGGTTTTCTGCTGGCGCTGATGATGCTCAGCGTTCCCGCCTACCATCAATCCGTGCCGCAGGTAAGCGGCTCGCTGTGGCTGTCGCTGGCCTGGTGGCTGGCGGCGCTGCTGCTGGTGCTGTTTTACCCTGGCTCGGCCGCCATCTGGCGCAATTCGCGCCCGCTGCGCCTGCTGTTCGGCCTGCTGACCATCGTGCCGTTTTTTTGGGGCATGCTGGCGCTGCGCCAGTTCGGCTATGAGCAAAACCCGTTTACCGGCGCCTGGTGGCTGCTGTACGTGATGCTGCTGGTGTGGGGCGCGGATTCCGGCGCCTATATGTTCGGCAAGCTGTTCGGCAAGCATAAGCTGGCGCCGAAGGTCTCGCCGGGTAAAACCTGGGAAGGGTTGATCGGCGGACTGCTGACATCGGCGGTTATTTCCTGGCTGTTCGGCCGCTACGCGCCGCTGAACGTGGTGCCGACCACGCTGCTGGCCTGTTCGGTGATCGCCGCGCTGGCTTCGGTGCTGGGCGATTTGACCGAAAGCATGTTCAAACGCGAAGCGGGCATCAAGGACAGCGGTCATTTGATTCCCGGTCACGGCGGCATACTGGATCGTATCGACAGCCTGACCGCGGCGGTGCCGGTGTTTGCCTGCCTGATGCTGTTGGTGTTTTAATCCGTCAATGACGGAAAGTGAGGGATGATGGTCAGCGTGCTTTGGAACCTGGTGGCGTTTCTGATTGCGCTCGGTATTTTGATTACCGTGCACGAGTTCGGACACTTTTGGGTTGCCCGTCGTTGCGGCGTGCGCGTTGAACGCTTCTCCATCGGCTTCGGCCGGGCGCTGTGGCGCCGCACCGATCGCCAGGGCACCGAGTACGTCATCGCTTTGATTCCGCTCGGTGGCTACGTGAAGATGCTGGACGAGCGCGTGGAGTCGGTGGCGCCGGAAATGCGCCATCAGGCCTTCAACAACAAAACCGTCTGGCAGCGCGCGGCCATCATCAGCGCCGGCCCCATCGCCAACTTCCTGTTTGCTATCCTTGCCTATTGGTTGGTGTTCATCATCGGCGTGCCGAGTTTCCGCCCGGTGATCGGCGAAATCGCGCCGCAATCCATCGCCGCCAAGGCCGAAATTTCGTCTGGCATGGAACTAAAGTCGGTTGACGGCATCGAAACGCCTGATTGGGAGTCAGTTCGTCTGGCGCTGGTGGCGAAGATTGGCGATGCGCAAACCGAAGTCGGCGTAGCGCCGTTCGGCTCTTCGCAGGTGGTGACCAAAACCCTGGACTTGCGCCAGTGGAACTTTGAACCGGACAAGCAGGATCCCGTTGTCGCGCTGGGCATTATGCCGCGCGGCCCGCAGATCGAATCCGTGTTGGCGGAAGTGCAGCCTAACTCGGCGGCGCAAAAGGCGGGTTTACAAGCGGGGGACAGGATCGTTAAAGTCGATGGTCAGCCGTTGGGTCGTTGGCAGACGCTGGTGAAGCGTATCCACGATGGCCCGGGGCAACCGCTGGCTTTGGAGATTGAAAGAAACGGCGCCCCCTTGTCTTTGACGCTGATACCGGATACAAAGCCGGTGGGAAAAGACAAATCGGTGGGGTTTGCAGGCATCATTCCAAAAGTGCTGCCGCTGCCGGACGAGTATAAAACGATTCGCCAGTATGGACCGTTCCCGGCGCTGTATCAGGCCGGCGACAAGACCTGGCAGCTGATGCGGCTGACGGTCAACATGCTGGGCAAATTAATAACCGGTGATGTAAAGCTGAACAACCTGAGTGGCCCGATCTCGATTGCACAGGGAGCTGGGGCGTCAGCCGGAGTCGGGTTCGTGTATTATCTGATGTTCCTGGCGTTGATTAGCGTCAACCTGGGTATCATCAACCTGTTCCCATTACCGGTGTTAGATGGTGGGCATCTCCTCTTCCTGGCGATAGAAAAGCTGAAGGGTGGGCCGGTTTCCGAGCGAGTACAGGACTACAGCTACCGCATAGGTTCGATCGTGCTGGTGTTGTTGATGGGTCTTGCACTTTTCAATGATTTTTCCCGCCTTTAGGGGCGGGGATAGGTTAGGAAGAACGCATAACAACGATGGCGATGAAAAAGTTGCTCATAGCGTCGCTGCTGTTTGGCAGCGCCACCGTATACGGTGCAGACGGGTTCGTAGTGAAAGACATTCATTTCGAAGGCCTGCAGCGAGTCGCCGTCGGTGCGGCGTTACTCAACATGCCGGTTCGCGTCGGCGATACCGTCACTGACGATGACATCAGTAATACCATCCGTGCCTTGTTTGCCACCGGCAACTTCGAGGACGTGCGCGTGCTGCGCGATGGTAATACCTTGATCGTGCAGGTGAAGGAACGTCCTACCATCGCCAGCATCACTTTCTCCGGCAACAAGTCGGTGAAGGATGACATGCTCAAGCAGAACCTGGAAGCCTCCGGCGTCCGGGTGGGCGAGGCGCTCGACCGCACCACGATCTCCAGCATTGAAAAAGGGCTGGAAGACTTCTACTACAGCGTCGGTAAATACAGCGCCTCGGTGAAAGCCGTAGTCACGCCGTTGCCGCGCAACCGTGTCGACCTGAAGCTGGTGTTCACGGAAGGGGTCTCCGCCAAGATTCAACAAATCAACATCGTCGGCAACCATGCCTTCACCAACGACGAACTGATCTCACGCTTCCAACTGCGTGACGAAGTGCCATGGTGGAACCTGGTCGGCGATCGCAAATACCAGAAGCAAAAACTGGCGGGCGATCTCGAAACCCTGCGCAGCTTCTATCTGGATCGCGGCTATGCCCGCTTCAACATCGATTCTACCCAGGTGAGCCTGACGCCGGATAAAAAAGGCATCTACATCACCATCAACATCACCGAAGGCGAGCAGTACAAGCTTTCCGATGTTGTCGTGAACGGCAATCTGGCCGGCCACTCGGCGGAAGTCGCTCAGATCACCAAAATCGAGCCAGGCGAGCTGTACAACGGCAGCAAGGTGACCAAAATGGAAGACAACATCAAAACGATGTTGGGCCGTTATGGTTACGCCTACCCGCGCGTCGGCACTCAGCCTGAGATCAACGACGCGGATAAAACCGTCAAACTGCACGTCAACGTTGACGCGGGCAACCGCTTCTACGTGCGTCGCATCAAGTTCGAAGGCAACGACACCAGCAAGGATTCCGTACTGCGTCGCGAAATGCGCCAGATGGAAGGCGCCTGGCTCGGCAACGAGCAGGTCGAGCAGGGCAAAGAGCGTCTGAACCGTCTGGGCTACTTCGAAACGGTTGACGTGGAAACCCAGCGCGTGCCGGGCACCGCCGATCAGGTCGATGTGACCTACAAGGTGAAAGAACGCAACACCGGTACCTTCAACTTCGGCGTCGGTTACGGCACCGAGAGCGGCGTCAGCTTCCAGGCGGGCGTGCAGCAGGATAACTGGTTGGGTACCGGCTACTCGGTCGGCATCAGCGGCACCAAGAACGACTATCAGACCTATACCGAACTGTCGGTCACCAACCCGTACTTCACCGTTGACGGTGTGAGCCTGGGCGGCCGCATCTTCTACAACGACTTTAAGGCGGATGACGCGGATCTGTCGGACTATACCAACAAGAGTTACGGTATCGACGGCACGCTGGGCTTCCCGATCAACGAAAACAACTCGTTGCGTACCGGCCTGGGCTACGTCCACAACGGCCTGTCGAACATGCAGCCGCAGATCGCCATGTGGCGTTACCTCGACTCGATGGGCGTGGATGCGAACAAAACCGATCGCGCCAGCTACTCGACCGACGACTTTACGCTGAACCTGGGCTGGACCTACAACAACCTGGACCGCGGCTACTTCCCGACCTCGGGTAACCGCACCACGTTGAACGGTAAGGTCACCATTCCGGGCTCGGACAACGAATACTACAAGGTGACGCTGGACAGCGTACAGTACGTGCCGATCAACGACGATCGCACCTGGGTGCTGTTGGGCCGTGGCCGTCTGGGTTACGCGGATGGGTTGGGCGGCAAGGAAATGCCGTTCTACGAGAACTTCTACGCCGGTGGTTCGAGCACCGTGCGCGGCTTCCAGTCCAACACCATTGGTCCGAAGGCGGTGTACTACAACTCCAACTCGTACCAGTGTCAGTTCAACGCCGGCAGTACGACCTCGCGTCAGAGCATTTGTAGCTCGGATGACGCGGTGGGCGGTAACGCCATGGCGGTCGCCAGCCTGGAGCTGATCACCCCGACGCCGTTCATCAGCGAGAAATACGCCAACTCGGTGCGGACCTCGCTGTTCATCGATGCCGGTACCGTGTGGGATACCAAGTGGAAGAATACCGACGAAACGCTGATGTACGGCGTGCCGGACTACAGCAAGGCCAGCAATATTCGTTCTTCCGCCGGTATCGCGCTGCAGTGGATGTCGCCATTGGGGCCATTGGTGTTCTCTTACGCCAACCCGATCAAGAAATACGAAGGCGACAAGTCCGAACAGTTCCAGTTTAACATCGGTAAGACCTGGTAACGGGTCTCGCCTCTGGGCATAACAGTTATTAAGAATCGCAATGGCCAGGCGCCCGCCGGCAGAGGGAGATGATTCTCATTGTTTGGTGGGACAAGTCTGGCAAATTGTGTACTTCAGTGTCATATGACACAAATGGGTGATGGTAAGGAGTTTATAGTGAAAAAGTGGTTGTGTGCCGCAGGCCTCGGTTTAGCAATGGCTGCTTCAGCTGGCGTTCAGGCAGCAGATAAGATCGCTGTCGTTAACGTCTCCAGCATTTTCCAACAGCTGCCGGCCCGCGAAGCGGTCGCTAAACAGCTGGAAAACGAGTTTAAAGGCCGTGCAAGCGAACTCCAGAACATGGAACGTAGCCTGCAGACCAAAATGCAACGTCTGCAGCGTGACGGCGCTACCATGAAAGCCAGCGACCGCAGCAAGTTGGAAAAAGACGTGATGGCGCAACGCGAGCAGTTCTCTCAGAAAGCCCAGGCTTTCGAGCAGGACAACCGCCGTCGCCAGATGGAAGAACGTAACAAGATCCTGAGCCGTATTCAGGACGCGGTGAAATCTGTCGCCAGCAAAGGCGGTTATGACGTGGTGATCGACGCCAACGCCGTTGCCTATGCAGACTCTTCCAAAGATATCACTGCTGACGTGCTGAAACAGGTTAAATAACACATGCTTTCAATTCGACTGGCTGATTTAGCGCAGCAGTTGGATGCACAATTGCACGGTGATGGCGATCTCGTCATCACCGGCATTGCTTCTATGCATTCGGCACAGCCTGGCCAAATCACGTTTTTGTCAAACAGCCGCTATCAAGAGCAGCTGTCTTCCTGCCAGGCAAGCGCCGTGGTGCTTACCGAAGCGGATTTACCACACTGCCGTGCTGCGGCGCTGGTGGTTAAAAACCCTTATCTGACCTACGCGCGCATGGCGCAACTGATGGACACTACGCCGGCACCAGCGCAGGATATCGCGCCAAGCGCGGTGATCTCGCCTGAAGCGCAGCTGGGGCAGAACGTCGCCATTGGAGCGAACGCGGTGATCGAGTCGGGTGCGGTGCTTGGCGATAACGTGGTTATCGGCCCGGGCTGCTTCATCGGCAAACACGCACGCATCGGCGCGGGAACGCGTCTGTGGGCGAATGTCACAATTTATCATGCGGTTGAAATCGGCCAGCGCTGCCTGATCCAGTCCGGCACCGTGATTGGCGCGGACGGTTTCGGCTATGCGAACGAGCGCGGCGAATGGATCAAAATCCCTCAGTTGGGCTCGGTGATTATCGGCGATCGCGTCGAAATCGGCGCTTGCACCACCATTGACCGCGGCGCTTTGGATAACACCCAAATCGGGAATGGTGTTATCATCGACAACCAATGTCAGATTGCACATAACGTCGTGATTGGCGACAATACCGCCGTCGCCGGCGGTGTGATCATGGCCGGCAGCCTGAAAATCGGCCGCTACTGCCAGATCGGCGGTGCCAGCGTGATCAACGGTCACATGGAGATTGCCGACAAGGTTGTTGTTACCGGAATGGGAATGGTTATGCGACCAATCACCGAACCTGGGGTATACTCTTCGGGCATTCCGTTGCAGCCTAACAAGGTTTGGCGTAAAACCGCTGCGTTGGTGATGAATATCGATGAGATCAGCAAACGCTTGAAAGCTGTCGAACGTAAAGTCGGAAAAGACTAATCATTGCCGCCCGCCCTGGCGGGTACAAAACGAAACGCGTTGGTCGTGAGACCAAAAGCGCAAAGAGATGTTAATTTGCGGCCTGCATGATGATCTCCTTTTGGGGTCAGCGCAGGCCGTGTTGTTGATGCCATCAGTTTTTAGAGACAGGAAGAGTATTTTGACTACTGACACTCATACTCTGGATATTGCAGAAATTTTGGATCTGCTTCCTCACCGTTACCCGTTCTTGCTGGTCGACCGCGTCCTCGAGTTTGAAGAGCACAAATATCTGCGTGCGGTGAAGAACGTATCGGTGAATGAACCGTTTTTCCAGGGCCATTTCCCTGGCAAACCGATTTTCCCAGGCGTATTGATCCTGGAAGCCATGGCGCAGGCCACCGGTATTCTGGCGTTTAAAAGCGTCGGCAAACTGGAGCCGGGCGAGCTGTATTACTTCGCCGGTATCGACGAAGCACGCTTCAAGCGCCCTGTGGTGCCAGGCGATCAGATGGTCATGGAAGTCACCTTCGAGAAAACTCGCCGCGGTCTGACTCGCTTCAAAGGCGTGGCGACCGTTGACGGTAAAATTGTCTGCGAAGCAACCATGATGTGTGCCCGCAGCCGGGAGGCTTAATCCGTGATTGACCAAACCGCCTTTATCCATCCTAGCGCGATAGTCGAAGAAGGCGCCGTGATCGGCGCCAACGTGCATATCGGCCCTTTCTGCTACGTCGGCTCCCAGGTGGAAATCGGCGCCGGCACGGTGCTGAAATCCCACGTGGTGGTGAACGGCATTACCAAGATTGGCTGCGATAATCAGATTTATCAGTTCGCCTCTATCGGCGAAGTGAATCAGGATCTGAAATACGCGGGCGAACCGACGCGCGTTGAAGTGGGCGATCGCAACCGCATCCGCGAAAGCGTGACCATTCATCGCGGCACCGCGCAGGGTACCGGCCTGACTAAAGTGGGCAACGACAACCTGCTGATGGTCAACGTGCACGTCGCCCACGATTGCGTGGTCGGCAATGCTTGCGTGCTGGCCAACAACGCCACGCTGGCGGGGCATGTGGAAATCGACGATCACGCCATCATCGGCGGCATGACGGCGATCCACCAGTTCTGCATTATCGGCGCGCATGTGATGGTAGGCGGTTGTTCCGGTGTCGCTCAGGACGTGCCTCCTTTCGTCATCGCTCAGGGCAACCACGCTACGCCGTTCGGCGTCAACGCGGTCGGCCTGAAGCGCCGCGGTTTTGACAAGGATGAAATGCAGGCAATCCGCAACGCCTACAAAATCCTGTATCGCAGCGAGAAAACGCTGGATGAAGCGAAAGCGGAAATCGAAGCCCTGGCCAAAGAACAGCCGGTGGTGCAGCAATACCTCGATTTCTTCACCCGTTCCACCCGTGGCATCATTCGCTGAGTTATGTCGAATCGTCCATTGACTATCGGACTGGTCGCCGGAGAAACCTCCGGTGACATTCTCGGCGCCGGCTTGATCCGTGCGCTCAAGGCGCAGATCCCCGACGCGCGTTTCGTAGGCGTCGCCGGCCCGCTGATGCAGGCCGAAGGCTGCGAAGCCTGGTACGAAATGGAAGAGCTGGCGGTCATGGGCGTGGTGGAAGTGCTCGAGCGTTTGCCACGCCTGTTGAAGATCCGCAAGGATCTTACCCGCCGCTTCGATGAGCTGCGGCCGGACGTGTTTGTCGGCATCGACGCGCCGGACTTCAACATCACGCTGGAAGGCCGCCTCAAGCAGCGCGGCATTCGCACCATCCACTATGTCAGCCCTTCCGTGTGGGCCTGGCGGCAAAAGCGCGTTTTCAAAATAGGCAAAGCCACCGATTTGGTGCTGGCCTTTCTCCCTTTCGAAAAAGCGTTTTACGATCGTTTCAACGTGCCTTGCCGGTTTATTGGCCACACTATGGCGGACGCCATGCCGTTGCAGCCCGACCGGCTGGCGGCGCGCGCTCAGCTTGGCATCGCTCCGCAGGCGCGCTGTCTGGCCTTGCTGCCGGGCAGCCGCGGCGCCGAAGTCGAGATGCTGAGCGCCGATTTCCTCAAAACCGCGCAGCTGCTGCGCACCCGTTATCCCGAGCTGGAAGTGGTGGTGCCGCTGGTCAACGCCAAACGGCGCGAGCAGTTTGAGCGCATCAAGGCCGAGGTTGCACCGGATTTGACCGTACACCTGCTGAACGGGCAGGGGCGCGAAGCGATGATCGCCAGCGACGCGGCGCTGCTGGCATCCGGTACGGCGGCTCTGGAGTGCATGCTGGCCAAGTGCCCGATGGTGGTGGGCTATCGCATGAAGCCGTTCACTTTCTGGCTGGCGCAGAAGCTGGTAAAAACGCCTTACGTTTCGCTGCCGAATCTGCTGGCGGGGCGGGAGATCGTCACCGAGCTGTTGCAGCATGACTGCGTGCCGGACAAACTGGCCGCCGCCGTGATGCCGCTGCTGGAAGAGAGCCCGGAAACCGACGCGCTGAAACAGACTTTCCTTACCTTGCACCAAAGCATCCGTTGCGGTGCGGACGAACAGGCCGCTCAGGCTGTGTTGGAGCTGGCGAAAGCATGATTGAACCCTTTATCTATCCCGCTGCCACGCTGATTGCCGGTGTGGACGAAGTGGGCCGCGGCCCGTTGGTCGGCGCGGTGGTCACCGCCGCCGTGATCCTCGATCCGGCGCAGCCGATCGTCGGTCTGGCGGACTCCAAGAAACTCAGTGAAAAACGCCGCCTGACGCTGTATGACGAAATCGTCGCCAAGGCGCTCTCCTGGAGCCTGGGGCGCGCCGAACCGGCGGAAATCGACCAGCTGAACATTTTGCACGCCACCATGTTGGCGATGCAGCGCGCGGTGGCCGGGTTGCATATCGCGCCGGACATGGTTTTAATCGACGGTAACCGTTGCCCGAGCTTGCCGATGCGTTCGCAGGCGGTGGTGAAGGGCGACAGCCGCGTGGCGGAGATCAGCGCGGCGTCCATTCTGGCGAAGGTCACGCGCGATCGCGAAATGGCCGAGCTGGACAGCGAGTACCCGGACTACGGTTTCGCGCAGCATAAAGGCTACCCGACCGCCTTCCACCTGGAGCGGCTGGCCGCGCTGGGCGCCACCGAGCATCATCGCCGCAGTTTCGCGCCGGTGAAAAGAGCGCTGGCGCTGTAGTCTGCGAGCCTGACCGGCTCGACGATAGCATTAACCCGGGCTCAGCCTGCTGAGCCCCTTCAATCAGGTATCTGGAGATGGCCGAACCTCGTTTTATTCACCTGCGCGTCCACAGTGACTACTCCATGATTGATGGATTGGCCAAGACGGCGCCGCTGGTGAAAAGAGCCGCCGCGTTAGCCATGCCTGCACTGGCAATCACCGATTTCACCAACCTGTGCGGGCTGGTGAAATTCTACGGCAGCGCGCACGGCGCCGGGATCAAACCGATCATCGGCGCGGATTTCCATGTGCAAAGCGAAGAGCTGGGCGATGAACTGGCTCAGTTGACGGTGCTGGCCAGCAACAACGAAGGCTACCAGAACCTGACGCTGCTGATTTCCCGCGCCTATCAGCGCGGCTACGGCGCCGCCGGCCCGACTATCGATCGCGACTGGCTGATTGAACATCGCGAAGGGCTGATCCTGCTCTCCGGTGCGCGTCAGGGCGATGTCGGCAAGTTTCTGCTGCGCGGCAACCAGGCGCAGGTGGATCAGTGTCTTGATTTCTACCAGCAGCATTTCCCGGACTGTTACTATCTGGAACTGATCCGCACCGGCCGTCAGGACGAAGAGAACTACCTGCATGCGGCGGTGGCGCTGGCCACTGAGCGCGGCTTGCCGGTGGTGGCCACCAACGACGTGCGCTTCCTGGTGGAAGATGACTTCGACGCCCATGAGATCCGCGTAGCCATTCACGACGGCTTTACGCTGGACGATCCCAAGCGGCCGCGCAACTACAGCCCGCAACAATACATGCGCAGCGAAGACGAGATGTGCGAACTGTTCGCCGACATCCCGGAAGCGCTGCTGAACAGCGTCGAAATCGCCAAGCGCTGCAACGTCACCATTCGCCTCGGCGAATACTTCCTGCCGCAGTTCCCGACCGGCGATATGAGC
Organism: Serratia sp. CY40230; assembly: GCF_052168835.1. Lineage (NCBI taxonomy): Bacteria > Pseudomonadati > Pseudomonadota > Gammaproteobacteria > Enterobacterales > Yersiniaceae > Serratia > Serratia sp. CY40230. Next base: position 626,142 of record NZ_JBJNLX010000003.1, read on the forward strand.
ACCGAGGACTTCCTGGTGCTCAAATCGAAAGAGGGGCTGGAAGAGCGTCTGGAGTTCCTGTTCCCCGATCCTGAAGTGCGCGCGCAGCGCCGCCCGGAATATGACGAGCGTCTGGACGTCGAGCTGAAGGTGATCAACCAGATGGGCTTCCCTGGCTACTTCCTGATCGTGATGGAGTTTATCCAGTGGTCGAAGGACAACAACGTACCGGTGGGCCCGGGGCGCGGCTCCGGCGCCGGTTCGCTGGTGGCCTATGCGTTGAAAATCACCGACCTCGATCCGCTGGAGTTCGATCTGCTGTTCGAACGCTTCCTGAACCCGGAACGTGTCTCAATGCCCGACTTTGACGTCGACTTCTGCATGGAGAAGCGTGACCAGGTGATCGAGCACGTGGCGGAGATGTACGGCCGCGAAGCGGTATCGCAGATCATCACCTTCGGCACCATGGCGGCGAAAGCGGTTATCCGCGACGTGGGCCGCGTGCTGGGGCACCCGTACGGCTTCGTCGATCGCATTTCCAAGCTGGTGCCGCCGGATCCGGGCATGACGCTGGAGAAAGCCTTCGCCGCCGAACCGCAGCTGCCGGAGATTTACGAGGCCGACGAAGAGGTCAAGGCGCTGATCGACATGGCGCGCAAGCTGGAAGGGGTGACGCGCAACGCCGGTAAACACGCCGGGGGCGTGGTGATCGCGCCGACCAAGATCACCGACTTCGCGCCGCTGTACTGCGATGCCGAAGGGAACCACCCGGTGACCCAGTTCGACAAGAATGACGTGGAATACGCCGGGCTGGTGAAGTTCGACTTCCTCGGTCTGCGCACCCTGACCATCATTGATTGGGCGCTGGAGATGATCAACGCCCGGCGCGCCAAGACCGGGCTGGAACCGATCGACATCGCCGCCATCCCGCTCGACGACAAGAAAAGTTTCGACATGCTGCAGCGCTCGGAAACCACGGCGGTGTTCCAGCTTGAATCGCGCGGCATGAAAGATTTGATCAAACGTCTGAAGCCCGACTGCTTCGAAGACATGATCGCACTGGTGGCGCTGTTCCGTCCGGGGCCGCTGCAGTCGGGCATGGTGGATAACTTCATCGACCGCAAACACGGCCGTGAAGAGATCTCCTACCCGGACATTCAGTGGCAGCACGAGTCGCTCAAGCCGGTGCTGGAGCCGACCTACGGCATCATCCTGTATCAGGAACAGGTGATGCAGATTGCCCAGGTGCTGGCCGGCTACACGCTGGGCGGCGCGGACATGCTGCGCCGTGCGATGGGTAAAAAGAACCCGGTCGAAATGGCCAAGCAGCGCGGCGGCTTTGAAGACGGCGCCAAAGCGCGCGGCATCGACGGCGAACTGTCGGTGAAAATCTTCGACCTGGTGGAGAAATTCGCCGGTTATGGCTTCAACAAATCGCACTCCGCCGCCTATGCGCTGGTGTCGTACCAGACGCTGTGGCTGAAGGCCCACTACCCGGCCGAGTTTATGGCGGCGGTGATGACCGCCGATATGGACAACACCGACAAAGTGGTGGGGCTGGTGGACGAATGCTGGCGCATGGGGCTGAAGATCCTGCCGCCGGACATCAACAGCGGCCTGTATCACTTCCACGTCAACGACGACGGCGAGATCGTGTACGGCATCGGCGCCATCAAGGGCGTAGGGGAAGGGCCAATCGAGGCGATTATCGAGGCGCGCAACAGCGGCGAACAAGGTTACTTCAAAGACCTGTTCGATCTCTGCGCGCGCTCCGACATCAAGAAACTGAACCGCCGCATTCTGGAAAAACTGATCATGTCCGGGGCGTTCGATCGCCTTGGGCCGCACCGCGCCGCGCTGATGAATTCGCTCGGCGACGCGTTGAAAGCGGCGGATCAGCATGCGAAAGCCGAAGCTATCGGCCAGGTGGATATGTTTGGCGTGCTGGCGGAAGCGCCGGAGCAGGTGGAGCAATCCTACGCCAATATCGCGCCCTGGCCGGAGCAGGTGGTGCTGGACGGTGAACGGGAGACGCTGGGGCTGTATCTGACCGGCCACCCGATCACCCAGTACCTGAAGGAGATCGAACGTTACGCCGGTGGCCAGCGTTTGAAAGACATGCACCCGACGGATCGGGGCAAAATGACTACCGCCGTCGGGTTGGTGGTCGCCGCGCGGGTGATGGTGACCAAGCGCGGCAACCGCATCGGCATCTGCACGCTGGATGACCGTTCGGGCCGTCTGGAAGTGATGTTATTCACCGAAGCGTTAGAAAAATACCAGCATTTGTTGGAAAAAGACCGTATCCTTATCGCCAGTGGACAGGTCAGCTTTGATGACTTTAGCGGCGGGCTTAAAATGATGGCCCGCGAGGTAATGGACATCAGTGAAGCCCGGGAAAAATACGCTCGCGGGCTTGCTATCTCGCTGACTGACAGGCAAATTGATGACCAGCTTTTGAACCGTCTCCGTCAGTCGTTGGAACCCCATCGATCGGGGACGATTCCAGTGCATCTCTACTATCAACGGGAAGATGCGCGAGCCAAGCTGCGTTTTGGCGCAACCTGGCGCGTGACGCCCACCGACCGCTTGTTGATCGACTTGCGGACGTTGGTAGGCAATGAGCAGGTGGACTTGGAATTTGACTAAAATAGGAATGCTATGAGTCTGAATTTTCTTGATTTTGAACAGCCGATTGCAGAGCTGGAAGCGAAAATTGACTCGCTGACTGCAGTCAGCCGTCAAGACGAAAAATTAGATATTAATCTGGACGAAGAGGTTCAGCGCCTGCGTGAAAAGAGCGTTGAGCTGACGCGCAAGATTTTTGCCGATCTTGGGGCCTGGCAAATTGCCCAATTGGCACGCCACCCGCGCCGTCCTTATACCCTGGATTATATCAAACACATCTTTACCGACTTCGAAGAGTTGGCGGGCGATCGCGCTTACGCTGACGACAAAGCGATCGTCGGGGGGATTGCGCGTCTGGATGGCCGCCCGGTGATGATCATCGGGCACCAGAAAGGCCGTGAAACCAAAGAGAAGATCCGCCGCAACTTCGGCATGCCGGCGCCGGAAGGCTACCGCAAGGCGCTGCGCCTGATGGAAATGGCCGCACGCTTCAAGATGCCGATCATCACCTTTATTGATACCCCGGGCGCTTATCCAGGCGTGGGCGCGGAAGAACGCGGCCAGTCGGAAGCTATCGCGCGCAACCTGCGTGAGATGTCGCGTCTGAACGTGCCGGTCATCTGCACCGTCATCGGCGAAGGCGGCTCCGGCGGCGCGCTGGCGATCGGCGTGGGCGACAAGGTGAACATGCTGCAGTACAGCACCTACTCGGTGATTTCGCCGGAAGGCTGTGCTTCCATCCTGTGGAAGAGCGCCGATAAGGCCCCGCTGGCTGCAGAAGCGATGGGCATCACCGCACCGCGTCTGAAAGAGCTGAAGCTGATCGACTCGGTGATCCCGGAGCCGCTGGGTTCCGCGCACCGCGACGTGCCGGCGATGGCCGCCGCGCTGAAAGCGCAGCTGCTGGCCGATCTGAAAGATCTGGATGGTCTGAACGACGAAGAGTTGCTCAACCGCCGTTACCAGCGTCTGATGAACTACGGCTACTGCTGAGTTCTGTGCTTCGCTGCAAGAAACCGCCTCCGGGCGGTTTTTTTTTGGGCTACACACCGCCGGATTTTCGTGGTGTTATAGAGACTTGGCCGTTAACTGACAGGAGCTGCCGATGAATATCATCGCCATCATGGGCCCGACGGGCGTCTACTACAAAGATGAGCCGATTCGCGAGCTCCACGCTGCGCTGGCCGCCATGGGATTCCAGCTGGTGTACCCCAAAAACAGCGGTGACCTGCTGAAGCTGATCGAAGCCAACGCCCGCATCTGCGGGGTGATCTTCGACTGGGACGACTACAGCCTGGAGCTGTGCAGCGAGATCAACGAGCTGAACGAATACCTGCCGCTGTATGCCTTTATCAATACCCACTCCACCTTCGACGTCAGCCTGCATGAAATGCGCATGGTGCTCTATTTCTTCGAGTACGGCCTGAATGCGGCGGACGACATCGCGCAGCGCATCCAGCAGTACACCGCGGAATACATCGACACCATTACGCCGCCGCTGACCAAGGCGCTGTTCAACTATGTGCGCGAAGGCAAGTACACCTTCTGCACGCCGGGCCACATGGCCGGCACCGCGTTTCAAAAAAGCCCGGTGGGCTGCCTGTTCTATGACTTCTTCGGCGCCAATACCCTGAAGGCCGACATCTCGATTTCGGTTACCGAGCTCGGTTCGCTGCTGGATCACACCGGGCCGCACCTGGAGGCCGAAGAGTATATCGCGCGCACCTTCAACGCCGAGCAGAGCTATCTGGTCACCAACGGCACCTCCACCGCCAACAAGATCGTCGGCATGTATTCGGCGCCGGCGGGCAGCACGGTACTGATCGACCGCAACTGCCATAAATCGCTGTGCCACCTGCTGATGATGAGCGATATCGTGCCGATCTATCTGCGCCCGCTGCGCAACGCCTACGGCATCCTCGGCGGGATCCCGCAGCGCGAATTCACGCGCGAGAGCATCGCCGCCCGGGTGCAGGCGACGCCGAACGCCACCTGGCCGGTGCACGCGGTGATCACCAACTCCACCTATGACGGCCTGTTGTACAACACCGACTACATTAAGCAGACGCTGGAGGTGCCGTCGATTCACTTCGATTCCGCCTGGGTGCCTTACACCAACTTCCATCCGATTTACGACGGCAAGAGCGGCATGAGCGGCGAGCGGGTGCCCGGTAAGGTTTTCTACGAAACCCAATCCACCCACAAGCTGCTGGCCGCCTTCTCGCAGGCCTCGATGATTCATATCAAGGGCGACTACGATGAGAGCACCTTCAACGAAGCCTACATGATGCACACCACCACTTCGCCGCACTACGGCATCGTGGCGTCGATGGAGACCGCTGCCGCCATGCTGCGCGGCAACCCGGGGCGGCGTTTGATCAACCGTTCGGTGGAGCGCGCGCTGCATTTTCGCCGAGAGGTGCAGCGGCTGCGCGAGGAGAGCGACAGCTGGTTCTTCGATATCTGGCAGCCGGAAGAGATCGATGAGGCGCAGTGCTGGCCGCTGGATCCGGACGATAACTGGCACGGTTTCGGCCAGACCGATCGCGATCATATGTACCTCGATCCGATCAAGGTGACGATCCTGACACCGGGCATGAATGAGCTGGGCGCGCTGGAAGAGGAGGGGATCCCGGCGGCGCTGGTGGCGAAGTACCTCGACGAACGCGGCATCGTGGTGGAGAAGACCGGGCCGTACAACCTGCTGTTCCTGTTCAGCATCGGCATCGATAAAACCAAGGCGATGAGCCTGCTGCGCGGCCTGACCGACTTCAAGCGCGCCTACGATCTCAACCTGCGGGTGAAGAACATGCTGCCGGATCTGTACGCCGAAGATCCGGATTTCTATCGCCATATGCGCATCCAGGATCTGGCCGCCGGCATTCATCGCCTGATCCGCCAACACGATCTGCCAGGCCTGATGCAGCGGGCGTTCGACGTGCTGCCGGAAATGAAGCTGACGCCGCACCAGATGTTCCAGGAACAGGTGCGCGGCAATGTCGAAACCTGCGAGCTGGATCAGTTGGTGGGCAAGGTGGCGGCCAATATGATCCTGCCTTATCCGCCGGGCGTGCCGTTGGTGATGCCGGGGGAAATGATCACCGAAGAGAGCCGTGCGGTGCTCGATTTCCTGCTGATGCTATGCTCGATCGGTGAGCGCTATCCCGGTTTTGAAACCGATATCCACGGCGCCAAACTGACGGAAGACGGGTGCTATCTGGTGAAGGTGCTGAAAGCCCCGCAGCCATAAGGCCATAACGCGCCCGGCGGTTTGGCAAGATAAGCCGGGCTTTTTCATTGACGGCATCGCCGCCGCCGGATACCGTGCCCCATCAGAATGAACAGGGGAGGGTTTCTATGCTGGCATTACGTCAGGTGCACCACATCGCGATCATTGGCGCGGACTACACCGCCAGCAAGCGTTTTTACTGCGACATTCTCGGGTTTACCCTGCTGAGCGAAGTCTACCGTGAGGAGCGCGGCTCCTGGAAAGCGGATCTGGCGCTCAACGGGCAATACACCCTCGAGCTGTTTTCTTTCCCCTCGCCGCCGGCTCGCGTCAGCCGCCCGGAGGCCTGTGGCCTGCGCCATCTGGCGTTCAGCGTCGACGACATCGATCAGGCTATCGCTCATCTGCAGGCGGCCGGCGTTGCCTGCGAACCGGTGCGTGTCGATCCCTACACCCAATCCCGCTTTACCTTTTTCAGCGATCCCGATGGTTTACCGTTAGAATTATACGAGAGTTAACGGCTTAATCGCCTCCCGGCGGCCACAGCCGGGGGCGGTTATGCTATGATCGCGCCCTTGCCCTACATGCCTACAGAGTTATTTCCGCCATGCAAGAGCCTGCTTTTCGCGTCGGGGAGTGGCTGGTTACTCCTGCCGACAACACCATCAGCCGCGACGGCCGCCAGAAAACGCTGGAACCGCGCCTGATCGACATGCTGTGCTATTTCGCCCGGCACCCCGACGTGGTGCTGAGCCGCGACGAGCTGATCGACAACGTCTGGAAGCGCAATATTGTCACCAACCACGTGGTGACCCAATGTATTTCAGAGCTGCGCAAGTACCTGAAAGACGGCGACAGCGACAGCCCGGAATACATTATCACCGTGCCCAAGCGCGGGTATAAGCTGGCGACGTCGGTGATCTGGTGTGAAGAGGGGGAGACACAACCCGCGATTGCACCGGCGCCGCAGATCGCGGTGATCATGCATGAGCCGGAAGACGGCAGCGATGATGAAGAGGATACGCCCTATGTGCCGCCGCGCCGGGCAAGCGTGCCGGCTGCCGCGCCCGGCGAGAAGAAGCCGCATTTTTATCGCCGCTCGACGTTCTGGGTGTGGCTGGCGTTTCTGAGTGCGCTAAGCGTCTGCGTGGCGTTTGTCGGCATCGCCACGCTGTCGCAGCGCGTGCCGGTATCGACCATGCCGGTGCTGCTCAACCCGCGCGATATCGATATCCGCATTCAGGGCGGCGAGAGCTGCAGCAACTGGATGCCGCAGCTCTCTTACGTGGTGGGCGTCAGCGAGCTGATTACCGATTCGTTGAACACTTACTCGACCTTCCTGGTGCACGACCAGACCAACTACAACTATTCCGGCCCCAGCAACTCGGGCAAGTCGCTGTATATCGAGTTCGTCAATCAGCGCCACTACCGCGCCCAGCAGTGTTTCCTCTCCGTGCGGCTGGTGGATAACGCCGACAGTTCGATCATGTTGGACAAGCGTTACTTCATCACCGCCGATAACCAGCTGAAGATCCAGACCGACTTCCTCGCCAGCCTGTCCGCGGCGCTGAAGCAGCCTTGGCCGCCACAGCTGGAGCAGCGTCTGGCGCAGTTGCTGCCGGACAACGGGCCGTTGCTGCAGCGTTTCTACCAGGCGCATCAGTTGCTGATCCGCGGTGACGCCGATTCGTTGACCCGCGCCAGCGCCCAGCTGAGCGAGCTGATTAACAGCGCGCCGAACTTCCGCTATCTGCTGGCTGAAAAAGCGTTGGTGGATCTGCTGCGCAATTCTTATCAACCGTTCGACAGCCAGACATTGGCGCAATTGCGGGCCGATATCAGCCATCTGGCGACGATCCCCGAATTGAAGAACACGCCGATTATGCAGCAGGTTCTGGCGGTAGATGCCTTGACGCAGGGGCGCATTGACGAGGCGCACCGGGCTATCGATCTGGGGATTGAATTGCAAATGTCGTGGCTGAATTATGTGCTGCTGGGCAAGGTGTATGAAATGCAGGGGCAGAATCATTTGGCGGCCGATTCTTATATTACCGCCTTCAATCTTCGCCCCGGTGAGGATACCTTGCATTGGATCACCAATGGCGTATTCCAGACGTCATTGACCAACGTCGTGCCTTATTTAAATAACTATCAGCGCCAATAATTAACCCAATATCACGCCGCTCTTATTCTTCGGGGATCATGGCGGCGTTATTTATTTGTGAAGTCATGTTGCATGAATGTATTATTTTGCTGCGCGATATTATCTCTTTTTTGCCATTTGTTATGCGTTATTAACCTTGTCATCCTTTTGTTTTTAAATGATGTTTATCTTTTCTTTAGCCTGTCTTTTTATCTTGATGTGTTAATGAAAAACCTCAGGTTATCATTTGTATGATCATGAGCGTAATCTCACTTTATCTTTAGGACTTTATTCCCCCCGATGGTTAGCATCCTGACTATCAAGCCGGCTCATTAAAATCTTTTATTTATGGGCGTGGCTTATAAGAAACGTAAATCAGGAGAAACTGACCATGGCTTCACCCAAGAAAATAGGGCTTATTGCCTGCACCGGCGTGGTCGCCGGTAATATGATGGGGAGCGGGATTGCCTTATTGCCCGCCAACCTGGCGAGTCTCGGATCCATCGCCATTTGGGGATGGGTGATCTCGATTATCGGGGCGATGTCGCTGGCTTATGTGTATGCCCGCCTCGCCACCAAAAACCCACAGCAGGGCGGCCCTATCGCCTACGCCGGTGAAATTTCCCCGGCCTTCGGTTTCCAGACCGGCGTGCTTTATTACCATGCCAACTGGATCGGTAACCTGGCCATCGGCATTACCGCCGTTTCTTATCTCTCCACCTTCTTCCCGGCGCTGAACAACCCGGTGCCCGCCGGCATCGCCTGTATCGCCATCGTGTGGGTCTTCACCTTCGTTAACATGCTGGGCGGAACCTGGGTCAGCCGTTTGACCACCCTGGGCCTGGTGCTGGTGCTGATCCCGGTGATCGTGACCGCCACCCTCGGCTGGCACTGGTTTGACGCCGCCACCTACCAGGCTAACTGGAATACCTCCGGCACCACCGACAGCCATGCGGTCATCAAAAGTATCCTGCTGTGCCTGTGGGCGTTCATCGGCGTGGAATCCGCGGCGGTCAGCACCGGCATGGTGAAAAACCCGAAACGCACCGTACCGCTGGCGACCATGCTCGGCACCGGTCTGGCGGGCATCATCTATATCGCCGCCACCCAGGTGATTAGCGGCATGTTCCCGGCGTCTGAAATGGCCGCCAGCGGCGCGCCGTTCGCCATCAGCGCCTCGGCGATTATGGGCAACTGGGCCGCACCGATGGTTTCCGCCTTCACCGCCTTCGCCTGCCTGACGTCACTGGGTTCGTGGATGATGCTGGTCGGCCAGGCCGGGGTGCGCGCCGCCAACGACGGCAACTTCCCGAAAGTGTACGGCGAGCTGGATAAAAACGGCATTCCGAAGAAAGGCCTGCTGCTGGCCGGTTGCAAAATGACCGCGCTGATGGTGCTGATCACCCTGATGAGCTCCGCCGGCGGCAAAGCGTCCGACCTGTTCGGCGAGCTGACCGGTATCGCGGTGCTGCTGACCATGCTGCCTTACTTCTACTCCTGCGTAGACCTGATCCGCTTTGAAGGGGTCAACGTGCGCAACCTGCTGAGCCTGATCGCTTCGGTGTGCGGCTGTGGCTTCTGCTTCATCGCGCTGATGGGCGCCAACTCATTCGAGCTGTCCGGCACCTTTATCATCAGCCTGATTATCCTGATGTTCTACGCCCGGAAAATGAATACCCGCCAGGCTGCCAGCGCAGCGGCGGTCGATGAAAACACCACGGCCAAAGCGCACTGATTCGCGTCCGCTGACCGACTGAATTTACCCAGCCCCTTTCTTTCCGACCTGTCAGCCGCGACGGGAAGGGGCTTGCTTTGCCAGGAGAAATGCATATGAACGTTATCGCCATCATGAATCACATGGGTGTCTACTTTAAAGAAGAGCCTATCCGTGAACTGCATCAGGCGCTGGAAAGTCTGGATTTCCGCATCGTTTACCCTAACGATCGCGAAGACCTGCTGAAACTGATCGAGAACAACGCCCGTTTGTGCGGGGTGATCTTCGACTGGGACAAATACAACCTGGAGCTGTGCGAAGAGATCAGCCAACTGAACGAGTACATGCCGCTGTACGCATTCGCCAACACCTATTCGACGCTGGACGTCAGCCTGAACGATCTGCGCATGCAGGTGCGCTTCTTCGAATATGCGCTCGGCGCGGCAACCGACATCGCCGCCAAGATCAAACAGAATACCGACGAATATATCGACACCATCCTGCCACCGCTGACCAAGGCGCTGTTCAAATACGTGCGCGAAGGCAAATACACCTTCTGTACGCCGGGCCACATGGGCGGCACCGCGTTCCAGAAAAGCCCGGTCGGCAGCCTGTTCTACGATTTCTTCGGCCCGAACACCATGAAGTCGGATATTTCGATTTCGGTGTCCGAGCTGGGATCGCTGCTGGATCACTCCGGCCCGCACAAAGAGGCGGAAGAGTACATTTCCCGCGTGTTCAACGCCGAACGCAGCTACATGGTCACCAACGGCACTTCCACTGCCAACAAGATCGTCGGCATGTATTCGGCGCCGGCGGGCAGCACGGTGCTGATTGACCGTAACTGCCACAAGTCGCTGACTCACCTGATGATGATGAGCGACATCACGCCGATCTATTTCCGCCCGACCCGCAACGCTTACGGCATCCTCGGCGGTATTCCGCAGAGCGAGTTCCAGCGCGCCACCATCGCCAAACGCGTGAAGGACACCCCGAACGCCACCTGGCCGGTGCACGCGGTGATCACCAACTCCACCTATGACGGCCTGCTGTACAACACCGACTTTATCAAGAACACCCTGGACGTGAAGTCTATCCACTTCGACTCCGCCTGGGTGCCTTACACCAATTTCCATCCGATCTATAAAGGCAAGTGCGGCATGAGCGGCGGCCGCGTGGAGGGCAAGGTGATCTATGAAACCCAGTCCACCCACAAACTGCTGGCGGCCTTCTCGCAGGCGTCGATGATCCACGTGAAGGGCGACATCAACGAAGAAACCTTCAATGAAGCCTACATGATGCACACCACCACTTCGCCGCACTACGGCATTGTGGCCTCGACCGAAACCGCCGCGGCGATGATGAAAGGCAACGCCGGCAAGCGCCTGATCCACGGTTCTATCGAACGCGCGATCAAGTTCCGTAAAGAGATCAAACGCCTGAAAGTCGAATCCGACGGCTGGTTCTTCGACGTCTGGCAGCCGGAGCATATCGATGAGCCGGAATGCTGGCCGCTGCGCTCCGACAGCGCCTGGCACGGTTTCAAGAACATCGACAATGAACACATGTATCTGGACCCAATCAAGGTCACCATTCTGACGCCGGGGATGAGCAAGGAAGGCGAGATGCAGCCGTTCGGCATCCCGGCCAGCATCGTGGCGAAATACCTCGACGAGCGCGGCATCATCGTCGAGAAAACCGGGCCGTACAACCTGCTGTTCCTGTTCAGCATCGGTATCGATAAAACCAAGGCGCTCAGCCTGCTGCGCGCGATGACCGACTTCAAACGCTCGTTCGACCTGAACCTGCGGGTGAAAAACATGCTGCCTTCGCTGTATCAGGAAGCGCCTGATTTCTATGAAAACATGCGCATTCAGGATCTGGCACAGAACATTCACCGCCTGGTGGAGCAACACAACCTGCCGGACCTGATGTACCGCGCATTCGAAGTGCTGCCAACCATGGTGATGAACCCGTACCAGGCGTTCCAGAAAGAGCTGCACGGCGAAGTGGAAGAGGTCTATCTGGAAGAGATGGTCGGTAAGGTCAACGCCAACATGATCCTCCCATACCCACCGGGCGTGCCGCTGGTGATGCCGGGCGAGATGCTGACCGAAGAGAGCCGGCCGGTGCTGGAGTTCCTGCAGATGCTGTGCGAAATCGGCGCGCATTATCCGGGCTTTGAAACCGACATTCACGGCGCCTACCGTCAGGCGGACGGACGTTATCGGGTGAAAGTGCTGAAGGCGAAATAACCGCAGCCAAAAACAGGGGAGGCGCTCGCGCTTCCCCTTTGTCGTTCACCGACTGATGGGAGACCACCATGAAAACACCCTCACAGCCGCGCGCAATCTACTATGTCGTAGCGATACAAATTTGGGAATATTTCAGCTTTTACGGCATGCGTGCGTTACTGATCCTCTATCTGACCCACCAACTCGGCTATACCGACAGCCACGCCATCGATCTCTACAGCGCTTACGCTTCGTTAGTTTACGTCACTCCTATTTTGGGCGGCTGGCTCGCCGACCGCCTGCTGGGCAACCGCGTCGCGGTGATCGCCGGCGCGGCGCTGATGACCCTGGGGCATATCGTGCTCGGCCTGAGCGCGGTCTCCGCCCAGTCGCTCTATCTGGCGCTGGCGATCATCATCTGCGGTTACGGCCTGTTCAAATCCAATATCAGCTGCCTGCTGGGCGAGCTGTACCCGGCGCAGGACTCGCGCCGCGAAGGGGGCTTCTCGCTGCTGTACGCCGCCGGCAACGTCGGTTCCATTTTGGCGCCGATCGCCTGTGGGTTGGCGGCCGAGCGCTATGGTTGGCACGTCGGTTTTGCGTTGGCCGGGATCGGCATGTTCGCCGGTCTGGTGATTTTTCTGCTTGGCGGACGCCATTTCCGCCACACCCGCGGCGTCAATGTGCCGCTGATGCGCGCCAGAAGCCTGGGCCTGCCGCACTGGGGCTGGCTGTTGGCGGCGTTGCTGGCGTCGCCGCTGTTCTTCACGCTGTTGTTTGTGCGCGACTGGGCCGGTTATTTGCTCGGGCTGGTGTGCGTGGCGGCGGTGGTGCTGGTGGCGCGTATTATGCTGCGAGCGGATGCCGGCCAGCGCCGGGGCCTGTGGCAGATCATCGTACTGATGCTGCTGGGCACGCTGTTCTGGGCCTTTGCCCAGCAGGGCGGTAGCTCCATCAGCCTGTTTATCGATCACTTCGTCGACCGGCGCTGGTTCGGCTGGATGGTGCCGACCGCGCTGTTCCAGTCGGTTAACGCCTGCGCGGTGATGCTGGGCGGCGTGGCGCTGGCCTGGCTGGCGAGCGGCGACGGTACGGGCGATCGCACGCTGCGCATCTGGTGCAAGTTCGCCTTCGGCCTGCTGCTGATCGGCGTCGGCTTTACGCTGATGGCGCTCAATACGCGGCTGCACGGGCCGGGATCGATGGGGCTGATGATCGCCGGCCTGGCGGTGATGGGCTTCGCCGAACTGTTTATCGATCCGGTGGCGATGGCGCAGATCACCCGGTTGAATATCCCCGGCGCCACCGGCGTGTTGACCGGTATCTATATGCTGGCGACCGGTTCGATCGCCAACTATCTGGCGGGCATCATCGCCAATCAGACCGCCGAAGACCACATCGAGGGGGCGGCGATGCAGGCGTATGGCCGCATTTTCGCCCAGATTGGCTGGGGAGCGGCCGGGTGCGCGCTGGCAGTGATCGCGGTGCTGGGCGGCTGGTGGCTGCTGACGCGACGCCAGGCCCGGACGGTTAATGCTTGATTGATGACGGTAGGCGGGGTTAACGTGCAGCTATGTAGAAGTGACAAAGCCTACCGATGGATACTGATCAATTAACGACGCAGGTAGCGGACCAGCTGGGCGCGCAGCAGCGGCTGCTGGTGGCGTTCAGCGGCGGCCTGGATTCCAGCGTGCTGCTGCATCTGCTGGCGACGTTGCGCCGCCAGCGTCCGGTGCTGCAGCTGCGTGCGCTGCACGTGCACCACGGCCTGAGCGCCTTCGCCGACCGCTGGGTGGAGCATTGCCGCCGCCGCTGCGCAGACTGGCAGGTGCCGCTGACGGTGACGCACGTGCAGGTGGACGCCCGCCAGGGCGGCATCGAAGCAGCGGCGCGTGCGGCGCGCTATGCCGCTTTCAGCGCAGCATTGGCGGAGGGAGAAGCGCTGCTCACCGCCCAACACCTTGACGATCAAAGCGAAACCTTCCTGTTGGCGCTCAAGCGCGGCAGCGGGCCGGCGGGGCTATCGGCGATGGCGGCGCGCGCCACGCTGGGCGAGCACTTGCTGTTGCGGCCGTTGCTGGGCTGCTCGCGTCAAACGCTGGAAAGCTACGCGCAGCGCCACGCCTTAAGCTGGATAGATGACGACAGCAATCAGGACACGCGCTTCGATCGCAATTTCCTGCGTTTGCAGGTTTTGCCGCAGCTCAACCAGCGCTGGCCGCACTTCGCTTCGGCGGTGGCGCGCAGCGCCAGCCTGTGCGCTGAGCAGGAGCAGCTGCTGGACGAACTGCTGGCGGAACCGCTGCAAAGCCTGTTGGCGGCGGATCGCTCATTGGCGATCGACGGCCTGACCGACTGTTCGCCGGTGCGGCGCTTCGCCTTGCTGCGGCGCTGGATCGCATTGTTCAACGTCACTATGCCGGCGCGTGAGCAGCTACAGCGCCTGTGGGAGGAGGTGGCACTCAGCCGGGAAGACGCCGAACCGCAGCTGCAGCTCGGCGCCTATCAGATCCGCCGTTTCCGTGGCCGACTGCACCTGCTGCCGCCGCTGGCGGCGCTGCGCGGTGTGCATCTGCCCTGGCGGCCTGACGAGCCGTTGACGTTGCCGGACGGGCTGGGGCAGTTGGTTGCCGGTGAGGGCGATCTGGCGCTGCGCGCGCCGCAGCCAGCGCAGCGGATCAGCATTCGTTTCGGCGGCGTGCAGGGCGCCGTGCGCATCGTGGGGCGCGCCCATTCGCGGCCGATAAAAAAACTGTGGCAGGAGCTGGGGATCCCTCCCTGGCAGCGTGATCGCATCCCGTTGATTTATTATGATGAGCAGCTGATCGCCGCGCTGGGCGTATTCGTCTGTGAGGCGGGGCAGGTGGCGGAAGGCGAACGCCCGTGGCGGCTACGCTGGGAAAAAAATCATAATCGCGAGGAGCACTGATGAAGTTAGTGGGGATCACGCTATTGGCCGCCGGCCTGTTCAGCCTGCCGGCGTTGGCGGCGGGGGATGCGGCCGCCGGTCAGGCGAAAGCCGCCGCCTGTGCGGCGTGCCACGGCGCGCAGGGCAAGGTGACGGTGCCGATGTACCCGAATCTGGCCGGACAGAACGCCATGTACCTGCAGCACGCGCTGCAGGCGTACAAGAAAGGAGAGCGCAACGGCGGCCAGGCCGAGGTGATGAAGGCCTATGTGTCGGGGCTGTCGGATGACGATATCGCCGATCTGGCGGCTTACTATGCCAGCCTGAAGCCGTAAATGACGAGGGCAGCCGTTGGGCTGCCCTGTTGGGATGGGGTTACCGCTGCTCAGTCCGACAGGCTGACGACCACGGTACCGATTTCCGGATGACTGAAACTGCTGATATGGTCCAGACGCAGGTCGCGCTGCTGGCCGTTCTGTTCGATGGTCAGATACTCAACGCGTTTCTTTTGCAGCAGGTCGATCGCCTTGGCCTCGATCACTTCTCCGTCGCGTAACTCCAGCTTCAGAATAAGTTTATGCTGACAGGCGAGTTCCAGGTTGTCGTAGTCATCGCAATTGATGGGTTGGTACTCATCATTCATCAACATAGTCGCTCACCAATAAGTTAGCGGCGGCAAAGGCCGCCTGTTCCCTAACGGAGGACGGTAGCGCGTGGTTCGCTGCGACATCGTCCAATGCCTTTAACGCACAAGCCAGCGCATCAGGCACGTAGCCAAGATCTCCACTGCCAATCTCGGCGTAAGTACGGCGTACTAACTCACAGTATTGTTGCACAGTTTCCTCCCTTAAGAACCTCTGCATCATCAAGACCGCTCTCGCGATGAGGCGCAGGCTCTCGGAGTTTTATCCTATCCTAGACGACTATAGCACAGCTGTTATGGAGTTATCAGCACCCCGACACGCCTTTCGTTCTGCGCCGAGCCGGGCTGCGCTGGCGGCGTTCGCCCCTGATCAAGTACACTGTCGCCGGATAATAACGAGGTCACCCATGGCGCTGAAAGCAACCATTTATAAAGCCGCGGTCAATATCGCTGATATGGATCGTCACTTCTATCACGACGCCACGCTGACGCTGGCGCAACACCCGTCCGAAAATGAACAGCGCATGATGCTGCGCCTGTTGGCCTGGATCTGCCATGCCGACGAGCGGCTGGTGTTCACCAAAGGGCTGAGTGCCGACGATGAGCCGGAGATCTGGCAGCGCAACGACCATAACGGGCTGGAAATGTGGATCGAGATGGGGTTGCCCGACGAGAAGCGCATTCGCAAGGCCTGCAACCAGTCGCCGCGCGTGGTGCTGTACGCCTATGGCGAGCGCGCCGCGCACGTTTGGTGGCAGGCGATGCAGGGCAAAGTGGCCGGTTACAAGAACCTGAGCGTGCGTTTCCTCGATGACGAGCAGCTGGCGCGGCTGACGGCGCTGGCCAGCCGCACCATGACGCTACAGGCGACGCTGCAGGAGGGAACTATTTGGCTGTCCGATGCTCAGAATAGTCTGGAAATCCAGTTTGCCGAGTGGCAGCGGGCGCAGGTGTGACCGGTGCTGGAACTGTCAAGAAACGTCGCCATACCGGATAATGAGCTGGAATTGACGGCGATCCGCGCGCAGGGCGCGGGCGGCCAGCACGTGAACAAAACCTCAACGGCGATCCATTTGCGCTTTGACATCCGGGCATCCAGCCTGCCAGAGTATTATAAGGAAAGGCTGCTGGCGCTGAATCACCATTTAATTACCGCCGATGGCGTGGTGATTATCAAGGCGCAAGAGTATCGCAGTCAGGAATTGAATCGCGAAGCGGCGTTGGCCAGGCTGGTCGCGTTGATTCAGCAGGCGATGGTGGTGGAAAAAACGCGCAAGGCGACCAAGCCGACGAAAGGAGCGAAACTGCGTCGCCTGGAAGGCAAGACGCGCAAAGGCGCCACCAAGGCGCTGCGTGGCAAGGTTCGCACTTAGGAATACATGAACACAGTAGGAGAATAACTGTGAAGAAAATTACGATAGCCCTGTTCCTCGCGGCAGGCGCACTCTCGTTGTTGGGATGCAACAATCATTATCAGCCGAAGGAACAACCGCTGCAGGCAATGCCGCAGAGTTACCAAGGGGTGTTGCCTTGCGCTGATTGCGGCGGTCTGGATACGGCGCTGTTCCTGGATGAAGACGGTACTTTTGTGCTGCAGGAAACCTATCGCGGCAGCAAAGACGGCGATCAGACCTTTGCCGACTACGGCAAATGGGCGCGCACCGCGGATAAGCTGGTGCTGACCGACAGCACCGGCGAGAAACGCTACTTCCGTCCGGTGGGCAAGAGCCTGGAGATGCTGGATCGCAGCGGCGCGCCGATCGAGTCCAAGCTGAATTACCGTCTGGAGCCGGTCGAAAAGCCGTTGCCTAAAACCCCGATGGTGATGAAAGGCAGTTACAGCTATATGGCCGACGCGGCGGTGTTCAAAGATTGCGCCACCGGCATCACTTTCCCGGTGGATAACAACATCGCGCTGGAGCAAGGTTACGCCAAGGCCAATAAGACTGCTGGCGAGCCGGTGTTCCTGACCTTCAACGCGCACTTCAGCGTGCAGCCGTCGATGGAAGAGGGGCAGATTGAAAAAGCGGTGGTGCCGGACGGCAAGATCGCGTTCGACCGCAGTAAAAGCTGCAGCAGCAAGTAACGCGTTTCGGATATAAAAAAACCCGCCTAGGCGGGTTTTTTTATTCTCTGGCGATCTACGCTTAGCGTTTGATCTGGCCCAGCAGGAAATCAACGATTTCGCCGGTTTTGATCATCTGCTTCTCGCCGATGCGGCGGTTCTTGTACTCGATCTCTTCGTTGTCGAGGTTACGATCGCCGATAACGATAGAGTGCGGCACGCCGATCAGTTCCATATCCGCGAACATCACGCCCGGACGCTCTTTGCGGTCATCGAGGATCACGTCGATGCCGTGGGAACGCAGGGTGTTGTACAGCTCTTCTGCCAGCGCCTGTACGCGGAACGACTTGTGCATGTTCATCGGCAGAATAGCGACCTGGAACGGCGCGATGGCGTCCGGCCAGATGATGCCGCGTTCGTCGTGGTTCTGCTCGATGGCGGCGGCCACGACGCGCGTGACCCCGATGCCGTAGCAACCCATGGTCAGCACCTGGTTGCGGCCATCTTCGCCTTGCACGGTCGCTTTCATCGCTTCCGAGTACTTGGTGCCGAGCTGGAAGATATGGCCCACTTCGATGCCGCGTTTGATCAGCAGCGTACCCTGACCGTCCGGGCTGGCGTCGCCTTCCACCACGTTACGGATATCGGCCACCTGCGGCAGCGGCAGATCGCGCTCCCAGTTGATGCCGAAGTAGTGTTTGCCGTCAACGTTGGCACCGGCGCCGAAATCGCTCATCGCCGCCACGCTGCGGTCGGCAACTACCGGCATCGGCAGCTTGACTGGGCCAAGCGAGCCTGGGCCGGCGCCGACGATGGCGCGGATCTCTTCTTCGGTGGCGAAGGTCAGCGGCGCGGCAACCTGCGCCAGCTTCTCGGCCTTGACTTCGTTCAGTTCGTGATCGCCGCGCACCAGCAGGGCGACCAGCTTGTGGCCGCTCTCTTCGGTGGCGCGCACCATCAGCGTCTTCACGGTTTTTTCCACCGGCAGCTGGAATTGCTCGACCAGCTCGGCGATGGTTTTGGCGTTCGGCGTATCCACCAGGCGCAGCTCTTCGCTGGCTGCGGCGCGCGGCTCTGCCGGCGCGACCGCTTCCGCCAGCTCGATGTTAGCGGCGAAATCGGAACCGGTGGAGAACACGATATCGTCTTCACCGCTCTGTGCCAGCACCTGGAATTCGTGCGAGGCGCTGCCGCCGATCGAGCCGGTATCCGCCTGCACCGGGCGGAAATCCAGGCCCATGCGGCTGAAGATTTTGCTGTACGCTTCGTACATTGCGTCGTAAGTCTCCTGCAGAGACTCCTGTGAGGTGTGGAAGGAGTAGGCATCCTTCATCAGGAACTCACGGGAACGCATCACGCCGAAACGCGGGCGCACTTCATCACGGAACTTGGTCTGGATCTGGAAGAAGTTCAGCGGCAGCTGCTTGTACGAGCTGATCTCGTTGCGGATCAGATCGGTGATCACTTCTTCATGCGTCGGGCCCAGTACGAACGGACGATCGCCGCGGTCGACGAAGCGCAGCAGCTCGGGGCCGTATTGCTCCCAACGGCCGCTTTCCTGCCACAGATCGGCAGGCTGAACCACCGGCATGGAAACTTCGATCGCGTTAGCATTATTCATTTCTTCGCGAACGATGTTTTCAACCTTTTTCAGAACGCGCAGGCCGGTCGGCAGCCAGGTGTAAAGACCGGAGGCCAGCTTGCGGATCATCCCGGCGCGCAGCATCAGCTGGTGGCTGATCACTTCGGCGTCGGCAGGTGTCTCCTTCAGTGTGGAGAGCAGATATTGGCTAGTACGCATGGTGTTTTGGTTCCGTTAGAACTGCAAATTGCATCGGGCTGCCAGAGTGGCGGCCAAAAGTGACAAAAGTGGTTTAGTTTACCAGCGTGAGCGGGTCGCCAAAAGAGAGGCGGCGGAATTTTAACGCGGGTCGAGCGCCAACACTTCGGTGTGGCCGTCCACGACACGCCAGCGCACGTTGAAATCCAACAGCCAGACGGCGTAATCCCGTTCGATGTCCTCTCCTTTACGATAGGCGGGACGGGGGTCCTGTGCCAGCACCTGGCTGATAAAACGCCTTAATTGCGGGTAGCGCGCCTGATGTTGCTGCAGCTGTTGCTCGGCCTGCGGTGCGAAACGCACCGGCATATCGCCGGCGGGCGCGGCCTGGGCAAAGCCGGCGCGGGCCTGCGGCTGGCTCTCGGCGAACGGCAGATAAGGCTTGATGTCCACCACCGGGGTGCCGTCGACCAGGTCGAGGCTGCCCAGTTCCAGCGCCACTTCACCGTTTTTCACCCGCACGCCCTTCAGCTCAATGAGCGACATGCCGAGCGGGTTGGGGCGGAAGGTGGAGCGGGTGGCGAACACGCCCATGCGGGCATTGCCACCTAAACGCGGTGGGCGTACCGTCGGGCGCCAGCCGCCCTCCATGGTTTGATGGAAAATGAACATCACCCACAGATGGCTGAAATCGCTGAGACCGCGAACCGCTTCCGCCTGGTTGTAGGGCGGCAGCAGCAGCAGTTCGCCGCCACCGTCTTCGACCAGCCCCGGTTGGCGGGGCACGGCGAATTTCTCTTTATAGGGCGAGCGGATCACGCCGATCTGCTCAAAAACGAATTCGGTCATTTAGACGAGACGTTAAGCGCCGAGCCTTGGCAAACGGCCTGCTGGTAACAACCGGCGACGCCGCTGACAATCTGGCAGTCGTGCAGCAGCACGGCGTTGGCCTTCATGTAAGACGCACGGATTTGCATGCGTTTACGGGCGGTGGCCAGATTCGGTGGGGAGTCTTGCACGGTGGTTTGGCACGATTCGCCGGACACTTCACCCAGATCGCGGAACGGCTTGCCCACGAGTTCTTCTGCACTTTTATACAGTTTTACCGGTGCGGGGCGGGCGGCCGGCGTAGTTTTGGCCGGAGCGGTGGTGGTCGGCTTGCTGGTGCTGCTTGTTGAGGACGGCGCGATACGCTGCGATGAACATCCGGCCAGCGCGAGCGCTAACAAACAGAGAGGTAAAACACGCATTGAGATTCCTCTGCCTTAATGAAAGTGGCGCTATTGAAGCAAGCTATGGCGGAAATAACAAGACGGGCCTTGGCCCGTCTTGCAATTATAGGAATAAAATGGGTGAATAAGCGCTTACCAGCCTTTCACCGCGCCGCCGTTGAAGATTTTGTTGGCGGCCGCGTCAACTTCGTCAGACTGATAGGCCTGAACGAATTTCTTCACGTTTTCCGCATCTTTGTTATCTTCGCGCGCAACCAGCAGGTTGACGTAAGGCGAGTCTTTATCTTCCACGAACAGACCGTCTTTCGCCGGCGTCAGGCCGATCTGGCTGGCGTAGGTGGTGTTGATCACCGCCAGCGCGATCTGCTGATCGTCCAGAGAGCGCGGCAGCTGAGGCGCTTCCAGCTCAACCAACTTCAGGTTTTTCGGATTCTCGGTCACGTCCAGCACGGTCGGCAGCAGGCCAACGCCCTCTTTCAGCTTGATCAGACCAACTTTCTGCAGCAGCAGCAGCGAACGGCCCAGGTTGGTCGGATCGTTAGGCAGCGCGATCTGCGAACCTTCTTTCAGCTCGTCCAGCGATTTGATTTTCTTGGAGTAACCGGCGATCGGGTAAACAAAGGTGTTGCCGACCGGCACCAGCTTGTAGCCGCGATCTTTGATCTGCTGATCCAGATATGGCTTGTGCTGGAAGGCGTTCAAATCGATATCGCCTTTGCTCAGCGCTTCGTTAGGCAGCACGTAGTCGTTGAAGGTGACCAGTTCAACGTCCAGACCGTATTTCTCTTTCGCCACTTTCTGCGCCACTTCAGCCACTTGCTGCTCCGCACCGACGATCACGCCGACCTTGATGTGGTTCGGATTCTTTTCATCCTGGCCACAGCCCGCCAGAGCCAGCGTGCCGATCAGTGCGCCAATTGCCGCGATGGATTTAAATTTTAACGACATATCCCTTCCTCATTAGACTCGCATTAACATGCGGTGAAATTATTTATGGGTAACGGCTTTGACGATGCGATCGCCGCAGAATTGGATCAGATAAACCAAAACTACCAGTAATACTAATACGGTATTCATCACTGTGGCGTTATAACCGATATAACCGTATTGGTAACCGATTTGGCCCAGACCGCCGGCGCCGACAGCGCCGCCCATGGCGGAGTAGCCCACCAGGGTGATCAGGGTGATGGTCGCGGCGTTAACCAGGCCCGGCAGGGCTTCCGGCAGCAACACTTTCTTGATGATCTGCATCGGCGTGGCGCCCATGGCGCGCGCGGCTTCCACCAGGCCGGACGGGATTTCCAGCAGGGCGTTTTCCACCATGCGCGCGATGAACGGCGCGGCGCCCACCGTCAACGGCACGATGGCCGCCTGCAGGCCGATCGAGGTGCCGACGATCATGCGGGTAAACGGAATCATCCAAACCAGCAGGATAATGAACGGAATGGAACGGAAGATGTTCACCAGCCCGGACAAAATTTTATACAGCGAATTGTTGGCGATGATCTGCCCCGGGCGGGTGACATACAGCAGCACGCCTACCGGCAGGCCGAGCACGAAACCGAAGAAGCCGGAGACAAAGGTCATCATGACGGTTTCCCACACGCCACGCGCCATCAACCACATCATTGCCTCAGACATAACCCAGAACCTCTACTTTTACCTGATTTTCTTGCAGGAACTTAATCGTCGCCAGCGCGTCTTCGTCGCTGCCGTGCAGCTCCGCCAGCATCACGCCGAATTTCACGCCGCCGGCATAATCCATCTGGGCGCTGATAATGTTGTTGTTCACGTTGAAGCGGCGAGCGGCTTCAGACAGCAGCGGCGCATCGACCGACTGACCGGTGAACTCCAGGCGCAGCAGCGGCTGGCGGTCGCCCTGACGCTCCGGCGACAGGCGCGCGGCGTAGTCGTCCGGGATATCCAGATGCAGCGTGGACTGAATGAACTGCTGAGCCAGCGGGGTTTTCGGGTGTGAGAACACTTCGCTGACGCTGTCTTTTTCGATCAGCTGCCCCTGGCTGATGACCGCGACCTGGTCGCAGATGCGTTTCACCACGTCCATTTCGTGGGTTATCAGCAGAATTGTCAGGCCCAGACGGCGGTTGATGTCTTTCAGCAGCTCCAGGATGGAACGGGTGGTGGCCGGATCCAACGCGCTGGTGGCTTCGTCGCACAGCAGCACTTTGGGATTGCTGGCCAGCGCACGGGCGATCGCCACGCGCTGTTTCTGGCCGCCGGACAGATTGGCCGGATAGGCGTCGTGTTTGTCTGCCAGGCCGACCAGCTCCAGCAGTTCGGTCACGCGCTTTTTGATCTCGGCGCGCGGCGTATTGTCCAGCTCCAGCGGCAGCGCCACGTTGCCGAACACCGTGCGGGAAGAGAGCAGGTTGAAGTGCTGGAAGATCATGCCGATTTGGCGACGGGCGCGCGTCAGTTCGCTTTCCGACAGAGACGTCAGATCCTGGCCATCGACCAGCACCTGGCCGGAGGTAGGGCGCTCAAGCATGTTGGCGCAGCGGATCAGCGTGCTTTTGCCTGCGCCGGAAGAGCCGATAACGCCATAGATTTGCCCGGCAGGGACGTGAAGGGTCACGTTAGAGAGCGCGGTAATGGTGCGCGAACCCTGCTGGAACACTTTAGTGATGTTAGAAAGTTTAATCATATTCTTCTTATTTTAGCGTGGTTGCCCGTGGCTAGATAAAAGTAAACCTCGGCGTGGAACCAAGGTATGGATCAGATGTTAAGGCGTCTAGACGTCTAAGTCAACGGCCAGCGACGTTCTCCGGCGTTCTCAGTGCGGGGTAAAACATGCGATACTGTCAGCGTATTCAGCCCCTCAGGAGCAAAGCGGTGACACAAAGCGTTCCAGCAATTTTTCTCGATCGTGACGGTACGATTAACGTTGACCATGGTTATGTCCATGAAATCGACAATTTCCACTTTATTGACGGCGTGATTGACGCCTGTCGCGAACTCAAAAAGATGGGGTTCGCGCTGGTGATGGTGACCAACCAGTCGGGCATTGCGCGCGGCAAGTTCAGCGAAGACCAGTTTATGTACCTGACCGAGTGGATGGACTGGTCGCTGGCCGATCGCGACGTCGACTTCGACGGCATCTATTTCTGCCCGCATCATCCGGAGGCAGTAGTGGAAGAGTATCGTCAGGTTTGTGACTGCCGTAAACCGCAGCCGGGCATGCTGCTGCAAGCGCAGCAGGAATTGAACATCGATATGGCCGCTTCTTATATGGTGGGCGATAAACCGGAAGATATGCAGGCGGCGATCGCGGCCGGCGTCGGCACCAAGGTGCTGGTGCGTACCGGCAAGCCGGTGACGGAGCAGGGTGAAAAGCTGGCCGATTGGGTGCTAAATAGCCTGGCGGACCTGCCGGCAGCCATCAAAAAGCGGGTTTAATAGGCGTTACGAATGAATAGTGAGCGGTCAGATAAAAAATGCATATTATCGCTTGTCATTCTGAACCGGCTCCCTATAATGCGCCTCCATCGACACGGCGCAAGTGATTCACTTCACACAGCGGCCGGGAAGAAAGAGAAAAAATCCTGAAAATTAGGGTTGACTCTGAAAGAGGAAAGCGTAATATACGCCACCTCGAGTTAGCAAGCGAAAGCGCCTAACTCACTGCTCTTTAACAATTTATCAGACAATCTGTGTGGGCACTCCACAAGACGATATCCAGCATCTTCGGATGCAAAAAAATATCAAGTCTTGAAGAGTGACTAACTGAAGTAAAATTCATGCAGTAAATCTTTGAGCATCGCTTCTCGAGTGGAAGCAAATCAAGCTTTTAATTGAAGAGTTTGATCATGGCT
>NZ_JBJNLX010000004.1:0-581658 GCF_052168835.1 Serratia sp. CY40230
GCAATAGCGCGGTGGTCCCACCTGACCCCATGCCGAACTCAGAAGTGAAACGCCGTAGCGCCGATGGTAGTGTGGGGTCTCCCCATGCGAGAGTAGGACACTGCCAGGCATCAAATAAAGCCGAAAGCCCTGAACTGACGTTCAGGGCTTTTTGCTATGCGTAAAACACAAAAAGCGCAGCTAGGCTGCGCTGCTTTCCCCAGCTTCTCTCCGATAAACAGCCAGAGAAAAGGCCCCGAAGGGCCTTTGATTAGGGTGTGTTTGCTTTTTTCACTTATTATTCGATCAATGCGAGCTGCCCTGGGAGATGCCCAGCCCGGTTTGCGAACGGACAAACTGGGCCCGGAAGCGTTCCCGCTCCTGCTGCCCGGCCAGCGAGCTGTCGGTGATCGAGAACAGCCAGGTGCCGACAAAGGCCACGATCATCGAGAACAGCGCCGGGTATTCGTACGGATAAATCGGTTTCTCATGGCCGAGGATCTGCACCCAGATCGTCGGGCCGAGGATCATCAGAATCACCGCCGTTAACAGACCCAGCCAGCCGCCAATCATCGCGCCGCGGGTCGTCAAACGCGACCAGTACATCGACAGGATGATGATAGGGAAGTTACAGCTGGCGGCGATGGAGAACGCCAGCCCGACCATAAAGGCGATATTCTGCTTCTCGAACAAAATCCCCAGGGCAATGGCGACCAGACCTAATACCACGACAGTGATCTTGGAGACCTTCAGCTCATCGCGCTCGGTCGCCTTGCCGTTTTTCATCACGCTGGCGTACAGGTCATGGGACACGGCCGAGGCGCCGGCCAGCGTCAGGCCCGCAACCACCGCCAGAATGGTGGCGAACGCCACCGCCGAGATAAAGCCGAGGAAGAAGTTGCCGCCAACGGCATTGGCCAGGTGCACCGCCGCCATGTTGGTCCCGCCCAGCAGCGCGCCGGTGGCGTCTTTGAACGCCGGATTGGCGCTGACCAGCAAGATGGCGCCGAAGCCGATGATAAAGGTCAGGATATAGAAGTAACCGATAAAGCCGGTGGCGTAGAACACGCTCTTGCGCGCTTCCTTGGCGTCACTCACGGTGAAGAAACGCATCAGGATGTGCGGCAGGCCGGCGGTGCCGAACATCAGCGCCAGGCCAAGCGACAGCGCGGAAATCGGATCGGACACCAGCCCGCCGGGGCTCATGATGGCGATGCCTTTCGGGTGCACCTTCACCGCTTCGGCGAACAGGGTATTGAAGTCGAAGTTGACCGACTTCATCACCATCAGCGCCATAAAGCTGGCGCCGGCCAGCAGCAGCACCGCTTTGATGATCTGCACCCAGGTGGTGGCCAGCATGCCGCCGAACAGCACGTACAGCACCATCAGAATGCCGACCAGGATCACCGCTACGTGGTAGTTGAGCCCGAACAGCAGCTGGATCAGTTTGCCAGCGCCGACCATCTGCGCGATCAGATATAGCGCCACCACCACCAACGAGCCGCAGGCCGAGAGGGTGCGGATCGGTTTCTGCTGCAGACGGTAAGAGGCGACATCGGCGAAGGTATAGCGGCCGAGATTGCGCAGGCGTTCCGCGATCAGGAACAGAATGATCGGCCAGCCGATGAGGAAGCCGATGGAGTAGATCAGCCCGTCATAGCCCGAGGTGTAGACCAATGCGGAGATGCCGAGGAACGAGGCGGCGGACATGAAGTCACCGGCGATCGCCAGGCCGTTTTGCAGGCCGGTAATGCGCCCGCCCGCGGTGTAGTAGTCCTGACGGGAACGGGTGCGTTTGGACGCCCAATAGGTGATGTAGAGCGTGGCACCGACAAACAGGATAAACATCACGATCGCCTGGATGTTCAGCGGCTGGCGATGCACCTCGCCGCCAATGGCGTCGGCGCAGGCCAGACCCGGCAGCAACAGCAGTGCAGCGGCGGACAATAAGCGCTTCATTGTTTCACCTCGCGCAGGATCTCTGCGGTGAGGCGATCGAACTCGCCGTTGGCGCGAAACACGTAGATCCCGGTCAAGACGAAAGAGATCACGATCAACCCGACGCCGACCGGGATCCCGCGGGTGATGGTCGATCCGGCGGCGATCGGCGTGCCGAGCCATTGTGGATCGAAGGCGATCAACAAAATAAAGCCGACGTACAGCGCCAGCGTAATCAGCGAAAGCAGCCAGGCGAACCGGCCGCGTTTTCTCACCAGCTCTTTAAAGCGCGGGTTTTCTTCAATCCCTTGATAAATGGTGTCATTCATCAGAGTGTCTCCAGTCGGTATTGAGAGAGTACGCCGCGCCAGGGCCGCTCAACGGCGCGTTATCCGAATGAGCGGCCTGAAGCGGCGTAAATTATGACGGCACTTTCATTGATTGTTTTTCTTCCAACAGCTTGTCGACTACGGCCGGATCCGCCAGCGTGGAGGTATCCCCCAGGTTGCTGGTGTCGCCGGCGGCAATTTTGCGCAGGATGCGCCGCATGATCTTGCCGGAGCGCGTTTTGGGCAGCGAGTCTGTCCAGTGCAGCACATCCGGCGTAGCGATCGGCCCTATCTCTTTGCGCACCCAGTTGCGCACTTCGGTATAGAGCTCCGGCGTCGGTTCTTCGCCGTGGTTCAGCGTGATGTAGGCGTAGATCGCCTGGCCTTTGATGTTGTGAGGAATGCCGACCACCGCCGCTTCGGCGATTTTCGGGTGCGATACCAGCGCGGACTCGATCTCGGCGGTGCCCAGACGGTGGCCGGAGACGTTCAGCACGTCGTCGACGCGGCCGGTGATCCAGTAGTAACCATCCTCGTCGCGGCGGGCGCCGTCACCGCTGAAGTACATGCCTTTGAAGGTCGAGAAGTAAGTTTGCTCGAAGCGATCATGATCGCCGAACAGGGTGCGCGCCTGGCCCGGCCAGGAATCGACGATCACCAGGTTGCCTTCGCAGGCGCCTTCCTGCGGCGTGCCGACGTTATCGACCAGCGCCGGCTGTACGCCAAAGAACGGCCGCGTGGCGGAACCGGCTTTCAGCTCAGTGGCGCCCGGCAGCGGGGTAATCATGAAGCCGCCGGTTTCGGTTTGCCACCATGTGTCGACGATCGGGCATCTCGCGTTGCCGATCTTGTTGTAATACCACTCCCAGGCTTCCGGGTTGATCGGTTCGCCGACCGAGCCCATGATGCGCAGCGAATCGCGTCGGGTGCCTTCGATCGCCTTGTCGCCTTCGGCCATCAACGCGCGAATGGCGGTCGGCGCGGTATACAGAATGTTGACCTGGTGTTTGTCGATCACCTGCGACAGGCGATTGACGCCCGGATAGTTAGGCACGCCTTCGAACATCAGCGTGGTGGCACCGCAGGCCAGCGGGCCGTACAGCAGATAGCTGTGGCCGGTGACCCAGCCCACGTCGGCGGTGCACCAGTAAATGTCGCCGTCGTGGTAGTCGAACACATACTTAAAGGTCATCGCAGCGTAGACCAGGTAGCCGCCAGTGGTGTGCAGCACGCCTTTCGGCTTGCCGGTCGAACCGGAGGTGTACAGGATGAACAGCGGATCTTCGGCGTTCACTTCTTCCGGCGGGCAGTCTGCGGAGACGCCCTGGGTCAGCTCATGCCACCACAGATCGCGCCCTTCCTGCCAGTAGCCCGGTTTACCGGTGCGTTTGAATACCACCACGTTGGCCACGCTGACCACGCCGGGATTTTTCAGCGCATCGTCGACGTTCTTTTTCAGCGGCACGGCGCGGCCGGCGCGCAGGCCTTCATCGGCGGTGATCACCAGTTTGGCGTTGGAGTCGATAATGCGCCCGGCGACGGCTTCCGGCGAGAAGCCGCCGAAGATCACCGAATGTACGGCGCCGATGCGCGCGCAGGCCAGCATGGCGACCGCCGCTTCCGGCACCATCGGCATATAGATGGCCACCACGTCGCCTTTTTTAACGCCGAGCTGTTTCAGCACGTTGGCGAATTGGCAGACATCGTGGTGCAGCTGTTTGTAAGTCACCTTTTTGGATTGGGTCGGGTCATCGCCTTCCCAGATAATGGCGGTTTGGTCACCGCGCTCGGCCAGATGGCGGTCCAGGCAGTTGGCCGCCAGGTTCAAGGTGCCGTCTTCAAACCAGCGAATGCTGACGTGGCCCGGATCGAACGAGGTATTTTTAACTTTGGTATAGGGTTTGATCCAATCCAGGATTTTGCCATGCTCACCCCAGAAAGCCTCTGGGTCTTGAACCGACTGTTGATAATACTGTTGGTATTGTGCCGGATTAATCAGGGCGCGTTCTGCAATTGCAGAAGGAATAGCGTGTTTATGCAGTTGGCTCATAGCTTTTCTCCTTGAAGTTGTTAATGATATGTCAACTGAAGGTTAAGTATAGTTTGCTACGATTCTTTGTTTCTTTTTTGCGCGGCAGATCACGCAACAAAGATATTGATTTGTAATCGTTCTGTCGCATTTGCAGGGCGTATCTATCTCTTTGGCGCTTAAATCCTCATAAACCCACGTTTTTAACCAAAAACACTTATATAAAGAACAAAAAAGAATAAACCAAAACGGACTCAACTGCCGTGAAATTAATAGATACGATCAGGGTCGCCATTATTTCTCGCTATAAATCTTTTTGGGTTGTTTTTCGCTATTAATATTCTAAGTTGGCATTAGCACGATATAACGATGGACTGCACCGCGTGAAATAACGTTTTATTAACGCTTAATTCCTGATGAAAACTCGGGAAATACCCTGTGGCATTCATTCTGCGGTGTCGTTCGATTTTTAATCGAAATATAAAGTGGCGCTGCATTTATGGACGAAAGTGTCACTCGGCAAATTCTCATTTATTTGACTTTTGAGTAACAAAATATAAACATACGATGCGGATTAAATATGCAGAATGAGCGAAAAATAACGCATTTTAATCGCGTTCAAAAAATCGTCGTCGGCGCGGTTATGTACTTCATTATATGAAAAATTATGTTTTTAATAACAAGCAATTATGCCATTTGAAATAGTTACGCGAAATTTTTGTGATTCGATTCAGCGCTCAAGCCTGACAAATCAAGGCTTGCAGAGCATGCCGCCCGGATGATACAGATTTATACTGCGTCGCACCCAGGGCAGGTGAACGCTTCCACTGAATTAACATAAGCCTGTAATAAATGATTAAGTATTCTTTTCGCCGTGTTGCGACTTTGTACGGCGCAAAGAGTCTTTGAGGACTTTTTGGGTATGAAAAGTGTAAAAATTAGCCTGGCTTGGCAAATCCTGATCGCGTTGGTACTGGGTATTATTGTTGGCGCGGTATTGCACAACCAGACCGAATCTCGTGAGTGGCTGGTGAGCAATATTCTCAGCCCGGCGGGTGATATCTTTATTCGTCTGATCAAGATGATTGTGGTGCCGATCGTTATTTCCACGCTGATCGTCGGTATTGCCGGCGTGGGGGATGCGAAAAAGCTGGGCCGCATCGGATTGAAAACCATTATCTACTTCGAAGTGATCACCACCGTCGCCATCGTGGTGGGGCTCACCTTGGCCAACGTCTTCCAACCCGGCCACGGCATCGATATGTCGACGCTGACCACGGTGGACATTTCGCAGTACGAGAAAACCACCGAACAGGTGCAAAGCGGTTCGCACAGTCTGGTGGCGACCATTCTGTCGTTGATCCCGTCGAACGTTTTCTCGTCGATGGCCAAGGGCGACATGCTGCCGATTATCTTCTTCTCGGTGCTGTTCGGTCTGGGGCTGTCGTCGTTGCCGAAAGAGACCAAAGAGCCGTTGCTGAAGGTGTTCAAAGCGGTGTCCGAGAGCATGTTCAAAGTCACCCACATGATCATGCGCTATGCGCCGATCGGGGTGTTTGGCCTGATTGCGGTCACGGTAGCCAACTTCGGTTTCGCCTCGCTGCTGCCGCTGGCCAAGCTGGTGGTGCTGGTGTACTTCGCCATTGCGTTCTTCGCCCTGGTGGTGCTGGGGGCGGTCGCCCGGCTGTGCAACCTGCGCATCTGGACGTTGATCCGCATCCTGAAAGACGAACTGATCCTGGCTTATTCCACCGCCAGCTCGGAAACGGTGCTGCCGCGCATCATCGAAAAGATGGAGGCCTACGGCGCGCCCAAGTCGATCACCAGCTTCGTGGTGCCGACCGGCTACTCCTTTAACCTGGATGGCTCGACGCTGTACCAGAGCATCGCCGCCATCTTTATCGCCCAGCTGTACGGCATCGAGCTGTCGTTGGGGCAGGAGATCGTGCTGGTGCTGACGCTGATGGTCACCTCGAAAGGGATCGCCGGCGTGCCGGGCGTCTCGTTTGTGGTGCTGCTGGCCACGCTGGGCAGCGTCGGCATTCCGTTGGAAGGCCTGGCGTTCATCGCCGGCGTGGACCGTATCCTGGATATGGCGCGCACCGCGCTGAACGTCGTGGGTAACGCGCTGGCGGTGCTGGTGATCGCCAAGTGGGAACACCAGTTCGATCGCAAGAAGGCGCTGGCCTACGAAACGGAGTTCCTGGCGCAGAAGGTGAAGCCAGCCAATCAAGGCTAATCACCGGCTAGCGGGATATGAAAATCGCCCCGGGCATCCATGCCCGGGGCGTTTTGTTTTTATGCCCTTTCAGCCTGCCACTTTCTTTTCTCTGCCCCCGCTGCGTCGCTTGCATCCCCGCTTAACAGAATCTAAAGTGTTACCAAATTATTGGAAATGATAATAGATGTTATTATCATTTTCATTTGATGATGTATGGAGACACGCAAAAGCCGTTGAACGGCGGGGCATCGCCCGTTCGGCGCTTTTATTCAGGCTTATCAAAGGTAGGTAACATGTCGGACACCGCTTTGGCCTCTGAATGGTTGCCGCTGGCGCCAGCGCAGCTTGATTTCTGGGAAGAACACACCTTGCATCCCGGGCAGACCCTGTCCACCGTCGCACACTGCACCGAACTGTGCGGCGCGGTAGAGGAAGAGACGCTCTGCCGGGCGATCGCCACCACTCTCGCCGAGACGCAGGCGTTTGCCTTGCGCTTTGGTGAGCGGCATGGCGACGCTCCCCCGTCGTTACGTTACGATCCACAGTGCACACCGCCATTGCAACGCATCGATCTGCAAACGCACGGCGATCCCTGGCAGGCGGCGCAAAACCTGATGCGCGAAGATATCGCGCAGCGCCGGGCGTTGCATAGCGAGCCGCTAGCCGCAGCCTGGCTGCTCAAACTGGGGCCGGAGCGCTACCTCTGGTACGTGCGTGCGCACCATATTCTGATTGATGGCTTCGGTATGGCCCTGATCGAACACCGCTGCGCCGCGTTATATGCGCACTACCTCGGCCAGGGCAACGCGGGTATCCCTCTGGGCGCATTTGGACCCTTTCAACAGGCCGAGCTGGCCTACGCTGATTCTGAGCGATGCGAGCGCGATCGGCGCTTTTGGCAGACCTATTTGCCGCCGTCACAGGCGCTGCCGACGGTGCGTAAGGGCGGCGGGGAGTATGGCGTGCGACGCCTGAGCGTCAACCGTCGGTTGCCGACAGAAGTCGCGCAACGTCTGGCACAGCAGTCGGAACGCAGCGGCATCAATTGGCCCGACTTGCTGGTGGCGCTGTCGGCGGCCTGGCTGTTTCAGGTGATGCCCCGCGACACCCGGCAGGGCGATACGCTGCCGATGTGGATGCCGGCGATGAATCGCCGCGGGCAGGCCGCCACCAACGTGCCTTCGTTGGCGGTCAACACTCTGCCGCTGCTGGTGTCACCGCCGCAAGCGGAGACGCTGGGGAGCTTTCTCACCACGCTGACGCAGCAGCTGCGGGAGCTGCGCAGCCACGCCGGCTACCGCCTGCGCCAACTGGCCGCCGATCGCGGCGTGGATCCGGACTCGCGCTTCTTTATTTCCCCTTTCATCAACGTGCAACCCTTCGATACGCCCCGTTTTACCGGCTGCAGCGGTACGCGCAGCGTATTGGCCGGCGGCTCGGGCGAC
The DNA here is from genome assembly GCF_052168835.1 of Serratia sp. CY40230. Lineage (NCBI taxonomy): Bacteria > Pseudomonadati > Pseudomonadota > Gammaproteobacteria > Enterobacterales > Yersiniaceae > Serratia > Serratia sp. CY40230. Next base: position 7,942 of record NZ_JBJNLX010000004.1, read on the forward strand.
GGTTTCAACCTGACTTATCGCGGCCGCACCGACGCCCGCGATCTGCAGGTGGATATCGATATCTATCTGGAGCAGTTTCCGCCGGAGGATGCGCTGGACTATGGCGAGGCGCTGCAAGAATTTCTGTTGCGTGCGCTGCAGCGGGAAGCCTGGGAGCAACCGCTGGCGGCCCTGACGGCGTTGCCCGCCTGAGAAAGTGCGGGCGGGAGGATGCTCCCGCCCGAGTGGCAGGGCTTCAGCTGGCCAGCAACGCCGCCACTTCGCGCGCGTTCTTGCACGGCAAGAGCGAACTGCTTACCAGACGGGTGCCGAAAGCGTCATTGAGGCGTGACGCCACCTGTTTGATATGCGGCAGCTTCAGCCCCATGGCGATAAACGCCGTCTCTTCCCCCCATTCCGGGCGCGGAGTCACGCCGATCGCCTGCCAGTAAATGGTCAGGATCTCGGCGCTGCGCGCCAGCGGCGCGTTCGGCGGCGGGGCCGCGCAGGCGTTCAACGCCGGCGCGGTTTGCTGGTGGCTCAGGTCGGCGCGGATGCGATGGCGGTCGGTTTTACCGTTGGCGGACAACGGCAGCGCCTCGGCATGGATAAAGCGCGTGGGAATATGGGTACAGGGCAGATAGCCGGTGGCGAAGGCGCGGATCTCGGACAGCGGCAGCGGTTTGCCGTCGCGGGTCAGATACAGGGCGCCGAGCGCCGCCTCGTTGTTCTCTCCGCTGGGATAATCCACCACCACCATATCCAGGATCGCCGGATGGCGGCGCAGCACGTCTTCGATTTCCGGCAGCGAGACGCGTACGCCGCGGATCTTCACATAGCCGTTCACTCGGGTGGCGAACATGATGTTGCCGTCCGCACGGTAGTAGCCCTGATCGCCAGTGCGGAAAGCGCGCAGCGGTTGTCCGTCCGGCCCTTCGAGGGTGATGAAATCGTGCTGCCTCAGCTCACCCTGCTCCAGGTAGCCCAACGCCAGGTTGACCCCGGCGGTATGGATGCGGCCGACCACGCCGGCCGGGCAATGGCTGCCGTCGTCATGGCAGATGAAATAACGGTTGGCGGGCAGCGGGCGGCCGTAAGGCACAGTGCCGCTCTCCTGCGGGGTGATAGGATGCCAGATGCTCCAGATGGTGGTTTCGGTCGGCCCGCCAAGCGAGAACAGCGCAAGATCCGGGCGCAGGGTTCGCAGGGTTTGCACCGTCGCCGGCTTGATGTAGTCGCCGCCTTGCGCCACCAGGCGCAGCGAACGCAGGCTGTCGGCCGTTTTGCAGGTGAGTAGCATCTCCAGAATGGCCGGCACCGAACACCACAGGCTGACCCGATGTTTTTCCACCAGCTGGTTCCAGCTGATGGCGTCTTTTTCCTGATGCGGCGCCGGCAGCACCAGCGTAGCGCCGGCGCACAGCGAACCGAACAGATCGAACATCGACATGTCATGGTGCGGCGGCGTGACGGAAATGAACACGTCGTCGGCGGTGACCGTCCAGCGCTGCTGGGTCTGGTGGATAACGTTGGCGGTGGCGCGGTTGTTGAGCACCACGCATTTGGGCTTGCCGGTGGTGCCGGAGGTATACAGGTAGTAGCTTGCGGCCAGGCTGGCGCTGCGTTCCACCAACGTCTGTTCATCCGGCAGCGCAGGCGCGCGATCCGTCGGCGCCAGCAGGATCGCCGGCGTCACGCCGATCGGCGTCTCCAGATCGCCGCCGTGCACCACCAACGTCGGCCGGCAGTTCTCCAGCAGGTAGGCGGTGCGTTCCGGCGGTGAGTTGATATCGATAGGCACCCAGATCACGCCCTGCAGGGCGCAGGCGAGGCTGAAGATGATCTGTTCTGGGCTGCGCGGCAGATACAACGCCACCACGTTGCCCGGCTGCACGCCGCGGCTTTGCAGGTTGGCGATCGCCGTGGCGATCCGCTGGCCCAGTTCGCGGTAGGTCAGCGACTGTTCGCCGCAGATCAGCGCGTTACCGCCGTTTTGTGCGCCAAACAGCCGCTCGGCCAGCTGCGCCAGATAAGGATAAGGCGCGTAATTCGCTTCGCTGTCGTTGTGGCGATAATGCGCCAGATCGATGAAATCTCGCGGCGCGATCGCCAGGTCGGCGCGTTGGCAACTGCGCAGGATGCGTCGCTGCAACGCCGCCAGCATGGCTTCTACCTGTTCGCCGTGCAGCGCCTGTTCGGCGTAGTCCACGCACAGCTGCAGGTTCTTTTCACTGTCCAGCGTCAGGCGAATATCGATGGCGACCTGCGGCGTTTGGGTCAGGCCGTCGTGAAAGCGCACCGGCGCCTCGGCCGGCAGCGTTTCCCAACCCAGACAGTTGGTCAGGATCACCGGCAGCGCCGGGCCGCCCTGGCTTTGGCCGAGCAATTGCCGCGCCAGATCGACGCCGGAAAACGTCAGGTGGTCGAGCGCGCCGAGCACGTCGTCCTGCAGGGCTTGCGCGCGCTGGATAAAATCTTCGCCGTGACGGGAATAGCGTACCGCCACGAAGCTGGAGGCGTTGCCCAGGGCACCATCGGCGGCGGGGAACGCTACCGGCACCCCGACGCACAGCTCACCGTCGGTGGTCCAGTGGGCCAGCGTATCGAGGATCAGCGCCGACAGCAGGCTGTTGCGCAGCAGCGCATGCGGCGATCCCAGGCGGCCAAGCTGTTTGACCGTATCGCGCGGTAGCGTCAAGGTGGCGCGGCGATAGCGTGATGAGGTGAGATTGGCGAGCGGGGCGCGCCACGGCAGTGCCGACGGGGTGGTGACGTCCTGCAGCTTTTCACGCCAGTAGGCGGCATCGGCCTGGCGCTGCGCCGCCGATGCGGCGGGGGGCGGCAGTGCGGCGGCGGTCGACGTCAGAGGGCGATCGTCGAACAGGCGCGCGATCACGGTGGAGATCCCCTGGCCGTCGAGGATCAAGGCATCAAAGCTGGTAAAGATCAGCGTATCGTACGGCGATCCCGTCGGATCCTGCTGTTCGGCAAGTTGGATCACGGCGATGCGCCACAGCGGTTGGCTCGGATCGTGGCGCTGGTGGGAGTAACGCTCGCGCAGTTGTTCGACCTGGCGCTGCGACGCTTCGCCACCCAGGGAGCGAAGATCGTGGCGATCCAGATGCAGCGTGGTTTCCGGGCGTACGTGCTGCGTGCCGCGCTGCACATCGATGCAGGTGCGAAGCGCCGGGTAGTGCTGTACCAGCTCGGTCAGACGCGCTTCAAGGCGCGGTACATCCTTCTGCCGGGCGCGGTATTCGCGAAAGTCGTGCATCGCTACGCCGCCGAGCGGCCATCGATCGCTGCGGCCCAGAAGATAGGCCTGCTGCAGTGCGGTTAATGGTGTCTCCATGGTACTTCCCTATAGTCGCTAACCGATTAAAACGAGCCGGGCGCTGTGCGCCCGGAAACCGATCTCAGTGCTGCGGCGCCAGCGCGGCGAGCAGCGTTTTCGCATGCCTTCCTGCCTCGGGCGACCGTTGGCAGATCAACGCCGCCAGCGCTGCCGGGGAGGGATGCGCCGTCAGATCCTGCGCCGTCAGCGCCGCCGCCAGATACTTGTTGAGCACCGTCAGCAGCGCGTTCACCCCGGCATCCGGCAAGGCCAACCGGCGGATATCGTCGTGGTCGCGCACACTGGCCTCGGGAGCCACCCGCGCCAGCAGCCGGTGCAGCACCTGGCGCACCGGCGCCTGCTGCGCCAGCACATCGGGCGTGCATTGCGCCAGCAGCTGCGACAGCGGGCGATCGAACGCCCCCGCTTGCCGCGCGGCCAGGTGCAGCAGCGCCCGGTAACAGGCCAGCAGGCGCGGTAGCACGTGCTCGGGGAACGCGTCCAGCCGCACGTCCCAGTTGATCAGAATGCCGTCGTCGACGTGGGCGACCTGCGCATCCAGCGCCACCTGCGGCCCCTGAGAGATCACCCAGCCGAGGCGGCCAAAGGTGTTGGTGACCCGTTCGGAAAACAGCGTTTTGCCGCGGATGCCGAAACCGGCGGTAAACACCACCGGCGAAGGCTGCAGGCTGCCGTGCAGGCGCGACAGATCGCGCATCACGCTGACGCCGGGGTAATCCGCATGCTCGATCAGCTCCGCCAACTGCGTCATCAAGCGCCGGCAGAAGGCGTTCAGGTTTTCCGCCGGGTTCAGTTCCACGCCGAGCAGCACCAGGTTAGAGAAATCGCCGATGAGGCGATGTGCATCCTCCCGTTCGCTCTCGCGGTGGAACAGCGGCACGTTGAGCCGGAAGCGCGTCATGTTCCAACCCTGACCGACGGCCAGCGCGAACAGCGCCAGAAACAGCGTCGAGAGGGAGGTGTGATGCCGTTTGGCGACGTTTTCCAGCGCGCGGCTTTCTTCTGCATTCAGCTGTATGGCCAAACGATCGCTGCGGCAGCGGTCCGGCGTGCGCAGCAGGCGCGGCGCCGGCGGCATCTGCGCCAGGTGTTCACGCCACCAACGCTGACCGCGTTCGCGCCGTTGGCGCAGCGCCACGTCGGCATCGCGTCGTTCTAGGTGATCGAAGTAGGCCGGCGGCGCGTCATGGGCTGGGGCCGCCGGGCACTGGTGATAAAACGCCGTCAGATCTTCCATCAACAGGCGAAAGCTCATGGCATCGCCGGCGATCATGTCGAGATCGACGTGCAAGCGGCTGCGTCCTTCCGGCAACAGGCTCAGGCTGATATCGCAGGGAACGCCCTGTTCCAGCGGCAGCAACTGGGTGCTTTTCGTCTGGCGTTTGGCGGCGAGCGCGGCCGCCAGCGTTGCTTCATCGGCATGTCGCCAGTCGTCGAGATGCAAAGTATGCCGGGAGCCGGGAGGTGCGATCGTCTGCCTGCCATCGTCGGTAATGCGCAGGCGTAACAGCGGATGGCGCAGATACAGCGCCTCGACGGCCTGGCGTAGCCGGGCGATGTTCAGCTCGCCGCCGTCGAATTCCGCATACAGGTGGGCGGCCATGCCGCCGAGAGGAGGAGCGGACTGTCGGCCTACCCAATAGGCGGCCTGCATCGTGGTCAAAGCTTTCATCGGGTATCCATTTTGATTCAGCCAACGAGACTGCAAGAATATATCCAAATGTTAATAGGAATGAAAATTATTATTATTTGATCCATTTGGCGCGGAGGTGCTATCTATAAGGGGTTTGCGCGATGCCGGGCAGGCAGGGCGTTAGGTGTGAATAATTTATCTATATTATTCTTAGCATTGAAATGATTGCTTGTTATTGCAGCGCTGGTTTTTCCTGCGAAAATATAAGGGTTTCTGGCGGTGATCACGCCCGGCCTCACACCTTTATTGATAATGATTTGCATTAAAAAATGCAAAATATTATCATTCTTAACACTATTTTACGTTTTTATACAAGCTGCCGGCCGCTTCGCCGGCGGCTTGGTCGTGGACGGGGCCGCGCCCGTTCGGCCGCGAAAGACATGGGTTTGCCGCAGGGATAAGCAACAGCAAGGCCGGGAAGGCCGCAGCGTCATGGTCTGTGTGAGTGTCGATGTAGGTTGTGTAAAAAAAATCAAATTTTGTGCACCTCTGGGATGAAAGGAGAAGACATCTATGGGCAAGCATTTTGCGGCTCAACGGCATGAAAGCGTAGGAAACGGGGAAAAGGCGGGGATGAAAGCCATTGGGGCGTTTTCCTCCGTATTTTTAGGGGTTTGTTCACTGGCGATCGGTAACGTCAACGCGGCGGAAACGAAGAGCAACGAAACCTACCAGGATGCGGAAACGCTGCTGGTTACCGGTGAGAAGATCAAACGTTCCATTTTCGACACCGGCTCCAGCGTCGAAGTGTTCGACAGCAACCGCATCGCCTCGATGCCTAATGCGACACAGGTTCCCGATTTGCTGCGCATGACACCCAACGTGGTGGATGTCGGTATCGGCAACGATCTGCCAACCGTGCGTGGCGTTGACGGTTCCGGCCCGACCACCGGTGCCGGCGCTTTTCTCAGCGGCACCAGGCCGCGCCTCAACCTGTCGTTGGACGGCCGTTCGCTGACCTATAACGAACAAGCCTACGGACCGCAATCGCTGTGGGATCTGGATCGCGTCGAAGTGTTCCGCGGCCCGCAAAGTTATATTCAGGGGCGCAATGCCATCGCCGGCGCCATCGTCATGGCCAGTAAAGACCCGACCTTCGAATGGGAAAGCGCCTTCAAGGGCGGGGCCGGCAACCAGCACTCCTCGCAGTTGGCCGCCATGGCGTCCGGCCCGCTGGTGGAAGACCAGTTGGCGTTCCGCGTCAGTGTCGATCGCCAGCGCCGCCGCAGCGACGCTGACCTGCCGGCCTATGAACCTGTGGGCGATCCGCGTGAGGTGGAGGCCACCACCGCTCGCGCCAAGCTGTTGTTCAACCCGGCCGGTTTGCGCGATCTGACTACCAAGCTGACCTTTAACCACTTTGGCAGCACTGCGCCGCAGAACGAAAGCCTCAACCCGCAGCCGCATCCTGCCAGTGCGCGTCACGACATCCGTCGGCCGGTGTTCAAAAGCAATGTGAACAGCGGGATCTGGGATCTGGCCTGGGAGGCCTCCGATGGCCTGGCGTTGGAAAACCGCGTTATCTATACCGATTTCAACATTAACCGCGCCACGGCTTATAAGCTGCCGTACGCCGACATCGGCGGCAAAGAGGTGCACGTAGAACCGGTGGTGCGCTTCGGCGGCGCGGACAGCCGCCTGCACGGGTTGGCGGGGCTGCGTTATTTCCACGCCAAGCAGGATGAGTTCGTCAATATCTTCGGCGGCGCGACGTTTAAAGATAAAACCGACACTAACTCGGCCTTCGCCGAGCTGACCTATGCGCTGACGCCACAGGTGGACGTGACTGCCGCCAGCCGTCTGGAACGTGAACATCGCCAACGCAACGGCGGCAGCCAGGCGGTGCGCATCGACTTCGACGAAACCTATACCGTGTTCCTGCCGAAGCTGGACGTGGCCTGGAAACCGACGGACACCCAAACCTACGGCGCCAAGATCGCTCGCGGTTATAACGCCGGCGGTGCGGGCATTACTCTCAGCAGCCCGATCGTCAGTTACACCTACGGTTCCGAGTATGTCTGGAACTATGAGTTGTACACCCGCCATCACCTGAAAGACGCCAACGTAGTGCTGACCAGCAACGTGTTTTACAACGATTACAAAGACATGCAGCTGCCTTATTACCTGGGTGAGAATTCCAGCGTGATCCGCAACGCCGACAAGGTGGAAACCTACGGCGCGGAAATCGGCGCCACCTGGCAGCCGCGTTGGGACTTCGAACTGTTTGGCAACGTTGGCCTGCTGAAAACCAAGATCAAAAAGTTCGCGGGCAGCGGCGTGGAAGGGCATGAATTGGGACGCGCGCCGGCTTACACCGCCAACATGGGCGCCAAATATCAGTTCCTGAAAGGGTGGGAAGTGAGCACCAACGTGGCGTTCTCGGACTCCTATTACTCGGCGTATGACAACGATTCGCGCGGGCGCATCGGCTCCTACTGGTCGGCTAACGCCCAACTGGCCTACACCTTCGCCTATGGGCGCGCCACGCTGTTTGCGCAAAACCTGTTCGACTCCGAGCGCCGCATCATGGTTGGCGGCAACGACATCTACACCGCGACGCAGCAGCGCCCGCGCATGGTCGGCGCGGCGGTTGAGCTGAATTTCTAACGCTATCGCAATGACGGGGGACGAAGGTCCCCCGTTTTGTGCGCTATCCCGGCATGGCCGGGCAAAGGAGATAACGCAGTGATCGGTGATTTTGACAGCATTCTGAGCGATGAAGAGGCCCAGCGGCTGGAGAGCGCGTTTCAGGCGCTGGGCGCGGCGTCGGCGGACGGCGAACGGCCGGTAAGCGAAGCCGAAGAGCGGGCATGGTTCGCCCATCTGCAGCAGGGTGACGCACGCGGGCAGCGGGCGCTGGCCTGGCGCCTGACGGGGGACGTGGATATCGCCCGGCTGGCGGCGGCGCTGCAGGCGCTGGTGCGGGAGACGCCGGGCGTGAACGTGCGTTACGTTTTTGATGACGAAAACGGTCTGGTGAAACGCCCCGCCGGCTCGGCGCCGTTGCCGGTGAGCCTGCGTCAGGTGGCGGACGAACAGCACTCCATGGGTTGCCTGCTGCAGGCGCAGGCAACGCCGTTTGAACTGGAAAACGAAGCGCCGCTGCGCTGCCTGCTGTTGCTCACGCCGGGCGATGCCGTGATTTTGGGCGTGGTCTTGCATGACATCCTGGCGGAAGCGCTGCCTTGGCGCCACCTGCCGGCGATGCTGTCCGCCCGTTACAACGGGGATGTGATGCCTCTGCCTTTCGCGGCGGAGCCGGTCGAGCTGGCGGAAACCCCGGAGCCACAGCTGCCGTGGGTGCGCCAGGCGGTCTCGCTGCAGGATTACCGCAGCCCGGCGCAGCGTGCTGAAGCGTTGCCGCCGGTGGGCGCGCGCGTGGTCACGCGCATTGCGCGCTCGCTGTTGCCCGCCAACGACACGCCGCGGGCCTTGCTGGCGGCGGTAGCGGCGCGGTTTGCCGAGTTCGTCGCCGCACAGGCCGGCGGGCAAGCGGTGCAGCTGTGCGTGCCGGCGGCGGAGACGGCGGAGTGCATCGGTCTGGAACTGGGGCTGACGGCGGCGCCGCTGATGCGCCTGACCGTGCTGCATGGCGAGGGCGACGTCGGGCAGCGGCTGCTGGCGCAGACCGTGGCCGAACAGCCGGATCCGCAGCGGGCGCAGCTGCTGGTGGCCTGGCGTGACGATCTGGCTGCGGACTGGTGCATGGAAGGCGTTCACGCCGAACGCCTGTTGTTGCCGCCGCTGCATACGCCGTTTGAACTGGCGCTGCTGTTGGGCTTGCCCGAGGCGGAAGCGCTGACGCTGGAGCTGGTCACCGACCCGCGTCTGTCTCCGCACGCGGCGCCGTTCCTGCTGGAGCAGTTCAGCGCCTTCCTGGCCGGGCAGCGAATTGCCGTCGCCTTGCCGGCGGCTGAGGCCGCTTCCCCGGCGATTACCGCGCCGGCGGCGAAGGGTGACGCAGACGAAAGCGTTGCACCGCTGATTTTGCAGGAGTTCCGTGAGGCGCTGGTGGCGCCGGAAATGACTCTGGATGAAGACTTCTTCGATCGCGGCGGCCATTCGCTGGTCGCTACCCGGGTGATCGGCCGTTTGCTGAGCCTGCATCAGATCGAAATCAACATTAACGATCTGTTCAGCCATCCGACGGCGCGTGGGCTGGCGGGGTACGCCAAACGCCTGAACGTCGCGCAGCCGAATGCCCCAGTGGCCGCCGCCGACGATCATGATCGGGCGCAGGCGCCGCTGTCGCTGGCGCAGGAATCGCTGTGGAAGGTGTATGAAGCCTTCGGCCATGACGAGATCTTCAACCTGCCGTTCTCTCTGCGCTTCTTCGATGTGGTGGATGAAACGGCGCTGCATCAGGCGTTTATCGACGTCATGACTCGCCATACCGTGCTGCGTTCACGCTTTGTCGAGCAGCAGGGCGAGGTGGTTCAGGTGGTGGTGCCGGCCGCAGAATTGCCGGATTATCAGTGGTTCCGCTTCTCTCACGAGACGCCGGCGGGCAACGCCGCCGCCCTGTTGGCCGACGCCGGCCAGCACCGGTTCGATCTGGCCGCCGAGCTGCCGCTGCGCGTCACGCTGCTGCGCGATGCGGACAACGGCCAGCAGTTGCTGTCGCTGCTGTTCCACCATGTGGTGCTGGATGAATGGTCGCTCAACCTGATGATGGATGAGCTGGGCGTCGCCTACCGCCATCGCGTCGTCGGCCAGGCGCCGCAGTGGAGCGGGCAACCGCCGCAGTTCCACACCTTCGCCCGGCAGCAGCGGGCCTCCGGGGTGCAGCAGCAGCATCTGGACTACTGGCTCGATGCGCTGCGCGGCGCGCCGGTCGGCCAGCCGATCTTCCGGCAAGAACCCTCTACCCACCCGGCGGTGCCGGCGCCGGCGGACGTCAACGGCGGCTGGCTGGAGTTCGAGGTCGATCCCGCCGTGGCGGAGGGCCTGTATCAGCTCGCTCGCCGCAATAACGCTTCGCTGTTCAACGTGGTGTATGCCGGGATCACCTCGGCGCTGCGCCTGCTTGGCGGCCCGGCGGATCTGCTGGTGGGCACTTCGACCTCCGGTCGTAACGACGCCGAGTTCTTCGATACCGTCGGCTACTTCACCACCGTGGTGGTGCACCGTGTGCGCTTCGACGAAGGATTGACGGTAGCCGGCTTGGTCAGCCAGGTGAAAAACACCATCAACGGCTCGCTGCCATACACCGACATTCCGATCGATCTGGTGGAGGAAGGGCTGTTCGGCGTGGACGCCGACCGCAAGAACCACATGTTTGAAGTGTTCATCCAGATCCACAGCCGCATCAAACTGAACGGCGAGTTCCGGCTGCAGGACGGCAGCGCGATCGCCTACCGTCAGGTGGAGCCGGAGAAAGCCGAATCGCTGCTCGGCCTGCAGTTTGAGGTGATGGAAGACGATCTGGCGGGGGCGAAATCCCTGCGGGTGATGATGACCTATCGCCAGGATCACTACAGCCGGGAGCAGGCCAATCTGATCGCCGACGGCGTTCAGCACGTCTTTACCCAGTTTGCGCAGCACATCGCTGGCGATATCGCTCTGGCGGCGCTGCCGCCCGGGCCGCAGGCATGACGTTGTTTCACTCTAACCGAAAGCATGATTTTCAAGGAGATAAAAGGATGTCTGGAACCCTAGCAACCCCGCGCGCGTTACTGTCGCTGCTGGTGGCGGCCTCTCTGGTGGTCGCCGGCGCCGCGCAGGCCGACGATGCCGGCATCAAACCGCAGGACATCAAGCGCCAGGCGCTGTCGTCGACGGTGGTGGAGATGGCCTACAGCACTTCGCAACAGGCGCTGTTCGTCAGCGCGCCGGACTGGAAGGAAGAGGCGCGCTCCCGCGTGCTGCGGCTGGATCCCAACACCCTGGCGATCAAGGCGGAGATCCCGCTGCAGGTGAAAGGCTTCGGCGTGGCGCTGAACGACGCGGGCAATCGCCTGTACCTGACGCAGGCCTTCAACGGCGAAGTCGGGGTGGTAGACACCACCACCAACCACGCGCTGGGCAGCATCAAGTTGCTGGACAAAGCGGTGCTGGAGCAGGCTTACAAGCAGGCGGGCATCAGCGGCAAGCGTCTGGATTTCCTGTTGACGGAGCTGAAGAAGTTTAAAATCACCGAGGACTACCTGTACCGCCTCCGCGAGCTCAAGTATGACGCGCAAAGCGGCCGTCTGTTCCTGCCGGGTCTGGGCTTCGGCGTCGACAGCGTGCTGTATGTGGTCGATACCAAGGCCGGCAAGCTGGAGAAAGTGATCCCGGGCTTCGGCTACAACGCGGTGGGCATCACGCTGGATGAGAAGGGCCGCCGGGTGTTCGTCTCCAACATGCAGGGGCAGGTGATCACCCTGAACGCCGACACGCTGGCGATCACCGCCACGCACGAAGTGCAGGCCGATCAGCTGCTGAATCTGGTGTATGACCCGGCGAGCAATCGTCTGCTGGGCGTCGATCAGGGCATCGATCGCGACGACTACCGCAATCATCATCTGGGGCACGACTATGTGAAGCGCAGTAGCGGCCACCGGGTATTCGCGCTGGATGCGGACAGCGGCAAAGTGCTGGCCAGTGAGCTGACGGATGAGGTGCCGATCGGCCTGCTGCTCGATGAGCGTAGCCAGCGGCTGTATGTCGCCAACCGCAAAGGCGTGCGCGTGGATCACGGCGCCGGAACGCTGACGGTGTTTGACGCCAAGACCCTCAAGCGCCTGCAAACCGTAGACCTGCCGCCGCACCCTAACAGCCTGGCGTTGGATCCGAAAGGCGACGCGCTGTTCGTGACGGTGAAAAACGATGGCGCTTCTACCAAGGCCGGCAAGCCGGAAAGCGTGGTGCGCATTCAGCTGCACACCAAGTAACGCAATGGAAAGGTAAAAAAAGGGGCGCCGCGGCGCCCCTTTTTCGTTGGGTCATGTCATCAGAAGTGGGTGTTGATGCTCATGTAGTAGGTGCGGCCCGGTTCGTTGTAGGTGGCCGCGCCCGCGCCGGCGATGTTGATCGCGCCGGTGTTCGGATCGCCCACGTTCTGCGCGTTGCCGGCGCGGAACTGGCGTTTGTCGAACAGGTTGTCGATGCCGGCGGTGAGGCTGACGTTTTTGGTCAGATCATAGGTTGCGCTGGCGCCGACGACGGCGTAAGGGCTAACCTCGCGGGTTTCGCCGCCGGTGGCCGGTTTACCCTGATAGTTGTACTTCTTCGGCTTCTGCCGGCCGTACCAGGTCAGGGTGGACTGCATCGACAGATCCTGCGTGGCCTGCCAGCTGAGGGTCGAGTTGACGGTGAACTTCGGGATCACCGACAGGTAATCGCCGGTGGTCTTGTTCTTGTTCTCGATCATGTAGGTGGCGTTGTTGCTCCAGGTGACGGTCTCGCTGACCGGCACGTTCAGCGAGCCTTCCAGCCCCTGCACCACCGCCTTCGGCACGTTTTCCCACTGATAGACCGCCGTGCCGGTGCTGCTGGTGGCGATGCGCGAGTTACCCGCCTCAATCTTGTTGTGGTAATCGTTGCGGAAGTAGGTCACGCCGGCCAGCCAGCCTTCGTTATGGAATTCCAGCCCGATCTCTTTGTTGACGCTGGTTTCCGCTTTCAGATCGTCGTTGCCGAGCAGGTAGCAGCCGTTTTTGGTATCGCTGCCGGCACATCCCTGGCCTTTGCTGTACAGCAGGTAGTTGCCGTTGGTTTGGAACAGCGTCGGGGCTTTATAGGAACGCGCGATGCCCATCTTCAGCGTGAAGTAATCACCCAGTTCCTGCGACAGGTTCAGCGCCGGGCTCCAGTTGTTGCCGGATTCCGAATGCAGATCGTAGCGCAGACCCGGCGTCAGCATGGTGGTGTCGGTCAGCTCAATGTTGTCTTCGGCGAACAGCGAGAAGATATGTGCGGAAGCGTAAGGGCTGCGCGTGCCGGTAGTCATGCCGGGAATGGTACCGCCCATCAGCGTTTGGCTGGTGGAGGTGCCGTCTTTCATCCGCTGCTGGGTCCACTCGGTGCCCAGCGTGGCGGTTTGCGCGACGCCCAGCTCAAACGGCACGCTGACTTCGCTGTGCGCCAGGAAGTCGTCCAGCTTGGTGGTGCCGAAACCGGTGTTCTTGGTGTCGAAGATGCCTTCGGTGCCGCCGGCCAAGCCCTCGTTCAGGCGGGTGTTGCGGGTGCGCTCGAACTGCACGTAGTTGTTGGTGCTCACGCCGTTGTCCCAGGCGCCGCGGTGGGTCAGGCCGAAGGTCTCACGGTAGATGCGGTTGGTCTCTTTGCCGTAGTTGCTCTGCACCAGGGGGTTGGTGTTGGTGTTCTGGGTATCGCCGGCGTAAAGGTTGCCCTGGCGGCCGTAAGCGTACTCGAACTCCAGCGACTGCAGATGGGCGAAATCCCAGTGCAGCAGGGCGTCGATGTTTTTATCGACTACCCCTTCGCGCCCGGCCGGGACGCTGTTGGCGTAGGCGCCGACGCGTTCGGATTTATGCGATTCGTTAATGTCCCAGGCGTCGGCCTGCGTTTTGCTGTAGCCGCCGAACAGGCGGAAGCTCAGGGAATCGCTCAGCGGGCCGGACAGGCTGAAATCGGTGCGCTTGGTGGCGCCTTCCTGCTTGTGCTGCGGCACGTTGAAGTAGCCGTTCAGCGAGCCGTGCAGCGCATCGCCGGCTTTCTTGGTGATGATGTTGACCACGCCGCCCGCGGCGCCGTTGCCGTAGCGTGCAGCAGCGGGGCCGCGCAGCACTTCGATGCGTTCGATCATTTCCGGCGGCACCCAGGCAGTATCGCCGCGGGAGTCGCGTTCGCCGCGCCAGCCCTGACGCACCGAGTTGCGGCTGGAGGCCGGTTTGCCGTCGATCAGAATCAGGGTGTTTTCCGGGCCCATGCCGCGGATATCGATCTGGCGATTGTTGCCGCGCTGGCCGCTGGTGGAGTTGCCGGTCAGGTTAACCCCGGGCATGGTGCGGATCAGTTCGCTGATGTCGCGCGCCGGCGGGCGTTTTTTGATCTCGTCGGCGGTGATGGTGGACACCCCTGGCGCCTGCAGGTTCTGCCGGGCGGCGGTCACGACGATGGTGTCTTCGCCGCGCGGCTTTTTATCCGTGGCGCCGCTGTTCTCTTCCGTGGTGGTGGTGTCGGTTTGCTGCGCGGCGTTGGCGAACGCGGACGCGCCCAATCCCAAGCCGATAAGAGTGGCTAAAGAATAACGTGATAGCTTGCTTTTCATCTGAGTGTCCTACCTTGCTGCCATCCCTCGCCGAACGGGGGGAAGGGCGGTTGTAGTTTTTGTGTAGTCGGAAATAGAAAATCGGCTGCGGCAAGGGATGCCATTGATGTATCCCCGATCCCTGTCCGTTGCGCGCAATACCAGCACGATCTCCAAGCCTTACACACTATTGCAAATGCAAATTATTATCAATAGTATTTGGCGTACAGTGCGTTCGGGCGGTGGCCGGCGATAGGGAAAAGTCGACGTTCCCGGTGCCGCCAACTACAAAATGGGTAGGCGTTGTGAATACAGAACTACAGTCAGAAAGCAGCAGATTATTGGCCAGCAGCAATGCGGGCAGTCCAGGGTGGTGGTTGACGGTGGCACGACGCGGTACGCCATGGGTAGAACCGGCGGGTAACGGCCGCTGGCGCACCACCTTTTTCTGGCGCGATCCCCAGGGATGCGAATTGACCTCCGCCTACCGTCGCGTGTGGATCAACATTAACTGCCTGACCGACCACCATCAGCCGAATCCGCCGCAAAGCCTGCAGCGTTTGGCCGGCACCGACGTGTGGTATTGGCAGACCGAACTGAGCGGCGCCTGGCGCGGCAGCTACTGCTTTATCCCCTGCTTTGACGAGCGGCCGCCGGCGTTCAGCGGCGACGATGCGCACGCCAACATGCACAACCTGCGTCACTGGTGGCACCAGGTGTTCGCCAGCGCTACCCCCGATCTGCTCAACCCGTATCGCTCCTGGCAAAGCGCCAGCGGTCACAGCGTCTCCGGGCTGCACATGCCGGATGCGCCGCCGCAGCCGGTATGGCGTTCGTTCGACGAATATGAGATCGCCAGCGGGCGCTGCACGCCGCCGCTGCCGGCGCGTTTGCAGCGGCATACCTGGCAGAGCGAGCGCCTGGGCAACAGCCGCGATGTCTGGATCTACACCACCGGCGACAGCAAACCGGCCGAGCGCCCGCTCGCGATCTTGCTCGACGGCCAGTTCTGGGCGAAGCAGATGCCGGTTTGGGCGCCGCTGATGCAGCTGACCCGTGAGGGGGCGTTGCCGGAAGCGGTGTATGTGCTGATCGACATCATCGATCTGCCGCACCGGGCGCGAGAATTAACCTGCAAGGACGATTTCTGGCTGGCGGTGCAGGAAGAACTGATGCCGCAACTGGCCGACTGGGCGCCGCACAGCGACAAGCCGGCCGATACGGTGGTGGCGGGGCAAAGCTTTGGCGGCCTGGCCTCCCTGTATGCCGGGCTGCGCTGGCCGCAGCGCTTCGGCGCGGTGATCACCCAGTCCGGTTCCTACTGGTGGCCGCGGCGCGACATGCTGCAGCTGCCGAGCATTCCCGACGACGCCTGCTGGCTGATGCAACAGGTCGAACGCCACGGCCTGGGCAACCACGGCGCGCTGAAGGTCTTTATGGAAGCCGGTTCGCAGGAAAAACTGGTGCATCGGGTCAGTGGCGAAATGGCGGCGCGCCTGAGCGACGCCGGCCATCGGGTGCACTACCGGGTGGTGGAAGGCGGGCACGATGCGCTGTGCTGGCGCAGCGGCCTGACCGATGGGCTGCAGGCGGTATGGGCTTCCGCTTTCGCCACCGCTTACCCGGCATCGGCGACGGCACGAGGAACACATGATGGAAAGCCTGAATCCGTTCGATGATCAACAGCAGCGCAGCCTGGTGCTGCGCAACGTACAACAACAATACAGTTTGTGGCCGGATTTCCGCGCCATTCCGTCCGAGTGGACGATCGTCTTTGGCCCGGCGGCGCGCCTCGAGTGCGCCGAATGGCTGGAACAGCATTGGCAAGATATTCTGCCGGTCGCAGCACGCGAAGCGTGACCGGCGCCAGGTAATCACGGGAGCAATAAGCAGTGTCACACACCCCTAACTCTCTCAGCGGCCCGGCGCTTGCGGGCGAATGGCCGCTGGTCGCGGCACAACCCGGCATCTGGGTCGCCGATCAAATCTCCCCGCATCGCAATGCCTACGCGGTGGCTCACGCCATCGAACTCAACGGCCCTGTCGCCGTGGAGCCTCTGCTGCAGGCCATCATTCAGGGCCTGGGCGAGGTGGACATGCTGCGCCTGCGTTTTGCGGAACGCGACGGCGTGCCGGTGCAATGGCTGGACGACGCGCTGGCGGTGCACGAGCCGGAACTTGTCGATCTGACGACGTCGCCGGACCCTGAAGCCGCCGCGCGCGCGCTGATGGACATCGATCTGGCGGGCGATCTGCGCGCCGGCAGCGGCGCGCCGCTGTATCGTCATGTGGTGATGCGTCTGGCGGATGACCGCTGGTTCTGGTATCAGCGCTATCACCATCTGCTGGTGGACGGTTTCAGCTTCACCGCCATCGCGCGCCGCGTGGCGGCGATTTACACCCATCTTTGCCGCGGCGACGCGCTGGAACCGACGCCTTTCACGGCGTTCAGCGACGTGGTGGCGGAATACCAGGCTTACCGGGAGGCGCCGGCCTGGCAACGCGACGCCGATTTCTGGCGCGAAAAAGCACGGCAGCTGCCGCCGCCGGCCACGCTCTGCCCGCAGCCGCTGGCCGGGCAAACGCCCACGCCGCGCATCCACCGGCTGGAACAGCGCTGCGATCCGCAGGCCTTCGCCGAACTGGTGCAGTGCGGCGCGCAGCAGAAGCTGAACGCCGCCGATATGGCGGTGGCGCTGGTGGCGCTGTGGGTGTCGCGTCTGAGCGGCCAACCGAGCTTCAGCGCCGGTTTTATCTTTATGCGCCGTACCGGATCGGCCGCCCTGTGCGCCGCCGGCCCGGTGATCAACGTGTTGCCGATGGAGATGCACCTCGAGCCGCAGGCCACGCTGTATGAGGCCGCCGCCCGCATCAGCCGCGAGCTGAAAACGGTGCGCCGCCATCAGCGCTACGACGCCGAACAGGTGCAGCGCGATCTGGGGCGCATCGGCGACGGCGAACCGCTGTACGGTACGGTCTTCAACTTCAAAATGTTCGATTACCAGCTGGACTTCGCCGGTATCGAAGGCATTACCCACGATCTGGCCTCCGGGCCGGTGCGCGATCTGGAGATTGCGCTGTTTATCGACGAACACCATCAGCTGAAGGTGGAGCTGCTGGCCAACGCCGAGCGTTACAGCCGTCAGGAACTGCTGGCGCATCTGCAGCGGTTGCCGCTGCTGCTGGCGCAGTTCGCCGCGCAGGCAACGTTGCCGATCGGCGAAGCCGACATGCTGACCGCCGACGATCGCGCTCTGCTGGCGCGGGTCAACGACACGGCGCATCCGGTGCCGGCGACCACGCTGAGCCAACTGCTGGCGCAGCAGGCGCAAAGCACGCCGAACGCGCCGGCGCTGGCGGATGCGCATTTCAGCTTCACCTACCGCGAAACGCGCGAACAGGTCACGGCGCTGGCGCGCCAGCTGGTTGTGCAGGGCGTACGGCCGGGCGACATCGTGGCGGTGGCGCTGCCGCGCTCGGTGTTCCTGTCGCTGGCGTTGATGGCGATCGTGGAAGCGGGCGCCGCCTACCTGCCGCTGGATACCGGTTATCCGGACGAGCGGCTGGCGATGATGCTGGAAGACGCCGCGCCCCGGCTGGTCATCACCAGCCCGGCGCAGCAGGCGCGTTTCGCCGACAAGGGCGAAATCTTGCTGTATGACGCGCCGCTGGCGGCCGATCACGCCGGCGGGGTGGCGATCGCGGGCCCGACGCCGGATCATGCGGCCTATATCATCTTTACCTCCGGTTCCACCGGGCGCCCGAAAGGCGTGCTGGTCGGCCATCAGGCGATCGTCAACCGCTTGCTGTGGATGCAGCATCAGTATCCGCTGGGGGCGGACGATGCGGTGCTGCAGAAAACGCCATGCAGTTTCGACGTCTCGGTGTGGGAATTCTTCTGGCCGCTGATGGTCGGCGCCCGGCTGGTGATGGCGCCGCCGGAGGCGCACCGCGATCCGCAGCAGATGCAACAGCTGATCGCCCAACATCGCATTACCACGCTGCACTTCGTGCCGTCGATGCTGGCGGCTTTCGTGGCCGCCCTGGACGACGACGCGGCGGTGGCGAGCTGCGCCGCGTTGCGTCAGGTGTTCTGCAGCGGTGAAGCGCTGCCGGCGGAGCTGTGCCGCCTGTGGCAAAGCCGCACGGCGGTGCCGTTGCACAACCTCTACGGCCCGACCGAGGCGGCGGTGGACGTGACCTGGCATCCGGCCTACGGCGACGCGCTGGCGAAGGTGACCGGCGCCAACGTGCCGATCGGCCTGCCGGTATGGAACACCGGGCTGCGTATTCTTGACGCGCGCCTGCGGGCGGTGCCGCCGGGCGTGGCGGGCGATCTGTATCTGACTGGCGTGCAGCTGGCGCACGGCTACCTTGGCCGGCCGGATCTGACCGCCAGCCGCTTTGTCGCCGACCCGTTCGGCGAGGGCGGACGGATGTACCGCACCGGCGACGTGGCGCGCTGGCTGCCGGACGGCGCGGTGGAATATTTGGGCCGCAGCGACGATCAGCTGAAGATCCGCGGGCAGCGTATCGAGCTGAGTGAAATCGACCACGCCTTGCTGTCGCTGCCGGGCGTGCGCCAGGCGGTGACGCATGCGCTGGTGTTGCAGGGCACGCCGGTGGACGCCGGCGGCGATGCGCGCCAGCTGGTGGGCTATCTGGTGATGCAACCCGGCGCGAGCTGGGATGCGGAAGTTTTACGTGCGGCGCTGGCCGACCGCCTGCCGCCGCACATGGTGCCGGTGGCGTTGGTGGAAATGCACGATTTGCCGCTGAGCGCCAACGGCAAGCTGGATCGCAAGGCGTTGCCGCAGCCGCAGGGCGGTGAACGCAAGGCAGGACGGCCGCCGCAGGCCGGGTTGGAAAGCGAGATCGCGGCGGTATTCGCCCGCTTGCTGCAGCGCGAGCAGGTGTTCGCCGACGACGATTTCTTCGCGCTTGGCGGCCACTCGCTGCTGGCGATGCGCCTGGCGGCGGAGCTGCGCCGCGATCTGGGCAAGGCGGTGTCCGTCGGCCAGGTGATGGTGGCGTCGCGCGTTGAGCAACTGGCCGCCTTGCTGGCGGAAGATCGCACGCAGGAAGAGGCCGATCGCAGTGGCTTCGACAGCGTATTGCCGCTGCGCGTTACCGAGGGGCCGACGCTGTTTTGCCTGCACCCGGCATCCGGCTTCTCCTGGCAGTTCAGCGTATTGCCGCGCTATCTCGATCAGCACTGGTCGCTGGTCGGCATCCAGTCGCCGCGGCCGGACGGCCCGCTGGCGCTGAGCGAAGATATGGATCAGGTGGTGGATGCCCACCTGCAGACGGTGTTGCAGGTGCAGCCGCACGGGCCGTACCACTTCATCGGCTACTCGCTGGGTGGCACGCTGGCGCAGGGCATTGCCGCCCGGCTGCAGGCGCGCGGCGAGCAGGTGGCGTTCCTCGGCCTGCTGGATACCTATCCGCCGGAGACCCAAAACTGGGACGTGATGCTGGACGACAACGTGTTGAAGGAAGTGCAGCGTGAGCGCGAGCAGTTCCTGGCGGTGTCGCAGGACACGCTCGATCCGGCGCTGGGTGAGACGCGCACGGCGATGTTCGACAACATCGAAGCCAACTACGCCGATTCGGTGCGGTTGTTGTCGCACACGCGGACCGCCCGTTTCCACGGCCAGGCGACGCTGTTCGTCGCCAAACGCACGCTGCAGGAAGGGATGGACGTGCAGCAAACCTGGTCGCAGTACGTCGATGCGCTGCAGGCGCACGAGCTGGACTGCGCGCATGTCGATATCGTTTCGCCGGCGTCGTTCAAAGTGCTGGGGCCGCTGCTGAACCGGATCTTGCGCACGCTGTAATGACGCCCTCATCCCGCCGCCAGGCACGGGGATTGCCCCGCGTTTGGCGGCGTTTCTTGCGGTCGCTCACAATTGAATATCAATGATTTTTATTATCATTATTGATTTCGTCATCTGTGCTAGCATAGCGCCCAGCAACTGCAGAATCCCCGTTTAAAGATGTGGTGAACAACCGATGAGTAGCAAACCCTCCATCCTGCTTGATTTCAGCCTGCTGAAAACCAATCGGGCTTTCCGCGCGGTGTTCTGCGCGCGCTTTATCTCCATTGTGGCGCTGGGGTTGATGGCGATCGCCATCCCGGTACAGATCCAGGCGCTGACCGGTTCCACCCTGCAGGTCGGGCTGGCGGTGACGCTGGCCGGCGGCGGCATGTTCGCCGGGCTGCTGATGGGGGGCGTATTGGCCGATCGCTATGAGCGACGCCGGCTGATTCTGTTTGCGCGTTCCACCTGCGGCGTCGGATTTGTCGGCCTGTGTCTCAACGCCCTGTTGCCGTCGCCTTCGCTGGCGGCCATTTATCTGTTGGCGGTGTGGGACGGCTTCTTTGGCGCGGTGGGGGTGACGGCGCTGCTGGCGGCCACGCCGGCGCTGGTGGGCCGCGAAAACATCGTGCAGGCGGGCGCCATCAGCATGCTGACGGTGCGCTTCGGCTCGATTCTTTCTCCGGCGATCGGCGGCCTGGTGATCGCCCATATGGGCATCGCCTGGAACTACGGTCTGGCGGCGTTCGGCACCCTGCTGACGCTGCTGCCGCTGCTGAGCCTGCCGCAGCTGATGCCGCCGCCGCAGCCGCGTGAACACCCGCTGCGCGCGCTGGCGGGCGGTTTCGCCTTCCTGTTCCAGAACAAGGTGATCGGCATGGTGGCGCTGATCGGCGCGCTGCTGACCATGGCCAGCGCGGTGCGCGTGCTGTACCCAGCGATGGCGGAAGGTTGGCACATCGACGCCGCCCACCTCGGTTATATGTACGCCGCCGTGCCGCTCGGCGCCGCCATCGGCGCGTTCACCAGCGGGCGCGTGGCGCATGTGGCGCGCCCCGGCTGGGTGATGCTGCTGACGGCGATCGCGGCGTTCGCCGCCATCGGCCTGTTCGGCCTGATGCCGTGGTACAGTCTGGCGTTGCTGTGCCTGGTGGCGTTCGGCTACCTGAGCGCGCTGAACTCGCTGCTGCAATACGGTCTGATCCAGAGCCTGACGCCGGACAACTTCCTCGGCCGCATCAATGGCCTGTGGACGGCGCAGAACGTGGTTGGCGATGCGCTGGGCGCGTTGCTGCTGGGGGCGATGGGCGCCTTTATGCTGCCGGCGATGAGCGCCAGCGGTTTCGGCTTCGGCGCGGCGCTGCTCGGCATCCTGTTGCTGTTCGCCATGACCGGTTTGCGCCAGGTTACGCTGCACAAACCGGAGCCGCAGCCCGCCACAGAAAAGTAGTCGAACGCGTTAAAACAACGCTGTGGGATCAAATAGCAATGCTTATCATCGGCATGCGTAAAACCCACAGCGTTTATGTCATGATTTCGAAATGAAAGAAGTGCTTACGTTTATTGACATAGCAAATATCGGCGAGTAATTTAGCGCGGAATTAACTCAAATGATAATCATTATTATATTGGTTATCACTTCAAATTCTTGAGGGCGAAGCGATGGATACTGCCGTGAACGACATCAATCGAAAGGAAGTGCAGGAGTGCGAAGAGCAGCGGTTTGCCGCTGATTTTTCTCCCGCGTCGGGCTTCTTCTTTACTTCTCCTTTCCGCAGCTTGACCACCACCGGTTGTTTCAGCCGCATTCGCCTGCCGGCCGCAGACGGCGCCGATCTGAACGGCGAGTTCCAGCGCAGCGTACGGCAGGCGTTTGCCGAGGCCCGCCAGGCCGGCATCAAAAAGCCGCTGCTGTGCGGCGCCATCCCGTTCGATACCCGGCAGCCTTCGGCGCTGTTTATTCCCCAGCAGAGCCGCTGGTTCGATCGCGCCGCCTTTATGGCCGGCGTTAGGCCGGCGGCGGACGGGCCGGAGCTGGCCGGGGTAACGGAGCTGCCGCCACAGCAGCCGTTCATGAACATGGTCAGCGACGCCGTCGACGCGATGAAGGCCGGTGAGTTGGAGAAAGTGGTCTTGTCGCGCCTGCTGGAGATCGAAACGCGTCAGCCGGTGGATCGCCATGCGCTGATGGCGCGCGTGATTGCCCAAAACCCGCACGGTTTCCATTTTCATGTGCCGCTGGAGCAGGGCGCGCTGTTGGGCGCCAGCCCGGAGCTGCTGCTGCGCCAGGACGGCGGCCGTTTCTATTCCAACCCGCTGGCCGGTTCCGCCCGGCGCGAGGCCGACCCAGAGCGCGATCGCGAAGTGGGAGAGCGGCTGATGGCCTCGGCGAAAGATCGCCACGAGCATCGCATCGTCACCGAAAGCATGCGTGATGTGCTGGCCGGCCGCTGCCGCTACCTGAACGTGCCGCACACCCCTGAATTGTTGACCACCACCACGCTGTGGCATCTCTCCACGCCGATCGACGGCGAGGCGGCGTCTCCCGACGAAAACGCCCTGTCGCTGGCCTGCCTGCTGCACCCGACGCCGGCGCTGTGCGGCATGCCGACGGCCGAGGCGCACGCCCTGATCGGCAAGCTGGAGCCGTTCGATCGCGGCCTGTTCGGCGGCATCGTCGGCTGGTGCGACGACGAAGGCAACGGCGAGTGGGTGGTCACCATCCGCTGTGGCACCGTTGACGGCAACCGGGTGCGGCTGTTCGCCGGCGCCGGCATCGTGGAAGACTCTTCACCCGAATCTGAATGGCATGAAACAGGCACCAAACTCAGCACCATTCTGCGTGCCTTTGGTATGAATCAAGGATAACGACAAGATGAGCATTGCCTTTACCCCCTGGCCGGCGGAGTTCGCCAGCCGCTATCGCGAGCGCGGCTACTGGATTGACAAGCCGCTGACCGAGATCCTCGACCGCCAGGCCAACAACGACGCCCCGGCGATCATCGACGCCCAGGGCAGCCTGTCCTATCGCGAACTGCAGCAGCGCTCCGATCGCCTGGCGGCTGCTTTGCTGCGCCGCGGCGTGAAATCCGGCGACACCGCACTGGTGCAGCTGGGCAACGTGGCGGAGTTCTATATCGTGTTCTTCGCGCTGCTGAAAATTGGCGTGGCGCCGGTCAACGCACTGTTCAGCCATCAGCGCAGCGAGCTGAACGCCTATGCCGAGCAGATCAAACCGGCGCTGCTGATCGCCGATCGCCAGCACGCGCTGTTTGCCGACGATCAATTCCTGAGCGCCTTCCGCGATGCCCATCCTTCACTGCGCGTCGTGGCGCTGCGCAGCCAGCCCGAGGGCGAGCTGGCGCTGGCCGCCTGGCTGGACGAAGCGAGCGACGGTTTCGTCGCGCAGCCTTCCGCGGCCGATCAGGTGGCGTTCTTCCAGCTTTCCGGCGGCAGCACCGGCACGCCGAAGCTGATCCCGCGCACCCACAATGACTACTACTACAGCATTCGCCGCAGCGTGGAGATCTGCCGTTTCGACGCGCAGACCCGCTATCTGTGCGCACTGCCGGTGGCGCACAACTACCCGATGAGTTCGCCGGGCGTGCTGGGCGTGTTTTATGGCGCCGGGCTGGTGGTGTTCGCCGTCGATCCGGACGCCGGGCAATGCTTCCGCCTGATCGAACAGCACCAAATCAACGTGACGGCGCTGGTGCCGCCGGCGGTCACGCTGTGGCTGCAGGCGATCGAAGAGTGGGGCGGCAATGCCCAGCTCGCCAGCCTGAAACTGCTGCAGGTGGGCGGTGCCAAGCTGGGCGAAACGCTGGCGGCACGCATTCAGAATGAAATCGGCTGCCAACTGCAGCAGGTGTTCGGCATGGCGGAAGGGCTGGTGAACTACACCCGGCTGGACGACGATGAACGCCACATCCTGGCGACGCAAGGGCGGCCGATGTCGCCGGACGACGAGGTATGGGTGGCGGATGACGACGGCAATCCGTTGCCGGCGGGCGAGGTTGGGCGGCTGATGACGCGCGGGCCTTACACCTTCCGCGGTTACTACCAGAGCCCGGCGCACAACGCCGACGCCTTCGACGCCGACGGTTTCTATTGCTCCGGCGATCTGATCAGCATCAGCGAAGACGGCTACATCACCGTGCAGGGGCGGCAGAAAGACCAGATCAACCGCGGCGGGGAGAAGATCGCCGCCGAGGAGATCGAAAACCTGCTGCTGCGTCATCCTGACGTGATCAACGCCGCGCTGGTGTCGATGCCGGATGCGCTGATGGGGGAGAAGAGCTGCGCCTATATCATCGCCAACGCGCCGCTGAAACCGGTGGTGCTGCGCCGCCACCTGCGTGAGCAGGGCGTGGCGGACTTCAAACTGCCGGATCGCTTTATTCAGGTGGACAGCCTGCCGCTGACTCCGGTCGGCAAAGTGGACAAAAAACGGCTGCGCCAGCAGCTCGACGCGCAACTACAGACTCAGGCTCAGGGAGATTAATCGATGGCCATTCCAAAACTTAATGACTACGCGCTGCCGACGGCGGACGAACTGCCGCAAAATAAAGTCACCTGGCAGGTGGAGCCACAGCGCGCCGCGCTGTTGATCCACGATATGCAGCAGTATTTCCTCAACTTCTGGGGCGAGGACAGCGCGCTGATTAAACAGGTGGTGGAGAACATCGCCAACCTGCGCCGCTACTGCAAGCAGCAGGGCATCCCGGTGTTTTATACCGCACAGCCGAACCAGCAGAGCGATGAAGATCGCGCGCTGTTGAACGACATGTGGGGGCCGGGTCTGAACAAACACCCCGAGCAGCAGGCGGTGACCGCCGCGCTGGCGCCGGACGAAGACGACACGGTGCTGGTGAAATGGCGCTACAGCGCCTTCCATCGCTCGCCGCTGCAGGAAATCCTGCAGGAGTCCGGCCGCGATCAGCTGATCATCTGCGGCGTGTATGCGCACATCGGCTGCCTGACCACCGCCATCGACGCCTTCATGCGCAACATCCAGCCGTTCATGGTGGCCGACGGCCTGGCGGACTTCTCGCGCGACGAACACCTGATGGCGTTGCGCTACACCGCTGGCCGCTGCGGCCGGGTGGTGACCACCGCGTCTCTGCTGCCGGCGGCCGGTATCGCCAGCATCGATGCGCTGCGTCAGCAGATCCTGCCGCTGCTGGACGAAGACAGCGAAGACATGGGCAACGATGAAAACCTGATCGATTACGGCCTGGATTCGGTGCGCATCATGGAGTTGGCGACCCGCTGGCGCAAGATCCGCGGCGACATCGACTTTATCGCGCTGGCGCGCAACCCGACCATCGACAGCTGGTGGGCGCTGCTTTCCGAAGAGAAAGCCTGATTTTAATCACGAGCAGAGGGCGGCCGTTCGGCCACCCTGTTGGCTTTATAAGGAGATTTTGATGAATACTTTGATCACCAAGGGAAAACGCGCGGCATTTCCGCTGATGCTGCTGTCTACGCTGCTGTTCTCCAACACCTTGCAGGCGCAAACCGCGCCGGAAGTGCTGCGCAAGCCGGTCGGCAAGGGCGCCTATGAAATGGCCTACAGCCCGAGCGAGAACGCGCTCTACCTGGCCACCTCGCAGAGCCGCAAGCTGGACAAGGGCGGCATCGTTTACCGTCTGGATCCGACCACGCTGGACGTGACCCAAATTATCCATAACGACATCAAGCCGTTTGGCGCCGCCGTCAACGCCAAGACCGGCACGCTGTTCTTCGGCAACACCGTCAATAACTCGGTAACCGCCATCGACGCCAAAACCGGCGACGTGAAAGGCCGCCTGGTGCTGGACGCGCGCCAGCGCTCCGAAACCGTCAAGCCGCTGGCGCCGCGTGAACTGGTGGCGGATGCCGACAGCGACACGCTGTACATCACCGGGCTGGGGGATTCCAGCGTGGTGTGGGTGGTGGACGGCAAGGATCTGACCCTGCGCGCCACCGTGACCGACACCGGCAAATACGGCACCGGCCTGGCGCTGGACGCCGCCGCCAAACGCCTGTACGTCACCAACGCCGACGGCGAGCTGGTGACCATCGATACCCAGAGCAACAAGGTGCTGTCGCGCAAGAAGCTGGATGAGTCTAAAGAGCACTTCTTCCTGAACATCAGCCTGGATACCGCCACTCACCGCGCCTTCATCACCGATTCCAAGCAGCCGCAGGTACTGGTGGTGGATACCCGCAACGGCAACATCCTGAGCAAGATCGACGTGCCGGAATCGCTGGCGGTGCTGTTCAACCCGGCGCGCAATGAAGTCTACGTCACCCACCGCCAGGCGGGCGAAGTGAGCGTGATCGACGCCAAGAGCTACAAGGTGCTGAACACCATCAAGACGCCGACCCACCCGAATAGCCTGGCGCTGTCGCCGGATGGCCAAACGCTGTATGTCAGCGTCAAGCAGGCTTCCAGCCGCGAGAAAGAAGCGACTGCGCCGGACGACGTGATCCGCGTCGCGCTGAAATAATCCTACGCTGGGTAAGCGCACACCGAACAGGCGAAGCGGCGACGCTCCGCCTGTTTTTTTTCGCCGTGCGATCTGCGGTATAAAGTGTGGATTGCCTTATTGACCCGAAGGAACGTTGGTTATGCCCGTCTCACGCGCACCGCTGTTGTTATCCGTTATCACTCTGCTGCTGCTGGCCGCGCTGATCCACAGCGGCATCAGCCCTTACGATCGCACCACCTGGCTGATGGAGGTGGCGCCGGTCTTGATCGTTTTGCCGCTGCTGTGGCTGACCCATCGCCGTTACCCGCTGACGCCGCTGCTCTACACGCTGATTTTCTTCCATGCGCTGATCCTGATTTTCGGCGGCATGTACAGCTATGCCCGCGTGCCACTGGGGTTTGAGGTGCAGCAGTGGCTGGGTCTTGGCCGTAACCCGTACGACAAACTGGGGCACTTCTTCCAGGGGCTGGTGCCGGCGCTGGCGGCGCGCGAGATCCTGCTGCGCGGTGGTTATGTACAGGGGCGCAAGATGCTGGGCTTCGTGGTGTGCTGCATCGCGCTCGCCATCAGTGCCCTGTATGAGCTGATCGAATGGTGGGCGGCGCTGGCGCTGGGCCAGGGCGCCGACGAGTTTCTCGGCACCCAGGGCGACCCGTGGGACACCCAGTCCGACATGTTCTGCGCGCTGCTCGGGGCGATATGCGGCTTGTTGCTGTTCGGGCGTTGGCAGGAGCGGCAAATCGCTCGCTTGGGCTGAAAAACTCAAATGATCACATCGCGTAATAGCCCGCCGTATGGCGGGTTTTTTGTTTATATTCATGTGGGTAGCTGCATCAGAAGACGATATGGAGCATAAAACCAGCCTTGAGTGCAGCCGCTTGTTATCATTGCTGTGTTGTTATCTTGTTGTTTTATATTAATTTATATTTATTTGGTAAGAATTTTCTTATCAATGGTGCTGTGCTAATATCATTACGCTTGGTAGGGGGTCATTAGCGTTATTAGTTATAGCGCAGGGGATTATGAGATATATAATTAATAATAATATTAAGTATCATGAAGATAGATCGGAATTGGTCTCGCTGCATGATGACATCCCACCTATCACATTGACGGCCACGCTGAATCGCCTGCTTTCCGCGCTGGTCAGAAATAATAACCTGGTGCTTTCCCGCGATGCGTTGCTGGCGCAGGTGTGGGAAGCGCACGGCCAGGTGGCCTCCGGCAATAATCTCAATAACACCATTTCGATTCTGCGCAAGATGTTCGCCACGTTGGGTGAGAATGACATTATCGTCACGCTGCCTCGACAGGGATTTATGTTTCGCGCATCCCAGCTAAAAACCGCAGACAGCCAAGTGAAAGGCCCGGTTGAACCGATTGAACCGCCTGAACTGGCTGAACCGGTTGAACCTTCTGAGAGTGATACATCACCCGCATTGATACCCCACATGCCACGGTTGAAAAGGTATGCATTGATGGTGCTGATCGCACTGGCGATAGGGAGCGGTATCTGGGCGTGGTTGGCGACAGGGTATCCGCCGCTCCGCGTGGCAAACGTTGGCAAGATAGACAACTGCGAAGTGCAATTTGTGACTTCCTATCATAAAACGGGCCCCAGTGAGATAGACAGGCAGCATTTTCAGGAAATGCTGAAGAAAAATAATCATGTTCAGTGTCATGAACCGGCGACGTTGTTGTATTTCGACTCTCAGGCCATTTTGCCGAATACCACCGGTAAGGTGAGAATTGCTTATCTTTATTATTGCCCACAGGCAAAAATGGCGGCTGGAAAGGTCCAATGCGAGAACTTCTATGAAAGCTGGGGTTTATAAATTGTTATGGCGGTATCGCTATGGCGCACTAATGGCTATAGCGCTGTTTATCAGCGCTTGCGCCATTTACCGATTGTTTTTTACCCCCCGGCTGCCTGAATGCAGCGCGGTAATGCGCGTGGCTAATCATAACGGTGAAAGCCGCCATGAACGCGTGTTGCTGCTTAAATTGATTCCACATGGGACACGAGAAGCGACGCTGTTGCTTAACGGAAGCTTTCTCGACGGCAATAATAAATATGTGATCTCCAGGGTGGCGCGTCTGGAATATCATCGCCGTGGGGACAACTATACCTTCTGGGTCAAAAGCAATATCAGGAATCCACAGGATACCTTGGTGTCAGAGGCACTTAACCGCCGTTTGCCGATGAAAGGCCAGCAATACCACGTACGCATTGAACAGGTTGATGCAAACCATTTCTTGTTTGTCGACAATCTCTCTCCCTATTTTGTCTGTTCGGTGGCATTGTAACTGTGCCCCCTGCGGATTGACGTATCGGCAGAGGGGGGGCAAGTTAGTGAATGATAAATAAAATTGCAAACATGGATTAATTATTGTCAATGGGTTTGCTGAAACAGGGGGTATTAGCCGTTCTGGGGCAGAATGTGAGCAGCCCGGCACCGTCTTTTATCCCTTCTTGCTGCACCCGGTCATAGTAGTAAACATCTGCTTTACTGGCACAATTCAAACTTTCTCGCTGAATGAATTCGATAACCTTTACCTTGTCCCCGCCCCCCGCTTTCATGCTGTAGAGCTGACAAGACGCATAGTTGCCCAGTGGATAAACATTGATATGCATGCTGTGTTTATAAACCATGAACGCGGTAAAAGGCAGTAGGCAAATAAGCATGGCTACGACCGAACGACGCAACAATAACCAGGCGATTTTGCGCCTGAAGAACCCACCTCTTCGAGCCTCCTTGGTATCGTCCGCTTCATATTCGGTTTTTATACTCCTTTTGTTTTCATTTTCTACATGAATGCTTTCTGCGGTGAATTTAAAACCTTGTCGGGGGAAGGTGACTATGATTTTCTCTTCGCCGAATTGTGCAAGGGATTTGCGTAGGCCTGAAATATAATTATTCAGATTGTTATTTGAGGCCTTGAGCCCATGCTCCACCCAAACTTCATTAAGTAACTTCTCCCGCATAAGAAGAAC
Organism: Serratia sp. CY40230; assembly: GCF_052168835.1. Classification (NCBI taxonomy): domain Bacteria; kingdom Pseudomonadati; phylum Pseudomonadota; class Gammaproteobacteria; order Enterobacterales; family Yersiniaceae; genus Serratia; species Serratia sp. CY40230. The sequence continues at coordinate 37,455 of NZ_JBJNLX010000004.1, forward strand.
ATTATTGTTACGGATGAACAGTGATAACAGCCTGGCGCTGGGTCTAAGTAACACTATTTTAGTCGCCGCATTATCGATATGCGCTAGCGTGTTCTCTTCTTCATCGTAGAGAACATTGTTGTTTATATGGAAAATCATTTTTTCAACCTGTCAACTTACCTGTCGAGAGATGATTCTGAGACCTGCGACCTGTTTTTTCAATCCTCCAGGGGGGGAGTCAATAGGATTTTTCCATGTATTTATATAATTATCGTAATGATTGGCTTGGTTTATAAGTATTAAAAAATAATCGTTATTACTTAATTTCTATTTTACAGAATTAAAATCTATTTAATTTGTATTTATTTTATATAAATCCTGTGTTTTTGTATTTTCGCGACATAACATTTTATTTTCGTGCGATGGAGGGTAAATTTGTTGCCACTGATACGGAGCGTGAAAATGCCGCGTGTCAGCAAGAAAAGCGATGTTCCGACAATTAGATGGCTAACTCTAACTGAGTAAGATAATGACCAGGTGCAAACACAAGGAGTTGCCTGCGACTTAATCGGACTAATTAATTGTCATTATTACAACCTCATGCTTACTAAGGAATGTAAGGGATTATTATGAAACTGAATAAAATCATGATGGCAGCGGTATTGGCTTTTGGCGTTTCTTCCATGATAGCACAGGCGGCAAATGGTAGCGGTACTGTCACTTTCACGGGTGAAATCATTGATGCGCCATGCTCTATTGCACCGGGCAGCATCGATCAAACCGTACCACTGGGTCAGATTTCCAACCTGAGCCTGAAAGACGGCCGCGAGTCTGAAGTAAAAGAGCCGTTCAGCATTAAGTTGGAAGACTGCTCTAATACTACGGCAAAAACCGTCAAGACAACCTTTACCGGTGAAGCCGGTGGTTCCACCGGCACCGATAAGAAGATGATTGCACTGGGCAGCGGCAGCACCGCCAAAGGTGCGAGCATTGTGATCACCGATACCCTTAATTCTAACGCCGTTGTAGAGCTGGGCGCAGCGACCACCGGGCAGAAGATCGAAATTGGTGATACTGGTGCCGAACTGGCATTCAAAGCCTTCCTGAAAGGGAACGGCGGTGCTCTGGATACCATCACTCCAGGTGCATTCACCAGCGTGGTTAACTTCGCGCTGAGCTACCAGTAATAGTTTTAATTCAGTGATGCCAGCATGCGGGCGGGCCCGCATGCTTTTTTCTCCTGATGGATTCATATTCGCAAGGAATAACGTATATGGCCCCCATTGGCAAAAATAGAATGGCGCCTTCCCTATTGGCCGTGCTTTTTATTACTCAGACGATGCCGGCAGCGGCTGCGGTTATTGGCTGGGGAAGAGTTAATATGGAAGGCGCTATTGTTAACGCAGCCTGCGCAATTGAATCGGCAAGCCGCGATCAAACTATCGACATGAAAAGTTTGCCGATAGAGCAAATATCTCGCGATGGGCACGGATTAACTCGCCCTTTTACTGTGCAATTGGTGAATTGCGGGCTGTCTGGCGATGATACTGGTATTTCTGGTCGCCAGCATTTCCGCATGATATTTGATGGGCACGCAGAAGGTAAAAACTTCGGTGTGATAGGGGATGCCCGCGGCGTTGCATTGCGAATTGCCGATAGTATTGGTAAAGAGGTTAATCCCGGGGTGCCAATGTCGATAGAAAATACTCTAACAAAAGATTATAGATTGAATTATTCAATGCAGCTGGTGGCTAACCGCCAGGTATTACGTGCAGGGGATTACCGCTCCGCCATTCGTTTTAAATTGGATTATTACTGATTATAAATAAGTCAAAGGTTGGCGGAATCATGGATGCGAAAAAATTTAAATCGGGAGCGCTCCCGTTAAGCTTGTTAGGGATATGCATTTCGTTGGCCCTGTGCAGTCTGGCGTTTCCGTTACGTGCAGATGATGCGATTCAATTCAACACCGACATTCTGGATATAAACGATAGGAAAAATATCGATCTCAACCGCTTTTCCACCGGTGCTTACATTATGCCGGGTACGTACAACATGACGGTATTGATGAACAAGCAGGCATTGGATGAACAGCCTGTCACCTTCTATCAGCCGGAAAACGATCCTAAAGACAGCGTGGCCTGCATTTCACCGCAGTTGGTCGAGCAATTGGGCTTTAAAGCAGAATTTCTCAAGCAGCTGCGCTGGTGGCACAACGAGCAGTGTCTGGATCTTGCCAGCCTCAACGGCATCGAAGCCCGGGGCGATCTGGCGGCTTCGGCGCTGTACCTGAACATCCCGCAGGCCTATCTGGAATATTCCTCGCCGGACTGGGATCCGCCGGCGCGCTGGGATAACGGCATTCCCGGCCTGTTGTTGGACTACAACCTGAATGGCCAGGCACAGAGCAACAGAAATGGCGGCGGGCAGACGCAGCGGCTGGGCGGCAATGGTGCGGTGGGCGCCAACCTCGGCGCCTGGCGGCTACGTGCCGACTGGCAGACTAGCCTGAGCCATCAGACCGGCTCGGGCCAGTCGAGCCAGAAGTCGTTTGACTGGAGCCGTTACTACGCCTTCCGCGCTCTGCCTAAGCTGGGTGCGCGCCTGGCGCTGGGTGAAGACTATCTGCAGACCAACCTGTTCGATAGCTTCCGCTTTACCGGCCTCAGCCTGATATCAGACGACAACATGCTGCCACCCAACCTGCGCGGTTATGCACCGGAGGTGACGGGTATCGCCAAAACCAACGCCAAGGTCACGATCAGCCAGCAGGGGCGGGTGCTGTACGAGGCGCAGGTCGCCGCCGGGCCATTCCGTATCCAGGATCTGAGCGATTCGGTAATGGGCAAGCTGGATGTGAAAGTAGAAGAACAGGATGGCAGCGTGCAGCAGTTTCAGGTGGATACCGCCAACATCCCTTACCTGACCCGCCCTGGCATGGTGCGTTACAAACTCGCCGGTGGCCGGCCGTCGAACTGGGAACATAACCTGCAAGGGCCAGCCTTTGCGGCCGGTGAGTTCTCTTGGGGGGTGAGCAACGGTTGGTCCTTGTATGGCGGGGCCATCGCCGCGGGCGATTACAACGCACTGTCTCTGGGGCTGGGGCGCGATCTGCTGGCGTTTGGCGCGTTGTCGTTCGACAGCACGCAGTCACGGGCCAGGTTGCCGAGCGAAGACGGCACCAAAAGCGGCGGCTCATACCGCCTGAGCTATTCGAAAAGCTTTGATGAATACGACAGTCAGGTCACCTTCGCCGGTTACCGTTTCTCGGTGCAGGACTTTATGACCATGAGCGAATACCTGGATGCGCGCTATCACGGCATGCAGAACGGCAAAAGCCGGGAGATGTACACCATCACCTTTAACAAGCAGTTCCGCGATCAGGGGGTCAGCGCCTATCTCAACTATGACCACCAGACCTATTGGGATAAACCAACCAGTGAACGCTACAGCCTGGCGCTGTCACGCTATTTTGACCTGGGCTCGTTCAGGAATATGAGCGCGTCGTTAACCGCTTATCGCAATAAAGCCCAGAGGGCCAATGACGACGGCATGTATCTGAGCCTGTCGGTGCCGTGGGGGGTGAATGCCAACCTCAGCTACAGCAGCGCGTGGAACCGCAACAACAACAGCCAGCGGGTGGGGTATTACAACCGGCTGGATGAGCACAATAACTATCAGTTGAGCGCCGGCAGCTCGCGCAGCGGCGAATCCGCCAGCGGCTTCTACAGCCACGATAGCGACATTGCCAAGATTGACGCCAACGTGAGCTATCAGGGCGGCCAGTACAGCTCAATCGGCATGGGCCTGCAGGGCGGCGCCACGCTCACTGCCAAGGGCGCGGCATTGCACCGCAACGGCGCCTTTGGCGGTACGCGCCTGATGCTGGACACCGACGGCGTAGCCGGGGTGCCGGTGCGCGGCTTTGGCGCTACTACCCACACCAATATGTTCGGCAAAGCGGTGGTGGCGGACGTCAGCAGTTATTACCGCAGCCGGGCTAGCATCGATCTGACCAACCTGGCGGACGATGCAGAGGCGACCCAGTCGATGGTGCAGGCGACGCTCACCGAGGGTGCGATTGGCTACCGGCGCTTCAATGTGATTTCCGGGCAAAAAGCCATGGCGGTGATTCGCCTGGCGGACGGCAGCACGCCTCCGTTTGGCGCCGAGGTATTCAACCGCCGCAAGCAGCAGACCGGGATAGTGAACGATGGCGGCAGCGTGTACCTGAGCGGTATTCGCGCCGAGGAACAAATGACGGTGCATTGGGAAGGGAAAGCGCAATGTGAGATTGACCTGCCGGCGGTGCGCGCGGATGTCGCTTTGAGCGACCTGCTGCTGCCGTGCCGGCCGGTGACCGCGGCGCAGGAAGGCTAAGCCGTACCCTTGAAAACCAGTAAGTGCAACTTTGACCAAATGGGACCTTTTTTATGCGAAACAACACTGTAAAAACGCTTTCGGTAGCCGGCCTGCTGACAGCCACCTTACTGAGCAGCCAGGCGCAGGCCGCCATTGCGCTGGATCGCACCCGCGTGATTTTAAACGGCGGCGATAGCGCGGCCAGCATGACCATCAGTAATAAAAATACTCAGCTGCCGTATTTAGCGCAGGGCTGGCTGGAGAATGAGCAGGGTGAGAAGATCACCAGCCCATTGATCGTGCTGCCGCCGGTGCAGCGCGTGGAGCCGGGCGCGCAAAGCCAGGTCAAGGTACAGGCGTTGCCGAGTATTAAGGTGCTGCCGCAGGATCGCGAGAGCCTGTTCTATTTTAACCTGCGCGAGATCCCGCCAAAGAGTAGCAAGGCCAACACGCTGCAGATCGCTCTGCAGACGCGCATCAAGCTGTTCTATCGCCCGGCGGCGATAGTGCCGAACAAAAACAGTGCGTTCGCTCCGTGGCAGGAACAGCTGACCCTGACGCGCCAGGGGGATGGCTTTAAGGTCAACAACCCGACCCCGTATTACATCACGCTGGTTGATGCACGCAGCAGCAAGAACGGCAAGACCGCCGCCGGCTTTGAGCCGCTGATGGTACCGCCGAAGGGCAACATCGCGTTGGGGGCTTCGGGCCTGGGCAATGCACCGGTGCTGACCTACATCAATGACTACGGCGGCCGCCCGGAGTTGACCTTCAAGTGTGGCGCTGGCGATTGCCAGGTGGTGCCTGAGAAGCAAGGATAATCGGAGCCGGCAGCGGTGCTCCGCGAGTTGAAGCGGCAGGGGAAAAGCAATGGAAAGGAATGGCGTGGGCTACGGCAGCCAAAGAAAAGGCATTTTAACGCGACGGGCAGGCCGGGCGGCAGCGCTGGCGCTGGCGCTGATGGCCAACGCCAACGTTCAGGCTGCGCCAGGCAATAGCGGCGTGCTGCTTGTGCATGGCGCCCTCACCGAAGGCGCTTGTCGGCTGGAAATGTCATCGGCCTATCAGGATATCTGGTTGGGCGATATCACCACCGGCAGCCTGAGCATGCCCGGCAGCCGCGCAGAACCGGTGGCATTCCAGCTGCGGTTGCGTGACTGCATGCGCATGGGGGCGGCGATCAGAGACCCGCGCTTGGGTTATCGGCTATGGGATGCCTACCAGCCGGCGGTGACGGTAAGCTTCAGCGCCCCGGCCGATGCGGATAACCCGCAGTTGGTGCAGGTACAGGGCGCCAACGGCCTGGGGCTGCGCGTGTTGGATGCCGGTAAACAGGACGTTCGGTTGGGTAGCCGCAGCCGGCCGCAGCTGCTGGCGCTGGGCGATAACGGTCTGCAGTTCTATGTGATGGCGGAACGCACCCGCGCGCCTTTGCTGGCGGGGGCCTACCGCGCCGCGATTGATTTTCGGATGAACTATGACTGAGGTGGACGCAATGGAAACTCTATGGCGAGCCAGGCTGCAAACCGGCGCAGAATATCTGCGCCTGGGGTGTGGGCTGGCGGCTACCGCCACCGCTGCCTCGGCGTTAACCCTGCTGGCGGTGCTGCTCATTGGCCAACCCGCTCAAGCCACCACGGTGGACGTAACGGTCAAAGGCGTAGTGATCGCCAAACCGAAGTGTGAAATTAACGGCGGCAACGACATTGACGTGCCCTTCGGCGAGCTGAAGATTGCAGATATTGACGGCGTTAACTATGGCAAAAAAAAGATCCCCTATCGGGTCGTCTGCCATGGCGATACTTCCGGTATGAATGGGTTTATGAAGATTAAATTGCAGGGCACTAGCCCGAACTTTGGCGACGGCTTGCTACGCACTGACAAGGATAACTTGGCGATCAAGCTGCTGTTTCAAAATACCCAGCCGCTAAAGTTGAATGAATGGCTGAATTTTTATTATCCCAATCAGCCGGAGCTGCACGCCGTACCGATAAAACGCAGCGGCGCCACTTTGCGCGGCGGGGACTTTTCCGGTTCCGCCACATTATTAGTAGAGGTTCAATAAGGAGATGAACATGAAACGTTTTCCAACCATGGCCGCCTTGGCCTGCATGGGGTTACTCACCGGTGGCGTTGCGCAGGCGGTAAACGTGAACTTTACCGGCAAGCTGGTCGAGCAGCCAGACTGTGTGCTCAACGCGGGTAAAGATATTGCCGTTAACTTTGATAACGTCGTGGTCAAGAAAATTGACGGCGTCAGCTACAAGAAGATGGAGATCCCCTATAGCGTTTCCTGCACCGGGGGCGACCCGAACAGCGGCCAGCTCAAGGTGATGCTGGACTTCGTGCCGGTTTCCTGGGGGGATTACAATCCGCTGCAAAGCAGCATTCCCAATCTCGGGCTGCGCATCACCCAGGGCTCGGGGGATACCACCTACGTCAGCAAGACCAAGCTGTCGATCGATGCGGCCAACCCGACCAAACTCTACGCGGTGCCGATCGGCCGCCCAAGCGCCATGCTGACCGGTGGAGATTTCACGGGCTCGGCGACTATGACCGTCATGTATGAATAATAGCATCGGCTTGCACCGGGGTAAGAATGCTCCGGTGCTAAATCATGTGAAATGAAAAATGCCGCCTGATAAATACGGCATTACAAATGATGCGACCGTCGGTGCTTATCCGTCGGGAAATATTTTCTATTGACTATGTCGGATAATATATTTCGACGGATGGCTAATCAGATGAATAAAATATTATTATTCTTAATAACCTTTTTTTTCCTTGCGGCAGGGGTAAAGGCTGCTGCATTTCATGAGGCCATTGTAATCAATAATGGTAGGGTTGGTACGAACGCGTATAGTATATCTCTTACGGCGGTCAGCCTTTCTCCTACTCTTTCTGCTCACAATGGGTGTCAGAGGAGCCTTAATCCATCATATGATTGTCATATAAGTATACGGTTAGAGAGGGTGTATTCTAATGGTCAATGGGATCCAGTTTGGCTGCATGAGGTTATTCTGGTTGACCGTAATCCGCCGAATTGGTGCAATAGCGGTGACTGTAACGTAAGTGTAGCCACTGCTGCGACGATCGGTGAGTTGGTCCCCTTAATGAAGCTTCGCGGTAGTTTCGGGAAAACTGTCACAAGAAATGTATCTATTTCCGCACAGGTTATCGGACTTAGGACTTGCGTTTGGTTGTACCGCATAGAAACAACCACAACGTCGGGATATCGGTACGATTGTGGGGATACCTTACCTCTGATGTCCTCTTGCGACATTATTGATACTGATGCAATCATTGATTTTGGCTCTTTTAGCAATGATGTCACAAATCGGCAGGCCAGCGGATCATTTAAAGTTAACTGTACAGGCGATGCTAACCTGCGGGTTAAATTTTCCCAGAGCGTCACCAATATGTCCCTAAGCCAGGATGGCAAGCTCAATGCCAGTTTGAAGGTTCGCAATTCTACGCCGGGAAATACAGAAACGGAAAGTTTTATTAAGGTCTCTTCGGGTAACCAAGAGATATTTATCGATGGTGATCTGAAAAATAATAATACCTCGCATACTGGGCCATTTTCCACATCGGTGGTGGCGATTGTTGAAATAGCGTAAGGCGATTATAGGTTTCAAGAGATGATAAATTCGCTCCATATTAATTATGGAAGGAATATGTCAGAGGTTGCGTTTTCTTGTTGAGAGATTGAAGATGAAAACCGTTAATTTTATTATTGATGATGGCAACAGTTATTTTGCCGCAGGCTTGCGGCTTTGCATTGCGGAATATGCACGAGACAATAATAAGACAATTCGTTTTTTAGCGCCCGACAGCAAGGAAGTGCCCGATGTGCTTTTCGCTTCTTCTTCCCGCTGTATTCGGCATTGGGGGACACCATGGCATGCCGCTACTGTGGCGCAGAGTGTGATCATTGAAGAAGAGAAGGGGGTATTTCGCAAAAATGGCCGGCGAGTACTATGTAGAATGGATCGGCGAAGCGATTTATCTGTGCTGTTGGATCGTGTGTTTGCCGATGCTCATTTTGCACAGGCGAAATCTGCTCAGCTGACCCAACGCGAACGACAGGTGGTGAACTATCTGCGCAGAGGGGTCGATCAATCGCAAACCGCCAGGCTGTTAGGGGTCAGCGTAAAAACCGTGCACAGTCATAAACGATCGGTTATGCGCAAGTTGATGTTAAGCCGGAATCATGAGTTTATTTATTGGCTGTTGTCCCAGGAGGGAGAATATTCTTAACCTTGATGAGGGATACTCTAATTCTTCTTTTTTGTTATTCTGACACCCCCTGTTATTTTCAATTCTAATGAAATGGCTATGTGTTTTTTTAATATATTAATGGCGTGAATGTTAAATTTAAAAAGAGAGTTCACAAGCACGTCACACAGGTTGTGAAAAAATACTATAGGTTTATTAATGGCTATTTATCGATGAGCGGGGGTTAGCCCTGTTTTTTTTGGCTCGTAACGCGCTATGGCTTATGAGTTATGAAAAACTATTTATCAAGTGAATGTTATATTTTGTGTGGTGCCGAGATGTACCCAGGGAAGGTAAAGTGAGTCTTTTTTTTCTGGCGATACTGCTGTTTTTTCTGAGCCTGTATGCATTTTTCAAACATGAACAGCGTATGAGGAAAAGACGGCTGATGATAGGTGAAAGAGAGGGATTAACTGCAGCAGGGAATGGATAAATGGTCTGAAGTACGAGAAATCAAGTCAGGTAATTCAATAAGGAAAAGGCAATGATAAGTAAGAAAATTGCATTACTGAGCTGCGCACTGCTGATGTGTTCGCCGCTGGCCCAGGCAGGTTTGGTGATTGAAGGCGGCATTAATGGCAATACCGGCAGCGGCGGCAACACGTCCGTTGACGTGAGTATTAACGGCAGCACCAGCGGCAGCAACGGTACCGGCGTCAACATCGGCGATGCGCAAAAACCGGCGTCCACTGCCAGCCAGCGGCAAAACGATATCTATGCGTCAATTTGCGCCAGCCCGTTTATGAAGAAATATGCTTCGATTTGCCAGTGAGGCATGAGTCTAAACTCGCCGTACTGGCGGGTTTTGTATTAATAATGCCTGAGTAACGCAAGCGGGGCTGAAGGTGCCGCCTTTTCACTCTTCTTTCGCATAGAGATACACCGAAGCGCGGGAAACGCCGAGGTGCTGCGCCACAATCTCCATCGCCTTTTTCACCTCGAGCAGGCCTTGCTCCCTCAGTTCCTGAATCAACCGCTTTCTCTCCGGCGTTTTCAGCGCGCGCGGCGTGGTGGCGTGGCGTGCGGCGAAGCGATCGATACGGTTGCGGATGGCCTCCGCGCCGCTGGGCTCCAGGTGTTCCGTCACCGCGCCGGCCGCCGTTTGCGTGAACTGCGCCAGCGCGCTTTGCATGCCGCGGAACAGCGTCATATCAACGTTCAAACAGAGTGCGGCGACGTAGTCGCCCTGCGCATTCTTGATACCGATCGAGGTGCTTTTCGCCGGGCGGCCATCGGCGAACTGGTTGCCGTAGTTGGCGATCACGCTGGGAAACTCCGCCGAAGCGATGCGAGCCAGGCCAAGTTCCGTCGCCGCTTGGCCGACTTCTCGTCCGGACAGGTTGTTGTGGATTGCCAAAATGGCGTGTTCGGGATTTTGCAGATCGTGAACCACCACTTCGCAAAATGGCGCGAAGGTGGCGCTCAGCCCCTCGGCAATCACATTCAACTGGGATAACAGCAAATTTTCCGGCACTTCAGGCATAGGGCACTCCGATCACTTTCTTGGCGGCGTTGGCTCATTTCGAGCCAGATGAAGAACATACCACAAGTGCGGCGCACGGCGGTTTTCATCTGGCGCCTGGCGGCACTAAAAATGATCCTGCTCCCAATTCTGCACTTCCCGATTGGCATTTGGCCGTCGCGCAGGTATATAACATCATTATTGGACTTATTTTCTAATTTTAGATTATTTGTTTTAAGTATGACAATGTTCGTGCGTTAAAAGCCGTATCGCACACACCGGGGTTTTTCAGCGCTAGCTTCAACGGCCCGCAAGGGCATGGAGAACAATAATGTCTGCAACTTCAGTCGTCGGTTCTGCACGAAAACCTTTTTATTACACGTTGACCTTTCAACTGGTATTGGGGCTGGTGGCCGGTGGCGCGCTGGGCCTGTTGTGGCCGCAAATCGGCGCTCAGCTCAATCCGCTGGCGGCGGCCTTCGTCAAACTGATCAAAATGGTGGCCGGCCTGATTGTGTTTCTCACCGTGGTAGCCGGTTTTGCGCAGGTTAAACGCGGTGCCGGCGTTGGCCGCCTGGGCATGATCTCGGTCTGTTATTTCGAAGTGGTCAGCACGTTGGCGCTGCTGATCGGCCTGGCGATGGGCAATCTGTTTGAGCCGGGCAAAGGGCTGGCCCTGCATGCTGATGCCGCCACGGCGCTTAAACCGGCGGAGCCCCTGCAAGGCGTGGACTTCGTGATGAGCATCATCCCGAAAACGGTGGTTGATGCGTTGGCCGGCGGTGTCATGCTGCAAATCTTGTTGGTGGCTCTGCTGTTTGGCTATGCGCTGTACGCAATGGGCGATAAAGGCAAGCCGGTGGTTGATTTGGTGAATCTGCTGACCGAAGCCACCTTCAAAGTGGTCAATATCATCCTCAAGCTGGCACCCGTTGGCGTATTTGGCGCGGCGGCGTTCATGCTGGGCAAATACGGCATCGGCGCGCTGATGCCGGTGATGAAATTGGTGGGGCTGGTCTATCTGGGGTGTCTGTTCCTCATTGTGGTGGTGTTTTCCGTGGTGGCCTGGTTGACCCGTTTTAGCCTGTTCGGTTTCTTAAAACTCATCAGGGAAGAGCTGATCATCGCCTTTACCACCACTTCATCGGAAGCCGCCCTGCCTGGCCTGATGAAAAAACTTGAATCGGCCGGCTGCAGTAAAGCCACCGTCGGTTTTGTCGTGCCGACCGGTTACTCCTTGAATCTGGACGGCTCTTCAATCTACATGACGTTAGCGGCGCTGTTTATCGCTCAGGCCGCCGGTTTGGAGCTGAGCCTGGTGCAACAGACCGGTCTATTGATGGTGTTTCTGTTGACCTCGAAAGGCGTAGCCGGCGTGACGGGGGGCGCTTTCGTCACGCTGTCCGCTTCGCTGTTGATGTTTCCAGAGATACCGATGGAGGGGCTGGCGCTGATTCTCGGCGTGGATCGCTTGATGGATACCATGCGTACGTTGACCAACGTGGCCGGCAACGGCGTGGCGACCATGGCGATTTCTTACTGGCAGAAAGAGCGTGTGGGTTTTCAGGCGAGGCTGCCTGAAGCGGCTGCGCGCAAACCCGTCTGAATGCCGCCCTGCGCCGTTTCCGCAGGGCTTTTCGAACCTGTGCAAGGATTAAATATGAAGCATGATGTGGTTTACAACGCCGGCGGCGGCTTTCCTCCCGCCGGTCATTATTCACCCAGTTGCACGGCCAATGGGACGGTCTATATCTCTGGCCAATTGCCGATCGCCTTTTCCGGTGAGAGTCTTGCCGAAGAACCTTTCGCGCGGCAAGCCCGCCAGGTGCTGGCCAATCTGGATGCCTGCCTGGCAGGGGCCGGCGTCGGCCGCGCGCAGCTGGTTCAGGTGCGCGTCTATCTGACGGATATCGATTTGTGGCCGACCTTCAATGCGCTGTATGCCGAATGGATCGGCGAGTTTCGCCCAGCGCGCGCGGTGGCCGGCGTATCGCAACTGCATTATGGCGCCGCCGTGGAAGTGGAAGCCGTCGCGTTGGCCGCCCTTTAACCCTTACTGACAGGTAACGCTATGACCGATTTGATTTTACCCGTTTATGACGACGTGGCCGCCGCCGCGCGCATCAAGGATTATGCTCACCGCACGCCGGTGCAGACTTCACGCACGGTTGACGACGATTTCGGCGCCAGCGTATTTTTCAAATGCGAGAACCTGCAGCGTATGGGCGCCTTTAAATTTCGCGGTGCGATGAATGCCTTGCTGCAGTTTTCTCCGGCGCAGCGCAAGGCCGGGGTCGTGGCCTTTTCTTCCGGTAATCATGCGCAGGCGATCGCGCTGGCCGCCAGGCTGCTCGACATTCCCGCCACGATCGTTATGCCGCACGACGCGCCGGCGGCCAAAGTGGCTGCGACGCGCGGCTATGGCGGCAAAGTGGTGGAGTACAACCGTTATCATGAAGATCGCGAGCAGATCGGCCGGGATCTGGCGCAGCAACAGGGATTAACGCTGATCCCGCCTTACGATCATCCGCAGGTGATCGCCGGGCAGGGCACCGCGGCTAAAGAGCTGTTCGACGAGGTTGGCGAACTGGACGCGCTGTTCGTTTGTCTGGGCGGCGGCGGGTTGCTGGCCGGTTCTGCGCTCGCCGCGCGCCGGCTGTCGCCGGGTTGCCGAGTCTATGGCGTAGAGCCTTTGGCGGGCAATGATGGGCAGCAATCATTCCGTACCGGCCGCATCGTTCACATTGAGACGCCGCAGACCCTCGCCGATGGCGCGCAGACGCAGCACCTGGGCCAATATACTTTCCCGATTATCTGCCGGGACGTTGACGACATTCTGACGGTGACCGACGATGAGCTGATTAGCGCCATGCGCTTTTTCGCCGAACGAATGAAAATGGTGGTGGAGCCAACCGGCTGCCTGGGATTCGCCGCCGCCTGCGCGCAGAAATTGATGCTGCGGGGAAAACGCGTCGGTGTGATCATCAGCGGTGGCAACGTCGACATTCGCCGCTACGGCGAGTTGCTGGCAGGTCAATAGAAACAGGCAGGTGACGAGAGAGAACCATGGTGACAGACAAGACGGTATTTGAGCAGGTCGTGGCGTTGCTGAGCGCCGGAGAGGCCGCATTCCGGGTGATAGAACATCCGGCGGAGGGGCGCTGCGAAGCGGTGGCGGCGCTGCGCGGCACCGAACAGGGGCAGGGCGCCAAGGCTCTGGTGTGCCAAACGCGCATCGACGGCGCCAAGCATTACATTTTGGCGGTGCTGGCGGCGGATCGGCAGGCGGATCTGCAGCGGTTGGCGGCCGAGTTGGGCGGTAAAAAGGCGTCGTTGGTCAGCCCGGCGGAAATCGCGACCCTGACGGCCTGCGTGCCGGGGGCGATCCCGCCGTTCAGCTTCCACCCGCAGCTCAGGCTGGTCGCCGATCCGGAGCTGTTTGACCGTTACGATGACATTGCGTTTAACGCGGGCGATCTGCAACGCTCCGTGGTGCTCAATGCGCAGGATTATCTGCGTATTGCGGCGCCTGAGTTTATTCATTTCGCGCGTACGGAGACGATCGCGGAGTGAGAAAAAGAGCGTCTGTTCAGACGAGTTGAACAACAACGCTGAACCGCCGTTTACCGCCGGTTCAGCGTTGTTATGCTATATCCTTTGTTCGGAACCGCTGGCTGAACGAGAGACTGAGTTTGATCACCAATCCCCTATCCCGCAAAGAGTACGCAGTATGGATGTCGTTAACGATAGGGCTCAGCTTTGCGTGGCTAAATCTTTTAGAGCTCTATAACAACGACGCATTATTCTTTCAGAAATTGACGATTTCCGTCATCAATAACGTATCGTTCGCCGATGTCATCGCCCCTTACCTGAGGCTGATTCTGTATCTTCCTTTCGGCGTGTTGGCGATCGTGCTGACGCTGCTGTTTTGCGCCCAGCGGTTATGCGATACCCGGTTCTTCGTGCTCGCCTGGCCGGTTTCTCTGGCGATCTTCCTGGCCTTTTGGTTTATCAACGTCGCTTTCCCCGGGCATCTCAATCTGGTATTAGCTGCCAAATCTTGCGTACTGGCGCTGATTGGGCTGATCCCGCCGAGTCAACGAAAGCCCGAATAATCGAACGCAGTTCGATGGAGAATCCGTACCCCAGAAAGCGAAAAACCCGCCATAGGCGGGTTCTTCTGAATAGGGTGCCCGGACTCGGACAACCGGCGCTGGCGCCGCGTTGAACAGCGCTTCAGCGCTGGCCCGCAGGGTGAGGCCTCTGGCCGAATAATCGAACGCAGTTCGATGGAGAGTCCAGTCCCTGAAAAGCAAAAACCCAGCCATAGGCTGGGTTCTCTAAATATGGTGCCCGGACTCGGAATCGAACCAAGGACACGGGGATTTTCAATCCCCTGCTCTACCGACTGAGCTATCCGGGCAACGGGCAGCATTAAACCGTATTGGCCGAAAGCCGTCAACGGCTTTATGCGTGAAATACGCGAAAATGCCTCCGGTTGCTGGCTTTTCAGGCAAAGGGCGCAAAAAATGCGCCTGTTGTGGCTATCGCCTCGGGTTGGTGGCGCTGCCAACCCTGCCGATTCAGCTCAGCGCCCCGTTGCGGCGGCACTGCGCCACCTGCAAGATGTCTTCCGCCAGCCGTTTGGCGACCGATACGTCCTGGAGCTGGCGTTTTACCAGCAGTTTGCTCAGGCAACCTTCCTGAATCAGCTCCATTTGCTGCGCCACCATGTCGGCGTCGTCGGCGTCCATGTCGCGCAGCAGTTCGCGGGTCAGCTCCAGCGAGGTCAGCTTTTGTTGCTCCGCCAGCTGGTGGATCGGGTGGTCCGTTTCCGGGAAGAAGCTGCAGGCGGCGATAAACAGGCAGCCGGGATAGCGGTCTTGCTGCACGTATTCTGCCAGCACGTCATAGCGCGCCAGCAGCTTTTGCTGCGGGCTCAGATTTTCGTCCAGCAGCAGCTGGCGGCGCCAGGTGTCGATCTGTTGGCCGTGGTAGCGCAGGCAGTCGTACAGCAGCGCTTCGCGATCCGGCCAGAACCGTTTGAGATCGCCGGGTTGAACGTCGAGTTTTTCCGCCAGCATCTCTAATGTGGCGGTCGCCAGGCCCTGTTGTTCCAACAGGCCCAGCGCGGTATCAAGGACGTGTTCACGTTGCACTTGTGCTTCCTCCCATTCGCTTCCGATCTTCAGTGTCAGTTATCGCATCACTTTCTGCAAATGCGCGTTGAAGGCTTCCGCCTTCATAAAACCGGTGACCCGCTGCGCCGTCAGTTCCTGGCCCGCCGGATCGAAGAACAGGATCGTCGGCAGCCCCAGCACCTGCAGATGCTTCAGCAGCGCCGCCTGTTCTGCGCTGTTGGCGGTCACATCCGCCTGCAGCAGCACCGCGTTGGCCAGGCTCGCCTGCACCGCCGCATCGCTGAAAGTGTATTTCTCGAACTCTTTACAGGCTACGCACCAGTCGGCGTACAGATCGAGCATCACCGGCTTGCCCCGCGCCTGTTGCAGCGCCAGATCGAGCTGTGCGACGTTGTTGATGCGGGTAAAGGCCAGGTGCGGCTGAGCGGCCTGCTGCGCCTGGTCGGCGCCGAAAGCCCAGTCCTGCAGCGGCCGTGCGGCGATCACCGCCGCCGCCAGCAGCAGCAGTTGCAAGGCGCGAGCCCAGCCGCGCGCGCTTCTCAGGCTCAGGGCGAAGGCCCAACCGAAGAACGCCAGGCCGAGCAGGCTCCACAAACGCATGCCCCACAGATCGCCGATCACTCGCTCCAGCAGGAACACCGGCAGCGCAAGAATGACGAAGCCGAAGGCCTCTTTCACGTACTGCATCCACGGGCCGCTGCGCGGCAGCAGGCGGTTGCCGAACAGGGTGACGATCACCAGCGGAATGCCCATCCCCAGCGCGTACAGGTACAGCGTGCCGCCGCCGGCCCACAGATTGCCGCTCTGGGCGATATACAGCAGGATGGCGCTGAGCGGCGCGGTGGTGCAGGGCGAGCAAATCAGCCCGGCCAGGGCGCCCATCAGGAACACGCCGGTCAGCGAGCCGCCGCGCTGGGTGTTGCTCCAGTTAGCCAGCCGGGTTTGCAGTGCGGAAGGCAGCTGCAGGGAATAGAGGCCGAACATCGACAGCGCCAGGGCGATGAACAGCACTGACAGGCCGATCAAGACATAAGGATGTTGCAGCGCCGCCTGGAACTGCAGCCCGGCGGCGGCCACCACCAACCCGAGCAGGGTATAGGTCAGCGCCATGCCCTGCACGTAAACCACCGCCAGTGCCAGAATGCGGCCGCTGCTTTGCGGCCGGTCGCGGCCGAGGATGATGCCGGAGATCAGCGGGTACATCGGCAGCACGCACGGCGTGAAGGCGATGCCGATGCCGATCAGCAATGCCCACAGCGGCGAAAACGGCAGGCTGGCCGGTGCGGCGGGCGCTTCAGCCGGTGCAGCGGCCGGGAGCGGGGCGGCAGCGCTTGCGCTGACGGCATCCAGCGGGATGACCCGGGTTTCCGGCGGATAGCAGAAGCCGGCCTCGGCGCAGCCCTGATAGGTGACGCTGAGGCTGGCGTTGGCCGCTGCCTGTTGCAGCGGCACCTGCAGATTAAGCTGCTGCTTGAAGATGGCGACTTCGCCGAAGAACTCGTCCTTGTGGCTCAATCCTTCCGGCAGGGTAAAGGCGCCGAGCGTCGCCTGCTGTGGCACCAGTTTGATCTGCTGACGATACAGGTAATAGCCGGGGCGGATCTGCCAGTTCAGCGTTACCTGGTTGCCTTGCTGTTTGAAATCGAAAGCGAAGGCCCGATCGACGGGCACGAACTGGCTGCCGCCCGTCAGCGCGAACAGTGAAGCCTGCGCCGCCTGCGGCAGGAAGAACAGGCTGCACAGCAGCAAAATCAGTTTAATGAAGCGTTGATCCATAACAGGTAGTCTTTATCTCCGGCCATCACCGGCAATACCAGCAGCTCGGGCGTCTGGTAGGGGTGATGTTGTTTCAGGGTGTCGAGCAGGGCCTGCTGACGGCGGCGATCGCTTTTGAACAGCATCTGCACCTCGTATTCCTGTTCCAGTTTCCCTTCCCAGTAATACAGCGAGGTGGCGCCGGGCAGCAGCGTGGCGCAGGCCGCCAGCTTATCGCCCAGGATCCGCGCCGCCAGTTCCTGGGCGCTGGCTTCATCGGGTGCGGTACAGAGTATGACGACAGCTTCGCAATCAGACATCTTCAGCCCTCTCATCGGTTCGAATGGGCACTATACCCTGAAGGCGGATTGGCTAGAAGGCGAGTTTATCGCCAGAAGGAAAACCGGGGCCGCAGCCCCGGTCGAAGCGTTACAGCATGACGCTGCCGAGCAGGAAGCCGAATACCACCGCGAAGATCACGCCCATGGTGCCGGGAATGAAGAACGGATGGTTGAACACGAAGCGGCCGATGCGCGTGGTGCCGGTATCGTCCATCTGCACCGCGGCGACCAGCGTCGGGTAGGTCGGCAGGATGAACAGGCCGGAAACGGCGGCGAAGGAGGCGACGGCGGTCAGCGGCGACACGTTCAGCGCCAGCGCCATCGGCATCAGCGCCTTGGCGGTGGCGGCCTGCGAGTACAGCAGCGCCGAGCAGAAGAAGAAGATCACCGCCAGCAGCCACGGGTGCGCCTGAATGACGCTGCCGGCCGTCTCTTTGATCCAGTCGATGTTGGCCTGCACGAAAGTATCGCCCAGCCAGGCGACGCCGAGGATACAGATACAGGCGCTCATGCCGGCCTTGAAGGTGCTGGAGTTCAGCACCATGTCGGTGTCGACGCGGCACAGCAGGGTGGTCAGCGTGGCGACGCTCAGCATGATGATCAGAATGGCGTTGGTGGTGTTCATCAGCGGCTTGGCCACCAGGCCCAGGCCCGGGCTGTTGATGATGGCGTAGGCCACCACGCACAGTACGCCCAGCAGGAACAGCAGCACCGAGGCTTTGGCGCGCGGTTTGATCGCCAGCGCGTTGTTGCCGCGCAGGGTGATCAGGCCCTCTTCCAGGCGTTTCAGGTAGACCGGATCGTTAGACAGCTTGGAGTCGAACAGCCAGGTCACCAGCAGCGACATCACCAGCACGGCGCAGAAGGTGGACGGGATCACCACCATCAGCAGGTGCAGGTAACTGACGCCGTGGCCTTCCATCACCGAAGACATGTACACCACCGCGGCGGAGATCGGCGAGGCGGTGATGGCGATCTGGGCGGAGACGACGGCGGTCGACAGCGGCCGGCAAGGTTTGATGCCCTGTTCTTTCGCCACCTCGGCGATCACCGGCAGCGCCGAGAGCGAGATGTTGCCGGTGCCGGCGAAGATGGTCAGGAAGTAGGTGACGATAGGGGCGAGAATGGTGATATGTTTGGGGTTCTTGCGCAGCAGCTTTTCGGTCTGCTGCACCAGATAGTCCATCCCCCCGGCGACCTGCATGGCGGAGATCGCCGCGATCACCGCCATGATGATGGAAATCACGTCGAAAGGGATGCTGCCTGGCTTGACGCCGATCAGCGCCAGGACCAGAACGCCCAACCCCCCCGCGAACCCGATACCGATACCGCCCAACCTGGCCCCTAAAAAGATGGCCAGCAGAACGATAACCAATTCCAAGGCTAGCATAGTGTTTACTCCTTAAAATGAGAGAAATTGAAAATCAAACGTTAAAATTTTGTGGGCGCCTAAAAGTAAAAAGGCACGCTATCCAGAGGATTTAGCGTGCCTTTCAGGGCTACCGGGTAGGTCTGTTATTGTTCATTTTCATCCGTATAGCGTTTGGCTTTATAGGCCGGGTGCATCAGGTTCTCCACGGAGAAGATGTCATCCAGCTCGGCTTCGGTCAGCAGGCCGCGTTCCAGCACCACTTCACGCACGCTCTTGCCGGTTTCGGCGCAGATCTTCCCGACGATGTCACCGTTGTGGTGGCCGATGAACGGGTTCAGATAGGTGACGATACCGATCGAGTTGAAGACGTAGTGTTCGCAGACTTCTTTATTCGCGGTGATGCCGTTAATGCATTTTTCCAGCAGGTTGTAGCAGGCGTTGGTCAGGATGTGGATCGACTCGAACATCGCCTGGCCGATCACCGGCTCCATCACGTTCAACTGCAGCTGGCCCGCTTCGGCCGCCATGGTAACGCAAGTGTCGTTGCCAATCACCTTGAAACACACCTGATTGACCACTTCCGGCACCACCGGGTTCACTTTGGCCGGCATGATGGACGATCCCGCCTGCAGCTCCGGCAGGTTGATTTCGTTCAGGCCGGCGCGCGGGCCGGAGGAGAGCAGGCGCAGGTCGTTACAGATTTTGGACAGTTTCACCGCCAGGCGTTTGAGCGCGCTGTGCACCATCACGTAGGCGCCGCAGTCGGAGGTGGCTTCGATCAGGTCTTCTGCCGGTACCACCGGCAGGCCGCTGACTTCCGCCAGTTTTTGCACCGCCAGCGGCTGGTAGCCTTCCGGGGTGTTGAGCGCGGTGCCGATGGCGGTGGCGCCCAGGTTCACTTCCAGCAGCAGCTCCGCGGTGCGGTGCAGGTTGCGGGTCTCTTCGTTCAGCAGCACGCTGAAGGCGTGGAATTCCTGGCCGAGGGTCATCGGCACCGCGTCCTGCAGCTGGGTGCGGCCCATTTTCAGGATGGTTTCGAACTCTTTCGCCTTGCGATCGAAGCCTTCGCGCAGCTGGTTGATGGCGTCGATCAGTTTCTGGTTGGAGGCGTACACCGCGATGCGGAACCCGGTCGGGTAGGCGTCGTTGGTGGACTGGCATTTATTGAGGTGATCGTTCGGATTCAGGTACTGGTATTCGCCTTTTTGGTGGCCCATCAGCTCCAGGCCAATGTTCGCCAGCACTTCGTTGGTGTTCATGTTCAGCGAGGTGCCCGCGCCGCCCTGGAATACGTCCACCGGGAACTGATCCATGCACTTGCCTTTATCCAGCACCTCGTCGCAGGCCTGGATGATCACGTCGGCGATTTTGCGCGGAATGGTTTTGAGTTCTTTGTTGGCCATCGCCGCGGCCTTTTTCACCATCACCATGCCGCGAACGAACTCGGGGACATCGCTGATTTTGCTGTTGCTGATGTAGAAGTTTTCAATCGCACGCAGAGTGTGAACTCCGTAGTAAGCGTCTGCGGGGACTTCACGTGTTCCTAACAGGTCTTCTTCGATACGAATGTTGTTTGACATGAGAACCTTCTCTATGTGTTGCTGCCGAATTAATAATTTGTCAGGTCAAGGCTAAAGGGCACAGCCTAAATTAATATTGCCGAAGGCTTGGGGCGTGAAACGATTAACCAAATCGCCCGTTGCTGCCCAGATCATATGCTGGTTGATAAGAAATGACTGAATCCAGATCACCTTATGGTGTTTAAGGATATGCCCTTTTCCGGTTCTGTGACTTCTTTCACGTTTGTGAACTTTAGCAATAAAAACCGGCTCTCGGTTGAAATGGTGGGGGGATGCCCTCATTGTAATAGCGTCGGCCGTTTACGGCCTCTTTTTTCGCGCCGTCGCCCCGTGGCGGCCGCGCTTTACCTACCGATAGGAGAACCAGGTGCGCTGGTTACCGCTACTGCTGATATTTCTGCTGGCTTACATAGAAATATCCATCTTTATCAAAGTCGCCGCCGTGCTCGGCGTGGCTGTCACCCTGTTGCTGGTGGTGTTCAGCTCCTGCGTCGGCATTTCGCTGGTGCGCAATCAGGGCATGAAAACCTTCGTGCAGATGCAGCAAAAACTGGCGGCCGGCGAAAGCCCGGCGGCGGAAATGGTGAAAAGCGTTTCGCTGGTGCTGGCGGGCTTCCTGCTGCTGATTCCGGGCTTCTTCACCGACTTCCTCGGCCTGCTGCTGCTGCTGCCGCCGGTGCAAAAATCGCTGACGCTGAAGCTGATGCCGCATCTGTCGGTGTATCGCCCCGGCGGTTGGACGGGCGGCGACGCCGCCAACGGCAACACCTTTGACGGCGAATTCCAGCGCAAGGACGACGAGCGCCCGGTGCTGGAACACCGCCCGGACGAGGATCGCAAACCTCACGATCGTTAAGCAAACGCGGCCCAGGCCGCGTTTTTCATCTCTGCGGCACTCGCCGAACCAAAAATGCGAAATTTTTTTCGTTAGCCCCCTTGAAGGGGGCTGGAACGCCCCCATCTCAAATGCCACGAGGCCGGTAATAACAACCATCCGGTGTACAACCCTAAATCTGATAGAGACCTTCTTACAGGAGAGCGTTCAATGAGTATTCGTCCATTGCATGACCGCGTTATCGTCAAGCGCAAAGAAGTTGAATCAAAATCTGCTGGCGGCATCGTCCTGACTGGCTCTGCTGCGGGTAAATCCACTCGCGGTGAAGTGGTTGCAGTGGGTAAAGGGCGTGTGCTGGAAAACGGCAACATCCAACCGCTGGATGTGAAAGTTGGCGATATCGTGATTTTCAACGACGGCTACGGCGTGAAAGCAGAGAAGATCGACAATGAAGAAGTGTTGATCATGTCCGAAAGCGACATTCTGGCAATTGTTGAAGCGTAATTGCGCTTTATCTTCTGAACTGAACGAGTTGAAGGGAAATACCAATGGCAGCTAAAGACGTAAAATTCGGCAATGACGCTCGCGTGAAAATGCTCCGCGGCGTGAATGTTCTCGCTGATGCAGTAAAAGTGACCCTGGGCCCGAAAGGCCGCAACGTAGTGCTGGATAAATCTTTCGGCGCACCGACCATCACCAAAGACGGCGTTTCCGTTGCGCGTGAAATCGAGCTGGAAGACAAGTTCGAGAACATGGGCGCACAGATGGTGAAAGAAGTGGCCTCCAAAGCGAACGACGCGGCGGGCGACGGCACCACCACGGCAACCGTACTGGCTCAATCCATCATCACCGAAGGCCTGAAAGCGGTTGCTGCCGGCATGAACCCGATGGATCTGAAGCGCGGCATCGACAAAGCGGTTGTCGCTGCGGTTGAAGAACTGAAAAAACTGTCCGTACCTTGCTCCGATTCCAAAGCTATCGCTCAGGTGGGCACCATCTCCGCCAACTCCGACGAAACCGTGGGTAAACTGATCGCGGAAGCGATGGAGAAAGTGGGCAAAGAAGGCGTTATCACCGTTGAAGAAGGCACCGGCCTGCAAGACGAGCTGGACGTGGTTGAAGGTATGCAGTTCGACCGCGGTTACCTGTCCCCATACTTCATCAACAAGCCGGAAACCGGTTCTGTTGAGCTGGAAAGCCCGTTCATCCTGCTGGCTGACAAGAAGATCTCCAACATCCGCGAAATGCTGCCGGTGCTGGAAGCCGTTGCCAAAGCAGGCAAACCGCTGCTGATCATCGCTGAAGACGTAGAAGGTGAAGCGCTGGCGACCCTGGTGGTCAACACCATGCGCGGCATCGTGAAAGTGGCTGCCGTTAAGGCGCCTGGCTTCGGCGACCGTCGTAAAGCCATGCTGCAGGACATCGCGACCCTGACTGCCGGTACCGTTATCTCTGAAGAGATCGGTCTGGAGCTGGAAAAAGCCACCCTGGAAGACCTGGGTCAGGCGAAACGCGTTGTCATCAACAAAGACACCACCATCATCATCGATGGCGTGGGCGACGAAGCGACCATCCAGGGCCGCGTTGCTCAGATCCGTCAGCAGATCGAAGAAGCGACCTCTGACTACGATCGTGAAAAACTGCAGGAGCGCGTAGCGAAACTGGCCGGCGGCGTTGCCGTTATCAAGGTTGGCGCAGCGACTGAAGTTGAAATGAAAGAGAAGAAAGCCCGCGTTGAAGACGCCCTGCACGCAACCCGCGCTGCAGTGGAAGAAGGCGTGGTTGCCGGCGGCGGCGTCGCGCTGATCCGCGTTGCAGGCAAAATTGCCGCGCTGAAAGGCGACAACGAAGACCAGAACGTGGGTATCAAAGTTGCGCTGCGCGCAATGGAAGCCCCTCTGCGTCAGATCGTGGTTAACGCCGGTGAAGAAGCTTCCGTTATCGCCAACCAGGTGAAAGCGGGCGAAGGCAGCTACGGCTACAACGCTTACTCTGAAGAATACGGCGACATGATCGCGATGGGTATCCTGGATCCAACCAAAGTGACCCGTTCTGCTCTGCAGTACGCGGCTTCCGTGGCTGGCCTGATGATCACCACCGAATGCATGGTCACCGACCTGCCGAAGGCTGACGCACCGGATCTGGGCGCAGCAGGCGGCATGGGTGGCATGGGCGGTATGGGCGGCATGATGTAATCATCCCCCACACGCTTGTGTGCTGAGAACCCCGGTCAAACGACCGGGGTTTTTTTTATCTTAAAAATCAATAAAAAGAATGTTTGTTTAGCGTGTTATTAGTTCACTGAATGAATTATTGCATTATTTTGCTTTTACCCTAAACCGTTGTCGTTTCGTACCGATATAGCCCCTACCGGGCGGGGAATTTTCCCCCGCCGGGGTGACTGTCAACGGAGACGACTTATGCTGAAAAATATGAAAATAGCCACCTGGCTGATGTTGATGCTGTTGCTGCTGGGCTTGATGCCCATGGGAACCGGCGCCATCGCCTTCTATTTCATGCAGCAAAACGGCAACAGCATCGGCAGGATGAGCACTTTCTCCGACGAGGAAGCGGCACTGAACCGCAGCTGGCGTTCCTTGCTGCAAACGCAGACGCTGATCGACAACCTCGCGTTCGAGCGTATGGCGCAGACCAGCAGAGCCGATATTCAGCAGGGCATTGATGAGGCGCGCGGCGAGCTGCGCGGCGCCGATGTCGCTTTCAATCTGTTCTGGGATACGCCGGGCCTGACGGTATCGCGCCCGGAGCTGGGCGAGGCGATGAAAAAGGTCTACCTGGCGCAGCAGAGAGTGCTGAAGCAAGAGTTGACGCTGCTGGCCGAGACGCCGCAGGCATCGTTGATTGAACGGCTGCACGCCATGGCGGCCGAGAAGCGTCAGGTGCGCCAACGGTTGGACGGCCAGTTTGCCGACTACATGCGGGCGACGGTGGCCGCCCACCGTCTGGCGGTGGAGGAGGCGGAGCAGACTCAGAAAGTGTTCGCCCGCCTGCTGAGCGGCACCCTGGCGGCGATCCTGCTGCTGCTGGTCGCCGTACAGCGTGATTTCCGCCGGCGCCTGATCCTGCCGCTGCGCCAGATTGCCGAACACTTGCAAAAGGTTGGGCGTGGCGATCTGCGCAGCAAGATCGTGGCGCGCAGCAACGATGAGATTGGCATGCTGTTCGCCAGCCTGCAGGCGATGCAGCAGGAGCTGACTGCCACCGTGCAGCAGGTGCGTGACGGCGTGGAGTCGATCAACCACGGCACGCATGAGATCGCCGTCGGCAACGCCGATCTCTCCAGCCGCACAGAAGAACAGGCCAGCGCGCTGACGGAAACCGCCGCCAGCATGGAACAGATCACCGCTACGGTGCGGCAAAACGCCGATAACGCCAACCAGGCCGCCGGGATGGTCAATCAGACCGCCGGCATTGCCCGCAACGGCGAAACGCTGATGGCCAGCGCGGTCGACAAGATGCGGGCGATCAACGACAGCGCGCGTCAGGTGGGGGATATTACCAGCGTGATCGACGGCATCGCCTTCCAGACCAACATTCTGGCGCTGAACGCCGCCGTCGAGGCCGCGCGCGCCGGGGAGCAGGGGCGGGGTTTTGCGGTGGTGGCCGGCGAAGTGCGCAACCTGGCGCAGCGCTGCGCGACTTCGGCCAAGGAGATCAGCAGCCTGGTCGACGGCGTCACCGGCGATATCGCCGCCGGCGTGCGACTGGTGGAACAGGCGGGTGAGACGATGAATGCTATCGTCGGCTCGGTGAACCAGGTGACGTCGCTGATGGATAACATCTCGTACGCGTCGCAAGAGCAAAGCAAGGGCGTTGAGCAGGTCGGGGTGGCGGTGACCCAGATGGATCAGGTAACCCAGCAGAATGCCGCGCTGGTGGAAGAGGTGGCGACCACCGCCGTCGGCGTGGAGGAGCAGGCGGCCCTGCTGGCGCAGGCGGTGGCGGTATTCCAACTGGCGGGAGAGCCTGAAGCGTCGGCTTCGGCGGCCGGTGCCGGCTGGGTATAATGCCGCCGCTCTGTATTTGATGATATTTTTGCCGCCCGGGGCGATTTAGCTGGTAAACTGGTTAGTCATCAGCTGTCGCTCAAGACGTTGGCCCGCTCGCGCGGCAACGGATGCTTAAGAGATGGCATCGCTTTCTGATAAGCTTTTGCGTAATTCTCAACATCGAATGGGGAACAAGATGCGGATTAAAGCCTTACTGGGTCTTTCGGCAGCGGTGCTGCTGGCGGGTTGCAGCACCACTCATGAACTGACCGCTGCGGGTCAGCAGATCAAGTTCACCGACAGCAAGCCGGCGGCGGAATGCCAGCTGCTGGGGGAAGTGACCGGCACCCAGAGCAACTGGCTGTCCGGCAACGGCGGTGAGGGCAGCTCCATGCGCGGTGCGGCCAACGATCTGCGCAACAAGGCGGCGGCAATGGGCGGCAACGTGATCTACGGCGCCAACAGCCCAAGCCAGAACCTGCTCTCCAGCTTCGCGCCGCTGGACAGCAAAATGGTCGGCCAGGTTTACAAGTGCCCGTAAGGCGCTGAGGCCAAACGCCGCACAGAGATAAAAAAAGAGGAATGCCACGGCATTCCTCTTTTCGTTCCATCAGGCCATGTGACGCGCATCACTCCTGCATCAGGCGCAGGTCGATCGGTGTTTTGCTCGGTTCGCCGCCCACTTCACGCGTCAGGCGCGGCACCAGATAACCGGACACCTTGCTCAGCAGCGCCTGCATGATGACGCGCGCTTCATCGTCGCTGACCATGAAGTGCGCCGCGCCCTGCACCTTGTCCAGCACGTGAATGTAGTAGGGCAGGATGCCGGCGTCGAACAGCGCGTTGCTGAGCGCGGCCAGCGTGTCGGCGTCATCGTTGACGTCGCGCAGCAGCACGCTTTGATTGAGCAGCGTGACGCCGGCGAGGCGCAGCTGAGCCATGGCGCTCTGCAGCTCGCGGTCGATTTCGTTGGCGTGGTTGATATGCGTGACCATCAGCACCTGCAGGCGCGAGGCCGACAGCAGGCGGCACAGCGCCGGCGTAATGCGCGCCGGGATCACCACCGGCAGACGGGTGTGAATGCGCAGGCGTTTCAGGTGCGGGATGGTCTCCAGCTCGCCGACCAGCCACTCCAGCTCGCTGTCTTTGGCCATCAGCGGATCGCCGCCGGAAAAAATGATTTCGTCCAGTTCCGGGTGTTGGCGGATATAATCCAGCGCCTGCCGCCAGTTGTTCTTGTTGCCCTGATTATCCTGATAGGGGAAGTGGCGGCGGAAGCAGTAACGGCAGTTGACCGCACAGCCGCCTTTGACCAGCAGCAGCGCGCGATTGCGGTATTTGTGCAACAGGCCCGGCACCACGCTGCGCTGCTCATCGAGCGGATCGGTGGTGAACCCTGGGGCGTTGATGAACTCCTCTCTGGCGGTCAGCACCTGGCGCAGCAGCGGGTCGTTGGCATCGCCGGGGCGCATGCGCGCAGCGAAGGCGCGCGGCACGCGCAGGGCAAACAGCCGGCGGGCATCGCGCCCCTGCGGCAGTTCCGGGTGCGTATTCAGTGACAAAAGCTGCAGTAATTCATCGGGATCGGTAATAACATCGGCGAGTTGATGCAACCAATCTTCTCTATGTGCCGTACTTTGGGTTATAATGTGTGCCATTTTTTTGGCTAAGCTACCAGTTCAAATATTCAGAGGGCCATCATGGCGACTTATTCTAGCAACGATTTCCGTCCGGGTCTTAAAATCATGTTCGAGGGCGAACCTTACGCCGTCGAAGCCAGTGAGTTCGTTAAGCCGGGCAAAGGCCAGGCGTTTGCACGCGTGAAAATGCGCCGTCTGCTGACCGGCACCCGCGTGGAAAAAACCTTCAAGTCTACCGATTCTTGCGAAGGCGCAGACGTGATGGACACCAACATGAACTACCTGTACAGCGACGGTGAGTTCTACCACTTCATGCACCCTGAGTCTTTCGAACAGCATCAGGTTGACGGCAAAACCGTCGGCGACGCGGCCAAATGGCTGCAGGATAACGCAGAGTGCATCATCACCCTGTGGGATGGCCGTCCAATCGCCGTTCAGCCGCCGAACTTTATCGAAGCGGAAATCACCGATACCGATCCTGGCCTGAAAGGCGATACCGCAGGGACTGGCGGCAAGCCGGCGACCCTGAGCACCGGCGCCGTGGTAAAAGTGCCGTTGTTCGTCCAGATCGGCGAAGTGATCAAGGTTGACACTCGCTCTGGCGAATACGTCTCTCGCGTTAAGTAAGTTTCAAAACAGAGGAACCCCCGCGGTTCCTCTGTTTTATCCCATCCTCGTTCGTTGGCAGAAAATCCGCATGTTCAAGAAAACGCTGTTGGCCGTGCTCTCCCTGTTGTTCCTTTTCTCCCTCAGCAGTTGCAATACGTTTCGCGGTTTCGGCGAAGACGTTCAGCATCTCGGCGGCGCCATCTCCCGCACGGCCAGCTGATCCCGCCTTTAACCCGATGTATTTGCGCCACAAAGCCGGTCTCGATCCCACACCCTCCGTCAATTTTGACTACGCTTAGAAAGCCGTACTTTTTCATCAACGACAAATAAGGACTTTCTTATGCTGAAGAAAAGTATTATCGCGATCTTCTCTTTGATGATTTTGAGCTCGCTGACCGCCTGCAATACCACCCGCGGTGTGGGTGAAGACATTCAGGCCGGCGGCAAGGCTATTCAGCGCAGCGCGGAATAATCCGCATTCCACCCGGCGGCGTTCCGGCTGCGGAGAGCCGCCACATTTCTATCCCTTGCTTGAGCGTTAACGCTGCTGCTATCCTGCCGCAGTGCGGGTGAGGTTACCCGCCGTTCATCACCCCGCTGAACGGGACGACCCGTTTACGCGTCATTTTATCGGGGACGACCCCAGTGGTAGGGAGGCCGTCTCATGGCCTGGATTATTCTGCTTATCGCCGGTTTGCTCGAAGTGGTTTGGGCTATCGGTCTGAAATACACCCACGGTTTTACCCGGCTGACGCCGAGCATTATCACCATCGCCGCGATGGTGGTCAGCATGTTGCTGTTGGCCAACGCCATGAAAACGCTGCCCGCCGGCACCGCCTACGCGGTGTGGACCGGCATCGGCGCGGTGGGCGCGGCCATCATGGGCATGGTGCTGTTGGGGGAATCGACCAATATCGCGCGCATCATCAGCCTGTGCCTGATCGTGGTCGGCATCCTCGGGCTGAAGTTCAGCAGTCACTGATCGGCGGACTGCTGCACCCAGATCAGCTTGTCAGTGGCGAAACCGTAGCCTTTGGCTGTCTGCAATAAACGGTCGCGCACGGCGGCGTCAAGCGTCGGCGTGCGCGACAGGATCCACAGATAGTCACGGTTCGGGCCGCAAACCAGCGCATAGCGGTAGTCCGGGTCCAGGGCAATCACGTTATAGCCGCCGTAGAAGGGGCCGAAGAACGACACTTTCAGCGCCGCGACCTGCGGTGAACCGATAAAGTAGGCTTTGCCTTCGCTTTCTTGCCATTGCTGTTTCTGCGGATTGAAGCCGCGATTGATGACTTTCAGTCCGCCGTCGGCACGCGGGCTGTAGTGGGCGGTCACCTGCTGTAAACCGCGTTCAAAGCGATGATTCAGACGTGCAATCTCATACCAGGTGCCGAGATAGCGCTGGCTGTCGAAAGGGGTCACGACCTTGATGTCTTTAGGCGGGGAGACGCTGCAAGCGACGGAGAGCAGGGCGGAAAGCATGACGCTAAGCTTTGACCATAAACGCATCGGTGGCTCCTGTTTACCGGGGGCGAGTAGACAGTGTAGCCGATGAGAAAAGGGCGGCCAACGGGCGTTGGCCACCCGAGCGGTTTACAGCGTGACGACGCCGATGACGGTGACCACGCTAAGGATCGCCGCCAGACCGTAGAACACCCACTTGCCGGCCGGCACGTGGATCTTCAGATCGTGCATCGCATGGTGGATGCGGTGCAGGCCGCACCACAGCGGCAGAATGATCATCAGCAGCAGGAACAGGCGGCCGATCAGGCTCTGGCAGAACGCCAGCACGCGCTCGTAACCCAGCGCCTCACCGGGGAACAGCCCCAGCGGCAGCAGAATGCCGACCAGCAGTACGATGGCCGGCGCGACGATCGCGCCCCACATGCCGCCAGCGCCGAACAATCCCCAGAAAACCGGCTCGTCGGAGCGTTTAGGTGCTTGATTTATCATGTTTCCTCCGGATTAGATCAGGGCCACGGCCAGGATGACCACGCTGACGACGATGGTGACGGCCCACAGCCCTTTCACGATGGGGCCCGGCCCCATTTTCTCGCTGTTGACCACGATATTGGCGGCCTTCGGCGCCAGATCGAACCAGGTTTTGGTATGCAGCGCCGCCGCCAGCAGGGCGACGACGTTGATCAACAGCACCAGCGGATTCTGCAAGAAACCGACGAAGCCGGCCCAGCTCTCGGCGCCGCCCTTCAGCGCAAACACGCCGTAGAGCAGCACGATGCTGAACCACACCGCCAGCACCGAGGTGCCTTCGCGCAGCATGTAGAAACGGTAGAAGCCGAGCTTTTGCCACCAGGTGGGTGTCATGGTGCGCACATAGGGCTTACGTTGAGTTGTCATGGCAATTTTTCTCCCTTATTGCGGCTTCAGCATGGCGATCATGAAGTCTTTGGCGCTCTCCACCTTGCCCTGCTGGATGGCGGCGGCGGGATCGACGTGTTTCGGGCAGACTTCAGAGCAATAGCCGACGAAGGTGCAGCTCCAGACGCCGTTTTGGCCGTTGAGCTGCGGCATGCGCTGTTTCTTGCCGTGGTCGCGGTTGTCCAGGTTATAGCGGTGCGCCAGCGTGATCGCCGCCGGGCCGATAAACTCGGGGTTGAGGCCGAACTGCGGGCACGCGGCGTAGCACAGGCCGCAGTTGATGCAGCCGGAGAACTGGTGGTATTTGGCCATCTGCGCCGGGGTCTGCACGTTCGGGCCATCCTCCGGTTTGCGATCGTTGCCGATGATGTACGGTTTGATCGCCTCCAGGCTTTCGATGAAGTGGGTCATGTCCACCACCAGATCGCGCTCGATCGGGAAGTTGCCCAGCGCTTCGACCTTCATGCCGCCGACGTAGTCGCGCAGGAAGGTTTTGCACGCCAGCTTCGGCACGCGGTTGACCATCATGCCGCAGGAGCCGCAGATCGCCATGCGGCAAGACCAGCGGTAGGAGAGGTCTGGCGCCAGGTTATCCTTGATGTAGCCCAGCGCATCAAGCAGCGAGGTCTGTTCATCATAAGGCACGGCGTAAGTGACGAAATGCGGCTCGGCGTCACTTTCCGGGTTATAGCGCATGACGTCGATCTTCAGGGTTTGCATCTCAGCCATTTGCCTGCTCCTTATTCTTTTTCTCCTGCGCTTCGGCTTCTGCGCCGTAGACGCGTTTGGCCGGCGGCAGCTTGGTGATTTTCACGTCGCTGTATTCGAGACGCGGCGCGCCCTGCGGGTTGTGGAACGCCAGCGTATGCTTGAGGAAGTTGACGTCGTCACGCTCGGTGCAGCCTTCGTCCAGGCGCTGGTGGGCGCCGCGCGACTCTTTGCGGTTAAATGCGGAGTGCGCCATGCATTCGGCGACGTCCAGGCCGTAGCCCAGCTCGATGGTGTACAGCAGATCGGTATTGAACACGCTGGTGTTGTCGGTGATTTTGACGCGTTTGAAGCGCTCTTTCAGCTCGGCCAGCTTATCGATGGTTTTTTGCATCAGCTCCGGCGTGCGGTAGATGCCGCAGCCTTCTTCCATCGACAGCCCCATTTCGTCGCGGATCTTCGCCCAGTTTTCGTTGCCTTCCTGCTTCATCAGGTTGCCCAGGCGGGTTTCGACGTCGCGGGTTTGCGCATCCAGCGCGGCGCCGTTGGCCGGCGCGGTTTCCAGCGCGCGGCGCGCCGCGTGCTCACCGGCGACGCGGCCGAATACCACCAGTTCCGCCAGCGAGTTGGAGCCGAGACGGTTGGCGCCGTGCAGGCCGACGGAGGAACATTCGCCGACCGCGAACAGCCCCTTGATGCGGGTTTCGCAGTTCTGGTCGGTTTCAATGCCGCCCATGGTGTAGTGCGCGGTAGGGCGCACCGGGATCGGATCTTTCACCGGATCGACGCCGACGTAGGCTTTGGCCAGTTCACAGATGAACGGCAGCCGCTCCAGCAGCTTTTTCTCGCCCAGATGGCGCAGATCGAGGTAGACCACGTCGCCGCGCGGGGTGGCGATGGTGCGGCCGGCGCGCCATTCGTGCCAGAAAGCCTGCGACACTTTATCGCGCGGGCCCAGCTCCATGTATTTGTTTTTCGGCTCGCCCAGCGGGGTTTCCGGGCCCATGCCGTAGTCTTGCAGGTAGCGGTAGCCATCCTTGTTCACCAGAATGCCGCCTTCGCCGCGGCAGCCCTCGGTCATCAGGATGCCGGAACCGGGCAGGCCGGTCGGGTGATACTGCACGAACTCCATGTCGCGCAGCGGTACGCCGTGGTGGAACGCCATGCCCATGCCGTCGCCGGTGACGATGCCGCCGTTGGTGTTGTAGCGGTAAACGCGCCCGGCGCCGCCGGTGGCCATCACCACCGCGTTGGCGCGGATCTGCACGCGGGTGCCTTCCATCATGTTGAGCGCCACCAGGCCGCGCGCCTGGCCGTCATCCACCAGGATATCCAGCACGAAGTGCTCGTCGAAGCGTTGAATTTGCGGGTATTTCAGCGAGGTCTGGAACAGGGTGTGCAGCATGTGGAAGCCGGTCTTGTCGGCGGCGAACCAGGTGCGTTCGATCTTCATGCCGCCGAAACGCCGCACGTTGACCGAACCGTCCGGTTTGCGGCTCCACGGGCAGCCCCATTGTTCGAGCTGGGTCATCTCGCGCGGGCACTGATGCACGAAGTGATCGACCACGTCCTGCTCGCACAGCCAGTCGCCGCCGGCGACGGTGTCGTGGAAGTGGTAGTCGAAGGTATCGTGATCCTGAGTGACGGCGGCGGAGCCCCCCTCGGCGGCGACCGTGTGGCTGCGCATCGGGTAGACCTTCGAGATCAGCGCGATTTTCAGTTGGGGATTGGCTTCCGCTGCGGCTATTGCTGCACGTAAACCAGCGCCCCCGGCCCCAATAATGGCAAGATCGGCGTTAAAGGTTTGCACTGCATTCCTCCAATGTTCTTGTTAAGAACGGCAAGTTAAATATCTATGCTTAAAATTTAGCGAACTCTTCGGGTGCTAACTAATTGAACCGATTAATGTTGCTTAAAGGTTAAGGATAGATATCTCCCACCAATAATGGGGAATTAACTATACCTAAAGTTAAGTAGTCGAAATTTGATGTGATCGATTGTTTTGTCGATTAACGCTTGCCCAACAGGCTTGCCTGCCTTTTCGCGCGTTCGGCGTGCTTTACCCTTTTTAACGCGCTTTTGCCGCCTATTTATCGGAAATTGGCGTTATGGCCGGTTGCGCATCGTGAAGAATTTGTTTGGCTGCAAGGATGCGAGTAGACTGCATCCCCTGTTTGATTTCGGAGTTAATTACCATGAGCGAAACGGCAAGCTGGCAGCCTAGTGCACCCATCGCCAATTTGTTGAAACGCGCAGCGATTCTGGCTGAGATCCGGCGTTTCTTCGCCGATCGTGGCGTGCTGGAAGTTGAGACGCCCACCATGAGCCAGGCGACGGTCACCGACGTTCACCTGTTCCCGTTCGAGACGCGTTTCGTCGGGCCGGGGGCGGCAGAGGGCCTGACGCTATACATGATGACCAGCCCGGAATATCACATGAAGCGCCTGCTGGCGGCGGGCAGCGGCCCGATCTACCAAATGGGGCGCAGCTTCCGCAATGAAGAGGCCGGGCGGCACCATAACCCCGAATTCACCATGCTGGAGTGGTACCGTCCGCACTACGACATGTACCGCCTGATGAATGAGGTGGACGATCTGCTGCAACAGGTGCTGGACTGCGAGAGCGCGGAGACCCTGTCCTATCAGCAAGCGTTCCTGCGCCATCTGGACATCGATCCGCTGTCGGCGGAGAAGGCGCAGCTGCGCGAAGCTGCGGCCAAACTCGATCTGAGCAACATCGCCGATACCGAAGAAGATCGCGATACGCTGCTGCAGCTGCTGTTCACCGTGGGCGTGGAACCGCATATCGGCCGTGAAAAGCCGGCGTTCGTTTACCACTTCCCGGCCAGCCAGGCGGCGTTGGCGGAGATCAGCACCGAAGACCACCGCGTGGCGGAGCGTTTTGAGGTGTACTTCAAGGGCATTGAGCTGGCGAACGGTTTCCGCGAGCTGACCGACGGCCGTGAACAACAGCAGCGCTTCGAGCAGGACAACCGCAAACGCGCGGAGCGCGGTCTGCCGCAGCAACCGATCGACTACAACCTGTTGGCGGCATTGCAGCACGGCATGCCGGAATGTTCCGGCGTAGCGCTGGGCGTGGATCGTCTGGTGATGCTGGCGCTGGGCGCCGAGAGCCTGAGCGACGTGTTGGCCTTCCCGGTCGGGATCGCCTGACGTTTCAGGCGGTGAAAAAAGCAAAAAGGGTCGGCATTTGCCGACCCTTTTTTTATCGCGAGAAGCGCTTACAACCCCCCGGCGTCGCGCTTGGTGTTCGGCGCCGGCGTAGACGGCGGCGTACGGCCGTTGTTGGTCAACCGCGACAGCGTCTCGGTGCGCACCTGGAACGGCGGGTACGGCAGCGTGATGCCGTGCTCGCGATAGCCCGCCAGGATCAGCTGGTGGATCTCGTGGCGCAGCGGCATGCGGTGGCCCATCTCGGCGGCGTAAATACGCATCTCGAAGATCTGGATGCCCTGTTGCAGATCGACCAGGTAAACCTCCGGCGCCGGATTATCCAGCACCAGCGAACAGCGCTCGGCGGCGTTCATCAGGATCTTGGTCACCTCCTCGCTGTTGGCTTCGCCCGGCGCCGGTACGGTCAGCACCACACGGGTCAGGGTGTCCGACAGCGACCAGTTGACGAACTGTTCGGTGATGAACGCTTTGTTCGGCACGATGATCTCTTTGCGATCCCAGTCCGAAATGGTGGTGGCGCGGGTATTGATCTTGGTGACGGTGCCGGTCAGGTTGCGGATCGTCACGGTGTCGCCGATGCGGATCGGTTTCTCGAACAGGATGATCAGGCCGGAGATGAAGTTGGAGAAGATCTCCTGCATGCCGAAGCCCAACCCCAGACTGAGTGCGGTAACCACCCACTGCAGTTTTGACCATTCGATGCCGATCCAGGCGAAGCTGAGCACCGCGCCGAACAGCAGCAGCAAGTACTTGGTGATGGTGGTGATGGCGTAGCCGGTGCCCGGCGACAGATCCAAGTGCTGCAGCACCGCCAGCTCCAGCAGCGCCGGCAGGTTGCGCACCAGCTGCATGGTGATGATCAGCACCAGAATAGCGATCAGCACCGCGCCGAGGGTGATCGGATGGGCGGTCTCTACGCCGTTGACCGTCGAAGTCACGTCCCACAGCGAGATGTTTTCCAGGAAGGCGAACGCGGAGTGGATCTCCGACCACAGCACGATCACCGACACCAGCGCGATCAGCGTTAGGATCGACCGCACCAGCCGCAGCGACTGGGCGCTGATGGTGTCCAGATCGAAGTCCGAATCGTCCGGATCGATGGCGCCTTCGGTGCTGTTCGGGGTGTGCGAGGTTTCGTCTTCGCCGCGGGCGCGCTGGGCCAGGATGTCGGCGCGGCGCTGTTTGGCGCGATCGAAGGCGATGCGCCGCCGTTGGATCAGCATCCAGCGGCGGATGATGTGGTAGATGACCAGCAACAGGAACCAGATCGCCACCGAGGTCTCCAGGCGCGCCAACAGCGCCTGCGCGGTGGTGAGGTAACCGACGGTCGACGCCAGCGCCGCCAGCAGCGGCGCCGACAGCAGCAGCCCCCAGAAGGCGCTGTTGAGCATGTTGTCGCCGGAGCCGTTTTTATCCAGATACAGCGGAATGCCGGCGCGTTTCAGGCTGTGGGTGACCAGCGCCAGCGCCAGACACAGCAGGATGAAGCACAGCCGCCCCAGGGTGTTGGCGAACTCGCGTTCTTTCAGGCTATCGAAGGTGATCAGCGCCATGATCAGCGGCACGATCAGCCAGATCGACATCTTGTAGTAACGCATGGCGCGCGAAACCTGCTTCGCCGGCCAGCGGAAGTGCACGATGAACAGCCCCTGCGGGTGGGCGAAGGCGGCGCAGATCATGCAGATCCACAGGATCGGCAGCGTGGCGGTCACCCCTTTGCCGATCGCTTCCGCCACCGGGTAGTTCCAGGCGCTTTGCAGGCCGTAACCGAGCGCGGCCCACAGCACCGGCAGTGGCATCGCCACCAGAATCGACCAGAACACGGTGCGCACCGTGAGGAAGAATTCGTCCTGCGTCACCTTGCCGACGCGGCTGCTCGCGCGCTCGAGGAAGGCGTGATAGTGCTTGCGTGAACTGATGCTGAAAATCACCAGCAGCAGGGCGCCGAAGATCGGGATCAGCGTTTCGCGGCTGGTCACCATCATCATGAAGGCGCCGCCGAGCTGCGACAGCGTGTCCAACGACAGGACGCGCGTCAGATCGTGCGCCACGTTGAGCGGATAAGAGAAGTTGATCGGATTGACGTCCGGCACCCAGAACAGATAGCGGTGGGTGGCGTCGCGAATTTCGTTCAACGCTTCGATCAGCTGGGTGTTGGCCACCTTCAGCTTGGTCAGCTCGAGGATTTGGGTGTCGCACCCGGACAACAACGAGTTGAGCAGCTCGCGCTGGGTGCGCAGCTGGGCATCGACGATGCGTTGCTCCTGGCTGGTCAGCGCGCTGCCGTCGTCGCGCTTGAATTCGCGCTGCGACAGCTTTTCCAGCTGATTTTCAAACTGCAGGCGCTGCACGCGCAGCTGGGCCATGTCGCCGTCCAGCTGTTGCGGCTTGGGCATTTCCGGCAGCGTCGCCACCTGGGCGCGCAGGGTTTCCCCCAGCGCCGACGACGAGCCGAGCCACTGGGCCTGTTCGATGATGGTGCTCAGCGCCTGGCGCACCTGCAGCGTCTGCGCCGCCGCCTGCCGCTGCTGCGACGAAATCAGATCCATGCGCTGCGCCTGGCTGTTCAGCGCAGCGGACAGTTCGCGGTTGATCTGCAACTGCTGGCTGATGCTTCTTGGCAAGTCGCCGTTCTGCTCGGCCAACTGCTCGGTTCTTTCCAGCGCCAGCTCCGCTTCGCGTTGGCGCTGGGCATTGAGGTTGTTGCGCAGCGCCTGCAGCTGCACGTCTATTTTCTCGTGGCGCTTTTTATAGACCTCGGCGCGCATGCGCGCCAGCTCCTGCCGGTTGTTGGCCGACAGTTGCGCCAGCTCCAGCTCGTCCACTTTGGCTTTGCGCGCCGCGGCTTCGGCCTGCAGCAGGGCCAGGGCGGCCTGCGCGTACGGCGTGGTCGGGTTGGCAGGCTGCGCCTGCAGGCGGCGCTGCACTTCCGTCAGCGCACGGCGAGCGTCGGTCTGCTGCTGCGGCAACTGGCCGAGCGAATCGCTGATTTCCCGCGTGCGATCCTGCTCTTGCTGCAGCAGGCGCGCCTGTTCCAGCAGCAAGCTGCTGGTTTGCAGGATCTGCTGTTCCAGCTCGGCGGCCGGCAGATCGTCGCCGTTCGGCAGGATCTTGTTGCTTTCCAGCACCAGTTGACGGCGCAGCTCCTGCGTCATCTTCGGAAAATCGTCGATCACCCTCTGATACTGCTCGGAGCGAGTCTGCGACTCTTTACGCTCCGTCAGCCAGTTGAGGGCGCTTTGCAGCGCCTCGGTGGTCTCCGCCTGATTCGGCGCGTTTTTGCTGCTCTCCGCCTGCTTCAGCTCCTGTTTGAGCTGGGTCTCGGTCGGCACGGGGGCGGCCAGCGCCGGTTGCCACAACAGGCAACCGAGCAAAAGCGTGATGAAAAGGCGCACGGCGTCGATTCCTTTAGATCGGGGTCTGTGGTGTTTCAGCGGCGGCCGGGATTTCGGCGAAGGCTTCACCCATGCGGGTGACGGTGCCGTTATGCAGCTGCGGCGCAAACTGCACGCTGCCTGCGGTAAACAGGTTGATCACCGTGGAGCCGAGTTTGAAACGGCCCATCTCGGCGCCTTTTTCCAATGTGATGGCGCCTTCTTCACCAGCGGCCGGGTAGGTCCAGCGCTTGATAATGCCTTCGCGCGGCGGCGTGACGGTGCCGGCCCAGACGGTTTCAATGCTGCCGACGATGGTGGCGCCGACCAGGATTTGCACCATCGGCCCGATGTCGGTGTCGAAGACGCAGATCACGCGCTCGTTGCGTGCGAACAGGTTAGGCACGTTGGCGGCGGTGAGCGGGTTGACCGAGAACAGATCGCCCGGCACATAGATCATTTCGCGCAGCACGCCGGCGCACGGCATGTGGACGCGGTGATAGTCGCGCGGCGCCAGGTAGGTGGTGGCGAACAGGCCGTTGCGGAACGGCTCGGCCAACAGGTAGTTGCCGGCCAGCAGCGCTTCCAGGCTGTAGTGGTGGCCTTTGGCCTGGAAGATTTGGTCCTCGCGGATAGGGCCGAGCTGGCTGATGGCGCCATCGGCGGGCAGCGCCAGCCAGTTGGCGTCGGTGATGATCGGGCGCGCGCCATCGCGCAGCGGGCGCACGAAGAAATCGTTGAAGGTGGCGTAAGACGCCAGGTCCGGGTTTTGCGCTTCCTGCATGTCCACGCGGTAGTAGCGGGCGAAGGTTTTGACCACCAGTTGGGTCAGCCAGCCGGCACGTTTGTCGGCGCCCCAGCCCGCCAGGCGGGTCAGCGCCAGCTTCGGCAGCCAATATTGCAGTTT
The DNA here is from genome assembly GCF_052168835.1 of Serratia sp. CY40230. NCBI lineage: Bacteria > Pseudomonadati > Pseudomonadota > Gammaproteobacteria > Enterobacterales > Yersiniaceae > Serratia > Serratia sp. CY40230. The sequence goes on from NZ_JBJNLX010000004.1 coordinate 75,381, forward strand.
AATCTTGATGCTATCCAGCACGTTAACCTCGTGAATCAGGGTAAAGGGCGCGCATTGTAACGAGGGCTCCGCCGTCGTCAATGCCCGCCCGTCAGTGTCAGTCTGCGGCGTCCGTGAAGTTCTTGCGAACCTTCACCTGCGCCATGCTTTCCAGAATGCGGTGGTAGTTGTCGAAACGCTCTTCCGCGATATCGCCTTTCTCCATCGCCGCGCGGATAGCGCAGCCGGGATCGGTATCGTGGCGGCAGTCGCGGAATTTGCAACCGCCTAAATAATCACGGAATTCGACAAAGCCGCGGGTAATTTGTTCCGGCTCCAGGTGCCACAGGCCAAACTCGCGCACTCCGGGGGAGTCGATCACGTCGCCGCCGTGCTGGAAGTGGTACAGCCGCGCGGCGGTGGTGGTATGTTGCCCGAGGCCCGAGACGTCGGAAACCTGATTTACCAGAATTTGCTCTTCAGACGGCGGCAGCAGCGCGTTCAGCAGGCTGGATTTGCCGACCCCCGACTGGCCGGCAAAGATGCTGATGCGCCCGGCCAGCGCCTGTTCGAACTCCGCCATGCCTTCCCGCGTTTGGCTGGAGACTTCCAGCACCCGGTAGCCAATTTTGCGATAGATATCCATCATGCCGTCGACCAGCTTGCGCGCTTCGGCGTCCAGCAGGTCAATTTTGTTGAGCACGATCAGCGGCTCGACTTCGAGCGTTTCGCAGGCCACCAGATAGCGGTCGATGATGTTCAGCGACAGCTCGGGCAGGATCGCCGACACGATGACGATCTGATTGATATTGGCGGCGATCGGCTTCACGCCGTCGTAGAAATCCGGGCGCGTCAGCACCGAGGTGCGTTCGTGCACCGCTTCCACAATGCCTTTTACCCCTTCATGGGCGCCCAGGCCGGGGCGCCATACCACGCGATCGCCGGTCACCAGCGAACGCAGCGTGCGGCGGATGTTGCAGCGGTGCTGAGTGCCATCCGGCGCCTCAACGTCGGCGTGCATGCCGAAACGGCTGATGACGACGCCTTCCTGCGGCTCGCCCAGTTGGGAATCATCAGGTTCCGGTTTGTTGTCAGCGCGCTTCAGACGGCGCTGATGGTTCGCCTGCACGCGGCGTTGCTGGCCTTTGGACAGTTTGTTCTTACTCACTGCGCCTCACTTGAATCGGTTTTATACCTTTACGTATACGCACAGCTGCGGCGGGGAGTTGCCCCCGGCGCAGCCTTGAACCCGTCAGGGTATATGTCGCCCAAGGCGACCAAAAAGACTATGATACACGCTATTTTATATTAAATAACCGTTGTTAGCCGCCGGCTGCGGCGCGTTGCCACCGGCGGCGCCCGTCGTCTCGTCCGCACAGCGTTTTTCTCTCGGCTTTTAGGCAGGAAACATCATGACAGGAAACGAAAATAACCTGATTTGGATCGATTTGGAGATGACCGGGCTGGATCCCGAGCGTGACCGCATTATCGAGATCGCCACGCTGGTCACCGACGCCAACCTGAACATCCTGGCGGAAGGGCCGGTGATCGCCGTGCACCAATCCGACGAGCAGCTGGCCTTGATGGACGAGTGGAACGTGCGCACCCATACCGGTAGCGGGCTGGTGGAGCGGGTGAAAGCCAGCCGCCAGGACGATCGCGCCGCCGAGCTGGAAACCATCGCCTTCCTGCAGCAATGGGTGCCGGCCGGCAAATCGCCGATCTGCGGCAACAGCGTGGGCCAGGATCGCCGTTTCCTGTTCCGCTACATGCCGGAGCTGGAGGCCTACTTCCATTACCGCTACCTGGACGTCAGCACGCTGAAGGAACTGGCACGCCGTTGGAAGCCGGAAATTCTCGGCGGCTTTAAGAAGCAGGGCACCCATCAGGCGCTGGATGACATCCGCGAATCGGTGGCCGAACTGGCTTATTACCGCGAACATTTCATTCAGCTTTAAGGCGATGGCGGCCCCTGCGGGGAAAAAACGCCGTTTTTAGCCGCTTAATTCGCCAATCTGGCGCTTTAATCGGCAATCAAACAAAAATCGCGTTTTTTTGCTTTCAGGGGCTTGCGGCAAAAAGGATTTCTCGTATAATGCGCACCCCGTACCGATGAAGAATTTCGTAACGTTCCACCATCGATACGCCGGGCGGGAATAGCTCAGTTGGTAGAGCACGACCTTGCCAAGGTCGGGGTCGCGAGTTCGAGTCTCGTTTCCCGCTCCAAATTCAACAATGTCGCGATGCGGCATGATGAATAAATAAAGCAGTATCAAGCAGTACCTATGCGACGCGGGAATAGCTCAGTTGGTAGAGCGCAACCTTGCCAAGGTTGAGGTCGCGAGTTCGAGCCTCGTTTCCCGCTCCAAAAATTCAAAGGTCACGCCAGTGTTTGGTGACCGGATGCCGAAAGCATCTCTATGCGGGAATAGCTCAGTTGGTAGAGCACGACCTTGCCAAGGTCGGGGTCGCGAGTTCGAGTCTCGTTTCCCGCTCCAATTTTCTCTTCGTTTCAAATTCAAGTCCAACGCCTTATCCGGCGCGGATTTTTGTCCCGTTTTACACGCCCGGTAAAAATGTTGTGAACAGAGTTATCCACAGCCTCTGCACATAAACTCGCCTGCCTGAAAAATCAACGTCATACAAATTAAATATTTATCTATTTGATTTATATGCTTATTTATTTATCCCAAAACGTTATGCCGATCACTTGCTCTTTTTGTTGCAGTTGAAAGACAACGTGTTTTTATTTTTATGCACAAATCCACAGAGTAAGGATGCCGGTGATACGGCCGCGCGGCGCACGCCGTCAGGCGTCCCTCGGCAAACCTTTTTCCACAGCCCGTATCAGCCGTTTTTTCTGTGCCGTCTGCACCTCGATGCCCTGCGCTTCACGGCGAGCAAGCTGTTGCGCCAGCGCCCAGTGGATATGTTCGTCCAGCATGCTGTCCTGGCCCAAACGCGTGCGCAGCGCGAGCACGACGCCGTCCTCATAAGGCGCATTGCCCAGAGCCACGGCGATATTGCGCAACCAGCGCAGGTGGCCGATGCGGCGTATCGCCGAGCCTTCGGTGATGCGCAGGAATTTTTCTTCTGTCCAGTTGAACAGATCGATCAGCTGCGGCGCATGCAGTGCGGCGCGTGGGCTGAAATCGTCTTCGTCGGTGAGCTGCGAAAAGCGGTTCCACGGGCAGATCAGCTGGCAGTCGTCGCAGCCGTAGATGCGGTTGCCGAGCAGCGGGCGGAATTCTTCCGGGATCGCACCTTCCAGCTCGATGGTCAGGTAGGAGATGCAGCGCCGGGCGTCGACGGTATAGGGGGCGACGATGGCACCGGTCGGGCAAGTGGTGATGCAGGCGACGCAGCGGCCGCACTGTTCTTCCTGCGGCTGATCCACCGGCAGCGGCAGATCGATCAGCAACTCGCCGAGGAAAAACCACGACCCGGCTTCACGGTTGAGAATTAGTGAGTGTTTACCAACCCAGCCGATGCCCGCCTTGGCGGCCAGCGCGCGCTCCATCACCGGCGCAGAATCGACAAAGGGGCGGAAATTCAACTCGCCGCAGTATTCCTGGATCTGATCGCCCAGCTTTTTCAGGCGCTGGCGCAACAGCTTGTGATAGTCACGCCCCAGCGCGTAGCGGCTGACGTAGCCCAGTTGCGGATTCTGCAAGGTGCTGGCGAACGCCGCCTTGGCCGGCAGGTAGTTCATGCGTACGCTGATCACTCGCAGCGTGCCCGGCAACAGTTCGTGAGGGCGTGCGCGCAACATGCCGTGGCGCGCCATCCATTCCATCTCGCCGTGGTACTGCTTGTCGAGCCAGGCCTGCAGCTTCGGCTCTTCAAGGCTCAGATCGGTATCGCAGATGCCAACCTGCTGGAATCCTAGCGATTGCCCCCATTGCTTGATATGTTGGGCGAGTTGATGGAGATCGAGGGGGTGCGTCATGACGGGCCACAGTGAAAAAGCATACGCTGATAGTTTACCACACTCTGTCTGGCCTGCGGATTGGATCCGTCGTTCGGAACCCGCGGCGGCGGCCTCGCTCGGTATTTCTCTTTACGATTTGATGCAGCGCGCCGGTCAGGCAGCCTACGCGCTGGCGCGCAACGCGTATCCCTCCCGCGACCACTGGCTGGTGCTGTGTGGCCACGGCAACAACGGCGGCGACGGCTATGTGGTGGCGCGCCTGGCGAAGGCGGCGGGCGTGCAGGTGACGCTGATCGCCTGCGAAGGCGCACGCCCTTTGCCACCGGAAGCCGCAGCGGCTCGCGAGGCCTGGCAAGCTGCAGGCGGCGACATTCTGCCGGCGAACAGCCGCTGGCCGGCGTCTGTTTCGCTCATTATCGACGGCCTGCTGGGCACTGGCCTTGGCAGCGCGCCGCGTGCGCCTTACGACGCGCTGATTGAGGCCGCCAACCGCCATTCGGCGCCGGTGGTGGCGCTCGATATCCCGTCCGGCCTGCTGGCGGAAAGCGGCGCGGCGCCAGGCGCGGTGGTGCGTGCCGCGCACACCGTCACGTTCATCGGCCTCAAACCGGGGCTGCTGACCGGCCAGGCGCGCGACTGGGTCGGGCAACTTCATCAGAATGCGCTAGGCTTATCGGGTTGGTTGGCGAAGCAACCGGAGCAGATTCAGCGGCTTACCGCCGAGGTGTTGCCGCGCTGGCTGCATCCGCGCCGCCCCTGCGCGCATAAGGGCGAGCATGGCCGCCTGCTGTTGGTGGGCGGCGATAGCGGTTTCGGTGGCGCCATTCGCATGGCGGCGGAGGCGGCGCTGCGCAGCGGGGCTGGATTGGTGCGAGTGCTTACTCACATTGATCATGTTGCGCCGCTGCTGGCGGCCAGGCCGGAGCTGATGGCGCAGGCGCTCGACGAGGCGACGCTGCGGCAGGCGATGCAATGGGCGGATGTGCTGGTGATTGGCCCGGGGCTGGGCCAGGCTGAGTGGGGAAAAAACGCCTTGAGCGTGCTGCAAACCAGCGATAAACCAGCCTTGTGGGACGCCGATGCGCTGAACTTGCTGGCATTAAATCCCGAGAAACGGCAGAATCGCGTGATGACTCCGCATCCTGGAGAGGCGGCGCGGCTGTTGAGCTGCAGCACTGCCGACATCGAGAGTGATCGCTTACTTGCCGTGCGCAAGCTGACGGCGCGCTACGGCGGCGTGGCGGTGCTGAAAGGCGCCGGTACGCTGATCGCCGATGAGCAGGGGCAGATGGCGATCGCCGACGTCGGCAACGCTGGCATGGCCTCCGGCGGCATGGGTGATGTGCTGTCGGGCATCATCGGCGGTTTGCTGGCGCAAAAGCTCCCGCTGTATGATGCCGCCTGTGCGGGCTGCGTCGTGCATGGCGCGGCCGGCGATCGCGTAGCGGAAAGACAAGGAACAAGAGGCATGTTGGCGACCGATTTACTGCCGGACATCCTTCATTTCGTTAATCCTGAGTGGGCAAAATAGACTTTATCGAATGAAAGAACTCGTTTTACCTCTGCCGGACGAGGCAGCGACTGTCGCTTTGGGCACCACTTTGGCCAAGGCCTGCGATCGCGCCAGCGTCATCTATCTCTACGGCGACCTGGGCGCCGGTAAAACCACCTTCAGCCGTGGTTTCCTGCAGGCGTTGGGGCATCAGGGCAACGTCAAAAGCCCGACCTACACGCTGGTGGAACCCTATGCCTTGCAGCCGCTGGCGGTGTATCACTTCGATCTGTATCGCTTGGCCGATCCGGAAGAGCTTGAATTCATGGGCATTCGCGATTACTTCGCGCAAGACGCCATCTGCCTGGTCGAATGGCCGCAGCAGGGCACCGGCGTGCTGCCGGAGCCGGACCTGGCGCTGCACCTCAGCTATCAGGGCGAGGGGCGAGAGGCGAAGATTGAGGCGATTTCTGCTTACGGCAGCCAGCTGTTAGACCGTATTCATGGATCACAGGGATGATGCTGCAATGACGCATGCGTTGAAAAAATTTGCGGTCATCATGCTGATCGCCGTGCTGGGGCCGCTCGGCGCGTTGAACGCGCTGGCGGCATCCTCGCTGTCCGATATCAAAGTGTCCAACGCCCAGCGCGAAGCGACGGTGTCGGTGAGCTTCAATGGCCCGCCGGACTATGCGTTTTTCCCGCTGCACGGCCCGGAACGGGTGGTGCTGGATGTTAACCAGAAGGGCAAAGTCGGCGGCCTGCCGCTCAACTTTAGCGGGCAAAACCTGGTAAAGAGCATTCGCTCCAGCGCGCCGAAAGACGCTCAGAGCGTGCGCCTGGTGTTTGATCTGACCCAGCGCGCCAAAACCCGCGTTTCCACTCGCCAGAACGGCGGCGTGCATACCGTGGTGTTCACCATTTCGGCTGAAGGCGGCGCCAATATCGTGGCGCGTAAAGCGCCGGTGCAAACGCCTCCGCCGGTCGCCGTCAGTCAACCGCCGCGTCAGGCGCCGGTTGCGGTGCGTGAAGCGCCGGAGCCGCCGCTGCGCAAAGCGCCGACGGGATCGAATCCCTTTACCCAAAAACAGACTGTGGTCGCAGGCACCGCCACTGAGGTCACGCCGCGCAGCAGCCGCGTTTCCGCCGGTTCCGGCGATCGGGTGGTGGTGGCGATCGACGCCGGCCACGGCGGCCAGGATCCGGGAGCCATTGGCCCGAGCGGGTTGAAAGAAAAGAATGTCACCATCGCCATCGCACGCCGCCTGCAGGCGATGCTGGACGCCGATCCGCAGTTCAAACCGGTGCTGACGCGTAACGGCGACTATTTCATCTCGGTGATGGGGCGTTCCGACGTTGCGCGCAAACAGGGCGCCAACGTGCTGGTCTCCATCCACGCCGATGCCGCGCCAAACCGCAGCGCCAGCGGCGCTTCCGTCTGGGTGCTGTCCAACCGCCGCGCCAACAGCGAAATGGCCGGCTGGCTGGAACAGCATGAGAAGCAGTCTGAGCTGCTCGGCGGCGCCGGCGATTTGCTGGCCAACAGCCAGGCCGACCCTTATCTGAGCCAGGCGGTGCTGGATCTGCAGTTCGGCCACTCGCAGCGCGTCGGGTACGATGTGGCGGTGAAGGTGCTGCAGCAGCTGCAGAGCGTCGGATCGTTGCATAAACGCCGGCCGGAACACGCCAGCCTGGGCGTGCTGCGTTCGCCGGATATTCCATCGCTGCTGGTGGAAACAGGATTTATCAGTAATAGCACGGAGGAGCGGCTGCTGGGCAGTAGCGCGTATCAGGAGAAGATTGCCAAGGCCATTCATAACGGCCTGCGCAGCTACTTCCTGGCGCATCCGCTGCAAGCCGACCCAAAGGTGGAAAACCGACCGCTGGACGTCGCAGCGGCGGTTAACACCTCAACACCAGACGTGCGCCAGCCGGAGCCTATCGTCAGCCCGGCCGGCGCGAGTCGCAGCGTTAGCGGCAAGACCCAGATCCACGTGGTGAAGCGGGCGGAGACGCTGTCCGGCATCGCCGACAGCTACGGCACCACCATGGCGGCCCTGCGGGATCTGAACAAACTGAAGAAAGACGGCGTGTGGGTCGGGCAACGCCTGAAGGTGCCGGCGGGGAAAACCGCCGCCGTCACCGCCGTCGCCAAGGCGAAAACGCCGGCGAAGAAGCCGTCTAAACATAAAGTGGCCCGTGGGGACACGCTGTCCTCTATCGCTTCTCGTTATGGGGTCAGCGTCGGCGATCTGAAACGGGTCAATAATCTGAAGTCGGACGTCGCGCCGCTGGATCGGACGCTGACCATTCCGCAGGCCTAGCGCCACCGCTACAGGAGTCAGCATGCCTATCCAGGTGTTACCGCCACAGCTCGCCAACCAGATCGCCGCCGGAGAGGTGGTTGAACGCCCCGCGTCGGTGGTCAAGGAGCTGGTGGAAAACAGTCTGGACGCCGGTGCGACGCGCATCGATATCGATATCGAACGCGGCGGTGCCAAGCTGATCCGCATTCGCGACAACGGCTGCGGCATCGGCAAGGACGATTTGGCGCTGGCGCTGGCGCGGCACGCTACCAGTAAAATCAGCACGCTCGACGACTTGGAGGCGATCGTCAGCCTCGGTTTTCGCGGCGAAGCGCTGGCCAGTATCAGCTCGGTGTCCCGTTTGACCCTGACGTCGCGCACCGCCGACCAGAGCGAGGCGTGGCAAGCCTATGCCGAAGGGCGCGAGCAGGCGGTGACGGTCAAACCCGCTGCACACCCGGTCGGCAGCACGCTGGAAGTGCTGGATCTGTTTTACAACACGCCGGCGCGCCGCAAGTTCATGCGCACCGAGAAAACCGAATTCGGCCATATCGATGAAGTGGTGCGGCGCATCGCGCTGGCGCGTTTCGATGTGGCGATCAACCTCAGCCACAACGGCAAACTGATCCGCCAATACCGGGCGGCGAAAGAAGAGAGTCAGCACGAACGCCGTTTGGGCAGCATCTGCGGTCCGGCGTTTTTGCAGCATGCGCTGAACATCGATTGGCAGCATGGCGATCTGAACATCCGCGGTTGGGTGGCGGATCCGGACGGGGCGCGCCAGCTGGGTGAAATGCAGTATTGCTACGTCAACAGCCGCATGATGCGCGATCGCTTGATCAACCACGCCATTCGTCAGGCCTATCAGGATCAGCTGAAAGACGATCAGCAGCCCGCTTACGTGCTGTATCTGGAGGTCGATCCGCACCAGGTGGATGTCAACGTTCATCCCGCCAAGCACGAGGTGCGTTTCCATCAGGCGCGGCTGGTGCACGATTTTATCTACCAGGCAGTGACCACCGTGCTGCAACAGGCCGGTCAGACGCCGTCGCTGCCGCTGGCGGAAACGCCCGACGAAGCGCCCGCGCCGGTCTGGCAGCAGGAAAACCGCGTCGCCGCCGGCGGCAACCATTTTTCTCAACCGGCGCCGCGCCGTGAAACGCCGCCACCGGCCGGCACCGCCCGCGAGCGGGCGCCGCAGCCGAGCCGGCAAGCGGCGGGCGGCTATCAGAAACGCGAAGGCGAGCTGTACGGTAAACTGATGCAGCCCGCCGCCGAGCCGCCGGCCGCGGCCGCGCCGGAAACCCCGAGCAAGCCGCCGCTGTTCCCGCCGGCGAAAGCCGCAGCGGAAACGCCGTTGGCGGGCGGCCAGCACAGTTTTGGCCGGGTGTTGATGATCCATCCGCCGTGTTATGCGTTGATTGAACAGCGCCAGCAGCCGGCGTTGCTTAACCTGACGGTGGCGGAACGCTGGCTGCGCCAGGCGCAGCTCAACCCGCCGGCAGAAGGGCTGCGGCCGCAGCCGCTGCTGATCCCAGTCAAGCTGACGTTGGAGAAGAGCGAAGCGGCGGCCATCGCGCGGCATCAGGCGCTGTTGGCGGCGATGGGGCTGGATCTGCAGGCGGATCATGGCCGTGTGACGCTGCGCGCAGTGCCTTTACCATTACGCCAACAAAATTTACAAAAACTGATACCCGAACTGTTAGGCTATCTGGCCGAACATCAGGAGATGTCGCCCGCGGTGCTGGCCACCTGGCTCGCTCGCCGCCTTGGCAGCGAACATGAACAGTGGAACACCTCGCAAGCGATACAATTGCTGACCGACGTTGAACGACTTTGCCCGCAGCTGGTCAAATCGCCACCGAGCGGACTTTTACAACCCGTTGATTTACAGGCCGCACTGGCGGCCCTCAAGCATGACTGACACTGAAATGACACCACGTCCCCCGGCTATTTTCATCATGGGGCCAACCGCCTCGGGCAAGACCGCGCTGGCGATCGCGCTGCGCGAACGCCTGCCGGTGGAGCTGATCAGCGTTGATTCCGCGCTGATTTACCGCGGCATGGATATCGGCACCGCCAAGCCGAGCGCCGAAGAATTGGCGCAGGCGCCGCACCGGCTGATCGATATCCGCGATCCCGCCGAAGCCTACTCGGCCGCGGAGTTTCGCGCCGATGCGTTGAAAGAGATGGCCGACATCACCGCCGCCGGTCGCATTCCGCTGTTGGTGGGCGGCACCATGTTGTATTTCAAGGCGTTGCTGGAAGGATTATCGCCGTTGCCGTCCGCCGATCCCGCGGTGCGCGAGCGCATCGAACGGCAAGCGGCGGAGCAGGGCTGGGAGGCGTTGCACCGTCAGTTACAGGCGATCGATCCGGTCGCGGCATTGAGAATTCATCCGAATGATCCGCAGAGACTGTCCAGAGCACTGGAAGTTTTTTTTATTTCGGGTAAAACTTTAACGGAACTGACTAAAATTTCGGGTGAATCGTTGCCGTATCAAGTTCACCAATTTGCGATAGCGCCGACCAGCCGTGAGTTGATCCATCAACGCATCGAGCTGCGGTACCATCAAATGTTGGCGGCGGGTTTTGAGACGGAAGCGCGTGCACTTTTCGCACGGGGTGATTTGCATACGGACTTGCCCTCCATTCGCTGTGTCGGTTACCGCCAGATGTGGTCATACTTGTCTGGTGAAATTAGTTACGATGAGATGGTTTATCGTGGTATTTGCGCAACACGTCAGTTGGCTAAACGCCAGATGACCTGGTTACGGGGTTGGGAGTCGGTCCATTGGTTGGACAGTGAAAAGCCGGGAGAGGCTTTGGACTCGGTGACACAGGTTGTTAGTGCATAGGTTGGGTGATTGTGTACAATTGCTGAGTATTCAGCGCGCAAATTTTTTACGTCGTTTATTTTAGAGCCGACAGGTTCTTAGTTACAAACAACAAGCAAATAAGGAAAAGATAGAATGGCTAAGGGGCAATCTTTGCAAGATCCGTTCCTGAACGCATTGCGTCGTGAACGTGTTCCGGTTTCTATTTATTTGGTGAATGGTATTAAGCTGCAAGGCCAGATTGAGTCTTTTGACCAGTTTGTCATCCTGTTGAAGAACACGGTTAGCCAGATGGTGTACAAGCACGCTATCTCTACCGTTGTCCCGTCACGCCCGGTTTCGCATCACAGCAACAACCCGAGCGGCGGTTCAAGCAACTATCACCATGGCAACAATCCGTCTGCGCAGCAACAGCCGCAGCAGGAAAGCGATGACGCTGAATAAAGCGCGTTGCAAGTCAACCATGACGGGGAGCATAAGCAGCCGCGGGCTGTTTATGTCCCCCAAACTCACGGTGAGTGTCCGTTTGAGAGGTTGCACGCTTGTTTGACCGTTATGAAGCCGGTGAGCAGGCCGTACTGGTTCATATCTATTTCTCGCAAGACAAAGATACGGAAGACCTCAACGAGTTCGAATCGCTGGTCTCCTCAGCCGGTGTCGAAGCTTTGCAAGTGGTGACTGGTAGCCGCAAAGCCCCGCATCCGAAGTACTTTGTCGGCGAAGGAAAGGCCGAAGAAATTGCAGATGCGGTGAAAGCCAGCGGCGCGTCTGTTGTCCTGTTTGATCATTCCCTTTCCCCGGCGCAGGAAAGAAACCTCGAGCGCCTGTGCGAATGCCGGGTGATCGATCGCACCGGGCTGATTTTAGACATCTTTGCCCAGCGTGCCCGTACCCATGAAGGTAAGCTGCAGGTGGAGCTGGCGCAGTTGCGTCACATCGCCACGCGTCTGGTACGCGGCTGGACGCACCTGGAGCGGCAAAAAGGGGGGATTGGCCTGCGTGGGCCGGGGGAAACCCAGCTTGAGACCGACCGTCGCCTGTTGCGCGATCGCATCAGCTTGATTCTGCGCCGCCTGGAGCGGGTAGAAAAGCAGCGTGAACAAGGCCGACGCGCGCGGACCCGCGCCGATGTGCCGACCGTATCGCTGGTGGGCTACACCAACGCCGGCAAATCCACCCTGTTTAACCGAATAACGTCTGCCGAGGTGTATGCGGCGGACCAGCTATTTGCCACCCTGGATCCTACGTTGCGGCGCATTGACGTGCCGGACGTGGGGGATACCGTGTTGGCGGATACCGTAGGCTTTATCCGGCACCTGCCGCACGATCTGGTGGCCGCCTTCAAGGCGACGCTGCAGGAAACGCGCCAGGCATCTCTGCTGCTGCACGTCATCGATGCCGCAGATCCGCGCGTCGATGAGAACATCGAAGCGGTGAACACCGTGCTGGCGGAGATAGACTCGGATGAAATTCCTACACTGTTAGTGATGAACAAAATAGATATGCTGGACGATTTTGTGCCGCGTATCGACCGCAACGACGAAAACCTGCCGATCCGGGTGTGGCTGTCCGCCGCCAACGGAGAGGGTATTCCGTTGCTGTATCAGGCGTTGACGGAGCGCTTATCGGGGGAGATCGCGCATTACGAATTGCGCTTACCGCCACGGGCAGGCCGTCTTCGCAGCCGTTTTTACCAGCTTCAGGCGATTGAAAAAGAGTGGAACGAAGAAGACGGCAGCATTGGCGTGGTGGTGCGAATGCCGATCGTCGAATGGCGTCGTCTCTGCAAGCAAGAACAGGACCTGATTGACTTTATCGTATGATCATATCCTGTTACATTTATGCTTCGCGAAAGCCTGAAGTACCCAATCACAGAATATGGAGCTAAAACATGGCGTGGAATCAGCCCGGTAATAACGGACAGGACCGCGACCCGTGGGGGAGCAGCAATAACAATGGCGGCAACTCTGGCGGTAACAACAAAGGCGGTCGTGATCAAGGGCCACCTGATTTGGACGATATCTTCCGCAAACTGAGCAAGAAATTGAGCGGTTTCGGCGGGGGCAAAGGCTCCAACAGCAATAGCGGCGGCACCGGCACCTCTGGTCCGGGCTTCAGCGGCCGCATTATCGGTATCGCGGCGGTCGCCGTGGTGGTGATCTGGGCCGCCAGCGGCTTCTACACCATCAAGGAAGCCGAGCGCGGCGTCGTGACGCGTTTCGGTAAGTTCAGCCATCTGGTGCAGCCGGGCCTGAACTGGAAGCCGACCTTCATTGACGACGTGCGTCCGGTGAACGTGGAGTCGGTGCGCGAATTGGCAGCGTCCGGCGTGATGCTGACCTCCGATGAAAACGTGGTGCGCGTGGAAATGAACGTGCAGTACCGCGTGACCAACCCGGAAGCGTACCTGTTCAGCGTCGTCAATGCCGACGACAGCCTGAGCCAGGCGACCGACAGCGCCCTGCGCGGCGTGATCGGCAAATACTCGATGGACCGCATCCTGACCGAAGGCCGTACCGTGGTGCGTAACGATACGCAGCGCATGCTGGAAGAGACCATTCGTCCTTACAACATGGGCATCACGCTGCTGGACGTCAACTTCCAGGCGGCGCGTCCGCCGGAAGAGGTGAAGGCGTCGTTCGACGATGCGATCGCCGCGCGTGAGAACGAGCAGCAATACATCCGTGAAGCGGAAGCTTACGCCAACGAAGTTCAGCCGCGTGCGAACGGCCAGGCGCAGCGTCTGCTGGAAGACTCCAAGGCTTATAAGGACCGCACCGTCCTGGAAGCTCAGGGTGAGGTGGCGCGCTTTGCCAAGCTGTTGCCGGAATACAAGTCTGCACCGCAGATCACCCGCGAGCGTCTGTACATCGAAACCATGGAAAAAGTGCTGGGCCATACCCGTAAGGTGTTGGTGAGCGACAAAGGCAACAACCTGATGGTGCTGCCGCTGGATCAGATGCTGCGCGGCCAAGGCGCGGCGACGGAGAGCGGCAACAAGGATACCAGCCTGATTCGCCTCAATCCGAATCCTGCGCCGGCTGCCAACAGCAGCGCTCCGCGCACCAGCGGCGGATCGGTTATGGATCAGCGCCGGGCGAATGCGCAGCGTGACGACACCACTCGCGTAGGGAGAGAGTAATCAATGCGTAAGTCTTTTGTAGTTATTGTCCTCGCGGTGCTGGTGGTGCTGTACGCTTCGCTGTTCGTGGTGCAGGAAGGCCAGCGCGGCATCGTGCTGCGCTTCGGCAAGGTGCTGCGCGATGGCGAAAACAAGCCGCTGGTGTATGCGCCGGGTCTGCACCTCAAGATCCCGTTCATTGAGACCGTGAAGAACCTGGATGCGCGTATCCAGACCATGGACAACCAGGCCGATCGCTTCGTGACCAGCGAGAAGAAAGACCTGATCGTCGACTCCTATCTGAAGTGGCGCATCAGCGATTTCAGCCGTTACTATCTGGCGACCGGCGGCGGCGACGTCTCCCAGGCCGAAGTGCTGCTGAAACGCAAGTTCAGCGACCGTCTGCGTTCCGAAATCGGCCGCCTGGACGTGAAAGACATCGTGACCGACTCGCGCGGCAAGCTGATGTCTGACGTGCGTGACGCGCTGAACACCGGCACAGTGGGCGACGGCGAAGAAGTGGCGACCACCGAAGCCGATGACGCTATCGCCTCTGCGGCGGCGCGCGTTGAGCGGGAAACCACCGGCAAACAGCCGCAGGTGAACCCGAACAGCATGGCGGCGCTGGGCATCGAAGTGATCGACGTGCGTATCAAGCAGATCAACCTGCCGGCCGAAGTGTCCGACGCCATCTACCAGCGTATGCGCGCCGAGCGTGAAGCGGTAGCCCGTCGTCTGCGCTCGCAGGGCCAGGAAGAAGCCGAGAAGCTGCGCGCCAGCGCGGATTACGAAGTGACCCGTACCTTGGCGGAAGCAGAGCGTCAGGCGCGTATCACCCGCGGTGAAGGCGATGCCGAAGCGGCCAAGCTGTTCGCCAATGCGTTCAGCCAGGATCCGGACTTCTATGCCTTTATCCGCAGCCTGCGTGCCTATGAAGCCAGCTTCAAGGACAACCAGGACGTGCTGGTACTGAGCCCGGACAGCGATTTCTTCCGCTACATGAAGTCGCCTGATACCCTGCGCAAATAAGCGCGGGAGGCAATCTGATCGAGGGCCCGTTTATGCGGGCCCTTTCTCGTTTTTGGGGGATGCATGAACTCAACGATTTGGCTGGCGCTCGGGCTGGTTCTGGTGCTGGAAGGATTGGGGCCGATGCTGTTTCCGCAGGCCTGGCGCAAAATGATTGTGGCGATGTCGCAGTTGCCGGACGCGACGCTGCGGCGATTTGGCGGTGGAATAGTGGTTGCGGGCTGCGTGATCTACTACATGTTGAGCGGCCGCACGGGTCTTTAAAGTCTAGCCCAAAATTTATGCAATCGTATGCTAAAAGTGCTGAAAATCGAAAATTACGGTGGTAGAATCCATTTTTAAGCAATCGGTGATTTTGAAAAATGGGTAAGAACGTCGTCGTACTGGGCACCCAATGGGGTGACGAAGGTAAAGGCAAGGTTGTAGACCTGCTGACTGAACGGGCTCAATATGTTGTGCGCTACCAAGGTGGCCATAACGCTGGCCACACTCTGGTAATCAACGGTGAAAAAACCGTTCTTCATTTAATTCCTTCAGGTATTCTGCGTGAAAACGTCACCAGCATCATCGGCAACGGTGTTGTTCTGGCGCCGGACGCGTTGATGAAAGAAATGGGTGAACTCGAAGCGCGTGGCATCCCGGTACGCGAACGTCTGTTACTCTCTGAAGCTTGCCCGTTGATCCTGCCTTACCACGTTGCGTTGGATAACGCGCGTGAGAAAGCGCGCGGCGCGAAAGCGATCGGCACCACCGGTCGCGGCATCGGCCCGGCTTACGAAGATAAAGTGGCTCGTCGCGGCCTGCGCGTCGGCGATCTGTTCAACAAAGAAACCTTCGCCGTTAAGCTGAAAGAGATCGTCGATTACCACAACTTCCAGCTGGTCAACTACTACAAAGTTGACGCCGTCGATTATCAGGCGACGCTGGACTACGTGCTGTCTATCGCCGACATCCTGACCGCCATGGTGGTTGACGTTTCCGAACTGCTGGACGGCGCGCGCAAGCGTGGCGACCTGATCATGTTCGAAGGCGCTCAGGGCACCCTGCTGGATATCGACCACGGTACTTACCCGTACGTCACCTCTTCCAACACCACCGCCGGCGGCGTGGCTACCGGTTCCGGCATCGGCCCGCGTTATGTGGACTACGTGCTGGGCATCGTGAAAGCCTACTCCACTCGCGTGGGTGCAGGTCCGTTCCCAACCGAACTGTTCGATGAAACCGGCGAGTATCTGTGCAAGCAGGGTAACGAGTTCGGCGCCACCACCGGCCGTCGTCGTCGTACCGGCTGGCTGGACGCGGTAGCGGTGCGCCGCGCCGTGCAGATCAACTCCCTGTCCGGCTTCTGCCTGACCAAACTGGACGTCCTGGACGGCCTGAAAGAAGTGAAGATCTGCGTGGGCTACCGCATGCCGGACGGCCGCGAAGTGGACACCACTCCGCTGGCGGCTGAAGGCTGGGAAGGCATCGAGCCTATCTACGAAACCATGCCGGGCTGGAGCGAAACCACCTTTGGCGTGAAAGAGCACAGCAAGCTGCCTCAGGCTGCGCTGAACTACATCAAGCGCATCGAAGAAGTGACCGGCGTACCGGTAGACATCATCTCTACCGGCCCGGATCGCAGCGAAACCATGATCCTGCGCGACCCGTTCGACGCATAATCAGGCTTTGCGGCACTAAACAAACCGGGCGCGTCCCGGTTTGTTTTTATCCTGACTCCCTCCGATTGCGGTTTCACGTCAAAAAATCCTTTCATAAACCCGCCTTAGGGCGCGGGATTCGCTAAATAATTAGCGACGAACTCTCCGGCTGGTTTATTATCCAATGAGTAATCTTTTGAATAGCGCCGAAAAGCGGCGTATCAGACGGGTAAAGTGATACCCAGAGGTAAGATGTGCAGTTAACAAGTTTTACTGATTATGGCCTGCGGGCGTTGATCTACATGGCCTCGTTGCCGCAGGACAAGATGACCAGCATCTCGGAAGTGACCGAGGTTTATGGCGTGTCTCGCAACCATATGGTGAAGATCATCAATCAGTTGAGCCGGGTGGGTTTCGTCACGGCGGTGCGCGGTAAGCATGGCGGCATCCGTTTGGGCAAACCGGCCGAGAGCATTCGCCTCGGCGACGTGGTGCGGGCGCTGGAGCCGCTCGCGCTGGTTAACTGCAGCAGCGAGTTTTGCCACATCACCCCTGCCTGCCGATTGAAGCAGGTGCTCCACCAGGGCGTACAGAATTTCCTTGAAGAGCTGGATAAGCATACGTTGGCCGACATGGTCGAAGACAATCCGCCGCTCTACAAGCTATTGCTTGTCGAATAAAACGACGTTGAGAAGACAAGGCTCAACGTCATCCTGCTGATGACAACGGAGGAACCGCAATGTCACAAGATCCATTCCTGGAACGAGAAGCAGAAAAATACGAATCCCCTATCCCCAGCCGTGAATATATCCTGGCCCATTTGGCGAAAAGAGAAACGCCGGCCAGCCGCGAAGAACTGGGCAACGAATTGGGTCTCAGCGGTGAAGAACAGCTGGAAGCACTGCGCCGCCGCCTGCGCGCCATGGAGCGCGATGGTCAGTTAGTGTTTACCCGCCGCCAGTGCTACGCGCTGCCGGAACGTTTGGATCTGCTGCGCGGCACGGTGATCGGCCACCGCGACGGCTATGGCTTCTTGCGCGTCGAAGGCAGCAAAGACGATCTTTACCTGTCCGCCGAACAGATGAAAATGGCGATCCACGGTGACGTGGTGCTGGCGCAGGCCTTGGGCGCGGACCGCAAAGGGCGCCGCGAAGCGCGCATCGTGCGCGTGCTGGTGCCGAAAACCAGCCAGATTGTCGGCCGCTTCTTCATGGACGCCGGTACCGGCTTCGTGGTGCCGGACGACAGCCGTCTGAGCTTCGATATTCTGATCCCGGCGGACAGCGTCAGCGGCGCGCGCATGGGCTTTATGGTGGTGGTGGAGCTGACTCAGCGTCCGACCCGCCGCACCAAGGCGGTTGGCAAGATCGTTGAGATCCTCGGCGACAAGATGGGCACCAGCATGGCGGTGGACATCGCGCTGCGCACCCATGAGATCCCGCATACCTGGCCGCCGCAGGTGGAAAAACAGGTGGCCGATCTCAGCGAACAGGTACCGGAAGCGGCCAAGAAGGGCCGCGTCGATCTGCGCAAGCTGCCGTTGGTCACCATCGATGGTGAAGACGCGCGCGACTTCGATGACGCCGTGTACTGCGAGAAAAAACGCGGCGGCGGCTGGCGCCTGTGGGTGGCGATCGCCGACGTCAGCTACTACGTGCGCCCGCGCACCGCGCTGGACGATGAAGCGCGCAGCCGCGGCAACTCGGTGTACTTCCCGTCGCAGGTGATCCCGATGCTGCCGGAAGTGCTGTCCAACGGGCTGTGCTCCCTGAACCCGCAGGTCGATCGCCTGTGCATGGTGTGCGAGATGACCATCTCCGCCCAGGGGCGCCTGTCCACGGCCAAGTTCTACGAGGCGGTAATGAGCTCTCACGCCCGCCTGACCTACAACAAGGTGTGGCACATTCTGCAGGGCGATCAGGAGCTGCGCGAGCATTACCATCCGCTGGTCAAGCACCTGGAAGAGCTGCACGCCATGTACAAGGTGCTGGATAAGGCGCGCGCCGAGCGCGGCGGCATCGCGTTTGAAACCGAAGAAGCCAAATTCATCTTCAACGCCGAACGCCGCATCGAACGCGTGGAGCCGACGGTGCGCAACGACGCCCACAAGCTGATCGAAGAGTGCATGATCATGGCCAACGTGGCGGCCGCGCGCTTCGTCGAAAAACGCAACGAGCCGGCGCTGTACCGCGTGCACGATCGTCCAAGCGACGATCACATCTCCGCACTGCGCAGCGTGCTGAGCGAACTGGGGCTGACGCTGGGCGGCGGCAATAAGCCGCAGCCGAAGGACTATGCGGTGCTGATGGATGAAGTGTCCGAGCGCCCTGACCACGAAATGCTGCAAACCATGTTGCTGCGCTCGATGAAACAGGCGATTTACGATCCGGAAAACCGCGGCCACTTCGGCCTGGCGCTGGCGTCTTACGGCCACTTCACCTCGCCGATCCGCCGTTATCCGGATCTGGCGCTGCACCGCGCGATCAAATATCAGCTGGCCAAAGAACACGGCGAGCCGAAAGAGCGCTGGACGCCGACCGGCGGCTGGCACAGCGAATTTGAAGAGATGCTGCAGCTGGGCGAACACTGCTCGATGACCGAGCGTCGCGCGGACGAAGCGACGCGCAACGTCGCCGACTGGCTGAAGTGCGACTTCATGCAGGATCACGTCGGTGAAGTGTTCAGCGGCATCATCTCCAGCGTGACCGGCTTCGGCTTCTTCGTGCGCCTGAACGATCTGTTTATCGACGGGCTGGTGCACGTATCAACGCTGGATAATGATTACTATCGCTACGATAATATCGGCCAGCGCCTGATCGGCGAGTCTTCCGGCACGGTCTATCGCCTGGGGGATACGGTGGAGATCCGCGTGGACGCGGTGCATATGGACGAGCGCAAGATCGACTTCGCGCTGGTGTCCAGCACCCGCAAAGCGCGCGGTGAAGGCAAAACCGAGCGCGATCGCGCCAAGAAAGGCGGCCAGCGTACGCTGCGCGACAACGGTAGCGCAGGGCGCGGCAAGCGCCGCGGCGGCAAACCGCCGGCCAACTTCGAGCCGGACAGCGCCTTCCGCAAGCAGGATGACGCCAAGCCTGCGGACAACGTGAAGAAGGCGAAAAAGAAAGCCAAGAAAGCGTCCGACAAAACGCGGAAAATCGCGGCGGCGACCAAAGCCAAACGCGCAGCCAAGAAGAAAGGTGCCGAGCAGGCCTAACCTGCCGCACATCGTTATCATCGGCCGGTTATCGCCGGCCGCACGAATTTAAAAGAGCATCATGAGCGAAATTATTTACGGCATCCACGCCGTCAAAGCCCTGTTAGAGCGCGACCCGCAACGCTTCCTGGAAGTGTTTATCCTGAAAGGCCGCGAAGATCGCCGCCTGCAACCGCTGATCGCCGAGCTGGAAGCGACCGGCATCGTGATCCAGGTGGCGAACCGCCAATGGCTGGATGACAAGGTTGAAGGCGCGGTGCACCAGGGGATCATCGCCCGGGTGCGCGAAGGGCGTCAGTATCAGGAGAACGATCTGCCTAGCCTGCTGGAAAGCGTGGAGACGCCGTTCCTGCTGGTGCTGGACGGCGTGACCGACCCGCACAACCTCGGTGCCTGCCTGCGCAGCGCCGACGCGGCCGGCGTGCACGCGGTGATCGTGCCGCGTGACCGTTCCGCCCAGTTGAACGCCACCGCCAAGAAAGTGGCCTGCGGCGCCGCCGAAAACGTGCCGTTGATCCGCGTGACCAACCTGGCGCGCACGCTGCGTCTGCTGCAAGAGATGAATGTCTGGGTGGTGGGCACCGCCGGCGAAGCCGACCATACGCTGTATCAAAGCAAAATGACCGGCCCGATGGCGCTGGTGATGGGCGCGGAAGGCGAAGGCATGCGCCGCCTGACCCGCGAACACTGCGACGAGCTGATCAGCATCCCGATGGCCGGTACCGTCTCTTCGCTGAACGTGTCGGTCGCCACCGGCATCTGCCTGTTCGAAGCGGTGCGTCAGCGCGGCTGATTCTCCTGACGGGGGCGCAGTGCCCCCGTTAATTCCCCCTCTTGTGATCCCGCCTGCGGCAGAAATCTCTGTGCCGACCATACTTACTCCTGACGCTTTTTTCAGGGAGCACTCTCATGGTCTGGACTACGCACACCGTTTTTAACCAACCCAAGCCGCTGGGCAACAGCAACCTGTTTCTCTCCGATACGCCGCTGCGTGAAGCGTTGCAGCGCGAGCAAGGCGGCTGGGACGCCGAGGTATTGGCTTCGCTGGGCCAGCAGCTCGGCACGCAGGAGTCGCTGGAGCTGGGGCGGCTGGCCAACGCCAACCCGCCGGAGCTGCTGCGCTACGACGCCACCGGCCAGCGACTGGACGACGTCCGCTTTCACCCGGCCTGGCATATCCTGATGCAGGGGCTGATCGCCAACCGGGTGCACAACCTGCCCTGGCAGGAGGATGCGCGCATCGGTTCCTTCGTGGCGCGCGCCGCGCGCTTTATGCTTCATGCGCAGGTCGAGGCCGGCACGCTCTGCCCGGTGACCATGACCTTCGGCGCCACACCGCTGCTGCAGCAGGCGTTACCGGCCGAGTTTCGCTCCTGGCTGACGCCGTTGCTGTCGGATCGTTATGACGCTCACCTGCTGCCGGGCGGGCAAAAGCGCGGCCTGCTGATCGGCATGGGCATGACGGAGAAGCAGGGCGGCTCCGATGTCTTGAGCAATACCACCACCGCCACGCCGCTCGGCGCGCGCGGGCCGGGCGAAGCCTACCGGCTGGTGGGGCACAAGTGGTTCTTCTCGGTGCCGCAGAGCGATGCGCACCTGGTGCTGGCGCAGGCCGAAGGCGGGCTGTCCTGCTTCTTCCTGCCGCGCATTTTGCCGGACGGCAGCCGCAACGCCATTCGCCTGGAGCGGCTGAAAGACAAGCTGGGCAACCGCTCCAACGCCAGCAGCGAGGTGGAGTTTCAGGATGCCACCGCCTGGCTGCTGGGCGATGAGGGCGACGGCGTGCGGCATATCCTGAAAATGGGCGGCCTGACCCGTTTCGACTGCTCGCTGGGCAGCCACGGCCTGATGCGCCGTGGGCTGTCGGTGGCGCTGTATCATGCGCTGCAGCGGCAGGCGTTCGGCAAGTTGTTGATAGAACAACCGCTAATGCGCCAGGTCTTGGCGCGCATGGCGCTGCGGCTGGAAGGGCATACCGCGTTGCTGTTCCGGCTGGCCCGCGCCTGGGAGAGCCGCAGCAATGAAGGCGAACTGATCTACAGCCGGCTGCTGACCCCGGCGGCCAAATACAGCATTTGCCGTCAGGGCATGCCGTTCATCGCCGAGGCGATGGAGGTGCTGGGCGGCATCGGTTACTGCGAGGAGAGCGAGCTGCCGCGCCTGTACCGTGAAATGCCGGTGAACAGCATCTGGGAGGGCTCCGGCAACATCATGTGTCTGGACGTGTTGCGCAGTCTGCATAAACTGCCGGGCGCGCTCGAGATGTTGCAGTTCGAGCTGCAGCCGGTGCGCGGCCAGAATCGGTTGTTCGATCACGCCTGGCGGCAGTGGCAGCAGCGCGCCCGGCAACCGCGTGAAGAGATGGGGCGGCTGCTGACCCAGCAGCTGTTCGACCTGTGCTGCGCCGCGCAGCTGCTGCAGCACGCCAGCCCGCAGATCGCCGACGCCTGGTGCCACCTGACGCTGGATCACCGCGGCGAGAGCCTGCTGTCGGCCGAGGTGTGCGAACTGCTGCTGAACCGCGCCATCGGCGGTTAGGGAAAAGGGTGGCGCGCGGCGGCGAAAACCTTTTTAATTCAGCCTCACTCTGACAGGAAAATGCACATGGATATTCTCAGCGCGTTGGCGGCGTTCGCCTCTTACTTCTTCAGCGGCTTCGCCATGATTTTGGTGTTTCTGTTCGTCTATACCCGCATCACCCCGCATGACGAATGGGCGTTGATCAAGGCCGATAATCAATCCGCCGCCTTTGCCTTTATCGGCGCTTGCCTGGGGTATGTGATCCCGCTGGCCAGCGCGGCGATCAACTCGATCAGCCTGCTGGATTACCTGCTGTGGGGCGTGGTGGCGCTGGTGGTGCAACTGCTGCTGTTCGCGGCCGTGAAGATCTACATGCCGCGCATCAGCGAAAAGATCGAAGCGAATCACCTGGCCGCCGGGATTTTCCTGGGGGGCGTCTCCGTTAGCGGCGGCGTGTTGAATGCGGCTTGCATGAGCTACTAAAGGTATAAGATGGCCGAGGCGCGCCAGCCAAGCGGGTGCGCCTGCTCTTCCATCCGCAGGATGCGGTAATAGCTGGCGCCGTGTTGGCCGGCAGTGCGGGCGATGGCCAGTTCCGCTTCCTGCGGCGAGCCGGGCAGATCGCTGAAGGTGATCTCGGCGATTTCACTGAGCGGCGTCACGCGATCGGCGGGCGCCAGCTCGGCGGACTGTGCACCGGTGCTGAGCAACCCCATGGAAAGCAAGAGGGAGGTGAGTGCGGTGGAGCGTTTCATGGCGTTCCCCTTCGTCAGATCCTGAATCGCACCCGCAACATGCGGCATGCTGTCCCTCAGTGTGCAACACCCTGCTTCAGCCTGTGCAAAGCCAGTGTAAATCTGCTTAAAAAATCCCCGCCTTAGCGATACAGGATCGCCTGGGAATACCATTGGCCCGGCACGACGGTTTCGCTGTTCATGATGATCACATAATAACGGGCGCCGGCGGCGGTGGCCTTGCGCTGGATCTCCGCTTCCACGTCCATCGGGCTGCCGCGTACCACGGCGGTGACGGTGCCGATTTTCACCAGCTCGGCGGTCTGCGCGCGAACGATCTCCTGCGCCTGTGCGGTGGGCGGCGGCGGCGGTTTCGGCGTGGTGGTCATGATGCCGCAGGCGGAAAGCTGTGCGGCCAGCGTCAGGGCGATGAGTGTGCGGACAAACGTCATGGGAACCTCGAAAGAGCCGGTGCGATGGCTTCAGTGTAACGCAATATAAGCTGGAACAGATTGAGCTAACGCTGGCTGGCGCAAGTTTGTCATGATGAATGCTAACAGGTGAGTTGAGGATGAACGGATGATCGAAATTCATGACGAGCGGGCGGGCGATATTGCGGTGATCCATGCGGTGCCGGCGGGGCAGTATCATCGGCCGCTGCCGACGGTGTTCTTCTGCCATGGCTATACCTCGTCGAAAGAGGTGTACGCCTACTTCGCCTATGCGCTGGCGCGCGCCGGTTTTCGGGCGGTGCTGCCGGATGCCGATCGGCACGGCGAGCGGTTCGACGGCGATGAGACGCGGCGCCTGGCGGCGTTCTGGGAGATCCTGCGCAGCAATATCGACGAGCTGCCACAGATCAAGGCACATTTTGAGCGGCTTGGCCTGATTGCCGACGGACGCATCGGCGTTGCCGGCGCCTCAATGGGCGGCATGACCGCGCTTGGCGCCTTCGCGCGCTTCCCGTGGATCCGGGCGGCCGCCAGCCTGATGGGCTCCGGCTATTACCGTTCACTGGCGCAAACGCTGTATCCGCCGTTGGGCGAAGAGGGCGAAGCGCTCTCGCCGGCGGCGTTTGCCGCGCGCACCGCCGTGCTGGCGGAATATGAGCTGGAAGGGCGTTTGGAGACGATAGCCGGGCGGCCGTTGTTGCTGTGGCACGGCGAGACGGACGACGTGGTGCCGGCGGCGGACAGCCTGCGTTTGGCGGCCGAACTGCGGCGGCAAGGCGCGGATGGCCGTTTGACGTCGCTCGTCGAGCCGGGGGTGAAGCACCGCATCACGCCGTTGGCGTTGTCCGCCACGGCCGACTTTTTCCGCCGCGAGCTGTGATGCGCCGCCGGGCACGATGCATGGAATTGCAGCGCTCTGTGCCTGCTGTTTCGGCCATCGTTTGGCCGCCCGAAGGGGAGAATGTCAGCGTGAATTCTTTCTGGAGCAGCAAGGAGCAGGGCATGATAAAGGGTATCAGCAAGACGGCCGACGCCGATCGCAGTTTGATGGGAACGATGAAAGCGCGCGCCGAGCTTAACTCAGCGGCCTTCAGCGAGATGCTGGAGGCAGCCGACGGCAAGGTGCATCCGCTGTCGCGCATTACCGCGCATACGGTGCAAAACATGACGGCACTGTTCTCTTTCGCGCCGAAAGCGGCGGCCACTCACACTGCGGCGCCGGGAGCACTCTCGTTCGAACAGCGGGCGACCCTGGCGGAAAGTGCCGATCTGCTGCAAATGCGCACCCACTATCTGCGGATGGCGTTGCAGTTGCACAATCCGGGCAAGGCGCTCAATGCGCCGGCGTTGCTCAAGCTCTGATTGGCGGGGGAAGCGGAGCGCCCAACGGGCGGCGCTCCGGTGCGGACTGAACGGGCTTTCTGATGAAGCCCTGGGATTTCCCTGGCGTGGCGCGTCTCTTTAGCGGTACAGCTCGGCGCTGACGTGCATCGTGCTGTTGTCGCCCGGTTCGTGCAGGGCGATGATGCGATAAGAGCTTGCGCCGCGTTGGTCGGCGATTTTACTGACCTGGCTGCTGGCGTCGTCCGGCGAAACCACATTCTGGTTCAGGGTGACGAAGCCGACGCTTTGGCGTTGATCGGCCTGGTGCGAGGTGATCTCCGTCGCGGCCATCACATTGGCGGAGAACAAGGCGGCCAGCGCCGTCGCGAGAATAATGCGTTTCATAGTGCCTCTCTTACTTTTTGCCGTTACGGCCTGACAGCGAGTGTCGCTGCGGCAAAAAGTCATTTATCTGCATTGAATAACCTGGGATCTTTTTCGTCGCGCTGTCTGCGGCGGATATGGTTAATTTTAGTCCGTTGCCGGCGATTAAAAAGCGGGGTGTTTTGAAGGCGTCTTTCAAAAAAAGTGAAATAGATTTGTGACTCAACGCTGATTTCATTGAAAGATTTTTGAAACTGATGGATCGGCGTACATAGGTTCACTCACGAGCAAATCGTGCTATTTCCCATAGCGCCTCGCATTAACGCGAATAAAACCCACGCAGTCCTTGAGTTTCCCGCCCTGCGTCAGTATGATTACGCGTCATTTTTCAGCCGCACACTAAACACGTTCCTTGCTTCCATGGGCCGCGGTTGACCCTGACAGGAGGCTGAATAATCCGTAAGGAGCAATTCGATGCGTCATTACGAAATCGTTTTTATGGTCCATCCTGACCAAAGCGAACAGGTTCCGGGCATGATCGAGCGTTACAGTGCTACCATCACTAACGCGCAAGGTCAGATTCACCGTCTGGAAGACTGGGGCCGCCGTCAGCTGGCTTATCCGATCAACAAACTGCACAAAGCTCACTACGTTCTGCTGAACGTTGAAGCGCCGCAGGAAGCGATCGATGAGCTGGAAACTAACTTCCGCTTCAACGACGCCGTTATCCGCAGCATGGTTATGCGCGTTAAGCACGCGGTAACCGAAGCATCTCCGATGGTTAAAGCGAAAGACGAACGTCGTGGCGATCGCCGCGAAGACTTCGCTAACGAAACCGCAGATGATGCAGATGCTGGGGATTCTGAAGAGTAATTGCCGCCGTGACGGCTAATCGTCTGGTTTTGTCGGGCACTGTGTGCAAGGCGCCGGTTCGAAAAGTGAGTCCTTCCGGGATACCGCACTGCCAATTTGTGCTAGAGCACCGTTCGCAGCAGACGGAAGCCGGATTCAGCAGACAAGCATGGTGCCGAATGCCCGTGGTTGTCAGCGGACAACAGTCACAAGCACTAACTCAAAGATTAACGGTCGGCAGTCAGATTACCGTGCAAGGCTTTGTAAGCTGCCATCAAGGGCGCAACGGGCTGAGCAAATTGGTTCTGCATGCCGAGCAGATTGAATTGATAGATTCTGGAGACTAGCCAAATGGCACGTTATTTCCGTCGTCGCAAGTTCTGCCGTTTCACCGCGGAAGGCGTTCAAGAGATTGACTATAAAGACATCGCTACGCTGAAAAACTACATCACCGAAAGTGGTAAAATTGTACCGAGCCGTATCACCGGTACTCGTGCAAAATATCAGCGCCAGCTGGCCCGTGCTATCAAGCGCGCGCGCTACCTGTCTTTGTTGCCGTACACTGATCGTCATCAGTAATCGGCCACTGTCCATTAACGACTTTGAGAGGATAAGGTAATGCAAGTTATTCTGCTTGATAAAGTAGCAAACCTGGGCAGCCTGGGTGATCAAGTTAACGTTAAAGCGGGCTACGCTCGTAACTTCCTGGTACCACAGGGCAAAGCTGTTCCTGCTACCAAGAAAAACGTTGAGTTCTTCGAAGCACGCCGTGCTGAACTGGAAGCCAAACTGGCTGACGTTCTGGCTGCTGCTGAAGCTCGCGCAACCAAGATCAACGAACTGGGTTCAGTCACCATCGCTTCCAAATCTGGCGACGAAGGTAAACTGTTCGGCTCTATCGGCACCCGCGACATCGCTGACGCAGTGACTGCGGCAGGCGTTGAAGTTGCCAAGAGCGAAGTTCGTCTGCCGAACGGCGTTCTGCGTACCACTGGCGAGCACGAAGTGCACTTCCAGGTACACAGCGACGTGTTCGCACAGCTGAATGTAGTTGTGGTTGCAGAAGCGTAATTTACGCTGCTGTTAACCGGTTAAAACGCCAGCCTCGCGCTGGCGTTTTGCTTTTCTGCGCCCGGCAAAACGCGCTACGCTTGAAGACGGGATGAAAAGGAGAGCGTGCGATGGCAACGATTACGCTACAGCGGGTTTACGATTTCAGCGCGCCGGCGCCGGAACACTGTTATCTGATAGACCGGCTATGGCCGCGCGGCATCAGCAAAGAGCGGTTGACGGGCGTGCAGTGGTTGAAACAGGTGGCGCCGGATGACGAGCTGCGCAAGTGGTTCCATCAGCATACCGACCAGTGGGAAGCCTTTGAGACGCGCTATCGCCAACAGCTGGCGGCCAACGACGCCTGGCAGCCGCTGGTGGCGCTGTTACGGCAGGGGCAAACGCTGACGCTGCTGTATGGCAGCAAAGATACCGAGCACAATCAGGGCGTGGTGCTGCGCGAGTTTCTGCTGGCGCAGCTGTAGAGATTAGCGTTCCCGGCGGTAGCTGCCGTCGGCCTGGCGGCGGAACAGCGCCTGGCTGTTGTCTGCCGTGGTGACCGACAGCGCGCTAATCACACCGTTGGCGTCGCGTTCGATGCGCACTTCCTGGCCGGCTTTCATGTTGCTCAGCGGCTTGTCGCCGCCTTCCACCTGTGCCATGGCGAACACTTCATTCACCGGCAGATTGTTGTCGCGAAACAGTTGGGCCAGGGTCTGGCCGGGCTGGATCTGATAACGCTGCCAGTTGCCCGCCGGCGTCGGTTCGTTGGCAGGCGTGGCGGCGCTACCGCCGTTTTGCAGCTCGGCCTGCAGCGGCACGCTGGTTTCCTGCTGAGAGACCGGGAACGGCTGTCTTTCGGGCGAGTAGGGCCATAGCAACGCCAGCAGCAGAATGATGCCGAAGATCAGCACCCAGCGGCGATGAAAGTAGGGCAGCGGTTCCATCCAATGGAAACCGTCCGGCAGATGCCAGACTTTAATCAGCAGCGCTTTGACCCGCTGCATTTTGTCGTTGGCCGACGGCGGCTCCGATGGCGGTTCCGCGCCTTCAGCCGTGGGTGCGGCGCCCGGTTTCAGGCGCTGGCTGATGTTCAGCCAGGTGCGCAGCAGCGGCTGGTAGATGCGGGTGGTTTTCCTTCTCCTGGGCGCGATTCTGCCCATGGTGACCTCTCTTCGACGGCGTAATAATCAGTGCGGCGCGGCAAACGCGTCGCCTGCCCGATATCCTGCTTTCAGTATAGTCCGCTAACTGATTGAAGTGAAAGGCGGCTGAGCGGCAGAGCCGGGGGTTGCGGCTGCGGGCGTTAACAGAAGGTTATTGTTTCTTTTTCTACGACAAAAGTCATCATTCTCCACACAAGATTTTACCCGGCATTGACGCGCTGTTATGCTGCGCTTTCGACTTTTTACAGACTTAAGGAAAACCCCATGACAACCCCTTCTTTTGACAGCGTTGAAGCGCAAGCAAGTTACGGGATTGGTTTACAGGTCGGCCAGCAGCTGCAAGAGTCCGGGCTGGAAGGTTTGCAACCGGAAGCTTTGCTGGCGGGTCTGCGTGACGCGCTGGAAGGGAATGCCCCGGCGGTTCCGGTAGACGTGGTGCACCGTGCGCTGCGTGAAATCCACGAGCGTGCGGACGCGGTGCGCCGCGAGCGCCAGCAGGCGATGGCGGTTGAAGGCCAGAAATTCCTGGACGACAACGCCAAGCGCGACGACGTGACGCTGACCGAGTCTGGCCTGCAGTTCTCCGTACTGGAGCAGGGCAACGGCCCAATCCCGTCCCGTCAGGATCGCGTGCGTGTGCACTACACCGGCCGTCTGATCAACGGCGACGTGTTCGACAGCTCGGTTGAACGCGGCCAGCCGGCAGAATTCCCGGTCAGCGGCGTGATCCCAGGCTGGATCGAAGCGCTGACCCTGATGCCGGTCGGCTCCAAATGGCAGCTGTATATCCCGCACAACCTGGCCTACGGCGAGCGTGGCGCAGGCGCGTCCATCCCGCCGTTCAGCGCGCTGGTGTTCGACGTCGAGCTGCTGGAAATCCTGTAATCCCACCGAGGATTGTTCTGGGCGCCTTCGTGGCGCCCTTATTTTATGCGCCGCGCAGGCGAGCGATGAATGGCCGGGCGCGCCGGCCATAAACCGTGTTACTTACCGCTTAAATCGATGCGATAAACCGCGAAGCCGATGCTGTCGCTGCCTGCGGCGCTCATCGGATATTGGGCGTGCTCTTTGATAAACCTTGTCGCTTTGTCCGAAGGCGAGGTTTCGAAGCGGATATCCAGCGGCTGCTGGCTGCTGAAGTTCGCCAAACGCCAGTTGTTGTCCGCCTGCGGGCGCACCGCGCCATGCCGCTGGGTTTCGGCGCTGATGTAGGCCGCCAGCACCGAGCGGTTTTCATCCGGCGAAGCGAAGGCGATATGTTGGTCGCCGGTGCCGGCAAATTTGCCGCCGTAGGCGCGGTAGTTGTTGGTGGCGACCAGGAAGGTGGCGTTCGGATCGATCGGCTTGCCGTTGAAGGTCAGCTGCTTGATACGCTCCGCCTTGTCGTTGATCAGTTGGCATTCGCCGTCGTAGCGCGCCGGCTGACTGACGTCGATCTGGTAGTTGACGCCGTCGATCACGTCGAAGTTATAGGTACGGAAGCCGTCCCAGTTGATCAAGCCCTGCGGCTTGGCGCTGTTGACGTCGATCTGGTTGAACTGGCCGGCGGAGCACTCCAGCCACTCTTTCACCTCTTTGCCGCTCGCCTTCACCACCACCAACGTATTGGGGTAGAGATAGAGATCGGCGGCGTTGCGGAAGGTGAGCTGGCCTTTTTCCACTTCGACGAAGCTGGCGGGATCGTTCTTGCGGCCGCCGACCTTGAACGGCGCTGCCGCCGACAGCACCGGCAGATCGGCCAGGTCCGGATCGCCCTGGATGTAATGTTCGACGTAGGCTTTCTGCGCATTGTTGACGATCTGCACCGTCGGATCGTCCTGCACCAGCGCCAGGTAGCTGTACATGTTGCCGTCGGATTTACCGATCGGCTGGCTGACGAACTCGCGCGTGCCCTTGTGATCGTCCGCCAACACTTTCACCAGCGCGGCGTCTTCCGCCGCCAGCGATTTCTTGTTCTCTTTGTCGTAGATCGGCCGCGCTTCCGCGTTGGCGGCGGTCACTTTCCAGCTGCCGCCATCGTTGTTGAGCTGCAGGTCGACCACGCCGAGATGATCGCCCCATTGGCCCGGCATCACCGCCGGCACGCCGTTCAGCAGGCCTTTGTCGATATCCGCGCCTTTGATGTTGGCAAAGTCCTTGCTCGGGAACACCGCATGGGCGTGGCCGAACATGATGGCGTCGATGCCCGGCACCTGGCTGAGGTAATAGACCGAGTTTTCCGCCATCGCCTTGTAAGGCTCGCTGGACAGCCCGGAATGCGGGATCGCCACCACCAGATCGGCGCCCTCTTTACGCATCTGCGGCACGTAACGTTTGGCGGTGGCGGTGATGTCGTCCACCGTCACTTTGCCCTGCAGGTTGGCTTTGTCCCACACCAGGATCTGTGGCGGCACGAAGCCGATGTAGCCGATGCGCAGCGTATGCGCCTTGCCGTCGCGATCTTTCACCGGCGTATCGACGATGATGTACGGCGTGAACAGCGGTTTTTGCGTTTTGGCGTCGATGACGTTGGCGTTGATATACGGGAATTT
Organism: Serratia sp. CY40230; assembly: GCF_052168835.1. Taxonomy (NCBI): domain Bacteria; kingdom Pseudomonadati; phylum Pseudomonadota; class Gammaproteobacteria; order Enterobacterales; family Yersiniaceae; genus Serratia; species Serratia sp. CY40230. The sequence continues at coordinate 105,942 of NZ_JBJNLX010000004.1, forward strand.
GGCGCCGGCGATAGCGTTCTTCAGGTAGTCCAGCCCATAGTTGAACTCATGGTTGCCGATGTTGCCGACGACGTAGTCCAGCGTGTTCATCGCCTTATAGACCGGGTGCACGTCGCCCGGTTTCAGCCCCTTGGCCGCCATGTAGTCGCCGAGCGGGCTGCCCTGAATGATGTCGCCGTTGTCCACCAACACCGCGTTGGCGGCCTGCTGGCGCGCCTGTTGGATCAGGCTGGCGGTGCGCACCAGGCCGAACTTGTCGGTCGGCGTGTCCTTGTAGTAATCGAAGTCCATCATGTTGCTGTGCAGATCGGTGGTTTCCAGCACGCGCAGATCGACGGTGGCCGCTTGCGCGGAGGCGCACACCAGCAGCGCAAGCGCGGACAGCGTCAGTGGATGCTTCATCATTTGGGATTCTCTCCATTCCATTATTCGAGTGTTATCGCAGAGGGAAATGTAATTAACACTGCTTGCCACAGTAAACTGTGAAGTGTGGCAGAAAATGGCGGCGGGTAACGCGGGGAAGCTCACAGTTGTGCCCAACAAGAAATGAGGAATTCCCGAGGCTTAGGCGGTTGAGATGGATATTCGGCGTAAAAAAAACTAGTCTGCTAGCAGAGACAGAGGGAAATTTCCCACGGAGATGCAGAGTTGAGGTGCATGATGTTAGAGCGAATTTGCCAACTGTCCCGCGAGGCGGGGGCGGCGATCATGGCGGTGTACGACGGCGAACAACCGCTTGATGTCGCACAGAAAAAAGATGACTCACCGGTGACGGCGGCCGATCTGGCGGCGCATCACATCATCAAGCGCGGCCTGGCGGCCCTGACGCCGGAGGTGCCGCTGCTGTCGGAAGAGGATCCGCCGGCGTGGGAAGAGCGCCGCAGCTGGACGCGCTACTGGCTGGTCGATCCGTTGGACGGCACCAAAGAGTTTTTACATCGCAATGGTGAGTTCACGGTCAATATCGCCCTGATTGAAGACGGGCAGGCGGTGATGGGTGTGGTGTATGCCCCGGCGATCGACGTGTTGTATCTGGCGGAGCGCGGCAAGGCCTGGAAAGAAGAGAAGGGCGTGCGGCAGGCGATCGGCGTCAGCAACGCGCATCCGCCGCTGGTGGTGGTGAGCCGCTCGCATATCGATGACGAACTGAAAGATTATTTGCAGCAGTTGGGCGAGCACCAGACCGTGTCAGTCGGTTCCTCGCTGAAGTTCTGTCTGGTGGCGGAAGGCAAAGCGCAGCTCTATCCGCGCTTCGGGCCGACCAACATTTGGGATACCGCTGCAGGGCATGCGGTGGCGGTGGCCGCCGGGGCGCAAATTCACGATTGGCAGGGTAAGCCATTGCTCTATACCCCGCGTGAATCTTTCCTCAACCCCGGCTTCCGGGTGTCGCTGTTCTGAGTTAGTTCGCCAACAGCTGGTGCAGCTTGGACATCACCTGCTGCACCTCTTCCGGCGTCAGCGCGCCGTCTTTGGCGAACTGGATGCGCCCTTGCTTATCCAGCACCACGATGGCGGAGCCTTTTGGCTGCAGATCCCAGGCTTTGCGCACGTTGCCGTCGCTGTCGACGATAAACTGCGACCATGGGAACTCCTTCTTGCTGTCTTCAATGCTGCTGCGCACGAACATCGCGGTGCCCATCAGGGCATCGTCGGTGTTGACGATTGTCGTCGTTTGGTAACGATCGTGTGGTAGCTTCGCCTTCTTGATCGCTTCAATCAGTGGGTCGTTCATGTCTTTGGCGGAGCTGCGGCCGGCAATATGTTGTATCACTCGCACTTTTCCACTGAGCTGCGCGCTGTTCCAGTTTTGGTAGCTAAAATTACCGTCAGCGTAATTGAGCTCTCCTTTGTCGCTGACGCCGACCGGCGCCACGCGCTGCTGGAGCTGGAAGTTGTGCGCGGAAGCGAAAAGCGGGGCGAGCAGCAGGGATACCATCAGCATGCGACTTGTTTTCATGCTTTCTCCTTGTAATGGGGGGGAATTTGTGCGACAGCACTTCGACAGCCTAAAGCATAGGATGTGATAAGAGGTCTGTCCTGTTAACCGGATCGCAGATTTTCCCTTGGTTCGCTAATCATCAGATTTTGAAGGGATATCCTGAAAACGTTATAAATTATCATATACAATTCTGTCAAAAAGTGTAAATCCAGCGTAGATATCCGGGCAGAAGTGAACGTTCTGGTCTTTACTGGGTCTACTACATGCAATCAAGTTGCGTTCTGAATTTCGAGGCTGCCACCTTTGGCGGCTCGCTGAGCGCATGGATCAACGGGAGGAGCGTAAAAGAATGAGAATCTTCCAGCGTTATAACCCTTTGAAAGTGGCAAAGTACGTTAAGACCCTGTTTCGCGGAAGGCTGTATATCAAGGACGTGGGCGCATTTGAATTCGACGAGGGGAAAATCCTGCCGCCGAAGATTCGCGACAAGCGCCATTTCAGCGTGATGTCTGAAGTGAACCGTCAGGTGCTGCTGTTGCAGACCGAGATGGGGTGAGCACCTCGCTGACAGCGGTAAAAAAAATGCGGCCCCGATGGGGCCGCTGATGTTTTTGTCTTACCGCCGTCAGGCCGCAGACGTGTCGTCCGGCGCTTTCGGCAGCACCGCCGCCGGCTTGTCGCTCAGCCGGGTGACCAGCAACTGGTCTATCTTGTAGCTGTCGATATCCACCACTTCGAACTTGTAGCCGGCGTATTTGACGAAGTCGGTGCGTTTCGGGATCTTGCGCAGCATATACATCATAAAGCCGCCGATGGTCTCGTAGTTGCCCGCCTGCGGGAACTCGTCGATATCCAGCACGCGCATCACGTCGTCGATCGGCGTGCCGCCTTCAATCAGCCATGAACTTTCGTCGCGCGCCACGATCTGCTCTTCCTGGCCCTGGCCGACCAGATCGCCCATCAGCGTGGTCATCACGTCGTTAAGGGTGATGATGCCCACCACCAACGCATATTCATTGAGGATCACCGCGAAGTCTTCGCCGGCGGTTTTGAAGCTTTCCAGCGCTTCGGACAGCGTCAGCGTGTCCGGCACGATCAGCGCCGAGCGGATCTGCACGCCGCTGCTCAGCACCAGGCTTTGGTTGCCCAGCACGCGGTTCAGCAGGTCTTTGGAATCGACGTAGCCGACCACCTGATCGATATGGCCGTCGCACACCAGGAACTTGGAGTGCGGGTGAGTCGAGACTTTCTCCTTGATGCTCTCTTCGCTTTCGCGCAGATCGAAGTACACCACGCTTTCGCGCGAGGTCATCGAAGACGGCACGGTGCGCGATTCCAGTTCGAACACGTTTTCAATCAGCTCGTGCTCCTGCTTGCGCAGTACGCCCGCCAGGGCGCCGGCTTCCACCACCGCATAGATGTCATCGGAGGTGATGTCGTCTTTACGCACCATCGGCAGCTTGAACATACGGAAGATCAGGTTGGCCATGCCGTTGAAGAACCACACCAGCGGGCGGAAGATCATGATGGAGAAACGCATCGGGTTGATGATCCGGACGGCGACCGTCTCTGGTGCAATCATACCGATGCGCTTCGGGGTCAAATCGGCGAACAGAATAAACAGGCTGGTCACCAGCACGAAAGAGCAGATGAAGCTGACCTGTTCCGCCAATTCGGGCGACAGGAAACGATCGAACAACACCTTGAAAGTGGGCGAGAAAGCCGCGTCGCCGACGATACCGCCGAGGATGGCCACGGCGTTCAGGCCGATCTGCACCACGGTGAAAAAGATGCCAGGGGTTTCTTGCAGCTTGAGCACTCTGGCGGCGTTGACGTTACCTTCGTCAGCCATCAGCTTCAGTTTGATCTTGCGCGAGGCGGCCAGAGAGATTTCCGACAGTGAGAAGAACGCACTCACCGCGATCAGAAAAAGAATCAGTAAAATACTGTTTAACATAATCTATCCATACGTGCCGACGGGATGCCGGCGCTCTTGAGGAAGGGTAGTACATAGTAAAAAAAGCAGCGATAACAACCAGAAGGGAAGCTATCGGGCCGCAGAAGCGGCCCGCATAGTATAGCAGTTGCCCCACAGGGGCCGCCAGCGGTTAAAAAAGTGCCGCCGGCCGGCATCAAATCAGCCCTGCGGCGGCAGGCAAACGCCGATGCCGCCCAGCCCGCAGTAGCCTTCCGGGTTTTTGAACAGGTACTGCTGATGATCGTCTTCCGCGTAATAGAACGGCAGCGCCGGCGCGATCTCGGTAGTGATGACGCGCTTATCGCCCGCCGCATCCATCGCCTGCTGGAAGCGTTGCAGGCTGCTTTCCGCCTCGGTCTGCTGCTCTGGGCTCAGCGTATAGATCGCCGAGCGGTACTGCGTGCCGACGTCGCCGCCCTGGCGCATGCCCTGCGCCGGATCGTGATTTTCCCAGAACAGCTGCAGCAGCTGTTTGTAGCTGACGACCTGCGGATCGAACACCACGCGCACCACTTCGGCGTGGCCGGTCTGGCCGCTGCACACTTCGCGGTAGGTCGGGTTCGGCGTATAGCCGCCGCTGTAGCCGGCGGCAGTGCTGTAGACGCCCGGCTGTTGCCAGAACAGGCGCTCAACGCCCCAGAAACAGCCCATGGCGAAAATCGCCACCTCCATGCCGGCCGGCACCTGAGTCATCGAGTGTTCGGTGACGACGTTGAGCGTTGCGACAGGCATTGGCGTGGTGCGGCCAGGCAGCGCGCTTGCCTTATCGACGGTTTGTGATTTATCAAAAAATGGCACCACGGTTGACTCCTGTTGTCACAGTAAGAATTGACCCTACATGGCGGCGGTTCGGTTGTATCTCACCGCGTCTTTGCCCACAATAAGCGGCAAGTTGGATTTTGTATAAGCTTAACGCAGTATTTTGAGCGCCAAAAGTGAAGAATTCGCCTGTTGCGCGGTAGTGGCAAAGCGCGGCGGGCGGCGTCCGGAAGAAGGTTGAAGAGGGCTGCCGTCATGATAGCGCGGAGTCTGCCCTGGCCCCGGAGCGAACACCATAACAGGACAGTAAAATCAATAAGGAGAACACGTGCCAAAGTACCCGGTCATGTGCTTGATATCTGTGTTGCTTGCGGCACCTGCAGCCTATGCGGCGAACGTGCGGCTGCAGGTGGAGGGGTTAAGCGGAGAGTTGGAAAAAAACGTCCGGGTGCGGCTGTCGTCGATCACGCCTGAAGAGGTCGGCACCGACGGCCGCTTCCGCGCACGGGTGGACGAGGCGGTGCGCCAGGGGCTGCGCGCGCTCGGCTATTATCAGCCGACTATCGAGTTTACGCTGGACGATCGGCCGGGGATGTCGCGCCCGGTGCTGCATGCCAAGGTCAATCCGGGCGAGCCGGTGCGCATCGCCGGCGCCAACATCGTGCTGGAAGGTGGCGCAAAGACCGATGAGGACTACCTGACGCTGGTAAAGAAGGGGCGGCCGACCATCGGCGAGATCCTCAACCACGGCAAGTATGACAGTTTCAAAGGCTCGCTGACCGGCCTGGCGCTGCGCAAAGGCTACTTCGACGCCGACATGACCAAAAGCCAGCTCGGCGTGGCCGAAGATCTGCACAAGGCGTTTTGGGATATCGATTTTAACAGCGGCGAACGTTACCGCTTCGGCAAGGTGAAATTCACCGGTTCGCAAATTCGCGAAGACTATCTGCAAAATCTGGTGCCCTTTCATCAGGGGGATTACTACAGTTCGGAGGATTTGGCCGAGCTGAACCGCCGTTTGTCCGCTACCAACTGGTTCAACTCGGTGGTGGTGTCCCCTGATTTCAACGATGCCAAAGAGAACAAGATTTTGCCGTTGGACGCGCTGGTGACCCCGCGCACGCGCAACACCGTCGAAACCGGTATCGGTTATTCCACCGACGTCGGCCCGCGGGTGAAAGGCACCTGGAAAAAGCCCTGGCTCAACGATCGCGGGCATAGCCTGGAAACCAGCGCCAGCGTGTCGGCGCCGGAGCAGCAGCTGGATCTGACTTACAAGATCCCGCTGCTCAAGAATCCGCTGGAGCAGTATTACCTGCTGCAGGGCGGGCTCAAGAACGTCGATCTTAACGACACCAAATCCGTGACCTCCAAAGTGGTGGCCTCGCGCAACTGGGATCTCTCCAGCGGCTGGCAGCGGGCGATCAACCTGACCTGGCGCTGGGATAACTTTACCCAGGGCAACGTCAGCAACACCACCATGCTGCTGTACCCCGGCGTCAGCTTCAACCGCACCCGTTCGCGCGGCGGGCTGATGCCGACCTGGGGCGACAGCCAACGCTATTCCATCGATGTGTCCGACACTTCCTGGGGCTCCGGCGTGGACTTCGCGCTGATGCAGGCGCAGAACGTCTGGATCCGCACCCTGGCCGACAAGCATCGCTTTGTAGCGCGCGGGCAGGTGGGCTGGATCGAAACCAACGACTTCGACAAGGTGCCGCCGGATCTGCGCTTCTTCGCCGGCGGTGACCGCAGCATTCGTGGCTACAAGTACAAAGACATTTCGCCGCGCGGCGACGACGGCAAGCTGACCGGCGCTTCCAAGATGCTGACCGGCTCGCTGGAGTACCAATACAACGTGACCGGCAAATGGTGGGGGGCGATGTTCGTCGATTCCGGTGAAGCGGTGAACGATATCAAGCAGAGCAACTTCAAGACCGGCGCCGGCGTAGGCGTGCGCTGGCAGTCGCCGGTGGGGCCGGTGAAGCTGGATATCGCCGCGCCCGTGGGGGACAAGGACACCCACGGGATGCAGTTCTACATCGGTTTGGGGCCTGAACTATGAGCCTGGTTAAAAAGATTTGCCTCGGATTTCTGGTCATTCTGCTGTTGCTGATCGGCGGCCTGGCCTTCCTGGTGGGGACCACCACCGGTTTGCATATGGTCATCAACGGCGCGGCGCGCTGGGTGCCGGGGTTGGAGATCGCCGGCGTCAGCGGCGGCTGGCGCGATCTGACGCTGAAGGGCGTGAAGTATCAGATGCCGGGCGTGACGGTCAACGCCGGGCAGTTCCATCTCTCCCTCGATCTCTCCTGCTTTAAACGCAGCTCGCTGTGCGTTAACGCCTTGACCGCTCAGGACGTGGACGTGGCGGTGAACACCAAAGAGATGGCGCCCTCCGCGCCGGTGGAGGAGAGCAGTGAACCGACCACCAATCTCAGCACCCCTTATCCGATCACCCTGCGCCTGCTGGCGCTGAATAACGTCAAGGTCACCGTCGACGACACCGCCATTTCTCTGGCCGAGTTCCGCACCGGCGCGCAGTGGCAAGAGCGCGCGCTGACGCTGATGCCAACCAAAATCGGCTCGTTGCTGATTGCCTTGCCGAAAACGCCGCAAAATCCGTTGCCGGAAGCGGTGCAACCGGCGGTCGAGGTGGCGAAAAAGGTCGGTGAGCAGGTTACCGACGCGGCGAAACCGGCGCCGCAGCCGGAGGAGAAGCCGCTCGGCGAAACGCTGAAGGAACTGTTCGCCAAACCGCTGTTGCCGGATCTGCCGGACATCCGTCTGCCGCTGGATATCACCGTGAAAGAGATCAGCGGCGAACAGCTGCGCTTGACCGGCGATACCGACGTGCTGATCACGAGTCTGTTGCTGCAGGCCAGCACGCAGGATCAGCATATCCAGCTGGACAACTTCGACGTGAAGTCGCCGCAGGGCACGCTGTCGGTGCAGGGGCAAGCGACCCTGACCGGCGACTGGCCGGTGGCGCTGACCGCCAACAGCGCGTTGAATATCGAGCCGCTGAAGGGCGAGAAGGTGAAGCTGAACATCGGCGGTGGGCTGCGCGATGAGCTGAAGGTGGCGCTGAACCTGTCCGGCCCGGTCGGCGCCCAGCTCGATGTGCAAACCCGGCTGGCCGAAGCCGGCCTGCCGCTGGCGCTGACGCTGCAGAGCAAACAGCTGAAATGGCCGCTGAGCGGCGAGGCGCAGTACCAGGTTAACGATTTCCGCCTGCGCTTTAACGGCAAGGCGACCGACTATGCGCTGTCGACGCGCGCCAATCTGAAAGGCCAGGATCTGCCGCCGGCGGTGCTGACGCTGGACGGCAAAGGCAACGTCGAGCAGTTCAAGCTGGAGCGCCTGCGCCTGGCGGCGCTGCAGGGCAATACCGATCTCACCGCGCTGGTGGACTGGAGCAAGGCCATCAGCTGGAACTCGCAATTGACGCTGAGCGGCATCAATACCGCCAAGCAGTGGCCGGAATGGCCGGCGAAACTCGACGGCAAGATCACCACGCGCGGCAGCCTGCACGGCGGCAGCTGGCAGCTGCAGGTGCCGGTGCTGCAGCTGGACGGCAACGTGAAGCAGAACAAGGTCACGGCGCGCGGCACGCTGAGCGGCAACGCCGCCGGGCAGTGGAAAATCCCCGGCATCGATCTGACGCTGGGGCGCAACCAGCTGAACGTCAAAGGACAGCTGGACGAGAAGAGCTGGAACCTGGACGCCAACATCGACGCGCCGCGTCTGGACGGCGCGCTGCCGGGCCTGGGCGGCACCGCCAAAGGGCTGCTGAAGCTGCGCGGCAATCTGCAGGCGCCTCAGCTGCTGGCGGATTTGACCGCCTCCGGTTTGCAGTGGCAGGCGCTGCGCATCAACCGGGTGAAGATCGACGGCGACGTGCGCTCCACGGATCAGATCCAGGGGCAGCTGGCGGTACGCGTCGAGCAGCTGAAGCAGGACGCGCTGGAAGTCAGCCTGCTGACCCTCGACGCCAAAGGCAGCGAGAAGCAGCATCAGCTGCAGCTGAAGATCGACGGCAAACCGGTCTCCGGCCAGCTGGCGCTGCAGGGCAGCTTCGATCGTCAGCAGCAGCGCTGGCGCGGCAATTTGAACAATACCCGCTTCGATACGCCGGTAGGGGAGTGGCGCCTGACGCGCGCCATCGCGCTGGACTACCTGAACACCGCGCAGAAAATCAGCATCGGGCCGCACTGTTGGCAGAACCCGAACGCCGAGTTGTGCGTGCCGAAGACCATCGAAGCCGGCCAGAGCGGCCAGGCCAGCGTGGTGCTCAACCGGTTCGATCTGGCGATGATCAAGCCGTTCCTCGGCCCGGAGACCGCCCTGAGCGGCGTGTTCACCGGCCGGGCCGACGTCAGCTGGAAACCGGGCGGCGCGCTGCCGGAGGCGAAGGTCACGTTGGCCGGCAACGGCGTCAAGGTGGTGCAGCAGGTGCAGGGCAATGCGCTGCCGATCGCCTTCGATACGCTGACCCTCAACGCCGGCCTGAACAACGGCCGCGCGCAGGCCGACTGGCGGATCAAACTGACCAACAACGGCCAGTTCGACGGCAATATCCAGGTGGCGGATCCGCAGGTGCGGCGCACCATCAGCGGCAATGTCAATATCACCAACATCTCGCTGGCGCTGATCAACCCGGCGCTGATGAAGGGCGAAAGCGCGGCGGGCATGCTGAACGCCAACCTGCGTCTGGGCGGCAGCGCGCAGAAGCCGCTGGTGTTCGGGCGTCTGGCGTTGGATCGGGCGAAGGTGCAGGGGCACTGGATGCCGTTCGATATGACCGACGCGCGGCTGGCGGTGAATTTCAACGGCATGACCTCGACGCTGGAAGGGCTGCTCAGCACCACGCGCGGCCAGCTGAATCTGGCGGGCGATGCCGACTGGCGTGACATCAATGCCTGGCGCGCGCGCATTGCCGCCAAGGGCGACAAGCTGCGGGTGACGGTGCCGCCGATGATCCGCATCGACGTGTCGCCGGATCTGGTGTTCGAAGCCACGCCGCAGCTGTTCTCGCTCAACGGCAAGGTCGATATTCCCTGGGCGCGCATCACGGTGCAGGAACTGCCGGAAAGCGCGGTGGGCGTCTCTTCCGACGAGGTGATGCTGGACGATCAGCTGAAGCCGATTCAACCGAAGACCGCCTCGATCCCGATCAACAGCAATCTGATGATCCACGTCGGCAACGACGTGCGGCTGGACGCCTTCGGCCTGAAAGCCCGCCTGAAGGGCGATTTGAAAGTGGTGCAGGACAAGAAAGGGCTGGGCCTCAATGGCCAGATTGACATCCCTTCCGGTCGCTTCCATGCTTATGGTCAGGATTTGATCGTGCGTAAAGGGCAGCTGATGTTCTCCGGCCCGCCGGATCAGCCGCTGCTCAATATCGAGGCGATCCGCAACCCGGAATCCACCGAGGACGACGTGACCGCCGGCGTGCGCGTGACCGGCCTGGCGGATGCGCCGAAGCTGGAAGTGTTCTCCGATCCGGCCAAATCGCAACAGGAAGCCCTGTCTTATCTGCTGCGCGGTCAGGGCTTAAGCAGTTCCGGCGCCGACGGCAACGCCATGACGTCGATGTTAATCGGCATGGGGGTTGCACAAAGTGGTCAACTTGTGGGTAAAATCGGCGAGGCATTCGGCGTGAGTAATTTGGCTCTGGACACTCAGGGGGTTGGCGACAATTCCCAGGTTGTCGTGAGCGGCTATGTCCTCCCAGGCTTACAAGTAAAATATGGGGTGGGCATTTTCGACTCGCTGGCCACGCTGACGTTGCGTTATCGCCTGATGCCTAAGTTGTATCTTGAAGCGGTGTCTGGTCTCGACCAGGCATTAGATTTGCTCTATCAGTTTGAGTTTTAGCGATGCGAATAATTGTCTACGGCAGTTTACGGCGCAAACAGGGAAACAGCCATTGGATGACCAACGCCCAATGGCTCGGCGAGCACGAGCTCGAAGGCTATCAGATTTATAATCTGGGCCATTACCCGGCGGCGATCCCTGGAGAGGGCACGATACATTGCGAAGTGTATCGTATTAACTCATCGATTCTGGCAGAGCTGGACGAACTGAAAAGCAACACCAAGGACTATAAGCGCGAGCTGATTCAGACGCCTTATGGGAGTGCGTGGATCTACCTGTATAAACACAGCGTGGACGGTTACCCGCGAATTACCAGCGGTGACTGGCTGAAACGCCTCGAAGATCAGTAATAAAAAAACACCGCTCAATGAGCGGTGTTTTTTCATCGGACGGCGGCGAAAATTACTTCTTGGCAGCGCGTTCGAAGGAGGCGATGATTTCCGCTTTAGCTGCGGCAGCGTCTGCCCAGCCTTCCACTTTCACCCATTTGCCTTTTTCCAGATCTTTGTAGTGCTCGAAGAAGTGAGCGATCTGGGCTTTCAGCAGTTCCGGCAGGTCGTTCACGTCTTTCACGTGATCGTACTCTTTGGTCAGCTTGCTGTGCGGTACCGCAACCAGCTTGGCGTCTTCACCGGCTTCGTCGGTCATCTTCAGCACGCCAACCGGACGGCAGCGGATCACGGAGCCCGGCTGCAGCGGATATGGGGTTGGGACCAGCACGTCAACCGGATCACCATCCAGAGACAGAGTGTGGTTGATGTAGCCGTAGTTGCATGGGTAGAACATCGCGGTGGACATGAAACGGTCAACGAACAGCGCGCCGGTTTCTTTGTCGATTTCGTATTTGATTGGATCGGCGTTGGCCGGGATTTCGATTACTACGTAGATGTCTTCCGGCAGGTCTTTGCCAGCTGGGACCAGATTCAAGCTCATGTCGGTTTCCTTTAATCATCAAACCAGAAATGGAGTGGCGGCTATTATAGCGGACTCTTTTGCGATTTCCTGCCCTTTTCATCGTCGAAAACCCAGTGTCTCTGCGCGCGGAGAATTTCCAGATTAATCCCGCCGCGGCATGAAGTTTTGCCTCCGCCTGCCGATAACTTCAACAAACAATAATGAGCCAGCAAAGCTGGCTCCGCGTTTTGCCACCCCTACTACGTCTGATCTCACTATTCTGAAGCCGGGAAGAACTCATGCTAAAAAAGATTACGGTGAAGGCTGGGCTGATCGCCCTGCTGAGCCTGATGACCATGCTGCTGATCATGGTCAGCGTTATTGGCGTCAACGCGATTAACGAAGGATCGCGCTCGATCCATACCTTGAACCAGATCCTCGGCGAAGAGCTGGGCTCGCTGGCCAACAGCTCCAACCTGACGCTGCGCGCCCGAACCGCCGCTTCGCTGGCGGTGCGCCAACGGGAGATCGGCCAGACTGATGTCTCCGACGCCACCGTGGGCCGCATCTACGGTTACCTCGAACAGTCGAACAAGGAAATGGCGCGCTTTGTCGGCGTCGGCACCGTGACCGAGCGCGGCCGCGAACTCTCCAATCGTCTGCAAAACAGCTATCGCGCCTATCTGGAGCAGGGCGTGAAGCCGATGGCCGCCGCCATCAAGGCCGGCAAGATCGATGAGTATTACCATATCCAGGAGACGCGCATTTCCGCCTTGAGCATCGCGTTTGAAAAGGATCTCACCGATTTCCGCAGCTTCGCCATGAAGCTCGGCGCCCAGCAGGTGCATGACGCGGAAAGCAACGCCAGCACCAAGATCTCGCTGATCGTGGTGGCGGGCCTGCTCAGCGTGCTGCTGGCGGTGCTGGCCTGGTTTGCGTTGCGGGTGATCATTTTGCGTCCGCTGGATGAGTCCATCGCGCAGCTGGAATACATCGCCGGCGGCGATCTGACCCATGAGATCCGCGGCGAGGGCGATACCGAGATGGGCCGCCTGGTGCGGGCGATGCAGCGCATGCAGCAGGCGCTGGCCAATTCGGTCAGCAAAGTGCGTGACGCCAGCAGCCAGATCGACACCGGTTCACGCGAACTGGCGGCCGGTAACCTGCATCTGGCGCAGCGCACCGAAGAATCGGCCGCTTCGCTGGAAGAGACTGCCGCCAGCATGGAACAGCTGACCTCGACGGTGAAAATGAACGCCGAGAACTGCGAGCAGGCCAACCAACTGGCGTTGAGCGTGTCCGATATCGCCAACCAGGGCAGCGACGTGGTCAGTCAGGTCATGAGCAAGATGCAGGCGATCACCGACAGCTCGCGCCGTATTGCCGACATCATCAGCGTGATGGACGGCATCGCCTTCCAGACCAATATCCTGGCGTTGAACGCAGCGGTGGAGGCGGCGCGCGCCGGCGAACAGGGCCGCGGTTTCGCGGTGGTGGCCGGCGAAGTGCGCAATCTGGCGCAGCGTAGCGCCCAGTCGGCGAAAGAGATCAAAGGGTTGATCGAAGCGTCGCAGAACCGGGTGCAGGAAGGCGAGCAGATGGTGGAGTCGGCGGCGCAGACCATGAGCGGTATCACCGGTGAAGTGGGCCGGGTGACGGCGTTGATGCGTGAGATCTCGGCGGCGACGCGCGAACAAAGCAGCGGTATCGAACAGGTAAACCTGGCGGTGGCGCAGATGGATCAGGTGGCGCAGCAGAATGCGGCGCTGGTGGAAGAGTCGGCGGCGGCGACGCGCTCGCTGGAAGATCAGGCTCAGCTGCTGGCGCAGAGCATGGCGGCGTTCAAGCTGTAAGGCGATAAGGGTTCGGCGCGGCGCCGAACCCTTGCCAGTAACGCGTTACTCGTCCGGGTTTTCGGCGATGAAGCGTTCTGCGTCTTCTACCATCGACTTGGTGCCGACGAAGAATGGCGCGCGCTGGTGCAGTTTCACCGGCGTGATGTCCAGAATGCGATTTTTGCCGTCGCTGGCCTTGCCGCCGGCCTGTTCGGCCAGGAACGCCATCGGGTTGCATTCGTACAGCAGGCGCAGCTTGCCTTGCGGGTGGCTGGCGGTGCTTGGGTAAATGTAGATGCCGCCTTTCAGCAGGTTGCGGTGGAAGTCCGCCACCAGAGAACCGATGTAGCGCGAGGTATAAGGGCGCTGCGTCGCTTCGTCCTGCTCCTGGCAGTACTTGATGTATTTCTTCACGCCGAGAGGGAACTTGATGTAGTTGCCTTCGTTGATGGAATACATGTTGCCGCTCGCCGGGAAGCGCACTTTCTCGTGAGAGAGACAGAACACGCCCAGAGACGGATCGTACGTGAAGGCGTGGACGCCGTAACCGGTGGTGTACACCAGCATGGTGGACGAGCCGTAAACCACGTAACCCGCTGCGACCTGGGCGCTGCCCGGCTGCAGGAAGTCTTCTTCGGTCACCGGCGTGCCGACCGGCGTGATGCGACGATAGATAGAGAAAATCGTACCGACCGAGACGTTGACATCGATGTTGGACGAACCGTCCAACGGATCCATCAATACGACATACTTGGCATTTTCAGCTCGCTCGCCGTCGAATATCACGATTTCATCTTCTTCTTCGGAAGCGATACCCGCAACTTCACCACGCGCTTTCAACGCCGCTTTCAGTTTTTCGTTCGCGTACAGGTCCAGTTTCATCTGAACTTCGCCCTGTACGTTGGACACCCCGCTGGTTCCCAGAATATCAACCAGGCCGGCCTTGTTGATGTCGCGGTGGATGATTTTGGCGCCCAGTTTAATTGCAGAAAGTAACGCGGTCAGCTCGCCGGTGGCGTGAGAGAAGTCGTGCTGTTTCTCGACGATAAATTCGCCTAACGTTTTCATGACACAATCCCTGAATCTACGGATGGATAGCGGCCTGTTAACAAACCGCCAACGTTTTCGCGTGCAGTGTAGCCCAAAGATGCGCGCCATTCATAGGCAAATCCATTTCTTCTGGACGATTCTGAGCGTTAGAATATGCCGACATTCGATGCACTCACATGAGAAACCTATGCGCATTCACATTCTTGGGATCTGTGGCACCTTTATGGGCGGGCTGGCGATGCTGGCGCGCTCACTGGGGCATGACGTCACCGGTTCGGACGCCAACGTCTATCCGCCGATGAGCACGCTGCTGGAGAACCAGGGGATCGATCTGATTCAGGGTTATGATCCCGCCCAGCTGGATCCGGCGCCGGATCTGGTGATCATCGGCAACGCCATGACGCGCGGCAACCCGTGCGTGGAGGCGGTGCTGGAGCGTGGTATCCCTTACGTTTCCGGCCCGCAGTGGCTGCACGACGCCGTGTTGCGCGATCGCTGGGTACTGGCGGTCGCCGGCACCCACGGCAAAACCACCACCGCCGGCATGGCGACCTGGATCCTCGAAGCCTGCGGCTACCAGCCGGGCTTCGTCATCGGCGGCGTGCCGGGCAACTTCGACGTATCGGCCCGCCTCGGCGGCAGCCCGTTCTTCGTGATCGAGGCCGACGAGTATGACTGCGCGTTCTTCGACAAGCGCTCCAAGTTCGTGCACTACAGCCCGCGCACGCTGATCATGAACAACCTGGAGTTCGACCACGCCGATATTTTCGACGATCTGAAAGCCATCCAGAAACAGTTCCACCACCTGGTGCGTCTGGTGCCGGGCAAAGGCAAAATCATCCTGCCGGACAACGACAGCCACCTGAAGCAGGTGATGGCGATGGGCTGCTGGAGCGAACAGGAGCTGGTGGGCGAAGAGGGCGCCTGGCGCGCGCAGAAGCTGACGCCGGACGCCAGCCATTACGCGGTGTTCCTCGACGGCGAGCAGGTTGGCGAAGTGAACTGGGCGCTGGTGGGCGAGCACAACATGCATAACGGCCTGATGGCCATCGCCGCGACTCGCCACGTCGGCGTGCAGCCGGCGGACGCCTGCCGCGCGTTGGGCGATTTCATCAATGCCCGCCGCCGCTTGGAGCTGCGTGGCGAAGCCAACGGCGTCACGGTTTACGACGATTTCGCGCACCACCCGACGGCGATCCTGGCCACTCTGGCCGCGCTGCGCGGCAAGGTCGGCGGCACGGCGCGCATTCTGGCGGTGCTGGAACCGCGATCCAACACCATGAAAATGGGCATCAGCAAAAACGATCTGGCGCCTTCGCTCGGCCGTGCCGACGAAGTGTTCCTGTTCCAGCCGCACCACATTCCGTGGCAGGTCGCGGAAGTGGCGGATGCCTGCGTGCAGCCGGCGCACTGGAGCGCGGATCTCGACACGCTGGTGGAGATGGTGGTGAAAACCGCACAGCCGGGCGACCACATTCTGGTGATGAGCAACGGCGGTTTTGGCGGCATTCACGATCGCCTGCTGGACGCGCTGGCGAAAAAGCAGGAACCGAAGGTGACCTACTGATCGCTTAGCCGCATCAGCCAACAAAGGGCCGCATTCGCGGCCTTTTTTACGCCCATAAAAAAGCCCTCGCGAGCGAGGGCAACGGGGTTCGTCGGATAGGACGACGAGAGGGTCTCTGGGAAATCGGCGTTTGCGTCAGAACTCGGCAGTGGCAGTGACGAGGGTAATCAGCTCTGCAAAGCCGTTCCCAGAGTTGTTATTTGTAAATCTCGGCGGTGGCGTGGTAGTTGCCTTCGTTACGGGCTTCGATCACGCGGTAGGCGGTCGCGCCTTTCGCGTCGGCTTTCTCCGACAACGCCTGGCGAATGTCGGTCGGCGCGCCGTCGATGCCGCTGACGGTAATGGTGCCGATAGATTGCAGATTGGCGGTCTGATCGTTAGTCACCAACTGGGCGGCAGACGCGCCGAAGGAGATGACGGACAGCAAACCGAGTGCAGCAACAGTAGTTTTCATGTTCATGATAGCGATCCTTGGTCATAACAGCCTGGAAGGGCTTGGCAGCGATTTTTATTCTTGAAGGCCGTTATGACAGCGTTTGATTCCAGAGATGTATTGCCCGTTGCCGGGTAATGCCGTTACTTATTTGTAGATTTCAGCGGTCGCATGGAAGTTGCCGTCGTTGCGCGCTTCGATCACGCGGTAAGCGGTCGCCCCTTTGGCGTCAGCTTTGTCGGACAGTGCCTGGCGAATGTCGGAAGGCGCAGCGGCGACGCCGCTCACGGTGATCACACCGGCGGGCTGCAGTTTTGCGGCCTGGGTTGCATCAACAGATTGTGCTGCGAATGCACCAAAGGAAAGCATGGACAGAACGCTCAGGGTTGCAACGGTAGCTTTAATTTTCATCATCTCACCTCATCGTATTCTTTTATCAGTTCCAACGAACTGTGATTCAGTTCACGAAAATGAGTATACAGCTAGTAACGCGAAAAATTAATAGTTCGCTAACAGTTGCTAGTGAAACTTTAACCTCATGATCCTTATTTTTTATAACCGTAAGGAATAAAAAACGCTCATAAAACGATCTTTTGATGTTAAATTTATGTAATTTCAATAAGGTAAGTGATTTTGACCAAAAGTGCGGAAGATCACAGTCGGTACTGCTGGTTACATAGAGATGTCATGGAAATGTGTTGTTGCGGGATAAAAAAGCAGTGTTAAACGCGGTTGAAGGCTGGGAAGGTAACGCGAGGGTTAAAGAAGCGCTAACAAAATGCGGTTTACAGCCGCACTTTGTTAGCGCCAGGTTTCACAGCTCTTGTTCGAACACGCCCAAGATCGCTTCATGCAGCTTCTGAGCGGTAAAGCCGTTGGACGGGGTGACGAAAATCGTGTCGTCGCCGGCAATTGTGCCGAGGATGCCCTGGGATTTACCCAGTGAGTCGAGCAGGCGGGCGATCAGCTGTGCGGCGCCCGGGCTGGTGTGGATCACCACGACGGCATCGTTATGGTCGACGTCGAGCACCAGATTCTTCAATGGGCTGGTGGTGGTCGGCACGCCGAGTTCGGCAGGAAGGCAATACACCATTTCCATTTTGGCATTGCGCGTACGTACCGCGCCGAACTTGGTCAGCATGCGCGATACTTTGGATTGGTTAATGTTTTCGAAGCCTTCTTCTTGCAGCGCCAAAACGATCTCGCCTTGAGAACTGAATTTTTCTTCTTTCAATAACGCTTTGAACGTCTTGATCAGATCTTCCTGTTTTGCGGGATTACGCATTTTGCACCGTGGAATGTTGATAGTGGAAGTCATGATTATGCATATAGATGAATTTTTATGCAACAAAGGCCGCCCCAAAGAAAATAAAAATGACCGGACGGCGAGGAAAGGGCGGCATTTTAACAAAATCCGGCCGCGATGAATATGCCCTTTTGACGACGGAAAATCGGCCTGCGCTGGTAAATAAAATGTTATTAAAATGATGTTGTTCTGATGTTGCGTAAGGGTGTAATGTAACGGCCGGTTAACTTGCTCGTGAATAACCTCGCACTATTTTTGATTAGTGTGCGCTATGCCCTTCATGCGTAAGCGATTTAATCTAAAATGGGCGCGACAGCGGCCGTTTTATTACACCTGCAGGCAAGAATTGGCTAATTTATTGTTTTGATAGGTGTAATAACTTAAGGTCCGTAACCAACACATTCACGGCGCTTTATATATTTAAGATAATAAAGGAGTATAGGATGAAAGTTGCAGTTCTCGGTGCTGCTGGCGGTATCGGCCAGGCCCTCGCCCTTCTACTCAAAACCCAGCTTCCTTCAGGTTCTGAACTCTCTCTCTACGACATTGCCCCCGTTACCCCAGGCGTTGCCGTCGACTTAAGCCACATCCCAACCGCAGTTAAAATCAAAGGCTTCAGCGGCGAAGACGCGACTCCGGCTCTGCACGGTGCGGACGTGGTGCTGATTTCCGCCGGCGTGGCCCGTAAGCCAGGCATGGATCGCTCTGACCTGTTCAACGTTAACGCCGGCATCGTGCGTAACCTGATTGAGCAAGTGGCGAAAACCTGCCCGAAAGCCTGCATCGGCATCATCACCAACCCGGTTAACACCACGGTCGCCATCGCGGCGGAAGTGCTGAAAAAAGCCGGCGTTTACGACAAGAACAAACTGTTCGGCGTGACTTCGCTGGATATCATCCGTTCCAATACCTTCGTGGCCGAGCTGAAAGGCAAGCAGCCTGAAGAACTGAACGTGCCGGTGATCGGCGGCCACTCTGGCGTGACCATCCTGCCTCTGCTGTCGCAGATCCCTGGCGTGAGCTTCACCGATCAGGAAGTGGCGGATCTGACCAAACGTATTCAGAACGCCGGCACTGAAGTGGTGGAAGCCAAAGCCGGCGGCGGGTCTGCAACGCTGTCCATGGGTCAGGCGGCCGCCCGTTTCGGTCTGTCTCTGGTGCGTGCGCTGCAGGGCGAGAAAGGCGTTGTGGAATGCGCTTACGTTGAAGGCGACGGCAAATACGCTCGCTTCTTCGCGCAGCCGCTGGTGCTGGGCAAGAACGGCGTTGAAGAACGCAAAGATATCGGCACCCTGAGCGTCTTCGAGCAGAAAGCACTGAACGAGATGCTGGACGTGCTGCATAAAGATATCGAACTGGGCGAGAAGTTCATCAATAACTGATCGACACCGATAGTCAGCCGATAAACGCCGCCGGACGCTGTTCCGGCGGTTTTTTTTGCTCCGCGTTCACGATTTGATGCGTGCTTTGCGATCCAGCAGGCAATCGCTGTGCGGATCGAAATAGCGGCTTGGCCAGATCTCCGAAGGGTGGATGCCTATCGCTTCGGCGATCAGCCATTCCCCCTTTGGCCACGGGCGCGACAGCGCATTGGCCAGCGTCGATGAGCTTAATCCGGCCTTGCGCGACACTGCCGCCAGCGTGGTGCCCTGCTTGCGTAGCGCCGCGATGATATCTGCCGGATGCCAATCTGGGTTCCTTGAATTCATGTTTACATTCCTTTTCTGATTAGCCAAAGTTGCGTTAGTGGTATAACTAACGGGTCATGGTTAAGCGTTTGAACAACGTGAAACGCTTATTCGGAAACAAGAATACCATTAAATTTCCTAAAAAATACCCAAGTAATTTCCAAAAAACGACATTGCCCACTATTGCCCAGAGATGATGGCTATGAAAAACGAGTGGTTTGCCGCCAAGGAACTGACAGGCATCGCAGGATTACCTTCCTCACCACAGGGAATCAATCTGATGGCCCGACGCGAAGGCTGGATCAGCCGCAGGCGTAAAGGCGTGCAGGGAAAAGCGTTGGAGTACCATATCGACAGCCTGCCTCCAGGCGTGCGTAACCTGCTGGCGCTGAAAGAAGACGGGGCGACATATGACGTAGAACGCCAGGATCCGTTGGCGGTCTGGATCGAGTATTACTACCATTTGACGGAGAGCGAGCGCGAGAAAATGGTGGCTTTCCTGATGCGGGAAGGGATTGGCGGCCTGCTGGCGCGTATCGACGAAGAGAGCAATACCTAGGCAGGCCCGCGTGGGCGGGCCTGATGAATGTATTGCGAAATTAAAATTTCTTAAAAATCGCGTTGTACCGCCAAATGGGCCAGGCCTTCCAGCGCTGTACGGTGCTCTGATGCCGGCAAGACCTGCAGCGCGGCGATCGCCTTGTCGGCTTCTTCCTCGGCGCGTTTGCGGGTGTATTCCAGCGAACCGCATTGCTGCATCGCCTGCAGCACCGGCTCCAGCAGGTGGCGGCCGTTGCCTTGCTCAATCGCGCCGCGGATCATGTCACGCTGGGCGTCGTCGCCGTTGTGCATCGCGTGCAGCAGCGGCAGGGTCGGTTTCCCTTCGTTCAGATCGTCGCCGGTGTTTTTGCCCAGCGTGCTGCCGTCGGCGCTGTAGTCGAGCAGATCGTCGATCAGCTGGAAAGCGGTGCCGAGATAGCGGCCATAATCTTGCAGCGCCTGTTCTTGCTCAGCGCTGGCGCCGGACAGGATCGCCGACGATTGCGCCGCCGCTTCAAACAGACGGGCGGTTTTGCTGTAGATCACCCGCATATAACTTTCTTCGCTGATGTCAGGATCGTGCACGTTCATCAACTGCAGCACTTCACCTTCGGCGATGACGTTGACCGCCTCCGACATCAGCGCCAGCACGCGCAGGGATTCCAGGCTGGTCATCATCTGGAAGGCGCGGGTATAGATAAAGTCGCCGACCAGCACGCTGGCGGCGTTGCCGAACGCTGCGTTGGCGGTGGCTTTGCCGCGGCGCATGTCCGATTCGTCGACGACGTCGTCATGCAACAGCGTGGCGGTATGAATGAATTCGATCAGGGCGGCTACGGTGACGTGCTTGTTGCCTTCGTAGCCCAACGCCCGCGCCGCCAGGACGGCGATCATCGGCCGGATGCGCTTACCGCCACCGCTGATAATGTAATAGCCAAGCTGATTGATGAGCGTGACATCGGAATTCAGCTGTTCGAGAATTGTTGCGTTCACGGCCGCCATATCTTGCGCGGTTAACTCGGTAATTTGCTCTAGGTTCATTGTGTTTTTTTCAGCTGTGTTTCTCTTCACCGCGTTGAGATCGCTGCTCACATCGGTACATGGCGGTAACTGTCCCTATGATTGTACTTGAAAAACGGTTCAGATAAACGCCACGAAAGAAACTGCGCTTTTTTTCTTCTTTTTTCTCCTTCTGGTCTTATTCTGCTCTTGTCATGCGCCGCTTTTTTGCGTAGAATTCGCGCCCTATTGTGAATATTTATAGCGCGCTCTGAACTAACACAGTCGGGCACGCGGAAAGCGGAGTTTTATATGTACGCGGTTTTCCAAAGTGGTGGTAAACAACACCGAGTAAGCGAAGGTCAGACCGTTCGCTTGGAAAAGCTGGACATCGCAACTGGTGAAGCGGTTGAGTTTGACCAGATTCTGATGATCGCTAATGGCGAAGATATCAAAATCGGCGTTCCTTTCGTCGATGGCGGCAAGATCAAAGCTGAAGTCGTTGCTCACGGTCGTGGCGAGAAAATTAAAATCGTTAAGTTTCGTCGTCGTAAACACCACCGTAAGCAGCAGGGCCACCGTCAGTGGTTCACTGACGTTAAAATCACCGGCATCAGCGCTTAAGTTAGGAGAGCGGATTAATGGCACACAAAAAGGCTGGCGGCTCGACTCGTAACGGTCGCGATTCAGAAGCTAAACGTCTGGGCGTAAAACGCTTTGGCGGCGAAGCAGTACTGGCAGGCAGCATCATCGTTCGTCAGCGCGGCACCAAATTCCACGCTGGTACCAACGTGGGTTGCGGCAAAGACCACACTCTGTTTGCTTTGAAAGACGGTAAAGTCAAATTCGAAGTTAAAGGCCCGAGCAATCGTAAATTCATCAGCATCGAAGCTGAATAATTTTTCGAGCCTTACGAAATAGATGTAAGCCCCGCAATTCGTTGCGGGGCTTTTTACATTTATGGGTTGCCTGAGGGTTGGCCCGTCAGCGTTGGCGAAGGTGATATGGATACGAAGCAGCAGGTCGGCGTTGGCATTTCTCTGGCGTTAACCACGGCGGTTTGCTGGGGCGCGTTGCCGATTGCGATGAAAGAAGTGTTGGTGGTGATGGAGCCGTTTACCGTTGTCTGGTATCGCTTTACCATGGCCGCCATCGGTTTGGGCGTGATCCTTGCGGTGCGCGGCAAGCTGCCGCCGCTGACGATGTTCCGCCAGCCGCGTTGGCTGCTGCTGTTGGCGATCGCGACGGCGGGGCTGCTGGGCAACTTTGTGTTCTTCAGCTCCTCGCTGCAATACCTGAGCCCGACGGCGTCGCAGGTGATTGGCCAGCTGTCGCCAGTCGGTATGATGTTCGCCAGCGTGCTGATTTTAAAAGAACGCATGCGCATCACCCAGGTCATTGGCGCCCTGATGCTGATTTGCGGGCTGATGCTGTTTTTCAACGTCAGTCTGATAGAGATCTTCACCCGGCTGACGGACTACACGCTGGGCGTCATGCTGGGCGTGTGCGCGGCGATGGTCTGGGTGAGCTATGGCGTGGCGCAGAAGGTGTTGCTGCGCCGGCTGGCTTCGCCGCAGATCCTGGTTATGTTGTACACTTTATGTGCGATTGCGTTGTTCCCTCTGGCCAAACCCGAGGTGATTTTCCAGCTTAGCGGCTGGCAATTGGCGTGCCTGCTGTTTTGCGGCGCCAACACGCTGATCGGCTATGGCGCGCTGGCGGAAGCGATGGCGCGCTGGCAGGCGGCGCAGGTGAGCGCGTTGGTTACGCTGACCCCGCTGTTTACCCTGCTGTTTTCAGATTTATTGGCGCTGGCTTGGCCCCAGGCATTCGCCATGCCGACGCTGAACATCGTCGGCTATGTCGGTGCGTTTGTAGTTGTGGCGGGCGCCATGTTTTCCGCAATTGGTCACCGGTGGTGGCCGCGACGGGCAGACCCCCCCCTGGTTGCTCCTTTGAAGCAGCCCGGTGAATGATTTACGGAGACGGTAAATGAAGTTTGTAGATGAAGCAGCGATTCTGGTCGTTGCAGGCGACGGCGGCAACGGGTGCGTCAGCTTCCGCCGCGAAAAATATATCCCGAACGGTGGGCCTGACGGCGGTGACGGCGGCGACGGCGGCGACGTCTACCTGCTGGCGGACGAGAACCTTAACACCCTGATCGACTACCGCTTTGAGAAGTCTTTCCGCGCCGAACGCGGCCAGAATGGTCAGAGCCGCGACTGTACCGGCAAACGCGGTAAAGACGTCATCATCAAGGTGCCGGTCGGCACGCGCGTGAAGGATCAGGGCACCGGCGAGATCCTCGGCGACATGACCCGCCACGAGCAGAAGCTGATGGTCGCCAAAGGCGGCTGGCACGGTCTGGGCAACACCCGTTTCAAATCTTCGGTCAACCGCGCGCCGCGTCAGAAGACGCTGGGTACCGCCGGCGAAGCGCGTGACCTGTTGCTGGAGCTGTTGCTGCTGGCCGATGTGGGCATGCTGGGGTTGCCGAACGCCGGCAAATCGACCTTCATCCGCGCGGTGTCCGCCGCCAAGCCGAAGGTGGCCGATTATCCGTTTACCACGCTGGTGCCGAGCCTGGGCGTGGTGCGCATGGATCACGAGCAGAGCTTTGTGGTCGCCGACATTCCGGGGCTGATCGAGGGCGCCTCCGAAGGCGCCGGCCTGGGTATTCGTTTCCTGAAACACCTGGAGCGTTGCCGCGTGCTGCTGCACCTGGTGGACATCGCGCCGATCGACGAATCCGATCCGGTGGAAAACGCCAAAGTCATCATCAACGAGTTGAACCAATACAGCGAAAATCTGGCGCAGAAGCCGCGCTGGCTGGTGTTCAACAAAATTGATGTGATTGGTGAGGAAGAAGCCGCCGAACGCGCCAAGGCGATTGTGGAAGGCATGGGCTGGGAAGGGAAGTACTACATGATCTCCGCCGCCAACCGCGAAGGCGTCAACGCGCTGTGCTGGGACGTGATGAACTTCATCAACACCCAGCCGAAAGCGATGGCGATCGAAGAAAGCGCACCGGAAAAAGTCGAATTCATGTGGGATGACTACCACCGCGAGCAAATCGCAGAAGTGGAAGCCGAAGCGGAAGATGACTGGGATGACGACTGGGACGAAGACGACGACGAAGGCGTCGAAATCATTTACCAGAAGTAATTCGGTGATAAAGGGCTCAGCAACGCTGGGCCCTTATTATTTGAGCGCCTTTTCCGGCAGCCAGCACTGGGCATTCAGGCCGCGCGCATCGCGGCGGTTTTCCAGCGTCAAACGCCCCTGGTGCAGTTGCGCGATGCGGATCACGATATTCAGGCCCAGTCCGCTGCCGCCGTAGCGTTGATCCATGCGGCGAAACGCCTGCGTCAGCTCCCCGACCATCTCTTCCTTGATCCCCGGGCCATCGTCGATGACCTGCAGCAGATAGCCGTTGTCTTGCGGCGTTAACCGCACCTGTATCGCGCCGCCTTCCGGGCCGTAACGGTGAGCGTTTTCGACCAGGTTGCGCAGCAGAAGCCGCAGCAGCACAGGATCGCCGTTCACTGTGGCAGCAGCCGGCAATTGCCAGCCCAGCGTCTGCCCGCGTTGGGCGGCCATTTCGTCGAGCTCTTCGCGCAGCGGCTGGATCACATCGGCTACCCAATCGAAATGCTGATAATGGCCGCTGGCGAAGTCTTGCCCGGCGCGCGACAGCATCAGCAACTGCTCGACGGTATGCATCAGTTGATCGATGCGGGCGATCAGCGCCTGGCTGCCCTTGACGCCTTGTTTTTCCATCAATTCCAGATGCAGGCGGATGCCGGCCAGCGGCGTGCGCAGTTCGTGGGCGGCGTCGGCGGTGAACAGGCGTTCCTGTTGAATGGTGTTGTCCAACCGTGAGAACAGCTGATTGAGCGCATTGGTGACGGCCACCATTTCCTGGCTATCGCTGGTGATCGGCAGCGGCGTCAGGTTATCGGCAGAGCGCTTTTCCAGCCGCTGCTGCAGTTGGTTGAGTGGGCGGATGATCCAGCTGATAGCCCAGAATGACGCCAACAGGGTGACGATCATCATGATCAGCGAAGGCGCCAACAGCGATGCGATGGCCTCGGCGATCTCGGTATCGACGCGTTCGGTACGCACTTTGGCGGACAGGGTTTCGTCCACCAGGAAGCTGATCTGCTCCTGGCTTTCGTGCCACAGCCAGAAGGCGCTGATGAGTTGCGTGACCAGCAGGATCAGCGCCAGCATCAGCAGCAGGCGGCGGCGCATGCTGATCATGACGAGGGTTCCAGGCGGTAGCCGATGCCGCGCACGGTGCGGATGCGATCCTTGCCCAGTTTGCGGCGCAGGTTGTGGATATGCACTTCCAGGGTGTTGGAACCTAAATCATCTTGCCAGGTGTAGAGATCCTGCTGCAGGAGTTCGCGGTTGACCGTCTGCCCGGCACGCATGATCAGGCGCGCCAGAATGGCGAACTCTTTCGGCGTGACCTCCACCGGCTGCTGTTGCAGATAGACCTGCTGGCTGGAGAGATTCAACTGCAGGTCATCCACCTGCATCAGATTGTCGCTGTGGCCCTGGTAGCGCCGCAGGAGAGCGCGCACGCGCGCCTGCAGCTCAACCAGCGCGAAGGGTTTGACCAGGTAGTCGTCGGCGCCGGCGTCCAGCCCATCGACGCGGTCTTCCAGGGCGTCGCGGGCGGTCAGGATCAGCACCGGCAGATCGATCTGCTGGCGGCGCCACTGCCGCAGCAGCGCTGCGCCGTCCATGTCCGGCAGGCCGAGATCCAGGATCACCATGCTGTATTGGCTGGTGATGAGCAGGCTGCTGGCCTCCGCCGCTGTGGCGGCGCAGTCGCACACGTAGCCTTCACCGGTCAGCGCCAGCGCCAGCCCTTGTTGCAGCAGTTCATCATCTTCAACGACCAGCAGCTTCATGGCGATCCTCAGTTGTTTTGGTAAATATCCCGATACAGGCGGCTTTCGAAACGCACCAGCGGCGCGCGGCGCTGTTTCTGATCTTCCGGTGGCACGGCGTAGCCGGAGAGATACTGCACGAAGGCCATGCGCTGGCCGCTGGCGGTAGTGATGAAACCCGCCAGGTTGTAGACGCCCTGCAGCGCGCCGGTCTTGGCCGACACCTTGCCGTCTACGCCAGCCTCATGCAGGCCGCCGCGGTAGCGCAGGGTGCCGTCATAGCCGGACAGCGGCAGCATCGAGATAAAGTTCAGCTCGTTGTCGTGCTGCGCGATGTACTGCAGCGCCTGCATCATGGTCGCCGGGGCCAGCAGGTTGTGGCGCGACAGGCCGGAACCGTCGGCGATGATGGTGTTGCCCAGATCGATGCCGGCCTTCTGGCGCAGCACCTGGCGTACCGCATCGGAACCGGCTCGCCAGGTGCCCGGCACGCCGAAGCGTTCGTGGCCGATGGTGCGGAAGACGGTATCGGCGATCATGTTGTCCGATTTTTTCAGCATGATTTTCAACAGATCGTGCAGCGGCGCCGACTGGGTTTGCGCGATCACCGTACCGGTGATGCCGGGGCGCGTCTGGCGTTTCAAATGCCCGTCGATCTGGATGTCGGCCTGCTTCAGCTCGTCTTTCAGGATGGCGCCCGCATAGCTGGCACCGTCCTGGATGGCGAAGGCCAACGGCAGCGGCTCGCTGCGCTGCGTCAGGCAGCCGGTCAGGGTAAAGCGGTTCAGCTCGCCCGGCACCACGTCCAGCTCGCAGTACTGCGCGTCTGCCGAGCCGCGCGCCAGGGTGCGCACCTGGCTAAACATATTAACCGGATAATAGGAGGCGACGCGGATAAACGCCATGTCGCCCGGATTCGGCGCGCTGTACAGCGAGACAGAGAAACAGTTGCGATCGACAATGGCGGCGGCCGGCGGCGCGCTGAAGCACTGCGTCAGATCGTTCCACGGCCAGCCGGGCGCCTTGTCATGGCTGGCGAAGACCGAGGTATCGACCAGCACGTCGCCGCTGATTTGGCGCACGCCCTGCTTCTTCAGGACGGCCACCATATTGCGCAGGCTCTGGCGTTTGAAGGTCGGATCGCCGCTGAAGCGGGCGATCAGGTTGCCGCGCAGCACGCCGTCGCGGATATCACCCTGGCTCTCCAGCGTGGTGGTGAAACGGTAATCGGGCCCGAGTTGCAGCAATGCCGCCAGCGCCGTCAGCACTTTTTGGGTACTGGCCGGCAGCGCCATCTGCTGAGAGTGGTAATCGATCGTCGGCGCACCGGCGCCGATCTTCTGAACGACCAGGGCAAGGTTGGCCCCATCAGGCAGATATTGTGTGTACTCTTCAACCGGGGCCGCATTCGCATTCAGAACAAATGCGCAAGCCAATGCACTGACAATTCGTGAAAAACGCATAATCTCGGGATAACAGCTGGATAACGTGCCGTCATACTACGGTGCAATCAGGGAAAAAGTAAACGATGACCCTCAAGGAACTCTAGGCTAAAATGCGTATCAAAATGCAAAACCGATCTTGGCTTGGGCTCCGTTCCGAGTCAGGTTTCTTTTGTTTGTCGCCTGGAGGCGGGGGGCGGTATGCCAACCGTGTTTTCATACGAATACGTCAGGATGACGGTTATTTGAACAGGAAAGATTTAGAGGTATTTATACGATGAACCAAATTCCGATGACCTTGTTTGGCGCTGAAAAACTGCGCGAAGAGCTCGAATATCTGAAAAGCGTGCGCCGCCCGAAAATCATTGCGGATATCGCTGAAGCGCGTGAACACGGCGACTTGAAAGAAAATGCCGAGTACCATGCCGCCCGCGAACAGCAGGGTTTCTGCGAAGGCCGCATTCAGGAAATCGAAGCCAAACTGTCCAATGCGCAGGTGATCGATATCACCAAGATGCCGAACACCGGCCGGGTGATCTTCGGCGCCACCGTATCGGTGATGAATCTGGACAGTGAAGAAGAAGTGACTTACCGCATCGTTGGCGACGATGAGGCCGATTTCAAGAAAAATCTGATTTCGGTAAACTCGCCGATGGCGCGTGGCCTGATTGGCAAAGAGCAAGACGATGTGGTGGTGATCAAAACCCCAGGCGGCGACGTGGAATACGAGATCCTGAAGGTCGAGTATCTCTGATCGAGGCCGTTGGTCATTAATGCGCCAACGTTTTGTAAAGATAGGAAAAAGGCCGCAAGCGGCCTTTTATCTTGGTCAGGCGCATGGCACCTTTTCGTTAACCTGATGGTTATTAACGCGGTAGACTGATCTTGCGCTCTTTCGACGGGCGGTAAAGAATAAGCGTACTGCCGATAACTTGCACATTGCAGGCGCCCGTTTCACGCACGATAGCGTCGGCGATCAGGGTTTTGGTTTCGCGATCTTCAGCGGCGATTTTTACCTTGATCAGCTCATGATGCTCCAGAGCCTGTTCAATTTCAGCCAGCACCCCTTCGGTAAGACCGTTATTGCCCAGCATCACCACCGGTTTTAACGGATGCGCCAGGCCTTTCAGGTGCTGTTTTTGTTTATTATTCAGATTCATTGTCTTTTTTGCTTAAGTTGGGATTGAAAACGGTACATTCTACCGCCATCTCATGTATATCACCAAATCGGTCTTCACCGGTGTGAGTCTACGTGAGCAGCGACCCTGACATAAGACTCTTTTTATGATAGTTGGAAAACGAGATGGCTAATAAAAAGCGTTCGGCTAGCTCCAGTCGCTGGTTACAAGAACACTTTAGCGATAAATATGTACAGCAGGCGCAGAAAAAGGGACTGCGTTCCCGTGCCTGGTTTAAACTTGATGAAATACAGCAGAGCGACAAACTGTTCAAACCGGGCATGACCGTGGTTGACCTGGGCGCCGCACCGGGCGGCTGGTCGCAGTATGTGGTCACCCAAATCGGCGGTACCGGGCGCATCATCGCCTGTGATATTTTGCCAATGGATCCTATCGTTGGCGTCGATTTCCTTCAGGGCGATTTTCGTGATGAACTGGTGCTGAAGGCACTGTTGGAACGAGTAGGCGAGAGTAAGGTTCAGGTGGTCATGTCCGATATGGCCCCGAATATGAGTGGCACCCCGGCGGTCGATATTCCAAGGTCGATGTATCTGGTGGAGTTGGCGCTGGATATGTGTCGTGATGTCCTCGCACCAGGCGGAAGTTTCCTGGTGAAGGTGTTCCAGGGAGATGGCTTTGACGAGTACCTACGGGAAATTCGCTCCCTGTTTACGAAGGTTAAGATTCGTAAGCCAGACGCTTCCCGCGCCCGTTCGCGCGAAGTGTACATTGTAGCGACAGGGCGCAAACTGTAGTACCCTAACGCTGTTTGTTAACACAGTTGTAAGATGAGGTTAATCCCTTGAGTGACATGGCGAAAAACCTAATTCTCTGGTTAGTCATCGCGGTAGTGTTGATGTCTGTATTCCAGAGCTTTGGGCCCAGCGAGTCGAATGGCCGTAGGGTGGATTACTCTACCTTCATGTCCGAGCTGACCCAGGACCAGGTTCGCGAAGCGCGAATCAACGGACGTGAAATTAACGTTACCAAGAAAGACAGTAACAAATACACGACCTACATCCCTGTCAACGATCCTAAGTTGCTGGATACGTTGTTAACGAAGAATGTGAAAGTTGTCGGCGAGCCGCCTGAAGAGCCGAGCCTGCTGGCTTCTATCTTTATCTCCTGGTTCCCGATGCTGTTG
The DNA here is from genome assembly GCF_052168835.1 of Serratia sp. CY40230. Lineage (NCBI taxonomy): Bacteria > Pseudomonadati > Pseudomonadota > Gammaproteobacteria > Enterobacterales > Yersiniaceae > Serratia > Serratia sp. CY40230. Next base: position 135,478 of record NZ_JBJNLX010000004.1, read on the forward strand.
CTGATCGGGGTCTGGATCTTCTTTATGCGGCAAATGCAGGGCGGCGGCGGCAAGGGCGCGATGTCCTTCGGCAAGAGCAAGGCCCGCATGCTGACGGAAGACCAGATCAAGACCACTTTCGCCGATGTCGCCGGGTGTGACGAAGCGAAAGAAGAGGTGAGCGAACTGGTGGAATACCTGCGCGAACCGAGCCGTTTCCAGAAGCTGGGCGGCAAGATCCCGAAAGGCGTGCTGATGGTTGGCCCGCCGGGGACCGGTAAAACGCTGTTGGCGAAAGCGATCGCCGGCGAAGCGAAGGTGCCGTTCTTCACCATTTCCGGTTCCGACTTCGTCGAAATGTTCGTCGGCGTGGGCGCATCCCGCGTGCGTGACATGTTCGAACAAGCGAAGAAAGCCGCGCCGTGCATCATCTTCATCGATGAAATCGACGCCGTCGGCCGCCAGCGTGGCGCCGGCCTGGGTGGCGGTCACGATGAGCGCGAGCAAACCCTGAACCAGATGCTGGTTGAGATGGACGGTTTCGAAGGCAACGAGGGCATCATCGTCATCGCGGCCACCAACCGTCCGGACGTGCTTGACCCCGCGCTGCTGCGCCCGGGCCGTTTCGACCGTCAGGTCGTGGTCGGGCTGCCGGATGTGCGTGGCCGTGAGCAGATCCTGAAGGTGCACATGCGCCGCGTGCCGTTGGCTGCCGACATCGACGCCTCCGTCATTGCGCGCGGTACGCCGGGCTTCTCCGGTGCCGATCTGGCCAACCTGGTCAACGAAGCGGCGCTGTTCGCCGCCCGCGGCAACAAGCGCGTGGTGTCGATGGTGGAGTTCGAGAAAGCCAAAGACAAGATCATGATGGGTGCGGAACGCCGCTCCATGGTAATGACCGAAGCGCAGAAAGAGTCGACCGCGTATCACGAAGCGGGCCACGCCATCATTGGCCGCCTGGTTCCTGAACATGATCCGGTACATAAAGTGACGATCATTCCTCGTGGCCGTGCGCTCGGCGTGACCTTCTTCCTGCCGGAAGGGGATGCGATCAGCGCCAGCCGTCAGAAGCTGGAGAGCCAAATCTCCACCCTGTACGGCGGCCGTCTGGCGGAAGAGATCATCTACGGGCCGGAAAAAGTCTCTACCGGTGCGTCGAACGACATCAAAGTGGCGACCTCCATCGCCCGCAACATGGTGACCCAATGGGGCTTCTCCGAGAAGCTGGGGCCGCTGCTGTATGCGGAAGAAGAGGGTGAAGTGTTCCTGGGCCGTTCCGTGGCCAAGGCGAAGCACATGTCGGATGAGACCGCGCGTATCATCGACCAGGAAGTGAAGTCGCTGATCGAACGCAACTACACGCGTGCTCGCTCGCTGCTGATGGAAAACATGGACATCCTGCACTCGATGAAGGATGCGCTGATGAAGTATGAAACCATCGATGCGCCGCAGATCGACGATCTGATGAACCGCAAAGACGTGCGTCCGCCGGCGGGCTGGGACGATGCGAACAAAGGCAACAGCTCCGACAACGGCGGCACCCCGAAAGCCCCGACGCCGGTAGATGAGCCGCGCACCCCAACGCCGGGCAACACCATGTCCGAACAGCTCGACAAGTAAGAACGGCTGTGTAATAACATCAAACCCCGGTACGCCGGGGTTTTTTTTTGCCCGGCGGGCAGTGAACCAGGCAACAGTAAGGTGGACCAACCATGCAGTTAACCGTGCGCGACATGACGCTCAATCTCTCCCATCCACAGGTGATGGGCATCCTCAACGTGACGCCGGATTCGTTTTCCGACGGCGGCCGCCACAACACCCTGAACCAGGCGCTGGTGCATGCGCATGCGCTGATTTCGGCCGGCGCCACGATGATTGATATCGGCGGCGAATCGACAAGGCCAGGGGCGGCGGAGGTGAGTGAAGAGGAAGAATTGGAACGGGTCGTGCCGGTGGTGGAAGCGCTGGCGCAGCGCTTCGAGGTCTTTATCTCGGTCGATACCTCGAAGGCGGGTGTGATCCGCGAATCGGCGCAGGCCGGCGCCCATCTGATCAACGACATCCGTTCGCTGCAGGAGCCGGGCGCCCTGGCGGCGGCGGCGGAAAGCGGCCTGCCGGTCTGCCTGATGCACATGCAGGGGCAGCCGCGCACCATGCAGCAGGCGCCGCACTACGACGATCTGATCGCCGATGTTCAGACGTTTTTCGAACACCATATCCAGCGCTGTAACGAGGCAGGGATAACAAATCAGAAATTGCTGCTCGACCCCGGCTTCGGTTTCGGTAAAAATTTGTCGCACAACTATCAGCTTCTGGCTCGGTTGTCGGAGTTTCATCGTTTTGGTTTGCCGCTGTTGGTCGGCATGTCGCGCAAATCGATGATTGGACAACTGCTGAACGTGCCGCCGGATCAACGGGTTATCGGCAGCGTGGCCTGCGCGGTGATCGCGGCGATGCAGGGTGCGCAGATTGTCAGAGTGCATGACGTTAAAGAAACCGTCGAGGCGATGCGTGTCGTCGAGGCAACACTTTCAGCTAAGGGACAGTAGAGACATGAGCGAGCGCAAATATTTTGGCACCGACGGCATCCGTGGCAAGGTCGGGGACAGCCCCATCACGCCGGACTTCGTGCTGAAGCTGGGCTGGGCGGCCGGTAAAGTGCTGGCGCGTCACGGTTCCCGCAAGATCATCATCGGTAAGGATACGCGCATCTCCGGCTATATGCTGGAGTCCGCTCTGGAAGCCGGTCTGGCGGCCGCCGGATTGTCCGCCTCCTTCACCGGGCCGATGCCCACGCCGGCGGTAGCCTATCTGACGCGCACCTTCCGCGCCGAAGCGGGCATTGTCATTTCCGCTTCGCATAACCCGTTCTATGACAACGGCATCAAGTTTTTCTCGATCGACGGCGCCAAGCTGCCGGACAATGTCGAAGAAGCGATCGAGGCCGAGATGGAAAAGCCGCTGACCTGCGTGGAGTCCTCGGAACTGGGTAAAGCCAGCCGCATCATCGACGCCGCCGGCCGCTATATCGAATTCTGCAAAGGCACCTTCCCGAGCGAGCTGAGCCTGAAAGGGCTGAAAATCGTGGTCGACTGCGCCAACGGCGCGACTTACCACATCGCGCCGAGCGTGCTGCGCGAGCTGGGCGCTACGGTGATCGCCATCGGCGTTGAGCCGGACGGCATGAACATCAACGAGAAATGCGGCGCTACCGATGTGCGTCAGTTGCAGGAGCGCGTGCTGCAGGAAAAAGCGCACGTTGGCCTGGCATTCGACGGCGACGGCGACCGCGTGATGATGGTGGATCACCTGGGCAATAAGGTGGACGGCGATCAGATCCTGTACATCATCGCCCGCGAAGGCCTGCGTCAGGGGCAGCTGCGCGGCGGCGCGGTCGGCACCCTGATGAGCAATATGGGGCTGGAGCTGGCGCTGAAGCAGCTGGGCATTCCGTTCGCTCGCGCCAAAGTGGGCGACCGTTACGTGCTGGAGAAGCTGCAGGAGCTGGGCTGGCGCATCGGTGCGGAAAACTCCGGCCATGTGATCTTGCTGGACAAAACCACCACCGGCGACGGCATCGTGGCCGGGTTGCAGGTGCTGACCGCCATGGTGCGCAACCACATGAGCCTGCATGACCTGTGCAGCGGCATGAAGCTGTTGCCGCAGATCCTGGTCAACGTGCGTTTCGCCGGCGATCACAATCCGCTGGAGTCCGAAGCGGTGCGCAAGGTCACCGAACAGGTGGAAGCCGAGCTGGCCGGTCGCGGCCGGGTGCTGCTGCGCAAATCGGGCACTGAACCGCTGATCCGCGTGATGGTGGAAGGCGAGGACGAGCAGCAGGTGACCGCGCTGGCACATCGCATCGCCGATGCGGTGAAATCCGCAGGTTAAAACAGACAGTTAGCCGCCGGGCTTGGCATCGCTGAGCCCGAACAGACGATTGTTGGCGTTTTTTTCCGCAAACGCGCCGGCGGCTGCAAATTGCCCTTGCGCGGGTTGGCGGCTTTGGTTAGTATTCACACCCGCTTCAGTAGGCAGTTTATAAACACGCCTGCTTGATGAGTGTGAAGCATTTGGCATGCGGTGAGGCCGCAAGGATACGGGTACTACTATGTACGAAGCTCTTCTGGTAATTTTCCTGCTGATTTCAATCGGGCTGGTTGCTCTGATTATGTTGCAGCAAGGTAAAGGCGCTGATATGGGAGCCTCTTTCGGAGCAGGTGCATCAGGCACGTTGTTCGGTTCGAGTGGTTCCGGTAACTTTATGACCCGCATGACTGCTGTATTGGCGACGCTGTTCTTCGTCATCAGCCTGATTCTGGGCAACCTCAGCAGCAACCAAAGCAAGAAAGGCAGCGAGTGGGAAAACCTCGGTCAGCCGGTGAAAACTGAGCAGACAACCGCGCCGGCAGCACCTGCCAAGCCGAGCAGCGACATCCCGCAGTAAGCCGCAACAAAGTTTGTAAACGGTGGTTGTGAACTCGAAAGAACAACGGCCGTTAGCAGTAAGAATCAGTACCGAGGTGGTGGAATTGGTAGACACGCTACCTTGAGGTGGTAGTGCCCTAACGGGCTTGTGGGTTCGAGTCCCATCCTCGGTACCAAATCCCAGAGATAACTTGCAATTTTGCGATTATCGGCGTAGTATTTGCCACGTTTTCGGACGCGGGGTGGAGCAGCCTGGTAGCTCGTCGGGCTCATAACCCGAAGGTCGTCGGTTCAAATCCGGCCCCCGCAACCACTTTCCTTTAAGTGTTTATTTTCAAATACACTTTTCGATTGAAATCCGCTTTTCTCGATCAACATTTGAAAATGACACTTGCTCGAAAGTTGTACCGAGGCCGCCTAGCGGCAAACAGGGTCCAGTTGCATAAAGCCCCGATTTTTCGGGGTTTTTTGTTATTTGGCAACAGAATCACTGGGCTATTTAGCCCTTTTTTTATGTCTTGGGGGTGGGCTTGTCCACATTAGAGCAACAGTTAACAGAGATGCTTTCGGCACCCGTAGAAGCGTTGGGCTTTGAGCTTGTAGGCATCGAATTCATTCGTGCGCGCCAATCGACGCTCCGCATCTATATTGATAGTGACAACGGCATCAATGTTGATGATTGCGCTGATGTCAGCCACCAGGTCAGCGCTGTATTGGACGTCGAAGATCCAATCACGGTCGCTTACAACTTGGAAGTCTCCTCTCCTGGCCTTGATCGCCCGATGTTCACCGCAGAACACTATACGCGTTACCTCGGTGAAGAAGTCAGCCTGGTCCTGCGCATGGCGGTACAGAACCGTCGCAAGTGGCAGGGTATTATCAAGTCTGTCGAAGGCGAGATGATCACGGTTACTGTGGAAGGGAAAGATGAAGTGTTCGCGCTGAGCAACATCCAGAAAGCGAACCTGGTACCCCACTTTTAAAGTTTGGAAGAGGCAACTAGGATGAACAAAGAGATTCTGGCTGTTGTTGAAGCAGTTTCCAATGAAAAATCCCTTCCGCGCGAGAAGATTTTCGAAGCGCTGGAAACTGCATTAGCCACCGCAACCAAGAAAAAATACGAGCAGGAAATCGACGTGCGCGTCAGCATTGACCGCAGGACCGGCGATTTCGATACCTTCCGCCGTTGGGTCGCCGTAGACGAAGTGACTCAGCCAACGCGTGAAATCACGCTGGAAGCCGCTCAGTTTGAAGATCCGAGCATCGAGCTCGGCGGCTACGTCGAAGATCAGATCGAATCCGTGACCTTCGACCGTATCACCACCCAAACCGCCAAGCAGGTTATCGTGCAGAAAGTGCGCGAGGCCGAGCGCGCGATGGTGGTCGACGCTTTCCGTGAACACGAAGGCGAGATCGTCACCGGCGTGGTGAAGAAAGTGAACCGTGACAGCATTGCGCTGGATCTGGGCAACAACGCCGAAGCGGTGATTGGCCGTGAAGACATGTTGCCGCGCGAAAACTTCCGTCCGGGCGACCGCATTCGCGGCGTACTGTACGCCGTGCGTCCTGAAGCCCGCGGCGCGCAGCTGTTCGTCAGCCGTTCCAGCCCGGAAATGCTGAAAGAACTGTTCCGCATCGAAGTGCCGGAAATCGGCGAAGAAGTGATTGAAATTAAAGCGGCAGCCCGCGATCCTGGCTCCCGTGCGAAAATTGCAGTGAAAACCAACGACAAGCGCATCGACCCGGTCGGCGCCTGCGTAGGTATGCGCGGTGCGCGCGTTCAGGCCGTGTCGAGCGAGCTCGGCGGCGAACGCATCGACATCATCCTGTGGGATGATAATCCAGCGCAATTCGTCATCAACGCCATGGCGCCGGCCGACGTCGCGTCGATCGTGGTAGATGAAGATAACTGCACCATGGATATCGCCGTTGAAGCCAGCAACCTGGCACAGGCGATCGGCCGTAACGGCCAAAACGTGCGTTTGGCTTCCCAGCTGCTGAAACAACACCGCGGCGACGATCGTTGGGAACTGAACGTGATGACGGCGGACGACCTGCAGGCCAAGCACCAGGCCGAGGCTCATGCCGCTATTGATACCTTCACCAAGTATCTTGATATCGACGAAGATTTCGCCACCGTACTGGTTGAAGAAGGCTTCTCCACGCTGGAAGAGCTGGCCTACGTGCCGATCAAAGAGCTGTTGGAAATCGACGGTCTGGATGAAGATACGGTTGAAGCATTGCGCGAACGCGCCAAAGCTGCATTGACCACGCTGGCCCTGGCACAAGAAGAAAGCCTGGGCGACAACAAACCGGCCGACGATTTGCTCAACCTGCCGGGTCTTGAGCGCAGCATGGCCTTTAAACTGGCCGCGCGTGGGGTTTGTACGCTGGAAGATCTTGCCGAGCAGGGTGTTGACGATCTGGCTGATATTGAAGGGCTTAGCGACGAGCAAGCCGGCGAGCTGATCATGGCTGCGCGCAATATCTGTTGGTTTGGCGACAACGCGTAATAACTGTAGCAGGAAGGAACAGCATGACGACAGATGTAACCGTAAAATCGCTGGCAGCAGAGATTCAGACTCCGGTTGATCGCCTGGTACAGCAGTTTGCTGATGCAGGGATCAACAAGTCCGAGTCGGACTCTGTTACCCAGCAAGAAAAAGAAACATTGCTGGCGCACCTGAACCGTGAACACGGCAGCGCGCCGGGTAAACTCACTTTGCAGCGCAAAACGCGCAGCACCTTGAATATCCCGAGCACCGGCGGTAAAAGTAAATCGGTGCAAATTGAGGTCCGCAAGAAACGCACTTATGTAAATCGCGATACGCAGGAAGCCCAGTTGGCTGAAGCGGCAGAGCAGGCACAGCGTGAAGCGGAAGAGCAGGCACGGCGCGAAGCGGAAGAGCTCGCAAAACGCGAAGCGGAAGCGAAGCGCGCAGCCGAAGAGCAAGCCAAACGTGAGGCCGCGGAGATTGCTAAGCGTAATTCAGCGGAAAAAGAAAAAGTGACCAATCAACATACCGACGAAATGACCAAGCCAGCTCAGGCGGAAAAAGCACGCCGTGAAGCCGAAGCCGCTGAACTGAAACGCAAAGCGGAAGAGGAAGTGCGCCGCAAGGTTGAAGAGGAAGCCAAGCGCGTGGCGGAAGAAGCCCGTCGCATGGCCGAAGAGAACGGCGAGAAGTGGGCCCAGGCAGACGCGGCAAGCGCCGCGGTTGAAAGCGCCGACTATCACGTGACCACCTCTCAGCACGCCCGTGCCGCGGAAGATGAAAACGACGCCAAAGTTGAAGGCGATCGTCGCAGCCGCACCCGCGGCGGCAAAGCCACCAAGCAGAAGAAAGGCAACAAGCTGTCCGAATCCAAAGCGGATCGCGAAGAAGCGCGCGCCGTTACCCGTGGTGGTAAAGGCAAACGCAAGCCTAGCGCTCTGCAGCAGGGCTTCAACAAGCCGGCGCAGGTGGTTAACCGCGACGTGGTGATCGGCGAAACCATCACCGTGGCCGAGCTGGCCAACAAGATGGCGGTAAAAGGTTCTCAGGTCATCAAAGTGATGATGAAGCTGGGCGCCATGGCCACCATCAACCAGGTTATCGACCAGGAAACCGCGCAGCTGGTTGCCGAAGAGATGGGCCACAAAGTTATCCTGCGTCGTGAAAACGAGCTGGAAGAAGCGCTGATGAGCGACCGTGATACGGGCGCTGCGGCCGAGCCGCGCGCGCCGGTCGTGACCATCATGGGCCACGTTGACCACGGTAAAACCTCTCTGCTGGACTACATCCGCTCCACCAAAGTGGCGGCGGGCGAAGCCGGCGGCATTACCCAGCACATCGGTGCCTACCACGTAGAAACCGAGAACGGCATGATCACCTTCCTGGACACCCCGGGCCACGCCGCGTTTACCTCGATGCGTGCTCGCGGTGCTCAGGCGACTGATATCGTGGTTCTGGTGGTGGCGGCCGACGACGGCGTGATGCCACAAACCATCGAAGCTATCCAGCACGCGAAAGCGGCGCAGGTGCCATTGGTGGTTGCGGTGAACAAAATCGACAAGCCGGAAGCCGATCCGGACCGCGTTAAGCAGGAACTGTCCCAGTACGGCGTGATGCCGGAAGAGTGGGGCGGCGAAGCGCAGTTCGTCCACGTGTCCGCGAAAGCCGGTACCGGTATCGACGAGCTGCTGCAGGCTATCCTGCTGCAGGCCGAAGTGCTGGAACTGAAAGCGGTACGCAGCGGTATGGCGAGCGGCGTGGTGATCGAGTCCTTCCTGGATAAAGGCCGTGGCCCGGTTGCCACCGTGCTGGTTCAGGAAGGTACGCTAAACAAGGGCGACATCGTCCTGTGCGGCTTCGAATACGGCCGTGTGCGTGCGATGCGTGACGAGCTGGGCCGTGAAGTGACCTCCGCCGGTCCGTCCATCCCTGTGGAAATCCTGGGTCTGTCCAGCGTGCCTGCAGCGGGTGACGAAGCGACCGTGGTGCGTGACGAGAAGAAAGCGCGTGAAGTGGCGCTGTATCGTCAGGGCAAGTTCCGCGAAGTCAAACTGGCGCGTCAGCAGAAGTCCAAGCTGGAAAACATGTTCGCCAACATGACCGACGGCGAAGTGTCCGAGCTGAACATCGTACTGAAATCCGACGTACAGGGTTCTTGCGAAGCGATCAGCGACTCGCTGCTGAAACTCTCCACCGACGAAGTGAAGGTGAAGATTGTCGGCTCCGGCGTAGGTGGTATCACCGAAACCGACGCGACGCTGGCTGCGGCTTCCAACGCCATCATCCTGGGCTTCAACGTGCGTGCCGACGCTTCTGCGCGCCGCGTGATCGAAGCGGAAAGCCTGGATCTGCGTTACTACTCCGTGATCTATAACCTGATCGACGAAGTGAAGCAGGCGATGAGCGGCATGCTGGCGCCGGAATACAAGCAGCAGATCATCGGCCTGGCCGAAGTGCGCGACGTGTTCAAATCGCCTAAGTTCGGCGCTATCGCCGGCTGTATGGTTACCGAAGGGACCATCAAGCGTCACAACCCAATCCGCGTACTGCGCGACAACGTGGTTATCTATGAAGGCGAGCTGGAATCCCTGCGCCGCTTCAAAGATGACGTTAACGAAGTCCGTAACGGCATGGAATGTGGTATCGGCGTTAAGAACTATAACGACGTGCGCGTCGGCGACATGATCGAAGTGTTCGAAATCATTGAGATCCAACGCACCATCGCTTAACGATTGCACATCTGCTTATATCTGTTTACGGGGGGCCTTTGTGCCCCCCGATTTGTCTGGAGAATCCAAAATGGCAAAAGAATTCAGCCGCGGTCAACGCGTGGCGCAAGAGATGCAGAAAGAGATTGCGATCATTCTGCAGCGTGAAGTGAAAGATCCGCGCGTCGGCATGGCGACCGTTTCCGGCGTGGAAGTGTCCCGTGACCTGGCGTATGCCAAGGTTTACGTCACCTTCCTGAACGTGCTGACCGAGAACCACGATCCGGATCTGGTCACCAACGGCATCAAAGCGTTGCAGGACGCTTCCGGTTACATCCGCACCCTGCTGGGCAAAGCGATGCGCCTGCGCGTGGTGCCGGAGCTGACCTTCGCCTACGACAACTCCCTGGTGGAAGGCATGCGCATGTCTAACCTGGTGACCAACGTGGTGAAGAACGACGCCGAGCGCCGTTCCGCCTCAGGCGATGACAAGGAGGACTGATGAGTCGCCCTCGTCGCCGCGGCCGTGATATCCACGGCGTGCTGTTGCTGGACAAGCCGCAGGGTTTGTCGTCCAACGATGCGCTGCAAAAAGTAAAGCGCCTGTACAACGCCAACCGGGCGGGCCACACCGGCGCGCTCGATCCGTTGGCGACCGGCATGCTGCCTATCTGCCTGGGTGAAGCGACCAAGTTTTCGCAATACCTGCTCGATTCCGATAAACGTTATCGGGTGATCGCCAAGCTGGGGCAGCGTACCGATACCTCGGACGCCGACGGTCAGATCGTGCAGGAGCGCCCGGTGAACTTTACCCAGGCGCAGCTCGACGCGGCGCTGGACACCTTCCGCGGTGACATCCAGCAGGTGCCGTCGATGTATTCGGCGCTGAAATACCAGGGCAAGAAACTCTACGAGTATGCGCGCCAGGGGATTGAAGTGCCGCGCGAAGCGCGCAGCATCACGGTGTACGAGCTGCAGTTTATCCGCTGGGAAGGGGATGAGCTGGAGCTGGAGATCCATTGCTCGAAAGGCACCTACATCCGCACCATCACCGACGATCTCGGCGAGTTGCTGGGCTGCGGCGCGCACGTGATCTATCTGCGCCGCCTGCAGGTGGCGACTTATCCGATCGCGCGCATGGTGACGCTGGAACAGCTGAATGCTTTGCTGGCGCAGGCGCAGGAACAGGCGATCGCGCCCGGCGAGCTGCTCGATCCGCTGCTGATGCCGATGGACAGCCCGGTTGAGAACTATCCGGAAGTGAATTTGCTGCCGGTGGTGGCGGGTTACGTCAAGCAGGGGCAACCGGTGCAAGTGGCCGGCGCGCCGGCTTCCGGCCTGGTGCGCATCACCGAGGGTGAAGAGCGAAAATTCCTCGGCGTTGGCGACATCGCCGAGGATGGTCGCGTGGCGCCGCGCCGCCTGGTGGTCGAGCATTTCGACTGACGGCGGGGCACTGCGTCGCCTTGCGATCGCACTGCGCTAAGAGTAGAATGGCGCAGCTTATGCATTGGGTTGCTGAATTAGAGATCGGCGCCTGTTTTTATTATCTATAATCTGGAGTATTACAATGTCTCTAAGTGTTGAAGCTAAAGCTCAAATCGTAGCTGATTTCGGTCGTGGTACTAACGACAGCGGTTCTACCGAAGTTCAGGTTGCCCTGCTGACTGCGCAGATCAACCATCTGCAAGGCCACTTCTCCGAGCACAAAAAAGATCACCACAGCCGTCGTGGTCTGCTGCGTATGGTTTCTCAGCGTCGTAAGCTGCTGGACTACCTGAAGCGTAAAGATGTAGCACGTTACACCAGCCTGATCGAGCGTCTGGGTCTGCGTCGCTAATCTAGCAAGTTTCAGTGGAAAGGGGCCTATTTTGGCCCCTTTCTTCTAGGAAGCATAAGCAAATCAGGTTAATGTATTACTGATGTTTCCAAACAGGTTCTTCCGTTACAGAGGTTCGCGCGGCTAATGAGAGGCTTTATCTCCCGCCTGAGATAAGGATTGTCATTAGTCGCGAGGATGTAGTGAGAAGGCAAATCGAGTCACAGGCGTGTCGAGTCGTCAATGCGATTGCGCGCCGTTAATCAAGGATATAATTTTGCTGACACCGATCATTCGCAAATTCCAGTATGGCCAGCATACCGTCACCATCGAAACCGGTATGATGGCTCGTCAGGCCACCGCCGCCGTTATGGTGAGCATGGATGACACCGCCGTCTTCGTTACCGTCGTTGGCCAGAAAAAAGCCAAGCCGGGCCAGAGCTTCTTCCCGCTGACCGTTAACTACCAAGAGCGTACCTACGCCGCCGGCCGCATCCCGGGCAGCTTCTTCCGTCGCGAAGGCCGTCCGAGCGAAGGCGAGACCCTGACCTCCCGTCTGATCGACCGCCCGATCCGCCCACTGTTCCCGGATAACTTCCTGAACGAAGTTCAGGTGATCGCGACCGTAGTTTCCGTTAACCCGCAGGTGAACCCGGACATCGTTGCGATGATCGGTGCTTCCGCGGCCCTGAGCCTGTCCGGTATTCCGTTCAACGGCCCAATCGGCGCAGCGCGCGTAGGTTACATCAACGATCAGTACGTGCTGAACCCGACGACCGACGAGCTGAAAGAAAGCCGTCTGGATCTGGTGGTTGCCGGTACTGCCGGTGCGGTGCTGATGGTTGAGTCCGAAGCGGACGTGCTGAGCGAAGATCAGATGCTGGGCGCTGTGGTGTTCGGCCACGACCAGCAGCAAGTGGTTATCGAAAACATCAACGCGCTGGTTGCCGAAGCCGGCAAACCGAAGTGGGATTGGCAGGCGCCTGCGGTCAACGAAGCGCTGCACGCGCGCGTGGCTGAACTGGCCGAAGCTCGCCTGGGCGACGCTTACCACATCACCGAAAAACAAGAGCGTTACGCTCAGGTTGACGCGATCAAAGACAGCGTGGTTGAAACCCTGCTGGCGCAGGACGAAACGCTGGACGCCGGTGAGATCCAGGACATCCTGGGTAACCTGGAGAAAAACGTGGTGCGCAGCCGCGTACTGCGTGGCGAGCCGCGTATCGACGGCCGTGAAAAAGACATGATCCGTGGCCTGGACGTGCGCACCGGCGTACTGCCGCGCACCCACGGTTCCGCGCTGTTCACCCGTGGCGAAACTCAGGCGCTGGTTACCGCGACCCTGGGCACCGCGCGCGACGCCCAGAACCTGGACGAGCTGATGGGCGAGAAGACCGACAGCTTCCTGTTCCACTACAACTTCCCTCCGTACTCCGTAGGCGAAACCGGCATGGTCGGTTCTCCTAAGCGTCGTGAAATCGGTCACGGTCGCCTGGCGAAACGCGGCGTATTGGCTATGATGCCTAAACCGGAAGATTTCCCGTACACGGTTCGCGTGGTGTCTGAAATCACCGAATCCAACGGTTCTTCTTCCATGGCTTCCGTGTGCGGCGCGTCTCTGGCGCTGATGGACGCCGGTGTGCCAATCAAGGCTGCCGTTGCGGGCATCGCGATGGGCCTGGTGAAAGAAGCCGACAACTATGTGGTTCTGTCCGACATTCTGGGTGACGAAGATCACCTGGGCGACATGGACTTCAAAGTGGCCGGTAGCCGCGACGGTATCACCGCGCTGCAGATGGACATCAAAATCGAAGGCATCACCCGCGAAATCATGCAGGTGGCTCTGAACCAGGCCAAGGGCGCGCGTCTGCACATCCTGGGCGTAATGGAACAGGCTATCAGCACTCCGCGCGGCGATATCTCCGAATTCGCACCGCGTATTCATACTATCCGCATCAACCCGGATAAAATCAAAGACGTGATCGGTAAGGGCGGTTCTGTTATCCGTGCACTGACCGAAGAGACTGGCACTACCATCGAAATCGAAGATGATGGTACAGTTAAAATCGCTGCGACCGACGGTGAGAAAGCGAAATTCGCTATCCGTCGCATCGAAGAGATCACGGCAGAGATCGAAGTGGGCCGTATCTACCAGGGTAAAGTGACCCGTATCGTTGATTTCGGCGCATTCGTCGCTATCGGCGGTGGTAAAGAAGGTCTGGTGCACATTTCTCAGATCGCCGACAAGCGCGTTGAGAAAGTGACCGACTATCTGCAGATGGGTCAGGAAGTGCCGGTTAAGGTACTGGAAGTTGACCGTCAGGGCCGCGTGCGTCTGAGCATCAAAGAAGCGATGGCGCCGGAAGCAGGTTCACCTGCGCCTGAAGCAGAATAACTGTATAGATAGTTTTACAGCTCCCCACCACGGGGTTGGGGGCTGTTCGTATCGCGCGGGTAGGATGCCCGCGTTTTAGCAAACGGAGGACAGGACGTTCATCCAATGTTTGTCTTCGGGAGTGGGAAATGAAGCCTTTCTTGCGCTGGTGTTACGTTGCGACAGCACTCATGCTGGCAGGATGCAGCAACCATGATTGGCGTAAAGACGAAGTTTTGGCAATCCCGTTGCAGCCAACGTTGCAGCAGGAAGTGATCCTGGCGCGCATGGAACAAATTCTTGCCAGCCGGGCACTGACGGATGACGAACGCGCACAGCTTTTATATGAGCGCGGTGTGCTGTATGATAGCCTCGGGTTACGTGCATTAGCGCGCAATGATTTCTCGCAGGCGCTGGCGATACGTCCCGACATGCCGGAAGTTTTCAACTACCTGGGCATTTACTTAACGCAGGCAGGCAATTTTGATGCTGCCTATGAAGCGTTTGATTCTGTACTAGAGCTTGATCCAACTTACAATTACGCGCGTTTAAACCGGGGCATCGCACTGTATTATGGCGGCCGCTTCCCGTTGGCGCAGGATGATCTGCAGGCGTTTTATCAAGACGACCCAAACGATCCCTTCCGTTCGTTATGGCTGTATCTGGTGGAGAGAGAAATCGATCCCAAGAAGGCCGAGGTAGCGCTTCAGCAGCGCTATGACAAAGCGGACAGAGGGCAATGGGGATGGAATATTGTCGAATTCTACCTGGGCAAGATCAGCGAAAAAACGCTGATGGAACGCCTCAAGGCAGATGCAACGGATAACACTTCGCTCGCTGAGCATCTCAGTGAAACTGACTTCTATTTGGGTAAACACTACCTGAGTCTGGGGGACAAGGACACCGCTTCGGCGCTGTTCAAACTGACGGTGTCTAACAACGTTCACAACTTCGTTGAGCACCGCTATGCATTGTTGGAATTGGCGCTTTTGGGCCAAGAGCAAGACGACCTATCGGAATCGGACCAGCAATAGCTGACGAACACCTATCAGCCTGATGGACATTGGTTTTTAACCAAAGTTATCGCCTTCACGGGCGAGGGCTTTTTTGTTCGTTTTATAATCTAATTTGAGCCGGTTCACACTTTTCAATGAAAATGACTGAAAATTTTCTCGACGAGTTATGTAGACTGGCTGCCATTATTAATGAGGCACGTGTACATGACGACTGAGTTTGAAACCTCTTTTGCTGATCTGGGGCTGTCTGCTCCAATCATTTCCGCCCTGAACGATCTGGGCTATGAAAAACCATCTCCGATCCAGGCTGAGTGTATTCCTCACCTGTTGAACGGCCGCGACGTGCTGGGCATGGCACAGACCGGTAGTGGTAAAACTGCAGCGTTCTCGCTGCCGCTGCTGCACAACCTGCAGGCAGACCTGAAAGCACCTCAGATCCTGGTGCTGGCACCGACCCGCGAACTGGCGGTTCAGGTTGCTGAAGCGATGACCGATTTCTCCAAACACATGAACGGCGTCAACGTGGTAGCCCTGTACGGCGGCCAGCGTTACGACGTGCAGCTGCGCGCTCTGCGCCAGGGCCCGCAAATCGTTGTGGGTACCCCAGGTCGTCTGCTGGACCACCTGAAGCGCGGCACCCTGAACCTCTCTAACCTGAGCGGCCTGGTGCTGGATGAAGCCGACGAAATGCTGCGCATGGGCTTTATCGAAGACGTAGAAACCATCATGGCTGAGATCCCGGCTGAACATCAGACCGCGCTGTTCTCCGCCACCATGCCGGAAGCGATCCGTCGCATTACCCGCCGCTTCATGAAAGAGCCGCAGGAAGTACGCATCCAGTCCAGCGTGACTACCCGTCCGGACATCAGCCAGAGCTACTGGTCGGTCTACGGCATGCGTAAAAACGAAGCGCTGGTGCGTTTCCTGGAAGCCGAAGACTTTGACGCGGCGATCATCTTCGTCCGTACCAAGAACGCGACCCTGGAAGTGGCCGAAGCGCTGGAGCGCAGCGGTTACAGCAGCGCCGCGCTGAACGGCGACATGAACCAGGCGCTGCGTGAGCAGACTCTGGAGCGCCTGAAAGACGGTCGTCTGGATATCCTGATCGCGACCGACGTTGCGGCCCGTGGCCTGGACGTTGAGCGCATCAGCCTGGTTGTCAACTACGACATCCCGATGGACTCCGAGTCTTACGTTCACCGTATCGGCCGTACCGGTCGTGCGGGCCGCGCCGGCCGCGCGCTGCTGTTCGTGGAAAACCGCGAACGCCGCCTGCTGCGCAACATCGAACGCACCATGAAGCTGACCATCCCTGAAGTGGAACTGCCGAACGCAGAACTGCTGGGCGAGCGTCGTCTGGCCAAGTTCGCCGCGAAAGTTCAGCAGCAGCTGGAAAGCAGCGATCTGGACCTGTACCGCGCACTGCTGACCAAACTGCAGCCGGAAGAAGAGCTGGATATGGAAACTCTGGCCGCCGCGCTGCTGAAAATGGCACAGGGCGAACGTCCGCTGATCCTGCCGCCGGATCCGGTCTTCAAGCCGCGTCAGCGCCGCGAGTTCAACGACCGTGACGATCGTCGCGGTGACCGTGGCGACCGTCGTGACAGCCGTGACGGCGATCGTCCGCGTCGCGAACGTCGTGACGTTGGCGAAATGCAGCTGTACCGCATCGAAGTGGGCCGTGACGATGGCGTAGAAGTGCGTCACATCGTTGGCGCTATCGCTAACGAAGGCGACATCAGCAGCCGTTACATCGGTAACATCAAGCTGTTCGCTTCTCACTCCACCATCGAGCTGCCAAAAGGCATGCCGGGCGAGATCCTGAATCACTTCACTCGCACCCGCATCCTGAACAAGCCGATGAACATGCAGCTGCTGGGCGATGCACAGCCGTTCGAACGTCGCGAGCGTCGTGACGGTGGCAACGGTGGCAACGGTGGCGAGCGTCGCGGCAACGGTCGTCCGTTCAACGGCGAACGTCGCGAAGGCGGCCCGCGTCGCTCCTTCGGCGAACGTCGTGAAGGCGGCAACGGCGGCGAGCGTCGTGGCGGTAACTACAACCGCGACGGCAAGCCGGCGCCACGCCGTGATGACGGCGCACCGGCAGCACCACGTCGTCGTTTCGGCGACGCGTAATCGCTGATTCGCCGTTCGCGGTGAAGCGCTCTGAAAAACCAGCCTGCGGGCTGGTTTTTTTATGCCTGAAAGTTGCCGTCAAACGCCCCTGAATGGCGTATCATTCATAAGGTTTTTTCTTATGGATGATATGCACGGGAGATGCCATGAGTTGGCAGCAGTTCAAATCTCAATACCTGGTGCGCTTTTGGGCGCCGCTGCCGGCGGTGATCGCCGCCGGGATCCTTTCTACCTACTACTTCGGCATGACCGGCACCTTCTGGGCGGTGACCGGCGAATTCACCCGCTGGGGCGGCCATGTGCTGCAGTGGTTCGGCCTGCACCCCGAGCAGTGGGGCTATTTCAAGGTCATCGGCCTGCAGGGCACGCCGCTGGAGCGCATCGACGGGCGCATGATCATCGGCATGTTCGCCGGCTGCATCGCCGCCGCGCTGTGGGCCAATAACATCAAACTGCGTCAGCCGCAGCACCGCATTCGCATCGTGCAGGCGCTGCTGGGGGGCATCATCGCCGGCTTCGGCGCACGCCTGGCGATGGGCTGCAACCTGGCGGCGTTCTTCACCGGCATCCCGCAGTTCTCGCTGCACGCCTGGTTCTTCGCGCTGGCGACCGCCGCCGGCTCCTACTTCGGCGCCAAATTCACGCTGCTGCCGATGTTCCGCATTCCGGTCAAGTTGCAAAAGGTGAAGGCCGCCGCGCCGCTGACGCAGAAGCCTGAGCAGGCGCGCCGTCGCTTCCGGTTGGGCATGGCGATCTTCGGCCTGGCGGTGGCCTGGTCGTTGTGGACGCTGTTCGATGCGCCGAAACTCGGCATCGCCATGCTGTTCGGCATCGGCTTTGGCCTGCTGATCGAGCGCGCGCAGATCTGCTTCACTTCGGCGTTCCGCGATCTGTGGATCACCGGCCGCACCCACATGGCGAAAGCCATCATCATCGGCATGGCGGTGAGCGCCATCGGCATCTTCAGCTATGTGCAGCTCGGCGTGGCGCCGAAGATCATGTGGGCCGGCCCGAATGCGGTGCTGGGCGGTTTGCTGTTCGGCTTCGGCATCGTGCTGGCCGGCGGCTGCGAGACCGGCTGGATGTACCGCGCCGTGGAAGGGCAGGTGCACTACTGGTGGGTGGGGCTGGGCAACATCATCGGCGCTACGCTGCTGGCCTATTACTGGGACGACCTGGCGCCGGCGCTGGCGACCGACTACGACAAGATCAACCTGCTCGATACCTTCGGCCCGATCGGCGGCCTGCTGGTGACTTACCTGCTGCTGGCGCTGGCCTTCGCCGCCATGCTGTGGTGGGAGAAACGCTTTTTCCGCGCCCGGCCTGAGGCGCAGGTGGTGAATTTGAGGAGCATGCCATGAAAGAGACGACGATAGTGCCGGACTACCGGCTGGACATGCTGGGCGAGCCTTGCCCGTACCCGGCGGTGGCGACGCTGGAGGCGATGCCGCAGCTGAAGCCGGGGGAGATCCTGGAGGTGATCAGTGATTGCCCGCAGTCGATCAACAACATCCCGCTCGATGCGCGCAACCACGGCTACAAGGTGTTGGATATCCAGCAGGACGGGCCGACCATCCGCTATCTGATCCAGCGTTAACGCCGAGGCGGTGGGGTTCCCACCGCCTTTTCGCTTTTTAGCCCTTCACGATGTCGCCCTTCACGCCGGCGACGATCTCGAACGAACGCAGCCGCGCCTGATGATCGAAGATCTGGCCGTTGACCATGATCTCGTCGGCATCGGTTTCACGCAGCAGCGTTTGCAGCCCGTGACGCACCGTTTTTTCATCGCCGACGATCGACATCCGCAGCGCCTGTTCGACGCCGTACTGCTCGCCGGCGGTCCACAGCGCGTGGATGTTATCCACCGGCGGCGGCAGCGGGCCGGGCGAACCGCGGCGCAGATTGATGAACTGCTGCTGCATCGAGCTGAACAGGAAGCGCGCGTCGCGGTCGCTGTCGGCGGCGATCACGTTGACGCACACCATGGCGTGCGGCTGCGCCAGCTGTTTGGAGGGTTTGAAGTTCTCGCGGTACAGCTGCAGCGCCTGGAACAGCATATCCGGAGCGAAGTGCGAAGCGAAGGCGAACGGCAGGCCGAGCTGCGCCGCCAGCTGTGCGCTGTAGAGGCTGGAGCCGAGCAGCCAGAGCGGCACATGCAGCCCCTGGCCCGGCACCGCCTGCACCGGCTGGCCGGGCTGCGCGTCGCAGAAGTAGTTTTGCAGTTCCTGCACGTCGCGCGGGAAGGTATCCACATCGCCGGACAGGTGGCGGCGCAGCGCCATCATGGTGCGTTGATCGGTGCCGGGCGCGCGGCCCAGCCCCAGATCGATGCGGCCGGGGTAGAGCGATTCCAGCGTGCCGAACTGTTCAGCGATCACCAGCGGCGCATGGTTCGGCAGCATTACGCCGCCGGAGCCGAGGCGAATGCTCTGGGTGCCGGCGGCCAGATAGCCCAGCAGCACCGAGGTGGCGGCGCTGCCGATGCCGGTCATATTGTGGTGCTCGGCCAGCCAGTAGCGCTGGTAGCCCCAGCGTTCGGCGTGTTGCGCCAGATCCAGCGAACAGTGGAAAGCGTCGCGCGCCTTGGCCCCTTGCGGGATTGGCGATAAATCCAGTACCGAAAGCGGTACGGCAGTGTGTTCAGTCATGACATCGTCCATCAGAGAGTGGATCGCTTAAAGGGCGATTGCAGGAATCTGCATACTAAAAGGCCGAAAAAAGATGCTTTTTAGTGTTAAAAGCATAATCCAATTTATAGTTATAAAAGAGGAGATATGTGCTTGTGATATCCTCATGAGTGCAATGGTGTTTTTTGGAGCAATTTGAGACATGGAAATGATGATCCCCGCCCGCCGCTTACCGTTCCGGGAGCCGATATAATGAAAAAAAAGACGCTGTTTACCCTGTTGCTGATGATGGTGGCGATCGCATTGGCGATCCTGTTCCGCGCGCACAATCAGGATCTGTTACTGCAGGGTGAAGTGGATGCCCCCGAAGTGATCGTCGCATCCAAGGCGAAAGGCCGGGTTGTTGAACGCCTGATCGAACGCGGCGATGACGTGAAAAGCGGCCAGCTGATCATCCAACTCGACAGCCCCGAACTGATGGCGCAGCTGCGTTCCGCGCAGGCGACGCGCGACGAGGCCAAGGCGCAGCTCGAGCTGTCGCTGCACGGCACCCGTGAAGAGAGCATCCGCAACCTGCGCGCCAACCTGGCGCAGGCCGAGGCGCAGTACCGCAATGCGCAAAACGACTACAACCGTAACCTGAGCGTGGCCGGCAAGGGCTATATCTCGAAGTCCGAGCTGGACGCTTCGCGCCGGTCGCGCGACACCGCCTTCCAGCAGGTGCAGGCCGCCAAGGCCAACCTGGATGAAGGCATCAACGGCGACCGCGTCGAGCAGCGGCAGCAATATGCGGCGGCGCTGCGGGCGGCGGAAGAGAACCTGCTGCAGATCCAGGCGCAGAGCGACGATCTGCAGGTGAAAGCGCCGGTGGACGGCGAAGTGGGGCCGATCCCGGCCGAAGTGGGCGAATTGCTGAACGCCGGCAGCCCGCTGGTGACGTTGATCCGGGTGCCGGACGCCTACTTCGTGTTTAACCTGCGTGAAGACATCCTGGCCCACGTGCGCAAAGGCGACAAGGTCAAGCTGCGGGTGCCGGCGCTGAAGGACAAAATGATCGACACCGAGGTGCGTTACATCGCGCCGCTGGGGGATTACGCCACCAAACGCGCCACCCGCGCCACCGGCGACTTCGACCTGAAAACCTTCGAAGTGCGCCTGTATCCGTCACAGCCGGTGGACGGCCTGCGTCCGGGGATGAGCACCTTATGGCAATGGAAAGAGTAAGGGCCGGCTGGCGCTGCTTCAGTCACGCGTTCGACAAAGAGTGTCGCGTCGCCTTTCGCAGCCCGGTAGTGCACTGGCTGAGCTGGATCTTTCCGCTGATCCTGTTTGCGCTGATCAGCAGCAACTTCTCCGAAGGCACGCTGCTCGATCTGCCGGTCTCGGTGGTGGACAGCGATCACAGCCCGCTGTCCAAATCGCTGACGCGCCGGCTGGACGCCGGGTCGCACGCCCACGTCGAGGCATACGGCGGCGGGCTGCCGGAGTCACTGAGCCGCCTGCGCAGCGCGCAGGATTACGCGTTGCTGTATATCCCACCGGACTTTGAGGCCAATGCGCTGTCGGGCAAACAGCCGAGCGTGGTGATGTACTACAACGCGCTGTTTTACGGCGCCGGGCTGTACTCCACCCAGGACTTCGGCGGCCTGATGAACGAAATCAACGCCAGCACCCGCAGCATCATCGCCACCGAGATGGGCAAGACGTTGCCGCCGCTGGCGGACGTGACGCTCTCCTACGGCAGCCTGTTCAACGCCAGCGGCAGCTATATCTATTACCAGCAGTTCGCCGCCACCATCCACCTGCTGCAGCTGTTCGCGGTGACCTGCATGATCTATGTGCTGGCGCGCAGCAAGTCGCTGCTGCAGGCCAAGCCGTTCAGCCTGGCGCTGCTCGGCAAGCTGGCGCCGTACACGCTGTGTTTCACCACCCTGCTGATGGTGGAGATCGCGGCGCTGGTGGGCATCTTTGACGCCCGCGTCAGCGGCAACCCGCTGTTTATGCTGATGATCGGCCTGTTCTATGTGATGGCGGCGCAGAGCATCGGCCTGCTGCTGTACACCTTTACCGGCAGCACCATCACCGCCTACAGCCTGATCGGTATTTTGGTCAGTATTGCAATGACCTTCTCCGGCATGGCGGTGCCTGAGCTGTCGATGCCGCTGCCGGCGCGCATCATTTCCAACATCGAACCGCTGACCCACGCGCTGTACGCGATGTTTGACGTGTTCCTGCGGCAGGTGCACGCCAGCGCCATCTTCAGCGTGTGCGCGCTGCTGGCGGTCTATCCGCTGGTGGCCGCGCTGCTGGTGCGCAATCGCCTGCCGGCGCGGCTGGCAAAAGAGGGGAACGCCGGATGAAGCTCTATTGGCAAACCTTCGTTAAAGTGTTGCTCGGCATGCTGGAGCGGCCGGTGTGGCTGATGCTGATCCTGTCGCTGTGCATCATGAGCCTGGTGTACGCCAACCGCACGGTGTGGGATCTGCCGGTGGGGGTGATAGATCAGGATCACAGCACCGCCAGTCGGCAGCTGATCCGCCAACTGGACGCTACCTCCAAGATCGCGATTGAAACCTACGACAGCCTGGAACAGGCACAGCGCGATCTCAGCTGGCGCAAGCTGTTTGCGGTGATCATCATGCCGGTGGATCTGGAGAAGAAAATTCTCAGCGGGCAGAACATCGTGGTGCCGATGTACGGCGACGCCACCAACCGCCTGGCCAACGGCCAGATCCAGCAGGACGTAGTGGCGGCCTATCAGCAGCTGCTGACGCAATACAACAACGGGCTGCTGCTGCGCAGCGGCTTCAGCGAACGGCAGGCGCAGATACTGCTGACGCCGATACTGGGGCAAACGCTGGACGTGTTCAACCCCGGCATCAGCTTTGCGGCGATCATCTTCCCCGGCCTGCTGGTGATGCTGTTGCAGCACTCGCTGCTGATCGCCTGTATCCGCGTCAATATCGCCATGAAGAGCATGCCCGGCGGCAAGGCGCCGCTGGCGGCGCACCTCGGCGGGCTGACGGCGCTGCTGCCGATCTGGCTGTTCCTGTCGATCGTGTTGTTCGTGCTGTGGCCGTGGGTATTGGGCTATAGGCAGACGGCGAACATCGCCGAGCTGCTGCTGCTGACCTTCCCGTTCCTGCTGGCGGTATTGGGGCTGGGCAAGCTGGTGACCGAGTGCCTGCGCAGCGTCGAGATGATCTACCTGACGCTGGCGTTCATCACCACGCCGATCTTCTACCTGTCCGGCACTATCTGGCCGCTGCAGTCGATGCCGGCCTGGGTGCGCGCCATCTCGTACAGCATTCCCTCCACCTGGGGCACCAAGGCGATCGCCGGCGTCAACCAGATGGGGCTGTCGCTGAATGAGGTGTGGGGCGACGTCGCCATGATGCTGATACTCGGCGTGGTCTACACCCTGCTGGGCTTCGGCGTCGGCTTCTTGCGCAACAGCGTGGCGCTGCGCGGGATGTTCAGGAAGCGGCGGGCGTAGGGGATAAATAAAGGCGCCATTTTCGGCGCCTTTATTATTTCGTATTATTGATATGTTTAAGGTGATTTATTTAGCGGGACGTCTACTCTTGTTTTTAATTTGATCTGTTATGTTGATTTTGGTAATTGTAATTGCTGACCTGCTTAGGGAATTAATGGTTGGCGTTAACTTTATCTATAACATGTTATTTAAAGGATGGAATAATATGTCAACAATAAGATCGCTTGATTTTGATGAGATGAAATTGATTGGCGGTTGTGGCGATGGAAATAACGGCGGCGATCGTGACAGGCCAAGCAGAGGTGCGTCAAACTCTTGTGCCAATCAGGTTGGAATGGGCATTATCATTGGCGCATTTACCGGTTTTTCCGGCGGCCCGCCAGGGATGATGGGTTTGGCCGTTGCCGGTGGCTTAATGGGGGCGGTCTCTTGCGCAGATAACAGCCCAGCCGGGAATAATAAGAATAACGGTGGTGCCTTGGGTGGGAATAAAAACGCCAATAGCGTTAATGGGCAATGTCGCTGGTGATGATTAAATCGCTTTTAGAGTGTCAAAAATAGAGGGTGGGTTATGGTTAACAGACGTCTTTTAAACCCGCTATGTAATATGATTGCGCTAACGTTGAGTATGTTACTTGTCTCGTTCTCCTCACTGAGTATTATTTCATACGGAGAACATTTGGTAGATGCGGCCATCGCGGTTTTCACTTATTTTGGTATCAGAAGCTGCTGCCTGATGTGTGTAAGTTTATTCCATTGGTTCCACGGTGGAGATGAGCGCATTAATCTTGATCAATAAACAGTGCCGGCAGCGCCCGCTGCCGGCACTGTCCTCGTTAAGACACCAACTCCAACCCCGCCACGCGGCGCCAGTAGCCGTTGCAGTCGGCGTGGTCGGTCAAGGCCAGCGGCTGCTCACCGCGCTCGTTGGCGCGGAAGGCGTCGATCTGCGCCAGCGTCTCGGCGCCCTGCGGCGACAGCCGCACGATGTCCACCAGCCCCTGCATGCTCGGCAGCTCGTTGCCGAGGTTGTAGCAGTAACCGCTCATGGTCTGGATGCCGTTGAGCACGAACACCTGCTGTTGCTCCTGCGAGCGCATCATGCGGCCCTGCGGATACTTGATGCAGCAGGTTTCGCACTCGTCCTTGCCGCGGTTCTCCGAGCGGGCGGTGAAGCAGCGCGCCGAATAGGCCAGCGGCAGATGGCCGTAGCTCAGCACCTCCACCTCGAAGTCGTGGCGGAAGCCCAGCTCGTCGCACTGCGTCAGCAGATTGGCCAGCCAGTCGCGCGACAGTTCGACCGGCATGCACCAACGCACCATGCCCTGGCGGCGCAGCAGGCGCAGGGTATAGGCGTTGTAGCAGTTCAGCGCATGGCCGGCGACGAACGGCAAACCGCGCTCCGCCGCCATGTTCACCGCGCCCAGATCGTTGGCTTCCAACAGGAACTCGCCGTTCTCCACATAGCGTTTCAGCTCATTCAGCTCGGACGGCGCCTGCAGCAGCGCCAGCGTGGAGATCACCACCTGTTTGCCGCTGTGGGCGATCTCGCGCGCCAGCGCCAGCCAATCGCCGACCTTCATCTCGCGCCGTTTGGTGCAGACGCTCTCGCCGAGGTAAATGATGTCGGCGCTGCTCTCTACCGCCTGTTGATAGAACGCCGCGATGTCGGTTTTCGGCCAGTAGTAGAGTACCGGCCCCAGTGCGTATTTCATGTTGCCTCCGGCTACTGCCATTTGCGGTGATAGGCGCCCAGCGTGGTCTGGGTGCCTTCGGACATCGCGCCCAGCGTCTCCATCCAGGCGGCGTCGGCGCGATAGGCGGCCGGATCGGCCTGGCAACGGTCGATCGCCTGGCGCCAGACGCGCGCCACCTGGCTGACGTAAGCCGGGCTGCGCTGGCGGCCTTCGATCTTCACCGAGGCGATGTTGGCGGCCAGCAGCTCCGGTAGCAGCTCCAGCGTATTGAGGCTGGTGGGCTCTTCCAGCGCGTGGTAGCGCACGTCGTCCACCAGATAGCGGCCCTTGCACAGCGTCGGGTAACCGGCGTTTTCGTGGTCCTGGTAGCGGTCGATCAGCACGTCGTTCAGGCGCGACTCCATGCCCTGCGGGGTTTGCTGCCAGCGCACGAAGCGCGCCGGCGAGCAGGCGCCGACGGTGTTCGGCGACTCGCCGGTCAGGTAGGAGGAGAGGTAGCAGCGCCCCTCGGCCATGATGCACAGGCTGCCGAAAGCGAACACTTCCAGCGGCACCGGGCTGGTGCGCGCAAGCTGTTTCACCTGATGCATCGACAGCACGCGCGGCAGCACCACCCGGCCTACCTCGAAGTTGCGCTGGTAGAAACGGATCGCCTCTTCGTTGGTGGCGGAGGCCTGCACCGAAACGTGGCGCTCCAGCTGCGGGTAGCGCTGGGCGGCGTATTCCAGCATCGCCAGATCCGCCAGAATCAGCGCGTCGGCGCCCAGCTGGGCAGCCATATCCACCGCGCGCTGCCAGCGGGCGTAGCCGTCGGGATGGGCGAAGGTGTTGATGGCGATATGCAGTTTGCGGCCGTGGCGATGCACGTAATCGACCGCTTCCTGCAGCTTTTTCTCGGTGAAGTTAAGGCCGGCGAAGTGGCGCGCGTTGGTATCGTCTTTCAGACCGATGTAAACGGCGTCGGCGCCGTTATCCACCGCGGCCTTCAGGGCCGGCAGGTTGCCGGCGGGACAAAGCAGCTCCATAGATTTATCCTGGCTTAGCCGTGCGCCCGGCCGGGCGCACGCTGTCTTTAAAGATTGCCGGCGGCGGTGTTCCGCCGGCAAACGCGATTCGGGGAGGCCATTTTAGGCAAAGGGGCGCACACAGGTTTTGATTTGGGGCAGCTTATGGCGTATTGATAAACATGGCGGTGAAATGCACTATTTGTTGATATAGACCGCTGAAGCCGCGCGCCAGTGTGGCAAAATAGCGGTAGTCCGTATTGAAAGGAGTGGATGACCGTGTTGGAACAACTACGAGCACGCCTTGTGCGCCAGGGGCCGTCGCTGCTGCGCATCCCGCTGAAATTCACGCCGTTCGCCCTGCAGCGCCAGCTGCTGCAACAGGTGCTGAGCTGGCAGTTCCGCCAGGCGTTGGCGGATGGGGAGCTGGAATTTCTCGAATCGCGCTGGTTAAAGATCGAAGTTCGCGATCTGGCGCTACACTGGTTTATGACGGTAGAAAACGACAAACTGGTGGTCAGCCAGCACGCCGAAGCGGACGTCAGCTTCAGCGGCGACGCCAACGATCTGATCCTGATCGCGGCGCGCAAGCAAGATCCGGATACGCTGTTCTTTCAGCGTCGGCTGCAGATTGAAGGGGATACCGAATTGGGCCTGTATGTGAAAAATTTGATGGACGCCATCGAGCTGGAAAGCATGCCTGCGCCGCTGCGCATGGGGCTGCTGCAGTTGGCTGATTTTGTCGAAGCAGGGCTGCAGGAGGGCACGGCGTCGGCTTCCCGTGTGGCGGTATCATGCTGATCCGCGTAGAGATCCCGGTAGATGCGGCGGGCATCGACGCCTTGCTGCGCCGCGCCTTTGGCCGCGACGACGAAGCCGATCTGGTGCAGCAGCTGCGCGAAGACGGCCTGCTGACGCTGGGCGTGGTCGCCACTGACGACGAAGGCGGGGTAGTGGGTTACGCCGCGTTCAGCCCGGTAGACGTGGCCGGCGAAGACCGCCAATGGGTGGCGCTGGCGCCGCTGGCGGTAGATGAAAGCCTGCGCCGTCAGGGGCTGGCGGAAAAGCTGGTGTACGAAGGCTTGGATTCGCTGAACGAATTCAGCTACGCCGCGGTGGTGGTGCTGGGCGATCCGACCTATTACGGCCGCTTCGGTTTCAAACCGGCCGCCGCCTATGGCCTGCACTGCCGCTGGCCGGACACGGAAAGCGCGTTCCAGGTGTATCCGCTGGCGGAAGACGCCCTGAATGGCGTCAGCGGCGAAGTGGCTTTTTCGGCGCCGTTTAATCGCTTTTAACGACCGGCAATAGATACTCCAACGACAGCGGCGGGTGATTCACCAGCCGCTCTTTTTGTATTTTGCTCAGCTGTTTGACGCGGTATTCCAGCTTCAGCGCCGTTGAGCGATCCCCCACCTGGCAGTGAAACGCCAGCGTCAGCTCCCCTTTACCACGCAGCGCCTTGGCGCCTTTGCCGGCTTGATGCTG
Source organism: Serratia sp. CY40230 (assembly GCF_052168835.1). Lineage (NCBI taxonomy): Bacteria > Pseudomonadati > Pseudomonadota > Gammaproteobacteria > Enterobacterales > Yersiniaceae > Serratia > Serratia sp. CY40230. Next base: position 162,745 of record NZ_JBJNLX010000004.1, read on the forward strand.
CGCCAGGCGGCGCGCCACGTCGGTGGTGATGCCGGTATACAGCATGCCGCTCGGTAAACGCAGCATATAGAGATACCAGTGGGGTAAGTCCATCATTGGGGTCCTGTGCAAGGGTAGAGATGACATCAGGCCGCCATAGCTAAGCGCGGCATCTCTATTTTGTCACGATTTAACGATGGATTTCACCACTGGCGGAACGGTTTGTTTATTCCGTCTTGACGATAAGGGATTATTTTACACCCACGGTAAATTTGTTTTCCTCCCCTTTATGATGCTGAATTGTCCACTCGCCACTGACGCGGAATGAAGCCGCGGAAGCATAGGTGTCTTCCATAAACTGGAAATAAACGATTTTTCCGTCTTTGACCTGCGCTTTTATTGCGAAAGGAGAGGTGAACTGATGGCCTAACGCTACTGAGGTATAGGTGAATTGACCAAATACGGCCACGGTGCCTCCGTCGGCAAGAATGTCACCGATCGTGAAGTCGTTTATTTCCCAGTAAGTTCCGACATTTGAAAAGGTATCGATGTAAACCTGTCGCCCTTGAGAAGTGCCCGCCCAGGGCTCGATCTGTTTGAGCTCTTTGTTTTCAAAGTTCAGGGAAGTATAAACCGCGTTTTCATCGATAAGGCGCATGGCGGCATTGGTGACGTCTTCCTTTGCCGTGTTCATCAAGAATGCATAAACCACATCTTTTGGCAGTTGAGTCTCTTCTGCTTTCACAATGAGTTTTTCATTGTTTTTCATATAAACCTCGTCACGTGACTTCCGGGGTGAATAATTGGCCGTTTATTCCGATGATGAGCCGGTGATTGGTTGTAAATCAACGATGATCATAGCACCGCCGGAAAGCAGAGCAGATGATAGAAAGTGCTTAGGCGTTCGGGAAATAAAGTCCCTGCAAAACGGCATTAATCATCATAACGACATATTAAATAAGGGGTTTTATTCATGGTAAAGGCGTTGGCGCACATGGGATGACGAAGCGAGAACGCTGTTTTAAATGGATTTATATAAGCGGTATCAATGATGTTTTGATGCTTTTTATTTATGAATGGCGGTAGTGAACAGGAATTATGCTTGGTGGCTTGGATTTACTGATAATAAAGCCCGAGAGTAAGAAAGAGAGTGAGTCATTCCAGTCACTAGAGCGGCGTGGGCGACAGAGAGCGTCGGCTGGCCAGGGTTGCGATGAGGTGATATTGCGCCCCATCACAATCCCACCCCCGGCCGCCGGTGCTTTACCGCTTTACCCCTTTTTTCCCGCCAGCTCAAAGCGCGGCGAGACGATGCCGTACAGCGTCCAGCCGAGGAAGGTGGCGATGGCGCCCCACATCATCGCTTCCTCACCGGAGCTGTAAAGCGCATAGAAGCTGTACAGCGCACCGATGCCGGCGATGATATTGGCGATGCGCGCCTTGTTGTCCGGCACCTTCGCCACTTTTTGAATAATGACCAGCGCCGCCATCGACAGGATGTACGGGATGATGTTGGTCACCACCGCCAAGTTCACCAGCACGTTGAACTGCTTGTTCAGCGATGGGCTGATGGTCATCAGCGACAAACCGCTCTGGATGACGACGATGGTCAGCATGCCTTTAACCGGCGCGTCGGCCTTGCTCAGCTTGGAGAAGATTTTCGGGAAGAAGCCGCTGTCGGCGGAGGATTTGAACACCTGGGCGATGGTGAACTGCCAGCCGAGCAGCGAGCCGACGCAGGACATCACCATCAACGCCATTATGATCTTGCCGACCGTCGGGTTGAACATGTGGGAGAACGCCAGCCCGAACGGGGCGGTGGAGTTGGCCAGATCCATGTTCGGCACGATGCCGGCGATCACGTTGGTCGAAACGATATAGATCACTGCCGCGCTGAGGGTGCCGCCCAGTACGGCGATCGGCACGTTGCGCTCCGGGTTTTCCACCACGTCGGTGTTGGCGCAGGCGGATTCCAGCCCCAGGAATGCCCACAAGGTCATCGAGATCGAGGCGCCGATGGCTTCGAAGGTCGGCACCTGATGCGGGTTCCAGGCGGCGACGTAGGCGCTGCCGCTGAACCAGTACCAGCCGATGACCGAGATGCCCACCACCGGAATGATCACGCCCCAGACGGTGATGCCGCTGATTTTGCCGGTAATGCGCGCACCGCCGAAGTTGGCGACGGTCGCAAGCCACAGCACGCCGATGGTGGCGATACAGATCCCGAGCGGGCTGAGCGTAGCGCCAAACAGCTCGGTGCCGTAGCCGACGGCGGAAATGGCGATGGCGATATTGGCGATCAGCAGCGAAACGCCATAGGTGTAGTTCGCCATAAAGTTGCCTGATTTACCGAAGGCGTATTCGGCGTAGCCGCCCATGCCGCCGGATTTACGGCTGAACATGCCGCATTTGGCGAAGGCGTAGGCCAGCGCCATCGAGCCGACGGCGGTCACCAGCCAGGAAACGATCGAAATCGTGCCCACTTCGGCCAGCTTGGTCGGCAGCATAATTATGCCAGAACCCATCATATTCACGGCGGTCAGGATCGTTAATTGCACGACCCCCATTTTATTATTGGACTTACTCATGATCATTTTCTCTTTTAGGATGCGATCCGGGCGGCGAGAATAATCACCGCCCCGTAAGGTGATTAATTTTTCATGACGTAGCCGTAAGCGCGGTTCCAGCCGTCCTCATCCTGTTGGATATAAACGCCCTGCAATTCCGGCGCGAATCCCGGCAATAAATTGATGCCTTCTTCCAGTGCCAGGAAATAACGCTGCGCGGCGCCGCCCCAAATTTCGCCGGGCACCACGCACAGCACGCCTGGTGGGTAAGGCAGGGCGCCTTCGGCGGCGATGCGGCCCTCGGCCTTGGCCAGCGACACCAATTCCACATTGCCGCGCACGAACTCGGTATTGGCGTCCTGCGGGTTCATCACCACGCGTGGGAAATAGCTTTTGCGGAACATCTCTTTTTGCAGTTCTTTAACGTCATAGCTGACGTAAAGGTCGTGCATTTCCTGGCACAGCTGGCGGATGGTGTAGTTTTTGTAGCGCTGCTGGTGGTTTTTATAGACCGCAGGCAGCACCTCGCTGAGCAATGAGTTTTGCTCGATGTGCTTCTCGAAGCGGGCGATCAGGGCCACCAGATGCTGCATCTTGGCGATGTCTTCCGCCGGCGTCAGCAGGAACAGGATCGAGTTGAGATCGCATTTTTCCGGCACGATGCCGTTTTCACGCAGGTAGTTGGCCAGAATGGTCGCCGGGATGCCGAACTCGCTGTAGCTGCCGGTGGCGGTATCGATGCCCGGCGTGGTGAGCAGCAGTTTGCACGGATCGACGAAGTACTGCGATTCGGCATAGCCTTCAAAAGCGTGCCACTTCTCGCCGGGCACGAAGTTGAAGAAGCGCAGATCGTTGGCCATCGCCGCGGTGTCATAGGCCTGCCACGGCTTGCCGTCGATCTGATCCGGCACGAACGGTTTGATCATCGTGCAGGTATCCAGCAGCATTTTGCGCGCTTCGATGCCCACGCGCACGCACTCCTGCCACAGGCGCTGGCCGCTTTTGCCCTCGTGCATCTTGGCGTTGACGTCCAGCGCGGCGAACAGCGGGTAGAACGGGCTGGTGGAGGCGTGCAGCATAAAGGCGTTGTTGAAGCGCTTATGGTTGCAGTAGCGGCTCTGCCCCTTGATGTGCTTGTCTTTTTTGTGGATCTGTGAGGTCTGCGAGAAACCGGCCTGCTGTTTGTGCACCGACTGGGTGACGATGATGCCGGGATCGTTTTCGTTCAGCTCCAGCAGCAGCGGCGAGCAGTCTTTCATCATCGGAATGAACTGCTCATAGCCCACCCAGGCGGAGTCGAACAGGATGTAGTCGCACAGGTGGCCAATCTTGTCGACCACCTGGCGGGCGTTGTAGATGGTGCCGTCGTAGGTGCCGAGCTGGATGATCGCCAGGCGGAACGGGCGAGCCTCGTTGGCGCGTTCCGGCGCCACTTCGCGGATCTGTTGGCGCAGGTAGCGTTCGTCGAAGCAGTGCGCGTCGATGCCGCCGATAAAGCCGAACGGGTTACGGGCGGTTTCCAGATAAACCGGCGTAGCGCCGGCCTGGATCAACGCGCCGTGGTGGTTGGATTTATGGTTGTTGCGGTCGAACAGCACCAGGTCGCCGCGCGTCAGCAGGGCGTTGGTCGCCACCTTGTTCGAGGCCGAGGTGCCGTTGAGCACGAAGTAGGTCTTGTCGGCGTTGAACACCTTGGCGGCGTGCTGCTGCGCGGCGCAAGGCGCGCCTTCGTGGATCAACAGGTCGCCCAGTTTGACGTCGGCGTTGCACATGTCGGAGCGGAAAAGCGTTTCGCCGTAGAAGTCGAAGAACTGGCGGCCCGCCGGGTGTTTGCGGAAGAACTCGCCGCCCTGGTGGCCGGGGCAGGCGAAAGTGGCGTTGCCCATTTCTACGTATTGCGTCAGCGTGTTGAAGAATGGCGGCAGCAGCTCGCTCTCATATTTTGCGGCGGCGGCCTCCAGCTGTTTGCCGTAGAACTGGGTATTCTTGCCGCACAGTTCAAATACGCCGTGCAGCGCCGGCAAGACGGCATTATCCAGCTCTTCTTCGCAGCAGACGGCGACGAACAGCGGAATGTTCAGGCCGTGTTCTTCGATGCGCGCCACCATACCTTGCGCGACGTCGTCTACCGACAGCACGATGGCGGCGACGTCATTGAAATCGCTGTGATGCACATCGACGATGTCGCGTTCAGTTTCAAAGCAGCCGAGGGTTTGGGTGTTGGCGGCAATTTTTAATTTTTTCATTTTTCTCATTCTTCAGGCAAAGGCATTCCGCCGGCAAATAATTTCATTTGCCGCTAACGCCTTCACGAAAATAAAGGTGTGCGAGAACCCAGTGATGCCGAAAGGCATTAACTGTGTTCGCTGTTTTATTTATCCTGGATGCGCTTGGCCGAAATTAAAAATGTATTGCGTGCCCTTCCCGCTTAGCGAGAAAAAGACATTATCACCGGAGTGCGGAGAATAAAGTGAAACGCAAAGACACTCTTAACAACGGCGTAAGAGCGAGGGGGAGGGTTATCTGTAGTTGAAGAATGCGAAGCTAAAGCAGCTGCGATGAGCCATCATCATAATATGGGTTGTGCGCCTGATGTGCGCCATTTTTCGGTTATTGTTTTCCATTTTCTAATCCACCTTGCTGAGTGAAAAGATGGCGCTATTTTAACGCAAGATGCACTAAAAATTGTGATTAGAATCACATAAATGCCGGTTTTGATAAATAACTATTCACTGGTTATGCAATGTGTTGCATAAGTATCATCCAGGCGCAGAGGTTGGCATGTAAATGAATTGCTAATGTTCGCGAGCCCTGAACACTTAATTTCAATGGCGCTCGGGAAGGAATAAAAAAAGCGGTCAAATAACCGGCTGCATAACGATCAAATAAATCTGTATTGTGTTATTTATGTTATCAACCTGCTTTATGCTAAAATAAATAAAAATTCACTATCTTTGTTTTTATATTCACTTTTGTTTTTTGGCGATTATCGTTATTTGTGACTCGCTTCAACAACGCAGGGTAAGATGAAGTGAGTGAACCGGGAGGCGAGTAACCTTGAATACCCCAGAACAACGGCAACAGATTGCGGATTTCATCGGCAAGCAACATGTCCTAACGCTGTGCGCCGGCGACGGCCTCGACATGTGGTGCGCCAACTGTTTTTACGTGTTCGACGCCGCGACGATGGCGCTGTGGCTGATGACCGAACCGCACACCCGCCACGGCGGGCTGATGCTGAACAACGGCCGGGTGGTCGGCACCATCGCGCCGAAACCGAAAAGCATCGCGCTGATCCGCGGCGTGCAGTACCGCGCCGAGGCGGTGCTGCTGAGCGGCGAAGAGGCCGAGGCGGCGCGCGCGCGTTACTGCAAGCGCTTCCCGATCGCCAGGGCGATGAAGGCCTCGGTATGGCGGCTGGATCTGCACGAGGTGAAGATGACCGACAACACCCTTGGCTTCGGCAAGAAGCTGCACTGGGCGCGGTCTATACTTTAAGTCGACGTATTGATTACAACGGGAGATCGCATGGCGCGAGCACTGTTAGTCGGCGCAACCGGGCTGGTGGGGCGCGAGTTGCTGCAGCGGTTGCAAAGCGATCCGCAGATAACGGCCATCGTGGCGCCGACGCGCACGCCGCTGCCGCCGCACGGCAAGCTGACCAATCCGGTCGGCGATGCGCTGTTCGAGCTGCTGAGCGGCCTGCAGCAGCCGGTCGATCTGGTGTTCTGCTGCCTGGGCACCACCCGCCGGGCGGCGGGCAGCGCCGATGCCTTCCGCTACGTCGATTACCAACTGGTGGTGGAGAGCGCGCTGACCGGCCGCCGGTTGGGGGCGCAGCACTGTCTGGTGGTGAGCGCGTTGGGCGCCAACGCGGATTCCACCTTCCTGTATAACCGCACCAAAGGCGAGATGGAGCAGGCGCTGCGCGAACAGCGCTGGCCGCGCCTGACGCTGGTGCGGCCTTCCATGCTGGTGGGGGATCGCCCTGCGCCGCGCCTGATGGAGCGCCTCACGCTGCCGCTGTTCAGGTTGCTGCCCGGCAAATGGCGCGCGGTCGCCGCCAAAGACGTGGCGCAAACGCTGCTGCAGCAGGCGTTCACGCCGGGCGAAGGGGTCAGGGTGCTGGAGTCGGATCGGCTGCACTGCTACCGAGACTGACGCTGAGGTGGTCGAACGCCAGCTCCAGCCCGGTGGGCAGCTCGTGGTCCAGCAGCCACAGATCGAGATGATGGCTGATGTGCGTCAGCAGCGTGCGTTTGGGCTGCAGCAACCGCTGCGTCTCCTGCGCGCGGGTCAGATCGTTGTGGTTGCGCGGCGCCTGCGGCTGAGGCGGCAGGCTGCAATCGAGCACCAGCAGATCCAGCGCCACGTTCTGCAGATAGTCGGCGGTGGCCGGCGGCAGGCCGACGGTGTCGGTCAGGTAGGCCAGCGCAGCGCCCCCCGCCTGGATCAGATAGCCGTGGGTCAGTTTGGAGTGTTGCAGCGGCAGCGGGGTGATGCGCATGCCGCCCAGCTCGACGGTGGCGAAGGGCGCCAGCGGCGGCTGAAACGCCAGAATGCCGGGGTGTTTGAACAGATCGTCGCAGCCCTGTTCATCCGGCGGGCCATATACCGGAATGGAATTTCCGCACCCCCAACGCAAAGGAAATAACCCCTGAACGTGATCCATGTGGTAATGTGTCAGTAAAAAACGTTGAATTTGCCCCGCCGAAAATCGCCGCTCCAAAGCCGGTAATCCCGCATCCAATAAGGTCGTTTCCCCCTGATAGTTGAGCATGGCGCTGCACGCACGCCGCCGAAATGCCGGCTCGCGCCGCGCCCGTTGGCAGATAGGGCAGTCGCAGCCGAACACCGGCACCTGCTGCGCGCCGCCGGTGCCGAGAAAGGTCAGTTGCATCGCTCCCCTCCGTTAAAGGTACTTCTGCGCAAAGCGGTTGATGTCGCGAAAATCCGCCAGCCGCGCCTGCAGCGTAGCGTGATCCCAGTGCCACCACTGGCTGTGTTCGATGCGTTCTATCAGCGCGTCGTCAAAGCGCATGCCGATCTTCTTGGCCGCCACGCCGGCGACGATGCTGTAAGGCTCCACGTCCTTGGTGACCACCGCCGCGCTGCCGATCACCGCGCCGTTGCCGACGCTGACGCCCGGCATCAGGATGGCGTTATGGCCGATCCACACGTCGTGACCGACGGTGACGTGGTGCTCGCGCCGCCAGTCGAAGAACGCCGCGTCATCTTCCCCCAGCCCGTATTCGGAAGCGCGGTAGGTGAAGTGGTGCTGCGCGATGCGTTGGTAGGTCGGGTGGTTGCCGGGATTGATGCGCGCATAGGAGGCGATGGAGACGAACTTGCCGATAGTGGCGTAAAAGATCTGGTTGTGCCCGGCGGTGTAGGAGTAGTCCCCCATCTCCACCTCTTCCAGGATCGCATCGTCGGCCAGGTGCACATACTGGCCGAGCCGGGTGCGGTTAAGGGTCACGTTGTCGCCGATTTTCGGCTGGGCGAAGTCGTTCATGGCGTCGCGTCCTGAGTTTGTCGGGTAGAGGTCGGCAGCAGCGCCAGCAGCGCCGCCAGGGTGTCGTCGAGTGGGCCGTCGTTGTGCAGCACCCGGCAGCCGGCGGGCAGGCTCTGCTGATATTCCGCCGCCCGCGCCAGCCGCTGCTCGATCTGTTCGGCGCTTTCCCGCCCGCGATCCTGCAGGCGCCGGCGCAGGATCGCGGCGCTGACCTGCAGGCACACCGGCAGCAGCTGCGCACCATAGCGCTGCTGCGCCTGCGGCAGGTGGGCGCGCGAACCGTTGACCGCCACGTCGATCCCCTGCAGCAGCCAAAGATCCACCTCGATCCCGAACGCGTAGCGCTGCTGGTGAGCCTGCCAGTCGAGCGCAAACAGCCCTTTGGCGCGGCGGCGCAGAAATTCGGGTTCGCTCAGCGCGATGTGATTCTCGCAGCCGGCGTCCGCCGGCCGGGTGATATAGCGGTGCGCCACCAGCGGCGCGCGGTCGGCGTCGGCCCGCAGCGCGGCCAGCAGGCTGTCCTTGCCTGCGCCGGAAGGCCCCATCAGATAGATGAGCCGTGCCATCAGAACACCTGCCTGCCCTGACGCCACACGTTCTGCACATAAACGTGCTCGCCGTGCGGCCGTGCCAGCACCAGATCCGCCCGCAATCCTTCGGCGATGGTGCCGCGATCCTGCAGATCCAGCGCCCGCGCCGGGTTGCGGGTGATCATGCGCACCGCCTGGGGCAGATCGTAGGCGTTGCGCTCGTCCGCCGCGAGGCGAAACGCCGCGTCCAGCAGGCTGGCCGGGTAATAATCGGAAGAGAGAATATCCAGCACCCCCAGCGCCGCCAGGTGGTGCGCCGCCACGTTGCCGGAGTGGGAACCGCCGCGCACGATGTTTGGCGCGCCCATCAGCACCTGCAGGCCCTGCTGGTGCGAAGCGCGGGCGGCCGCCTCGGTGGTGGGGAACTCGGCGATGGCGCTGCCCAGCGCGCAGGATTCGGCCACGTGTGCGGCGGTGGCGTCGTCATGGCTGGCCAGCGAGATGCGGCGCGCGCGGCAGTGGGCGGCGATCGCCTCGCGGTTCGGCGCGGCCCAGCGGGCGGACAGGGCGACCTGCTGCTCCTCGTACTCGCTCATCTGCTGGTCGTTGAGGTGGTATTTGCCCTGATAATATTCGCGATACTTTTCGCGCGAGGCGAACTGGCGCTGGCCCGGCGAGTGGTCCATCAGCGACACCAGCGACACGCCCGGCTTGTCCATCAGCTGTTCGAACAGCGGCAGCGTGCTCTCGTGCGGCAGCTCGCAGCGCAGGTGCAGCCGGTGCTCGGCGCGGTTCACTCCGGCGCGCTGGCTGTGGATCACCGCGTCGATCATCTTCTGCAGGTTTTCCAGCCGGTGGCCGCCGTCGCGCACGTCGCCGATCGCCACCGCGTCCAGCACCGTGGTGATGCCGTTGGCCACCATCAGCGCATCGTGGCTGCTCATCGCCGAATGGGCCGGCCAGTCGACGTTCGGGCGTGGGGTAAAGAACTTGTCCAGGTTGTCGGTATGCAGTTCGATCAGCCCCGGCAGCAGCCAGCCGCCGTCGCCGTCCAGCGCCTGCGGCAGCCGGCTCGGGCCGTCGGCGAAGCTGCGGATCACGCCATCCTGCATCTCCAGCGAGCCTTGCACCACCTGGTCATCCAGCACCAGCTTAACGTTATTGACGATCATCAGAGGGCCTCCAGCGCCTGCGGCGCCTGCATGTCATAAAGCCGGTCGGCGACCTGTTGGCGGACGCCTTCATCGTGAAAAATGCCGACGATCGCCGCGCCGCGCGCCTTGGCGCGTTCGATAAGCTGCACCACCGCCGCGCTGTTGCGGCTGTCGAGTGAGGCGGTCGGTTCGTCCAGCAACAGGATCGGGTAATCGACGATAAAGCCGCGCGCGATGTTTACCCGCTGCTGTTCGCCGCCGGAGAAGGTGGACGGCGCCAGCGGCCACAGGCGCGGCGGCACGTTGAGCGCAGCGAGCAGCGCTTCGGCGCGTTCGCGGCACTCGGCGCGCTCGACGCCCTGTTCCAGCAAGGGTTGCATCACCACCTCCAGCGCGCTGATGCGCGGGATCACCCGCAGGAACTGGCTGACCCACCCCAGCGTATGGCGACGCACCGCCAGAATCTGGCGCGCATCGGCGCTGACCATGTCCAGCCAGTCGCCCTGATGGTTGATCCAGATATGGCCGCTGTCTGGCAGGTAGTTGGCGTACAGCGAGCGCAGCAGGGTGGATTTTCCGCTGCCGGAGTGGCCGTGCAGCACCACGCATTCGCCGCCATGGACCGTCAGGTTGGCGTCGTGCAGCACCGGCAGGCGGGTGCCGTACTGCTGATGCAGCACAAAGGTTTTACTGAGATGTTCAACTCGGATTTGCATAGTCATCTGTTATCGCCTTGGGTTACGACAGCACCGAAGAAACCAGCAGCTGGGTGTAAGGATGGTGCGGATCGTCCAGCACCCGGTCGGTCAGGCCGCTCTCCACCACTTCGCCCTGTTTCATCACCAGCAGGCGGTGGGCCAGCAGCCGCGCCACGCCGAGATCGTGGGTGACGATCACCGCCGCCAGCTGCATCTCCACCACCAGATTGCGCAGCAGATCGAGCAGGCGCGCCTGCACCGACACGTCCAGGCCGCCGGTCGGCTCATCCATAAACACCAGCTTGGGGTGGGTGACCAGATTGCGGGCGATCTGCAGCCGCTGCTGCATGCCGCCGGAGAAGGTGGTCGGCAGATCGTCGAGGCGCGACAGCGGGATTTCGACGTCTTCCAGCCACTGGCCGGCCTGGCGGCGAATGTCGCCATAGTGGCGCTGGCCGATGGCCATCAGCCGCTCGCCGATGTTGCCGCCGGCGGAGACCTGCGGCCGCAGCCCGTCGAGCGGGTGCTGGTGCACCACGCCCCAGTCGGTGCGCAGCAGGCGGCGGCGATCGCTCTCCGCCATGGCGTACAGATCGTGTTCCTGGTCCGCCTGCGGGCGGTAAAGGATCTGCCCGCGCTGCGGCGCCAGCCGCGCCGAGATCGACTTCAGCAGCGTGGTTTTGCCGGAGCCGGATTCGCCGACGATGCCCAGTACTTCACCGGGGTAGATGTCGAACGACACGTCGCTGAAGCCCTTGCCGGGGGCGTACAGGTGGGTGAGCCGGTTCACCGACAGCAGCGGGGTGGTGCTCAAAGGGGTGGAAGTCATCAGTGCTGCGCCTCTTGTGAAGATTGCGCCAGCTGCTGCCGGCAGTAGTCGGTGTCCGAACAGACGAACATGCGGTTGCCCCGATCGTCGAGCACCACCTCGTCCAGGTAGCTGTGGCGCGAACCGCACAGCGCGCAGGGTTCGTCCCACTGCTGCACGCTGAACGGATGGTCGTCGAAGTCCAGGCTCTCCACCTTGGTGAACGGCGGCAGGGCATAGATGCGTTTCTCGCGCCCGGCGCCGAACAGCTGCAGCGCCGGCATCATGTGCATTTTCGGGTTGTCGAATTTCGGGATCGGCGACGGATCCATCACGTAGCGATCGTTGACCTTCACCGGGTAGGCGTAGGTGGTGGCGATATGGCCGTAGCGCGCGATGTCTTCATACAGCTTCACCTGCATCACGCCGTACTCCTCCAGCGCGTGCATCTTGCGGGTCTCGGTTTCGCGCGGTTCGATAAAGCGCAGCGGCTCCGGGATCGGCACCTGATAGATCAGGATCTGATCTTCGCGCAGCGCGGTTTCCGGAATGCGGTGACGGGTCTGGATCAGCGTGGCCTCCGGCGTGCGTTCGGTGGTTTCCACTCCGGCGACGCGCTGGAAGAAGCGGCGGATCGACACCGCGTTGGTGGTGTCGTCGGCCCCCTGGTCGATCACCTTCAGCACGTCGGCGCGGCCGATGACGCTGGCGGTGAGCTGAATGCCGCCGGTGCCCCAGCCGTAGGGCATCGGCATCTCGCGGCCGCCGAACGGCACCTGATAGCCGGGGATCGCCACCGCCTTCAGGATGGCGCGGCGGATCATGCGCTTGGTCTGCTCGTCCAGATAACCGAGGTTATAGCCGGTCAATACTTCACTCATCGCGGGCCTCCTGACGCTCGCTGTATTCCTGTTGCAGCCGCTTGAGCAGCGCCAGTTCGGCCTGGAAGTCGACGTAGTGCGGCAGCTTGAGATGGGAGACGAAGCCGGCGGCCTCGACGTTGTCGGCGTGGGCCAGCACGAACTCTTCGTCCTGCGCCGGGCCGGCGACGCCTTCGCCGTAATCCGGGCTCTGCAATGCGCGGTCCACCAGCGCCATCGCCATCGCCTTGCGTTCGGCGCGGCCGAACACCAGCCCGTAACCGCGGGTGAAGTGCGGCGGATGGTCCTTGGGATCGACGAAGCCATTGACCATTTCGCACTCGGTCAGCAGGATTTCGCCGATATCGATGGCGAAACCCAGCTCTTCAGGCACGATCTCCACCGAAACGTGGCCGGTGCGGATCTCGCCGGCGAACGGGTGGTTGCGGCCGTAGCCGCGCTGGGTGGCGTAGCCGAGCGCCAGCAGAAAACCTTCGTCGCCGCGCACCAGCTGCTGCAGGCGCGCCGAGCGCGAGCAGGGGTAAACCGGCGGGTTGCGGGTGATGTCGTCCGGCGCGCTGCCGTCGTCCTGTTCCTTGCGTGCCAGCTGCTGGCGACACAACAGATCGAACACGTGGCTGCAGTTGTCCGGCAGCGGTTCGTCGGCCTGCGGCGCGCGCGGCGCTTCACCTTCCGCCAGCAGCGCGAAGTCCAGCAGCCGGTGGGTGTAGTCGTAGGTCGGCCCCAGTACCTGCCCGCCGGGCAAGTCCTTGTAAACCGCCGAGATGCGCCGCTCCAGCCGCATGTTTTCGCTGGCCAGCGGCTCGCTGACTGCCAGGCGCGGCAGGGTGGTGCGATAGGCGCGCAGCAGGAAAATCGCCTCTACCAGATCGCCGCTGGCCTGTTTGATGGCCAGCGCCGCCAGCTCGCGATCGTAGATGCCGCCTTCGGTCATCACCCGATCTACCGCCAGCCCCAGCTGCTGTTCGATTTGTTCCGCGCCGATCGCCGGCAGCGCCTCGTCGCCGCGCCGCAGCTGTTCCTGCAGCTGATGGGCGGCCTCAATGGCTTTTTCGCCCCCTTTTACCGCTACGTACATCAGCACACCTCCACGCGGGTGGTCCGCGGGATCGCCAGCAGGCGATCGCCGCAGGTCAGCAAAATATCCAGCCCCAGCGGGAAGCGCTGCGGGCGGTTGACCAGGTAATCCAGCAGCGCCGGCGGCAGGCGCGGCGCGATCAGGCGTTGGCTCTCGATGCCGGGGCCGGTCAGGCGCAGCGCGGCGCCGTTCTCCAGCTCGGCGAGCTGCACGATGACCGTGGCGCCGCATTCCGGCGAGATTTCAGTGCCGTGCGGCAACGCCTGCAGATCGGCAGCCTGCACGTGCTCATCGAACAGGGCAAAACAGACCTCCTGCGCCGTGGCGGCCAGCGGCGCGCCGCTGTGAAAACGAATGTTTGTTAGCACTCGCTCACTTTTAAGCGCCGCGCACAGCTGCAGCGGCGTTTCCTGATCGGCCAGCGTCAGCAGCGCGGCGGTGCTGGCGGCGTTCAGCGGCGCCCAGGCCGGGCCGGCCGGCAGCGTCACCCGGTGGCCCGGTTCGCTCAAGGCTTTAAGAATCAAACGGAAAGCGTGCTGCGATTGGTCTATCGGTTGTTCAAAACCGGTCAATAAACTCATGGCTCAATCCCCTCGCACCAGCGTAAAGAAGTCCACCCGGCTGGCGGCGACCGCCCGGGCGCGCAGCTGGCGCTGTTCGTGCTGCAGCGCGGCCAGCGGCGCGATCAGCTGTTGTTGCAGGCGTTCGCCGTGCTCCGGCTGTTGCAGCAGCGCATCGGCCAGCGCGCACAGCTCGGCGTGCGCCTTGTCGCGCCCGGCGATGTAGCTGTAGCCGTAGCCGCCGTTGTCCAGCTGCACCACCGCGCGGGTGACGGTCATGTCCCCCAGCACGAAGCGGCGGCCGGTGGCGCCCATGCGCCCCTGCAGCTGGGCCAGGCCGATCTCCGGCGCGCGGATGCTGCGGTAACCCGGGCTGAGGTTCAGCGCCTGCCAGTGGCTGCGCAGCTGCTCGGGCCGGCTGTGCGCCAGCACCGACATCCAGCGTTGTCTCGACTCTAAGGCGTGCATTCAGTGCTCCATCGTCAGTTCAATCATGTCGGCGCGGGCCAGGCTGACGGAGTATTCCGCCACGTCTTCGCCGCCGCTGCGGACGTTAAGGGTGCGCACGCACAGCAGCGGCGCGTGGGTGGCGATCTCCAGCAGCCGGCTCTCTTTAGCCTGCGCACGGCGCGCGCTGATGCGCGTCTGGCGGCGGGTCAGCGGCTGCTGGAGGTGCTGTTCGATAAACTGGTGCAGCGAACCGCTGTGGAACTGCTGCAGCGCCGGCCACCAGTCCAGATCGGGCAGATAGTGGTCGATCACGCTCATCGGCACGCCGTTGACCCGGCGCAGAGTGCGCAGGTGGATCACCATTTCGCCTTCTTCACGCGAGAGCGCGCTGGCAACATGCCCATTGCACGGGCGCAAGACAGCGAGTAAGCGCTCACTGGTGGGGTGACTGCCCTGCTCGAACAGGTTCTGGCTGAAGCGGGTGTTGGCGTGCAGCGGGTAGTCATAAGGCCGCATCAGCACCAGAATGCCGACGCCGTGGCGGCGCTGCAGCCAGCCACGTTCTACCAGCTGATCCACCGCGCGGCGCAAGGTGTGGCGATTGACCTGATAACGTTCGGCCAGCTGCTGTTCTGAAGGCAGGTAGTCGCCGCAGCGGTACTGCGTACGCAGCTCCTGTTCCAGCTGCGCGGCGATCTGCTGATAGCGGGTGGGGTAAGTGGTCGGATGTCTAGATAACTCCATCATAATAAAAACCTCGTCATAACGATGGCTGTGCGATGAAGGCGGAAGCGGTGCGTTTCATCGGGCGTCTACCCTGTGGTTTTCAAGTTGGCATCATGGTGACGGGCGCAGATGACAATCGCGTTACGCGTCGGTGGCGAACAGATGAACTATTTAGGACAGCCCGGGCGTGCACGGGCGGCGACGGCGCGCTATGCTGGCGCCACTGTTGACTGACTCTGGCCGCTACCATGCCGCAATCTCTGAACGCCTCTGAACACGCCCCACGCGCCTGGCCGCTGTGGAAACCGATCCTGTTTCTGCTGGTGGTGGCCGTCGGCCTCTACTACGTGAAATGGCAGCCTTACTACGGCAAGGCCTTCGTGGCGGCGGACAGCCACTCGATCGGCAAATCGATCCTGGCCGACGGCGCCGCGAGCCCCTGGCTGGCGGCCTGGCAGTACGCGCTGGTCTACTTCACCGCGGTGTGGAAGGCGGCGCTGCTCGGGGTGCTGTTAGGCTCGCTGGTGCAGGTGCTGATCCCGCGCGACTGGCTGGTGCGCATGCTCGGCCACCGGCGTTTTTCCGGCACCGTGCTGGGGGCGCTGATCGCGCTGCCGGGCATGATGTGCACCTGCTGCGCCGCACCGGTCGCCGCCGGCATGCGCCGCCAGTCGGTATCCAGCGGCGCCGCGCTGGCCTTTTGGCTCGCCAACCCGGTATTGAACCCGGCGACGCTGGTGTTCATGGGGTTTGTGCTCGGTTGGCCGTTCGCCGCCATCCGCCTGGTGGCGGGCGTGGTGATGGTGCTGGGCATCGCCTGGCTGGTGCAGCGCGTGACCGCCAACGACCCGCAGCCCGCCGCGCCGCAGCCGCCGGTGGTGATGATGGCGCAGAACGACGAGCAGCCGTTCCTCGTCCGCTGGGGCAAAGCGCTGTGGGCGCTGTTTTGGTCGACCATCCCGATCTACGTGTTGGCGGTGCTGGCGCTGGGGGCGGCGCGGGTCTGGCTGTTCCCGCACGCCGACGGCGCCGTCGACAATAGCCTGCTGTGGATCATCGGCCTGGCGATCGTCGGCTGCCTGTTTGTTATCCCTACCGCGGCGGAGATCCCGATCGTGCAGACCATGATGCTGGCGGGCATGGGCGCCGGCCCCGCGCTGGCGCTGCTGATGACCCTGCCGGCGGTCAGCCTGCCTTCGCTGCTGATGCTCAACAAGGCCTTCTCCGCCCGGGCGCTGTGCCTGACGGCGGCGCTGGTGGCGCTGTGCGGCGCGGTGACCGGCGTGGTGGGGATGGGATTGGTGTAACGGATTCGTGACTTGATGCTATCTCAACGGAGGAGATGGCATCTTTGAACGTTTAAGAAACGGCACAGCGGTTTATCTAAGCCATTCGGAGGCAGGAAAACGAATGGCTATATTTAAAGCGAAAATCATGGCGCGCTATCGGCGGGAGTGTTGAGGGGGGGGGGCGTTCAGGGCTGGGTTGGCAGCGTCTACAGATAGAATTGCCAGGCGGCTTTGAGCAGGGAGAATACGTGAATTTCTCATTGGTGCACAAGTCACACTAGAGGTATCTTCTTAATAAGAAGAGGTGATATTTGACGGTTTATTTAGTGACATTCAGTTAGATTAAAAAGGAGTTTTTGTGGCATTATATAACATTTCCAACAAAATATTGACACCTTTAGAGAGAACCTCGTTTTCTATTGAGGGGTTGCAAGAACGTTATGATTTGCAAGCGGCAATTAAAAATAACATCACCATATTGGCACCCGATTGTCTTGTCATCGCCGAAGAATTTTCTGATTGGGAAGATAGTCGGAGAAGGATTGATATATTAGCTATTGATAAACAGGCAAACCTTGTAGTAATAGAATTAAAACGTGATGAGTTTGGTGCTCATATGGAACTCCAAGCATTAAGATATGCAGCGATGATATCTACTATGAGTTTTTCTAAAGCATGTGAATATTATCAGGACTACCTTTCTAAAAATAATATTGATGTTGATGCTAAAGAAAAAATACTAGATTTTGTTGAGCTTCAAGATACGGAGCTTGTCGACTTTGGTAAAGATATAAGAGTTATATTGGCATCGGCTGGATTTAGTAAGGAACTTACTACTACGGCGATTTGGTTAAGAGATAAAGGTGTTGATATTAGCTGCGTGAAAATTACACCTTATAATTTCAAAGGTGAGGTTCTAATTAATGCTGAACAGATAATACCGGTCCCCGAGCTGAACGAATACCAAGTTAGATTTAGAGAGAAGCGTATAGAGCAGATTGCCAACTCTAAAAAATCAGAAAAGGATTACTCAAGTTATAGATACAAAGGACTTGTCCTAAATAAAAGGAATCTTGCTTTGGAGATTTTTACTGATTGGATAGAGAAGAATAATCCTGCTAACTTCGATGAACTGAGGGAAAAATTATTTGGAGTCATAAAAAATCGTACGATAGCTTTAGCTGAATGTATTAGTGATGAGAGAAAGAATAGATACCATATGAATGACGATGATCTTATTGAGCTCGAATCGGGTGAAATAATAGTCATATCCAATCAATGGGGTATAGGTAACATTGAACGAGTTTTGGATTTTTTCCGTAAAGATGGCTTTGTTGTCGAAAAAGTTGAGGTTGAACAGAAATAACAACGCTTTTATTTTTGTATAAGGCTCTGGGAGCTGTTCTACCCTACATTATTAACGTACCACAGTGTTAATAACGTCTGCTTTTGGCACAGATCCGCTTGTCAGATTGGCTCTGTGCCCTAGCTGCGCGAAGTCAAGCTAGAGCTAACACATGTTGAAATATGTTCTATCAGCTCAACGCAACCTATGCACCACCTGGTTGCTGCTGCCGCGCCAGATCAGCGCCGGGTCTTTCAAATCCTGCACGAACTTGCCGTCGATCAGCACGTTGATCCTGTCCACCACCTGCATTTGCTGTGCGTCCAGCTCCGCCAGCCGGTAGCCGGTCCACAGCCAGATATCCTTGCCGGGGCACTCGGCGCGCACCCGTTTCACCAGCTTTAAGATGCTCGGCACGTTGGCCGGATGCAGCGGATCGCCGCCGGAGAGCGACAGCCCCTGGCGCGGCACGCGCGTATCGTTCAGATCGGCGATGATGCGGTCTTCCAGCGCCGGGGTAAACGGCTGGCCGGAGTTGAGCCGCCAGGTGCTTTTGTTGTAGCAACCGGGGCACTGGTGCACGCAGCCGGCGACAAACAGCGTGCAGCGGGTGCCGGGGCCGTTAACCACGTCGATTGGATAGTACTGGTGATAATTCATGTGAGGCCTGCCCATCAGGCTATTTTACTGGCCATCTTGCCTCCGGGCAGTGCTGCCAATCCTCACGTACTGCATGTACGCTGCGGTTGGTGCGCGCTGGCCGAAGGCAAACCGGCTGCGACAATCACGCCTGATGAACAGGCTTCTGCATAGGCTGCGCGGCGCTTTTCAGCCGAGCTGCCCGTTGCCGAGGTGTTTCACCCGGCGTTTCACCTCTTCCTGCTTGCCGGCGTTGAACGGCCGGGCATCGGGGCTGCCAAGATAGCCGCACACCCGGCGGGTGACCGAGACCTTGGCCGAGTCGTGGTTGCCGCATTTCGGGCAGGTGAAGCCTTTGCTGGTGCAGGAGAATTCACCGGTGAAGCCGCATTCGTAGCACTCGTCGATCGGCGTGTTGGTGCCGTAGTAAGGCACCCGGCTGTAACTGTAGTCCCACACGTCTTCCAGCGCCTTCAGGTTGTGCTGCAGGTTCGGGTATTCGCCGTAGCAGATGAAGCCGCCGCTGGCTAACGGCGGGTAGGGCGCTTCGAAGTCCAGCTTGTCGTACGGATTGACCTTCTTCTCCACGTCGAGGTGGAAGCTGTTGGTGTAATAGCCCTTGTCGGTGACGCCCGGCACCACGCCGAAATCGGCGGTGTCCAGCCGGCAGAAGCGATCGCACAGGTTCTCGCTCGGCGTGCTGTAGAGGCTGAAGCCGTAGCCGGTCTCGTCTTTCCAGGCGTCGACGGCGGCGCGCAGGCGCGCGACGATCGCCACCGCTTTGGCGCGCAGCGCTTCGTCGTCATACACGTGGTTCTCGCCGCCGAACAGCGCATTGATGGTCTCGTGCAGGCCGATATAGCCCAGCGAAATTGAGGCGCGGCCGTTCTTGAAGATATCGGCGATGTTGTCGTCGGCCTGGAGCCGCACGCCGCAGGCGCCTTCCATGTACAAGATTGGCGCCACCCGCGCCTTGATGCCTTCCAGCCGGGCGATGCGCGTCATCAGGGCCTTTTTCGCCAGCTGCAGGCGCTGATCCAGCAGCGCCCAGAAGCGTGACTCGTCGCCCATCGCCTCCAGCGCGATGCGCGGCAGGTTGAGGCTGATGACGCCGATGTTGTTGCGGCCGTCGTGCACCAGTTCGCCGTCCTGCTCGTAGGTGCCAAGGAAGCTGCGGCAGCCCATCGGCGTTTTGAACGAGCCGGTGACCTTCACCACCTGATCGTAGTTGAGGATGTCGGGGTACATGCGCTTGCTGGCGCACTCCAGCGCCAGCTGCTTGATGTCGTAGTTCGGATCGCCGTACTGGTGGTTGAGGCCGTCGCGAATGGCGAACACCAGTTTGGGGAACACGGCGGTCTTGCGGTTTTTGCCCAGCCCGGCGATGCGGTTTTTCAATATCGAGCGCTGGATCAGGCGCGACTCCCAGCTGGTGCCAAGGCCGAAGCCGAAGGTGACGAACGGCGTCTGGCCGTTGGCGGTGTGTAGGGTGTTAACCTCGTACTCCAGCGACTGGAAGGCGTCGTAACACTCTTTCTCGGTGCGCGCCATGGCATAGCCTTTGGCGTCCGGGATCTGCCATTCTTCCGCCACCTGCAGGTGTTTGCGGAAGCTCTCGTCGACGAACGGTGCCAGAATTTCATCGATGCGGTTGATGGTGGTGCCGCCATAGATATGGCTGGCGACCTGGGCGATGATCTGCGCGGTCACGGCGGTGGCGGTGGAGATCGACTTCGGCGGCTCGATTTCGGCGTTGCCCATCTTGAAGCCGTTGGTCAGCATGCCTTTCAGATCGATCAGCATGCAGTTGAACATCGGGAAGAACGGCGAGTAGTCGAGATCGTGGTAGTGAATTTCGCCGCGTTCATGGGCCAGCACCACGTCGCGCGGCAGGATGTGCTGCTTGGCGTAGTGTTTGGCGACGATGCCCGCCAGCAGGTCGCGCTGGGTGGGGATCACCTTGCTGTCCTTGTTGGCGTTTTCGTTCAGCAGCGCGCGGTTGCTCTGCTCGACCAGGCCGCGAATTTCCTGGTTCAGGCGGCCGCGCAGCTCGCGCGCCACGTCGCGATCGTGGCGGTATTCGATATAGGCGCGCGCCAGCTGTTTGTACTCGCCGGCCATCAGCTGGTTTTCCACCGCCTGCTGGATCTCGTGGATATCGACGCGCGGCTGTTGCTCCATGCGCTGAGCGACCACGCGGGCGACGGTGGCGCAGTAGTCGGCGTCGACCACGCCCACTGCCAGCGCGGCGCGCTCGATGGCCTGCGCGATGCGCGCTTCGTCAAAAGGTACCTGGCAACCGTCCCGCTTAATCACTACTGGTTTCACGTTGTACTCCTTGTTCCCCGAGGGAGCGTTGATACCCGCCTGACGCGGCGAGCAACCGTCAAATTTCGCTTATCCACAGGGCAAAGCCGCAGCGCGCAAGGGCTGTGGCGGCGTGTGGATGATTTTGTGGATAACTACTATATATAGGTGTTCGTAATTCTTAATGCACTATATATAGATATTGGCGAGATTCTTTTGATGTAGAACAAGGAAAACGGAAGAGCGTGCGCAAGCTGAACAGTCGTCAATCGCCTGTTGGCCGATCGCGAAAATGTTCCAGCAGAAAGTCGACCCAGACGCGTACCCGCGGCGGCAGATCCGCCGAGGCGTAATAGAGCCACAGCTGCACCGGGCGCGGCCAGCATTGCGCCAGCACCGGCCGCAGTGTGCCCTGTTCGAAGTGCTTTTCAACGTACCAGCGCGCCAGGTTGACGATACCGAGCCCGGCCAGCGCCGCATCCAGCAACATCTCCGGCCGGCTCACCACCAGCCGGCCGTTCAGATCCAGCGCCAGCGTTTCGCCCTGATGGCGCAGCTGCCATTTGACGTGGCGGCCGTTGGCCGGGTTGCGGTGCAGCAGGCAGTCGTGGCGCAGCAGATCGTGCGGCGTTTGCGGTTCACCGCACCGTGCCAGATAGTCCGGCGAGGCCGCCAGCACCATGTGCATCGGGTAGAGCGGGCGGGCCACCAGCCGGCTGTCGGGATCGACCCGGCTGCCGATGCCGACGTCGAAGCCTTCGCCCACCAGATTCACCACCCGGGCGTCCAGCGACAGATCGAGATCGATCTGCGGATAGCGCGCCAAAAATTGCGGGATCAACGGCATCAGCATCTGGCGGCCGAAGCCGGGGATCATGCTGACGCGCACCACGCCGGCCGGCGCCTGCCGTTCGCCGCCGGCGCTTTCCAGCGTCGCCGCCAATGCCTGCCACAGCGGCGCCACCTGCGCCAGCAGCGCTTTGCCCTCGTCGGTCAGCAGCACGTTGTGGGTGTTGCGCTGAAACAGCCGCAGCGCCAGCTTCTCTTCCAGCGCGCGGATGTTTTTGCTGACCGCCGCCGGCGTCACGCCCAGCTGGCGAGCGGCGGCGGAGAAATTTTGCGCCTGCGCGGCGGCGAGGAAGGCCGGCAACAGGCGGTGTACGTCAAAGGGCAGCGACATAGTGGTTGATACTTTTGGTTGAAATTGAAGTGACCTCTAACAGCCTACACCCGCCGCGGCGGAAATGGAAAAATGCCCTCATCTTCTTATGACCGAGGAATCGTTATGTCGCGCATTTTAGTGTTAACCGCCCACCGCACCCCCGACGAGTCGCGCATCAACAAAGCGCTGATCGCGGCGCTGAGCCCGTTGCCCAACGTTACCGTTCACGAACTGATCCGCGCTTACCCGGATTACCGCATCGACGTGGCGCGCGAGCAGGAACTGCTGCAGAGCCATGATGCGGTAGTGATGTTGTTCCCGTTTTACTGGTACAGCTCGCCGGCGATCCTCAGCGAATGGCAGGATGCGGTATTAACCTACGGTTTTGCCTACGGCAGCGAAGGCACCCAACTGCACGGCAAGCCGCTGCAGCTGGTGGTGAGCACCGGCGGCAACGCGCAGGCTTATACGGCGCAAGGGTATAACCGTTATCCGGTGCAGGATCTGCTGCTGCCGTTCCACGCCATGGCCAACCTGACCGGCATGGATTATCTGCCGCCGCATCTGGTGCAGGGCGTGTTCGACATGAGCGATGAACGCCTGGCGCAAGAGGCCGCCGGGGTGGTAGCGCTGCTGGGGAAATGGTAGGGCGCAGCGCTCGCCGCGCCCTTCGGGGTTAGTCTTCGAGCAGCCACCACACCGCTTCGAACGGCCGCAGCGTCAGCGCCTGCGGCTGGTCTGCCGAGTCGCTGTAGTTGCTCATCAGCGGGCGCCACTGGGCGGAAGGCTCCACGCCCGCCGCCGTCCAGGCCTGCGGCTCGCGGCTCAGGTTGGCCACCACCAGCAGGCGCTGGCCGTTCCAGCTGCGCTGATAGCACCACAGTGCCGGGTGTTCCGGTGCCAGATCCTGATAGTCGCCGTGGGTCAGCAGCGGGTACTGCTTGCGCAGGGTGATCAGCTGGCGGTAGGCGTAAAACACCGAGTCGAGGTCGGCCAGCGCCGCTTCGGCGTTGATCTGCGGGTAGTTCTCGGCGCAGCCGATCCACGGCGTGCCGGTGGTGAAACCGGCGTGCGGCGCGGCGCTCCACTGCATCGGCGTACGGCCGTTGTCGCGCGATTTGTCGGCCAGGATCGCCAGCAGTTCGGCGTCGCTGCGGCCCTGAGCGCGCAGTTCAGCGTACATGTTCAGGCTTTCCACGTCGCGATACTGTTCAATGGCGCGGAAGCCGGGGTTGGTCATGCCAATCTCTTCACCCTGGTAGATATAAGGCGTGCCCTGCATGCCGTGCAGCACCATCGCCAGCATTTTGGCGGCCGGCAGCCGCAGTGCGCCTTCATCGCCGAAGCGTGACACGATGCGCGGCTGATCGTGGTTGCACCAGAACAGCGCGTTCCAGGCGCGGTTATGCATTCCTTGCTGCCAGTGGCGGAAGATCTGCTTCAGCTCCACGTAATCCGGCGCCGCCCGCGTCCATTTTTCGCCGCCGGCGTAGTCCACCTTCAGGTGGTGGAAGTTGAAGGTCATCGACAGCTCTTCGCCGCTCTGCGCCGCGTATTGCTGGCAATGCTCGAGCGTGGTGGAGGACATCTCGCCCACCGTCATCAGGCCGCGTGGCTGGAACACGTCGCGGCTCATCTCCTGCAGGAACTCGTGGATGCGCGGGCCGTCGGTGTAGAAGCGGCGGCCGTCGCCCTGGCTGTCGGACGGGAAATCCTGCTGTTTGGACACCAGGTTGATCACGTCGAGGCGCAGGCCGTCGACGCCTTTGTCCGCCCAAAACTGACACACTTTCTTCAGCTCTTCGCGCACCGGCGGGTGTTCCCAGTTGAGATCCGCCTGCTCGGCGGCGAACAGGTGCAGGTAGTACTGGCCGCTGTCGGCGTGCCACTGCCAGGCGTTGCCGCCGAACTTGGAACGCCAGTTGTTCGGCGGCGTATCGCCTTCGCCGTCGCGCCAGACGTAGAACTGACGATACGGGCTGTGGCGATCCTGTGCGGCCTTGAACCACGGGTGCTCGGTCGAAGTGTGGTTGAACACCATGTCCATCACGATGCGAATACCGCGCTGGTGGGCGGCGGCGACCAGCTGCTCGAAGTCCGCCATCGTGCCGTAAGCCGGATCGATGGCGCAGTAGTCCGCCACGTCATAGCCATTGTCCACCTGTGGCGACACGTAGACCGGCGTCAGCCAGATGGCGTCGACGCCCAGCTCCTGCAGATAGTCCAGCCGCCGCGTCACGCCGGCCAAATCGCCGTAGCCGTTGCCGGTGCTGTCCTGAAAACTCTTCGGATAAATTTGGTAGATGACGCCGTTCTGCCACCAGGGGGTTGGGTTGCTCATAGCTGTATACCTTTGAATCGTGACAACGAGCCTGCGCGAGCAGGCTCCTACATTCATATTGCGTCAATTAAACCGGCAGCTCGCCGCGCGCGGCCTTGCGTTTGTAGACCATGATGGTCAGCACCAGCGGGATGACGATCGCCACCAGAATCGCCAGCGAGTAAATCAGCCAGAACTGCGGTTTGATAGACAGGATGCCCGGCAGGCCACCGACGCCGATGCCGTTGGCCATCACGCCGTCCAGGCCGCAGATAAGGCCCGCGATTGCGGAGCCGATCATCGCGCACAGCATTGGGAAGCGGTATTTGAGGTTGATGCCGTACATCGCCGGTTCGGTTACGCCTAGGTAGGCGGAGATCGCCGCCGGCACCGAAATTTCACGCTCGTTGGCCTTGCGGCTGATGATGATGATGCCGAGCACCGCCGAGGCCTGCGCGATGTTGGACAGCGCAATCAGCGGCCACACCGGGGTGCCGCCCATGCTCTGGATCATCTGCATGTCGATGGCTAACGTGGTCTGGTGCACGCCGGTGATCACCAGCGGCGCATACAGGAAGCCGAACAGCGCGGCGCCCACCGGCGCGAAGCTGCCGGTCATCACCGATTTCACCGCCCAGGCGACGCCGTCGCCGATCATGCGGCCGAACGGCCCGATCAGCGCGTGCGCCAGGAACACCGCCAGCAGCAGCGAAACCACCGGCACCACCACCAGATAGAGATAGTCGGGGACGATCTTTTTCAGCCGGGTTTCGATCCAGCCCAGCGCCATGCCCGCCAGGATCGACGGGATCACCTGCGCCTGATAGCCGACTTTCTGGATCACGAACCAGCCGAAGTTCCACACTTCCGGCGTTTGCTGGCCGAGCAGGTAGGAGTTCATCAGCTGCGGCGACACCAGGGTGACGCCCAGCACGATGCCGAGCACCGGCGTGCCGCCCATCTTTTTCACCGTCGACCAACAGATGGCCACCGGCAGGAACATGAAGATCGCTTCACCCAGCAGCCACAGGAAGTCGTAAACGGTTTTCCACGCCGGGTGCATCTGCGCCAGCGTTTGGCCGCCGGACATCGGGATGTCGCCGATCACGTTGCGGAAGCCGAGGATCAGACCGCCGCTGATCAGCGCCGGCAGCAGCGGGAAGAAGATTTCGGCGAAGTGGGAGATGGTGCGCTCGGTCCAGGTCATGTTCTGGCGCGCCGCCACCTTGGCCTGTTCCTTGTCGGCCTCGTTGACGCCGGTGCTGGCGATCAGCGCCTGATAGTAGTCGCCGACGTCGGTGCCGATCACCACCTGGAACTGCCCGGCGTTGGTGAAGCAGCCTTTGACCATCGGCAGCTCTTCGATTTCTTTGGGGCTGGCCTTGCTGGGGTCATTGAGGACGAAACGCAGCCGGGTAATGCAATGGCTGACGGTGGCGATGTTCTCGCGGCCGCCGACCAAAACAATCAGGCGATCAATATCCTGCTGTTTTACTTTGCTCATTATGGGATACCTGCAGAGGTGTTGACTGAGTAATGATCAAAGCTTAGCCACTCGGCTTTTTGAATGAAATGGGAACGTTCCCGGTTTGGGGCGAGGATCACAAAATGACAAAAAATGGTCAACTTCTAAGCAGATCGTCAGGAAAGTTTGCTGGGCACCACCAGGCGGCGGATCCCCTGTTCGCCGCTGAGCTGCGCCAGCAGCTGCTGTGCGGCCAGCAGGCCGGCGCTGCCGTAGCCGAACTCCACCGACAGAGTGTCGGGGAACAAGAAGCTGAGCAGCGGGGTGTTGCCGATGGCGCATACCTGAATGGCGCGCGCCGGCTGCTGCTGCAGGTACTTGATCGCGCCGAGGGCGATGCTGTCGGAGGCGCAGATCAGCGCGCTGGTGTGCGCATCGATCACTTCGGCGGCGTGCTGGAAACCGCTCTGGTAACTCAGCTCGCCCAGCGTGGCGCGCGGCGTGAGCGTGAGGCGTTCACAGGCGTCGAGATAGGCCTGGTAGCGGCGCTGGCCGGTGGTGGCGTCGCTGAGCTGCACCCCCAGATAGCCGATATGCCGATGCCCCTGCCGGTACAGACGATCCATCAGCAGGTTCACCGCGCCGGCGTCGTCGTAGCAGACGGACGAGAAGCCGTCGTATTCGCGCACCATCACCACCATTTTTTCCTGCCACGGTTTGAGCATCGCTGCGGTCAGGCCGGTGAAGCCGAACAGGATCACGCCGTCGACGTTGCGCTGGCGCAGTACGTGCAGGTGCTCCTGCACCAGGCGGGTTTCGAACTGGCTCTCCATCACGATCGGGTCGAAGCCCTGTTGGTACAGCAGCGGCAGCATGGTGCGCACCGCCTGGTTCTCCGACGGCGAATCGAGACGGGAAACGATGATGCCCACCACCTTGTCGCTCTGGCCGCGCATGGCGCGCGCCGACTTGGAGGGGGTAAACCCTTGCTGACGGATCACCGCTTCCACCCGTTCGCGGGTTTGCGGGCTCACGCTGCCTTCATTGTTCAACACGCGTGAGACGGTGGATTTGCCTACGCCGCTCAGGCGCGCGATGTCCTTGATGGTCAGCCGGTTTTGCATGGTTTACTTTTCGTTGAGGTGGACAGGCGTAACATAATGGCCTGTAAAACAATGCCCGTCAGCATAGCTCATTTTCCCACGCGGATCTTGATGCAAAACGGGATTGTTGCACTGCGCTGAACGGCCGCTCCTGCCGCTCTGTTTTTCCCTTTACCGGAGGTTATACCCCATATGGACCCCGACCCGACTGCTTTAGACACTCACTCGGTTCTCCGGTAAAACCTCTCCGCCTGGCGCTGCTGTTTTACCGGTGAAAAACATCACGGTAACCGGTGGCGCGCGCTTCGTCGTTCGCTCCTGCTGCTGAAAAAAAGAATAAGGATCTGCGTTGGCAGAGGCTTTTTGGCGCATCCGCCATTCGCCCGGCCGATGACGATCCCCGTTTACCCGCTGCCGTGAGGCACCGGGCGACGAGGTGCGAACCATGAAACTGAAAAAACTCCCCCGTCAGCTGCTGGGCCTGTTCGCCCGCGGCCTTCCGCGCCGTTTGGTGCGCCGCGACAGCCTGCTGGACAGCGTCAGCGGCGCTGCGCGCGATATGCCTGCCGGCCTGGCGCAGCAGCGGCTGGAATGCGCCGCCGCAGAGACGATGCAGCTGTTTGAGCGTTTTCACAGCCACCCGGAAGGCATCACCGCCCATGAGGCGGAACAGGTGCGCCAGCGCTGCGGCGAGAACGTCATCGACGATCAGCAAAAAGAGGCCTGGTGGCAACACCTCTGGCACTGCTACCGCAACCCGTTCAACCTGCTGCTGACCGCGCTCGGCATGATCTCTTACGCCACCGAAGATCTCACCGGCGCCTTGGTGATCGCGCTGATGGTGCTGATCTCCACGCTGCTGAACTTCATCCAGGAGGCGCGCTCCAACCGGGCGGCCGACGCGCTGAAAGCGATGGTGAGCAACACCGCCACGGTGATCCGCAGCGATGCGCTCACCGGCAGGAGCGAGCATGTGGAGCTGCCGATCGCGCAGCTGGTACCGGGCGATATCATCAAGCTGGCGGCCGGCGACATGATCCCGGCGGATCTGCGCGTGCTGTCGGCCAAGGATCTGTTCATCAGCCAGGCGGCGCTGACCGGCGAATCGCTGCCGGTGGAAAAATCCGCCGCGCCGCAATTGCCGGCGGCCGATCCGCTCGACTGCCGGAACCTATGCTTCATGGGCACCAACGTGGTCAGCGGTACCGCGCTGGCGATGGTGATCGGCACCGGCGGCGGCACCTATTTCGGCCAGCTGGCGCAGCGCGTCACCAGCCAGGATGAGCAGCCGAACGCCTTCCAGAGCGGCATCAGCAAGGTCAGTTGGCTGCTGATCCGCTTTATGCTGGTGATGACGCCGATCGTGCTGCTGTTCAACGGCTACACCAAGGGCGACTGGTGGGAGGCGGCGCTGTTCGCGCTGTCGGTGGCGGTCGGGCTGACGCCGGAAATGCTGCCGATGATCGTCACCTCGACGCTGGCCAAAGGGGCGGTGAAACTGTCGCGCCAGAAGGTGATCGTCAAACGGCTGGACGCCATCCAGAACTTCGGCGCCATGGACATTCTGTGCACCGACAAGACCGGCACCCTGACCCAGGACAAGATCGTGCTGGAGCGCCATACCGACGTGTTCGGCGCCGGCAGCGAGCGGGTGCTGCGCTACGCCTGGCTGAACAGCTTCTACCAGACCGGGCTGAAAAACCTGCTCGACGTGGCGGTGCTGAGCTGCGCGGAGCAGAATCGTCAGCCGGAGGCGCTGCAAAACTACCGCAAGGTGGATGAGATCCCGTTCGATTTCGTGCGCCGCCGCATGTCGGTGGTGGTGGCCAAAGACAACGAGTATCACGAGCTGGTGTGCAAGGGTGCGCTGGAAGAGATGCTGGCGATTTGCAGCCACGTGCGCCACGAAGACGAGGTGATCCCGCTCAGCGAGGCGTTGCTGGCGCGCATTCGTCGCATCACCGACGATCTCAACCAGCAGGGGTTGCGGGTGGTGGCGGTGGCCAACAAGATCCTGCCGGCGCAAACCCATGAATACGGCGTGGCGGACGAGTCGGATCTGATCCTCGAAGGCTACGTCGCCTTCCTCGATCCGCCGAAGGAAAGCACCGCACCGGCGCTGGCGGCGCTGAAACAGAACGGCGTCACGGTGAAGATCCTCACCGGCGACAACGAGCTGGTGGCGGCCAAAGTGTGCCGTGACGTCGGGCTGGAGGCCGATCATCTGCTGCGCGGCAGCGAGATCGAGCAGATGGACGACGAGCAGCTGGCGCAGGCGGCGGCGCGCACCACGGTGTTCGCCAAGCTGACGCCGCTGCACAAGGAGCGCATCGTCAAACTGCTGCGCCGCCAGGGGCACGTGGTGGGCTTTATGGGCGACGGCATCAATGACGCGCCGGCGCTGCGCGCGGCCGATATCGGTATCTCCGTCGATTCGGCGGTGGACATCGCCAAGGAAGCGGCGGACATCATCCTGCTGGAAAAAAGCCTGATGGTGCTGGAGCAGGGGGTGATCGAAGGGCGCCGCACCTTCGCCAACATGCTGAAATACATCAAGATGACCGCCAGCTCCAACTTCGGTAACGTGTTCAGCGTGCTGATTGCCAGCGCCTTCCTGCCGTTCCTGCCGATGTTGCCGCTGCACCTGTTGATTCAGAACCTGATGTACGACATCTCGCAGATCGCCATCCCGTTCGATAACGTCGACGACGATCAGATCACCCAGCCGCAGCGCTGGAACTCCGCCGATCTGGGGCGGTTTATGGTGTTCTTTGGGCCGATCAGTTCAATCTTCGACGTGCTGACCTTCAGCCTGATGTGGTGGGTATTCAAGGCCAATACGCCAGAAATGCAGACGCTGTTCCAGTCCGGCTGGTTCGTGGAAGGGCTGCTGTCGCAAACGCTGATCGTGCACATGATCCGCACGCGCAAAATTCCGTTTATCCAGAGCCGCCCGTCCTGGCCGCTGTGCATCATGACGCTGGCGGTGATCGCCACCGGCATCGGCCTGGTGTTCTCGCCGCTGGCCAGCTTCCTGCAGCTGCAGGCGCTGCCGCTCGCCTACTTCCCGTGGCTGGTGCTGATCCTCGCCGGTTACATGGTGCTGACCCAGTGCGTGAAAGGCTGGTTCGTGCGCCGCTACGGCTGGCAATAACCCGTTCGCCCCCTCCGGCCGGGAGGGGGCAACTGTGATCCCGTCCGCTTTTTCACCGCAACGGTTGGACATCTGTTCTGTGCTGAGTCTTTATCTACAGCGTTGGCTGTTTTCCCCTGCGCCTTTCAAGCCACCGCGTTGTTGGCTGTACGCCCGCCCCCAGTTACTTAGCAGACCTAAGCGCCTGGGGATGCGGGCGCTTGCCGCCTAGCGGTGGTTTGAAATTCATTGGGGATATTTTGTTTTTTTCCTCTGAGGAATTTCCGATGCACAGACCTTTCCGTTATACGCTACTGGCTTCATCGTTATGGTTTTCTTGCGGCGCGCTGGCGCAGCCGGCGGGTGATTTGCCGCTGATGCCCTGGCCGCAGCAGGTGGACGTGACGCAACCGGCGGGCAAACTGATTTTGGATCACCGGCTGGCGTTAAGCCTCCAGGGCGACGATCTGGGCGACGCGCTGTCGCGTTGGCGCCAGCGCATCGAACTGCAGACCGGCTGGACGCTGGCGCCGAGGGAAGAAGCGAACGGCGCGGCGATCAAGGTGGTGATCAAGGATCGGGTGGCGGCGCAGCCACTGCCGGGCAGCGACGAAAGCTACCGGCTGGCGGTCACGCCGCAGGGAGCCACTCTGACCGCCAACACCCGCTTCGGCGCGCTGCGCGGCATGGAGACCCTGCTGCAACTGCTGCAGACCGATGGGCAAAACACTTTCCTGCCGCTGGTGGATATTCGCGACGTGCCGCGTTTTCCGTGGCGCGGCGTGCTGCTGGATTCGGCGCGCCATTTCCTGCCGCTGCCGGACATTCTGCGCCAGCTTGACGGCATGGCGGCGGCCAAGCTCAACGTATTCCACTGGCACCTGACCGACGATCAGGGCTGGCGCTTCGCCTCCGAGCATTACCCCAAATTGCAGCAGCAGGCCAGCGACGGCCTGTTTTACACCCGCGAGCAGATGCAGCAGGTGGTGGCTTACGCCACGGCGCGCGGCATTCGCGTGGTGCCGGAGATAGACATGCCGGGGCACGCCTCCAGCATCGCGGTGGCCTATCCCGATCTGATGAGCGCGCCGGGGCCGTATCGCATGGAGCGCGAATGGGGCGTGCATAAGCCGACGCTCGATCCGACCCGCGACGAGGTTTATCAGTTTGTCGACACGATCGTCGGCGAGCTGGCGGCGATCTTCCCCGATCCTTATCTGCACATCGGCGGCGACGAAGTGGACGCCAGCCAGTGGCGGGCGTCGCCGTCGATACAGGCGTTTATGCAGCAGAACGGGCTGGCGGATACCCATGCGCTGCAGGCCTACTTCAACCAGAAGCTGGAAAAGATCCTCGAGAAGCACCAGCGGCAGATGGTCGGCTGGGATGAGATCTACCACCCGTCGCTGCCGCGTTCGATCGTCATTCAATCCTGGCAGGGGCAAGACTCGCTGGGCGCCAGCGCGCAGGATGGCTATCAGGGCATTCTCTCCACCGGTTTCTATCTCGATCAGCCGCAAAGCACCGCCTATCACTACCGCAATGAAATTCTGCCGCAGCCGCTGGGGGGCGAAACGGCGGTGCAACCCGGCGAGCAGGCGCAAAGCTGGCGTTTCAGCATGCCGCGCCTGAAGGGCAGCGCGGTGGAAGGCAGCTTCACGCTGATCGAGGGCAAGCAGGGCTGGCGCGGCTTTATCGATTTCAACGGCAAATCGCGCCGCGCGGTGCACGATATCGTCTGGCGCACGCCGCAGCAGGTGACGTTCCGCGTCGATACCTGGATGGGCGACACACGGCCGGTGTTCACGCTGCAACAGGACAAGCTCAGCGGCTATACGCTGGTCGGCAACGTGCGTTACCCCACCCGCGGCGACAAGCTGGCGGCGGTGCCGGCGGGCAAGATGCCGGTGGTGCCGGGCGAGAAGGGGCAGGCCAACATTCTCGGCGGCGAAGCGGCGCTGTGGGCGGAAAACGTGCGCGCGCCGCTGCTCGATCTCAAGCTGTGGCCGCGCGCCTTCGCGGTGGCGGAGCGGCTGTGGTCGGCGCAGGACGTCACCGACGAAAGCAACATGTACCGGCGGCTGGCGGCGATCGACGCCTGGTCGGTGGTGTCGGTCGGCCTGCAGCAGCACGCGGAAACGGCGCGCGAATTCACACGCCTGAGCAACAGCGTGCAGATCGCGCCGCTGCAGATCCTGGCCGAGGCGGTGGAACCGGCGCAGTATTACACCCGCCAGCACCTGAAGTTCCAGGCCGGCAACTATCATCAGTTCGAACCGCTGAACCGCTTTGCCGATGCGCTGCCGCCGGAGAGCGAGGCGGTGCGCGACATGCATGCGCAGGTCGCGGCTTTGCTGAAGGATAAGCGCGATAAGGCGGCGGCGCAGGCGCTGCGCGAACGGCTGCAGCGCTGGCAGGCGAACGGCGCGGCGCTGCAGACGGCGATCGCGGGCAACCGCGCGCTGCGGGAGCTGGCGCCGGTGGCGCAGGACGTCGATGCTTTGGCCATGCTGGGCTTAACGCTGCTGGAGCGGTATCAGCAGGACAAACCGCTGAGCCGGGCCGAAGCAGAACAAGCGCAGCGCCGGCTGGATGCGGCGGCGCAGACGCGCGACGAAGTGGTGATTGCGGCGGTATACCCGCTGGAGGCATTGCTGCGGGGGCTCCAGCCGCAATGAAGCGGACGGGCTCGTATGAGCCCGGATCCCTACAGCTGCAGCGGCGGCAACTGGGTAAAAATGCTGACCAGCCCTTCGCCCCAGCCCTTGCGGATGGCGCTGAAGTACGGATGATCTTCGGTAATGCGGTATTGCCGGGTATGGCTGAAGCTGTCGCGCGGGTAGATCATCACGTCGAGCGGCAGCCCGACGGACAGGTTGCTGCGCAGGGTCGAATCCAGTGAAATCAGCGCGCATTGCATCGCTTGTTCCAGCGGCGTGTCGTAGTGCAGCACCCGGTCGATGATCGGTTTGCCGTATTTGCTTTCGCCTATCTGAAAATAGGGCGTGTCGCGGGTGGCTTCGATAAAGTTGCCTTGCGGGTAGATATGGAACAGCCGCATCTCTTCCCCGCTAATTTGGCCGCCGAGCAGTAGGTTGCAGCTGAAATCGGTGGTGCTGCCGCTTTGCTGCGCCTCGCTGTCGCGCTGGATCACCTCGCGCACCGTTTCCCCCACCAGCGTGGCGGCGTCGTAGAGGCTGGGAGCGTTGAGCAGGTTGGGGCGTTCGGCGTCCTTGCTGCGGTGCAACAGCAAACTGATGATGCTCTGGGTGGTCGCCAGGTTGCCGGCGCTTTGCAGCACCAGCGTGCGATCGCCGTCCTGTTGGAACACGTGCAGTTTGCGGAAGGTGGAAATATGATCCACCCCGGCGTTGGTGCGCGAATCGGACGCAAAGACCAGCCCGGACGACAAACGCATGGCCACACAGTAGGTCATACTACAATCCCTCAAAACAAGACCGGCACGCCGCCAACGCGCAGCGTGCCCGAAACATTTGCCATCGGCAAGCGGCTACTGGCCGGTTGGCATCATTTGTACGGCGGCGATGGCGCTCATGTCTTCGCAGCCGCCGCCCAACCGCATGCCGCGCACCGGGCAGGCGTCCAGATAATCGATGCCGACCGCCAGCTTAAGGTGCTGATTTGGCATGCGCGTATTGTTGGTCACGTCGAAGCTGTGCCAGCGTTCCTCCACCCACACTTCCGCCCAGGCATGGGTGGCGACATGGGTCGAGTCTTCGCTGTACAGGTAGCCGCTGACGTAGCGCGCCGGGATGTTCAGGCTGCGGCAGCAGCTCAGGAAGACATGCGTATGATCCTGACACACGCCGCTGCCGGCGGCGAACGCCTCGGCGGCGCTGTCTGTCACGCGCGTGGAGCCTGGGCTGTAAGGCATCTTCAGCAGCAGCTCGCCCATCAGATGTTCCAGGCCGCTCAGCACCGCCTGCGGTTGATGATAACGCAGGGCGAAGGCCTGAATGGCGTCATCGGGCTGGGTCAGCGGGCTATGGCGCAGAAATACCAGCGGCGACAGGTGCCCGAGCGCCCGATCTTCGACGCCGTCTTCAATTTCCACTTCCCCGAGCACCCGAATGGTGATGGCCTGATGCGGTTCATCGAGCGTCAGCACGTGCAGTACGTTGCCGAAGGCGTCGGTGGTGCGCACCGCGTCATCCGGCAACGACAGTTGCCAGGAGAGGATGCGCTGATGCGGCGAATCCTGCGGCGTCAGCCGCAGATATTGGGTGCTGCGCTGCACCGGCTGGGCGTAGCGATAATGGGTGTTGTGCTCAATATTCAGTTTCATTGCGCCTCCAGATAAGTGTGATGGATGCTTTCGGCGATGCCGTTCACCTGGCCGAGAAAGGCGCTCAACCACTCGCCCAGGCCGATCTTGTTCAGATCCTTCATGCTGCTGAAGCGTAGCTCGGCATGCAGGGTGTGCGCCAGACGTCGCGGTTGGTTGGCGCCGCCGCCGATCAGTTCCAATTGCTGCACCATGTCGCCGACGCAGGCCAGCAGTGAACGCGGGATTTCATTGCGCAGAATCATCAGTTCGGCGATGGTCTCGCGGCTCAACGGCTGCTTGTAGATGCTGTGGTAGGCTTCGCGCGCGCTCACCGCCCGCAGCAGTGTGTCCATGCGGTAATATTCGCGCACCGGGTCGCCGTCGATGTCCATCAGCGTGTTCTTCACCTCCAGCAGACGGGCGGTGCCGTCGGCCCGCTCCAGCAGGGTGCCGAGACGGATAAAGCGCATGGCGTCGCTGCGCAGCAGCGTGCCGAACATGGCGCCGCGAAACAGATGGGCGCGCTCCTTCACCCAGTCGAAGAAGGCATCGGCGCCCACCGAGCCGATGCCCTGGCGGCGGATCAGTTTCATCTCTATCCAGGTGGCGTTGATGCACTCCCAGACTTCGGATGACAGGCTGCCGCGCACCGCGTGGGCGTTGTTCCAGCCCATTTGCAGGCAGCTGAAGATGCTGCTGTGGTTACGGTTGTCGAGCGCGAAGAAACTGACCAGATTCGGCATCGTCAATTCCGGGTAGGCGGCGGCATACAGCTGGCCGGTGCCGGTCAGGTTGAGCGGCACCTGCAGATCCTGATCGCCGCCGTCGCGGATCGGCATCATCGATAGCTTGTTGGTGACGTCCAGCACCCGGGCGATGCTTTCCGCCCGCTCCAGATAGCGGGCCATCCAATAGAGTTCACTGGCGGTGCGGCTCAGCATAGGTCGTCCTCCAATACCCAGGTGTCCTTGGTGCCGCCGCCCTGCGACGAGTTCACCACCAGCGAACCTTCCGCCAACGCCACCCGGGTCAGGCCGCCGGGCACCAGGCGGATCTCCGCGCCGCTGAGGGCGAACGGCCGCAGATCGATATGCCGCGGCGCCAGACCGTCGTTGACGAAGGTCGGGCAGGTGGACAGCGCCAGCGTGTTTTGCGCGATATAATTCTGCGGGCGAGACAGCAGCAGAGCGCGGAAGCGGGCGAGCTCGTCCTTGCTCGCCGTGGGGCCGATCAACATGCCGTAGCCGCCGGCGCCGTGCACCTCTTTCACGACCATTTGTTCGAGGTTGGCCAGCACGTACGACAGTTCGTTTTTATGTCGGCACTGCCAGGTCGGCACGTTGTTGAGGATCGGTTCCTCTTGCAGGTAGAAGCGCACCATATCCGGCACGTAGGGGTAGATCGATTTGTCGTCGGCCACGCCGGTGCCGATGGCGTTGGCCAGTACCACATTGCCGGCGCGATACACCGACAGCAGCCCCGGTACGCCGAGCATCGAGTCCGGCCGAAACGCCAGCGGATCGAGGAAGGCGTCGTCCACCCGACGATAGATCACGTCCACTTTGCACGGCCCGGCGGTGGTGCGCATGAACACCGCGCCGTCCTTGACGAACAGATCGGCGCTTTCGACCAGCTCCACCCCCATCTGCTGCGCCAGGAAACTGTGCTCAAAATAGGCGCTGTTGAAGCGGCCCGGCGTCAGCACCACCACGGTGGGATCGTTGATGGGCGAGCTTTCGCGCAGCGTTTGCAGCAGGTGCGACGGGTAGCGCTCCACCGGCGCGATGCGTTGCCGGGCGAACAGTTCCGGATAGAGACGCATCATCATTTTGCGGTTTTCCAGCATGTAAGAGACGCCGGACGGGGTGCGCAAGTTATCTTCCAGCACATAGTATTGGCCGTCGCTGTTGCGGACCATGTCCACGCCGACGATATGCGCATAGATATCGCGATGCAGATCAACGCCTTGCATACAGGGTTGATACTGATCGTTGGCCAGCACCTGCTCCGCCGGAATGAGGCCGGCCTTCAGAATATGCTGCTGGTGGTAAATGTCATGCAGGAAGGCATTGAGCGCCTGTACGCGCTGGCGAATGCCGCGATCGAGCATCGCCCATTCGGCGGCCGGAATAATGCGCGGCACGCTGTCGAACGGGATCAACCGCTCGGCGCCGTCATCGTCGCCGTAGACGTTGAAGGTGATGCCCACCCGGTGAAACAGCAGCGCAGCCTCTTCCCGCTTGCGTTGCACGGCCTGGTGATCGGCCTGCTGCAGCCATTGCCAGTAGGCGTCGTAGTGGCCACGGTGTTTTCCCTCAGCCAGAAGCATCTCATCAAAAAACGGTGAAGTGGAAAGATTGATATTCAGCATCGTCACCTCGTCGACATTGCAGGCTGTCAATCAATCGAGCATAAAACGTGCCAAGGCGATAACGGGCGAAAATGGCGCAGAGCGAGGCTGCCGCGGCGAAAAACGCCCGTTTGCGGTGCAGATCTGGCGTGACGACGCCTTAATATAGGGCGAAATGGCGGTGGCGGTGAGCGCTGAAGGCGCAGGGACGGCAGGCTGTCGGGGCAGAGCAGAAATAAAAACGGCCAGCCGAAGCTGACCGTCATTCGCGTGCGCGTCGATTAACGACGCACGGCGATGGCTTCGATTTCGATCTTCACGTCTTTCGGCAGACGCGCCACTTCCACGCAGGAACGGGCCGGGAACGGCGCGCTGTGCTCGGTGAAGAAGGCTTCGTACGCGGCGTTGACGGTGGCGAAGTCGTTCAGGTCTTTCACGAACACGGTGGTTTTCACGATGTCGGCAACGCTCAGGCCGGCGGCTTCGACGATCGCTTTGACGTTTTCCAGCGACTGGCGCGCCTGAGCGGCGACGTCGTCGGCGACGGCGCCGGTTTTCGGATCGACCGGGATCTGGCCGGAAGTGATGATCATGCTGCCCAGATCAACGCCCTGCACGTAAGGACCAATGGCTGCCGGGGCGAGTTCAGTGCTGATGTTACGTGACATGTTTTCTCCTGATAAACGAGGATTGTTCTATCCAGAAATCCCATTATAGGGCGTCACCGGGAGAATAACAGCGCCATCTCCCGGCACCCATACCGGGCTTAGTCGGCCTGCAGCACCACCTGGTGCTCGAACTCTTTTTCGCAGTAGCGGCACTTCAGGTGCACTTCGCCGCCGCGCGATTTGACGCTGAAGCTCGACGCCACCGGCTCGCTGCGGCTGATGCAGTTGCCGTTCGGGCAGGTCAGCACCCCGTCGATGTGGTCCGGCAGGCTAAGGGTCAGCTTGCGCACCACTTCATAGTTGTCGATGCGGTTCACCGTGGCCTTCGGCGCGTACATCGCCAGCTGGTTGGCCTGCTGCTCGGTCAGGAAGGTGTTCTCGATCTTGATCAGATCCTTGCGGCCCAGCTCGTTGGAAGGCAGGTTCAGGCCGATGGTGATGCGCTGGTCGGTGGCGGTCAGCTTGAACAGCGTCAGCAGTTTGAAACCGATCTGCGCCGGAATGTGGTCGATCACCGTGCCGCATTTGATCGCTTCGACCTGCAGTTTGTTGTCGTGAGTCATGGCGGTTCCCCCTTAAAGAGCCAAATCAGCGTTGAGCACCAGCGCCAGCAGCGCCTGGCGGGCGAAGATGCCGTTGCCCGCCTGCTGGAAGTAGTAAGCGTGCGGCGTTTTATCCACGTCGGTGGCGATCTCGTCGATGCGCGGCAGCGGGTGCAGCACCTTGAGGTTGGCGCGCGCGCCGGCCAGATCCGCGGCGCGCAGCACGAACTGCGCCTTCACGTTGGCGTACTCGGACGGATCGAGGCGCTCTTTCTGCACCCGGGTCATGTAGAGAATATCCAGCTCCGGCACCACTTCTTCAATGCTGCCGTGCAGGCTGTACTCGATGCCTTTCTCTTCCAGCATTTTCAGGATGTAGGCTGGCATCGCCAGCGCGTCTGGGGCGATGAAGTAGAAGCGGTTGCCTTCGAACTTGGCCAGCGCCTGGGTGAGCGAGTGCACGGTGCGGCCGTACTTCAGATCGCCGACCATGGCGATGCTGAGGTTGCTCAGGCGGCCCTGGGTTTCCTGGATGGTGAACAGATCCAGCAGGGTTTGGGTCGGGTGCTGGTTGGCGCCGTCGCCGGCGTTGAGCACCGGCACGTTGCCGGAGAACTCTGAAGCCATGCGCGCCGCGCCTTCCTGCGGGTGGCGCATCACGATGGCGTCCACGTAGGTGCTGATCACCGAGATGGTGTCGGCCAGGGTTTCGCCTTTCTTGCCGAGCGAGGTGTTGCTGCCGTCGGCGAAACCGACCACCGAGGCGCCGAGGCGGTGCATCGAGGTTTCGAACGACAGGCGGGTACGGGTCGAGGCTTCAAAGAAGCAGCTGGCGATCACCTTGTGTTTCAACAGCTCCGGCTGCGGGTTGGCTTTCAGACCGGCGGCGGTGCGCAGCACCAGCTCCAGATCCTCGCGGCTGAGATCGTTAATAGAGATGATGTGTTTGTGATACAGCGGGTTGGCCATTTTTCACTCCTCCTCGACGCGTGCCCGTGGCGCGGGACTTTGGGATATTCTCAAGGCAAAAAAAAGCCCCTCAATGAGGGGCTTGAAACGATCGGTTTAGCAACAGGAGCAACAACGGCAGCTGGCCGCCGATAGGCAGTCGGTTTTGTCGATTGCGGCTAACAAAACAAACGTCGTTTTTCATGCTTTCTCCTGGCAAATTGTGGCGCATTATACTCGCGCTTTTCGCCACTGCAAGCGTTAAAACGCCGTTTTTTGCCGCCCCGCAATCGATTGGCCGGCGATGGCCGCCCGCTGGCTATTTGCTGACGCGATCGTAGTAGACCATGTCGGCGTTCAGCCCTTGTTGATAGCCTTTGACGTTGTCGCGCAGCACCACTTCGGTTTTGGCCTGATCGATAAACACGTACGGCGAACTGCGCTGCAGCTCCTGCTGCATGGCGGTGTACAGCGCGCGGCGCTTGGCCGGATCGGCTTCGGCCAGCGCCGCCAGCGTCTGCTGGTTCAGCTGCGGGATCTGCCAGCCGTTCAGCCCGGCCACCGTGCTGCTCTTGCCGTCGTTGTAGGCGAAGGCGCTGGCGTTGGAGTGGGCGTCGAAGTAATCCGGGATCCACAGGCGGATCGCCGCCTGATGCTGCCTGGCGCGCACGCGGGAGTAAACCTGGCTGCCCGCGGCCGGCAGCAGCTCGATCTTCACGCCGGCGGCGGCGAAGCTGCCCTGCAGCGCCTGCGCGATGGTGATGAACGGCGGTTTGTTCTCCACGTCCAGCGTAAAGGCGGCGTGGGTAATCCCCGCCTTGGCCAGGATGGCTTTCGCCTTGGCCGGATCGTAGCTGAACGGGTTGGTCTCCAGCGCGCCCGGCAGCCCGACCGGCAGGAAGCTCTGGTGCACGAAGTATTGTCCCTTCAGCAGCTCCTTCGTGATGCCTTGATAATCCACCAGGTAGCGCGCCGCTTCCCAGAAGGCCGGGTTGTTCAGCAGCGGATTGGCGCCGTTGCCGGTGTTGAACACCAGATAGTTTTGCTCGGCGGACGGGATCTCCAGCACCTTGACGCCCGGCAGGTTCTTCAGCGTGTCGGTCTGGTCGGCGCCCAGTTCGCGGGCGATATCGGCGTCGCCCTGCTGGACCAGCAGGCGGCGGGTGGCCGGGTCCGGCACGTTTTTAATGATGATGTTTTTCAGCTGCGGCTTGTCGCCCGGCGTGGTGGGATTGGCGTCCAGCACGATCGCCTGATGCGGCTGATAGACGCGCATCTTGAACGGGCCGCTGCCGGCGGAGTGCATCTTCAGCCAGGCGTTGCCGAAGTCGCCGTCTTTGACGTTGGCCAGCGCCGCTTTGCTGTCGACGATCGAGGCGATTGGCGTCGAGAGGATATTCAGCGCCACCGCCGGGCTGACATCCGCCGTCCAGCGCAGCTGCACGGTATGTTCGTCGATCTTCTTGAGCTGCGCGTCGATGTTGTCCGGCTGCCAACCGAGCACGTTGAGGATGAACGCCGGCGATTTGTTCATCTTGACCGCGCGGTTGTAGGAGAAGACCACGTCGTCGGCGGTCAGCGGGTTGCCGGAGGCGAACGCCGCCTGCGGCCGCAGTTTCACCGTCAGCGTTTTGGCCGCCGCATCGCTCTGCCAGCTTTCCGCCAGCACCGGCGCCACCTTGGCCGGATCGTCGCGATCCGCCTGCACCAGCCGCTGATACAGGCTGGGCACCGTCTGGATGCTGGAGAGTTCGTTGGCTTCCGCCGGATCGAGGCTGACGATGTCATCCAGCGATTGCACCACCACCAGCGTATTCGGCGGTGTGGCGGCTAACGCGGCGGCGGGCAGGGCGGCGAGCAGGAACAGCGGCAAGAGTTTGGCTTTCATCGGTGTATATCCCCTGAAGGCGCCGCAGAGCGGCGCTGAGAACGGTTTGTTATCGTTGGTTTTTACGGCGCGGGCGCCGTCGGCCTGTCACGGTAGAACCTTTACCGGTGGTGGGCAAAGGTCAATGCGCTATTTGATATTCCTGGAATATATTAGCCGCCCTGGCCGGGGGCGCCAGGGCGGTGGAGGAGGATTGTCAGAGGGTTTCGCTCAGCGTGGCGACCAGCACCGCCTTGATGGTATGCAGCCGGTTTTCCGCCTGATCGAACACCACGCTGTGCGCCGACTCGAACACCTCGTCGGTCACTTCCATGCCGCCGTGCAGATCGTACTGCTGCGCCATCTGCTTGCCGAGCGTGGTTTGGTCGTCGTGGAACGCCGGCAGGCAGTGCAGGAACTTCACG
The DNA here is from genome assembly GCF_052168835.1 of Serratia sp. CY40230. Lineage (NCBI taxonomy): Bacteria > Pseudomonadati > Pseudomonadota > Gammaproteobacteria > Enterobacterales > Yersiniaceae > Serratia > Serratia sp. CY40230. The sequence goes on from NZ_JBJNLX010000004.1 coordinate 203,542, forward strand.
TTCGGGTTGCCGGTCAGTTTCAGCATCGCCATGTTGACCTGATACGGCCGCAGCAGCGCAATACGCTCCTGCCAGGTCTCTTTCGGTTCGCCCATCGACACCCACACGTCGGTGTAGAGGAAGTCGGCGTCTTGCACCCCTTCGGCGATGTCTTCGGTCAGGGTGAGTTTCGCGCCGGTTTGTTGCGCCAGCGCCTGGCACTCGGCCACCAGCTCCGGCTGCGGCCAGCAGGCCTTCGGCGCCACCAGCCGCAGATCCATGCCCGCCAGCGCGGCGGCTTCCAGCAGCGTGTTGCCCATGTTGTTGCGCGCGTCGCCGACGTACGCCAGTTTCACCTCGCTCAGCGCCTTGCCCGGCAGGTGTTCCTGCACGGTGAGCAGATCCGCCAGCAATTGGGTGGGGTGGAACTCGTCGGTCAGGCCGTTCCACACCGGCACGCCGGCGTGCTGCGCCAGGGTTTCTACCAGCGCCTGGCCGTAGCCGCGGTACTGAATACCGTCGTACAGGCGGCCCAGCACCCGGGCGGTGTCTTTCATCGACTCTTTATGGCCGATCTGGCTGCCGCTTGGGCCGAGATAGGTCACCTGCGCGCCCTGATCGAATGCGGCAACTTCGAAAGAGCATCGCGTGCGGGTCGAGTCTTTTTCGAAGATGAGCGCAATGTTTTTGCCCTGCAGTCGGCGCTGTTCCTGCCCCAGCTTTTTGGCCTGTTTCAGATCGGCCGCCAGCTTCAGCAGCGCCTGCAGTTCGGCGGGGGTGAAATCCATTAACCTCAGAAAGTGACGTTGGTAGAACGCATTGCCGGTGCTCATAGTCCGATTCCCTGATTGTGTAATTGAATTAAAATTCACTTTATATGTATGAATATTCAATTTCAACCCCGGCGAGGAAATCTTTCACGTTTATCGTGGAAGCAATGTCGGCGGTGTGTGAAAATAGAAGGAATGAAGGCCATTTGACTTGAGGATATAGGCATGGCAAACCGCGAATTGCTGGAAGAACAACGTGAAGAGACCCGCCTGATCATCGAAGAGCTGCTGGAAGACGGCAGCGATCCGGACGCGCTCTACACCATCGAGCACCATCTGTCCGCCGAGAAATTTGAGGTTCTGGAGCAGGCCGCCGTTGAAGCCTTCAAGCTGGGCTACGAAGTGACCGACGCCGAAGAGCTGGAAGTGGAAGACGGTTCGCTGGTGATGTGCTGCGACGTGATCAGCGAAGTCGGCCTGAACGCCGAACTGATCGACGCCCAGGTCGAGCAGCTGGTGGCGCTGGCGGAACGCTGCGGCGTCAACTACGACGGCTGGGGCACCTACTTCGAAGATCCGAACGGTGAAGACGGTGAGGATGACGAAGACGGCGATTACATCGACGAAGACGACGACGGCAAACGCCACTAATTAACCCCGCTTATTCACATGGGCCGGTTCTCGCCGGCCCCTGATAAACGCCATGACATACCAATCTCTGCTAGCCCCGATTTTAAGCTTCCTGCACTGTGAAACCCCCGACGCCTGGATCGACGCCGCGCGCCGTCCGGAAAACCTGCAGCTATTGCTGACCGACCACCTGGTATGCGAGCTGAAAGCCGCGCAGACCGGCATGTGGCTGATCCGCCGTTACGTGGCGGACAAAGAGAGCGGCGACGCGCTGTTGGCGCTACTGCGGCCCTACGAGGCGTTTCTGCACGAAGCGCAGGGCGCGCCCGACACGCTGTTCCGCCAGGGCCAGTTCACCCGCAAGATCCTGCCGAAAAACGGCTCGGCCTACGGCCAGGATCTGGCGGATCGCATGGTGCTGTTGATCAAGGAAGAGCTGCATCACTTCTCGCAGGTGCTGGAGATCATGCAGGCGCGCGGGATCCCGTATCGCAAGATCACCGCCAGCCGCTACGCCAAGGGCATGATCCGCGAGATCCGTACCCACGATCCGGCGACGTTGATCGACAAACTGATCTGTGGCGCCTACATCGAAGCGCGATCCTGCGAACGCTTCGCCAAGCTGGCGCCGCACCTAGACGATGAGCTGAACCGCTTTTACGTCTCGCTGCTGCGATCCGAAGCGCGTCATTATCAGGACTACCTGACATTGGCCGAGCAGATCGCCGGCGGCGACATCAGCGAACGGATGGCGCATTTCGGCCGCCTCGAAGCTGAACTGATCCTGTCGCCGGACAGCGAACTGCGCTTCCACAGCGGCGTGCCCGCTGCCGCCTGAGGTTGAGGCGCGCCCTTACTGCGGCGCGCCCAGCAACAGATCCACCGCCTTTTCCGCCAGCATGATGGTCGGCGCATTGGTGTTGCCGCTGGTGAGCTGTGGCATCACCGAGCCGTCGATCACCCGCAACCGTTCAAAACCGTGCACGCGCAGCTGCGGATCGGTCACCGCGTCCTGCGGCGACGGCCCCATGCGGCAACTGCCCACCGGGTGATACACCGTCTTGCAGAAGTTGCGCACGAACTCCTCCAGCTGCGCCTCATCGCGCGTCCACTCCGGCTGCGGCATCAGCAGATCTTTGATCAGCGGCTTCAGCGCCGCGGTTTGCAGAAAATCCAGGCCGAACTTCACCGCGCGCACGCTGCCGGCCAGATCGTCCGGGTGGCCGAGGTAGTTGGCGTGCAGCTTGACCGGATCGCGTGGGTTGCTGCTGCGCAGCAGCACTTCGCCACGCGCCTTCGGCTGCAGGTAGCCGACCTTGAGCGTAAAGCCGTGAATGTTCGGCAGCGGCTCGCCGGGCACGTCGTCCCAGCTGTCCAGCAGCGGCAGGAAGTGGATCTGCACGTCCGGCCGGCCGTCGCCCTGGCTGTCGGTGAAGGCGGCGCCTTCCAGCACGTTGGACGAGAGTACCCCGCTGCGAAACGCCAGCCACTGCGCGCCGTGGCTCAGCGCCTGCAGGCCGCGATCGGCGCCGAACAGGCTGATCGGCTCGCGGGTGCTGACGTTGATCGACATGTGCAGGTGGTCGTGGAAGTTTTTGCCCACCGGTAGATCCGCCCGCACCTCGATGCCCAACTGCTGCAGGTGGTCGCGCGGGCCGATGCCGGACAGCATCAGCAGCTTCGGCGAACCGACCGCGCCGGCGCTGACGATCACCTCTTTGGTGGCGCGGGCGGTCACTTCCGCGCCGCCGTTCTGGCTGTAGACCACGCCGGTGGCGACGTTGCCCTCGAAGGTCAGTCGGTGCGCCAGGGCGTTCAGTTTCACCACCAGCCGCCGTTCGTCGCGCACCGCCTTCAGGTAGGTGCGGGCGGTGCTGGCGCGCTCGCCGTTGTGGGTAGTGGTTTGGTAAAAGCCGACGCCGTGCTGGCTGTCGCCGTTGAAGTCGTTGCGATAGGGCAGGTTCAACTCCTGGCCAGCGCGGATAAACGCCATGCTCAGCGGATGGCGGTAGCGGTTCTCGCTGACCGGCAGCAGCCCGTCGGCGCCGTGGTAGTCGTCCGACAGGCTTTCATTGGCCTCGGCGCGTTTGAAATAGGGCAGCACCTCGCGGTAGCTCCAGCCGGCGCAGCCATAGCGCTCGGCCCAGTCATCGTAGTCCTGCGGCTGGCCGCGCAGGTAGATCATGCCGTTCACCGAACTGCTGCCGCCCAGCACCTTGCCCTGCGCGATCTGCATGCGGCGGTTATTGGCGTGCGGTTCCGGCTCCGTTTCATAGGGCCAGCTTTTTTTGGCGATGATCTTGGCCACCCCGGCCGGCATCTTGATGAACAGGTTATTGTCGTCGCCGCCGGCTTCCAGCAGCAGCACCCGCGCCTGGGTGCGGCGGATCAGCTGCGCCGCCAGTACGCAGCCGGCGGAACCGGCGCCGACGATGATGTAATCAAAGGTATTTTCCGACATGACAGCTCTCCGTGCGCGATTGAGATACTGGCAGAGTAACGCGGGGGAAAAGGCGGTCAATTTGCGATCGTTAATTTATTAACGAACTTCACATTAAATTTACATCGTGGTTTTTAACGTCAGTTTATCTGCTTGAAAAACGGCGTTATAGCGAGTTTTACTGATTGATTGCGATATTAATAAAAAAGGCGCAGCAAGCTGCGCCCTGATGAAGAGGCGGGGGAGGATTACAGCGTTTTCAGCATGGTGACTTCGCAATCGACGTGGCCGGTGGCGCCCATCGCGTGGTCGATGTGTTCGAAGCCCAGATGTTCGTACAGCGCAACGGCCTGCGTCAGGCTGGCGGTGGTCTCGAGGTAACAACAGCGGAAGCCGTGCTGGCGGGCGAAATCCAGCGCCTGCAGCGCCAGGCGTTTCGCCAATCCCTTGCCGCGCAACACCGGCAGGAAATACATCTTCTGCAATTCGCAAATATCGTCTGCGCCACCCTGCAGCGGCGCGATGCCGCCGCCGCCGGCGACCTGGCCGTCCACCTCGATCACCCAGTAAGCGCTGCGCGGCAGGCTGTAGAGTTGATACAGGGCGTCCAGATTGGGATCGGAGACGGTATAGCCTTTATCCGCCGTCAGGCCGTGCTCGGCGGAGACTTCGCGAATGACGTGAGCAATGGCGGGATTGTCTTCCGCCGTGATGGGGCGCACCAGCAGGCGCGCCGGGGTTGCTGTTGTCATGTTTACACTCGCCATTGAAAGAGACCACGTTCGTTTTTCATTTTTATCGCAGCGCGAAACGCGCCGGGGATTATTTCCCGGCGGCGTCCCTGCAGCAGTAATATCTTGTAATAACATCTAACCCGGCCCGGATGCAACGGCGATAAAAAAACAGCGGGGAAGACCCCGCTGTTTTCAGGCGTTGGCGTGAGCCGGTGGATTACAGCGCGGCGATGGTCGCCTGCTGTTCCTGCAGCTTCACTTTGCCTTCTTTGCAGGCCGCCAGACGATCGCGTTCTTTGGCGACCACTGCTTCCGGCGCGCGCGCCACGAAGCCTTCGTTCGCCAGCTTGCCTTCGATCGAAGCGATTTCCGCATCCAGCTTGCCCATCTCTTTGGCCAGACGCGCGATCTCGGCGTCCTTGTCGATGAAACCGGCCATCGGGATCAGCAGCTCGGCGCCGTCCACCAGCTTGGTGACGGAGACCGGGCCTTTCTCACCGGCCGGCAGCAGCGCGATGGATCCCAGGCGCGCCAGGCGGGCGATAAAGCTTTGGTTCTCCTGCACACGGCGCTGGGCGTCGGCGCTGCAGTTGCGCAGCAGCACGTCGAGCGCTTTGCTTGGCGCGATGTTCATCTCGGCGCGGATGTTGCGCACGGCGATGATGGTTTGCTTGATCCACTCCAGATCGTTCAGCGCCTGCTCGTCTTCCAGCGCGGCGTCGTAGGCCGGGAACGGCTGCAGCATGATGGTGTCTGCGGTCGTGCCGGTCAGCGGCTTCACGCGCTGCCAGATGGTTTCGGTGATGAACGGAATGATCGGGTGCGCCAGGCGCAGCAGCGCTTCCAGCACGGTGATCAGCGTGTGGCGGGTGCCGCGCTGTTCCGCTTCGCTGCCGTTGCTCACGACAGGCTTGGTCAGCTCCAGATACCAGTCGCAGAACTGGTTCCAGGTGAATTCGTACAGGATGTTGGCCGCCAGATCGAAGCGGTAGGTATCCAGCGCTTCGCGGTAGGCTTTCACCGTGCGGTTGAATTCGGCCAGGATCCAGCGATCCGCCAGCGACAGCACTTTCTCGCCGCCGTTGAAGCCGCAGTCGTGCGCTTCGGTGTTCATCAGCACGAAGCGGCTGGCGTTCCACAGCTTGTTACAGAAGTTGCGGTAGCCTTCCAGGCGCTTCATGTCCCAGTTGATGTCGCGGCCGGTCGAGGCCAGCGCCGCCAGGGTGAAGCGCAGGGCGTCGGTGCCGTGCGGCTCGATGCCGTTCGGGAACTGCTTCTCGGTGCGCTTGCGGATCTTCTCCGCCAGCTGCGGCTGCATCATGTTGCCGGTGCGTTTTTCCAGCAGATCTTCCAGCGAGATGCCGTCGACCATGTCCAGCGGATCGATCACGTTGCCTTTCGACTTGGACATCTTCTGGCCTTCGTCGTCGCGGATAAGACCGGTCATGTAGACGGTCTTGAACGGCACCTGCGGCTTGCCGTTTTCATCCTTGATGAAGTGCATGGTCAGCATGATCATGCGCGCGATCCAGAAGAAGATGATGTCGAAGCCGCTGACCATCACGCTGGTCGGGTGGAAGGTTTTCAGCGCGTCGGTCTGCTCCGGCCAGCCCAGGGTGGAGAAGGTCCACAGGCCGGACGAGAACCAGGTGTCCAGCACGTCTTCGTCCTGGGTCAGCACCACGTCGGCGCCCAGGTTGTTCTCGCTGCGCACTTCTTCTTCGCTGCGGCCCACGTAGACTTTGCCGTTCACGTCGTACCAGGCCGGGATGCGGTGGCCCCACCACAGCTGACGCGAGATGCACCAGTCCTGAATGTCGCGCATCCAGCTGAAGTACATGTTTTCGTACTGCTTCGGCACGAACTCGATTTGGCCCTGTTCGACCGCTTCCACCGCCACTTTGGCCAGCGGCGCGGTGCGCACGTACCATTGGTCGGTCAGCATCGGCTCGATCACCACGCCGCCGCGGTCGCCGTAAGGCACCGTCAGGTCGTGCGGTTTGATCTCGTCCAGCAGGCCCAGATTTTCGAAGGCGGCAACCACCGCTTTACGCGCCGCGAAGCGCTCCAGGCCACGGAACTCGGCCGGGATCTCGTTGCAGTAGTCGGTGCAGACTTCGCCCAGGGTGTTGAACACTTCCGCTTCCTGACGGATGTCGCCGTCGAAGGTCAGAATGTTGATCATCGGCAGGCCGTGGCGTTTGCCGACTTCGTAGTCGTTGAAATCGTGCGCCGGGGTGATCTTCACGCAGCCGGTGCCTTTTTCCATATCGGCGTGTTCGTCGCCGACGATGCGGATGCGGCGGCCGACCAGCGGCAGAATAATCTCTTTGCCGATCAGGTCTTTATAGCGCGGATCTTCCGGGTTGACCGCCACGCCGGTATCGCCCAGCACGGTTTCCGGACGGGTGGTGGCGACCACCAGGTAGTCTTTGCCCTCGGCGGTTTTCGCGCCGTCGGCCAGCGGGTAGCGCAGGTGCCACATGGAACCTTTGGATTCGCGGTTTTCCACTTCCAGATCGGAGATGGCGGTGCGCAGCTTCGGATCCCAGTTCACCAGGCGCTTGCCGCGGTAGATCAGATCTTCTTTGTGCAGACGGACAAACACTTCGCGCACCGCGTTCGACAGGCCTTCGTCCATGGTGAAGCGCTCGCGCTCCCAGTCCACGGAGTTGCCCAGACGGCGCATCTGGCGGGTGATGGTGCCGCCGGATTCCGCTTTCCACTGCCAGATCTTGTCGATGAACGCGTCACGGCCGTAGTCGTGGCGGGTTTTGCCTTCTTCTGCGGCGATCTTGCGCTCCACCACCATCTGGGTGGCGATGCCGGCGTGGTCGGTGCCCGCCTGCCACAGGGTGTTTTTACCCTGCATGCGCTGATAGCGAATCATGGTGTCCATGATGGTCTGCTGGAACGCGTGGCCCATGTGCAGGCTGCCGGTGACGTTCGGCGGCGGGATCATGATGCAGAAGCTTTCCTGGCTGGTATCGCCGTTCGGCTTGAAGTAACCCTGATTCTCCCAGTGATCGTACAGCTTCTGTTCGATCTGTTTTGGGTCGTATGCGGTATCGAGCTGACTGTTTGTCTTTTCCATTCTTTATCGTATTCAGTGAGTTGGCGGCGTAGCCGTGGTCAAATGGAAGCCGACGCTGCGATAGGCCTTGTAACGGTCGCGCGCCAACTGTTTCAGAGTGTCTTCGTAAGGAACGAAGTCTACCACTTCATGGAAAGCGGTAGCAAAATCGGCAAACTGCGGCAGCAGGGCGATCAGCAGATCGCGCGGGGCGTTGCCGCGCTTGCCTGGCCAGCACAGTTCCACCGGCGCGCCGTAGTGCGGCCCTTCGCCGGCCAGGTTGTGCGGCACGAATTCATGCGGCTCGCGCTGCCACAGCGCTTCGTCCAGCCGCTGGGCCTGCTCCTGGCTCTCGCAGGCGATCAGCACCCGCTTGCCGGAACGGAAGCCGTTGGCGGCAACGGCGCAGGCCACGGCCTCATGGGCGCTGAGCGCGCCTGACGGTTCCGCGTTGTCGAGCAAATAAAACGTCGCCTGTTTCATTAAGGATCCACCGCTGCCGATAAAAAAACAGGGCACAACATGTAGGTTGCGCCCTTTTTGGGAACGGAGCAGATAACTCTACCCCTTCGCTGCTGAGAGGATTATATACCCAATAGATTTCAAGTTGCAGCTAGGCGGCAAGTTCGTTCATCCCCAGGAGCTGACATCAAGTCAGTGACTGGGGTGAACGAATGCGGCCAACAACGCTGCGGCTTGAAAGATGAAGGGTATTTAATCGTCGCCGTTCAGGCCTGCACGGTTCAGTAAGAACTGCGACAGCAGCGCTACCGGGCGGCCGGTCGCGCCCTTGGCTTTACCGGAGCGCCAGGCGGTGCCGGCGATATCCAGGTGCGCCCAGGTGTACTTGCGGGTGAAGCGCGACAGGAAGCAGGCAGCGGTGATGGCACCGCCAGGGCGACCACCGATGTTCGCCATGTCGGCGAAGTTGGAGTCCAGTTGCTCGTAGTACTCGTCGGCCATCGGCAAACGCCAGGCGCGGTCGCCGGCCTGCTCGGAAGCGCCCAGCAGCTCGTGCGCCAGCGGGTTGTGGTTCGACATCAGGCCGGTGATGTGGTGGCCCAGGGCGATCACGCAGGCGCCGGTCAGGGTGGCGATGTCGATCACCAGCTCCGGCTCGAAGCGCTCGACGTAGGTCAGGGTATCGCACAGCACCAGGCGGCCTTCGGCGTCGGTGTTGAGCACCTCGACGGTCTGGCCGGACATGGTGGTCAGCACGTCGCCCGGACGATACGCCCGGCCGCCCGGCATGTTTTCACAGCCGGCCAGCACGCCGATCACGTTCAGCGGCAGGTTCAGCTCCGCCACCACGCGCATCACGCCGTACACGGTCGCCGCGCCGCACATGTCGTATTTCATCTCGTCCATGCCGTCGGCCGGTTTGATCGAGATGCCGCCGGAGTCGAAGGTCAGCCCTTTGCCTACCAGCACGATCGGCTTAGCGTCCGGATTTGGGTTGCCCTTATATTCCATCACCGACATCAATGATTCGTTCTGCGAACCGGCGCCGACCGCCAGATAGGCGTTCATGCCCAGCTCTTTCATCTGCTGTTCGCCGATGACGCGGGTGGTGATGTTGGTGCTGAAGGCGTCCGCCAGCTGACGGGCCTGCGAGGCCAGGTAGCCGGCGTTACAGATGTTCGGCGGCATGTTGCCGAGATCTTTGGCCGCCTTGATGCCGGAAGCCACCGCCAGGCCGTGCTGGATGGCGCGCTCGCCGCTGGTGAGCTCACGGCGGGTCGGCACGTTGAACACCATTTTGCGCAGCGGACGACGCGGCTCCACCTTGTTGCTTTTCAGCTGATCGAAGGTGTAGAGCGTCTCTTTGGCGGTTTCCACCGCCTGACGCACTTTCCAGTAGGTGTTGCGGCCTTTCACGTGCAGCTCGGTCAGGAAGCAGACCGCTTCCATTGAGCCGGTGTCGTTGAGGGTATTGATGGTTTTCTGGATCACCTGCTTGTATTGGCGCTCATCGAGCTCGCGCTCTTTGCCGCAGCCGATCAGCAGGATGCGCTCGGAGAGAATGTTGGGCACATGGTGCAGTAGCAGCGTCTGCCCGACCTTGCCTTCCAGTTCGCCACGGCGCAGTAATGCGCTGATATAACCATCACTGATTTTGTCGAGTTGTTCTGCGATAGGGGACAGGCGGCGCGGTTCGAAAACGCCGACTACAATACAGGCACTGCGCTGTTTTTCCGGGCTACCGCTTTTTACACTGAACTCCATGCACTCTCCTGAATCTTAAAGACAAAGGCGGACGCTACGGCTAGAATAATCGACTCCGTAACGATCTCCCGCCATTTGAGTTAACGGATTATGTTAACCTGAACGGCGTAAATTGCTCTGTTTTGGCGACTATAAGCAAGTTCCTATAGGACACCCAAACGGCTTGATGTTGTAATACTATTTTAGCTGTGAAGGTTGCCATATGATGAGAATAAATGGCGGATTAGCGATGAAATTATCGATTTTCCTGCAAAAAGACAAGTTTTCACAGGCGTAATAAGCGTGATCATCATAAGATATCTGGTACGGGAAACGCTCAAGAGCCAAATCGCCATCCTGTTCATCCTGCTTCTGATCTTCTTTTGTCAGAACCTGGTCAGGGTGTTGGGCGACGCGGTGGACGGCAATATCCCGACAAACTTAGTACTCTCTCTGCTCGCTCTGGGCGTGCCGAAGATGGCGCAGCTCATCCTGCCTTTGAGCCTGTTTCTCGGCTTGCTGATGACGCTTGGGCGGTTGTATACCGAGAGCGAAATCACCGTCATGCACGCCTGCGGGCTGGGCAAACGCACCCTGATTATCGCCGCCATGATCCTGGCGCTGTTCACCTCTGCGGTCGCGGCGGTGAACGTGTTTTGGGCCGGCCCCTGGGCCTCGCGCTATCAGGACGTGGTGGTGAACGAAGCCAAGGCCAACCCGAGCATCGCCGGGCTGGCGGAAGGGCAGTTCAAACCCTCGCAGGACGGCAACGCGGTGTTGTTTATCGGCAACGTGAAGGGCAGCACCTTTAACGACGTGTTCCTGGCGCAACTGCGGCCGAACGGCAACCAACGCCCGTCGGTGGTGGTGGCCGAGCACGGCAACATCGTGCAGCAGAAAGACGGCTCGCAGGTGGTGACGCTCGACAAGGGCACGCGTTTTGAAGGCACCGCGCTGCTGCGCGACTTCCGCATTACCGACTTCACCGACTACAAGGCGGTGATTGGCCACCGCACCGTGGCGGCGGACAACACCGAATCCGAACAGATGTCGATGCAGACGCTGTGGGAATCCGACGATCCGGACGCGCGCGCCGAGTTCCACTGGCGCCTGACGCTGGTGGTGTCGGTGGCGCTGATGGCGCTGCTGGTGGTGCCGCTCAGCGTGGTGAACCCGCGCCAGGGCCGCGTGCTGAGCATGCTGCCGGCCATCCTGCTGTATCTGATCTTCTTCCTGCTGCAGACCTCGCTGCGCTCCAACGCCGGCAAGGGCAAGCTGGATCCGATGCTGTGGCTGTGGCTGGTTAACGGCGTTTACTTCGCGATCGCGCTGGCGCTGAACCTGTGGGATACCGTGCCGATGCGTAAGCTGCGCGCACGCCTGAGAGGAGCGGCCTGATGTTTGGCGTATTAGACCGGTATATCGGTAAAACGATTTTCAACACCATCATCATGACGCTGTTCATGCTGGTGTCGCTGTCCGGCATCATCAAGTTCGTCGATCAGCTGCGCAAGGTCGGCCAGGGCGAATACACCGCGCTGAGCGCCGGCATGTATACCCTGCTGAGCGTGCCGAAAGACATCGAGATCTTCTTCCCGATGGCGGCGCTGCTCGGCGCGCTGCTCGGCCTGGGCCAACTGGCGACGCGCAGCGAACTGGTGGTGATGCAGGCTTCCGGCTTCACCCGCCTGCAGATCGCCGGCTCGGTGATGAAAACCGCCATTCCGCTGGTGCTGCTGACCATGGCGATCGGCGAGTGGGTGGCGCCGCAGGGCGAGCAGATGGCGCGCAACTACCGCGCCCAGCAGATGTACGGCGGCTCGCTGCTCTCCACCAAGAGCGGGCTGTGGGCGAAGGACGGCAACGACTTCATCTACATCGAGCGCGTCTCCGGCGACAAAGAACTCTCCGGCGTGAACATCTACCACTTCAACGATCAGCGTCGCCTGGAAACGGTGCGCTATGCGGCTACCGCCAGCTTCGAGAACGGCCTGTGGCAGCTTTCGCAGGTGGATACTTCGGATCTAACCAACCCGAAACAGGTGACCGGCACCCAGACGCTGACCGGCGAATGGAAAACCAACCTGACCCCGGACAAGCTGGGCGTGGTGGCGCTGGATCCGGATTCGCTCTCCATCAGCGGGCTGCACAACTATGTGAAGTACCTGAAGCAGAGTGGCCAGGAAGCCAGCCGTTACCAGCTCAACATGTGGAGCAAAATCTTCTCGCCGCTGTCGGTGGCGGTGATGATGCTGATGGCGCTGTCGTTCATCTTCGGCCCGCTGCGCAGCGTGCCGATGGGCATCCGCGTGGTGACCGGCATCAGCTTCGGCTTCCTGTTCTACGTGCTGGATCAGATTTTCGGCCCGCTGAGTCTGGTGTACAGCATGCCGCCGGTGCTGGGCGCGCTGCTGCCGAGCATGCTGTTCCTGCTGATCAGCGTGTATATGCTGCTCAAACGCAAGTAGCGGGGCGAACGGTAGTGAAGAAAGGCGTGGCCGCGGGGCCGCGCCTTTTTTGTTGGGGGATCAGCCGACGCTCAGCAGCGCGATGCCGGCATCCTGATAGGCCTGCGCGTCTTCCGGCAGACGATCCAGCACCAGGGTGTCGATCTGTGCAGGGGAGGCGAACTGTGCCAGCGAGGTGTTGCTCAGCTTGGAGTGATCGCACACCACGATCACCTGATTGGCATGCTCCACCATCGCGCGCTTGGTTTCGGCCAGCATGATATCGGCCACGCAGGCGCCCTGTTTCAACGACAGCGCGTTGGTGCCCATAAACGCCTTGTCGATGTTTAGCGTATCCAGCAGTGAACGGCCGTTGATGGCGACTGCGCAGTGATAGCCCTTTTTGACGATGCCGCCCAGCAAGATGATTTGGATAGACTCGACGTCCTCCAGACTCTTGGCGATCATGAAATCGTTGGTAACCACGGTCAGGTTGCGCTTTTGGCGCAAATGGCGAGCGATCTGCAGGGTGGTGGTGCCGGTGTCCAGCACGATGATATCGCCGTCTTCCACCAGGCCGGCGGCCAGTTGACCGATCTGCTCCTTGGCGTTGAGGTTCACCTCTTCACGCTGATCGGAACCGACCTCAAAGCTGGCGCGGGTGCGCAGAATGGCGCCGCCATGGGTGCGCGTCAGCATACCGGCGTCTTCCAGAATGCGCAGATCGGTGCGGATGGTGGCGCCGGAGACGTTAAAGCGCGAGCTCATTTCCCCTACGGAGAGCTTGCGCTTCTCCTTGAGAATGGCGAGAAGTTTTTCCTGGCGCTCTTCTGCGAACATGCTCACTCATTCACTCCTGACCGGCACAATGGATGTGCGGCTAATATACCTTGCACATCGGCCGCAGGCAAAGCAGCTTGCCGGCTGCCGCAGCCGGACTGCCCGTAGAAGAATGTGAAGGTTACGGCGCGTCGATCCTTTTTGGTATAGTCTACCCAGCAGCGTATTGGGTAGCGGGGCAGGCAGTTAATGGAATATGAAGAGAATATCAGTCACATTATCAGCAAGCATCTGGAAGCGGCATTAGGCGATTTCGGCGAGCTTATCTGGGCCTACGTGGTGTTATCCAAGAAAGATATGTCATGTATCTTTGGCGTCACCAATTATCCCGGTGAATGGGTAAAGCAATATAAAGAGCAAGGGCTACAATATACCGATCCGGTAGTCATTACGGCGCTCAATCGTCTGACGCCTTTTGCCTGGGATGAGAATCTGATGGCCGGTACCGGCTTCCGCTTTTCTGAGTTGTTCGAGCAAGCACGCGAATTCGGCGTAGCCGACGGCTATACCTTCGTGTTGCATGATTTTAATAATAATCTAGTGACCCTTTCCTTTACCCTCGCTGCCGAGCGCAAGGCGGAAACCATGCAGATGCTGAATCAGCATAAAGGCGATATTTCGTTGCTGCTGGCATCGACCCATGAGATGTATTTGACGCTGACTTCGCTGTCCGAAAAAAACACCGCGCGCCAGGAAAAAAACGCCCGTTTTACCGAGAGAGAAAACGAGATCCTCTATTGGGCCAGCGTAGGGAAAACCTACCAGGAAATGGGCATGATCCTGGGGATCAAAACCTGCACCATCAAGTTTCATATGGGGAACATTGTCAAAAAGCTGGGGGTGGCGAATGCCCGGCATGCTATCCGTTTAGGGATGGAACTTCAGCTGATTAAACCGGTGGGGTGATTAGAACGCAGGTTCGTCGCTCAACGGCCAGGCGTTTAGCATGTGCTCGTCTTGCGTATTCAACTTTTTGAATATTCTGTTTTTTAATGCCTCCTGGCTCTGACGATCAACGTGGCCCAACAGCAAATGAACGGGCTCGTTCTTTTCCGATATGCCTGTTTTCAGCAGCGTGACGTTCCAGCCGGAGCTTTTGATGATATGCAACATAGGATGGCTGGAGACGGCCAGTATGCCGTCATAGCCGTGTTGCCGCGCATAGTTGATCAGCGACAAGAACAGCGCCAGAGTTACAGGGAACCGGCGACCCAGCAGTGATTGGGTTCTTTCTTTATCGACGAAAAAGCGTGTGGATTCGATGAAATTCCCTTCTGGAATGACGATGTCATGAAAGAAAGAGGAAAATGCGCTGTTTAGCATATTCTTGTGTTTCATATCAATCATCCTGGTACCACAAACTATCATGTTGTCCTTTACGCCAAATATATAGTTTGTCTTATCATTATCAAACTCATCCAGCTCCTTGCCGTCTGAACAGTTCACGGCCCATTGCAGCCTGTCTTTAAAGACATTTTTCCTTAAAACATAAAGATCTGCTGATTTTTCGGTGCTCATTGATGCGTAGTTGGTGCTGTAAATATTAAACATAATGTTACCTTTGAATAAATTAAGATAAATAACTTTATCCAGTAACATCAGAGAAGTTTCACTACGAGCATGCCGGTGCGTGAGAATGATAAGGCTTTTTAAGCGATCGGCGCTAACCTTATTATGCCGTGCGGCGAGGCAGTTTAAGGGCAATGGAACGGTGAACACAGCAGGCCGGCGAAATTGAACGGCTTGGCCGATTAAATACAGGAGAGGATTCCAGAATTGCTATCATGGGCTGCCCGGCCTCGTCTGCCATGGCGAAATATTAACTGGTGATTTTATAATGAATGGAGTCTTAATTATTTTAATAGTGAATGGGTGATATTTTCCTACTGAAGATTTGCCGATAAGGCATGACTTCCTCGTCCCGCAGAGAAATAAGCGTGAAAATGGCGGCCAGTGTGATTTCTACAGTATGCCTCGGGCCTTTATTCCTGCGTGACCAAGTCCGATCTTAAAAAATATCTGATAGAGATCACATTATTGTAATGACAGGAACGGTGCTATTTCGTGATGGTTCTGCGGGTATGTTGGGCTGCTATGTGAAATGAGCAATGTGTGGTGGTTTTGATAGAACGCCGTGGCGGCTGGGATACAGAGTGAAAAATAGTGCTAGCACCCGATTTCCGCTATGTGAAATAATAACCCAACTGAACTGATGAAGGTCTAGTAGGGTACTATACTTTAGTCTAACTAGCTTCTAACTCCCTAAGGCGATACACTTTTCTAGTCAATTTTTGATGAAAAAACATAAAAAAAAACCTGACCTCGTAGGGTCAGGCTGCCAAGATCGGCCAACACCAGGGAAAATTTTCTTACACCATCTTAAAGCTATCAACTCAGCAGAGGCAAGTGTTCTCTGCTGGTTTTTAGCTTTGGGTTGCTGTTTTGTTACGTATGCACGCTATTTTCTGTTGGTTCTAGATAAAATCCCATCTCAAGAAATAACATCTCTCCCCTGACAACCCCGTTCCCATTGACTTATTCCAGTTATGACTGTCGTAGATGAAAAAATAGTGTTGTCGGAATGTTGTGCAAACATATTTTTTATTGGCTGAATTATTGGGCTGAAATTATTTTCAGCGTTGTTATCCCGGTTCGGGATTATTTGGCATCGTTTACATAGATCGGGGGAGTAACAAGCATAACCCGACAAGCGGCGAGCCATGGCTATAAAGACGCGTGAGCTGACAAAAAAGCGAATGTGGCCTGATGGTTTATAACAGCTATCAGGCCTCATGCTATGTGGTAAGAAACATTACAGCGGCTGGCTGAACTCCACTCGTTCGCCGTCCGGCCCGGCGATCATCAGATAGCGCACGCCGTTGGCGCCGCTGGGTTGTAGCGTCGGTCCTTCAATCACCGGATACCCCAGATCCGCCAGCCAACGCTGCGTGGCCGCCAGATCGGTGACCCGCAAAGCGATGTGGTCGATACCATAGGCGTTGACGGGGAGAATCAGCCCTTCGGCGGGCAGCTGGTATAACTCCAGCGTTAGCTCACCTAACTGCAAAAACTGTACGGTGACGGGGCCGCCGAGCGCCAGCGTTTGCCGGGGTTCGAAACCGAGTGAACGATAGAAGCCGGCGGCTCGTTCGATATCGGCGCAGCGCAGGCCGACGTGCATCAACCCATTAATCCGGTGTGCCATATCAAATCCCCTTGCGCGCGCAGTAGAAGCCATAGAAGGCGACGTAGGCGAAGCAGACCAGCGGCACTGCGAAGGCGATCTGCATATCGCCGCCGTTGAGATCGGAGATGATGCCCATGATTAATGGCACTACCGCGCCACCGATGATCGACATCACCACGATCGAGCCGGCCACCTGAGTTTCTTCGCCCAGCCCTTTGATCGTCAGGCCAAAGTTGGTTGGCCAGCACAACGCCATACAGAAGTTGACGCCCATGATCGCCACCACCGCCAGCAGGCTTTGGATGTTGACGGCCAGCAGCAACAGCAGCACGCATACCGAACAGAACACGCCGAGCAACCGCGCCGGGCTGAACTTTTTCATCAGCGCGGTGGTGACCACCTTGCCGGCCGAGTAGCAGACCAGCGTGGCCAACAGCCAGTAGGTGGCCGAATGCTCGCTTGCCCCCTGTTCAATCATCTGCACAAAACGAATGGTGAAGCTCCAAAGCCCTACCTGCGCGCCGACATACAGGAACTGCGACAGCACCCCCAATCGGAAGCGCGGCAGCGCCAGCAGGATCTTCAGCGATTGCATCAGCGGCTTGCCCGCTCCCTGATGCGAGCGTTGGGTTTTGCAGGCGGGGAATTTCACCGCCACGAAGATCAGCGCCAGCACGATCAGCACGCTGCCGATGATCAGATAAGGTGTGACTACCTGCGACACCATCTGGGTGCGTGCCGCTTCGGCCGCCGCCGGTGGCATCTGCAGCAGCTCGGCGTGGCTGGGATCGTTTTTGCCGAACACCAGCTGCTGGCCGATCAATACGCCAAAAATGATCCCCAGCGAGTTGAAGATCTGCGAAAAGTTGATGCGCTGGGTGGAGGTTTCCAGCGGCCCCAGCAGGCTGGAGTAGGTATTGGCGGAGGTTTCCAGGAACGACAGCCCGGTGGCGATCACTCCCAGGCAGGCCAGGAAGGCGCCGTAGGTCATGATCTGCGCTGCCGGGATAAACAGGAAACAGCCGAGAGCGTACAGGCACAGGCCGATCACGATCGCCACCTTGTACGAGTAGCGTTTGATCACCGCCGCGGCGGGCAGAGCCATCACGAAGTAGCCGAGGAAGAAGATCGATTGCACCAGCGCGGTTTGGGTATCCGACAGATCGAACCCCTTCTTGAACTGGGCGATCAGGATGTCGTTCAGGTTGCCGGCCATGCCCCACAGGGCGAACAGGCAGCAGACCAGCATCAGCTGCAGCCAGGGCGTGGCGGGCAGATAGGCGCTGCGGTCGATGTTTTCGGCCGCGGCGTGTTGCGCCACGTCGCCTTTGTTAATCAGAGAGTCGCTCATTACGGTGTTCCTTCATCCGGAGAAAAAGAGAACGAGCTAATAACGTCAAGCTGTTCGTAGAGGGGTTGCGCCTGGAGGTAGAGCTGTTCGAACAGCTCGAAGCAGCGCAGGTAGTGTTCGTGTTGGCGCAGATCGGGGGTAAATTCGCGCTCGATGCTGACGGTGCGGCTCACCCCCTGGGCGAAACTGCTGAACAACCCGACGCCGACCCCGGCGACTATCGCGCAGCCGGTAGTGCCGTTCTCCTGATTGCGCGTTTGCAGTAGCGGCAGGTTGTAGACGGAGGCCTTGATCTGCAGCCACAGCGGGCTACGTGCGCCACCACCCGAAGCGATCATTGCCTCCGGTTCCTGCGCGTGGCGCCTGAGCTGCTGCAGATTACGCAGGGAGGCCAGCGCTACGCCTTCCAGTACCGCGCGGTAGAGGTGCGCCTGTCTATGCTTGCGCTGCAGGCCGAAGAACTGCGCGCGTGAGTTGGTGTGTTTCGCCAGCCGCTCGCCGGTCAGATAGGGCAGAAACAGTAGCCCTTCGGCGCCCGGCGGCACCTCGGCCGCCATATCGAGCATCTGCTGGTGGCTGAGTTGGCCGGCGCTCAGCGCCGAACGCGCCCAGCGCATGGCGTCGCCACCGGCATCGAGCAGGGTAAAACCGCCCCAGGCCGAGTTGGCCAGGTGCAGGTTGTTGACGTTGGCAGAGAGCAGCGGGTGTTCCGAGACCACGGTGAGCAGCGTGGAGGTGCCGGTGCTGTCGGAAGCGATGCCGGCCTGATAGACGCCGGAACCGAGCAGGGTAGCGGCCATATCCGCCGTGCCCGCTACCACCGGCACCCCCGGTGGCAGACCGGTAACGCTTGCCGCTGCGGGCGTAATGTGGCCAATCACCTCGCTGGAAAGATGGATGGCGGGTAGCTGATCGGCGCGCAGCCCGAACTGCCGCAGCGCCTCTGGCGACCACTGCAGCGTGGCGCTGTCCATCAGGTAATAGCAGGAGGCTTCGCTGTAGTCGGTGGCGCGTACGCCGCAGAGCCGGAAATTGACGTAATCCTTCGGCATCAACACCGTGGCGATGCGCTCCCACTGCGATGGATGATGCTCGCGCAGCCAGGCCAGCTTGAACGCCGGCCAGGCGGCGGTAGGGGGATTGTTCAACAGTTTCAACCAGAGCTGCGGCGGCTGTTGGTTGCTAAAGCGCGCCACCTGCGGCTGCGCTCGTTTGTCGTTCCACAGCATGGCGCGATCGACGACCAGCTCGCCATCGGCATCGAGCAAGACCGTGCCGTGCATCTGCCCGCAGGCACCGACGGCGGCGATACGCGGCCAGTATTCGGCGTAGCGCGCGTGCAGCTCCTGCGTACACTGGCAGACGCACTGCCACCACAGTGAAGGCGGTTGTTCCGACCAACCGGCCTGCGGCGTGATCTGCTCGTACTCGCGCTGCGCGAAGCCAAGGATTTCCCCGGTGTTGGTGACCAGCCCGGCGCGGGTGCTGCCGGTGCCAATATCAAGGGTAAGAAGTAAATCTTTCATTGTTATCACTCCCGTGGCGGATGGCGCGGGCCACCCGCAGAAGCGTGCGCTGGGATCGCGCAAGATTAGTTATCGTTCAGTTCCGGGAACAGGCCTGGATCCTGTTCGAGCTGCTCCAGCACGCGCTGGGTGGCCGCCGCGCTCATGCCAAAGCGGCGTACGCCCAGCCGAAACAACGCGCGCACCGTGTCCAGATCGCGAATACCGCCGGCCCCTTTGATCTGGATGCGGCCACGCAACTGATCGGCGATGATCGCCACTTTCTCTACCGTGGCGCCGGTCGGTGCCCAGCCGGTGGAGGTTTTCACCCAGGCCATGCCGACCTCGACCGCGATGTCGCACACCCGACGGATCTGTTGCTCGTTCAGATAGTGCGTCTCCAGAATGACTTTGGTCGGCACCGGTGCGGCGGCCTCGACTACCCGGCGCAGATCTTCACGCACGTAGCCGTAATCCCCCGACAGCACCTTACCGATGTTCACCACCATATCGACCTCGCGCGCGCCCTCGGCGATCAGCTGGCGCACCTCCTGCACCTTGAGATCGGTGGTCTGCCCACCGCCGGGAAAGCCGACCGGCCCGCCAATCATCACATCTGCCTGGCCGCGCTCCGGCAGCAGGGTGCTGAGGAAACGCGTCCAGCACGGCAGCACGTGCACCGAGATGATGCGATAGCGGCTGGCCAGCGCGGCGCAGTGACGCACGTCTTCCTCGGTATTGGTGGCCTGCACCGCGCTCAGATCGATCAACCTGGCCATGCGTCGTGTTGTTTCATTCATTGCGTTTATCCTTCTTTTATTTTCATTTGATTTTATTTATTTACCTTATTCTCTTTCATATGGCTTTAAAATCATCATTTGGTGAAATTGTGATCTGTTCTGCGGTTTTGGGGTGAGGGGCATGAAAGAGCGGGAGGAAGATGCGGTAAACGCCGCAAGAAGAGGGTAAACGGGGATTGTGACGCTTTTTTCGACATTTAACTCATTGAATGCCTGATAACTCTTGCGCACCGATCGCGGGAAGGTATAATGCACCCGTTTTCCGCATACTACTTCAGTGCCGAAGTGGCGAAATCGGTAGACGCAGTTGATTCAAAATCAACCGTAGAGATACGTGCCGGTTCGAGTCCGGCCTTCGGCACCATTAAGTACCGCGCGAACAAGAAGCCACCGAGAGGTGGTTTTTTGTTTTTGGAATCCAGTATCTATCTATCCCGCTATATTAACTTTCTCAAGGTCAACTGACTCCAACGTACATCTCTTCATAAGGTCGAGCATCCAGATTAAGGCAGACGGATGCTGCAGTAGTGGGCTGATTTCTGGATGCTAAACGGGAGGGGGCATAACCCCCTATGACGTTGGTAAGTAGCTTAGTTCGTTATGCTTACTAAGTGCGAATTGGCAAAGTCATCTTGAACTTCAATCAATACTTTTTTATAACTATATTTATCCTGCCGGCATCAGAGATGCACTATGAAAACTTTCGATACCCAACTTGCGATGAGTATTGTATTGCACTCAACTGGAGGTTTTAGTTCCGATACTCTTGCCAGGGCTTTGATTTCTAAATATAAATATGAAGATTCTGAGGATCTTCTGGAGTCATGTCGAAGATTTTGTCTATCCCTTGAGGAAAAAGGCATTTTGAGACGATGCCAAAGATGTTTACACGCTCAGGATGAGTATTTCGAGTACATTCCTCACTAACATCAGTCCCTGAAATTTTTTCAGGGACTGACAACTCCGTTCTTGTCTTCCCCCCTTTTCTGAGGTAGCTTGTGTAACACGGTTTTGGGGGAGCGATTGTGAGCAACATCAACTTAATAACTACATGCACAAATGGCAAACACTGTGGAAGCGGAGATATATTGAGCCTGAGTCAATTTTCATCAGGCCGAACCCCTTCAAATGTGCTTGTGAATTCTTGGTGCAATGCTCTGAATGAAGCTATATCTACATCCGCAACTGTATGTGTAGAGGATCTCTATAAAGGTGGGCACTGGGCGACAGCTAAAGCGATATTAAATAATTATCCTATTGATTTATGGGTTCTTTCTGCTGGCTTAGGACTCCTTCACCACAAAGACAATGTGGTACCCTATAAAGCGACCTTTGCTGTTGGATATGACGAATCAATACCATTGTATTCTCAAGAATATGTAGGTAAGAGTTTTCATAGAACATGGTGGAGAGAAGTAACCAATAGATCTGTGTTTAAATCTAAACATCCTACATCTATTTTAGATTTAATGAGAAAAAACAAAAAAGACTATTATATAATCTGCGGATCTCCAGATTATATTAATGCAATTGAGTTAGATATCATTAATGGTCTTGGGTATCTGGTTGATGCAAAAAAACAATTGCTCATTATAACCTCAAAAAAAGTCAATGACAGGTTGATTGCATATCTTTTTAAAACAAACCAAAATATGGCTCGGTGGTTGAAATGTAATATGCTCATGCTCAATGTTAGTGTGGCAAAATATATTGTGAAGGAGTTTACATCAAAACAACTAAATGATTTGAATGAGCTTTCTAAAAATCTATTTGAAGAACTCAAAGAATTACCTGAGCGAGAAATAAAAAAAGGAATTCGCCGCAGTCCGGAGGAAGTTAAGTCTTTCATTTTAAAACTTATGCAACAAAAACCAGGTTTGAGTGCTACACATGCGTTGCGTGAATTTCGTGACTCAGGAAATTCATTTGAAGAAAAACGTTTCCGGGCTGAGTTTAAGGCCCTGATGGAGGCTAAACCTTAATGCGACTTGCCTGGGTTTCATGATAGAATTCCCCGTTTTTTGAGGCTTTGCAGTGGCGTCACAGGAGAGTAAGTTGTCGAAGCTAAAGTATTTTTTCCCTGATAGTCAGGATTTTATCGATCCCAGTTTCGACTTCCTCCGCGAAACGCGTAACGAACATCGTGTGCGTCAACGTGACGATCATTATCCGCATGAGGTCTTTCCTCATCCTTACGACGGTATGCTGGTTTCTAAAGCCGTTGTGGATGGTCTTGGTGGTGGTGAGAGCAAATATACCCGTGCCCAACGCTTACGTTACTTTCGTAATGGTATGAAGCATTTTTTCCGGTTGCCGGAAAATATGGAAACTATGGGTGATTGCGGAGCCTTCACCTATGTCAACCAGGATGTCCCGCCATACCGGGTGGAAGAGGTCATTGAATTCTACGAAACTTCTCGCTTTAACTACGGAGTATCACTCGACCATATCGTTTTTGGCTACGAAAAACCTGGTGAGCCGTTCTCGGGAGATATACTGGCAGAATGCCGCCGTCGTCAGGATATTACCCTGACGCTGGCGCAGGAGTTTTTGGTGAAGTCGCAGAAAAACTGCTTCACGCCGTTTGGCGTGGCGCACGGTTGGAGTAAGAAATCTTACCGCCAGTCGGTAGAAGCACTGCTGGCTATGGGCTATAAAAATATCACCATGGGGGGTATGGTGCCGCTGAAAACTGCGCAGATCCTCGAGACTCTGGAAGAGATCAAGCCGCTGTTTAAAAGCGATACCCAGGTGCATCTGCTGGGGATTGCTCGACCGGAAAGCTTCGTCGACTTCATCCGTCTGGGTGTCACCAGTATCGACTCCACAACGCCGCTTCAGCAGGCGTTTAAAGATCGTAAAAACAACTATCATACGCCTGATGGCCCGGCCTACACTGCTGTGCGTGTCCCTCAGTTTGATGCGAATCCAAGTTTGAGTCGCAAAATAAAATCTGGCGCGATTGATCAGGATATTGCACGGCATCTGGAAAAGGATGCCATGAATGCCCTGTTCGAATACGATAAAGGGGCTTTGTCCCTTGAGAAGACTCTTGAGGCAATCCTGGCCTATGAACGCTTGCATTCGGGTGAAAAAGAGGCCGATAAAATCCGTGCGGATTATGAGCGTACGCTGGGAGAACGTCCCTGGAAACAATGCCAGTGCAATATTTGCCAGGCCATCGGTATCAACGTCATCATTTTCCGCGGAGCAGAACGTAACCGTCGCCGCGGTTTCCATAATATTCAGGTGTTGTACAACCGTTTACAGCACACATTGTCATTACGCTCAGAGGAACTGTCATGAGTGAATATCGTGTTCCCGCCCTGCGAATCCGACAGGGTGAGGAGAGGCAACTCTATAGCCTTGCGATAGAAGGTAAACAGATCAGCAAAATTGCAGCGATTTCGCGTATTCGTCGTGGCGAAGAGAATTTGGTTGGCTATCAGCGTCCAGAAGTACGTAACCATATTCGCGAAATTCAGCGCTACATTGAGAGCGCAAATCCGATGATACCAAACCCGGTGATTATCGCTTTTGATAAGCGTGTGCGTTTTGAACCGCTTACAGATAATGGCGACATGGGACATCTGGTAATACCTTTCTCCGAAGATAAGAGTTTTGAGAAGCCAGGCTTTATTGTGGATGGTCAACAACGTACCGCTGCTTTACGAGATGCGGAAATTGACTCGTTTATGATGCCGGTCTCCGCTTTTATCGCTAATGATGCGGAAGAACAGCGCGAACAGTTTATGTTGGTTAACTCTACAAAACCGTTGCCAAAAACGTTGTTATACGAGTTGGCACCGCATACCCACGGTCGTTTGCCATCCGATCTGCAAATGCGTAAGTTTCCTTCACTGCTGACTCAGCGACTGAACTTCGGCGAAGGTCCACTAGCGGGGCGCATCAAGACGGCGACCAATCCTGATGGGGTTATTGCCGACAACTCGATGATCAAAATGATCGATGCCAGTCTTCGTGAGGGAGCATTGTATCGATTCCGTGACCCGGCAACAGGGTTAGGGGATGAAGTCAAGATGGTGAAACTGTTGAATAACTTTTGGTCGGCTGTGGAAACTGTGTTTACTGACGACTGGGATAAAAAGCCTCGCTATTCCCGCTTGTTACATGGCGTTGGGATTCTTGCGCTTGGCAGTTTGATGGATGAAATCGATCAGGTTCATCAGGACTATAAAGGTGAACCTGGCTGGACTGAGATCCCTTCCTACACTCGTTTTGTCGAAGAGCTAAACCGAATTAAGCCGCTTTGTGCATGGAGCAGTGGCGTGTGGAACTTCGGCACAGATATTGATGGTCAGCCTATCGTCCGTAAATGGAACGAACTGCAGAATCTGTCGAAAGATATCTCATTAGTGACGGATTATCTGGTCACGAGTTATATCAAAGCAGCGAACGACAATATATAAAAAAGGGGCATTTGCCCCTTTTAACGCCACTACTTCTGAACATGCGTAATAAATGCGTTCAGCATTGACCCCGCACCTTTACCTGTCGGATAGATTAAATCTCTGCGCTGCGCTGAGACCGCGTAGAAGGCCTGATGAGTTGCGCTGCCTGCTGAAAAGATGAAGTAATCAGCCTGTTTCGCTTGATTAACTAGCTTATCGGTTGCCGTGTGCACATGGCAGATCTCCACTCTGATCCCGGCGAACAGCGTTTCTAGCATCTGTTTCGCGCGTCTCGCTGCACCTTCTGTCAGGCTATAAATCGCTACTCTGGCTCCGGATAAGTCTGGCAACTCATCTTCTGCATCTGCCGTACCGCTATCCTTCTCAGCCGGAAATACGCTCTCTGCACCTTCCCCTAGCACTCCTGTCGCCAAGTTGCGCATAACAGTACGAGTAGTCGGATCCAGTCGTGCCCATATTCCGCCTACAAAAGACTGAACTCTGAGCCAAAGCGAGGTGAGTGTCGCCAGATCCTGCACCGGAGCATCAAGGAAGAGTTCGATTAACTCGCACAACGCAGACAGGTTGCGGAAAGAACTGGCTCGTTCTACGATCAATTCCAGCATGGCTCCGGACTGTTGGTACGCTTCTTGGCTAACGGAGCCTTGTAGGAACCGGTCCGTCGCCATCGCGGCCAGCTTAATGTCCGCCTGACTGACGCTTTGCTCCATCGCAAGAACATCCAACCACTTCAGCCACGTCGTGCTACTCAGACTGAGTTGATGACGTTCAAGCCATTCAATAAAGGCAGGCATCATGTTACGCAGGATTGGGAACGCGTCTGGTGGAACCTGACTTGATAGTAACTGGAGCATCGTCGCTTCATGAAACGAATCAGCGGACCAGTTTTCACTTTCTAGCGCGACCAGTTGCACTAGGTTGTTACTATCGACTTCTGACTGACACAGTCGGGAGAAACAAATATCCCAGCCCACGATTTGCGGATTGCTCAGATGGCGGATTTCCTCAATGAGTGTTTTCAGCAGCGGCACCGCCATCGCCTGCTCCATCAACTGCTGATCCAGCGTGTGGAGTGTTTGCGCGTAGCTGGTAATCTCTTCTTGCGTTGCTGTCAGGGAGGCTTGCAGATATGCGGCAAGCTGTTGCAATGTATCCGGGACCGACACCGTCGCTGTCGTATCTGGCGGACTCACAACGTTGAACGGTCGACTGGCCCAAGTGTGTAATCCACTCAGCCAGTCGGTTTTCAGACGTTCTGGCAACGCGTTGAGCAGGTCGACCTCTCCAATAAGCATCACACCGGTGGCCCAACTTTTCCACGCAACTATGTCAGCGTCATCCTGGGATAAGAAAGGCATCTGCGTAAACAGAGGATGTAGTGCCAGACATTGCGGGCGAAGAGCCGCCGGGGAGGCCTGCGGATACCCGTGGCTGTCGGGCGTAAAATAGACTTGCTGGTATGCTTTCAGCAGCATCCTCATTAGAGTTGTGGGAATGCGTCCCCGCACCAAATCCACAAGCGAATCGTGGTTCAGCAGCGTGTCCCACCTGTCCAACTTACCTGCCTGCTGGAGTTCGAGCAGCATAAGGTTGCGCCGCGAAAGCGCGCCATTGTTCTTCAGTTCCTGTAGTAAAGCGTCGCTTGTGGTTTCGTCTTTTTGGCTATTTGCCAGAATAAAATCACTCAAGATCCGCCCAAAGGGGCGCTTGACAGTACGTACTATTGATGGCCTGTCACGAAACAGTGTTATAACGTCTTTGAGCGCAGCGAAGACCCGCTCTTTTGCCGGTTTATCCTTCTGTTTTGTGGGAAGTAATTCGATTCGTATAAATCCGGCCGGGCAGTGTCTCAGCAGAGCCGTTTCAGATAGCGACGTCGCTCCTTGCGCCGGGACTAAAGTCACCTTTCTGTCGGCAATAACATCGGCAGAGCCCAGCCTAGCATTCAGCACATTGCTGAGTTCCAGTGTGGTGCGTTCCGTTTCTGCTGCGGCAAAAAATACCCAGCGATGAGCATCGCACCAGGGCAGAATAATCGGCCACTGAGCGTCAGTTGCGCTCTCGTAGAGCGGCAGTAAGACGGCTTTTAAGTCCGCAGGGTAGGCGTTTTCAACGTTTTCCAGCAGCCTGTCCAGCTTCAGTAAATTTCCGTCGCCAAAGAAGTCACACAGCCATTGAGAAGTATCAGTCATGGGTGTCTCCAAAGGTGTACTGGCCGCTAAATTCAATCAAGGCATCTGAAATAACCGTATTATTGGTTGAAAACAGCAGATGCTCATCGTTCAGATTTGCGCCGCTCCAGGTGTAATTCATGGAGCCTTTCAGAAAGAAGTTTTTGGTCAGCATCCCTTTGGCGTGCAGGTTCTCGTGATATATATATTGCATGTCGTGGTCGGGTGATAAGCGCGCGAGTAGTCGCTCGATAAAGACCACGCTGCGCGTGTCTTCACGTGTCACGATGCGTAGCGGACAGCCATTGTTGACGGCGGTAGCGAGTAATTCCTGAAAGCTAATCATTCGGGTGCCCCAAGAAGGATCAAGAAAACTCCACTGACCGCCTCGATTATCAATTACATCGAAGTCGCTCATCCACGGCGAGATCAGCCAGATCAGTTCCGGATAGAGGATTAGGCCACTAAACTGTGCGCTCAGAATTTCCCGCAAATGTCGCTGGCCCAGTGGGCCATGCAGGAAAATTTGTCGTTGCTCTTCCATTTCTGCGTTCCTTACAGCAGCGCTTCGGCCAGTTCAATACGTAACACCAGATTGCCATCCTGATAGTCCACGGCGGACTCGCGGGGGTAGAGATGCAAACCGAAGTACTCAATCGGGGTCACCTGTATCAGAGAGATCACTTCGACAATACGATGGCGAGCCTCTCGCGGCACATGCAATTCTGCAAAGCCGTGTTGGGTAATGGCGTGATGTAACTGTGCTAACCAGTCGCTCTCACTGATGCTGATGATACACGCCGTTTGTTGAAACAGTGAGCTTAGCAGCAGTCGTTCAGTCAGGTTGTTACCGGACTTAAAGGGGTTGTAATAGCTGAGAACCGACTGACGGATGGCATTACCTCGCTGCCAGAGCATTCCCTGAATTTTGCAAAAACGCTCAAAAACTTTAGTCACACTGGCGCCAGGCAGTTCTTGCGTCGCCTGGGTATGGGCAAAAATATTCAGAGCAATTTCGTATCCGGCTTTGTTTTCCAGGTCCCGCCATGCGATGAGATATGTCAGCATCTGCGCATCATGTGACGCCCGGCTGCCTGGGCGTAGGATCCGCGTGTGCAGCACTGACATAAAACTGTGACTGAGTGCAAATCCTTGTGCCTTCAGCAGAGTTCTGAGGTGGGCGTTGGCCTCACGGCGCTGCGAATGGTTGCTGGCATTACGTATTGAGTTCAAGGCCTTTTGGAGTTCGTTGGAAGAGGGAAGTCGCGAAAGCATCTCGAACAGGTCGTAGTCGATCTGCTCGTAGTCGCTGGCGGCAAAACTACGAATAAACAGATTAAGTACGGAGACTGGATCCTGATGAAAAACGTCTTCCAGACGGGTAATGATTCCACAACCTCCGGGTTCTGACTCGGTCAGCCAGACGTCCAGTACCTCGTCGTTGAGTTCGGTATCCACCAGCAAACCGCGCTCATCGACATCCGGCAGTAACAGGTGGCTGGTTTGTTTGACCGCTCCGGCAAAGGTCGTTGTCAGCAGGCACTGTAACCAGTTCTGGAAATCGAGATCATCACTGAGATCCTGAGTCAGGATCGCGCTGTGCTTGTCCACCATGTTAAGGATGTCGGTCTCTTTAAACAGGCTGCGCAAATGTTGCTGCAGTTCCTGGCTTTCGGCGTCGTCTTCACCATCCTCGCTATTTTCAAAGATATTCTCTGCCTGGAAGAGAGAGTCCGCGATATCAGCCAGTCTACGTTGGCCGTCCGGGGTTTTTAATTCCGCGATAGCGCCTGCCAGAGACGACTGCGTGACCAATTCCCGCGTAACCGCAGCCAGGTAGCACTCGTAGATCCAGTCAGCGGTGAACGTGTCATATTCGAAACGTGGTTCATGTTTGATTCGATGCTGGAAATAGAGAGTTCGTAGTGCGCGCTGAATGGCCGGGTCATGCCGGAGGCGTTGCAGCAGAGTGGGCGGAAGCGTAAATCTGAGCCGGACTCCATCCACCCACTGCCGTACGCCAACACCGACAGTCTCGCCATGGTCGACCCACCTGAAGTTCACATGCGCCTGTTGCTTTGTTTTATTGCGTAACGAGGCTGTTGCGTGGGTGGCGTAACGCGTGATGTCGAGAGGTGTCATATTCTGATGGGTAAAGAATGTCATGGAGCGGAGGATGTCCATCCACGGGCCAGCAGGAATGGGGAGCGGATCGGCCTGATCGTCAGGGTTAAACAGGGTATGCCAGCACAGTTGCGAGTTGCTTTTCTCGGTGAGATTTTGCTCGAATTGTAGCGCGCGCGTAAGCACCTGCATCGGGCGAATGACCCGAATAGGAGGCTGACCTTCACACTCGATGACACACTCTGGCTGCCAAGTATCGCCGAAAGCTTGTTCAATTTCAAAATCAACATTTGAAACGCAGTTCATTACCGGAACAAAGCTGTCCGGAATCAGCCAGTCAACTTCATTGTCGGAATAAACGGCATAGCGTTTAGAAATGCGTCCTGGCGCAAACTCTTTCAAACCCTGAATAAAGGGCAAATGTTCACGCTTCTTGAACTTCCGCTCGAGATGGATCTCCAGTTCTGGCAGATTGAGTTCGCTGAATAGCGCTGAAGGAATAAAGGCCGGAAGCGGGGAACGTCCCGTCGAACGGTCTGTCTCAGGTTGGCCCATCCGCGACCATTGGGTGGTGAGTTGTCGTTTTAATGTCGGCAGCAACTCCATCATGATCGAACGGGGAGGCGACCACAGTACGCGCTGAAGTTGCTCGTCAGTGATGCGCAGCGCATAGAACAGATACTTCTCCAACTCCTGCTGCCATGCATGTTGTTCGCTCACGGCGGTAATCAGGTGGAGCATACGATCAAGATGGTCGAGAGACTCTGGCTTTGTCTGCGGTTTATTCAGCAATGACCAGATATTACTTCCAGGGATCTTCATGCTCAACCAGTCAAGTGTCGCCATTGCTGCCTGCATTTTCTGGATATGAATGTTGCCCATCGGCAACGACTGCCCTTTTATCTCTGGATTAATGAGTTCTTCATAGCGTTGATAAACGACACGGTCTCGGCCAAATTCGGACAGGACTGCGACCATCCACGGACGCATGGTTCTTGAACGACCGGCACGCCCTTTACGCTGCAAATAGGAGGCAACGTTACGTGGCGCTTTATGCTGAATAACCATGCCAACAGAGGGATCGTTAAAGCCCACCTCCAGAGACGCGGTTGCAATCACTATTTCCGCTCTAGGATCGACCCCGACGTCCTGACTGGACGTTCGGGCGACGATGGCCCGGTCATTTTCGTCAAGTGGGTGACCAATATCCTGCGCGATACGCCAGTTCTGTCCTGCCTGAGTCAGCGCATGGCTGTTTTGCAGTGTTTCCAGACGCTGAGCGGCCAGCGGCAGTTTTGCAACGAATAAGTATTGACCGCGCGACCGCCAACCTTCAGCGTCACATAATTGATGATAAAGTCGGTTATTGACATCCAGATCGTCGGTGAAAACGAAGGTTTTTTGCCCCCATGTACCGCGCGATTTTTTCCTTTTCGTATCCAGAATACGCCGGGCGAGCATGCTGGTCTGGATAGTCGTTGAGAGGAGGGCTGTTTGTGAAACCGGATCGCCGCGTAATGCCAGTAGATATTCAGCCCCTTCATCTTCCATTTCGTGGATCTTCGGTTCGATAAGAGCTACATGTTTTTTATGCGCACCTACCAGGTCAGCGAAGAATCGTTCGGCGTCACTCAGCGTTGCCGACAGTCCGACAAAATGGGGGCGACTGCGTGCAAGTTGCATCCAGCGTCGCAGCAGATAAGCCGTCTGAGCACCAGTATTCCCCACATAGGTGTGTACTTCATCCAGCAGGACTACCGGCGGCGGTGTTACGCCGATGCCAATGCCAAATAGTTGATTCGCTTGGTTGTTCCCGAGGTGCTGATTGAGCATTTCGGTGGTGGTAAACAGGATGTCAGGCGGGTTTTTCATTAACGAGACGCGGGTCAGGATCACTTCGTCACTGTCTACGCTATGATCGCAGTGGCTACAACGAAGAATCTCTCTTTTCAATTTGATATCTTCTGCTTTCCAGTGCATTTGTCCCGGACATTTTGGCGTGGTGCAACGGAGTAAATCAAAGGGCATATCCTTGTCTTTATCTTTTGTTGCGTATTGATGGCTGAACGGGGTGTCACCGAAAAAAGAGCCAATACGAATCTTGCGTCCTGCCAGTGTCAGGGCCTGACTGTCGAGCTCACGACATTTGCCCCAGGTTTCCATGAACTGATCTTTAAGCAGTTCCTTACGTGGATACAGTGCCAGCGTCCTGACTCGCTGTGCGTTGTCGCGCTGAATATCATTAAGGAGCGAAGTGAGCGCCGGGAGATAGAACGCCAGCGTTTTACCACTCCCCGTACCTGCACAGACAATAGTCCCGGTGGCTTCTTTCGCGTGAGCATGATTGCTATGAAAGTGCCAAGCACGCAAAATACGTTCGGTTGAGCGTTCCTGAAAACCGGCAATAGAAAAGTCACCGATCAGTCGGGAAAGCGCTTGGCGTTTAATTTCGTTCATCCACAGAACATCAACCCATTTGTTCAGTACTGTTTGCGCCGGAAGTTCCCGCTTCGGATAGTTGCGCGGGCGACGGACGAAACGGTAGTCGGCGACCAACGTCCGGGCTCGCTGAAGCGGTTGATCACGGAACCATTGACGCTGGTGTCGGAACAAGTGGACCGATTCCGCCATACGCGTGCGGTAGTGCGCCCCCCCTTTGCTGGTCGGGACGCTGAAGAGCATGGCAGCATTCTGCAACTCTGCCAGTAACGACTCGGCATCTTCGTACGGCAGGTTCCGGGTAAAGAGTGAGATGATATCGGCATGGGTAAACGCGCCATCCGTATCACCCCAGACCAGCAGTTCCGCTTCCCGCTCTTCGAGCAGGTCCAGCGCCTGGTGCAGGTGGGACAAATCAGCCGTAGACATAAACTATTTCCTTGTGATCACGAACTCATCCAGCATCTCTTCATCCCCTAACCACTCAAGCACCTCGGGCGTCAGGGCACTTAACGTCGGGCGGAGACTCTGCGGGCCATTAATGCTATTGAAAAATACTTGCACCACGTCAGGCCAATCTGTTTTCATCATGCCGCGCAAGGAATTTAGTTTTTCGGCTAGTGCTTTGATTTGGTCAATCTTTTCACCGCTTACTGGTTGGCACTGCGTTAAGTTTTCGAAATCCTGACGTCGACGCTCATAGTCGGAGGCGATATCGTCAAATTTGTTCGCATTTTTTTGGAAATTCAGTGTCTTGTCATCGACATGAACCTGCTGATGTAACTCTTCCAGCCATACATCCCAGGCATCTTTTAGTTCTTTGCTCAGGGCCTTGTGTAGGGTACCGAGTTGGCTGACACAATGGGGCAAGGAATCATTTTGGATAATGTCATAAGCGGTAGGTTCCTCTGACGCGACTGGCGTCTCATCTAGAGAGTTCTGTGGCGACTCTTTCTGATCTGCAAGGTTTTCTTCCTCGCCGGGATTGTTTACCGACTGGTTTTTCAGCCAGCGTCCCCACTGTAACTTGAGACTTTTGACGCTGTTCGCGGCGGCGATCAGCTTGCTCTGCTGCTCGTCATTCCAGGTAACTGCAATGCCCTGCGGGAGTTGTTGCTGGGCGGGATATTGCTGTTTAAGCAATGCAAACTTATCGGCAATGGTGTTAGTTTTGCTGTATACCAGATTACATTTATCGATGATTTGTGATGCCTTACCAGCCTGAACGCTAAGATCGAGTTCTTTTTGCATTTCAGCCAGTTGTTGGCGCAAGGTAGTCATTGATCGACTCCAGAGGCGATGATATCGCTCGCAAGTGTTTTCAAACGGTCATTCACTCTACTCAGAGCAAGAGTCAGTTGCTGTATATCCCCTTTGGCGTTCATCTGTTGGAGTGCGAACGCAATCTTAGGTTGTACCAGTTGCCATTGAGCAAGTACGCTGCTGATTCTTGAAACGTAGTCACCGTCAAGTTGACAGATCTCCAGCCACAATCTCGCGCTATCTTTCTCTTTTTCAATGGAGAGTAATGAAATTAAAGTCGCCAGACTCTCCTCGGTGTCGGTTCTGAGGGCTTCAATTTCACCCAACAGCCACGAAGATGGCTTGTACTGAGAACCACCGGTGGGGTAGTGTTCGGCCCGCACAGTCTCAATAAACGTCTGCCAGTCGTTCAGTTGGCTGAGGAAATCGTCGCTATCTTTAATGTTGGCAAAGAGCTGAACATTATTTAGTGTGCTGGCAAGTTCCTGTTTAACGGAGAGTGCCGCACGTTCAATTTCTGCTCCAAGTGGCTGTTTTAACACTGTTTTAAGTGCGGAAAATATTACATCAGCATCAATCGCTCGACTGGAGCCCAAGCCTGAGCCTTGCTCAGTGATAGCTACCTGCTCAAGCCACGCTTTTCTGGCATCATCCCATCCTAGGAGCGCCTGCACCCTGGCTTCGGCTACTCTGGCGCTGGCGTGCGGATGCAGGGTCGCCTCAATCCCTCTGAAACAGATCTCGGAAGGTGAGGTCGCCAGCGTTCGACCGATATTTTTCTCTTCGGTTCTTCCGACTCCTTTCTGGGTGAGGCAGAGGGTATTGACGATCTCCGCCGGTTCTTCTTTCCCGGTCACCAGACCAAGCAGCAGAGCTTTTTGCAGATGCTTTTTCAGCGCATCCCGTAAGTTACGCGCCCGGAAGTGATTAATAGCGCTTTCCGTAGCCTGAGGTACCCACCACTGAATGAAGTTTTGATAACGAGTGTAGTCTTCCTGCGCCTCGGGATAATTAAAGCCTTGCTTTAAACCGGTGTAATGCTGGATACGTAACAAGGTTACCGCGGCGTTATACACATCAACCCGTCGGGAAGGGTCGGTCAGGTCTTGCTCAGAGTAAAAATTCGTTATAATGCTTGAAGGATCCGACGCCGCTTTTGGCAGTGAAATCAATGTAAAACGCCCCTCTTTCAGCGGTGGCCGCGAAGACATACCGAACAACTCTGGCTGCGCATGAATTTCATAACAGGCGTTCAGTGCCGCACGCAAATCACGGGCAACATCCTGCGGCAGAATGACGTTGTCATTCACCCATGCTCGGACCGCCCTAATAAACGGCAATTCGGATTTGGTATTAGATTTTGCCTCTTCTTTTGATTTTAACTCCGGATCGTCAAGCTTTTTACCCGCCGCCGTGCTGCCAGTTTTGCCCGCCATTTCGCGTGCGGTCTTTGTTACCGGTTCGGTCGTAGGGTTTTTGCCAGTCAGTTGCGCGGCAAGTTCATCGAGGCCAAAGGCACTCGCTACGCTGCCCGGCAGTTTTCCGCATAGCTCATCAAAGGAATCAATGCCATATCCCCAGATGGCGGCAAGCGTCACCGAACTGCCAACCCGATTGACAACCATCTGTGAAATCTTGTCTTCGATCTCGGGAACGGCATTAATTCCAGCGAGATGTGTTGGCGGGAACTGCGTTTTTTCCGCTTCTGTTCTGCAATCACGCAGAATATCTAACAGGATGCGGTTAATGATTGTGCGCGGGTTAAAAATCAACTCGCCGCTGCTGTCGCGGCAATGCTTATTCGCAAGTGCCAGAATGGCACTGCGGTTATACGGGAAGAGCGGGAATTTCTTATTGGCAGAATAACCAAAATCTTCCAGTGCATTGGGTATATCATCACTGTGCCAGACAGGTGGCCACTGGGGTTTACCTTGCTCTGGACGATTTTTTAACTCCTCAGAGCCAAAGCGTGCGGCGTTCAGATATCGACCGCAGAGCGAGACTATACGATCTTTATTATTGTCTTTATCGACGTTCTCGATGATCCACTCGTAGCCAGCACGCGTGATTAACGTTTCCTGGCGACGTTTATAGCCGGGATAATTGTCGGTGACTGCAATCACTGAGTGGACCGGACAAAGGGTTTGCACGCCGCCAGGCGCCGCTTCTTCGATCAGGCTGTCGATCAGGACATCTTCGATGGCGGAGATCGCCGCCATATCTTCCACCAGAATCACCAAGCGACGATTCAGTCGCAGAAACTCCTTGCGGATTTCCTGGAAAAGCTCCTGAAAAGAACCCCCATTGAAGGTGAACAGGCGTTTGAAGAGTGACTTCAGCGAGGCATGCATGGCTTCATTGAGCACGCGCGCCGCACGAGCACGCGCTTCTACCTGGTCTGACTCGTGCAATTGAGAATGATTCAGGTAGCGACGTGCACGCGCGGATAAATCGTCAGGCTCAAAAACAAAATAGAGGTCTTCCGGTAGAAGTTCATATTTATCATGATTTTCTTCTCCTTCCTCCAGACCATTACTCATCCGACTGGCCAGTTTGAAAATGCAGTGCTCAGGCTTCAGCAGATTCTGTTTGAAGTTAGGGTCTGTGATCAGATCGCAGATACCGTTCTCTACCTCTTCAATGATGGTTTCCATATAGGCGAGTCGGTCTGATGGAATGTCTTTACCTTGTGCCTGCAGTGTTTTACCTTCCTCCATCACTGCTTTTTGCATGTCCTGCAACTGATGGGCCATCATGGTCAACAGCAGGTCTGCCAGATCTTTCGCAGGATATTGTTCCGTCACTTCATTAACGCGCGTGCGTGCGTTGTCGAAAAATTCTCCCGTCAGATTTTTCAGGATGCGTAAAAGTACCTGTCGCAGACTGGAGTTTTTGGGAATACGGACAATTTCCCATTGTGCACGCTGGCCGTTTTCCGTCAGGTACATGTTGAACCTGCAGTCTAACCATCGCACCAGATGCGATTTTCCCATACCCGAACGGCCAATTAAAGGGATGGCACGCTCCGTAATGAGTAACTGCTGGAACAGATCTTCGTCACGCAATGTTTCATGATTTTCATTGACGTCGCGTCGGGTCAGTAGCATCGGTTCATGCACGGCCAGAAGCACATGATCCTCTAATTCTTCCGCTTCATTGCGAATGCATTGAACGATATTTTCCCTGGACGGCCAGTACTCCATCATGCTCATTGTGCATCCTCCCTCAGCGTGATTTGGCTAACCCGTCGAATTTTGCCGTCGGGTAACTGGAGTGAGGAGGCGTCTTCATCATCACTGCCGGTGGTGAGAATAATGCGCTTACTGATTTCAAGTCGTAGTAGCGCAATGGATGTGCTGGTGCAGATATTGTCACCTTCCGGAGAGATCCAGTCTTTTTCCTGCTGCATCACATCATGAACGGAGTTTCTGAACTGCCCGCCGTCCATCATCGGCATGACCTCCGCCATGTTTGCCATGAAGATTTTGGCGGGAAGAGTGCGTGTGTTGCCAAAGATTATTGGCAGAAAACATTGAATGGCCCGGGTGGGGTCGGTGACATAATTTCCGTCCGGCATTAGCTCGAGAAAACCTAGAAAACGGCCAAAGTCTCTTACTAACTTCGCGGTGTTTTCGTTTACCTTTTCACCTGGTAGCCATTTGTGTATTTTCTTTGTGATGATTGGCGGGGAGAGCGGTTCTTGACCTCCTGGCGAATGCTGCTGAAGGCTCAACAGACAACTCAGTACCCGCCATAACGGTTCGCATTCATTGCCATTGGCAACGCCTTTTTCGCGACAAGAATCAATCGCACAGGCAAGCAGGCGATGCGCCAGTGGACGTGCGTTTTCTTCAAGCGGTAACATTATTCCGTCGCGCATCGGCCATAGTCCCTGGTTGCACCAGAAACTCAAGTTCTCTGTGAATTTCCCCCACGCGTTATCGTTAGCTGGCAAGTTATCAGGGCGATAACGGGCGAGTAGAGTGTCCTGAGACAACGGTTCCTGTACGCTTTGTAGAATGCGTTCAATTAGAGGAAGGAGTACCAGGACGCTCCCAGCACCTGCGTTATTAATTATTGACATGTTGAAGTTGCCTGATAAACGTGTCCAGCGACAGCGCATTACCTGCGCTTTCGCACCATGTACGATGTGGGAACTGAGGATCGGCGAGATGCTCAGGTGCAATAATAATTCGCTCAAAACGCGTCACGGGTAGATTCGGGAACGCATCGGCGGTGTTAGGGATGATCACGATCTCTGGTCCATCCGATGCAGGCGCTGTCATTTTCTGTGCGCTCCAGAAGTGCGAAAGCGAGTCCAGGTTGTTCTCTAACTGGAGGAACACTTGCCTGTCTGCACGAATAAACACATATTCGCCAGAGGTGATTAGTGACCGCAACGTTACACGAAGTTCCGTTAACAACGAATGCAACTTCATGTTTTCGTTGTAATACACTTTCTTTTCGGTGCCTACGAAGAGTGCTTTTTTCTTTGGCTCGGAACGTATAATTTGTACATCTGTGCCCACTGTGGGGGAAAATGCCCCTTTCCCTTTGTGGCGACACCCCGGACAACCTCCACAGGTTAACTCGGGAGGATGGTTTTGATATTCATAGAATTTCTTCAGAATTTTACACAGCGATTTGCCGGGATCCTCCAACCACATTTCCATTACCGTAAAGGCTGCCCGGCGGTTATTCAACTCGGACTGACGGATCTTCTCCACATGGGTGTTCCAGTGCGCTTCTGAATAATGTGCATCGTCACAGTGACGGATATGAACGTGGTTGTAGTAGCTTTCGAACCATTCACTTAGTTGCGTGTTGTCGTCATCCAGATTATCTCGAAGGGTGTCAGGAATTATCGGATCATCAAAGACCAGTTTGATGAGTTTGGCCCTTTGCATTAACAGCAATGTCCGACGGTTCCAAGCTTCATTTTTATCGCCCTGGTGATCAATATGAACGGGCTTGATGTTTAGTGAAATCATGTAGTCAGCGATCGGACTTTCTTTGCGATCATCAAACATCGCTTTCCAGCGGGCAAAGCCTTTTTCTACGCCAATCAGCGTCTCAACGGCCAGTGATTTTGCCGTTTTCATTTGCGCCTTATGCCATACAAGGTGCACTTGGCAGGATCTACCGTCACGCCCGGCGCGCCCGCAGTCCTGGTAATAACGGTCGATACTTTCCGGAATGGCAGCATGTATGATGCTGCGAATATCCTTTTTATTCATTCCTACCCCAAAGGCTGAGGTGGCGACCATGATATCAAGTTGGTCATTTTTCCATTTAGAAATCAATTTCTTGCGATTGTTTGTGTCAATTTGTCCGTGGAATATGCCGGTTCGCCAGTAGCCTAGTTCGTGCAGACGGACAGACCACATTTCCGCATCTGTGCGTGTGGTGCAATACAAAATCAGCGGGCGGGGTAAGGTCATCAGCAGTTGTTCGACCCGCTGACGATGCGTGTTTTCATTTGCCTCATGATGCACAAAATATTCCGGCTCTGGGCGTAGGAAATTAGCTGACACTTCAATCAGTTCGCTATTTTCATCATGGAACTGCTCGATCAGAATGTTCTGAGTGCTTTTGCTGTACGTCGCCGAAAGTAGCAGTGTACGAAAACGGCATTTTCCCTGGGCTTTCAGTGAGCGAATCATAGGGGCAATCAGCTGAAAGTCAGGGCGGAACTCCGCGCCCCATTGATCGATCAAATGCGCTTCGTCGATGACGATTGCGCCAATCATATTCAGTCTGGAAAGCTCAAACAGCACAGGAACCAGAGAAGAGCGAACGGCTTCCGGGGAACAGAAGAGCACACGCTGTGTTCCCGCTTTGATTCTTTCCTTAATCGCCTGACGTGCGGGCTGATCTTGTCCTCCGACCCAGGCATAACTCCCACCATGATCTTGGTCGGCACCACGAAGCAGCTTTTGCATGTCGTCAGCCTGCTCAATAGCGAGAGCGACGGTAGGGACGATCACCAGCGTGAGGGTGTTTGTCGGTGCGCTGAGCACCTGGAGTTGGGTGAGAAGGCTTTTACCGCAACTGGTGGGCAGGTTCACCAGCAACGTACAGTTATCATCAGACGTCAGTAGCGTCCGAATAGCGGCCTGTTGACCGAATCCCTGATAATGAGTCAGCCAGGGCTCCTCGGGTAGCAGGCGCTTCAGCGCAGGATCGGTCTCCGGGCGCAGTAAGTTCCTGCGGATCTTACGCAGATAGGTGGCTCTGGTCAGCGCTAGGTCTGCCTCTTCAGCTAGTTGAATTTGTTGTGTTGCAGGCGACTTTGTCATGCCCCACTCAGGTGCTGGAACGTCGGTCAGTTCAGGTGGCAGGGGGAGCAACGGCGCGCTAATACCGCTCGCATGAGCCGCTCGTAATGCATCGGCGTAGCCGGCAAATATATCACCATGTCCTGCCGAGGCATCTGTGATGATCTGAATTAGTCTGTTCAGAAACTGATTTTCGATGCCATCCTTAAATGTGACCCCTTGACTAAAGCAGGTGTTTAGTGCCTGCTGCAGGCGTGACCACTCTTCTTCCATCAGGCGATTTCCTCCAGTAGATTTTTGCTACACACCACCACGGCTTTGACGGCCATTAACTGGAGTCCGGCCTGATCACCGAGGGTGGTTTGTTGTTGTTCCCGATCACTGGCATAGACTCGCTCCACCATCTCTTTCCAGTAGGTCGGTGAAATAAGCTCTTCAATTTCTAGCCAGAGGTTAGGGCGCAGATTCATATCCGCATAGAATTTCTGCGATGTTTCGTGCTTGGCGTATTCGCCATTGAGAAGTTCCAGAACCTGTGGATTAGTCACTGGTTTACCTTCAGAGGAAAGCCAATGTTGCACAATACGCGGGGGGGACAGTTCATCTGCTATGCGGCGTTGTGAGTAGGTATCCTCCATCTGGTGATGAGTGACAAGCCAGGTAGATTGGAAGAAGCAATTGGGTTCCTTTAGTTGCCCGGGGATCACCCGCAGTATCGCCATAGAACTGCCCCTGGCGTCTAAATTTAATAGTTGCCAGATCGTATCGACAAATGGCTGTCCGTACCGCAATGGATAAACGGTTGTCCCGTCGATAGATGGAATGCGTTCAGCACTCATCAGATGCGTTGACGGCGGGTTGCCGCCTTCTTTATCGAAGCTAAGCATGCAGGTGGTGAGAAAGGTTTTAAAATCAACTAGTGTCCCTGTACTGCGGTCAGAGAGTTCAAACTGAAACTTGATGCCTTTTTCTGCGGTACCGGTAGCGCGAAAACGCAGTGCACGCGTGATCCAGTTGGTCAGCGTATTACATTGCGCTACCGCAAGATGATCGTCAGCGCTGATCTGTTGCGCAAAAATCGCTGCCTCGGCAATCTCGTCATCCATCGCCAGCAGTTTTTCCTGCATGTTAATTTTGTTCGTTTCATTGGCCAAAATACCCTGTTCGCCAGGGAATTCGCTGGCAATACGTTCAAGGGTCACCGGCCCTTCTTTGTAGACATTTCGCCACGCATTTTCCAGATAATTGTCGAGGACGAACTGGAGGCTGGCGATAGTGTTATTAAATACGCCAATGCTGTCTTTCAGAATGCTGGCCCATATGTTGCGTACTCCACGGTCGGCGTGGTTTTTCAGGATCAGACTCTGAACGGGTTTTACACCTTTCAGGTTTGCACTGTACCTGTTCAGACGACCAAGGCGCTGTTCAATGCGACTGCAAGAGCGCGGTAAACCGTAATGAACGGCCAATCGCAGACCTCCATGGAGATTCAGACCATCTTCGCCGCTTTTATCACAAATTAGGACCCGAATGGGGCTTCCGTTTTTCAGGTACATCAGGGGGTGACCCGACTGATAACGCTCCTGCGGATACTCCAGCAGTAACTCGAGCTTTATTGCCAGATGTTGGGCTAGATCCGGACGATCGCAGAAGACGATGGCTTTTCCTGTTGGATTCTTTTGCAGCCACTCATTCAGGGTGATGGCTAGCTTGTTATCAATTACCTTAAGTTCATTTTTTGATGTAGAAACAATGTGTTCTAATAGGTCTCGTTCTTCCTGAGTGCGTTCCGATTCACCCAAATGCACTTTAGCGCGTTGCATGACGCAGAGTGGGCTTGACAGGAGATCGTCGATCCATAAGAGGTATGAGTCTTCATTCATTGCCCACTGCGTATTCTGTGGCAGTGAAGATAAGGAACGATACTCATCAATCAACTCGTCTAACGCTAACCCATCGCAATGCCAGTGACACTCTGTGGCTCCGTTGAGCCCGGGAAACAGAAGGTTCAGATTGAGGTTTTTCGTTTCATCGAAGCTGAGTGAAACCTGACGGCGGTTTCGCAACATACGATGATGAATGCGATAGTTTTCCCCTAGGTGCCGGCGAATATCCCGGATCCCTTCTTCGCGCTCCGGGGTATTTGGTGAAAACGTCCCAATAAGCGGGATGAGTTGTTGGCAGAGCGTCATCAGAATCGTATCTTCCGGAAACTGCTGCTGCAGTGTTTCCAAATTACGGCGTAAGCTGACGTTCGAGACGGTAGGCACTAACCCCGAGAAGATCCCGCCGAGGTTTTCACGATTTTTTACCAGTTCGGTAAAGTCTCGCAGATGGGCTTCATCCACTTGGTAGGCTTCGGGATTAATACAGTGCAACATTGACAAGAAGTTCCTTTCGTGCCCATGCAGAGGTGTCCCTGTGAGTAACAGAACGTAGTGGGCCTTCCGGCAACCCTGAGCGATCAGGTTGAAGTAATAACGTTCATCTTTGTCTCCTGACCATGGCCAGGAGGCAATCTGGTGAACCTCATCGACCACGATAAGCGAAGGTGGGAGTCCCTGTTCAATCAAGGTGCAAGCATCAAAATAGCTACAAATTACGATGCCTTCTGTGACCTCATCTTGTCGCAAACCCGCGAGGGCTGACGAGGCATCAATAATAAGTTGTTTCAGTTGAAAGCGTTCACCCAGTTCTTCCCGCCACTGGTTAACAAGCGGTGCTGGAACCGCAATGAGCATGCTGACGTGGCCAGTAGTTTCTAACGCGTGTTCACGGACGATCATACCGGCTTCGATGGTTTTCCCCAGCCCAACCTCATCGGCCAAAATATATTTAGGATTTTTATCCTGAAGCACACGGCGTACCACCGCCAACTGGTGGGGTTCGAGTTCAACGGCACTACTGGAAATGGACGCCATCGCTCGGCAGGTTGCACGTTGCTGGATGTAAGTCTCAATAAAGGCCTGGCGGTGAGGGAAAAAGAACGGTGCATCATTAGCCTGGAAGGCAAGAAAATCAGCAGGGTTCACTGGGGTGTCAGGTGCTTTATTCAGAACAAAAATTTCATCGATTGGCAATGTCGTGCTGTCATCTTCTCGAAAGATGACGAGAAAATCCCCTTTGGGGCGCGAACCGCCAAATCTGGCTCTGACCCATCGCTGGCTTTGGGGTTCAAGGCAATAAATCACCGTCTCTTCATACGGGAGCGTGGGGATGAGTTGTTCTAAAGAAACTTCCGTTTGCCGTGCGTAAGGTTGGGCCGGTGACTCAAAAAAAGCAACCGTGGCGTTATTTGTATCACAATCGACAGTGACAACTTTACCTATGCCTTCAAATTGCTCAGAGACAACCAGTGACCCAATGGGTAATACATTCATCCTCACAGTCCTTGACTCGTTTATTATATAATTGTATTGGCTCAAGCATAGGTTGAGAAGTGTGGCTTTGCTATGCCTGCGCGACATGCCTATAATTGCATTAATTCGAGTATTGTGAACAGGATACTGAGATCACTCCCATACTCAAGGGCAAAAGGGAAAAAGATTGATGAGATGTTGGTTTATATTAGATAAATATAAATAATATCAGTTGGTTAGGTTTATACTGGCACTTTTCAATCTACCAAAATTAGCCAGATATATTCCTAACTTAATTGTTAAGTAATAATGAAATAGTTTACCATTGAAAACTAAATTTGAATATCAGCATTAATATAAGAAAGATATAAACCACACTAGAAGTGTGACATAGGTTGGAAAAAAGAATATTGATTGTTGCCATCGAGCAAAAAGCGTGACTGGTTGAGATAACAACCAGTCAACAGGTTGATTATAATTCACCCCGGTAAATGCAACCTGCCGTGCAGGTTTCTTTCACTATCACTGCGCTTAGGAGTGGCAACTGTGGTTTAATCTGTTGCCAGACCCATTCCGCCAGTACTTCACTAGTCGGGTTTTCCAGACCAGGAATATCGTTGAGGTAGTAGTGATCCAGTCGGTCCAGAGTAGGTTTGAAAATCGCTTTTAACTCGGCAAAGTCGATAATCCAACCGGTGTTAGGATCAACCTCGCCGGTGATTTCAAGACGAACTACAAAAGAGTGACCATGTAAGCGACCACATTTATGACCTTCCGGAACGTTTGGAAGACGGTGTGCGGCTTCGAAGGTGAAATCTTTGTACAATGTTGTTTTCATAGTGACCTCATTTTTTGTTATACAGTAACAACAAGAAGCAAAAATTCCTAGGGGTTCTGAGTCGGTGATTAACACTTATTGTATTGGCTAGATTGTTCCAGTCAGGCCTAAATAGGCCGTTGTAACTGCGACCCCTATGCTACTTAATTGCATGTTATCGCTGGCCTGACTACCTTTGATCAGTCCATTGTCGGTGTGCTCAAACCACGGGGAGCAGGTCAATGACTCTGTACCGGCAACATCCTGGCTCCCGACTGTTTCGCTTTAGTACGGGCAAATATAAATGGTCAGGCAGTATCTGCCATTATGCTGGTCGCGAGGTGGAAGGCATACGCGGCGTTCTGGCCGTCTTCGCTGAGCGCCGTCAGGATCGCAATGGTCCCTATGTCATTCTTCGCAGTGTCACTCTCAATTAACCCTTCCTTTTATCAGGAACAATAATGAACAATTACTCCGAATCCGGTACTAAGCCGGAGAATCCCGCCTGTCAACGGTGGGGACTACAGTGCATGATCACCCCCTGTTTTGGAGCACGTCTGGTGCAGGAAGGCTACCGCCGCATTTTCTCGCTGACCGGGCCGGATTCAACGGTGCTTTCAGCGACGATGACGCGCTGCACCTGGATCAGACCTTTCTGTTGATACTCAAACAACTGGAGTTGATGCTCTCCAGCGGAGAACTCTCTTCCCGTCATCAGCACTGCGTCACGCTATATCACAATGGACTCACTTGCGAAGCAGACACACTCGGCTCCTGCGGCTAGGTCTACATTGCTATCTATCCTGGTCAGATTGAGCCCCGGTAACTCAACGCTTATCCCCTGAGCATAACGGAGTAAACATCATGCAAACCTTATTATCACACCCGACACGGGCGGCTAAGATCTGTCTGTCACCCGTTGAAATCTGGCAACGGTGACTGACTCATCTGTTGTCGCAGCACTATGGTCTGACGCTGAATGACACACCGTTCAGTAATGAAACCACCATACTGGAACACATTGATGCTGGAGTATCGCTCTGCGATGCGGTGAACTTTCTTGTCGAAAAATACGAACTGGTAAGAATTGACCGTAATTATTGCTCTGTCATGGAGAAGTCACCGCTCATCACCAGTATCGATATTCTAAGTGCTCGGAAAGCCTCCGTCTGATGAAACGCAGCGGTCACAAAACTGTTACCAGGGTAACGGCAGACCATCATCAGGAGCTATAAGCAATGGGAAGTCAATTAATGTTGATATATCGATAGCATTAATACAATGCTGTCCAATGTAGGGAAGCTACCAGTAACAAGATGATGGGGAGT
The DNA here is from genome assembly GCF_052168835.1 of Serratia sp. CY40230. NCBI lineage: Bacteria > Pseudomonadati > Pseudomonadota > Gammaproteobacteria > Enterobacterales > Yersiniaceae > Serratia > Serratia sp. CY40230. The sequence continues at coordinate 247,715 of NZ_JBJNLX010000004.1, forward strand.
TCGCTAAGGCTAAAGCCTGCTCCTCATCTTTATCTGTATCATCTACTCTTAGGGGGATTTTTTTTCACTTGGCTTTGCCTCGATTCGAGTCCCAAATCCAATGAGTTTATGTGTTGGTACACAAACAATGAGTTTGTTTTTATTGATTTTAAATCAATGGGTTAATTTTAATGTGCGAGTCCGGCCTTCGTACCATTAAGTATCGTGCGAACAAAAAGCCACCGAGTGATGGTTTTTCGTGTCTGGAATATGCCCGCCGCCGCTACCTGCCCATTTTACTTTGTATTGACGCATTCCCCATTTCAGCAAAAACCGGATCTTCTTGATGGTTTTCAATGGCTATCTTGTTGATATTAATTAATAAAATTGCTTTCATTGAATTATTTCGAATCAAGGAAATCCAGGACGGAACAACAATGAGGAGGATGCTAGCAGGCGTAAAACTGGGCGAAGTTATTTTAAAAAACTCGCCCACCTTAAAGTAATTAAGATAGGCGAGTTTTTTATTAGACTGAACTATATAAAGTCAGCCTCTTTCAACTCCAACTTCACCATCAACTTCTTATTCACCTCTTTCCCATCCACTCCGCTATGAATCCGCCGGTGGCAAGTAGGGCAGATGGCGCCCACCCACTGCGGGTGATCGGGGCCTTCATCAGCTAAGCGTTTGGTGTGGTGGGGTTCGAGGTAGGGATCGCCGTTCCTTTTCTTGAACGGTGCCGGCTGGTCGCAGGCTTCGCAGATGCCATTGGCGCGCTTGAGCACGTATTTTTTTACGTCTTCGCTACGTTTGAACCAGGATTTTTTGCTGTCGCTCTGTTGGCGCTGGCCTGATTGCTTTGAGGATTGCAGTGCCTTCTTACGCAACTGTTCGAGCGTCTCTGTCTGCGTATCGGCTTCATCGGTTTCTGCTTCTTCTTCAACGGCGTGCAGTGATGAGACTTTAAACAAGTTAAAGGTAATGCCTTGCCGCATGTTATTTTCGAAATCTAAGCACTGAATATGATCCCAAGAGTCGCACTCAAACATGCCAAGATAGCGAACGCCTTTTTCTTTCTTGTTGTCTTCGAACAGGAAGATATCTTTGCCGTCTTTCTTATGATCGCGGATGGATTTATTACCCCGAATAAATTCCATATCGCCTTTTTGGCCTTCCCCCGTATAAGAGAAGCTGCCTTCAGCTGTCCATCCATCTTTATAGCCGTAGGTTTCGCCGCTTTCTCCGGTGAAGATAAAGATTACCGGGAATTCCCGCGGGGTCCAGATACCGCCTTGTAGCTGTCCGCCGTAGAGCTCGATAAGCGCTTTGCGTGTGTACAGCTTGCCTTCGGTTAAATAGTCAAAAGGATGTGGTGTTTCGACGATCTCAAAACCGAGATCTTTGAGAAATTGGATGGCTTTTTCCGTGCCGCTATCGGCATTGATTCCTTTAAACGGATAGCCATGTTGCTCACTGTATGCTCTAGCGGAAATGCCTCGGATATCGTACTTCTCGCCATTATAAATAAGGGTGAATTTTTTAAATCGTTTTATTTTATGTTGTTTTAAGAATTCATCTCGGCCAAGTTTTTTATATTCTTCGATGGCTTTTAAAACGAATTCTTTTGAAGATAACGCCTCTATTGCAGTTGCCAAAACCACTCCCTCACATTGCCGAGCAGACTCTGAGCAATGTGCTTGCTGACGAGAGCAGTATGCATCAATACCCAGCAGTTAACTCATCGATTTACCGAATGCGTTAACTATGCCAGGTAGGGGAGGAAATGCCTACCTTGATGAATGTTTTTGTTGTGATATGTCAGTCAGATCTATTGGAAATCCTGAGTGGGAAGGGCGACGAGTGCAGGCATCGCCCTGATTGCCATTTATGTTAGCCGCAGGCTTCCATCTCCCGCAGTGCCCGCCCATAAAGATTACACAACGCAGGAACCAGATGCGCCGTGGCGTTGAGATAGTGATTCAGCTGTTCCCTGCCTTCAGTGTCCAGCTGTGGGTGCTTTTGCAGTAAATGGCCGAATAGCATCAGGCCGTGGCACAAACCTTCCGCCTGTTCGGCGGAGAGGGCGGCCAGGTCTAAAAGTTCTGAAGGGTTAAAAGCGCTGAGATCGAGGCGGTTAAACAGTTGGCGATAAAGGGTGAGGGTACTTGTGGTATTTTCGGTGATGGCGACATTTTCCATGTGTTTTTATCCTTAGTGTGTAGTATGCGTACTACCACATGAGACGCTAAACCCATGGTGGTAGCCCAAGCGGAGTTAGCGTTACCGGACACGAAGGAAACCGGCGCTTCTTGCGAAGCCCCCACTTGGGCCACCATAATTCTGGATGTTTAAAGCCCCAACATTATATACATAATGCTGCCTTGTGTAAGTGTTCGGAACGCTAACTCCGGCTGCGGATTTTGCCGCAGCGGAAAAACTATAGCGTTATCAGTAAAAGGAACAAATAACCTGTATGGAATTACAGGCTATTTCATCTCTAATATGGAATAAGTATCGCAGTTAATGAGTTGTACAATTTAACTATTGATTCTATGAATGCTCATCTTCTTTATATTCTCTTATTTTGAATATCTTTATTTGAATTATTATTTCAAGGGGGTGAATCAATAAATTCACAAGGTGAATTTGTCATGAGGTTTTTTCATTATTTTATAAATAAGTAAATATAATCTAGACTGGCTGAGAAGTAGTCGCTAAGATTTCGATTTAAAATGGTCATAGGGAATTTGACTCATGCTTACGAAAGAACAGAAAGGCCAACAAGTGAAAGAGGGAGCATTACGGCTTATGACGTTGGGTGAAATAGCCATGGCTCGACGTGTTTTCGGTAAGTCGATCGTCTACAACCGTGTATGGATTCATTGCGATAGTTACTTACCCCTTGGTTTACAAGGTAAGCATGTTGGTATGTCGCCCAACGGCGAGATATATTTCCGAGAGGAGGAATACCTGGCTGATTTCTCTAAGGTAAATAATTACGCAAAACAACATTTCTTTATTCATGAGCTTGCCCATGTTTGGCAGCATCAGCATGGGCAGTGGGTCCGCCTCAGAGGTGCCTTTAGTTGGGCAGCTAATTACACTTATAGGTTGGACGCTAATAAGACGCTCACAAAGTACTCTTTGGAACAACAAGCTTGTATCGTTGCCGATTATTGGTTGTTAATACAATATGGCTATGATGCTTGGGCATATGGTATTGGGCGTTTTGTGAATTACACGGGTCCCCAAAACAATAGAATTCGTCTACAGTACGAGCAGGCTTTAGCCGAGTTTTTACGTCAGAGGTAGTCATGAAACGGATCTTCCCCCTCGCATTCCCTTTCCTGCTCGCCGGCTGTCCGTCGATAGGCGATCGTATCCCCGTAGACTACTCCGCCACCGCCAACCTGCGTGAGGGCAAAGTATGCATCACAGTTCAGCCGCAGGGAGACGAAAAGCTCGCGGGCATCTCGATCTACCGATTGGATGAGGCGCAGAGCCGCACGTTCAAATTCTTCGATCCGCTGCGGGATGTCGCCCCCAATCAGTGCGTCCCTGATGAGGGCTACGTATTTACGCCGGGGCAGCAATACCATTTCTCCGCGAAGCTGGTCTCCCAGAAGAAACAGCAGGCGGGCGAGTTTCCCTCTGCGCGTGAATTCGTCGCCGAATTCGTTGTGCAGCAGGAAGGCAATCAACTTAGGTTGGAAGCCCTCCGTACCCCACGTTAACCCCACCGCCAAACCTACCCCAAATCCCCCCCATTGCTCGCAATCACCTTCTTATACCACCAGAACGATTTCTTGCGGGTGCGGGCGAGGGTGCCGTTGCCCTGGTCGTCGCGGTCGACGTAGACAAAGCCGTAGCGCTTGCTCATTTCGCCGGTCGAGGCGGCTACCAGGTCGATGCAGCCCCAGGTGGTGTAACCCAGCACCGGCACGCCGTCGGCGATGGCGTCGGCCATGGCGCGGATGTGTTCGCGCAGGTAGCTGATGCGGTAGTCGTCCTCAATCTCGCCTGCTGCATTGAACTCGTCGTGCGCGCCCAGGCCGTTTTCCACCAGGAACAGCGGCTTTTGGTAGCGGTCGTACATCATGTTCATGGTGATGCGCAGCCCCAGCGGATCGATGCCCCAGCCCCAGTCGCTGCGCGGCAGGTGCGGGTTCGCCAGCGATTTCACCACGTTGGCGGCGCTGCTGTTGTTGTCGTTCATGTCGGTGGAGGCGCAGCGCGAGGCGTAGTAGCTAAAGGAGACGAAGTCGACGGTGTGCTTCAGGATGTCGGCGTCTTCCGGTTCCATGACGATGCTGACGTCTTTCTCACGGAATACGCGGGCGGCGTAGGAGGGGTAAGCGCCGCGCGCCTGCACGTCGATAAAGAACAGGTTCTCGCGGTCTTTCTCCAGCGCGGCCCACATGTCTTCCGGCTTGCTGGACCACGGGTAGAAGTTGCCGCCGGCCAGCATGCAGCCTACCTGGTTGGCGGGGTTCACTTCATGGGCGATGCGCGTCGCCAGCGCGCTGGCCACCAGTTCGTGGTGCGCGGCCTGGTATTTCACCTGTTCGGGGTTTTCGTCCGCTTCAAACACCAGCCCCGCGCCGGAGAACGGGCTGTGCAGCAGGATGTTGATCTCGTTGAAAGTCAGCCAGTATTTCACCAGCCCGTCGAAGGCTTCGAAGCAGGTGCGGGCGTAGCGGGCGAAGAACTCCACCATCCTGCGGCTGCGCCAGGAGCCGTATTCGGTCACCAGGTGCATCGGCACGTCGAAGTGGCACAGGGTCACCAGCGGCTCGATGCCGTATTGGCGGCACTCTTCGAACAGGCTGCGGTAGAAGGCGATGCCCTCGGTGTTGGGCGTAAGCTCGTCACCGTTGGGGTAAATCCGGCTCCAGGCGATGGAAGTGCGGAACACGGTAAAGCCCATCTCCGCCATCAGCGCGATGTCGTCGCGGTAGCGGTGGTAGAAATCGATGGCGTCGTGGCTGGGATAGAACTCGTCGTCGCACAGGCTAAAGCGCTTCTCCAGCCCGAGTTTGACCGCCATGCGGTTGGCGCCGTGCGGGATCATATCGACGGTGGTCAGCCCTTTGCCGCCCTCGCGATAGCCGCCTTCCGCCTGGTTGGCGGCTAAAGCGCCGCCCCATAAAAATCCTTTAGGGAATGTTGAATCGGACATGCAATCCTCAATACCCGTCATACTTGAAGCTGCATCCGTGTTGGCTGTGTTCACTCACCCGAATCACTTACTTGTGTAAGCTCATCGGGATTCGCTCTCTTGCCGCCTTGATGCCGCTCCAACTATTTAGGGTATAAATATACGTTAATGCGTTGCGCCGGCGGCGTTCGCCGCCGGTGCGGTTTGGCCGGGCGCGGCGGCGTTTTCCGGCAGATCCTCGAAGCCCAGCATCAGCGTGAGCGCGAACGACAGCACCACCGAGAGCGCCATCACCGCCACCACCCACACGATGCTCATCGGGTTGGCCGGATCGAAGAACTGCACGCTGGTGAACAGCCCGGGCGAGGCCATCGAATGGCTGGCCAACCCGCCGATGCCGGCGACCGCGCCACAGACGAAGCCGCTGATCAGGCTGGCGATCAGCGGCCGCTTCAGGCGTACCGCCACGCCGTACAGCGCCGGTTCGGAAATCCCCGCCACGATGGCGGAAGCGGCGGCGGCCAGCGCGGTCTGGCGCAGCTCGCGGTTCTTGGTTTTCAGCGCCACCGCCAGCGAAGCGCCGCCCAGCGACAGGTTGGCGCCGATCTCCGAAGGCATCACCATGCCCTCTTTGCCGGTCTCGGCGATGGTCTGGATGATGGTCGGGGTAAACACCCGGTGCATGCCGGTGATCACCAGCAGCGGCCAAATAGCCCCCATAATGGCCACGGAAAGCCAGCCCAGGTAGCCGTGTACGGTGTAGACCAGCGCAGAGATGCCGCTGCCGATCCAGATGCCGAGCGGCCCGATAAGCAGAATGGCGATCGGCGCGGCGATCAGCACGATCAGCATCGGCTTGAGGAAGTTCTTGGTCACCGCCGGGGTGATGCGATCCACCCCGCGTTCGATGTGCGACAGGATCCAGGTCATCACCAGCGCCGGGATCACCGTGTAGGTGTATTTCACCGCCGTCACCGGGATGAAGGCGAATTCCACCGCCTGGCCCTGCGCCGCCTTGGCCATCAGATCGATAAAGTTGGGATGCACCAGCACCCCGGCGATGGCGATCGCCAATGACATGTTGGTTTTGAACTTCAGCGCCGCCGAGGCGGCGACCATCACCGGCAGGAAGAAGAACGCGCCGTCGCCGATCACGTTGAGGATGACGAGGGTCGAGGAGCCTTTCTCGAATACGCCGGCCATGTCCAGGATCATCGCCAGCAGCTTCACCATCGAGCCGCCGATGATGGCGGGGATCAGGGGCGACATGGTGCCCACCAGCGCGTCTAGAATGCCGGCGCCGATGCCCTTCAGGGTGAGCTGGCGTTTCACCGGGGCGGCGGGGGATGCTGCGCCCGGCATGCCGAGCGCCAGCACCGCCTGATAGGCCTTGGCCACCTCGTTGCCGATGATCACCTGGCACTGTTCGCCGCTGTGCACCACGCCCAGCACGCCGTCGATGGCCTTCAGCGCCGGCGTGTCGATCCGCACTTTGTCTTTCACCACGAATCTCAGGCGGGTCATGCAGTGGGTCACGGCCTCGATATTGCCCGCGCCGCCCAGGGCGGCCACGATAGCGTGCGAGATCTCTGCGTAGTTCTTCGGCATGGCGTGTCGTCTCTCAGATAGCAATTCGGATAGCCCAAAGGCGAATATTTACTGCCTGGGCGATCCGTCGTTCCATCCGTATGAAACGCCCATAAGAAACCGGTTTCACAAAATCATGTATTGGTGTTTTGCTGTTGGCAAGAACTATGGTTTTTGGCGTTGCGTTTTCGGGATCTGGATCGTCAGGGGTAAGCGCATACCGCTGTGCGGGGGCGTGAAAACGTTCCAAACATCGGGCGTCTTGGGTAGACTGCGCTGAACCCATGGATTTTGGCGGCGCACAGATGGCAACGATACTCGAGGTGGCGAAAAAGGCCGGCGTTTCAAAGGCGACGGTGTCGCGCGTTTTGTCCGGCAGCGGCTATGTCAGCGAGGAGAAACGCGCATTGGTGGATAAAGCCATCGCGGAAACCGGCTATCGGCCCAACCTGCTGGCGCGCAGCCTGGCGACCAACACCACCCAAACCCTCGGCCTGGTGGTCACCAACACCCTCTACAGCGGCAACTATTTCAGCGAACTGATGGCGCAGTCGGCGCGTATCATGGAGGCGAACGGCCGCCAACTGATCCTGGCGGACGGCAAGCACACCGCGGAAGAGGAGCGGGCCGCCATTCAGTTTTTGCTGGATCTGCGCTGCGACGGGGTGATCATCTATCCGCGTTTTCTGTCGATCGCGGAAATGGACGAGATCGTCTCCCAACACCGCCAGCCGATTCTGGTGATCAACCGGCGGCTGCGGCTGAACGACAGCTACTGCATCTTCAGCGATCAGCACGCCGCCGGCGCGGCGGCGGTGGCGCACCTGATCGCGCGCGGCCATCGCGACATCGCCTTTATCACTGGCTCGCTCGATTCCCCCACCGGGCTGGAGCGGCTTTCCGGCTACAAATCCGCGCTGGCGCAGCAGGGCATCGCGGTTAACGAGGCGTTGATCGTCGAGGGGAAATGGCACGCGCAAAGCGGCGTGGCGGCGGTCGATGCGCTGCTGGCCGGCGGGCAACCGTTCAGCGCCATCGTCGCGGGCAACGACGAAATGGCCATCGGCGCGATGAAGCGGCTGACGGAGCGCGGCGTGGCGGTGCCGGAGGCGGTATCGGTCATCGGCTTCGACGACATCCCGCTGGCGCCCTATACCGTGCCGTCGCTGTCGAGCATGAAGATGCCGGTCACCGAGATGATCCAGGAGACCATCAACCGCCTGCTGTCGATGCTGGACGGCGGCGAGCTGAGCAAGCGCCCCAGCTTCCCGGCCAGCCTGATCGAGCGCGAATCGGTGGCGGCGGGGCCGTATTGGGGAAAGGCATAAGCGCGTACCCGCCTTTTTCAGGCGCTACAACGCTTGAATCCGCCTCTTCGACAAAGCAAAAATCCCCAGCGCGCTGCCCAATGCCAGGGCGCTGGCAAGTGCCGTGGATAGCGCGAACTCGCGCGTGTAGGGCAGCAGCAGGCCAACCGCAGAGATGCTGCCCAACAGCAGGCTAAAGAACAGCGCTTTTTTACGATAGGGCGCCTTTAGGTTGAGATAGGCGGCGACGGCGCAGACGATAAGCGTGCCACCGACGACGACCAACAGCGGCAGGATGATGAGCGCCCCGGCGAGGAGATTGGACAGCCCAACGTCCTCCACGCCGGCGTAAGAGACAATAAGAAACATGATGCCGATGGCTAACACCGTGCTCAGTTTGATGACGATATAGGCGCTCGCGCACAGGTTAAGCGCCTTTAATCCTACTATCATCACGTTGTTTGCCATCGTTAATCCTTGAGTTTGCTGGATATGGGGCGTGTTGGCCTGGGGAATGATTTATCTTATCCCAACCCCCCAATCCTTCCCCGAATCTCCTCCTCCGGCAGATCCACACCAATAAATACCAAGGCGCTCTTGCGCTCTTCCTCCGGCAGCCATTCCCGATCCCAGTCGGCGTTATACAGCCGCTGCACGCCCTGGAACAGCAGGCGGCGCGGCTCGTCTTCGATAGACAGAATGCCTTTGTAGCGCAGCAGGTTGTCGGCGTATTCCAGCAGCAGGCCTTCCATCACCTCGGAGATTTGCATCAGCGGCAGCGGCCGTTCCAGCGTTACCACGATCGAGCGGATGTCGCTCTGCGGCTGCGGGATGCGGCGGAACAGCGGGGCGGGCGGTGTCAGGTTGAGCTTGTCGTTCAGCGTAAAGCCTTCGATGTCGAACAGCACGCTCAGATCGATATCGCCGTGCGTCACCTGGTAGAGCGGCGCGCGGGCGTTCATCCGCTGCAGCCGCTGGATCAGCGCCTCGCAGTCCGGCGCTACGTCGGTTTTGGTCAGCAGGATGCGGTCGGCGTAGCCCACCTGCGCCTGGGCGATGCTGAACTGGCTCAGCTGCTGCTCGGCATGCGCCGCGTCCACCAGGGTGATGATGCCGTCCAGCAGGAAGCGCTCGCACAGGATCTCGTGCGAGAAAAAGGTCTGGGTAATCGGGCCAGGATCGGCCATGCCAGTGCATTCGATGATCAGCCGGTCGAACGCCAGCTGGCCGCTGTCGACGCCATCCAGCAGATCCAGCAGCGCGTCTGCCAGTTCGTTGGACTTGCTACAGCAGATGCAGCCGTTGCTCAACGTGGTGATGCGGCTGGCGCGATCGCCGATCAGTGCGTCGTCGATCGGCACTTCGCCGAACTCGTTCTCGATGACCGCGATTTTATAGCCGTGTTCGGCGTTCAGGATGTGGCGCAGCAGGGTGGTTTTGCCTGCGCCCAAAAAGCCGGTCAGGATGGTGACTGCAATGGGTTTCATACGGATCCTTGTGACTGCGGGTTAACAGCATCGCATGCCGCCTTTGCCGTCGCCGCCGTAGCGCGCTTGCTGGCGCTCGCGGAAAAATTCTTTATAGGTCATCACCGGCTTGTCCGGGTGGTTGTCTTTCATGTGCTGGACGTAGGTATCGTAGTCAGGCACGCCCACCAACATGCGCGCCGCCTGCCCGAGGTACTTCCCCGCCTGGCCGAGATTTCCGAACATAAGCCTTCTCCAACTCTACCCTGCATCACTACAGCGCTTGCTTTAGCCTGATATTAGGGGAAGCCGGGGGATGGGGTTCCCGCAGGGATACTCCACCTCCGGGTCGCCCCGGGTATCTCGATTGCATCGCGCCGCACGCCTGGCATCTTGCGATACGCAGGCCGTGCGGCTTTGGGTACTACTTAACGTTTATTATGCAGGGTATCCGTTAAATCACATCAATGCTGGGTCGAAACTTTGACCTCCCCCTCAGTTACGCCGTCGGCGGGCGCGGCCTGCGGCACCGGCACGTAAGGCGTTTCCTGGTCGGTGCGTTTCGGGTTCTTGTGCGCCGCCATTGCGGTTTTCACCCCATAGAAGATGATGCTGTACACCACCAGCAGGAACAGAATACTCAGCCCGGCGTTGGTGTAGTTGTTCACCACGATGTGGTTCATGTTGGCGATCTGCTGGGCGCTCAGCTCGGCGCCGCCTTCGGCGATCTTGCGTTTGTACTCGCCGGCCAGGAAGAAGAAACCTTCCAGCTGCGGGTTGTCGCTGAACAGCTTCAGGCCCAGCGCGTAGGTGGTGCAGATCAGCAGCCATACCGCCGGCAGCACGGTCACCCAGATGTATTGCGCGCGCTTCATCTTAATCAGCACCACGGTGCCCAGCACCAGCGCCACGGCGGCCAGCATCTGGTTGGAGATGCCGAACAGCGGCCACAGGCTCTTCACGCCGCCGAGCGGATCCACCACGCCCTGATACAGCAGGTAGCCCCACAGCCCGACGCAGCCGGCGGTGCCGACGATGCCGGCCACCAGCGAGTCGGTTTTCTTCAGGAACGGCACGAAGTTGCCCAGCAGATCCTGCAGCATAAAGCGGCCGGAGCGGGTGCCGGCGTCCAGCGCGGTCAGGATGAACAGCGCCTCGAACAGAATGCCGAAGTGGTACCAGAAGCCCATGTTGGCGCCCGGAATGATCTGGTGGAACACGTGGGCGATGCCCACCGCCAGCGTTGGCGCGCCGCCGGCGCGGTTCAGCACCGAAGGTTCGCCGATGTCGGTGGCGGTCTGCAGGATCTGTTCTGGGCTGATGACGAAGCCCCAGGAGCTGACCGCCGCCGCCGCGTGCACGGTCACGTCCTTCAGCGAAGCCATGATCATCGGCGCGTCTTCGGTGCCCAGGCGGTGCAGATCCGGCATGGTGATGCCCAGCGCCGCCGGCGGGGTGTTCATGGCGAAGTACAGGCCCGGCTCGATGATGGACGCCGCCACCAGCGCCATGATGGCGACGAAGGACTCCATCAGCATCGCGCCGTAGCCGATAAAGCGCGCGTCGGTCTCATTGGCCAGCAGCTTCGGCGTGGTGCCAGAGGCGATCAACGCATGGAAGCCGGAGACCGCGCCGCAGGCGATGGTGATGAACAGGAACGGGAACAGGGTGCCTTTCCACACCGGGCCGGTGCCGTCGACGAACTGGGTGACCGCCGGCATTTTCAGCTCAGGGTTGAGGATCACGATGCCGATCGCCAGCCCGACGATCACGCCGATTTTCAGGAAGGTGGCCAGGTAGTCGCGCGGCGCCAGGATCAGCCACACCGGCAGCAGGGCGGAGACAAAGGCGTAGCCGATCAGCGTGAAGGTGATGGTGGTATCTTTAAAGGTCAGCGCCGGGCCCCAGTACGGGTCGTGCGCCACTACGCCGCCGAACCAGATGGCGGCCACCAGCAGCACGATGCCGATGACTGACACTTCACCCACGCGGCCGGGGCGCAGATAGCGCATGTAGATGCCCATAAACAGCGCGATCGGCACGGTGGAGCAGACGGTGAACACGCCCCACGGGCTTTCCGCCAGCGCTTTCACCACGATCAGCGCCAGCACCGCCAGGATGATGATCATGATCAGGAAGCAGCCGAACAGCGCGATGGTGCCCGGTATCGGCCCCATCTCTTTTTTGATGATCTCACCGAGCGAGGCGCCGTTGCGGCGCGAGGAGATGAACAGCACCATAAAGTCCTGCACCGCCCCCGCCAGTACCACGCCGCCCAGCAGCCACAGCGTGCCGGGCAGGTAGCCGACCTGCGCGGCCAGCACCGGCCCCACCAGCGGCCCAGCGCCGGCGATGGCGGCGAAGTGGTGGCCGAACAGCACGTTCTTGTTGGTCGGCACGTAGTTGAGGCCGTCGTTGTTGACCACCGCCGGGGTGGCGCGGCCGGCGTCCAGCTTCATCACCCTGGTGGCGATGTACAGGCTGTAGTAGCGGTAGGCCACCAGATACACCGCCACCGAAGCGACGACGATCCACAGCGCGCTGATGTGTTCGCCGCGGCGCAGCGCCACCACGCCAAGGCAGGCTGCGCCGAGTATCCCCAGCAGCATCCACGGAATGTGCTTTAAAATCCCCTCTCGTTTCATGAGGTATCCTTAATTCCAGTCTGCAAAATATGAATGAACTCATCCGCTTGTAAGAGATGTCAGAGTGGCGCGGTGAGCCGTAGCGTCTTTCCCGAGGTAAGGCGGGTTTAGGAACAGCTCATCATCGCCGGGGGTAAGGGGGGAAGACAGGCGTATTTCGCTCAGCGGTCAGATCCGCCGGGTGAACGGTTGGATTGGCGGGGTAAGCGGTTTGCTGCATAACCAACAGCCGCCCGCCAGCCGCTGTTGCCAATGCAGCACCCGCTTTAACCCGCCGGCTTTAAACCCTCGGTTTATCAGCCGGATGCCTTAACGCGGCGGTTGGCACGCATTCTGCTATCGGATTTATAACCAAAACAAGGTTTTCAATATTTGTAAATCGATAATGGTTATATGTGTGCCGCATCACGGCGCCAACGAGCAGAGGGAGAGAAGCATGTCAGCAGCAAACCACTCGCAGCAGCCTATTCAGTTCGCCTACTGGGTGCCGAACGTCTCCGGCGGTCTGGTGATCAGCAACATCCCGCAGCGCACCGGTTGGGACATCGGCTACAACCGCAAGCTGGCGCAGATTGCCGAGCGCGCCGGTTTCGACTACGCGCTCACCCAGATCCGTTTCACCGCCGGTTACGGCGCCGACAACCAGCACGAGTCGGTGTCGTTTTCGCAGGCGCTGCTGGATTCCACCGAGAAGCTGAAGGTGATCGCCGCGCTGCTGCCGGGGCCGTGGAATCCCACGCTGGCGGCCAAGCAGATCGCCACCATCAGCCACCTTTCGGAGGCGCGCATCGCGGTCAATATCGTCAGCGGCTGGTTCCGCGGCGAGTTCAAGGCCATCGGCGAGCCGTGGCTGGATCACGAAGAGCGCTACCTGCGCTCGGAAGAGTTTATCCGCTGTTTGCGCGGCATCTGGGCCGAGCCCAGCTTCAGCTTCGCCGGCGATTTTTATCGCTATCGCGACTACTCGCTGAAGCCCAAGCCGCTGGATCCGCTGCCGGAGATCTTCCAGGGCGGCAGCTCGCGGGCGGCGCGCGACATGGCGGCGCGAGTCTCGGACTGGTACTTCACCAACGGCAACAGCGTGGAGGGCATTCGCCAGCAGGTGGACGATCTGCAGACCAAGGCCAGGGCCAACCAGCACCGGGTCAAGGTGGGGGTGAACGGCTTCGTCATTGCCCGCGATACCGAGCAGGAAGCGCAGGCGGTGCTGCAGGAGATTATCGATCACGCCAACCCGGAGGCGGTGCAAGGATTCGGCCACGAGGTGAAGAACGCCGGGGCGGCTTCGCCGGAGGGCGAGGGCAACTGGGCCAAATCCTCGTTTGAGGATCTGGTGCAGTACAACGACGGCTTTAAAACCAACCTGATCGGCACGCCGCAACAGATCGCCGAGCGCATCATCGCGCTGAAAGACGCCGGGGTGGATCTGATGCTGTTGGCGTTCCTGCACTTCCAGGAAGAGGTGGCGTTCTTCGGCCGCGAGGTGATCCCGCTGGTGCGCGAACTGGAGCGCCAGCGGGCGGCGGCCTGAGTTCAGTAAACCTGCCTGGCGTTGATGCCGGTGGGGAAAATGCCAGTGGCGAACAGATGCCCGTTGGCCTGGATCTGGTCGTCGGGCAGCATCTCCAGCGGGAACTCGCCTGACAGGCAGCTGAGAAAGGCGTTGCGATCGTCCGTGGTGGTAAAGCCGATCAGATCGTAGAACAGCAGCGAAGCGATCAGCTGGCGATGTTCCGGGATGCGCCGCAGCAGCGCCGCCGATGGGAACGGCAGGTGGAAGAAGAACGCGCAGTCGTTCAGCAGCCCCTGTTCCTTCAGCGCCTGGGCGCAGGGCAGCAGCTGGTAGTCGTCGATACAGACGATGTCGCCCGGGCACAGGTGCTCGCAGGCGATATCGGCGAAACGGCAGTTCAGCTGCCGGTAAGCGCGGTAGTTTTCCGGCGTGAAGTGCGCCTTCTCCGGCTGGTTGTGGAACACCGGCCACAGGCCGTCGTGGTAGTAGCCCTGATAGTGGCGGCGAAACTCCTCGATCGACAGCGGGAAGGTCACCTGATCGTAACCGGCGCGTTGGCGGCAACTGATCGGGCGCTGCGCGAAATTCTGCACGTCGCCGTTCCAGCCGAGCCACAGCCCCGGTTTGGCGTCGGCCGCCAGCGTCCGGCCGGCACAGGCCAGATCCTTGCCGTCGCACTGTTTGTTGGAAATCAGCACCAAACGAGACATCGGGTTCTCCTTATCAGTGCAGGGCGCGCGGGGCGTGCGCCGCGCAGTCGGCGCGCCAGGGCGCTTGCAGCACGGGCAGCGTGACGCGCAGGCCGCGCAATGCCGGATGCGCCAGGCAGCAGCGCGTCAGCCAGCTTCCCAGCCCGACGCCGCGGTATTCGGCGCTGACGAACAGCTCGCTCACCGAGGCGAAGGTGGCGTAATCGGTCACCATACGGGCGAAGCCGAGCTGGTGGCGTTTGCGGTACAGGCCAAAGCACAGGCCGTGGCGCGCCAGGCGCTCCGCCGCCGCCCGATCCGGCAGGCTGAGGAAACGCTGGATCGCCTCGATATCCAATAACTGCCGATCGGTGCTGATATGAAAAACGCCTTTGCGCCAGCAGAGCAGCGGCTGTACGGGGGCCAATTGCGGTTGCATGTTCATGATTATCCTTAGGTTAACGAATCAGTGGATGGTTACAGCATCCAGCCGAGTTCGGCGGCGGTGACCTGTTCCTCGAAGCGGCGCAGTTCGGCGCTTTTGCAGGTGTGCCACAGGGTGCAGAACGCCGGGCCGAGCAGCTCGCGCAGCGGATCGCTGTGGCGGAACAGCGCCAGCGCCTCCTGCTGGCCGAGCGGCAAGGGGGCGGCGTTGTCGCTTTCGCAGCCGTTGGCGGCGGGCGGCAGCGGCAGCGGGTGTTCCAGCCCGTGCAGCAGGCCGCCGAGCATCACCGCCAGCGCCAGATAGGGGTTGGCGTCGGCGCCGGCCAGGCGGTATTCGATGCGCTGATTGGCGCTGTCGGCGCAGGGCAGGCGCAGCGCCACCGTGCGATTGTTGTGGCCCCAGGAGGCGCGCAGCGGCACGTGCATGCCGGGGTGGAAGCGGCGAAACGCGTTGATGTTGGGCGCCAGGATCGCCATCGACGCCGGCATCAGCGCCAGCATGCCCGCCATCGCCTGTTGCATGTTGTCGCTCAGTTCGCCCGGCGCGCCGGTCAGCAGATTCTCGCCGCGCTCGTTCTGCAGGCTGATGTGAAAATGCAGCCCGCTGCCGGCGGCATGGGCACAGGGCTTGGCCATAAAGCAGGCGTGCTGGTGATGTTGCTCGGCAATCTGCCGCGTCAGGCGCTTCAGCGCCATGATCTGGTCGCAGGCTTCCAGCACGCGCCGGCTGTGATGCAGGTTCAGCTCGTACTGGCCGGAGGCGGCTTCAGCCACCACGCCGGTCAGCGGCAGGCTTTGCAGCCGCGCGTGCCGTTCGATGTCGCTCAGCAGCGCATGGTGGCGCTCGGGCGCATCCACCGCGAAGCTCTGCGTCGGGCAGGCTTCCGCCTCGGCGGGGTGCAGCGGATCCTGCAGGTAGAACTCCAGTTCGGCCGCGACCACCGGGAAGCAGTTGCGCTCGTGCAGGCGCTTCAGCACCCGTTGCAGCACCACGCGCGGCTCCAGCTCGCAGGCGCCGCCGTCGGCGTTTTGCATCGTCAGCAGCAGCTGGGCGTGGCGTTCGGGAGCGCGCGCGCAGGGGCGCAGCGTGCCGGGCACCGGCAGGCACAAGCGGTCCGGCTCGCCCGCCCGCTGCCCCAGCCCGCTCTCTTCAATCACCCGGCCGTGCAGATCCAGGGCGTAGATCGACAGCGGGAAGTAGCAGCCTTTTTCCAGGCCAAAGGCTTCGGCGATCGGCAGGCGCTTGCCGCGCAGCTGGCCGTTCAGATCGTGCAGATAAATATCCAGCTGTTCGGTATCCGGATAGCGCTGCAGGTAGTGTTCCAGCTCTTTGCGGAAGGTGCGCGTCGGCGATGCGGGCAGCTCCGCCAGCAGAGGATTGAACCCGATGATATTAGCATGCATGGCGCGCTCCAGAACGAAGACCGGTCACGGACAGAGGCAGGGATAAACGCATGAGACAACTCTCTTGTGAGGCCATAGCGGCGATGTGAAAAGGGTATCTGCGGCGGCAAAAACTGTCTGTAAAAACGCCGTAACGTTAACGGGGCGCGGAATAAAAATGCCGTAAAGAGCGCGGCGGGTTGGCCGGGGCGGCACGGTCTATACTGGCGAGATGGGCCGTAGAAGGAGAGATAACGATGAAGAGAATAGGGCTGCTTATCGCCGCGCTGGCCGCGTTCCACGCCACCGCGTCTTCCCCACAGGCGTGGGCCGAGAGCGAACGGGCGATGCGCGCCGCCTGCCTGAAAGCCAGCGGGCTAAAAAACGCCAGGGTGGAAGGGGAGATTATTCACTACGGTGATGACGTCGGCTATTCGGCGCTGTTTATCGGCGGGCGCTACCCGCAGCCGTTTATGAAAAACCAGCCGGGCAGGGAGCTGTGCTTATATCAGCGCGCCACGCAGAAGGCGGCGGTGCAGGCGGTGGAGGGGGATTAGACCGACTTCAGGAGATAGCTCAGGAGACACATGATGATTAAGAGTGCTCCTTGTAGCATTAATAGTCTGAAATCATTACGGATCCAACTTTGTAGCCTTGGTGATGAAGCTGCTCGAACGAAATCGTAGGTTTTGGGACTTAGCCAAACGTTGCGAGTCAGTTTTAATTTCCGGTTGTTCAAAATCCAGCGAAACCACTGGGCTTTCAGTGAAACACCGATGAAGTTAAGGTTGTCCGCTATCACGACAAAAAGTGGTACGGGGTGTTTACTCACCACATAGTGTTGATAAAAGAGATCAAACTCTTTTTTATGAAGTCGATAGTAAATAAATTGGATAATAGCGAGAAGAAGACATAGAAAGAATAGTAAGACCACTAAGAGTTTTATCTCTTTTGTGTATGGCTCAATATAATTGATCATTTTTTATATATTGATTTTGATGAGATAAATAAAAATACAGCCCACGATGGTAATCATGGCCTCTACGAGCAAAAGTATAAAATCCATCGCCAGCCACTTTTGTAGCTCAGGAGAGGCGGTTTTTTGCACGAAATCGTAGGTTTTCGCATCGAGCCAAACCTGATCCCTTATTTTTATTTTTTTCCTTTTCAGGATCCAAAGAAACCACTGTGCTTTCAATGAGGTTCCAAGCATGCCGAGGCTATCGGCAAAGGCGACGTAGGGCGGAATAAAATGTCCGCTGCCGGCGTAACGCTGATAGAAAGCATCAAACTCTTTTTTATGGCGACGGTAACCAATGAACTGGATGAAGGCGCTTAAAACCAGCAATATCAAACACGATATGACGATAAATTTCATCATTCACCTATCACTAACGTCGTCAAATAATCGGAACCCATGCCACCCAGTGTGGATCCTGCGGCGCCTCCTATAGCGGCTCCAGCGATACCACAAACGATCACACCTGTTCCTGCTGTTGCTGCACCCAACACAATTGAACAAGCTGCAATCGCAAGACCTGCACCTGCATTCCCTGCCCAAATCCCCGCCGCAGTACTTGCCGCAAAATGACTGTATCCCTTCACCGCGATCTTGGCGCACTCCTGTTCGCGACCGGTGGTGCAGGCGTTGTAGACGTCGTTGGTGGTATTCAGCCCACTCAATCCGATGCCGATCCAGCCGCCGGCTTTCATAAACTTGGCCGCCCGGCTGGCGCTGTCGACGTAGTTCGAATAACCCTTGATGGCGCCGACGCCGGCGGTGCTCCATTCATGCACCAGCGATTTACTGGAGAGCCCTAGCGCGTGTTTGATTTGCGCATACTCTTTCATATTGAGTTGAGCACGAGTAAGGCGATTCAGTAACGGTTTTAATGTACCGAACAGCCGCGCTCGTTCCACCTGAAATTGGGTGCCAATCAACGCGCCACTCGTGCGGAACTGATTTTGGTAGGTTTTTTCAATCTCGACCAGGATATTTTTGATCTGGCTGAAGTAGCGTTCTCCAGCATCCGAAGCCAGCCCGACGATCGTTTCCCCATAGCTGGTGAAGGCGGCGATAGCGGCGTAATTGCGGTGCAAGAAGGTGGAGAAATCGCTGTCACCGGCTTTCACCGCTTTGCTGGTGCGGCTCTTGGCCTGCATCAGGGCGGCGATCTGCGTAGATTGATTATGATTGCGCGGATCGGCGACGATCAGCATTTGCCCCGGTTGAACCAGCGGCGTATCGGCATTGAGCTGCATAAAAAAGCGTGCCGCTTCCGATGGCTTGCCACCGAACAGGTAGTTGGCGTGGAAGGCGAGCGGGCCGGTTTGTTGGGCGATGCAATAGCCCGGTGCGATGCTGCTGGACTTTTGTTCCATGTCGAAAAGCCTCCTTATTTTTAGGAAACTTAACATTTTCTACAGGGTGGTAACAGGTTCTGGCTCACGCTCTCGATCGGAGAATCATCTGAAAATGCTGGTGCCGCCTTACCCGCCACTCTCCGCCATCTCCCGTTCGATTACCGTCGCCAGCGCCTGCGCGGCGGAAGAGAGCTGATGCTGCGCCAGGCGGATCAGGCCCACGCGCCGTTCGATGATCGGGCCGATCAGCGGCACGCAGACCGCCCCCAGCTCATCCATCTGTCGCTCGCACAGCGCCGGCACCGCGCTGGCGCCGAGGCCGTTGGCCACCATGCGCCCGACCGTCACCAGCTGGTGGCTCTCAAACGCCACCTCCAGCGTTCGCCCGCTGCGGGCCAGCTCCTGCTCCAGCAGCAGCCGCACCGCCGATGGCCGCTGCAGGGTGATGAAATCCAGCGTCAACAGCTCCTTCCAGCTCACCTGCGCCTTGCGCGCCAGCGCCGAATCCTTCGGCACCACCGCCAGAAAGCGATCGCGGCACAGCGGGGTGAAGTGCAGGGTGTCGCTCGGCTCCGGCTCGAAGGCGATGCCCATCTCCACCCGGCCTTCGCGGATCATTTCAAACACCTGCTCGTTGATGACGTCGTGCACCGCCACGTTGATGCCGGCGTAACGATCGCGAAACGCCTTGAGGATCGGCGGCAGCGGGTTGCCGGCGAACGACGGCATGGCGGCGATCGCCACCTTGCCCATCTGCAGGGTGAAGCGCTGACGCATCGCCTCTTCCGCGTTGTCCCAATCCGCCAGCAGCTGGCGCGCCATCGGGAAGAAGGTTTCTCCTTCCGGCGTCAGCGTCACCCGGCGGGTGGTGCGCAGCAGCAGCGGCCCGCCCAGCGCGTCTTCCAGCCCTCGGATCGCCAGGCTGAGCGCCGGCTGAGAAATATTCAGCCGCTCGCTGGCCTGGGCGAAATTCAGAGTGTGAGCTACCGCTAAAAACGCGCGTAACTGTTTGATGCTCATTTTCATTTTGGTTGGTGTTAACTCTTTGTTAATTGTCGGTTAACGAGTAATTAATAAAAATTCTAAATGAATACGGCATAAAAACAAAATTAACAAATCATTTTTGTGACCTGAAGATGCCCTCACGCAAGCCAGGGCATTTCGCCCTGCGCCGCAACATGCAGGGGCAACGATATGGCAGGGCTCGACAAACGCGTCGGCAGCTACCAGGAAGCGCTGGCAGGCCTGACGGACAACATGACGGTGCTGGCGGGCGGCTTTGGCCTGTGCGGCATCCCGGAAAACCTGATCGAAGAGATCCGCCGGCGCGGCGTGCGCGGCTTGACGGTGGTTTCCAACAACTGCGGCGTCGACGGGTTCGGCCTCGGGCGGCTGCTGGAAACCCATCAGATCCGCAAGGTGGTGGGATCTTACGTCGGTGAAAACGCGCTGTTCGAACAGCAGGCGCTCAGCGGCGAGCTGGAGGTGGATCTCACGCCGCAGGGCACGCTGGCGGAGAAGATCCGCGCCGGCGGCGCCGGCATCCCGGCGTTCTTCACCGCCACCGGTTACGGCACGCCGATCGCCGAAGGCAAAGAGGTACGCGAGTTCAACGGCCGCCCCTACATCATGGAAACCGCCATCACCGGCGATTTCGCCATCGTGAAAGGCTGGAAGGCCGATCACTTCGGCAACGTCATCTACCGCCACACCGCGCAGAACTTCAATCCGCTGATGGCGACCGCCGGGCGCATCACGGTGGTGGAAGTGGAAGAGATCGTCGCGCCGGGCGAGCTGGATCCGGCGGCGATCCACACTCCCGGCATTTATGTCGATCGGCTGATCCAGGGCACTTTCGAAAAGCGTATCGAACAACGCACCCTGCGGGCATAAGGAGAATTCGCATGCTTACCCGTGAACAAATGGCGCAGCGCGTGGCGCAAGAGCTGAGAGACGGTTACTACGTCAACCTGGGCATCGGCATCCCGACGCTGGTGGCCAACTACGTGCCGGCGGGCATGGACGTGATGCTGCAGTCGGAAAACGGCCTGCTGGGGATGGGCGAGTTCCCGACCGAGCAACAGCTGGACGCCGACATGATCAACGCCGGCAAGCAGACGGTCACCGCGCGCCTCGGCGCGTCGATCTTCGATTCGGCGCAGTCGTTCGCCATGATCCGCGGCGGCCATGTCGATCTGACCGTGCTGGGGGCGTTTGAAGTGGACGTCGAGGGCAACATCGCCTCGTGGATGATCCCCGGCAAGATGGTCAAGGGCATGGGCGGCGCGATGGATCTGGTGGCGGGGGCGGAGAACATCATCGTGGTGATGACCCACGCCTCGAAGGGCGGCGAGTCCAAGCTGCTGCCGCGCTGCACGCTGCCGCTGACCGGCGCCAACTGCATCCGCAAGGTATTGACCGATCTGGCCTACCTGGAAATTGAAGACGGCGCCTTCGTGCTGCGCGAACGCGCGCCGGGCGTCAGCGTGGCGGAGATTGTCGCCAAAACCGCCGGCCGGCTGATCGTGCCGGATCAAGTGCCGGAAATGCGTTTCTGAGACGGGAGGTGAATGTGCAACAACGTGAAGTGGTGATCGTGGCGGCGACGCGCACGCCGGTCGGCAGTTTTCACGGCGCGCTGGCGCCGCTGACGGCGGTGGAACTGGGCACGGCGGCGGTGCAGGGGCTGCTGGCGCAAAGCGGCGTGGCGCCGCAGCAGATCGATGAAGTGATCCTCGGCCAGGTGCTGACCGCCGGCTGCGGGCAGAATCCGGCGCGCCAGACCGCGCTGAATGCCGGGCTGCCCGTGACGACGCCGGCGCTGACCATCAACAAGGTGTGCGGCTCCGGTTTGAAGGCGGTGCATCTGGCGGTGCAGGCGATCCGCAGCGGCGACGCCGATGCGGTGATCGCCGGCGGCCAGGAGAGCATGAGCCAGTCGCCTTACCTGATGGCCGGCGCGCGCGCCGGCCTGCGCCTCGGTCACGCGCAGATGGTGGACAGCGTGATCCACGATGGCCTGTGGGACGCGTTCAACGACTACCACATGGGCATCACCGCCGAGAACCTGGCGGAGAAATACGCTATCAGCAGAGAAGAACAAGACAGGTTCGCGCTGCGCTCGCAGCAGAAGGCGCAGGCGGCGCAGCAGGCCGGGCGTTTCGCGCAGGAGATCACGCCGGTGACGGTGCCGAAGCCGAAGGGGGAAGCGCTGCGGGTAGAGCGCGACGAACAGCCGCGCGACACTAGCCTGGAGGCGCTGGCGCGGCTGCGCCCGGCGTTTCGCAAGGAAGGCACGGTGACCGCCGGCAACGCTTCGTCGCTCAACGACGGCGCCGCCGTGGTGCTGCTGATGAGCGCGGAAAAAGCCGCCGCGCTGCGCTTGCCGGTGCTGGCGCGCATCGCCGGTTACGCGTCGTCGGGCGTCGATCCGGCGATCATGGGCATCGGCCCGGCGCCGGCCGCGCGCCGCTGCCTGGAAAAAGCCGGCTGGCGGCTGGAGGAGGTCGATCTGATCGAAGCCAACGAAGCCTTCGCCGCGCAGGCGCTGGCGGTGGGCAAAGAACTGGGCTGGGAGGCGGAGCGGGTCAACGTCAACGGCGGAGCGATCGCGCTGGGGCATCCGATCGGCGCGTCCGGCTGCCGCATTTTGGTGTCGCTGCTGTTCGAAATGCAGCGCCGCGGGGTGAACAAGGGGCTGGCGATGCTGTGCATCGGCGGCGGGCAGGGCGTGGCGCTGGCGGTAGAGCGCCCGTAAACAACCGAGGAGGGCACCATGCAGTCATCTGACTATGCGGTACTGGGCGCCGGGCTGATGGGGGTGGGTATCGCCACCCACTTTATTCGCCACGGCCATGAGGTGCTGCTGTATGACCCGGATCCGCAGCGGCGGGTGGAAGCGCCGGCGGTGGCGAGCGGCATTCTGGCCGAGCTGAGCGACGTCGGGCAGTTTGATCGCGGTGAGCGCGACGCGGCGCTGGCGCGCCTGCGCGTGACCGGCGATCTGAACGACGTGGCGCGCGCCCGACTGCTTATCGAGGCGATCCCGGAACGGCTCGAGCTGAAGCACGCGCTGTATGAGCAGCTGGAAGGGCTGATCGCCGACGACGCGGTGATCGCCAGCAACACCAGCGGCCTGCCGCCGGACGAGCTGGCGGCGCGCATGACCCATCCGCAGCGGCTGCTGATCGCCCACTTTTGGCATCCGCCGCACCTGATCCCGCTGGTGGAGATCGTGCCTGGCAGCGCCACCGAACCGCGTCATCTGGCGGCGGTGCAGGCGCTGCTCGGCGAGATGGATCTTGAGGCGGTGCTGCTGGAGCGCGCCGCGCCGGGGTTTGTCGGCAACCGGCTGCAGTTTGCGGTGCTGCGCGAGGCGCTGCACATCGTACACAGCGGCATCGCCAGCGCCGAGGTGGTGGATCAGGTGATGCGCGCCTCGCTGGGGCGGCGCTACGCCATGGTCGGCCCGCTCGAAGCCGCCGACATGACCGGGTTGGCGACGGTGGCGGACATCGCCCGCCACCTGTTCCCGGAACTGGCGACCGGCGACGAGATGATGGCGCTGGTGGAACAGCGGCTGCAGCGCGGCGATAGCGGCCAACGCAGCGGCCGGGGATTTTATCAGTGGGATGAAGCACGCAGGGAACGCATTCAACGGCGCCGGGCGCATCAGCTGCGCTTTGCGCTGAAACCGTAATTTCGCACTCCGTACCTGACAATAACAACGATAGCGAGGTGTCCGATGAGCGTTTTGATTGCCCTGGCAGCACTGGGATTACTGATGCTGGCCGCCTACCGCGGCTACAGCGTGATTTTGTTCGCCCCGATCGCTGCGCTGGGCGCGGTGCTGTTGACCGACCCCGGCGCGGTGGCGCCGACCTTCACCGGGCTGTTTATGGAGAAAATGGTCGGCTTCGTGAAGCTCTATTTCCCGGTGTTCCTGCTGGGGGCGGTATTCGGCAAGCTGATTGAACTGTCCGGTTTTTCCCGTTCGATCGTCGCGGCGGCGATCCGCATTCTCGGCCGGCGTCATGCCATTCCGGTGATCGTGCTGGTGTGTGCGCTGCTGACCTACGGCGGGGTGTCGCTGTTCGTGGTGGCGTTCGCGGTCTATCCGTTCGCCGCCGAGCTGTTCCGCCAGAGCGGCATCCCCAAGCGGCTGATCCCGGCCACCGTGGCGCTCGGCGCCTTCTCCTTCACCATGGACGCCTTGCCCGGCACGCCGCAGATCCAAAACATCATCCCGACCAGCTTCTTCGGCACCAATGCCTGGGCCGCGCCCTGGCTGGGGCTGATCGGCTCGCTGTTCATCATCGCGGTCGGTCTGCTGTATCTTGAACGCCAGCGGCGCAAGGCTCAGCTGAAAGGCGAAGGGTACGGCACCGAGCTGCTGAACGAACCGGAAACCCCGGACGATATCAACCTGCCGAATCCCCTGATCGCCATCCTGCCGTTGATTCTGGTCGGGGTATTCAACCTTGCCTTCACCCATTGGATCCCGCAGTGGTACGGCGCCAGCCACGAGCTGACGCTGCCGGGGCTGGCCAAGCCCATCACCACCGATGTGGCGAAGATCACCGCCATCTGGGCGGTGGAAGCGGCGCTGGTGTCGGGTATTCTACTGGTGGTGGTGTTCGGCTTTGGCAATATTCGCGGCCGGCTGGCGGAAGGCAGCAAGACGGCGGTCGGCGGCGCAATTCTGGCGGCGATGAACACCGCCTCCGAATACGGCTTCGGCGCGGTGATCGCCGCGCTGCCGGGCTTTTTGGTGCTGTCGCAGGCGCTGTCGGCGATCCCCAATCCGCTGCTGAACGAAGCGATCAGCGTCACCCTGCTGGCCGGCATCACCGGCTCGGCCTCCGGCGGCATGAGCATCGCGCTGGCGGCGATGGCCGATAACTTCGTGGCCGCCGCCCACGCCGCGCATATCCCGCTGGAAGTGCTGCACCGGGTGGCCTCGATGGCCAGCGGCGGCATGGACACCTTGCCGCACAACGGCGCGGTGATCACCCTGCTGGCGATCACCGGCCTCAGCCACCGGCAGGCCTATGGCGGCATCTTCGCCATCACCCTGATCAAGAGCGCCGCGGTGCTGTTCGTGATTGGCGTGTTCTACCTGACCGGCATTGTTTAAAGGAGCGATACCATGAGTGTACAAGGCAAGACCGCGCTGGTGACCGGCTCGACCAGCGGCATCGGCCTCGGAATAGCGTCCGTGCTGGCCGCCGCCGGCGCGCGCGTGATCCTCAACGGCTTCGGCGAGGTGGAGGCGGCGAAGGCGCAGGTCGCCCGGCTGGGTGCCGCGCCGGGGTATCACGGTGCCGATCTCGGCGATGCGGCCCAGATAGCGGACATGATGCACTATGCCGAACGCGAGTTCGGCGGCGTGGATATTCTGGTGAACAACGCCGGCATTCAGCACGTGGCGCCGCTGGATCAGTTCCCGGTGGATAAATGGAACGCCATCCTCGCCATTAACCTGTCGGCGGTGTTCCATACCTGCCGATTGGCGCTGCCGGGGATGAGCGAGCGCCACTGGGGGCGCATCATCAACGTAGCGTCGGTGCACGGGCTGGTGGCGTCGAAAGACAAGTCGGCCTATGTGGCGGCCAAGCACGGCGTGGTGGGGCTGACCAAGACGCTGGCGCTGGAAACCGCCCGCACGCCCGTCACCTGCAACGCCATCTGCCCCGGCTGGGTGCTGACGCCGCTGGTGCAGCAGCAGATCGACAAACGTATCGCCGCCGGTACCGATCCGCAGCGGGCGCGCGATGAGCTGTTGGCGGAGAAGCAGCCTTCGCAAGAGTTCGTCACGCCAGAGCAGCTCGGTGAGCTGGCGCTGTTCCTGTGCAGCGATGCGGCGGCGCAGGTGCGCGGTGCCGCCTGGAACATGGACGGCGGCTGGCTGGCGCAGTAGTGAGATTTTCCCCGGAGCGCGCAATGCGCTCCGTCGTTATTTCCCGCCTTTAATTAATTCCCTCGCGTGACGGTTTACCTGCGGCAATAATATTTATTTGTTATTTGCTATCATTATTCCCAGATAATCACGCTGGGTTATTTTGGATGAAACGTGCTGATTGGTTTATTTCGTGCTGCGGTTATTACATTGTTTTTCTCCGTGTTACAGGTGAACACGTTTTTGCTGAAATTAAATCCAACCTGAAATAATGGCAGGTTATGGCGTGAATTTTTATATCTTGCGTGCGCTGTTCACATCGGTTAATTATTTCTGCGTGGCTTAAGACCACCGCGTTTATAACAATAATTTTTTCGGGCAGGGGTAATAATGAGAAAAAATACAACGCCAATATTCATTGGCGGCGTCTTGCTGTCGGCGATTTCCGCCGGCGCGCAGGCCGAGATCACCATTCTGGATAAAAACCCGCAGAGCAATGTGTTGCTGGCGCCGCTCAGTTTAAAGGTGGGCGGCAGCATTCGCCCCGAGTGGATCTTCAATAACGGCCCGGAGCCGGGCTATGACAAAAACGGCCACGACGGCGGCACGCGTTTTCGCTTCAGCGGCGATTATGCGCTGACGCAGGACACCTCGATCATCGGCTATTACGAGTGGGGCGTCGATCTGGCGCACGCGCTCAGCTGGGACGGGCACTATAACGAAGACGGCAAGCGCGACTATCAGCGCCAGCTGTACGCTGGCTTCAAAGACGATCGTTATGGCACCCTGACCTATGGCCACCAGTACGGCATCTATTATTCGGTGGTCGGCATCAAAAGCGACGTCTGGGATAACGACGGCCACGCGGGTGGCACCGGCATCGGTATTTCCGGCGACTACGACGGCGGCAATAAACCGAAAAACAGCATCAAGTACACCAATGATTTCGGGCCGGTCACGCTGTACGCCAACTATTTATTGCCGGAAGACGATCTGCACACCGCGGATAACCTGATTTATCGCCGCAAAGGCGGCGGCGGGCTGGGCTTCGATTACAAGGTGACGAAAGACTTCACCTTCAGCGCCGCTTACAGTTATACCGATGCGAAGATCAAAGATAATCTGTACAGCGAAAAAGATTATCACCAGCAGTTGTCCGGCACCGCGTTAACCTGGCAGCCGAACAACTGGTATATCGTCGGTACCGCCAGCTACTACAAAGATTATGTGCCGAGCACCCGCCAGCGCACGCTGTCGCACTTCTTCGCCGGTGACGGCTACGGGCTGGAAGGCTTCGTCGGTTACACCTTCAATATCGACAAGCCGTTCCTCAAATCCGTTCAGCCTTATGTGGCGGCGGACTCGCTGCGGCTGAAGGGAGACGAGGCGTATCACGCCAACCACGTCTATCTTGGCGCGGGCACCACCATCGGCTACGGTCTGTCGGTGTATGTGGAGCGCACGCTGGCCAACAGCAGCGACAACGAGCCGGATTCCACCTGGATTACGGTGTTCTACGACTTCTGATTTTCACCTGCTCCAAGCCGACGCCTGCGCCGGCTTTTTTACATGGTAATTGCGCCGCCCAGGGTCTCTCCAGAGGCGTTGCGCTCCGCCAGGTAGCGCGCCGGCGGTTTGCCCACCGCCTTTCTGAACATGGTGACGAAGCCGCTGGCGCTCTCGTAGCCCAAATCCAGCGCCACCGTCTGTACGCTCTCGCCCTGCGTCAAGCGCTGCAGCGCCAGCATCACGTGCAGCTGGCGCCGCCAGTGGCCGAAGCTCATGCCCATCTGCTGTTGCAGCGTGCGGCTGAGGGAGCGTTCGCTCATGCCGATGCGCTGCGCCCACTGCCCGAGGGTGGATTTATCCGCCGGGCTGCTCAGCATGCCTTCGGTCAACTGCCGGATGCGCGCATCGTCGGACACCGGCAGATGCAGATTCTCGATCGGCGCGGCCGCCAACTGATCCAGCAATACCGCCGTCAGACGCCCCTCGGCACCCTGTTCGTCGTAAAGCGGCTCGAAGGTGCTGGCCTGCAGCAGCAGCTCGCGCAGCAGCGGCGAGACCGACAGCGTGCAGCAGCTTTGCGGCAGGCCGGCGGCGGCATGTTGATCGACGAACAGGCAGTAGGCCTCGGTGGAGCCGGCGCCCTGGGCGTTGTGCAATACGTTGCCCGGCATCCACAGCGCGCACTGCGGCGGCACCAGCCACAGCCCGTTTTCCACTTCGCAGCGGATCATGCCGCGCACGGTGTAGATCAGTTGCGCCTTCCGGTGGCGGTGCGGCTCGACTTCCCAATCCTGCTCGAGGGTCGAACCTTGCAGGGCAAACAGCGGGCGCGGCACCTGATCGATATCCAGACAGTGGCGGGGGATCTGTACTTTCATGAGAATAGTTCTCAATTTGGCGGAATTGAAAAGTATTATGTCCTGATTGCGCAATGCGGTCTAGCGCCGGTGCCGATAAAGTAAGCGCCAGTGCTAAACCCTTTCGCGAGGAAACTGATTATGTCATTGGATACCGCCGATTTTCCGCTGGTGTGGATGCGCCGCAGCGGGCGCGATACCCAGGCCGAACTGGCCGAATTCAGCGCGCTGCTGGCGCGCGCCGAGCCGTTCGTCCTGATGACCGACCGCAGCGTCGGCGATGAAGAACAAGAACATGACCGCGATGCCCGCACCCAGGTGGCGCTGTGGAAGCGCGATAACCGCGAGGCGCTGAAGCGGTGGGTGAAAGGCATGATCATGCTGGAGCCGGACGCTGCCAAACGCGCGGCGGCGGAAGAATTCGCCGAATACGGCGCCAAATTCTGGGGCTATCCGGTACTGGTGGCCGCCGATGAAGCCGCAGGCCGGGTATTGGCGCAGACGTTATTGTTAAAATAAGGGGGATACCATGCACCAGCAACAGGTGATTGAACAGCTGCTGGCCTGGATCGAGCAGAGCCTGGATCAGCCGCTGACGCTGGACGACATCGCCGCCAAGTCCGGCTACTCCAAATGGCATTTGCAGCGGATGTTCAAGCAGCATACCGGCCATATTCTCGGCACCTACGCGCGCCGCAGAAGGCTGACCGCCGCCGCGCGCGAACTGCGCCTGACCGGCACCAGCGTGGCCTGCATCGCCGATACTTACCAGTTCGATTCACAGCAGACCTTCACCCGTTGCTTCCGCAAGCAGTTCGGTCTGCCGCCGGCCAGCTATCGTCGCAGCCAGGATTGGTCGAGCTATGGGCTGCAGCCGCCGCTGCGCCTGACTGAAGCGCCGTTGCCGCAGGCCGATATCGTGACGCTGCCCGCGATGCAGCTGGTGGGGCACACTCAACGCCGCCACTGCACGCTGGGGCAGCTGGCGGCCTCCAAGTGCGAGCTGCGCCGCCACGCCTGGCGGCAGTTGCTGCAGCCGCAGGCGCTGCCGGAGGTGGTATACGGCCTCACCAGTCTGGAAGTTGACCGGCGCCGCCGGGGCAGCCCGCGCATGGCCTACACCGCCGCTCTGCCGGACGAAGGGGCGCCGGGAGAGCGGGTGACTATCGAGCAGGGCGAGTATGCCCGTTTCACCTACCAGGGACAGGCGGAAGGGTTACAAAACTTTATTGTCCGGCTGTATGACACCGCCATGCCGCAGATGAACGCCATTCGCCGGCCAGGGCAGGATATCGAGCGTTTCTACCCGGCGCAGGAGGGCAGTTGCCCGCTCGGCGGCGCGGCGATCCGCTGTGAATACCTGATTCCGATACGGCGGGAGGAAGCGTTGGCCGCCGCCAGCTAGGCGGCGGTTCTCGCAAAAAATCGCCTTCGTGGCGCGTCAGGTTACAAAAAATTGCGATATTACATCGGTAATGGTTCACACTTTGATTGATGTGCACATATAATGCGCATCCGGTCAAATCCCCCTGGTTTTTCAGGCCGCAGCGCCGTTGGCTGCCGGCTGAAATTCAACGGGGCAAAGTGGCCGTAGAAACCAATACCCATAATCGCCAGTGGCCTTGACCAACACGAAGATGAAAATGAGCATTCGCGCGTTATTAACCCTGTTTACGGCACTGGTTGCATTCAGCCAGGCTGCCTTCGCCGTCGTTTACCCGCTGCCGCCAAAAGACAGCCGTTTGGTGGGCGAGAATATCCAAATCACCGTACCGGAAGACAGCAAACTGCCGCTGGAGAGCTTCGCCGCCCAGTATCAGATGGGGCTGAGCAACATGCTGGAGGCCAACCCGGGCGTGGATCCGTTCCTGCCGAAGGCCGGCAGCACCCTGACTATCCCGCAGCAGCTGATCCTGCCGGACGCGCCGCGTGAAGGCATCATCATCAACAGCGCCGAAATGCGTCTGTACTATTACCCGAAAGGCTCCAACACCGTGGTGGTGCTGCCGATCGGCATCGGCCAGCTGGGTAAAGACACCCCGCTGAACTGGACCACCACCGTGCAGCGCAAGAAAGACGGCCCAACTTGGACGCCGACCGCCAAAATGCGCGCCGAATACGCGGCTGACGGCGAGATCCTGCCTGCGGTGTTCCCGGCCGGCCCGGATAACCCGATGGGGCTGTATGCGCTGTATGTCGGCCGTCTGTATGCCATTCACGGCACCAACGCCAACTTCGGCATCGGCCTGCGTGTGAGCCACGGCTGCGTGCGTCTGCGCGCCGACGACATCAAGTACCTGTTCCAGAACGTGCCGGTCGGCACCCGCGTGCAGTTCATCAACGAACCGATGAAGGCCACCGTCGAACCGGACGGCTCGCGCTACGTGGAAGTGCACAACCCGCTGTCGGCCAACGAAGAGCAGCTGCAATCCAAGGATCCGGTGCCGTTGACCATCTCTGCGCCGGTCGGCAAAGTGCTGATGGACGCCGGCGTCAACCAGAGCGAAGTGGACGCGGCGATCAAGGCCCGTTCCGGCATGCCGGTGAAAGTGAACTGATTGCCCAGAGCTTCAGTGAACGATAAAAAAGACGCCTGCGGGCGTCTTTTTTTATGCTTTCAGCTTCCGCTGTTGGCGCGGTGAATTTATTGCTTCCCTATCATCGTCTTTAAAACGAAAAGCGCCGACTCATGTTGGTCTTTATTGACTCGTTCGAGATACATATTATCAATCGCGTCGGCGATGGGGCGGCTGGCTTCGAACAGCGCCTGCCCAGCAGGCGTCAGGTAAATAAATCGGCGGCGCTTATCATGCTCGCCGGCTTCCCGTTTTAATAGACCTTTTCCTTCCATGCGGCCTAGCAATTCGGCCAGCGCGGCTTTACTGCTGATCGCCGCTTCCATTAATTCGATTTGTTCAATGCCCGGCGTTTCTGAAACGGTGGCCAGAATGGAATATTGTTGTTTGCTGAGTTCAGGAAGCGATTTTTGCCATTGAGCACTATGATCCTGAAGCAGTTCGCGAATGAGGTGGAAAAAAGTATTGGCCAGCGTTCTGTTCATACATTATTCCCTGAAAGGAAAAAAGCTAACAATAATATCAATATAACAAAATAAGCCGATAAGGGATACCTGTCCGGAAAGTTGTTCGCTTACGAACGGTTACATATTACCCACTTGTTTTATCGCTATCTCGGGACTAGATTTGATGAATTGTTCGTATGCGAACTTTGTGAGGTATTGCATGAGATTAGTGATCGCGATGACGGGCGCGACCGGGGCGCCGCTGGGTACGGCGCTGCTTCAGGCGCTAAAAGACATGGAGGGCATAGAGACGCATTTGATCTTGAGTAAGTGGGCCAAAACGACCATTGAACTCGAAACAAATTTCACCGTGCATGACGTGATGGCGATGGCTGACGTGACGCACGGTTCTGCCGATCAGGCCGCCACGATCTCTTCAGGTTCTTTTCATACGGACGGCATGATCATTATTCCCTGCAGTATGAAAACGTTGGCGGGTATTCGAGCCGGTTATGCTGAAGGGCTTATTGGCAGAGCGGCGGATGTGATTATCAAAGAAGGGCGGAAGTTGGTGTTGGTTCCCAGAGAAACGCCGTTGAGTACTATTCACTTGGAAAATATGCTCGCGCTCTCGAAATTGGGGGTGTCATTGGTTCCCCCCATGCCTGCTTATTATAACCACCCCACTCATATCGATGACGTTACCGATCATATTGTCGCACGCGTGCTGGATCAATTTGGTCTTGATCATCGCCGGGCAAAGCGCTGGGCAGGACTAAAAGAAAATAGCAAAAAAACCACTGACACCGAGGAAGGTTAAATATGGCTTATGACGATCTGCGAAGTTATTTAGCGGCGCTGGATGAGGCCGGACAATTACTCGATATTACCGAGGAGGTTCAGGCGGAACCGGATATCGCCGCGGCAGCCAACGCCACAGGCAGAATGGGTGAGGGCGCCCCCGCCATTGCATTCAGGAACATTAAAGGCTTTGAACACGCGCATGTGGTCATGAATACCATCGGGTCATGGCAGAATCACGCCATAGCCCTGGGGCTCCCGCCGGCCACGCCGGTGAAGCAGCAAATCGATGAGTATATTCGCCGCTGGGATCATTTTCCCGTCTCTGCGGAACGTCGCGATAATCCGCCCTGGGCCGAGAACGAGGTCAACGGTGAGGAGATTAATCTGTTTGAGATCCTGCCGCTGTTTCGCTTAAACGACGGCGACGGTGGATTCTACCTGGATAAGGCCTGCGTGGTTTCCCGCGATCCTGAAGATCCGACCCACTTCGGCAAGCAAAACGTCGGCATTTATCGCATGGAGGTGAAGGGCAAGCGTAAGCTGGGCCTGCAGCCCGTGCCGATGCACGACATCGCGCTGCATCTGCATAAAGCAGAAGAGCGCGGCGAGGATCTGCCTATCGCCATTACGCTGGGCAATGACCCGATCATTACGCTGATGGGGGCGACGCCGCTCAAATACGATCAGTCGGAGTATGAAATGGCCGGCGCCCTGCGTGAAAGCCCGTACCCGATAGCGACGGCCCCCTTGACCGGCTTTGATGTGCCCTGGGGTTCCGAAGTCATCATTGAAGGGGTGATTGAAGGCCGCAAGCGCGAGATTGAAGGCCCGTTCGGCGAATTTACGGGGCACTATTCCGGCGGCCGCAACATGACGGTGGTGCGCATCGATAAGGTTTCTTACCGCTCGCGGCCGATTTTCGAATCCCTGTATCTGGGCATGCCCTGGACAGAAATCGACTACCTGATGGGGCCGGCCACCTGTGTGCCGCTGTATCAGCAGTTGAAAGCCGAGTTTCCGGAAGTGCAGGCGGTTAATGCGATGTATACCCACGGGTTGCTCGTCATCATTTCCACTAAAAAGCGTTACGGCGGTTTCGCGCGCGCGGTGGGGATGCGGGCGATGACCACGCCGCATGGGCTGGGCTATGTAAAAATGGTGATCATGGTCGATGAGGATGTCGATCCCTTCAACCTGCCGCAGGTTATGTGGGCGCTGTCCGCCAAGGTCAATCCGGCCGGCGATTTGGTACAATTGCCGAATATGTCGGTGCTGGAGTTGGATCCTGGCTCCAGCCCGGCGGGGATCACGGACAAACTCATCATTGACGCGACCACGCCGGTGGCTCCGGATACGCGCGGCCACTACAGCCAGCCGGTCAAGGATTTACCCGAAACTGCCCTGTGGGTGGATAAATTAACCGCCATGCTGGCTAACCGTCATTAAGGAGTTCCTATGATTTGTCCTCGTTGTGCCGATAAACAGATAGACGTCATGGCGCATTCACCGGTCAAGGGCGTGTGGACGGTATACCAGTGTCAACACTGCCTTTATACCTGGCGTAATACCGAACCTGCTCGCAGAACGGAACGGGAGCATTATCCGCCCGAGTTTCGCATGACTCAGCAGGATATCGATAATGCGCCGGAAGTGCCGACCATTCCTCCTCTTCTGAGTAAATGAAACCGCAGGCGGGGAAAGGCCCGCCTTTTCATGGAAATAACAATGATGAAAAATGAAGACGTCGTTCTGCTTGACGCCGCCTGGCAGCCCTGCGGGACGACGCCCAAAGATCAGGTCCACACGCGGCATACGCCGCTGCATCTGGCTTTTTCATGCTACCTGTTTACTGTCGAGGGTGCAGTGTTGGTCACCCGGCGCGCGTTGAGCAAAATCGCCTGGCCGGGGG
Source organism: Serratia sp. CY40230 (assembly GCF_052168835.1). Lineage (NCBI taxonomy): Bacteria > Pseudomonadati > Pseudomonadota > Gammaproteobacteria > Enterobacterales > Yersiniaceae > Serratia > Serratia sp. CY40230. The sequence continues at coordinate 281,250 of NZ_JBJNLX010000004.1, forward strand.
TCTGGACCAATTCTTTTTGTGGGCATCCCCTGCCGCAAGAGGCGCTGGCGCAGGCCGTTATACGTCGCGCTCAGGTTGAATTGGGCACGGAAGTCGAGCAGATAACGCTGCTGAGCGACGCCTTCAGTTATCAGGCGACCGACGTGTCCGGCATCATGGAGAATGAGGTTTGCCCGGTATTTGCCGCGTATTGTAAAGGCGCTCTCTGCGCTAATCCTGATGAAGTGGCGGATTATGCGTGGGTCGATCTCAATAACTTAATGGCGGCGGTAAAATTAACGCCATTCGCTTTCAGCCCGTGGATGGTTTCTCAATTGAATACCGGTGCGATAACATCAGGTTTGAAAAAATACAGGGATGCCATAACCATAAAGAGCGCTGCGCGCGACATTAGGGACGGTGCTGTAATAAAATAAATAGTCACCGTAAGGGTGACTATTTATTCATTCATGTTTACAGGCTGCCGCCGACCGAGGTCGAGGTGGATCCGATAGTCTCGCGGAAATGTTTCGCGTAGTCGGCCACTTCCTGCTGCGTATGCGTCAGGCCATAAAGACCCAGCCCCACACCGCCTGCAACGCCGCCGATGATGGTGCCGACCAATTGGCCGACCGCACCGGCAATAAAGCCGCCTGCGCCTGCGGATTTACCTGCAATCAGCGCGCCGGTCATGGCGCCGTCCAACAGCCCATCCCAGGCCGCGTTCAGATCGCCACCGCTAACGTACTGTTCTTCATATTGACTAAGTACTTTCATATACAATCCTTATAAATAAAAGGGTGACTTAGTGGGTTTAATTAAATTCTAAAATAACGCCGTAGCGCTATTTCACTTTAAAAATATAACGGCTGCCATTTGATTGGCAATATTCCATTCAACGAAGGGTGTTATTTGGTTAAATATAGTCGCATTTATTTTTGGCGAGTGTTTTAAAGAGGGGGATTGGGAATTTTCTTGGGAAAAATAGCAGATATCGCTGGGAGGTGAGAGGCAAAGCCGCCACCGGTTGGCGCAGCTTGTCACTATTTTCACATTTATTGTCTCGTCATCCGCACGGCGTTAGGCCCACATTGCAATTATTCCATTAAAAACTATCGCTAATTAATGAGTTATATATCCGCATTTATTGCCCGCCATTGAAAAAATTCTCGCAAAAAATCTCCGCTGTGAAAATAAGATCACACAAGCGTAACAAAAGGTAAACAAACCCCTCCTATATTGGCTGCTTCGCTTTTGGAGGGAGTGTCATGCGTAACTGGAACGAACCGAAAAAGAACAAAGCGCACATCGAACTGATCCCGATGATCGACGTGATGATGTTTTTATTGGTGTTTTTCGTCTTGATCAGCCTGAACGTCATTCCGGCGCTCGGGCTGAAAACGCAGTTGCCGTCCGCCGGCAGCGCGCAACAGCTGAAACCGCAGAAGAAAGCGATCATCACGCTGGGGGCCGACGAACAGCTGCAGCTGGATGGCCAGCCGATCGCGCTCGACGCGTTGGTCAACACGCTGAAGCAACAGCAGCAGACCAACCAGACCACCACCATCATCGTCAACAGCGACAAAGGCGTGGCGGTCGAGCGGCTGGTGGCGGTCATGGACAACCTGCGCCAGGGCGGCTTCTTCTCCGTCTCCATCGCGACACGGAAGCTGTGACATGTATCTGCTCTATCGCTCACGTCATCTTTTCAGCTGGTTGCCGGCGCTGATTGTCGCCGGTTGCCTGCTGTTCGCCAGCCAACAGGCGGCGCTGAAGATCCAGCCGCGCTACGACGAAACCGCCATTGAACTGGCGCTGGTGGAACCTGAACCGGCGCCGGAACCCCAACCGGAAACGCCGCCGGAGCCTCAGCCCGAACCGCCGCCGCCCGAGCCGGAGCCGCTCCCCGAACCGGTGGTGCCGGCGCCGGAACCGATCGTGGAAGCCAAGCCGGTGCCGAAGCCACAGCCAAAGCCCAAACCGGTGAAAGAGAAAGCCAAACCGGTAGAGAAACCTAAACCGACGCCGGCGCCCGCCGCACCGCGCGCGCTGGTCAGCAAACCGGCGGCGCAGCCCGCACCGGCCGCCCCCGCAGCGCCGAAGGTGAACGCGCAGGCGATAGAAAACGGCTACCTGCTGGCCTTGCGCCGTGAGCTGGAACAGCGCAAGCGCTACCCGAGCGGGCGGCAGGCCTCGCTCGAGCGCCCGCAGGGCAACGTCGAGGTGTGGCTGGAGGTCGATCGCAGCGGGCGGGTGCTCTCTTCCGGCATCGCCAACAAGGCCGCCAGCATGCTGCTGAATCGCGCGGCGATGAGCAGCCTGCAAAGCATCAGTTCAGTAAAGCCGTTCCCGAGCGAGGCGTTCGCCGGGCAAACAACCAAAAGATTTACCGCGACGTTCAATTATCAGGCGCCTTAGCGCAAGGGTTAATCGTTTGATTTTTATGGGATGCACACAATGAAATCGTTTAATCGTTCTGGGATCTATCTGGCGGTGATGTCGGCGATGCTGCCGGGCGCCGCGCTGGCGGCCGACGCCACCGATGTCGGCACCATCAGCGTCAAGGGGCAGTCGCTCGGCGGCGGCATGATGGTGCAGGACGACAGCGCCAAGGCGCGCTCCACCGTCACCAAAGAGGCGATGGACAAAATGCCGTCGGCGGCTAACGCCATCGATAAACTGAAATACACGCCGGGCCTGAACGTCAACAGCAACGACGCCAGCGGCCTGAGCGGCGTGGACTACACCATGCGCGGCATGAACTCGGATCAGATCGGCCTGTCGATGGACGGCATCCCGATCAACGACTCCGGCAACTACGCGGTCTACCCGAACCTGCTGGGCGACGCGGAAAACCTGGAGGAGGTGTTCGTCACCCAGGGGTCTTCCGAAGCGGACGGCCCGCACATCGGCTCCAGCGGCGGCAACATCGGCCTGGTGACGCGCCGCCCGGCGAAAGACTTCGGCGGTTTCGTCAAGCAGACGCTGGGCAGCAACAGCCTGAGCAAAACCTTCGCCCGCCTGGAGACCGGCGAGTACAACGGCTTCAGCAACTGGCTCTCCTATTCGCACACCGAGGCGAAGAAATGGCGCGGCGAGGGGCGGCTGTACTCCGACAAGTTCGAGATGAATTCGCTGTATGAAGACGGCAACGGCAACAGCAGCAATCTGGTGATGAAGTACAACCGCCAGAACAACACCAACTACAACACCCTGAGCAAGGCGCAGTTCCAAAACGACGGCCGTGACACCGATTATGTCACCTCGCCGGAGTACAACAGCAAAGGGCAGTTGAACAAGTATTACAAGATTGAACGCAACCCGTTCGAGAACTTTACGCTGTCGTTCACCCAGAAACTGCAGCTGCGCGACAACCTGTCGCTGACCCTGCAGCCGTATTACTACTGGGGCAACGGCGGCAGCTTCAACGGCCAGACGGCGTCGGTATTGTCCAGCACGTCGGACAGAGCCGGGCAGTATGACCTCAGCAACCTGCAGTCCAACACCTATTACCGCCCGTCGTGGACCCAAACCTGGCGGCCGGGCATCACCACCAAGCTGAAGTGGGACATTAACGATCAGCACAGCCTGGACGTCGGTTATTGGTACGAGCGCGCGCGCCAACTGCAGACTCAGCCGTTCATCAGCATCAAGGGCGACGGCAACCCGTCACAGATTTGGGGGAAACCCGGCGGTTCCGATCAGGTGAAGGACGCCAACGGCAACACCGTGCAGGGGCGCAACCAGTACACCATCACCCCGGCACAGAAAGTGTGGCTGCAGGACACCTGGTTTGCCACACCGGACTGGACCTTCGTCGGCGGCCTGGCCTATCAGTACGTGGAGCGTAAAGGGGACAACCGCGGCAGCCTGTACAACGTGCCGGAGAAGCGCAAAGCCACCTATCACGAATTCCTGCCGAACTTTAGCGCCAGCTATAAGGTGAACCAGGAAAACCAGGTGTTCTACAACCTGACGCGCAACATGCGCACGCCGCCCAACTACGTGCTGTACAACGTCGGCGACTCGCTCAGCACCAAGCCGGAGCTGAGCTGGAACCACGAACTGGGCTGGCGTTTCCAGCAAGAGGACATGCTGCTGAGCGCCACGCTGTTCTACATGCGCTACAGCGATCGCCAGATCTCCACCACCAACGCGGCCGGCGACTACGAGATGATGAACATCGGCAACGTGGAGAACAAAGGGCTGGAGCTGGAGTGGAGCGGCCAACTGCCGCATAACTTCAACTACTACACCTCTTATACCTATACCCAATCGAAGCAGAAGAACGACATCGTCAGCAATGGCGGGCAGCCGCTGCCGACCTCCGGTAAAGAGGTGCCGAACGTGCCGAAAAACCTGCTGAACATGACGTTGGGTTATGACGACGGGCTGTATTACGGCAGCGTCAGCGGCAAGTACGTCAGCGCATTCTACGGCGACTTGACCAACGACGAGAAGATCGGCGGCCGCACGGTGTTCGATCTGGCGGCGGGGGTGCATCTGCCGGTGGACAAGAAAATCGTCAAAAGCGCCGCGCTGCGCTTTGGCATCAGCAACCTGTTTGACAAGGAATACCTGACCTCGGTGCGCACCACCACCTTCAACGCGGCGCCCTACGGCGGCGTGAAGGCCAGCACCCCGTATTACAACGTCGGCGAAGAACGCACCTTCAGCGTCTCGCTGGAAGCCACCTTTTAACTGAATGCCCCGCTGCCTGCCCGGCGGCGGGGAAGAGGAACCCTGTATGGACGCCAATCTGTTGCACGACATTATTTTCTACGTGATGTACGCCGCGCTGGCGATCGCGCTGGTGATCATCATCGAACGCACGCTGTACTTCGCTTATACCCAGCGCCAGGCGCGCCGGCTGGAGCAGGCGCTGACGCCGGAGGTGCGCCGCGCGGCCGATCTGCCGGACGCGCTGACCCAGCGCAACAGCCTGCCGATGGCGGTGATCGCGCCGGTGCTGGCGCAGAAACACCGCGCCGGCGATCGCGAGGCGATCGGCGATCTGATCGACGCCCAGTATCTGCTGAGCAAGCCGCCGATGGCGCGCGGCCTGTGGCTGCTGGAAACCGTGGTCACCGCCGCGCCGTTGCTGGGGCTGCTGGGCACGGTGATGGGGATCATCGAAACCTTCAAGGCGCTGGCCGCTTCGGGCGTCTCCGAGCCGAGCCTGGTGTCGGCCGGGATGGGCACCGCGCTGTACGCCACTGGTCTCGGCATCGCCATCGCGCTGCTGTGCCTGGTGGCCAACAACTTCCTGCAGAGCCGCATGGAGCGCATCAACGAGCTGCTGAAGGTGCTGCTGATCCGCGCCGGTCAACCGGCCAGCCGCCCGGAGAGCGGCAGCGGCGAACAATGGGTTGACAGCGGGGCGCCGCGCTATGCCTAATGGCCATCCAACACGGCGGCCGTTCGGCCGCCTTTATACGGCATTGTGGGGCGGTTGTTTGTTGATGTTGAGCCAGAGCGCTGCGGCGCGTTTTGCGATTCCCGGTTATGAGCTGGTGTATACCGCACCGGTAGAAACTGCGCTGCAGGCCGACGACCTGCGCAACACCGCCGAGGTGTGGCGCGAGATGTTCGACGCGGCGAAAACCCGCATCGACCTGGGGCAGTTTTACGTGGCGAATCAGGACGGTTCGCTGCTGGACGGCGTGCTGCAGCGCCTGAAGGCGGCCGGTGAGCGCGGGGTGAAAATCCGTTTCCTGATGGAGGAGAAAGGCATCCGCAACTCCACCGCCGAAACGCTGGAACAGCTGAAGGCGATCCCCAATCTGGAGCTGCGCATCATTCCTTACCAGAAGCTGAGCGGCGGCATCCTGCACGCCAAGTATCTGCTGGTGGACGGCGAACAGGCGTTTGTCGGCAGCCAGAACTTCGACTGGCGCGCGCTGGAGCATATTCACGAAACCGGGCTGCGCATCAGCGACGCCAAGGTGGTGGGGCAGATCCAGGCGATCTTCGAACAGGACTGGCGGGCGCAGGCGCTGCTGGCGCAGGATAAGCCGGTGCCGGCGCTGCCCGATTCGCCGCCGACCGCGCCCCCGCAGGGCAACTATCTGGTGGCCAGCCCGCGCGCCTACAATCCGGCGGGCGTGCTCGATTCGCAGGCCGAGCTGCCGCGCCTGCTGGCCGACGCCAAACGGCGGGTGCGGGTGCAGGTCATGGATTACGCGCCGCTGTCGTTTGGCCCGGAGCGCAGCCGCCCCTTCTATGCGGTTATCGACAACGCGCTGCGCAGTGCGGCGGCGCGCGGCGTGCAGATCGAGCTGATGGTGGCCAACTGGAACACCAAAAAGCCGGATATCGCCTGGCTGAAGAGCCTGGCGCTGGTGCCGAACGTGCAGATCAAGGTGGTGACCATTCCGCCGGCCAGCAGCGGCTTCATCCCGTTTGCCCGCGTGATCCACAGCAAGCTGATGACCATCGATGATGAGATTGCCTGGATTGGCACCAGCAACTGGACCGGCGGCTATCTGGACAACTCGCGCAATCTGGAGCTGGTGCTGCACAGCGCGGCGATGAGCGGGCGGTTGGACCAGCTGTACCAACAGCTGTGGAACAGCGTCTATGCCGAACCCTTGAAGCTGGATTACGATTACCCGACGCCCAAGCCGGGCGGCGGATCCTGATTATCAGGGCGTGGCTACCCCCGCGCCCCGCGTTGTTTACCGTCGCCAGCCGGCCTTCTCCAGCGCCGTCACCAGCTGCTCGGCGCTCAACCCTTCCGCCCGATGGCCGTTGCCACTGACGCTATTGGCCGCCAGCAGCGCATTGACGATCGCTTCCTCTACCGCTTCCGCCGCCGCCGCGAACAGCGCCGAAATATAGTCGTTGTTCACCATGCGCAGCGGCGTGGTGAAGGCGCCTTTATTGGCGTAGTCGGCGGGCGGCAGACCGTCGTTGCCGGTGGCGAAGGCGATAAAGATATCGCCGCTTGAATCCTCGGTGCCGCCGCCGGTGCGGGCGATGCCGATGCTGGCGCGCTGCGCCAGGCGCGCGCACTGGTGCGGCAGCAGCGGCGCGTCGGTCGCCAGCGCCACCACGATGGAGCCCATGCCGGGATGCGGCAACTGCGGCGTGAACGGCGAGGGGATATGCCCCAGGTGGCGGCCCACCGGATAACCGCCCACCAGCAGCGACTCGCGCTTGCCGTGGTTGGCCTGCACGATGGCGCCCACCGTCCAGCCGCCCTGATCGGCGGGCAAGCGGCGCGATGCGGTGCCGCTGCCGCCTTTGAATTCATGGCAGATCATGCCGCTGCCGCCGCCGACCGCGCCTTCCTGCGGCAAGCCGCCACGGGCCGCCTGCTGCGCCAGGCGCACGTGCTCGGCCTTGACGTGAAAGCCGTTGATGTCGTTGAGCAGGCCATCGAAGGTTTCCATCACCACCGGCATATTCCAGTACACCGCGTTGTCGCTCGCGGGCAGCGCTTCGCGTTCCAGCGCGATCAGCGCATCGCGCACCACGCCCACGCTGTGGGTGTTGGTGAAGGCGATCGGGCTGGTCAGCAGCCCCGCTTCGCGCACCCATTCCAGGCCGGTGGCGTCGCCGTTGCCGTTCAGCACGTGCACGCCGGCAAAGCAGGGGGCGTGGCGGGCGGAGCCGGGGCGCGGTTCGATCACCGTCACGCCGGTGCGCACGCTGCGCCCGTCCGCCAAATCGGCATGAAGGCTGGCATGGCCGACGCGCACGCCGGGCACGTCGGTGATGGCGTTCAGCGGGCCGGGCGTGCCCTGGCCGATGATTATGCCCAGATCCTGAGCGCGCTGCGTCATGGTTATTCTCCTTCTATTGAGGGGGCGGCGAGGGGCGCCGTCTGGCGGCCGCGCAGATGGTTCAGCGCCAGCCCGAAGCCGATGATGCCGGCAATGATAATAAAGTCTTTCAGGCTGCTGGCGATCAAAATCGTCCACAGCACGTACAGGCAGCACAGCAGCGCCGCCAGCACCGGCAGCGGCCACAGCGGCATCAGGTACGGGTGATGGAAGTGGCGGCGACGGCGGCTGATCAGCGCCGCCACCGCCATGATGATGTACACTAGCAGCAGCAGGATCACGGTGAACGAGGTCAGCGATTCGAGATCGGAGCAAAACGCCAACAGCGCCGAGGGCACGCCGAACAGCAGGGTGGCGATCCAGGGGGTGCCGAAGCGCGGGTGGATGATTTTCAGCGCCCGGTTGAACGCCGGCAGCCAGAAGCCGTCGCGCCCGCTGGCGAACATCATGCGGCTGAACTGCGCCACGATGGCGATAATGGCGTTGAACACCGACAGATAAATCGCGCCGCTCACCACCCGCGCCAGCGTCGGGCCGCCGAGCTGGGTGACCACATAGCTGACCGGGTCGGCCTGTTTGGCCATCTCCGTCAGCGACGGCGAGCCGATCAGCAGGGCGGTGAACGGCACCAGCTCCACCAGCACCACGATGACCAGCGTCAGCATGATCGCGACCGCCATCGGTTTGCCCTGTTCGCGCATGTCTTCCGCCATGTACACCGCTGCGCCGTAGCCGTTGTAGGAGAACAGCGCGACCCCGACCATGGCGACGATCAGCGGCAGCGACACCGGCGCCAGGCTGCCCTGCGCGTCCAGCATCACCGGCGCGGTGAGGATCTCCGCGCTTTGATGCGGATGGCTGAAACCGAGCCAGGCGATCAGCGCCAGCACCGCCACTTCCACCACCAGAAAGGCGCCGGTCAGCAGGGCGTTGGCCTTGATGTTGAAAATGGCGCAGGCGCCGCCGATCAGCACGGTGATCATGCCGGCGGTGGAGGCGTCGAATGAGGTGCCCAGTGCGGTATTCAGATAGGGCACGGCGCCGGTGGCCAGCACCGCCGGCACGAACAGCGCGGCGCTGAGAATAAACAGGTAGGTCTGCAACCCGCACAGGGTGCCGAACAGGCGTTTGATGATGCTGTATTCGCCGCCGGCGCTGGGGTGCGCGGCGCCGAGCTCGGCATAGCACAGCGCGATGGTGGCGGCGACGCAGGCGGCGATCAGAAACGACAGAAAGGCGCCGCTGCCGGCGCTGGCGATCGCCAGCGGCGCGATGACGAAGATCGAACTGGCCGGCGTCACGCCGGACGCGGTAATCATCACCACGTCGAGGACGCTGAGATTGCCTTTGAAAGTGTGTTCAGGGGCGGACTCTTGCATGGTTAACGACTCCATTAACGTGTGAGTGAATTATTGTTTTGCTGCACAGGCTGTACGCAGAAATCAAATGGAGCGCGCGAAATGCCGGGGAGCTGTGCTCCCCGGAAGTTTATTGTTCTTATGTGTTACCCCTGCCCCGACGGGAAGCTGAAACTGGCGCGGCGGGCATCGCCGGAGGCCGGCCAGCGCTGGGTCACGGTCTTGCGTTTGGTGTAGAACCTGACCGCGTCCGGGCCGTAGGCGTGCAGATCGCCAAACAGCGAGCGCTTCCAGCCGCCGAACGAGTGGTAGGCCACCGGCACCGGCAGCGCCACGTTGATCCCCACCATGCCGACCTGAATGCGGCTGGAGAAGTAACGCGCCGCTTCGCCGTCGCGGGTGAACAGGCAGGTGCCGTTGCCGTATTCGTGGGCGTCGATCAAGGCCATCGCCTCTTGCAGCGACGCCGCGCGCACCACGCCAAGCACCGGGCCGAAGATCTCTTCCTGATAGATGTGCATGCCGGGCGTCACGCGGTCGAACAGCGTCGGGCCGAGGAAATACCCCTGGCTGGGGCGGCCGTCGGCGTCCGTCACGCGCAGTTCGCGGCCGTCCACCAGCAGCTCGGCGCCTTCGGCCACGCCCTGATCGATATAGCCTTTCACCTTCTGATAATGCTGTTGGGTCACCAGCGGCCCCATGTCGTTGCGGTTGTCGCTGCCGGGGCCGACGCGCATGGCGGCCATCTGTTGCCGCAGCCCGGCGATCAGCGCGTCGGCGGTGCCGTCGCCCACCGCGACCACCAGCGGGATGGCCATGCAGCGCTGGCCGCAGGAGCCGAACGCCGCGCCCATCAGTGCGCCGACCGCGCCGGGGATATCGGCGTCCGGCAGCACCACCGCGTGGTTCTTGGCGCCGCCCAGCGCCTGTACCCGTTTGTTCTGCGCGCAGCCGGTGTGATAGATGTGCTCCGCCACCGGCGTCGAACCGACGAAGCTGATCGCTTTGATGCGCCCGTCATGCAGCAGCGTCTCCACCGCTTCGCGATCGCCGTTGACCACGTTGAGCACCCCCGGCGGCAGCCCGGCCTCCGCCGCCAGCCGCGCGATATACAGCGCGGCGGAAGGGACGCGCTCGGAAGGCTTCAGCACGAAGGTGTTGCCGCAGGCGACCGCCATTGGCCACATCCACAGCGGCACCATCGCCGGGAAGTTGAACGGTGTGATGCCCGCCACCACCCCCAGCGGTTGAAACTCGCTCCAGCTGTCGATGCCTGGGCCGGCCTCTTTGCTGTGTTCGCCCTTCAGCAGTTCCGGCACATAGCCGGCGTATTCGATATTCTCGATGCCGCGCTGCAGTTCGCCCAGGGCGTCGCTGAGCACTTTGCCGTGCTCGGCGGTGATCAATTGGCAGACGGCGTCAGCATGCTGCTCCAGCAGATCCTTGAGCTTCATCATGATGCGCGCGCGTTTCAGCGGCGGGGTATCGCGCCAGGCGGGATAGGCCTGTTCGGCGGCGGCGATGGCGCGCTCCACCGTGGCGCGGTCGGCCAGCTGCACCTCCTGCGCCGATTGGCCGGTGGCCGGGTCGTAAACCGGCTGGCTGCGTTCGCCGCCGGTGGCAGGCTCGCCGTTGATCCAATGGGTAATGGTCATGATTCTCTCCTTATTCGGTGGCGTTGAGGGCGTCGCCGACGGCGTTGATCAGCGCATCGATCTGCGCCTCGCTGCTGATGAACGGCGGCGCCAACTGCAGGGTGTCGCCGCCGTAGCGCACGTAAAATCCGCTTTCCCAGCAGCGCATCGCCGCCTCGAAGGGGCGCCGCGCCGGTTCACCGGGCCACGCCGCCAGCGTGATGCCGGCCGCCAGGCCGATATTGCGAATGTCGGCGACGTGTTTGGCCCCCTGCAGACTGTGCACCGCGCGTTCGAAATAGGGCGCCAGCGCCTGCACGCGCTCCACCATCTGTTCGCGCTGCAGGATGTCCAGCGTCGCCAGCGCGACCGCGCAGCTGACCGGATGAGCGGAGTAGGTGTAGCCGTGCGGGAATTCGAGCTGGTAGTCCGGCTCGCCGCCGTTCATGAAGGTGCGGTAGATCTCCGGCCGCACCACCACCGCGCCCATCGGCTGCGCGCCGTTGGTCACCTGTTTGGCGATGTTCATGATGTCCGGCGTGACGCCGAACGCCTCGGCGCCGGTCATCGCGCCGCAGCGGCCGAAGGCGGTGATCACTTCGTCGAAGATCAGCAGAATGTCATGCTGGGTGCAGATCTCGCGCAGGCGCTGCAGATAGCCGACCGGCGGCACGATCACCCCGGCGGAGCCAGAGAACGGTTCGACGATCACCGCGGCGATCGTCGAGGCGTCGCGCAGCGCGATGATGCGGCTGAGCTCATCCGCCAGCTCCGCCCCCTGTTGCGGCATGCCGCGCGAAAAGGCGTTGCCGGCCAGCAGGGTGTGCGGCAGGTGATCCGCCTCGGCGCCGGCGCCGAACGTCTTGCGGTTGCCGGCGATGCCGCCGACTGAGATACCGCCGAAGTTAACGCCGTGGTAGCCCTTTTCCCGGCCGATAAAGCAGGTTTTGCCCGCCTGGCCTTTGGCGCGCCAGTAAGCGCGCGCCATTTTCAGCGAGGTGTCCGCCGCTTCCGAGCCGGAGCCGGTGAAGAACACGTAATCCAGCCCCGCCGGCGTCATCGCTTTGATTTTGTTGGCTAGCTCGAACGACAGCGGGTGGCCGAACTGAAACGCCGGCGAGTAATCCAGCGTCGCCAGTTGGCGCTGGGCGGCGTCGGTGATTTCCTGCCGGCCGTGCCCCAATCCGCAGCACCACAATCCGGACAGGCCGTCGAAAATCTTTCTGCCGTCGTGGCTGGTGTAATACGCCCCTGCGGCCTGAGTAATGATGCGCGGCTGCGCTTTAAAATTGCGGTTGCCGGTAAAAGGCATCCAATGGGCTTCTAACCCTGCGGCATCGAGACGATTAAGCGAATAATTTTCAGCGGCCATGTTTTCCTCCGGGCAGGAAAATAAGTGCGATTAATTAAATAAAATGAGTTGTTAACGAATTGTTGTGCGAAATTGACTATGTACCGCTTGTTCTCTACTGTGAATAATCATATGTCGAAACTTACTTAAGGTTTTATGCAAGTAAAAAAGCGCGCGTTGCTGGGACAATTGTCGGATATGGATCTGCGTTTGCTGCGGGTATTCAAGGCCGTGGTCGACTGCGGCGGCATGAGCGCCGCCGAACTGGAGCTGAACATCAGCCTGTCGACCATCAGCAAGCACATCAAGGATCTGGAGCAGCGGCTGGGCCTGACGCTGTGCCAGCGCGGGCGCGAGGGCTTTGCGGTCACCGACGAGGGGCTGATTATCTACCAAGAAACCGTCAACCTGCTGGCGGCCACCGAGGCGTTCCGGCGCGGGGTGGACGAGGTGCACCAGCGCATGGGCGGGCAGCTGCACGTGGCGATATTCGACCATACGGTCAGCAATCCGCAGGCGCAGATCGGCCGGGCTATCGCGTTATTCAGCGAGCGCGCGCCGGAGGTTTCTTTGCAAATGTATGTGGAGCCGATTAATACCATTGAACGCGGCGTTATTGACGGGCAATTTCAGGTTGGGGTTATTCCCATGCACCGCAGCGCAGAAAGTTTATCTTATCATTCGTTATTCAGTGAGAGGATGTTCTTATATTGCGGCGCGCAGCATGAATTATTTTCCGCTCGCCATGAAACATTAAATTGGGATCTGCTGCACAATTATGCCTTCGCCGGATTAGGCTATCATTCGCCGAATATGGAACTGAGCCTGCAGCAACATTTGCATCGCAAGGCGACGGGATTTGCGCAGGAGTCGATAGCGACGTTAATTCTGTCCGGCAAATACGTCGGCTTTCTGCCGGATCACTACGCGGCGTTTTTTGTGGCGCAGAACCTGATGCGGGCGATCAAACCGGCGCTGTTCCGCTATCACTGCGAATACTCCAGCGTGCTGCGCCGCTCGCCGGTACCGCAGCGGGTGGTGAAGCTGTTCCATGAGTGCCTGCTGGCGGCCCACGGAACAGCGTGACGCTTACTGCTCTTTCTTCTTGCCGAAGATTCTGATCAGCGCGCCGACCAGGATGCCGACCGCGATGCCGGCGAAGATCCAGCCGATGATGCCCATTTCCTTACTCCTGCTAGTGCGTTGATCTGATTATATAATCATTCGACGCGAAACGCCTCTTCGATCATCCGTTGCCGCTGCGCCGGCGCATAGTCGATCCAGGAATTCTTGCTGTTGGATTTCTCCAGCGCCACCGCCAATTCCTGGCCGGAAATCGGCAAATCGTCCTGCCAGAACGGCGCGATGGTGTGGCGGGTGATGAAATCGGTCAGGTAGCTCTCCGGGCTGCCCTGCCAGTGCGGGTACAGGCGCGTGGCCAGCTCGGCCATCAGTGCGCGCTGCTGCGGCTGTTCGCTGCTTTCCAGCAGGGTGAGGAACGGCAGCAGCAGGCGGCCGCAGACCTGGCCGTGATGGTAGTCGCGCAGCGCGCCGATCTCGCCGGCGATGCCGTGAATGACCCCCAGCCCGGCGGCGCTCAGCGTCAGCCCCCCGAGGTACGAAGCCTGCATAATCGCTTCGCGCGCCGCGTCGCTGCGGTTGAGCGCCGGCCAGGCGGCGAGGAAGTGGCGGATGCCGCTCAGCGACATATCGCGCGTCATGGCGCCGGCGGTTTTCGACAGATAGGCCTCGAACAGGTGGGTGAAGGCGTCGATGGCGCAGTAGGCCAGCACCTTGTCCGGCGCGCCGGCCAGCAGCTGCGGATCGAGAATGGCGGTGTGCGGCACGAAGTTATTATGGCGCAGCGAGGCTTTCACTTTGCTGACCTGGGTATCGGTGATCACCGCGTTCTGCGTCACCTCGCTGCCGGTGCCGGCGGTGGTGGGAATGGCGATCAGCGGCAGGGTGGCGCCGCTGATTTTGCTGTCGCCCACCTTTTCCATATAGCGCAGCGTTGGCAGCGGGTGCTCCACCAGCGCGGAGAACGCCTTGGCGGCGTCCAGCACGCTGCCGCCGCCGATGGCCACCACGCGCCGCGCCTGGCCGCGCCAGCGCGCCACCCAGGCGTCGATTTCCTGCGGCGACGCCTCGTGGCTGACGATCTCAGTGCCGATGAACAGCGGCGTCAGCGACTCGCGCAGGCCGGCGTACACCGGGCCGTTGAGAAAAGAGCGGCAGCTGAACAGCAGCGTCGGCTGCGGATCGGCCAGCAGCAGCGGCGGCAGCTGTTGGATGCTGCCGTGGCCGAACCAGGTCTGGCGGTTGGCGATGATATGGCTGACGGACATGAGGTCTCCTTGACGGCGTTGCGGGGCGCGATGCCACAGCATAAGCCAGCGGGCGCGGAGCGGCCACCGCTTTCCCCGCCGCGGCAACCTGTGAGTTGTTTAACATGTAAACGATCTCGTTCTTGCATTTCGGCTCGCCGGATGCTTTTTTTAACAGTACCGGCCGTCATGCGGCCAACCCCATCCGAAATCGGTAGATTGTTAATGTATTAATAATGGCGAGGCGGGTATGGATATTCAGGTTGAACGCTTGTCTGCGGTGATCGATGCGGTGGCCAGCCCGCGTTTTTATCCCAGCCTGCTGAACTGGCTGGAAGGGTTTTTCGCCTTCGACAACGCCATCGTCTATGCCTTCGAACGCGGCCGGCCGCCGCGCTGCCTGATCAAAACCGAGCGGGAAAACAGCGACGCGGTCAACCAGATCTACCAGCAGGGCGCCTACCTGCAGGATCCGTTTTACCGCGCGCTGAACGACGGCGGCGAAGGCGAGGTGCTGACGTTGCGTCAGCTGGCACCCTGCGGGTTTTATCACAGCGACTATTACCGTAACTTTTATCGCAAGACCGGCTGGCACGACGAGGCCGGCGTGCTGCTGCAATTGACGCCGGAGCGCGGGCTGGGAGTGTTCTTTGGCTCGGCGCGCCGCACGGTGGCGGTGCGTTACCCGCAGCGGGCGGATCTGCGCAGCGCGCTGACGCTGGTGAAAAGCGTGGCGCGGCTGCACGGCGAAGTGGTGGCGGCACCGGCCGATGCCGACACGGTGAACGACGACGGCGCGCAGGCGCGTTATTTGCTGACGCCGCGCGAGCGCGAGATCGTCGATCTGATCCTCGCCGGCTGCGGTTCGCAGCAGATCGCCGACCGGCTGTTCATCAGCCTCGGCACGGTAAAAAATCACCGCAAGAACATCTACGGCAAGCTGAACATCGGCTCGCAGGCCGAACTGTTCAGCCTGCTGCTGACCGCCCCGCAGCGGCGCAGCGCGTGAATGTTAATTTTTTGTAGCGAATGTCCCTAAGGGGACATAGCGGACAATCCCACGGCTCCCGATAATCCGATGTCATGGCATAGGCAATCGGGAGTGCGGCAGTGAACAACGAAATCGAGTCCTTAACCTACTACGCGGCGACCAAAAAATACGATCTGCGCTTCCCGACGCTGGAAGAGGATCTGGACGTTGACGTGGTGATCATCGGCGGCGGCTTCTCCGGTATCAACACCGCGCTGGAGCTGGCAGAGAAGGGCATCACCAATATCGCCATCCTCGAAGGCCGCTATCTGGGCTACGGCGGCACCGGGCGCAACGGCGGCCAGGTGATGGCCGGCATCGGCCACGATCTGGAGAAGATCAAACGCCACGTCGGCCCGGCCGGGCTGGAAACCATCTTCAAGATCAGCAACCTCGGCGCCGGCATTATCCGCGAGCGCATCAAGAAATATGACATCGACGCCGATTTCTGTTTCGGCTACGGCTATCTCGGCAGCAACGCGCGTCAGGAGAAGACCCTGCGCGGTTGGCTGAAGGAGTTCAGGGCGGTGGCGCCGGAGGAGGAGATCGAGCTTTACACCGGTGCGGAGGTGAAGCAGGTGGTGGGCTCCGACGCCTACACCTGCGCGCTGAAACACATGGGCGGCGGCCACGTGCATTCGCTCAACCTGCTGCTGGGCGAGGCCAAGGCGCTGAGCGGCTACGGGGTGAAAATCTTCGAGAACAGCAGCGTGCTCAACGTGGAATACGGGCCGCGCATCACGGTGCGCACCGCCATGGGCTCGGTGCGCGCCAACAAAATGCTGTGGGCCTGCAACGGCTTCCTCAACGGCATGGAGCCGCAGATCTACCGCAAGACCATCAACACCTACGCCTTCCAGCTGGCCACCGAGCCGCTGTCTGACGATCTGATCCGTCAGATCAGTCCGATCCGCGGCGCCTACAGCGACATTCGCCCGGTGATCGACTATTACCGGGTGACCAACGAAAACCGGCTGCTGTTCGGCAGCGCCACTCGCCTGATCGAATATTTCCCGTCGGATCTCAAGGCCTGGAACCGCAACCTGATGCTGAAGGTGTTCCCGTACCTGAAAGACGTGAAGATCGATCTGGCCTGGGGCGGCCCGCTGTGCTGCAGCGCCAACCTGTTCCCGCAGATCGGCACGCTGCCGGATCGCGACAACGTGTTTTATGTGCAAGGCTACTCCGGCTTCGGCGTGACGCCGAGCCACATCGTGTGCAAGGTGCTGGCGGAGGGCATGAGCGAAGGATCCGATCGCTACGATCTGATGAGCTCGATCCCGCACGTCAACATCTTCGGCAAGGACAAGCTGCGGCGGGTGATGACCACCGCCGGTAAGGTTTGGCACCAGACATCCGGCTACTGGAAAGGCCGCCGTTAACCCTCAGAGGAGAATGACATGAAACCGTTACTGCTTAAACAACCGCTGCCGGAACTGCTGGAGATCGGCAGCGTCAGCAACCTGGGCGCCACGGTGATCGCCGGCACGCCAAACGTCGGCGTGGCCAGCATCTTCGGCGAACCGACCGACAACCTGAACTGCGGCGTGTTCAGCTGCACCCGCGGCAGCTTCGTGATGGAGTACCCGTTCGCCGAGCACGCCACGGTGTGGGAAGGCAGCGCCACCCTGACCAACGAACGCACCGGCGAGTCGGTGCACTATCAGGCCGGCGATTCCTGGTTCGTCGAGAAAGGCACTCCGGTGCGTTGGGACATCACCTCGGATCGCTTCGTCAAACACTACCTCGCCATCGTCGAGGGCTGACGCCGTCATGCCCCCCTCAGCAGGCTGAATGCCGAGGGGGAGCACCTTAACCTAACGCCCGCGCAATAAAGTCGGTTACCCGTTTGAGGATCTGATCCTTATTGGTTTCGTTAAAGCTCTCGTGCCGCCCGCCCGTGTTGATCATCCGTTCGAAATCGTCGCCCTGCAGACGATCGAGCGCGGTTTGCGTTTCGCTCATCAGCACCAGCCGATCGTCGTCGCCGTGGATCCACAGCGTAGGCAGCGCGCCGAACCCCGGCCCGGCGTTGATGGCGGCGAGGATCCGTTGCATGGCGCGCAGAGTGGGGCGCTTAAACGGCCCGTGCCACACCAGCGGATCTTCCTGATAGGCCGCTCCAACCGCCGGATCGCGCGCCAGGGTGGCGGTATCCAGCGGCGCGTCGGGGATCGTCGGCAACTCGGCCAGATCGGAAATCGCCGTTCTGTCGCCGAGCAGCGGGCCGGACAGCACCAATGCGCGCACCTCCTCGCCATAACGCTGCACGTAGCGGGTGGCGATCATGCCGCCCATCGAGTGGCCGATCACCACCAGCGGCAGCGTCGGATACTGTTGGCGAAGATGCTCGACCACGCGCTGAACGTCGTCGACGATGGCGTCATAATCCTCGATCAGCACGCGCTCGCCCTGCGACAGGCCGTGGCCCAGATGATCGGGGCCGAATACCCGCGCCCCCTGCGCCTGCAGCGTGCGCGCCACGTATTGATAGCGGCCGAGATGCTCGCCGTAGCCGTGCACCAGCAGCGCCAGATAGCGCGGCTTGTCGTTTCCCCAGTCGTGCAAGGCGATGTCGCCGTGGCGGCCTTTGATAAAGCTGACGGTTTGTTCGGACATGTTATTGTTCTCATGGTGGTAGGGTTGCCCTTCAGCGTAGCGGCTGGCGGCGAGCTTGTCAGGGGCGCCGGATGCGGCGCCCGCTCGAGAGGACATTACAGACCGAACTGGCGCGCCAGTTCGTCGAGCGCTTCGCGCTGGAAGCGATTGAAGGCGTCGCGCGGCTGCTGTTGCTGGATGAACTCTAGCAGCGGATCCTGCACTTCCGTGCGCACGCCGCTCAGCTGCTCCATCACCGCCAGTCCGCAGAACGGCACGTAGGATTCGGCGTAGCCGCCTTCATGCACCATCACCAGCTTGCCGCCGCACAGCCGGTCGGCGGCGTCTTGCACCAGCGCGGTCATGGCGCGGAAGCTGTCGCTGTGCAGCTGCATGCGCGCCAGCGGATCGAGCGCGTTGGCATCGTAGCCGCAGGCGACGATGATCAGCTCCGGCTCGAATTTTTCCAGCGCCGGGATAATGATGCGCCGCATGGCGTGCAGGTAGCCGTCGTCGCCGGCGCCGGCCAGCATCGGCACGTTGACATTGCAGCCTGCCCCGGCGCCTTCACCGCGATCCTGTTCGCCGGAATAGCCCGCCGGGAAGCAGCCGTCCTGATGCAGCGACAGCGTCAGCACGTCGCCGCGCTGCCAATAGATATGCTGGGTGCCGTTGCCGTGGTGCACGTCCCAGTCGAGCACCGCCACCTTGCCCAGGCCGTAGCGGGCCTTGGCGCGCTCGATGGCGATGGGAATATTGGCCAGGAAGCAGAAGCCCATCGATTGATCCGGCAGGCAGTGGTGGCCCGGCGGGCGCGACAGCGCATAGGCGTTATCCAGCTCGCCCTGCAGCACCGCCTCCACCGCCGCGCAGGCCAGCCCGGCGGAGAGTTTGGCGATTTCATAGCTGCCCGGCCCCAGCGGCGCCTCCTCCCCCAGCAGGCCGCCGCCGCTGTCGCTCACCTGTTTGAAGCGCTGCAGGTAGTGGGCGGGGTGGATGCGCAGCAGGTCTTCTTCCGTCGCCGGTTCGGCGCTCAGCAGGGTGAGTTGGCGCGACAGGCCGGACACGTCCATCAGGTTCTTCATGCGCCGCTTGGTTTCCGGCGATTCGGCGTGGCCGGCGCCGGAAGGCGGTTGCACCCAGCCGCCGACCGGCAGGGTGGTGGCGTGCAGGCCGGTGCTGTGCCAGAAACAGCGTTCATCAAACAAGAAACCGGTTGTTCTTTTCACCTTTCTCCTCCTGTTATACGGCGCGGTGCGCGCGGTGAAGCCAGCGAAATCAACAGCAGCGACAGCAGCGCGCAGCCCAGCGCGCCGAACAGCAAGGCGTTGAAACCGCCGGAATATTCGATTAAGGAGCCGGCCAGCGTCGGGCCGATGGCCATGCCGCCGCCGATCACCAGGTTGATGCCGTTCATCAGCTTGCCGTCGTTATCCAACCCGGCGACCCGCGCCAGAATGAATGGCAGCACAAAGGTCCAGGTGAATTTGAACAGCAGGGCCGCCAGGGCGAAGCGCAGCAGCAGGGGTTGGCCTGTCAGCAGCGCCACGCTGGCCAGCAGCAGGGCGTACCCCAGCACGATCAGGCGCCCGCCGCTGAAGCGCGCGCCGATCAGCGCCGCGGCGCCGGCGCCGACGATGCCGAGCAAGGTGGCGACGGCCAGCACCTGGCCGCTGTGGGCCGGCGACAGCCCGGCGCCGGCGGCGATGCCGCCGATAAAGGTCCAGACCGCGCTCAGGCTGATGTAAAAGGTCAGCACCGCCAGCACGGCGCACAGCTTGCGCGCCAGCGAGGCGGCGGGGCCGCTGCGGGCGGCGCGGGCGGCGGTAAAACCGTTGGGGAACGCCGGGATGAGCGGCAGACAGCACAGCATGATGGCCGCCAAAATCAGGTAGACCGCCATCAGACCGAAGTGCGCGAACAGCGGCGGCAGCACCAGCAGCCCGACCGCGCCCAGCACCAGCTGGCCGAGCACCCAGAAGGCATACACCCGGCTGGGATTGGCGGTGCCGGCGGCGCAGGTGATGCACAGGATCATCAGGGTGCCGCCCGCCAGCGAGGCGATAAAGCGCAGCGGCAGCAGCAGGGTGAAATCCTGCACCAGCGCCGAAGCCAGGTTGCCGGCGATAAACACCAGCGCCGACAGCGTAGCGACCCGCCGCCAGTTGATGCGCCCGATCCACCACCACGCCGGCAGCGTGGCCAGGCTCATGGCGCCGAGTTCGGTGGAGAACAGGTGGCCGATCTGCGCCGGGCCGAGCTGCCACTGAGTCGCGAGCTGGGCGGCCACGGCGGGGGCGGTCATCAGAATGCCCGGCGCGATGGCGGCGAAGACGATAATGGCGGTCAGCAGCCGCGGCGGGCAGGGGAGCGCCGCGCCGACGGCGGGCGCGGAAACCGAATCACTGGACATAAACCTTTTCCCCAAGCGTTGAGTGACGATGAAATATCCCGCCCGGCCCGATTGCGGGCAGGGGGAAGCCGCGCCATAAATGGCGAATATGTTCTGGCGTTATTTTCCGGCCGTCGGCAGCGGCGGCCGTTATCGGGCGTTAACCGTGAGCGAGAAAACCGCCGGCGACCAGTTCGGTGCGGTTCACCACGTCGGTTTTGGCGAAAATATTGCGCATATGGGTTTTCACCGTAGACAGCGAAATGCCCAGCTTCAGGGCGATGCGCTTATTGCTGGCGCCTTCGCGCACCATGTTGACGATCTCTTGCTCTTTGGCGGTCAGCAGCTGCGCCTCGCTGTCGGGCAGCAGATCGCGCGTCGCCAGCTCGATCAGCGGCAGCACCGCGCGCAGGCGGCCGCGCTCCACTTCGGTAAACGGCGTATCGCGGATCAGCGACACCCCGGCAACGATGCGCTTACGCTGGCGAATAAAAATCTCCGTCATGTCGCGCATGTCGTTCGGCAGCATAAAGTCGTGGTAATAGCGGCGGTTGCCGGCGATCGCCGCCGGGCTCATGCCGACCATGGTGATGTCTTGCCGGTGGAAATTGGCCGGCTGCAGCGGGTCAATTTGCTGGAAGTGGTTCAGGTACTGCTGATGCGTTTTATCGGGCATGCCGTGCAGGATGTAGTGATCCGGCCGCAGGTCGCGATCGACCAGATAAAACACCCCGGCGGAGACCGGGATCAGGTGCGTAATGGTCGCCAAACAGCTGTTGATAAAGGCATCGGATGCGGTGCTGTGCATGATTCGTGTTCCTCCCTTTATCGTTCAATCTGGAGAAGGTTGGCGGTCAATATATGAACGATACAAGCATAGTTGTAGCAATTTGGCAACACAATAAAAACATATTAACAACGTGAGGCCGATTGCAATAAAACACATAAATAACAAGATGACACTGCGTTAATCAGGGCTTTTTCGTTCGGATTTATCGCGATTTTCATTAATAGGTTAATGAAATAGTTCACCGCTTTTCCCGCTGAATTTACAGCGCTTTTCAATGCTTGCTCGGGTGAAGCTTTCGCCGCCCCGCGCGTGCTACAGCCGCCGCTGTCGTCGCCGTCCCTCGTTCTTAAGAACGATAGCCAGGCTTTTCCGCCGCTTTCTACACTGCGAATTGAAGATAGCGCCAGGCGGCGCCAAACGTATAAGACGAAAAAATGATGACCTTTCTCGGGCTGAGGCGTCGGGTTGTTCAGTCCGCATGACCATACAGGGGACGGACGATGCAGAAAAAAACGTTGGCGGTGGCGTTGAGCGGCGCCTTATCGGGCCTGGCTCAGGGGGCGGACGCCGATCGTCCCAATGTGCTGATCATTCTGGTGGACGACATGGGCTACTCCGACATCAGCCCATTCGGCGGCGAGATACCGACGCCCAACCTGCAGGCGCTGGCCGAACGGGGCGTGCGCATGAGCCAGTACTACACCTCGCCGATGTCGGCGCCGGCGCGTTCGATGTTGATGACCGGCAACACCAATCAGCAGGCCGGCATGGGCGGCATGTGGTGGTATGAGAGCACCGCCGCGCAGCCGGGGTATGAAATGCGCCTGACCGACCGCGTGACCACGCTGCCGGAGCGTTTTCGCGACGCGGGTTACGCCACCATGATGGCGGGCAAATGGCACCTGGGCTATGTCGACGGCGCCAAACCGACCGATCGCGGCTTTGAGCGCGCCTTCGCCTTTATGGGCGGCGGCACCAGCCATTTCGACGACGCGAAACCGCTGGGTACCGTGGAGGCGTTCCACACGTTTTACACCCTGAACGGCAAACGTGTGTCGTTGCCCAAAGATTTCTATTCCAGCAAGGCCTATGCCGAACAGCTGGAACAGTGGATCCGTGAGACGCCGCAGAATAAGCCCGTCTTCGCCTATCTGGCGTTTACCGCGCCGCACGATCCGCTGCAGGCGCCGGATGACTGGATCGCCAAATTCGACGGCAAATACGACGCCGGTTACCAGCAGGCCTATCAGCGGCGCATTCAGCGCCTGAAGGCGCTGGGGTTGATTTCCGATCGCACGCCGATGCCGACGCTGGCGCTGGATAAGGCCTGGAACGCGCTGACGCCGGAACAGCAAAAATATGAAGCCAAGACCATGCAGGTGTACGCGGCGATGATCGCTTACATGGACGATCAGGTCGGCGCGGTGCTGAATACCCTGAAGCAGACCGGCCGCGACCAAAATACGGTGATCGTGTTCGCCACCGACAACGGCGCCAACCCGGCCAGCGGCTTTTACTACGGCTCGAAGCCGGAGTATTGGCGGCAGTTCGACAACAGCTACGCCAACCTCGGCCGCAAGGGATCGTTCATCTCTTACGGGCCGCACTGGGCCAACGTCAGCAATGCGCCGTACGCCAACTACCACAAGACCACCAGCGCGCAGGGCGGCATCAACACCGATTTCATCATCTCCGCGCCGGGGTTGAAGGGCCGCGGCGGTATCGATCGCACGCCGATGGCGGTGTATGACATCGCACCGACGCTGTACGACTATGCCGGCATCGACGCCAGCAAACCGCTGAAGGCCAAGCCGACGCTGCCGATGGTCGGCGTCAGCTTCAAGCGCTATTTCAGCGGCGAGGCCGACGGTGTGCCGCGCGCGACCTACGGCGTGGAGCTGCATAACCAGGCCGCCTACGTGGACGGCGTCTGGAAGCTGCGGCGGTTGGTGAAGGCCGGGCCGACGGCGCAGATGGCGCCGTGGGGGCTGTTCAACCTGCATGACGATCCGCTGGAGACGCGCGATCTGGCCGCCGCCGACCCGGAACGGGTCAAACGGCTGAGCGAGGCGTATCGCCGCTTTGCGCAGCAGAGCATGGTTATTGAAGCCAAAGGTGCAGCGATCGACTATCTCGGCGTCGACGCCAACACCGGCGACTACATCGGCCTGGATCCGCAGACCCACAAACCGTTGCCGCAGGCGGCGCCATGAACCTGGCCCAGCTGCGCGCGCAGCAGATCCCGGTAGAGAGCGAACCGCGCGCGGCGGCGCCTTTTCACCTGCTGGTGAAGCCGATCGGCGCCGGCTGCAACCTGGGTTGCCGCTACTGCTACTATCCGCAGCGCCAGGAAGAACGGACGCGCAAGATGGACGACGACCTGCTGGCGGAGTTTATCCGCGGCTACATCGCCGCTCAGCCGCGCTACAGCCGCGAGATCAACTTCGTCTGGCAGGGCGGAGAGCCGCTGTTGGCGGGGATCGGTTTTTACAAGCGGGCGCTGGCGTTGCAGCGCCGCTTTGCGCCGCCGGGCGTGCGGATCAGCAACAGCCTGCAGACCAACGGCACCCTGCTGAACGATGCCTGGTGCCGGCTGTTCCGGCAGCATCAATTCATCATCGGCGTCAGCCTGGACGGCGATCGCGAGGTGCAGGACGCTCATCGGCCGGACAAGCGCGGCGGTGCCAGCTATGACGCCGCGCTGCGCGGCATCGCGCTGCTGCAGCGCCATCAGATCGACTTCAACCTGCTGATGGTGGTGCACGACGGCGTCGCGGATCGCGCCGAGGCGATCTACGATCATGCGGTGGCGATCGGGGCGCGCTATCTGCAGTTCCAGCCGCTGATGCTGGAAGGGGATGCGCCCACCGCCGGCTATGGGCTGAGTGCCGCCAACTGGGGGCGCTTCATGCTGGCGGTATACCGCCGCTGGCGCAGCCGCGGGCACGTCGGCCAGGTGTTTGTGATGAACATCGAGCAGGTCTACGCGCAGTATTTTACTCACGTCAGCCCCAGCTGCGTGCACGCCGAACGCTGCGGCGGCAATCTGGTGATGGAGCCGGACGGTCGCCTCTACGCCTGCGATCATCTTATCAACGCGCAGCACCTGCTCGGCCATGCCGATCGCCACACGCCGCTCGCCATCCTGGCGGCAAAGGCGGCGGAGATGCCGTTCGGCAAGAACAAAAGCCTGCGCCGCGAGTGCCAACGCTGCAGCGTGAAAAGCGTCTGTCAGGGCGGCTGCCCGGCGCATGTGGGCGAAGATCGCTACAACCGGTTGTGCGCCGGCTATTACGCCTTCTTTTCCACGCTGTTGGCGCCGCTGCGCGCCTACCCGCGCAGCCCGCAGGGGGCGATGCAGTGGCGCGCCGCCGTGAGCGCTGCCGCAGGTTGAAAGCGTCTCGTCCTTAAGGACGATAGTCAGCATTTTCCTTTCCTCTCTATAGTGAGATGACCGCCGCTGGCGGTGAAAAACCTGCAAGCACCTGCATGCATCAGGCCAAAACTATAAGAGGAAATAACCATGAACCTGTCGTCGCGGTTGCACGCCCACCTGGCTCGAGGCAAGGTCGGCTTTCCCACCACCCTGGCCAGTTCGGTCGGGGTGATCATGGCCAGCCCGGTGATCCTGACGGTCACCAGCGGCTTCGGCATCGGCGGCGACACCTTCGCGCTGGCGATGCTGATCGCCTTCATCATGATGCAGGCGCAGCTCACCACTTTCTCCGAAGCGGCGGCGCTGTTGCCGACCTCCGGTTCGGTTTACGACTACATCTCCTGCGGCATGGGGCGCTTTTTCGCCATCACCGGCGCGCTGTCGGCCTACCTGATCGTGCACATCTTCGCCGGCACCGCCGAGACCATTCTCTCCGGCATCATGGCGCTGGTGAACTTCGAGCATCTCAACACCCTGATGGAAAGCCACAACGCCTCCTGGATGGTCGGCGTCGGGCTGGTCGTCGTGTTCGGCCTGCTCAACGCGTTCGGCATTGAGGCCTTCGGCAAGGCGGAGATCGTGCTGACCTTCGCCATGTGGAGCACGCTGGTGATTTTCGGCATCGTCGGGCTGCTGTCGCCGCATGCGGTGCCGCTCGAGGGCTGGTTCGGCAGCACGCTCGATCTGAACGATCCCTTCGCGGTATTCAGCCTGATCGGCATGGCGATGTTCATGTTCGTCGGCTGTGAGCTGGTGACGCCGATGGCGCCGGAGATCAAACGCTGCGATCGGGTGATCCCGCGCGCGATGGCGCTCGGGCTGTGCGGCGTGGCGGTGTGCATGGCGCTGTATGGCGCGGCGCTCAGCCACCAGGTGGAAAACGTGGTGATCGACGCCGCCAGCGGCACGCGCCTGCTGGAAACGCCGATGGCCATCCCGGCGTTCGCCGGCCAGGTGATGGGCCAGTTCGGCAAATACTGGCTGGGCGTCGGCCTGCTGCTGGCGGGCGCAGCAACCATCAACACGCTGATGGCGGCGGTGCCGCGCATTCTGTACGGCATGGCGCTGGACGGCGCGCTGCCGCGCATGTTCGCCTATCTGCACCCACGCTTTAAGACGCCGGTGGTCGGCATTCTGGTGGCGGTCTTGATCCCCTGCGTACACGCCTTCGCCATTCAGGGCAACCTCGACAGGATCATTCCACTGGTGCTGGCGGCGGTGTGCGCCTGGGGCGTGGCCTACCTGCTGGTGACCTGCTCGGTGGTGATCCTGCGCCTGCGCCGCCCCGATCTGCCGCGCGCCTATAAATCGCCGTGGTTCCCGCTGCCGCAGATCGTCTCCAGCGTCGGCATCGTGCTGGCCATCGTCTACATCACGCCGCCGGGGATGAACCCGCACGACGTCTACATTCCCTTCGGCTGGATGATCGGCCTGACCGCCGCCTATGCGCTGTTCTGGACGCTGTGCGTGCAGAAAGTGAATCCGTTCAAGCCGGTGCCGGTCGAGCAGGTGCTGGAGAACGCGTTCGCCAAGGGTGAAAACGAGGAGGCGCAGTTTGATCGGCTTACTTCCCTCACTTAATCGCGCCTGGCGGCGAGCGCCGTCGGGCTATCGGCCGGGCGCCGCGCTGGATCGTCTGGCGCGCAACCTGGAACCCTACGCGTGCGAACGCCTGGCGCCGGGCCTGCTGCGGCTGACGCTGCCGCAGGGGCCGCAGATCGAGGTCAGCGAACAGGTGCAGGGGCTGTTTATGGCGCATATCGTCAGCCACCGCTTTCGGTTACAGGGCGCGTGCGCGGCGCAGCCCCCGCTGACGCTGGACGTGGTGACCGGCGGTTGGCTGCGGCGGCGCGGCGTGCGCTATCTGCTGCGCCAACGCCATGCGGCCGCGCAGCGGTTGCTGGCCGGCCTGGTGCGCTACCCGCAGATCGGCGAGACGCTGGCGCAGCTGGATTTTCGCCGCGTGCGGCTGACGGTCAAAGACGGGCGCTGGCAGGTGGATATCGAGCATTTCGCCGCGTCGGAGGTGGTCAGCCGTTTGCCGGCCGGCCGCCGCTATCTGCGGCTGGATGCCGAACAGCGGCGGCTGCTGTTGAGCAGCCTGCTGATGATCGGCCAACTGATGGAGAAGCTGAATCATGAATAGAGTGGTTGTGATTACCGGCGGCGGCACCGGCGTCGGCGCCGCCTGCGCCCGTCTGCTGGCGGCGCAGGGCGATCGGGTGTTCATCATCGGCCGCCGCCCGGAACCGCTGGCGGCGCTGGCGCATGAGATCGGCGCGCAGGCGCTGGTGGGCGACGCCGCCAGCGGCGAGAGCTGGGCCCACACGTTGCTGCCGGCCATTCTGCGCGACGCCGGGCGCATCGACTGCCTGATCGGCAGCGCCGGTGGCATGGGCTTCAAGCGTATTACCGAGATGACCGACGAGCAGTGGCAAGGGGCGATGGACAGCAACCTCAACAGCGCTTTCGCCAGCGCGCGCGCCTGCCTGCCGGAGCTGATCAAGAGCGGCGGCAATCTGCTGTTCGTCGCCTCGATCGCCTCGCTGGCCGCCGGGCCGGAGGTCTGCGGCTACGTCACCGCCAAGCACGCGCTGATCGGGCTGATGCGCTCCATCGCCCGCGACTATGGCCCGCTGGGCGTGCGCGCCAACGCGGTGTGCCCGGGCTGGGTAACCACGCCGATGGCGGACGAAGAGATGCAGCTGCTGATGGACGCCCATCAGATCTCGCTGGAGCAGGCTTACCAGATGGTCTGCCGTGACGTGCCGCTGCGCCGGCCGGCCAGCGCCGAGGAGATCGCCCGCGTCTGCCGTTTCCTCTGTTCCAGCGAGGCTTCAATCATTACCGGCGCGGCGCTGGTGGCCGACGGCGGCTCTACCATCGTCGATGTGCCGACATTGGCTTTCACTTCCCTGTAAGGAGCATTTCCATGAGTTCAGAAGCGGTATTCATTCAGGTTGGCGCGCTGGCGGAAGGCTTTGCGCCGCACAGCAACACGCTGGAACGCCAGCACGGGCTGGCGGGCACCACGCTGACGCTGCGTTTCAGCGACGGCGCGACGCAGCGTTGCCGGTTCACCGACGAGCAGACGCTGGAGTGGGGGGAGCGGCGCGGTATCGCCTATCGCGCTACCAGCATTCGCCCCGGCGTGCTGTTCATCGATTTTCTCGATCCCGCCCGCGCCAACGCCAGCATTACGCTGGTGTGCGACCGCAATCAGGGCAACTTCACCGCGGTGTACGGCCAACTGCCGGATGAAGCGCAGGCGCGGCTCGACGCCTTCAGCCGGGTGGAGCAGGGGCTGCCGCTGACCGCGGTCGAGGCCGAATTCCGCTTCGGCACGCTGGATGACGCCGACGTGGCGCCGCCGGGCTTTACCGATGAGCTGATCGGCATGCGCAACATGTACACCTACAGCCCGACCGAGCGCTACGAGCACATCTACCTGAACGACAACTTCTATGCCTGGCAGTGTCTGGACGGGGTGGAGAAAGGACTGGCGGACGTGGATCGCTGCCACTACGTGAAGGTGGCGGAGCAGCTTTATCTGTTTGTCTGGCGCGAGAAGATCATTCCGACGCTGGGCGTGGTGATGATCGATCTGCAGGGCATGCGCACCGACGGCAAGATCCTCGGTTATCAGGGCAGCGATTTCAGCGCGCTGAGCAACTTTGCGGTGGGCGCCCATGCGCAGGTGCTGAACACCACGCGCCACCCGCGAGGATAGGCCGATGAGCGCAACCTATGCGGTCGACGCCTTCGCCGGGCAGGCGGTGCTGGTGACCGGCGGCGCGCAGGGCATCGGGCTGGCGATCGTCAGCGCCTTCGCCCGGCTGGGCGCCGAGGTGACGATCGCGGACGTGCAGCTGCCGCAGGCGCAGGTGGCGGCGCAAATGCTGCGGGACGAAGGGTTGAGCGTGCAGGCGCTGGCCTGCGATCTGGCCGAGCCGGGGCAGATCGCCGAGTTGGTGGCGGCGGTGGGCGAGCGGCACCAACGGCTGGACGTGGTGATCCACAACGCCGCCTATTTTCCGCTGACTCCGTTCGCCGCCATCGACGCGGCCCTGTTGCAACGCACGCTGAGCGTCAATCTGATGGCGCCGTTCTTTCTGGCGCAGGCGGCGCTGCCGTGGATGCGCCGCGCCGGCGGCGGCAGCCTGCTGGTGACCTCGTCGGTGACCGGCCCGCGGGTGGCGTATCCGGGGCTGGCGCATTACGCCGCCTCCAAGGCCGGGGTAAACGGCTTTATTCGCGCGGCGGCGCTGGAGCTGGCGGCGGAGAACATTCGCGTCAACGGCGTGGAGCCGGGGATGATCCGCACGCCGGCGATGGCCAACCTGGGCGACGCGCAGGTGAATCAGGCGATCGCCGCCGCGGTGCCGCTCGGGCGGCTGGGGGAACCGGAAGACATCGCAGCGGCGATGGTGTTTCTCGCCTCGCCGGCGGCGGCCTATATCACCGGCCAGACGCTGGTGGTGGACGGCGGCGCGCTGTTGCCAGAAACGAATGCTCAAGTTTGATTCAGAAACACTCCCGGTGATCTACAAATAAACCCCTTTAGAGGGGTTTATTTGTATAGATATCGTTGTTATCGTATCCATCTATACATAATCCCCCCAAATAAGGGGGAGTATTCGTAGGAATGACGCCGTGGATAAAATGACAGCCATTAATACGCTGGATAAATTCAGCAGGTTGGGAAAGCACATTTTTCTTACTCAGGATCTCGCCACCCTTTTCCCGGCCGAGTCACCGAAAACATTGCAAAAATCAGTCGATCGCTTAGTGGCCGCCGGTATCCTTAAACGAGTGGCGAAGGGGGTTTATGCGAATGCTCGGGCTTCTCTGGGGGGGTACCCTCTGGAGAGCATCGCGATCAATCTTCGGCGGGGAGAATACAATTACATCAGCCTGGAATCTGCGTTATCTCAGTACGGCGTCATCTCACAAATTCCTATCGATAGACTTACTATCATGTCTACCGGCCGTTCGGGAGAGTTCGTCACTCCTTGGGGCGTTATCGAAATCACCCATACCAGCAAGAAACCTATCGATATTCTTCGGGGGAGCCTCGAAGGCAGAGGCCCGTTGCGCATCGCGACGAAAGAAACGGCGATAAAAGATCTGTTTCGGGTAGGGAGAAATACGCATCTCATTCAACAGGGAGAGCTCGCTGATGTCTGACTCCGTCGATTTTAATCAACTGGTCGATGACATCGTCAGGTCAGATAATCTGGCGTCCGTCAGGCCCGTGGTGGAAAAGGAACTGCTGCATTATGACATTTTGTATGCACTCTCGAATGCGGGATTCTTAAAGTCTCTGATATTTCAGGGGGGCACGTCGCTGCGCCTGTGCTACGGCTCTAGCCGTTTCAGCGAGGACTTGGACTTTGCGGGAGGCCGTCTTTTTTGCTCTGCAAACATGAAGGAAATCAAAACGTGCATTGAGCGCTACGTTGGCAGTCGGTATGGCCTGGAGGTGACGGTTAAAGAGCCTGCGGAACTGAGGCGTGAGCCTGACTACGTTGATGTTACCGTGGATAAATGGCAAATATCGGTGACGACGTTCCCGGAGCGTAAAGAATTGCCGAAGCAACGCATCAAAATCGAGATCGCAAATATTCCAGCCTATACGAGCGATCCGCGGATGCTGATAAGGAATTATTCTCAGTTGCCGGACGGTTATTCTGATTTGATTATCCAGGTTGAGACACTGAGTGAAATTATGGCTGACAAACTCGTTTCTCTGCCGGCAACTACGCGCCGCATTCGCTATCGCGACATCTGGGATCTGGCCTGGTTAAGACAGCAGAATGCGGATATTGATGCGGAACTGGTGGCGAGAAAATTGGCTGATTACGGCCTGGAGCGCAAGTTTGAAGCGTTGCTGCAGGCTCGAATCGATACTTTACATGCCGTTGTTACAAGCCGGGAATTTAATGCTGAGATGAGGCGATTCCTGCCCGTTGAAGTTTATGAACGCACCATCAATCAGCCGCAGTTTATGCAATATCTTGAGGCTACGTTAGGTGAGTTGCTGACTACCGTGCAAAAGCAACTCTACGGTAAGCCTGCGGCCGTCCCGCCGTTCAAAATGTAGAGACAGTTTTTCAATTCAAGCCCGACGAGTTCGGGCTTTTTCTTGAGGAAAGGATAGCCGCAAATCCGAGCATCAGTGAAGCATCTCGGCCGGCCCAATCACTGCTTGGCGGGATGCGCGGTGACGTTGGCGGGCAGGCTGTCGCCCAGGGTGATCAGCTCGTCCAGCAACGTCATCAGCTGGTCCATTTTCTGCCGCGAGAAAGCGGCTTCAATCTCGGCGTAGCCCTGTTCCACCTGGTGGCGCGCCACTTCATACAGATCCTGCCCCTGCTGGGTCAGCGACACGTACAGCTTGCGCTGATCGTTGACCGGCTTGAGGCGGAAGATCAGCTTATCACGCTCCATGCGCGACAGAATGCCGGTCAGGCTGGGGCGCAGGATGCAGGTTTCCGCCGCCAGTTCGTGGAATTCGATCGAGCGGCTGTTGGCCAGCACGCGGATGATGCGCCACTGCTGCTCGGTGAGATTGTGGCTTTTCAGGATCGGGCGGAAGAACCCCATGGCGGTTTCACGCGCCTGCAGCAGGGCGATGGTTAACGATTCATGCATAAGTTTGGCCTTAGCTATCAAGGTGTTCGCTGTTACGGCGCTCGTCATGGGGGCGCCTGCCCCGCAAAGCCCGATTTGTTAATAACTTAATAGTAGCCAAAGTTATCCGCAGGGATAAAGCAAAAATGCGTGGCGCAGCGAAAAATGGCAAGAAAAATGATTAATGCGTTGAATAATCACGCCAATGTTTGTTGTTTGTGAATATTTTGTTATCACGATCACAAATCATTCCAAGCGCGTTGCGTAAAAGCTGCACAGCGTATAAAAGTAATCATTAACATATTAATGAATGCCGGTTGTCATGTTTTGCCATTGGAGGAGTTCGCATGAAAGGCACCGTATTTTCCGTTGCGCTGAACCACCGCAGCCAACTGGACGCCTGGGATCAGGCGTTTCACCAGCCGCCGTACCAGACCCCGCCCAAAACCCCGGTGTGGTTTATCAAACCGCGCAATACCCACCTCGCCAACGGCGGGGCGATCCCGTTTCCGGCCGGTGAAACCGTGCAGAGCGGCGGCACGCTGGCGGTGATCATCGGCGACACCGTTCGCAAGGTGCCGGCGGCGCAGGTGAGCCGTTATCTGGCCGGTTACGCGTTGGCCAACGACGTCAGCCTGCCGGAGAGCAGCTTCTATCGCCCGGCGATCAAGGCCAAATGCCGCGACGGGTTCTGCCCGCTGGGAGAGATGGGCCAACTGGAGAATGCCGATCGGCTGGAGATCGTCACCGAGATCAACGGCGTGGAGCAGGATCGCTGGTCCACCGCCGATCTGGTGCGCTCGGTGCCGGAGCTGATCGCCGCCATCAGCGATTTCATCACCCTGCAGCCGGGCGATGCGGTGCTGATCGGCACCCCGCACCAGCGGGTGGAGATCAAACCGGGGGATGAGGTGACGGTGCGCGCCGCCGGCCTGCCCACTTTGAGCAACCGCGTCACCCAGGCAGGAGCCGCATCATGAAACATGCCCGTATTCGCCATCATGGCCAGATCGTCAACGTTCAGGTGGACGACCAGCTGCGCGTCACGCTGCCGAACGGCGAGGTGCTGCAGGAGCGCGAAGTGGAATGGCTGCCGCCGGCGCAGGGCACGGTGTTTGCCCTGGGGCTGAACTATGCCGACCACGCCAGCGAACTGGAATTCAAGGCGCCGGAAGAGCCGCTGGTGTTCCTCAAGGCGCCGAACACCCTGACCGGCCATCGTCAGGTATCGGTGCGTCCGGCCGACGTGGAGTACATGCATTATGAAGCCGAGCTGGTGGCGGTGATCGGCAAGACCGCACGCAACGTCAGCCGCGAGCGCGCCATGGAGTATGTGGCGGGTTACACCCTGTGCAACGACTACGCCATCCGCGACTACCTGGAAAACTACTACCGGCCGAATCTGCGGGTGAAGAGCCGCGATACCCTGACGCCGATCGGGCCGTACATCGTCGATCGCGACGACGTCGCCGATCCGCACCGGCTGGCGCTCAGCACCTACGTCAACGGTGAGCTGCGCCAGCGCGGCAGCACCGCCGACATGATTTTCGATATTCCGTTCCTGATCGCCTACCTGAGCGAATTCATGACGCTGCAGCCGGGCGACATGATCGCCACCGGCACGCCGAAAGGGCTGGCCGACGTGCGGCCGGGCGACGAAGTGGTGGTGGAGATCGAAGGCATCGGCCGTTTGGTTAACCACATTATCAGTGAAAAAGATTACGAGGAGAGCCTGCGATGAAAACCATCAACCACTGGATCAACGGCAAGAACGTCGCCAGCAAAGAGTATTTCACCACCACCAACCCGGCGAACGGCGAGGTGCTGGCGGAGGTGGCATCCGGCGGCCAGCTGGAGATCGACCAGGCGGTGGCGGCCGCGAAAGAGGCGTTTCCCAAGTGGGCGAATACGCCGATGAAAGAGCGTGCGCGCCTGATGCGCCGTTTGGGTGAACTGATCGACCAGAACGTGCCGCAGATCGCCGAAATGGAAACCGCCGACACCGGCCTGCCGATCCATCAGACCAAAAACGTGCTGATCCCGCGCGCCTCGCACAACTTCGAATTCTTCGCCGAGGTATGCCAGCAGATGAACGGCAAGACCTACCCGGTGGACGACAAGATGCTCAACTACACGCTGGTGCAGCCGGTGGGGGTCTGCGCGCTGGTGTCGCCGTGGAACGTGCCGTTCATGACCGCCACCTGGAAAACCGCGCCTTGCCTGGCGCTGGGCAACACGGCGGTGCTGAAAATGTCCGAACTGTCGCCGCTGAGCGCCGATCGCCTGGGCGAGCTGGCGCTGGAAGCCGGCATTCCGGCCGGGGTGCTGAACGTGGTGCAGGGCTACGGCGCCACCGCCGGCGACGCATTGGTGCGCCATAAAGACGTGCGCGCGGTTTCGTTCACCGGCGGCACCGCCACCGGCCGGCGCATCATCGAAAGCGCCGGGCTGAAGAAATTCTCCATGGAGCTCGGCGGCAAGTCGCCGGTGCTGATCTTTGAAGACGCCGACATCGAGCGGGCGCTCGACGCCGCGCTGTTCACCATCTTCTCGATCAACGGCGAACGCTGCACCGCCGGTTCGCGCATCTTCATTCAGGAGAGCATCTACCCGGAATTCGTCAAACGTTTCGCCGAGCGCGCCAACCGTCTGCGCGTCGGCGATCCGCAAGATCCCAACACCCAGGTGGGGGCGCTGATCAGCCCGCAGCACTGGGAAAAAGTCTCCGGCTATATCCGCCTCGGGGTGGAGGAAGGGGCGACCCTGTTGGCCGGTGGCCCGGATAAACCGGCCGGCTTGAGCCACGGCAACTTCCTGCGCCCGACGGTGCTGGCGGATGTCGACAACCGGATGCGCGTAGCGCAGGAGGAGATCTTCGGGCCGGTGGCCTGCCTGCTGCCGTTCAAATCGGAAGAAGACGGCCTGCGCATGGCCAACGACGTGGAGTACGGCCTGGCGTCGTACATCTGGACGCAGGATGTGAGCAAGGTTCTGCGCCTGGCCCGCGGCATCGAAGCGGGCATGGTTTTCGTCAACACCCAAAACGTGCGCGATCTGCGCCAACCGTTCGGCGGCGTGAAAGCCTCCGGTACCGGCCGCGAAGGCGGCGAATACAGCTTCGAAGTGTTCGCCGAAATGAAGAACGTGTGCATTTCCATGGGCGACCACCCGATCCCGAAATGGGGCGTCTGAGCCTCAGGCCACAATAATAACGAAAGAGATGAGAACAATGACGACAAAACTGACCACTAATGCTGTCCCTGCTCCCGACGTCGTGCGCTGTGCCTACATGGAGATTCAGGTCACGAACCTTAAAGCCGCACGCGAATTTTACGTCGATATCCTCGGCCTGGTCGTAACCGCCGAAGATGACAAAACCCTCTACCTGCGTTCGATGGAGGAGTTCATTCACCATAACCTGGTGCTGCGCGAAGGCCCGGTCGCCGCCGTGGCGGCGTTTGCTTTCCGCGTGCGCACGCCGGAAGACGTCGATCGCGCCGAAGCGTATTTCAAGGCGCTTGGCTGCCGCACCGAGCGGCGGGTTAACGGGTTCGCCAAAGGCATCGGCGATGCGGTGCGGGTAGAAGATCCGCTCGGTTTCCCGTATGAGTTTTTCTACGATGTGCAGCACGTCGAGCGTCTGGCCTGGCGTTACGATCTGTATACGCCGGGCGCGCTGGTGCGCCTCGACCACTTTAACCAAATCACCCCTGATGTGCCGCGCGCCGTGGAATATATCCAGGGGCTGGGTTTCCGCGTGACGGAAGACATCCGCGATGAAGACGGCGTGGTTTACGCTGCCTGGATGCGCCGCAAGGCGACGGTGCACGATACCGCGATGACCGGCGGCGCCGGGCCGCGCATGCACCACATCGCCTTCGCCACCCATGAAAAACACAACATTTTGGCCATCTGCGACAAGCTCGGCGCGCTGCGCAAATCCGATTTGATCGAACGCGGCCCTGGCCGTCACGGCGTCTCCAACGCGTTCTATCTCTACCTGCGCGATCCCGATGGCCACCGTGTGGAAATCTACACGCAGGATTACTACACCGGCGATCCGGACAACCCGACCGTGACCTGGGACGTGCATGACAACCAGCGCCGCGACTGGTGGGGCAATCCGGTGGTGCCGAGCTGGTACACCGAAGGATCGCTGGTGCTGGATCTCGATGGGCAGCCGCAGCCAGTCATCGAACGCAGCGCGCCCAGCGAAATGGCCGTCACCATCGGCGCAGACGGTTTTTCCTATACCCGCGAGGGCGATACGGAAAAAGGTTTCAAACTTGGCAATACGCTGTAAATGCCGTTGCGCGGGCCTCGCCCGCGCCTATGCGCCGTCTGGAGAACGCTATGCCCCATTTTTACGCTGAATGTACCGACAACATCCGCCGCGAGGCGGATTTGCCCACCCTGTTCGCCAAGGTCAACGAGGCACTGGCGGCGACCGGCATCTTCCCGCTGGCCGGCGTGCGCAGCCGCGCCATCTGGCTCGATACCTGGCAAATGGCCGACGGCAAGCAGGATTACGCCTTCGTGCACATGACGCTGAAGATCGGCCACGGCCGCAGTCTGGAAAGCCGTCAGCAGGTGGGCGAGATGCTGTTTGCGCTGATCAAGGAACACTTCGCCGCGCTGATGGCGCAGCGTTACCTGGCGCTCTCTTTCACTATGGAAGAGCTGGATCCGGTGCTGAATTACAAACAGAACAATGTCCACGCGCTGTTCAACAAGGCGTGAATAAGGGGTCGTAAATGCTGGATAAAGAGCAGGTTAACCGCGCCGTGCAGCGTCTGCATCAGGCGGAAAAGAGCCGTGAGCAGATCCGCGCGCTGTCGCTCGATCATCCCGAGATCACCATTGAAGACGCCTATGCCATTCAGCGGCAGTGGGTAGAACTGAAGATCGCCGAGGGGCGCACGCTCAAAGGCCACAAGATCGGCCTGACCTCGCGCGCCATGCAGGTGAGCTCGCAGATCACCGAGCCGGATTACGGCGCGCTGCTGGACGACATGTTCTTCAACGACGGCAGCGACATTCCGATCGATCGCTTCATCGTGCCGCGGGTGGAAGTGGAGCTGGCGTTCGTGCTGGCCAAGCCGCTGCGCGGGCCGAACTGCACGCTGTTCGACGTCTACAACGCCACCGACTACGTCATTCCGGCGCTGGAGATCATCGACGCGCGCAGCCACAACGTCGATCCCGAGACGCAGCGGCCGCGCAAGGTGTTCGACACCATCTCCGACAACGCCGCCAACGCCGGGGTGGTGATGGGGGGGCGGCCGATCAAGCCGGATGCGCTGGATCTGCGTTGGATCTCTGCGCTGCTGTACCGCAACGGCGTGATTGAAGAGTCCGGCGTGGCAGCCGCGGTGCTCAACCACCCGGCCAACGGCGTGGCCTGGCTGGCCAACAAGCTGGCGCCGTATGAGGTGGAGCTGGAAGCGGGGCAGGTGATCCTCGGCGGTTCATTCACCCGGCCGGTGCCGGCGCGGCGCGGCGATACCTTCCACGTCGACTACGGCCCGATGGGCTGCATCAGCTGCCGCTTCGTCTAATAAGCAGGCTCGGCGAACCGGGCCGCACTAAACCGGGCGGGGGCCATGCGCCGCGCCCGCTTGTCAGGGAGAATGCGATGTTAACCAACCACTTCAAGCGAGCGCTGCAGGAAAAACGCCCGCAGATCGGGCTGTGGCTCGGGCTGTGCAGCAGCTACAGCGCCGAACTGTTGGCCGGCGCCGGTTTCGACTGGCTGCTGATCGACGGCGAACATGCGCCCAACAACGTGCAGACGGTGCTGTGGCAGTTGCAGGCTGTTGCGCCTTACCCCAGCCAGCCGGTGGTGCGGCCGCCGTGGAACGACGCGGTGATCATCAAGCAACTGCTGGACGTCGGTGCGCAAACCTTATTGATCCCGATGATTCAGAACGCCGAACAGGCGCGCGACGCGGTGCGCGCCACGCGTTATCCGCCGCATGGCGTGCGCGGCGTCGGCAGCGCCCTGGCGCGCGCCTCGCGCTGGAACCGGGTGCCCGATTACCTGCAGCAGGCCGACGAGCAGATGTGCGTGCTGGTGCAGATTGAAACCCGCGAGGCGGTGAAAAACCTCGACGCCATTCTGCAGGTGGAAGGGGTGGACGGCGTGTTTATCGGCCCGGCGGATCTCAGCGCCGATATGGGCTTCGCCGGCAACCCGCAGCACCCGGAGGTGCAGCGCACCATCGACGACGCCATCGCGCGCATCCGCGCCGCCGGCAAGGCGCCGGGCATTCTGATGGCCAACAAGGCGCTGGCGCAGCGCTATCTGGAAGCCGGCGCGCTGTTCGTCGCGGTAGGGGTGGATACCACCCTGCTGGCGCGGGCGGCGGAAGCCCTGGCGGACGAGTTCAAACAGGGCGGGGCGCAAGCGCCTTCATCGGGAGTCTACTGAACCATGAACCACGTCGATTCGCTGCCGCCGGCCAACCCGGCGCAGCAACATAAAGCGTTAACCGCCGCCGAGCAATCGGTGATTAAAAAGTTGTTTCGGCGCCTGATTATTTTCCTGTTCGTGTTGTTTGTTTTCTCTTTCCTCGATCGCATCAACATCGGCTTCGCCGGGCTGACGATGGGCAAAGATCTCGGCCTCAGCTCGACCATGTTCGGGCTGGCGGCGACGTTGTTCTATGTCACCTACGTGATCTTCGGCA
The DNA here is from genome assembly GCF_052168835.1 of Serratia sp. CY40230. NCBI lineage: Bacteria > Pseudomonadati > Pseudomonadota > Gammaproteobacteria > Enterobacterales > Yersiniaceae > Serratia > Serratia sp. CY40230. Next base: position 319,254 of record NZ_JBJNLX010000004.1, read on the forward strand.
TTCCCAGCAACATGATGCTGAGCCGGGTCGGCGCGCGGCGCTGGATCGCCACCATCATGGTGCTGTGGGGCATCGCCTCCACCTGCACCATGTTCGCCACCGGGCCGACCAGCCTGTATGTGCTGCGCATGATCGTTGGCATCACCGAGGCCGGCTTCCTGCCGGGCATTCTGGTGTACCTCACCTACTGGTTCCCGGCGTTTTATCGCGCCCGCGCCAACGCCTTGTTCATGATCGCCATGCCGGTGACTATGGCGATCGGTTCGCTGGTCTCCGGCTATATTCTGGCGCTGGACGGAGTGATGAACCTGAAGGGCTGGCAGTGGCTGTTCCTGCTGGAAGGGATCCCGTCGGTGCTGCTGGGCGTGGTGGTGTGGTTCTACCTCGACGACACCCCGGCCAAGGCCAAGTGGCTGACTGACGAGGAAAAAGCCAGCCTGAAGGCGATGATGGAGGCCGACAAGCTGCAGCTGGTGCAACCCAACGGGCCGAGCAGCCACCGCGCGCTGCAGCAGCGTAGCCTGTGGCGCGAGATTTTCACGCCGATTGTGTTGATGTATACGCTGGCCTATTTCTGCCTGACCAACACCCTGAGTGCGATCAACATCTGGACGCCGCAGATCCTGCAGAGCTTCAACCAGGGCAGCAGCAACGTGACGATCGGCATCCTGGCGGCGATCCCGCAGATCTGCACCATCGCCGGCATGGTGTGGTGGAGTAAACGATCCGACAGGCTGCAGGAGCGCAAGCATCACACCGCGCTGCCGTACCTGTTCGCCGCCGCCGGCTGGCTGCTGGCGTCCGCCACCGATCACAGCCTGATCCAGCTGCTGGGGATCGTGATGGCGTCGGTCGGTTCCTTTACCGCCATGGCGATCTTCTGGACCACGCCGGATCAGTCGATCAGCCTGGAAGCGCGGGCGGTGGGGATCGCGGTGATCAACGCCACCGGCAACATCGGATCGGCGCTCAGCCCGCTGTTGATCGGCTGGTTCAAGGACATGACCGGCAGCTTCAACTCCGGGCTGTATTTCGTCTCGGCGCTGTTGATCGTCGGCGCCGTGCTGGTGTGGCGCATCCCGATGAAGGATTCGCGCCCGAGAGCGACGCCTTGATACGCAGACAGGCAGGATTGCAGGAGGTAATGAGGTGCGGAAAAGTACCGGTTTTATCGCCAACATCGATATTTGCAAAGAGTATGACGCGCGCTACGCCGCCGACGAGGTGCACTACGAAACCTTCGCCGGGTTGGCGGCATTCTTTGGCCGCGACATGCAGGTGCACTGGCACGACTGCTTCTTCCAGGTGCATTTTCTGGAGACCGGCAAGATAGAGCTGCAGCTCGACGATCAGCACTATTCGGTGCAGGCGCCGCTGTTCATCCTCACGCCGCCGTCGGTGCCGCATGCGTTCTTCACCGAACCGGACAGCGACGGCCACGTGCTGACGGTGCGTCAGGAGTTGATTTGGCCGCTGCTGGAGCGCCTGTACCCCGGCAGCAACCTGGCGCTGGACATGCCGGGCATCTGCCTGTCGCTGGCCGATGCGCCGCAGGAGCTGACGGCGCTCAGCCACTATTGGGCGCTGATCCGCCGCGAGTTCGCGCAGAATCTGGCCGGGCGCGAACAGACGCTGGCGCTGTTGGCGCAGGCGGTGTTCACGCTGCTGCTGCGTAACACCGCGCTGGAAGACAGCGCCAACAGCGGCGTGCGCGGCGAACTGCAGCTGTTCCAGCGCTTCAACAAGATGGTGGACGAGCGTTTCCGCGAGCATCTGCCGGTGCCGGAGTATGCGCAGGCGTTGGGGGTGACCGAATCGCGGCTCAACGACCTGTGCCGGCGCTTCGCCAACCGGCCGCCCAAGCGGCTGATCTTCGATCGGCTGCTGCGCGAGGCCAAACGCATGCTGTTGTTCAGCGCCTGCACGGTGCATGAAACCGCCTACAGCCTCGGCTTCAAGGATCCGGCCTATTTCGCCCGGTTTTTCAATCGGCTGGAAGGCTGTTCCCCCTCGACCTACCGCGCGGCGCAACACGCCCTTTCGTAACCGCGATCACAGTTTGCCGCGAAAGCGGCAAACTGACCTGAAAAGTACCGGCGATTGCCGCAAAAGTCTCTTCTCGAAACCGGCTTTGGCAGCTTCAATTAAGCAACCAAAAGAAAACATTATTTTAACAAATGGCCAGCTCCACGGCCTGAAAAATGCCGATGACGAGGAAGACCCGATGAAACCAGAAGACTTTCGTGCCGACAGCAAACGCCCGTTCACCGGCGCCGAATACCTGAAAAGTTTGCAGGACAGCCGCGAAATCTACATTTACGGCGAGCGCGTGAAAGACGTCACCACCCATCCGGCGTTCCGCAACGCGGCGGCGTCTGTCGGCCAGCTGTACGACGCGCTGCACGATCCGGCCAGCCAGGATCGCCTGTGCTGGAATACCGACACTGGCAACGGCGGCTACACCCACAAATTCTTCCGCTATGCCCGCAGCCCGGAAGAGATGCGTCAGCAGCGCGACGCCATCGCCGACTGGTCGCGCCAAAGCTATGGCTGGATGGGGCGCACGCCGGACTACAAGGCGGCCTTCGGCTGCGCGCTGGGCGCTTATCCGGAGTTCTACGGCCAGTTCGCCGATAACGCGCGCCACTGGTACAAACGCATTCAGGAAACCGGGCTCTATTTCAACCACGCTATCGTCAACCCGCCGATCGATCGTCATAAGCCGGTCAACGAGGTGAAGGACGTCTACATTCAGGTGGAGAAAGAGACCGACGCCGGCATCATCGTCAGCGGCGCCAAAGTGGTGGCCACCAACTCGGCGTTGACCCACTACAACTTCATCGGCTTCGGTTCGGCGCAGGTGATGGGCGATAATCCGGACTTCGCGCTAATGTTCGTGGCGCCGATGGACGCCGAAGGGGTGAAGCTGATTTCGCGCGCCTCCTACGAGCTGGTGGCCGGCGCCACCGGTTCGCCGTTCGACTACCCGCTGACCAGCCGCTTCGACGAGAACGACGCGATCCTGATCATGGATCATGTGTTGATCCCGTGGGAAAACGTGCTGATCTACCGCGATTTCGACCGCTGCCGCCGCTGGAGTACTCAAGGCGGTTTCGCCCGGCTGTTCCCGCTGCAGGCCTGCGTGCGCCTGGCGGTGAAGATGGACTTCATCACCGCGCTGCTGCAAAAGAGCCTCTCGTGCACCGGCGTGCTGGAGTTCCGCGGCGTGCAGGCCGATCTGGGCGAAGTGGTGGCCTGGCGCAACCTGTTCTGGTCGCTGAGCGACGCGATGTGCGCCGAAGCCACTCAATGGGAAAACGGCGCCTACCTGCCGGATTCCGCCGCGCTGCAGACCTACCGCGTGATGGCGCCGATGGCCTACACCAAGGTGAAACACATCATCGAGAAGAACGTCACCAGCGGCCTGATCTACCTGCCGTCCAGCGTGCGCGACATGAACAACCCGGAGATCGACAAGTACCTGGCGCGCTACGTGCGCGGATCGGACGGTATGGATCACGTCGAGCGCATCAAGATCCTCAAACTGATGTGGGATGCGATCGGCAGCGAGTTCGGCGGGCGCCACGAGCTGTATGAGATCAACTACGCCGGCAGCCAGGATGAGATCCGCCTGCAGTGCCTGCGCCACGCGCAGGGATCCGGCAACATGGATCGCATGATGCAGATGGTCGACAAGTGCCTGGCCGATTACGATCAGCACGGCTGGAAGGTGCCGCACCTGCGGAATAATGACGATATTAATCAGTTGGATAATCTGCTGAAGTAATTCAGGAGGAGGTTGTATGTCTCAGGAAAATGAACAGCGGTTGCGCTTTCGTGACGCCATGGCCAGCCTGTCGGCGGCGGTGAATATCGTCACCACCGACGGCCCGGCGGGGCGCTGCGGCATCACCGCCACGGCGGTGTGCTCGGTGACCGATACGCCGCCGACGCTGCTGGTGTGCATCAACCGCAACAGCGCGATGAACCCGGTGTTTCAGGAAAACCGCAGGCTGTGCGTCAACGTGCTCAACCACGAACAGGAACTGATGGCGCGCCACTTCGCCGGCATGACCGGCGTCAGCATGGAAGATCGTTTCCGGCTGGAAGAGTGGCAGCTTGGCGCGTTGGGGCAGCCTGTATTGCGCAATACCCTGGCCAGCCTGGAAGGGGAGATCGAGCAGATCCAGAGCATCGGCACCCACCAGATGTACCTGGTGCAGATCAAGCAGATCGCGCTGAGCGAAGCCGGCAACGGCCTGATCTACTTCAAGCGCAACTTCCATTCAGTGATCCACCAGATGGCGGTGCCGGCCTGAGGCGTGGGGGCGCAGTTGGCTGCGCCCCTCATCTCAACTCTTGTTGGCCGCCAGATCGCTCACCAGGCGGTTGACCGGATCGCTCATGTTGGTGAACTTGCTCAGCTCCGAGCGGGTCACCACCACGAACACCCCGACGTTTTTCGCCGGGATCATCGCCATGTAGGTAATGAATCCGCCGCCGCCGCCGGTCTTCTGAATGATGCCCGGCAGCCCGTCCTTCGGCGCCATATACACCCAGCCCAATCCCAATGCATCCGCTTGCCCCGGCACGTCCATGCCCTTCAGCGACACCAGATCGTGGCGCTGGAAGTACATGGTTTGCTCGCTGGCGGCGGTGGCTTTGCGCGGGCCGCTGGCGCTGGAGGAGAGGAACTGCTGCATCCAGCGCTGCATGTCGCGCGGGGTGGAGTAGACGCCGCCGCTGCCGGCTGCGGCGGTGGTGTCGCGACAGGCGCTCGGGCCGGCCGCCGCCACCATCAGGCGCGAGCACTGTTCGGGGCTCGGCGTCAACGTGGTGTCGACCATGCCGAGCGGCGCGGTGATTTTCTCTTTCAGCAGCGCGCTGTAAGGCTTGCCCGCGGCGCGCGAGAGCGCGTCGGCCAGCAGATCGTACGCCAGGTTGGAATACGCGGCGCGCACGCCCGGCGGCACCGTGACGTTGGCATGCGCCAGCCACTGCCAGCGCTGGGCCTTGGTCGGCCAGGTGAACACCGGCGTTTTCGGCGGCTTTTTGCCCGGCTGCTCGCGCGGCAGCGCGCTGGTGTGGGTCGCCAGGTTCAATAAGGTGATCGGCTGGCCGGCGTTGTAAGACGGCACATAGGCGCCCTTGGGAGCGTACTTGCGCAGCGGGTCGGTCAGTTTGACCTGGCCTGCCGCCGCCATTTTCACCATCACTTCGCTGGTCATCAGCTTGGTGATCGAAGCGATGCGGATCAGCGAATCCGGGCGCGGGCGCAGGTTGTTGCCGGGCTTGGTGTCGCCGAAGCTGCGGTTAACCACCTGATTGCCGTCGATCACCACCAGCGCCATGCCGGTGGCGCCGCTGTTGTAGAAAATATGTTCGGCATACTGGTCGACGATTTGCGAAGCCAGCTGCGGGGGCGCGGCCTGCACGGCCAGCGGCGCGGCGCACAGGCCCAGCGCCAGCAATAAAGCGGAGACAGAGTTCTTCAACGGTCGTTATCCATTTAACAATGCAGCGGGAAAGGGCGTTATTCGTCGCCCAGTGTAATGCCCCCAGGCCCCTGCTGCATGTAGAAAAAAGAGCGGTGGCGATAAAATTTTTTAACCGCCGGCGGCCTACTGCGCGCGGGCGAAAATGGCGATCACTTCATCCAGGTGCGCCTTCATCGCCTTGCGGGCGCCGCGCACGTCGCGCGCTTCGATCGCCGCCAGGATCGCCCGGTGTTCCAGCTCGGAGCGGTGCGGCATGTCGTCCGGCGTATAGTGGCGCTGCAGCACGCGGAACATGCTGCCGTAGCGGTGGCCGAGCAGGTGCCCGATGATGAACGCATAGGCCGGGTTGCCGCTGGCCTGGGCGATGCGGATGTGGAACAGCCGATCGCCGGGGTGGGTGGCGGAGCCGGCGCGGTTATCGCGGCAGTTCTGCTCATAGGCGGCGCGGATGCCCGCCAGCTCCTCGTCGGTGGCGTGGCGCGCGGCCAGCGCGGCGGTCTCCGGTTCAATCAGCAGGCGGGTTTGCAGCAGTGAAAACGGCGGCAGCTCGGCGTTGAAATCCAGCTCGATATTCAGTTCGTCGTCGATCTCCGCCCACTGGTTGCGGCCGGCCTGAGCCATCACCGATTCCTGCGACGCCGCCGGCGGCGTTGGCGAACGCACGATCACCCCGTTGCCCACCTTGACGTCCACCAAGCCGATCACTTCCAACGCGATCAGCGCCTCGCGTACCGACGCGCGGCTGACCTGCAACTGCTGGGCAAGATCGCGCTCCGAGGGCAGGCGGCTGCCAGGCGGAAATTCGTTATTCTCGATAAGACGTTTGAGCTGGTCGGCTATCTGTCTGTAAATCCTTGGGTTTTCCAGTCGGGTAATCGGCATTTTTGACCTTTGACGATTCGGCGTTCAGTGATTTGGCGCACAATTATGCGACAAGGCGCTTGAGTAATCGTTATTCAAGTGTAAAAAAATGGTTAATTGAAATGTGGTTTCAAGGCTGTTTTATTAACTTCTTCCCCCAACGATAACGCGTAAAGCGTCTTTTGTCATGTTAGAGGCCTGACCTTTAATCGCCCTTAGTGGCCTGACCATTAGACCTTTAGGCCGAGGAGTCAAGATGGATTTAACCGGGAAACGCGTACTGATCACCGCCGCTGGGCAAGGGATCGGTTTTACCACCGCCAGGCTGTTCGCCGCCGCCGGTGCCGAGGTGATCGCCAGCGACATCAACCTCGAGCGCCTGCAGGGCTGCGCCGGGATCCGCGCGCTGGCGCTGAACGTCACCGATCCGGCCGCCATCGCGGCGGCGGCGGAAGCGATCGGCCCGATCGATGTGCTGTTCAACTGCGCCGGCGTGGTGCACAGCGGATCGATCCTCGATTGCAGCGAAGATCAGTGGGCGTTCGCGCTCGATCTCAACGTGACCGCGATGTTCCGCATGATCCGCGCCTTCCTGCCGGGCATGTTGGCGCGCGGCAAAGGCTCGATCATCAACATGTCCTCGGTGGCTTCGAGCGTGAAAGGGGTGCCGAACCGCTTCGCCTACAGCGCCAGCAAGGCGGCGGTGATCGGCCTGACGCGCTCGGTGGCGGCGGATTACGTTACCCAGGGCATCCGCTGCAACGCCATTTGCCCCGGCACGGTGGAATCGCCGTCGCTGCGCCAGCGCATCAATGAGCAGGCGCGCGAACAAGGGCGCAGCGAGCAAGAGGTGTATCAGGCGTTCGTCGCCCGTCAGCCGATCGGGCGCATCGGCACCACCGAGGAAATTGCCCAGTTGGCGCTGTATCTGGCCTCCGACGCCAGTTCGTACACCACCGGCACGGTGCAGATCATCGACGGCGGCTGGAGCAACTGAGCCGCCATTTTTGAGAGAGGAACGCATGAAACTTTTACGTTACGGGGAACCCGGGCAAGAGCGCCCCGGCATGTTGGATGCGCAAGGTCGCCTGCGCGATCTGTCGCAGCATATCGCCGACGTGGGCGGCGCCGCGTTATTGCCGGCGTCGCTCGCCAAACTGCGCGCGCTGGACAGCGCCGCGCTGCCGCTGGTCGAGGGGCAGCCGCGCCTCGGCGCCTGTGTCGGCGGCATCGGCAAGTTCATCTGCATCGGCCTGAACTACGCCGATCACGCGGCGGAAACCGGCGCGGCCATTCCTGAAGAACCGGTGGTGTTCAGCAAATGGACCAGCGCGGTGGTCGGCCCCTACGACCGGGTGGAGATCCCGCGCGGCTCGCAGAAAACCGACTGGGAAGTGGAGCTGGGCGTGGTGATCGGCCTGGGCGGGCGCTACATCAGCGAAGCGGACGCGATGCGCCACGTCGCCGGTTATTGCGTGATCAACGACGTCTCAGAACGCGAATATCAAATTGAGCGCGGCGGCACCTGGGACAAGGGCAAAGGCTGCGACACCTTCGGGCCGATCGGGCCCTGGCTGGTGACCGCCGACGAGATCGCCGATCCGCACAGCCTGAACCTGTGGCTGGAGGTGGACGGCAAGCGCTATCAGGACGGCAACACCAGCACCATGATTTTCCGCATTCCACAGATCGTCAGTTACCTCAGCCGCTTTATGAGTCTGCAGCCGGGCGACGTGATCTCCACCGGCACGCCGCCGGGCGTCGGCATGGGGCAGAAACCGCAGCCCATCTACCTGCGGGCGGGCCAGACGATGCGTCTGGGTATTGAAGGGCTGGGCGAACAGCGCCAGCAAACCGTACAGGCTTAACCGGGAGCGCCGCCATGACCACCATTACCGCACTGCGGGTTGAAGACATTCGTTTCCCCACGTCGCTGGGGCTGGACGGATCCGACGCCATGAATCCGGATCCCGACTATTCCGCCGCCTACGTGATCCTGGAGACCGATCGCGCGGATCTCAGCGGCCACGGGCTGACGTTCACCATCGGGCGCGGCAACGAGATCTGCTGCGCGGCGATCCGCGCGCTGGAGCATCAGATCGTCGGCGAGCGGCTGGAGGATATCGCCGCTGACATGGGCGCCTTCTGGCGGCGCTTCACCAGCGACAGCCAGCTGCGCTGGATCGGGCCGGACAAGGGCGCCATTCACCTGGCGACCGGCGCGGTGGTCAACGCGGTGTGGGATCTGTGGGCCAAATCGGTCGGCAAGCCGGTATGGCGGCTGGTGGCAGAGATGACGCCGGAGGAGCTGGTGCGCTGCATCGATTTCCGTTACATCACCGACTGCATCACGCCGCAAGAAGCGCTGGCGCTGCTCCAGCAGCGGGCCGAGGGCAAAGAACGCCGCCTGGAACGGCTGCTGCAGGAAGGGTATCCCTGCTACACCACCTCGGCAGGGTGGCTGGGTTATCCGGACGACAAGCTTCGCCGCCTGTGCCAGGAGGCGGTCGACGCCGGTTTCTCCTACCTGAAGCTGAAGGTCGGGCGCGATCTGGAAGACGACATCCGCCGGGTGCGCATCGCGCGTGAGGTGATCGGCCCGGATCGCCGGCTGATGATCGACGCCAACCAGGTGTGGGAAGTCGATGAAGCCATTCCGTGGGTGAAGCATCTGGCGTTCGCCAACCCCTGGTTTATCGAAGAGCCGACCAGCCCGGACGACGTGGAAGGGCATCGCCGCATCCGCGAAGGAGTGGCGCCGGTCAAGGTGGCTACCGGCGAGATGTGCCAGAACCGCATCATGTTCAAGCAGTTCATCATGCGCGGCGCGGTGGACGTGGTGCAGATCGACGCCTGTCGCCTCGGTGGCGTCAACGAAGTGTTGGCGGTGATGCTGATGGCGGCCAAATACCAGCTGCCGGTCTGCCCGCACGCCGGCGGCGTCGGGCTGTGCGAATACGTGCAGCACCTGTCGATGATCGACTTCCTGTGCATCGCCGGCACCCACGAGGGCCGGGTGATCGAGTACGTCGATCATTTGCATGAACACTTTGTCGATCCCTGCGTGATCAACGGCGCGGCCTACATGCCGCCGAGCCGTCCCGGTTACTCGATCGAGATGCATTCGTCGTCGATCGAGCAATACCGGTTTCGCGGGTGAAGCGGGAGGATCGCATGCCGCGCATCGACGCTCACCAGCACTACTGGCGCTACCACCCGCAGCATTACCCGTGGATCGACGAGCGGATGCGCGTGCTGCGGCAGGATTTCGATCCGCCCCGGCTGCGGCCGCTGTTGCAGGAACACGGTTTCGACAGCGCGCTGGCGGTGCAGGCGCGCCCCAGCGAGGAAGAGACGCTGGCCCTGCTGGCGCTGGCTGAGCAGAGCGAGGGCGTATGCGGCGTGGTGGGGTGGCTGGATATCGCTTCGCCACAGCTGGCGCAGCGTCTGGAAACTTTGCGGCCTTATCGCGCGCTGCGCGGGGTGCGCCATCAGGTGCAGGACGAAGCGGATCCGGCGGCCTGGCTGGCGCGGCCGGAGGTGGAACGCGGCATGCAAACGCTGCAGCGCGCCGGGTATGTGTACGAGATCCTGGTGACGCACCGGGATCTGGCGGCCGCGGCGGCGTTCGCCGCCCGCCATGACGAGCACTGGCTGGTGCTGGATCATCTCGGCAAGCCGGACATCGCGCGCGGTGCGCGGCACTGGGCGCAGCAAATCCGGCCGCTGGCGGCATTGCCGCACGTGGCCTGCAAGCTCTCGGGGCTGATCACCGAGGCGCCGGGCGGCCGGTGGCAGGCGGAGGAGCTGCTGCCGTTCTTCGACGCCGCGCTGGAGGCTTTCGGCCCGCAGCGGCTGATGTTCGGCTCCGACTGGCCGGTGTGCCTGTTGGCCGGCGACTACCGCCAGGTGGTGCAACTGTGCGAACAGGCGCTGTCGACGCTGGGGGCCGCCGAACAGGCGGCGACTTGGGGCGGCACCGCCTGGCGAATTTACGGTTTAACGGAGTCTGGTTATGGATCTGTATCTGCAAGATAAGGTGGTGTTGGTTACCGGCGGCGGTTCCGGCATCGGCGTGGCGATTTCTCATGTGCTGGCCGAGGAAGGGGCGATCCCGGTGCTGGTCACTAACGCCGCGCCGGAGGCGGCGCTGCTGGCCGATTTGCAGCGGCTGCAGCCGCGCACCGGGGTGATCCTCACCGAATTGTGCGATGAGGCGGCCTGCCGCCGGGCGGTTAGCCAGACGCTGGCGACCTTCGGCCGCATCGACGGGCTGGTGAATAACGCCGGGGTCAATGATGGCGTCGGGCTGGAGGCGGGGCGTGAAGCGTTCGTCGGTTCGCTGGAAAAGAACCTGGTGCACTACTACCTGATGGCGCACCTGTGCCAGGCGGCGCTGCGGGAGAGCCGGGGCGCCATCGTCAACATCGCCTCCAAGACCGCGCTCAGCGGCCAGGGCGGCACCAGCGGCTACACCGCCGCCAAGGGCGCGGTGCTGGCGCTGACGCGCGAATGGGCGGTGTCGCTGCGCCATGACGGGGTGCGGGTGAACGCGGTGGTGCCGGCGGAGGTGATCACCCCGCAGTACCAGCGCTGGCTTAACACCTTCGCCGAGCCGCAGCGGCAGATGGAGAAGATCACCGCGCGCATTCCGCTCGGACAGCGCATGACCACGCCGCAGGAGATCGCCGACACCGTGGCGTTTCTGCTGTCGTCGCGGTCATCGCACACCACCGGGCAGTGGCTGTCGGTGGACGGCGGCTACCTGCATCTCGATCGGGCGCTGACGTGAGCGGCGCGGCGGCAGGGCGGCGCCGTTTCTGCCAGGCGCTCGATCTGATTGACTCACCGGCGCTGATTGCGGAGTACCAGCAGCATCATCAGCGCATTTGGCCGGGCATCGCCGCGCATTTGCGCGAGCACGGCATTCTGGACATGGAAATTTACCGGTTGGGCACCCGGCTGTTCATGATCGTGGAGGTCAGCGCCGATTTCGACGCCGCGCGCTTTGACGCCGCCAGCCTGAACAACCCCGAAGTACAGCGATGGGAAGCGCTGATGTGGCACTACCAGGTCGCCACCCCCTGGACGCCGCAGGGCGAAAAATGGGTGGAAATGGCGCGGATTTTCTCTCTGCAACAGCAATAACGCCAACATCATCATCGCCAGACGATACGAGGGTATCACCATGCTTGCTGAAAAAAGTGCGGCCTCCGCGCAGCCGGGCGTCCCCGTGACCGCCAATCTGCGCTGGGCCTTTATCCTGGTCACCAGCCTGTTCTTCATGTGGGGGCTGTCCTACGGCCTGCTGGACGTATTAAACAAACATTTTCAGGAGACGTTGCACGTTACCAAGGCGCAGTCGGGGCTGCTGCAGGCGGCCTACTTCGGCGCCTATTTCCTGGTGGCGCTGCCCGCCGGGTACTTTATGGATCGCAAGGGCTATAAGGCGGGCATTCTGGTCGGGCTGTGCCTGTACGCGCTGGGGGCGCTGCTGTTCGTGCCGGCGGCGTCGGCCAACAGCTTCGGCGTATTCCTGTTTGCGCTGTTCGTTATCGCCAGCGGCCTGGGCTGCCTGGAAACGGCCGCCAACCCCTACGCCACGGTGCTGGGCGACGCGCAGGGCGCCGAACGGCGGCTCAACCTGGCGCAGTCGTTCAACGGCCTCGGGCAGTTTATCGGCCCGCTGATCGGCGGCACGCTGTTCTTCTCCGCCAGCCAGTCCGCCGGCGACGGCGATCAGAGCGCGGTGAAGATGACCTATGTGGCGATCGCCGCGCTGGTGCTGCTGATCGCGCTGTTGTTCAGCCGCACCCGGCTGCCGGCGATCCGCGAAGAGGAAAAACCGGTGCACGGCGTGATAGCGCAGGGATTGTGGCAGCATCCGCATTTCGTCGGCGGGGTTATCACACAGTTCTTCTACGTGGCGGCGCAGGTGGGCGTGGGAGCGTTCTTCATCAACTACGCCACCGAGCACTGGCGCGAGGTGTCTAACCAGAACGCCTCTTACCTGCTGTCGATCGCCATGATCTGCTTTATGGTCGGGCGCTTCTTCAGCACCTGGCTGATGGGACGGGTCAAACCGGCGACGCTGCTGGCGGCCTATGCGCTGATCAACATCGCGCTGTGCGGCGTGGTAATGCTGAGCGTAGACGGCGTATCGGTGGTGGCGCTGATCGCGGTGTTCTTCTTTATGTCGATCATGTTCCCGACCATTTTCGCCCTGGGGGTGAAAAATCTGGGCAAGCACACCAAGCGCGCCAGCTCGTTTATGATCATGGCGATCGTCGGCGGCGCCATCATGCCGTACTTTATGGGGGCGCTGGCCGACCGTTACAGCACCGCGCTCTCTTATCTGCTGCCGCTGCTGTGCTTCGCGGTGGTGCTGGTTTACGGCCTGCGGCAGCGCCGCGCCTGATTCACCCCGGCGGCGAATCGGCCTTCGCCGCCGCTTTCGGCATCTGCCGCCGGGTTCCCATCAGGATGGCCAACGCCAGCAGCAGCACCAGGCCGGACAGCGCGCCGTTTATCGTCAGGCCGCCGGCATCCACCACCAGCCCGCCCGCCAGCGAACCGCAGGAAATCGCCAGATTAAACAGCGCGATATACAGCGAAGAGGCGACCTCGACTGCATCGGGAGCCGCCTTGAGCATCCACGCCATCAGCGCAACGGAAACGCCGCCGTAGGCGATGCCCCACAGCAGCAGGAAGGCGCCGCCGCTCAGCGGCGCGTGGCCCAGCAGCGGCAGTAGCAGGACGGCGAGCGCCAGCCCGAGGGCGATCAGCGCCAGGGTGCGGCGCAGCCGTTTGGCGGCGGCCTGGCCGGCGATGAAATTCCCGACGAGGCCGGCGACGCCGTAGGCGAACAGCAGCGGCCCCACCCAGCGGCTCTCGATACCGGAGACCGTCTGCAGCAGCGGACGGACAAAGGTGTAAGCCATAAAGTGACCGGCGACCAGCAAAAACGTCAGCAGCAGCCCGGTCAGCAGCCGGCGATTCGCGCGCTGCGCGGTGAACGACCTCCAGCTTATCGCCTGCGTGACCGGCAGCGGCGGCAGCACGCACACCAGCAGCAGCAGGGTCAGCGCCGCCAGAACGGCGACCGCCAGAAACGCCAGGCGCCAGCCCAGCGCTTCGCCGAGGAATACCCCGAGCGGCACGCCGAACACCGAGGCCGCCGCTACGCCGCCGAAGATGACGGACAGCGCCAATCCGACTGAGGCCGGCGGCACCAGGCGCTCCGCCAGCCCGCCGGCGATGGCCCAGATACCGCCGATGCAAAAGCCCAGCAGGATGCGCGCGGCGAACAGCAGGGCCATGGAGGTGGCGGCGGCGGCCAGCAGGTTAGCGGCGATCAGCAGCAGCAGAAAGCCCGCCAACAGGCTGCGGCGATCCGTGCGCCGGGCGCCCAGCACCACCAGCGGGGCGAACAGCGCGGCGAACAGGGCCGGCAGGGAAATCAGCAGCCCGGCGCGGCCGATCGTCGCGTTCAGGCTATTGACGATCGGGGTCAGCAACCCGACGGGCAGCATTTCTGCGGTGACGACGGTAAAGGTGGACAGGCCGACCGTGAAGGTCGCCAGCCACACTTTTGCGCCGCCGTCGGCGTGTAAGGCACTCATAATGACTCTCCCAACAGATGAAGAACCCCAGTGTATCCGCGCCAAAATGGCTGATAAACTGGCCCGAATGCGCAACATTGGGGACAAATCGTGGCTAATTTACCGTCTATGCCGTTGGATAACCTGACCGACCTGCTGGTGTTCATTCGCGTCGCCGACGCCTGCAGCTTCACGCTGGCGGCCGAGAGGCTGGGCATCTCCCGTTCGGCGGCGGGCAAATGCGTGAACCGATTGGAGGCGCGATTGGTGACCCGGCTGCTGCAGCGCACCACGCGCAGCGTCAGCCTGACCGAAGACGGCGCGGTGTTTTACGAGTATGCGCAGCGCATCCTGTCGCAGGCCGAAGAGGCGGAAACGGCGCTCAATACGCGGCGGCAAACCCCGCGCGGGCGGCTGCGGCTGGATGTGCCGGTCTCGCTGGGGCGGTTGCATATTTTGCCGATTCTGCGGGAATTTTTGGCGCAGTGGCCGGAGGTGGACGCCGACGTCAGCTTCTCCGACGATTACAGCGATTTGGTGCGCGACGGTATCGACGTGGCGATCCGCGTCGGCGGCAGCGACGACAGTCGGCTGGTGCGGCGGGTGCTCGCGCCGCACCGCCTGATCACCTGCGCGGCGCCAGACTATCTGGCGCGCTACGGCACGCCTGCGACACCGGAGGCGCTGGGCGATCACGAGACGCTGGTCTTCAGCCACCAGGGATTGCCGGCGCCCTGGCGCTATCGGGTTAACGGTCAACTGCACGAACAGCCGGTGCGCGGCCGGATGCGTTTCAACAACGTTGAGGCATTGCGTGATGCGGCCGTCGCCGGGGCCGGTCTGTGTCAGATAGGAGCGTTTCTGGTCGGCGAGCAGATTGCGGCCGGCACGCTGGTGCCAGTGCTGGAGCGCTATTGTCGCCCGGGGCCGCCGATCTGCGCCGTCTATCCCAGCCGGCGCCACCTCTCCCCCAAGGTGAAACTGTTTCTGGCGGCGATCGAACGGCGCTGGCAGGGCAAGGCGATTTGGGAAAGCGCCTAGCGCGAGCGGTTCATGCCGCTTGCGCGGCCAGCGTTCGCCGCATTAAACGATAGCCGCCGGCCGCCACCAGCAGTACGACCAGGCCGGCCGTGAGCGTGACGCCAAAGCCGGCCTTGATCCCCACCGCATCGATCGCCAGCCCCGCCAGGGCGGCGCCGAGCGCCACGCCAACCCCCAGGCCGGTCACCATCCAGGTCAATCCTTCCGTCAAGCGTGAAGGCGGCACGAGGCGTTCAACCAACCCCATGGCGACGATCATGGTCGGCGCGAAAAACAGTCCGGCGACAAACATCGCCGCCGCCAGCGTTAAGACATTGTGCACCCACAGCAGCGGCAGAGTGGTGAGTGCGGTGGCGAAGGCGGCGTATAAGAACTGCTGAGGCAATGGGGACGGCAGCTTTATTGCGCCGAAAATCAGTCCGGCGAGGCAGGAGCCGCCTGCGTAAACCGACAGCACGATGCTGGCAGCGGCCGGCTGCCCCTGCTGCTCGGCGAAGGCCACGCTGATGACGTCCACGGTGCCGACGATGGTGCCCAGCGCGATCAGCGCCAGGACCAGGATCTGCATCGACGGCATGGCCAGGATGGCGCGCTGCCGCTGGTTATTGCGGGGATAAACCGGGGGCTGAGTGCTTTTTTGCCAGGCGAATGCCGAAACGCCCGCCACCAGAAGCAGCGCGGCCGCCAGAGGGCCGGCTTCAGGGAAGAGCGCAACGCTGAGCCCCACGGCGATCGGCGGGCCGACGATAAAGGCGACCTCATCCAGTACGGACTCGAATGAATACGCCGTGTGCAGCTGCGGCGTGCCGCGATAGATTTCGCTCCAGCGGGCTCTGACCATCGCGGAGATGCTGGGCATGCCGCCCGCGAGCGCGGCGAAGACGAACAGCGTCCAGTCCGGCGTCCGATAGTGGGTGCAGATCAGCAGCAGCAACAGGGCGAGTGCGCTGACCCCGGTGGCGTAGGGCAGCACGCGACTTTGGCCGTAGCGGTCCGCCGCGCGTGCGATTTGCGGCGCGAGCAGCGCCATGGAAAAGGCGAATGTCGCCGCCACCGCACCCGCCAGCCAATAGGAGCCGCGTACCTGCGAAAGCATGGTGATGATGCCGATACCGGTCATTGAGATCGGCAGGCGCGCGATCAACCCGGCAGAGGAAAACGCCTTGCTGCCCGGTGCGCTGAACAGTGTGAAATAAGGATTAGCCATGAATAGGGCTCCTGAATGTTGGCGGCTCGGTATTCGCGCAATGCCCATCATTGACATACGCCACGTATGTTACGTTAATTGACATACATGGCGTATGTCAATTATAACGTCATCGATGGCGAGACGGGAGTGAATCCATGGCACGTAAAGCGCGCACAGAAATGATTGAAGAAACCCGGCGTAAGCTGGTGGCGGCCGCCCGTCAGCAGTTCGGCGGCGTGGGGTATGCCGAGACGGTGATGGATGAGCTTACTGCGCAAGCCGGTATGACGCGCGGTGCGCTCTATCACCATTTTGGCGACAAGAAGGGATTGTTTTTGGCCGTCGTGCAGGAAATCGACGCCGAAATGGATGCGCGCCTCGCCGACATTACCGCGAGCACGCCAGATGACTGGGAGGCCTTCGCGGGGCGTTGCCGCGGTTATCTGATCATGATGACGGAGCCGCAATCGCAGCGCATTCTGTTACGCGATTCGCCCTCGGTGCTGGGAGCCGACTATCTGCAGGCCAGCAAGCTGGGTTGCATCACCTGGATGACGGGGGCCTTACAGGCGTTGATGGCGCAGCGGCGTATCGCTACCGCCGAACCGGAAGCGCTGGCGCATTTAATCAATGGCGGCCTGATGGATGCTGCGCTGTGGGTCGCCCATCAGCCGGAAAAAGACGTGGCGCTGGAGCAGGCCTTGGCCAGTTTGAACCTGTTGTTGAACGGGCTGCGTTCCACCTCTGCTTAAGTTTTACTGGCGGCCGCCGCGCCGTTTCGGCGGCGACTTAAGGGTGAATGACGACGGGCTGGACGTTTTGCGCCAGCTGGATATTGTTGCGGCCGCTGTGTTTCGCCAGATAGAGCGCGGCGTCGGCTGCGCCTATCGCCGATTCGATGTCCAGTTTTTCCAGCGCGGAGATGCCGGCGCTAAGCGTCAGCGTGCCGCTGTGCTGCGGGCTGGCGCCGTGCGGGATGTTCAGTTCCGCCACGCGTTGGCGCACCCGCTCGGCCAGCTGCGCCGCGTAGCCTTCGTGCACGTTGGTCAGCAGCACCAAAAACTCTTCTCCGCCGTAACGCACTACGATATCGCGCGAACGCACCGCATCGCGGATGGCGACCGCCACCTGCACCAAAGCCCGATCGCCCATGGCGTGGCCGTAGCTGTCGTTGTAGACCTTGAAGTGGTCGATATCCAGCAATAGCACGTAATGGTGGCCGGTTTGCGGTTCCAGCAGCATAGTGATCTTATTCTCCAGCCCACGTCGGTTATAAAGGCCGGTCAGGGGATCGAGCATGCTCAAATTATTGAATTTGTCCCGCTCGTTATACAGGTTGGCCACCAGCGCGTGGGTAAAGATTTCACTGCGTTTCAACATCAGGTGATGAATGGAGAAAGCGATAATAGGTAATAGCGTGGTGAATAATATCCGCAGGGTATTATGCATGCCGTCTAAAGCCAGGATCATCATTGCGGAAGGTACGGCGTGTAAACAAAAGGCGGTAAAGTTATCCGTCAGAGAAATAGCGCTGATAAAAAAGATGCTAAACAAACTAATTAATAAAAAATCTTGGTTATTCGGTAGGCAATATTGACTTTTAACGTAAATATGTGCGGCCCAGAGCAGGCCGAGTACGCTGGCGAACAGGTTGAGTTTGCACAAATATTTACGTGGCGTTTGCAGGGAAAATAGCGCCGCTACCAGACAAAATAGCGGTATACATAATAAAGGTAGGGTAAATGCGGGCGTATCCCTAAAAGGGAACAATAATGTAAATACGGAAGAGGCGGCATTCATTATCAGAAAAAGAAATAATGCCAGGCGCTGCTTGCTGTTCAGTAATTCCTGATAAGAACGGGCGTTCATACGGAGGTCACTCTTTGCAAAGTCGTTCTGTCGAATAATTAAGGTTGAGAAGCATTCCTTTGGCGCGAATATCCACTTGAATTGCATGGTTGAGGATTGTGATTATTATCATGCAAACAGGACTAGGAATTTTCTTATGTCAAATTATCATTTTTTCCTGCTGGTGTCATCTGAGTTTGGTCAGCGCAGTGAAAATGATGCAGCGGCCAAAAAAGTGTTATATGATATTGGTTATCATTATCACTTAAGGAGGGGTGTCATGCTCACTGCCATGATTGCCGCGTGCGGGCTGTGGGGCGTCAGTTGGTGCCTCGGGGATCGCCTGGCCAGCGCCTGGGGCGTTTTGCTACCTTGTGCGTTGATGCCGCTGCTGGCCTTGATCAACCTGGATATGCTGCAGTTGCGCACCCTGATCGTGATAGCGATGTTGGCCACGTTGGTGATGCTGTTCAATAGCCGGCTGCGCCACTATCTGCTGCTGCCTTCCTGCATGGCGCTGGCGGGCGGCCTGGCGGCTGTCAGCCTGAACTTCAGCTTCGGGTGAAACGCCGGAAACGGCAAAACCACGCTTAAGCGTGTTTATCATCAATGCGTTGGGATTTTTTCGAAGGAACTACCGGAGAGATCATCAATTGGTGCGAAGAGAGGGACTTGAACCCTCACGTCCGTAAGGACACTAACACCTGAAGCTAGCGCGTCTACCAATTCCGCCACCTTCGCACAGTCGATGTTGTTGCTTTGATTTATATTACGTCGCCAGCTTGGTGCGAAGAGAGGGACTTGAACCCTCACGTCCGTA
The DNA here is from genome assembly GCF_052168835.1 of Serratia sp. CY40230. NCBI lineage: Bacteria > Pseudomonadati > Pseudomonadota > Gammaproteobacteria > Enterobacterales > Yersiniaceae > Serratia > Serratia sp. CY40230. Next base: position 338,112 of record NZ_JBJNLX010000004.1, read on the forward strand.
AGAACACTAACACCTGAAGCTAGCGCGTCTACCAATTCCGCCACCTTCGCATCGATGCTGAGTGCAATATAAATCATGTGGTTATTTGGTGCGAAGAGAGGGACTTGAACCCTCACGTCCGTAAGGACACTAACACCTGAAGCTAGCGCGTCTACCAATTCCGCCACCTTCGCGTACCAGAAACATTACCGGAGTAACGTTACCACGGAGGCGAATTCTAGAGATTTTGGCGGGCACGTCAACAGTTATTTCCCCGCTTTGCGGGCGTTTGCTGGAAAAACAGCCATATCACCGCTTTTCTGCTGGTCAAACAGCCAAATCAGCCAATCAATCAACACCCTGACCCGCGGCGCCAGGAAACGGCCGGGCGGATACATGATGTAAATCGGCATCGGCGGGGGCGGCGTGTCCGCCAACACTTCCACCAGCTCTCCCTGTTTCAGCCAGGGCGCCAGCGAATAGCGTGCCGCCTGAATCAATCCCATGCCGGCGCGCGCGCCGGCGATGTAGGCGTCGGCGCCGCTGACGCTGAGCCGGGCGGGCAGTTCGCGCAGTTCCAGCTTGCCGCCGCGGCAGAATTCCAGCGGGTAATCGCGGTTGCTGGCCAGTGAAAAATACCCCACCGTGCGATGCGGCTCCAGGCTATCGATGTCAAGCGGCGTGCCGTGGGCCTGCAGATAAGCGGGGGAAGCGCAGGTGACCTGCGGCAGCTGGGCGATGCGCCGCGCCGCCAGGCCATCGTCTTCGGTTTCCCAGGCGCGCAGCACGCAGTCCACGCCTTCGCGCAACAGATCGACGTGGGTGTCGTTGGCGCCCAGCGCCAGCGTGATGTCGGGATACCGCCGATAAAAGTCGTCCAGCGCCGGAATCACCACCTCGCGCGCCAGCGAATGGGGCATATCGATGCGCACCTTGCCGGACGGCTGCAGCTTATGCTGGCTGAACAACGTGTCCGCCTCTTCCAGCGCCCCCAGCAGCTGTACGCAGCGCTGGTAATAGAGGCTGCCTTCGCTGGTCACCTGCACCTGGCGGGTGGTGCGGATCAGCAGGCGCACGCCCAGCCGCTGTTCCAGCCGTTTCAGCGCGTTGCTGACCGTGGCGCGCGGCAGCTGCAGGCGTTCGGCCGCCCGGCTGAAACTGCCCAGTTCGACGATGCGGGTAAAAATGCGCATGGCTTGAACCTGATCCATGTCCACTCCGGATTGTTGGTGATTTTTGAACAGTGATGTGCAATCTGCATTATTTATCTTTGTCGCGTAAACAACCAGACTTTGCTGCGTTATCCATTCACCGCATGAGGGCAGCACAATGCAACAACGTAAACTCGGTTCCAACGGTCCCGTCGTCTCCGCCCTGGGGCTGGGGTGCATGGGCATGAGCGACTTCTATTCCACCGGCGCCGATCGGCAGGAAGCCATCGCCACGCTGCACCGGGCGCTGGAGTTGGGCGTCACGCTGCTCGACACCGCCGACATGTACGGGCCGCACACCAACGAAGAGCTGGTGGGGGAGGCGATCAGGGGCAAGCGGCAACAGGTGTTCCTGGCCACCAAGTTCGGCATCCTGCGCGATCCGGCGGATCCTTCGGCGCGCGGCGTCAGCAGCCGGCCCGAGTATATCCGGCGCTCCGTCGAGGGGAGCCTGAGGCGCTTGGGCGTGGAGGAGATCGATCTCTATTATCAGCACCGGGTCGATCCGCAGGTGCCGATCGAAGACGTCGTGGGCACGATGGCGGATCTGATCCGCGAAGGCAAGATCCGCCATATCGGCCTGAGCGAGGCGTCGGTCGCCACGCTGGAGCGGGCGCACAAGGTACATCCGATCACCGCGCTGCAGACCGAATATTCGCTGTGGACGCGCGACGCCGAGCAGGGCGTGCTGGCGGCCTGCGAGCGCCTGGGCATCGGCTTTGTGCCCTACAGCCCGTTAGGGCGCGGTTTCCTCACCGGCGCTATCCGGCGGCCGGAGGATCTGGCCGAGGACGATTTCCGCCGCAGTAACCCGCGCTTCCAGGGGGAAAACTTCGCCCGCAACCTGGCGCTGGTGGAGAAGGTGAGCGAGCTGGCGGCGCAGAAGGGTGTCAAGCCTTCTCAGTTGGCGCTGGCCTGGGTATTGGCGCAGGGCGAACACATTGTGCCGATCCCCGGCACCAAACGCCGTCGCTATCTGGAAGAGAACGTCGCCGCGGCGGAGATCGCGCTGAGCGCGACTGAACTGGCGGCGATAGAAGCGGTGTTCCCGCTGAGCGCGGCGGCCGGCGATCGCTACGGCGCGGAGTCGATGACCTATATCAACGGCTAAAAAAAAGCGCGGCCTCGTGCCGCGCTCTGTCGTTTTCCGCCAACGGAAACTTATTTCTTCTTCGGCGCGCGCGGCGGGCGGCCGACGGTCGCCTGGTACACCTTGAAGCGGCCGTTCTGCGCCAGCACTTCGTGGCTGCCGAAGGTGGCGTCCAGAATGTCCGGGTACGGCAGGAAGGCGTTGGCGACGATGCGCAGTTGACCCCCGATCGGCAGGTGCTTCACCGCGCCGCGGATCAGCGTTTCGGCAGCGGTCAGGCTGGTCTGCAGCCCGTCGTGGAACGGCGGGTTGGAGATGATCATGTCGAAACGGCCGGTGATATCGGAGTAAACGTTGCTGACGATCACTTCGCCTTCGATGCCGTTGGCGGCCAGTGTTGCGCGGCTGGATTCCACCGCGGCGGCATTGACGTCGCTGAGGGTCAGTTTCACCTTCGGCGACAGCTTGGCCATCACCGAGGCCATCACGCCGGCGCCGCAGCCGATGTCCAGCACCTTGCCTTTCATGTGTTTTTCCAGCGTCGACAGCAGCAGCGAGCTGCCGACGTCCAGGCCGTCGCGGCTGAACACGCCCGGCAGCGTTTTCACTTCCAGATCGTGAAGCTGATAGCTGTCCCACCACTCGTTCAGGTCGAACTCGGTCTGCGCGTCCAGGCGGCCGTGATACAGGCCGCAGCGGCGCGCGCTGTCGATTTTCGCCAGCGTGACGTGGCCTTCCAGCGTTGGCTCGGCGCTGCGCACGCCGCTGCGGTTTTCACCGACCACGAACACGTCCGCTCCCACCGGCAGCAGCGCCAGCAGGTTGCACAGCTGGAATTGCGCTTCCTGCTTGCTCTTCGGCCAGTAGTAAACCAGCGTGTCGCAGTCGGCGACGAAAGCGGGATCGACGGTCAAACCGAACTGCACGTTATCGCCCATCGTCCGGTTCAGTAACTGCCAGTGATGGTATTGCTGAGTGTGGACGCGCACGTCCGCGGCCTCGAATTGGGCCGGCAGGCTGTCCTGCAGGTCGCCGGCAAACAGCACGCGGCGTTCGATAAATTCATCACTGTGGCGCAGCATGACTTCACTGGCGGGGGTTAATGCAGACATCAGATATTGGCTCCTGGAAATGAGACCGGGGATTATAGAGCTTTGTGGCGATATGTTCGACGGGTTTGTTGGCGCGGGCTGCGCGGGTTTGTTAGCATAGCGCGGCGCATGGCAGGCATGGCGCACCACAACGGGTAGGAATCGGCATGGCATCAAAACGCGACTGGCTGTTACAACAACTGGGTATTACGCAGTGGACATTGCGCCGCCCGGGCGTGTTGCAGGGCGAAGTGGCGGTCAGTCTGCCACCCGAGGCGCGCCTGCTGGTGGTGGCGCAGACGCTGCCGGCGCCCGACGATCCGCTGTTTTGCGACGTGCTGCGCAGCCTGGGGCTGACGCCGGCGCAAACTTACAGCCTGACGCCGGAACAGGCGGCGATGCTGCCTGAAGAGACCACATGCAACAGTTGGCGGCTGGGCGTGGCGGAACCGCTCGCGGTCGCCGGCGCGCAGCTACACAGCCCGGCGCTGGCCGAGCTTTCCCAAGACGCGGGGGCCAAACGCGCCCTCTGGCAGCAGATTTGTCATCATGAACACGATTTCTACCCTGACGGCGGCCGACCTGGCCACGGCCTTCATCATTGAGCAAGCCAGCCACGCTTTCCCCTGGACGGAAACCACCTTTGCCAGCAATCAGGGCGATCGCTACCTTAACCTGAAGCTGAGCGCCGACGGGGAGATGGCGGGGTTCGCCATCACGCAAATCGTGCTGGACGAAGCCACGCTGTTCAACATCGCCATCCATCCGCAGCACCAGCGCCGGGGCTTTGGCCGCCTGTTGCTCAACGCGTTGATCGAACAGCTGGAGAGCCGCGGCGTGGTCACGCTGTGGCTGGAGGTGCGCGCCTCCAACCAGGCGGCGATCGCGCTGTATGAAGATCTCGGTTTCAACGAAGTCACCGTGCGCCGCAATTATTACCCGAGCGCCCACGGCCGCGAAGACGCGATCGTGATGGCGCTGCCGCTGGGGTAATCAGCCCGGCCGGAAAAAGCATTGATTGTCACCGGTTGGCAAATCGGCGAAAATGCCCGGCTGTTATCTTTTATTCACCGCTTTGCCCGGCGCCGCGATCGGCGCGTTCTGATGATGTCGCAGGGCGGACTAACCGTAGAACCTGAAAACCATGTCTCCTAGTGAATTTGCCCGCGAAGTCTCCAAAAGAAGAACTTTCGCCATCATCTCGCACCCCGATGCCGGTAAAACCACCATTACCGAAAAAGTGCTGCTGTTCGGACAGGCGATCCAGACCGCCGGTACGGTAAAAGGCCGCGGCTCCAGCCAGCACGCCAAATCCGACTGGATGGAAATGGAAAAGCAGCGTGGGATCTCGATCACCACCTCGGTGATGCAGTTCCCGTACCGTGACAGCCTGGTCAACCTGCTGGATACCCCGGGGCACGAAGACTTCTCCGAAGATACGTATCGCACCCTGACCGCGGTCGACTGCTGTCTGATGGTGATCGACGCCGCCAAGGGCGTAGAGGATCGCACCCGCAAGCTGATGGAAGTCACCCGCCTGCGCGACACGCCGATCCTGACCTTCATGAACAAGCTGGACCGCGACATTCGCGATCCGATGGAAGTGATGGACGAAGTTGAGCGCGAACTGAAGATCGCCTGCTCGCCCATCACCTGGCCGATCGGCTGCGGCAAGCTTTTCAAGGGCGTTTACCACCTGTACAAGGATGAAACCTACCTGTACCAGACCGGTAAAGGCCACACCATTCAGGAAGTGCGCATCGTCAAGGGCCTGAACAACCCTGAGCTGGATGCGGCGGTGGGCGAAGATCTGGCGGCGCAGCTGCGCGATGAGCTGGAGCTGGTGCAGGGCGCTTCTCACGAGTTCGATCAGGAAGCTTTCCTGAGCGGCGAACTGACCCCGGTGTTCTTCGGTACCGCACTCGGCAACTTCGGCGTGGATCACATGCTGGACGGCCTGGTGTCCTGGGCGCCGGCGCCGATGCCGCGCAAAACCGACACCCGCGAAGTGACGGCGGCGGAAGAGAAATTCACCGGCTTCGTGTTCAAGATCCAGGCCAACATGGATCCGAAGCACCGCGACCGCGTGGCCTTTATGCGTGTGGTGTCCGGCCGTTATGAGAAGGGCATGAAGCTGCGCCAGGTGCGCACCGGCAAAGACGTGGTGATCTCCGATGCGCTGACCTTTATGGCCGGCGACCGTTCGCACGTGGAAGAAGCCTATCCGGGCGACATCATCGGTCTGCACAACCATGGCACCATTCAGATCGGCGATACCTTCACCCAGGGTGAAGACATGAAGTTCACCGGTATTCCGAACTTCGCGCCGGAACTGTTCCGCCGCATTCGCCTGCGCGATCCGCTGAAGCAGAAACAGCTGCTGAAGGGGCTGGTGCAGCTGTCCGAAGAGGGCGCGGTGCAGGTATTCCGCCCGATCGCCAACAACGATCTGATCGTCGGCGCGGTAGGCGTGCTGCAGTTCGACGTGGTGGTAGCGCGTTTGAAAAGCGAGTACAACGTGGAAGCGCTGTATGAGTCGGTCAACGTGTCGACCGCGCGCTGGGTCGAGTGCGACGACGTGAAGAAGTTCGAAGAGTTCAAGCGCAAGAACGAGATCAACCTGGCGCTGGACGGTGGGGACAACCTGTCCTACATCGCGCCGACCATGGTGAACCTCAACCTGACGCAGGAACGCTATCCTGACGTGACCTTCCGCAAAACCCGCGAACACTGATCAATCGGCAGGGCGCCCGGTGCGCCCTGCCAACCTCCCTCATCCTCACTCCGCTAATTAATAAAACTTCCTCACCTTTTATGCCGCAAACCGATATCGGCAGGCAGCGTTCGTTTGGCCTGCATTTTCCGCCGCATGGTCTATCTTTAACGAGATGTCCGCACATTGTTTGAGAGTAAATCACTGTAATACGCTGATTGTTTGGTGAGTTATTCTGATGTGTTGCCGATAGGAGACAGTCTGTTTCCTTAAATATCAATGAGATGAATGTTTTACCGTTTCGTGTCACTTAGTCTGTCGTCAATAGGCGACAGTTTTTTGATTAAAAATCCGACTCAATGCTTTTTTTGTTTGATTTTTAAGGTGTTTATGGAGTTGGCACGGCGGTTGCAATATTCCTGTCGTGAACGCTTAATCGTATAGCGATGATGAAGTATTTACCGAGAGGCCGCGTGAAGGCGGCTGAAGGGTTCCGGCGCTCTGGCGCTGGGGCCCCCAACAAAAGGAAGAGATCGATGAAAAAGACCAAATTTGCACACTCGCTGATGGCTGTTGTTTTGGGTTCTGCTTTGGTGAGCGGCACTGCGCTGGCCGAAGACAGTCTGCTCAACAAGGCGTCTAACGCCGCGGACAGTGCCGGTGCCAAAATCGATAGCTCCATGAAAAAAGTTGACGGTTACATGGATGACAGCGCGATAACGGCTAAAGTTAAAAGTGCGTTGGTGGACGATAAAACCATCAAAAGCGCTGACATTTCGGTGAAAACCGAAAAAGGCACCGTGATCCTGAGCGGGTTTGTCGGCAGCCAGGCGCAGGCGGAGCATGCGGTTGCGGTTGCCGGTAAGGTGGAAGGCGTCAAAACCGTCAGCGACAAGCTGCACGTGAAAGATGAAGCCAACCAGTCGATCAAATCGTATGCCGGCGACACCGCCACCACTAGCGAGCTGAAAGCCAAGCTGCTGGCCGATGACATCGTGCCGTCGCGCAATGTGAAAGTGGAAACCACCGATGGCGTGGTGCAGCTTTCCGGTGAGGTGAAAACGCAGGCGCAGTCTGAGCGTGCCGAAAGCATCGCCAAGGCTATCGACGGCGTGAAAAGCGTGAAAAACGACCTGGTGGTCAAGCCGTAATCCCGCCAGGCGCCCGTAACAAGTAACAACAAGCCGCATCTGTCGGGCCGTGAAGGCGGCCCGACGTGTACCACCAAAAAAAGAAACTGATTTGCCGTCGACGTCCGTTGTCGGGGCGGTAGACGGCAGCGAATTTTTTCACAATGGTAAGGAGAAGCTTATGTTTCGTTGGGGCATTATCTTTTTAGTCATCGCGCTTATCGCTGCGGCACTGGGGTTCGGTTCGCTGGCGGGCACCGCCGCCTGGGCCGCCAAAGTCGTGTTCGTTGTCGGCATCATCCTGTTCCTGGTCAGCCTGTTCACCGGCCGTCGGCGCCCTTAGCCGGCCGGCATTTTCCTGCAAACTGTAACAAAGCTTAATTCCTTTTCTCACCTCGGGGAGGGCCGGCCATGAACAGCGACATCATCGTCGGGCGCTGGAAACAGCTGAAAGGCCAGGTATGGCAGGCGTGGGCCGAATGGTCCGGCAGCGATGGTGCCTGGTTGGCCGGCAGCAATGATTTCCTCGTCGGCGTGCTGCAAGAGGATTACGGAAGAGAGCGAGACGCGGTATCCTCGGAGAAAACGTCTCACTGAGGATGCCAAGTTGGGATACAGAATACCCATCACGCTCGGCAATATAGAACCGCTGGCGTCTAAACCCTTTCGGCCAGGCAAGATGGCGTTGGTCTGCGAAGGCGGCGGCCAGCGCGGCATTTTCACCGCCGGCGTGCTGGACGAGTTCCAGCGCGCGGGCTTTAACCCTTTCGATCTGCTGATCGGCACATCGGCCGGCGCGCAAAATCTGTCCGCCTATATCTGTGGGCAGATGGGCTACGCGCGCCGGGTGATCACCCGTTACACCACCTCGGCCCAGTTCTTCAATCCGCTGCGCTTTGTGCGCGGCGGGCATCTGATCGATCTCGATTGGCTGGTTGATACGGCGGCGGCGCAGATGCCGCTGGCGATGGACGTGGCGGAACAGCACTTTACCGACGGGCGCGAATTCCTGCTGTGCGCCTGCCGCAGCGACGATTTCGAACCGGCCTATCTGCCGGCGCAGCGCGAACGCTGGCTGCCGGCCATCAAGGCGTCCAGCGCCATTCCCGGCTTTTACCGTCAGGGCGTGGAGTTGGACGGCGTCAGCTATCAGGACGGCGGCATCAGCGATGCGATCCCGGTGGAAGAGGCCTACCGCCGCGGCGCCGACACCATCGTGGTGATCCGCACCGTGCCTTCGCAAATGTACTACACCCCGCAGTGGATGAAGCGCATGGAGCATTGGCTGAGCGACAGCAGCCTGCAGCAGATGGTGCGCATCCTGCAGCATCACGAGCAAAGCTATCACCGCATCCAGCGCTTTATTGAGAAACCGCCGGGCAAGCTGCGCATCTTCGAGATCTTCCCGCCGAAGCCGCTGGCCAGCAATGCGCTCGGCAGCCGACTGGGGGCGCTCAATCAGGATTATCACCTGGGGCGCCGCTGCGGCCGCTACTTCCTGGCCACCGTCGGCCAGTGGATGGCGCAGCAGGAACCGGACGGTATCAAGGTGCAAAAATCGTTGTCGCGCCGCCTTATCCAGCCGGAGAACGTCAGAATGCCTTCGCCGATCGTGACCGACATCGCCATGTCGCCCGATCTCACGGCGCAGCCGGAGGCTGCGGTGGCGGCGCCGAAGCTCATTCTGCCGGGCGATCTGCCGCCGGGTGAAGGGGGCGCGCTGTGAGCTACGCCTTTACCGACACCCACTGCCATTTCGATTTCCCGCCCTTTACCGGACATGAGGCCGAGAGCCTGACGCGGGCGGCAAGCGCCGGCGTGCAGCGCATCATCGTCCCGACGGTCACCGCCGATCGCTTCGCGCGGGTGCTGCGGCTGGCGCAGGATCACGCGCCGCTGTTCGCCGCGCTGGGGCTGCACCCGCTGTATATCGCGCAGCATCATGAGCCGCAGCTGGAACAGCTGGCGGCGCTGTTGGCCGAACGGCCGCGCAAGCTGGTGGCGGTGGGGGAGATCGGGCTCGATCTGTATATGGACAACCCGCAGTTCGAGCGCCAGCAAAGCGTGCTGCTGGCCCAACTGAGGCTGGCGAAACAGCATGACCTGCCGGTGATCCTGCACTCGCGGCGTACCCACGATCAGCTGGCCGCGGCGCTGCGGCGCATGCAGCTGCCGCGTCGCGGCGTGGTGCACGGCTTCGCCGGCAGCCTGTCGCAGGCGCAGGCGTTTATCCGCCTCGGCTATTACATCGGCGTGGGCGGCACCATCACCTATGAGCGGGCGCAGAAAACGCGCGGCGTGATGGCGCAGCTGCCGCTTGAGGCGCTGCTGCTGGAGACGGATGCGCCGGACATGCCGCTGGCCGGTTATCAGGGGCAGCCGAATCGCCCCGAGCGTGCCGCCGAGGTGTTTCACACGCTGTGCGAGCTGCGGCCGGAACCGGCCGACGAGATCGCCGCTCATCTGCAACGCAATACCCAGTCACTGTTTGCCATGCCGGATTGACGAGCTTATAACGTGACTTGCGTCACGTTATAAGATTTTCATTTGCGTCTCGTTGTATACATTTGTGACATAAATCGGTGCGAGGGTGACCTCGCTCAGTATAATCCCCCCGAAACTCTCCAATAGCAGACCTCTCTTCATGAGCAGGGATGTATTTTATTTTTTGCAACAGGGAAACTTTGCATGCAACTCATCATGAGTCTGGTCGGTATGGCGGTGCTGATCGCCATTGCGGTGCTGCTCTCCAGCAACCGTCGGGCCATCAAATTGCGCACCGTGGTGTGGGCGTTCATCATTCAGGTCGGCATCGGCGCGCTGGTGCTGTACGTGCCGCTGGGCCGCAGCATTCTCGGCAGTATGTCTAACGGCGTGGCAAACGTTATCGCCTACGGCAATCAGGGCATTTCGTTCATCTTCGGCGGGCTGGTGTCCGACAAGATGTTCGAGGTGTTCGGCGGCGGCGGCTTCGTGTTCGCGCTGCGCGTCCTGCCGGTGATCGTGTTCTTCTCCTCGCTGATTGCGGTGCTGTACTACCTCGGCATCATGCAGTTGGTGATCCGCGTGTTGGGCGGCGGCCTGCACAAGCTGCTGGGCACCTCGCGCACCGAATCGCTGTCGGCGACCGCCAACATTTTCGTTGGCCAGACCGAAGCGCCGCTGGTGGTGCGCCCCTATATCGCCACCATGAGCCAGTCAGAACTGTTCGCCGTGATGTGCGGCGGCCTGGCCTCGGTAGCCGGTTCGGTGTTGGCGGGGTACGCGCAGATGGGCGTGCCGCTGGAATATCTGATCGCCGCGTCCTTCATGGCCGCGCCGGGCGGGCTGCTGTTCGCCAAGCTGATGGTGCCGGAAACCGAGCAGACCCACGATAAAGACGATGCGATGAAGCTGATCGCCGAAGAGGATCGTCCGGCCAACGTGATCGATGCGGCGGCTTCCGGCGCGGCTTCCGGCATGCAGCTGGCGCTGAACGTCGGTGCGATGCTGCTGGCGTTTATCGCGCTGATCGCCTTGCTTAACGGCATTCTCGGCGGTATCGGCGGCTGGTTCGATTATCCGCAGCTGTCGCTTGAACTGATCCTCGGCTGGGTGTTCTCGCCGATCGCTTTCCTGATCGGCGTGCCGTGGAGCGAGGCGATGACCGCCGGTTCGTTCATCGGCCAGAAGATCATCGTCAACGAATTCGTCGCCTACATGAACTTCGGCGCCTATCTGCGCCCGGATGACGTAGTGGCGGCGGAAGGCCTGCAGGTGCTGTCGACGCACACCAAGGCGATCATTTCCTTTGCGCTGTGCGGCTTCGCCAACCTCTCCTCGGTGGCGATCTTGCTGGGTGGTCTGGGCAGCATGGCGCCCAACCGTCGCCACGACATCGCGCGCTTCGGTCTGAAGGCCGTGGCGGCGGGCACGCTGTCCAACCTGATGAGTGCCACCATCGCTGGCTTCTTCCTGGCGCTGTAAGCCATCACGGAGCCCGCGACGGCGCGACCGATCTCGGGACTCCGCCTATACTCTAAGCAACGCGGGTGTTTGTCGCACCCGCGATCTTCAGCCGCTTCTTTAGCGAATTTGTGAACGATATCGCGTTATTTTGTGATGATCTTCACATATAATTCCGGTCTGTTACAGTGCTATTTCATATAGTGTGACGATGAACGCGAATCGCCTCCGGCATTCGTGTTCAAATAGCTATTACTGGCCGGCCGCAAGGCGGGTGGCCATGTGCGGTGAGAAGGATCTCAGTTGCCGCCGCGGGAACGCCGTTCCCCAGCGCTATCTTCATGGAACCAAGTCCGCTCGCCAACACCCAGGTACTCAGTTGGAGAGTTTTATGACCGAATTAACCGCAGCAGCGCAACGTGCGCTGAACTTGATGGATTTAACCACGCTGAATGATGATGACACTGACGAGAAAGTGATCGCCCTCTGTCGTCAGGCCAACAGCCCGGCCGGCCACACGGCGGCCATCTGCATCTACCCGCGTTTTATCCCGGTGGCGCGTAAGGCGCTGCGCGAGCAAGGCACGCCGGACATCCGTATCGCCACCGTGACCAACTTCCCGCATGGCAATGACGATATCGACATCGCGCTGGCGGAAACCCGCGCGGCGATCGCCTATGGCGCGGATGAAGTGGACGTGGTGTTCCCATACCGTGCGCTGATCGCCGGCAACGAACAGGTCGGCTTCGAGCTGGTGAAACAGTGCAAGCAGGCTTGTCAGGCGGCCAACGTGCTGCTGAAAGTGATCATCGAAACCGGTGAGCTGAAGCAGGCCGATCTGATCCGCAAGGCGTCCGAGATCGCCATCAAGGCCGGGGCTGACTTTATCAAGACCTCCACCGGCAAGGTACCGGTCAACGCCACCCTGGAGAGCGCCGAGCTGATGATGTCGGTGATCCGCGATCTGGGCGTGGCAAAGACGGTGGGCTTCAAGCCGGCCGGCGGCGTGCGCACCGCGGAAGACGCGCTGCATTATCTGCAACTTGCCGATCGTATTCTGGGCGAGGGGTGGGCCGATGCGCGGCATTTCCGCTTTGGCGCTTCCAGCCTGCTGGCCAGCTTGCTGACCGCGCTGGGCCACCAGACCCAGACCGCCGGCGGCGGCTACTGATCGATTTCGTTGGCGGGCGCCAGGCGCGCCCGTCTGCACCGACTCTCGGCGACACAGGGGGATGCCTTGTTCCTGGCTCAAGAAATTATTCGTAAGAAACGCGACGGCCAGCCGTTAAGCGAAGCGGAAATCCGCTTTTTCATCAACGGTATTCGCGACAATGTGGTGTCGGAAGGGCAGATCGCCGCGCTGGCGATGACCATTTATTTCCATGACATGAGCATGCCGGAGCGCGTGGCGCTCACCATGGCGATGCGCGATTCCGGCACCGTGCTGGACTGGAAGAGTTTGGCGCTGAACGGCCCGATCGTCGACAAGCATTCGACCGGCGGCGTGGGTGACGTGACCTCGCTGATGCTCGGCCCGATGGTGGCGGCCTGCGGCGGCTATGTGCCGATGATCTCCGGCCGCGGCCTGGGGCATACCGGCGGCACGCTGGACAAACTGGAAGCCATTCCGGGCTTCAATATTTTCCCGGACGATAACGCCTTCCGTAAAATCATTCAGGACGTCGGCGTGGCGATCATCGGCCAGACCAGCTCGCTGGCGCCGGCGGACAAACGTTTTTACGCCACCCGCGACATCACCGCCACCGTGGATTCTATCCCGCTGATCACTGCCTCCATTCTGGCCAAAAAACTGGCGGAAGGGCTGGATGCGCTGGTGATGGACGTGAAGGTCGGTTCCGGCGCCTTTATGCCGACCTATGCCCTGTCGCAAGATTTGGCGCAGGCGATCGTCGGCGTGGCCAACGGCGCGGGCTGCAAGACCACTGCGCTGCTGACCGACATGAACCAGGTGCTGGCCTCCAGCGCCGGCAATGCGGTGGAAGTGCGCGAAGCGGTGCGTTTCCTGACCGGTGAATACCGCAACCCGCGCCTGCTGGAAGTGACGCTGGCGCTGTGCGTGGAGATGCTGCTGTCCGGCGGCCTGGCGAATGACGAGGCCGATGCGCGCGCCAAACTGCAGGCGGTACTGGACAACGGCAAGGCGGCGGAAGTGTTTGGCCGCATGGTGGCGGCGCAGCAAGGGCCGATAGACTTCGTCGAACGTTATGATAGCTATCTGCCGGCGGCAACGCTGAGCAAGCCGGTGTATGCTGAAAATCCGGGCATCATCAGCGCCATGGATACCCGCGCGCTGGGCATGGCGGTGGTTTCGCTGGGCGGCGGCCGCCGCCGGGCGAGCGACGCCATCGATTACAGCGTCGGTCTGACCGAGGTGGCGCGCCTGGGTGATAAGGTGGATGCCCAGCAGCCGCTGGCGATGATCCACGCCAACGATGAAGAGAGCTGGCAGCAGGCGGCCGATGCGGTGCGTAGCGCAATGACGCTGAGCGACAAGGCGCCGGAAGCGACGCCGGTGGTGTATAAGCGCGTCACGGAATAACCCAAGAATCAGGAACGGTCGCGGCTTTTTCGCGGCCGTCCAAAGCGTGAGAACACGCAGGAGAGCACAGATGAAACGCACATTTATTATGGTATTGGACTCCTTCGGCATCGGTGCCAGCGAAGACGCCGAACGTTTTGGCGACCAGGGTTCCGACACTCTGGGCCACATCGCCGAAGTTTGCGCGCGCGGTGAAGCCAACGCGGGCCGCCAGGGCCCGCTGACGCTGCCTAACCTGAGTCGCCTGGGGCTCGGCAAAGCGGCGGAAGAGTCCACCGGCAACTTCCCGCAGGGGCTGGATCGCAACGCCGACATCATCGGCGCTTACGCTTACGCCAGCGAGCTCTCTTCCGGTAAAGACACGCCGTCGGGCCACTGGGAAATCGCCGGCGTGCCGGTACTGTTCGACTGGGGCTACTTCAAGGACGAGCACAACAGCTTCCCGCAGGCGTTGCTGGATAAGCTGGTGGAGCGCGCCAACCTGCCGGGCTACCTGGGCAACTGTCACTCATCCGGCACCGTGATCCTCGATCAACTGGGCGAAGAGCACATGAAAACCGGCAAGCCGATTTTCTACACCTCCGCCGACTCGGTGTTCCAGATCGCCTGCCATGAAGAAACCTTCGGCCTGGATCGCCTGTACGAGCTGTGCGAAATCGCGCGTGAAGAGCTAACCGAAGGCGGTTACAACATCGGCCGCGTGATCGCGCGTCCGTTCGTCGGCGACAAGCCGGGCCACTTCCAGCGCACCGGCAACCGCCACGATCTGGCGGTAGAGCCGCCGGCGCCGACCGTGCTGAAAAAGCTGGTGGACGAGAAGGGCGGCGAAGTGGTGTCGATCGGTAAAATCGCCGACATCTATGCCAACGTCGGCATCACCAAGAAGGTGAAAGCGACCGGCATCGACGCGCTGTTCGACGCGACCCTGATTGAAATGGAAAAGGCCGGCGACAACACCATCGTGTTCACCAACTTCGTGGACTTCGACTCCTCTTACGGCCACCGCCGCGACGTGGCGGGCTACGCCGCCGCGCTGGAGCTGTTCGACCGCCGCCTGCCGGAGCTGCTGAAGCTGGTGAAAGACGAAGACATCATCATCTTCACCGCCGACCACGGCTGCGACCCGACCTGGCCGGGCACCGACCACACCCGTGAGCACATCCCGGTGCTGGTCTACGGCCCGAAAGTGAAACCGGGCTCGCTGGGCCACCGCGAGACCTTCGCCGACATCGGCCAGACCGTCGCCAATTATTTTGGCCTGTCGCCGATGGATTACGGTAAAACCCTGTTTTAATTCGTGAGTTTAAGGCGGTGGCGCAGTTGGCCGCCGTCTGACATACCACGGCTTATACGTTTAACGCTATTTAATACGATTTAAAGGAAGAGAATTATGGCTACGCCGCACATTAATGCTGAGATGGGTGATTTCGCTGACGTAGTACTGATGCCGGGCGATCCGCTGCGCGCAAAATACATCGCCGAAACCTTCCTGGAAGGCGCGGTGGAAGTGAACAACGTGCGCGGCATGTTGGGCTTCACCGGCACCTACAAAGGCCGCCGCATCTCCGTAATGGGCCACGGCATGGGCATCCCGTCCTGCTCCATCTATGCGCGCGAGCTGATCGCCGAATTCGGCGTGAAGAAGATCATTCGCGTGGGTTCCTGCGGCGCGGTGCGTGACGATATCAAACTGCGCGACGTGGTGATCGGCATGGGCGCGTGCACCGACTCCAAGGTGAACCGTCTGCGCTTCAAGGACAACGACTACGCGGCGATCGCCGACTTCGACATGGTGCGCAATGCGGTCGATGCGGCGGCGGTGCAGGGCATCCCGGCGCGCGTGGGCAACATCTTCTCCGCCGATCTGTTCTATACCCCGGATCCGGACATGTTCCAGGTGATGAAGAAGTACGGCATCCTGGGCGTGGAAATGGAAGCGGCCGGCATCTACGGCGTGGCGGCGGAGCTGTACGAAGAGTTCGGCTGCAAGGCGCTGACCATCTGCACCGTGTCCGACCACATCCTGCGTCACGAAGCGACCACGGCGGCGGAACGCCAGACCACCTTTAACGAAATGATCGTTATCGCGCTGGAATCCGTGCTGCTGGGCGACAAAGCGTAATACCGCGGCGGGCGTCGTCATGGCGCCCGCCCGTCAATCTATTCATTCCGCACGGCCGTTTTTGGCTAACGCTTTACCTTCCTGCCATTTAACGCTATTACTTCCTCTATCAATCTATTCACCAATCTATTCATCCGATGCTCACCGTTGAACAAGTTTTGCGTCATGGGCCGGCCACGGCTCGTCAACTGACAGAAGCGTTGGGCATCAGCCAGCCGACGCTATCGCGCCGTATCCGCGAACTGGCGGGCGCCGTATTGATCCTCGGTAAAGGTAAGGCGACGCGCTATGTATTGCGGCGCGGGATCGGCGGTGAGAGGCAGTTTCCGCTGTATCGGGTTGATGAACGGGGTAAGGCACACCTGTTTGCCACGCTTTGCCCGCTGTATCCTGCCGATAACTGTGCGGTGTGCGATGAGCGCAGCGGAGAGTGGCAGCTCTATGACGGCCTGCCATGGTATCTGAATGACCTGAGGCCGATTGGCTTTCTTGGGCGAGCCTGGGGCAAAGCGGCGGCCCACGAGTTGAATTTGCCGGAGGATGTGCGGCGATGGGATGAGGGCCAACGTCTGTTGGCGCTCTGCCGTTATGGCGAAG
The DNA here is from genome assembly GCF_052168835.1 of Serratia sp. CY40230. Classification (NCBI taxonomy): domain Bacteria; kingdom Pseudomonadati; phylum Pseudomonadota; class Gammaproteobacteria; order Enterobacterales; family Yersiniaceae; genus Serratia; species Serratia sp. CY40230. The sequence continues at coordinate 354,550 of NZ_JBJNLX010000004.1, forward strand.
ACATGACCGGCGATTTGCTGCCTGGCGCCGACAGCTATCAGCGTTGGTTGATGCGGGAGACTGCCGTCGCTATCGCGGCGGAAGATAAAACCGAGCGTTACGCCGCATTGTCTGTCCAAGCGCTGGCTGGGGAACTGGTGGGTTCCTCCGCCGGTGGCGAACAACCCAAATTTGCCGCCTATGCTGAGCTGACGCCTGGGTATCGTGCGCATGTTTTGGTGAAGTTCAGTCTGGCGCCGACGCATGTCATTGCACAGCGCTGGAGCGATTTGCTGATCGCCGAGTCGCTGGCGTTGCAGACGGTCGCCGCTACGGGATTGCCTGCCGCAACGGCGCAAATCCTGTTTGGCGCCGATCGGCAATGCTTTTTAGAGGTAGAGCGCTTTGATCGCATCGGCGAAGAAGGGCGGGTGGCGATGGTGTCACTGGAGGCGCTGGATGCTGAGTTCAGCGGCAGCGGCCATGCCAACTGGGTTGTGGCGGCTAATCGGTTATTGCAGCAAGGCGTGATCGATCGCTCTGCCTGCCAACGGATTGCCCTGTATTGGGCCTTTGGCCGTTTGATCGCCAATAGCGATATGCACCAGGGTAATCTGTCGTTCTTGCGGCCAACGCAGCGGCCGGTCATGTTGGCGCCTTTGTACGATATGCTGCCGATGGCTTTTGCCCCGGCAAGCAGCGGCAATCTGCGCCATGACGCGGTGGAGATCCGTTTGAGCAATGAGGTGAGCGGCGCCGTCTGGCGGCAAGCGGAGCTATTGGCTCTCGAGTTCTGGCGGCGCACGGCGCAACATGACGACATTAGTGAAGCCTTCCGCGCGATTGCCGAGCAAATGCTGGCGCAATTGCAGAAGCTGCACGGACGCATTCAACGCCTGGCCTGAGTTACTCCTTCTTCGGCGCTTCCTGTTTTTTCTCCGGCGCATCCTCTTCGTCGTCTTCCACCGTATTGCCTTCTTCCAGTGGCGTGTTGGCGGTCAACAGGTAGGGCGACTGCTGCCAGCGGCTGCGGCGGTGCTGCAGCAGGGTGCGCGCCAGAATGATGCCGATCGCCAGCGCCAGCAGGATCATCAGGCGCAGCAGGTTGGTGGTGTTGTCCACCTGTTTGGATTCGGTCGCCAGCACGTGGGTGTCGAGGGTGATGCGGATAAAGCCGATCGGGCCGTCTTTGCCCTGAATGGATTCGACCAACTGGTGGTTGAAGTAGCTGCCGGCGCGTTTGCCGTCGAGCGATAGGCGATCGCGTATACTTATCTGCTCCCCGGCGTGGGAGACCAGCGTGCCGTCCAACTGATACACGCTGACGTCGAGAATGCGGCTGTGATCGGTGAGCTGCTTGAGGATGGCGTCGATGCGCGGGTTGTTGCCGTCGTCGTCCAGCAGCGGCGCCAGGCTGTAGGCGACCTGTTTGGTCAGCGTCTGCGCCAGCTCTTCCACCTGCTCGGATCGCGCCATTTGGTGACTCAGGCTAAAATAAGAGGCGCCCTGCATCAGCAGCACCAGCAAAGCCAGGCAAATCAGGATAATAGCGGTGCGGTGCAGGCGAAATTTCAGTTTAGCGCGAGCCATGCAGGTTCCTTGGGCATCGGGGACACTTTATGTTGCCAGAACCGCTGGCGATAGGATAGCTTGATGCGTCGTTTTATCATGCAGCGTTTTTGTCCATTCAGGAGTCAATGATGTCAAACAGTCTGACCTATTGCGATCTTCCGGCGGAGATCTCTCAATGGCCGGGTCTTCCCCTTTCGCTCAGCGGCGACGAAGTGATGCCGCTGGACTACCGGGCGGGCAATACCGGGTGGCTGTTATACGGCAGGAAGCTGGACAAGGCGCGCATTACCCAATTCCAACGCAAGCTGGGCGCGGCGATGGTGATCGTCACCGCCTGGGGCGTGGACGACTATCAGGTGGTGCGCCTGGCGGGCACCTTGACGCCGCGCGCCAAGCTGTTGGCGGCGGAGAGCGGGCTGGACGTGGCGCCGCTCGGCAAGATCCCGCACCTGCGCACGCCGGGGCTGCTGGTGATGGACATGGATTCGACGGCGATCGAGATCGAATGCATCGATGAGATCGCCAAATTGGCGGGCGTCGGCGAACAGGTGGCGGAAGTCACCGAACGCGCGATGCGCGGCGAGCTGGACTTTACTGCCAGCCTGCGCCAGCGCGTCGGCACGCTGAAAGGGGCCGATGCCAACATCCTCAAGCAGGTGCGCGACGAGCTGCCGTTGATGCCGGGGCTGACCAGCCTGGTGGGCAAGCTGCAGGCGATGGGCTGGCATGTGGCGATCGCCTCCGGCGGCTTCACCTACTACGCCGAATACCTGCGCAACCGGCTGCGGCTGGTGGCGGCGGCGGCCAATGAGCTGGAGATCCGCGACGGCAAGCTGACCGGCGAAGTGCTGGGGCCGGTGGTGGACGCGCAGTTCAAAGCCGACACGCTGCTGCGGCTGGCGGAGAAGCTGGAGATCCCGCTGGCGCAAACCGTGGCCATCGGCGACGGCGCCAACGATTTGAAAATGATGCAGGCGGCGGGGTTGGGCATCGCCTACCACGCCAAGCCGAAAGTGTATGAAAAAGCGCAGGTATCGATCCGGCATGCGGATCTGATGGGCGTGCTGTGTATTCTCACCGGCAGCCTGAAACACGAAGTGCGATAACGAAAGATTGAGGTAAGACGTGGCAAAAGCGGCAAAACGGGCATTTGTGTGCAATGAGTGCGGGGCGGACTATCCGCGTTGGCAGGGGCAGTGCAGCGCCTGTCATGCCTGGAACACCATCACGGAAGTGCGTTTGGCCGCGTCGCCCGCAGCGGCGCGCAACGATCGCCTCAGCGGCTATGCCGGCGACGCCGGCGTCAGCAAGGTGCAGAAGCTGTCGGAAATCAGCCTGGAGGCGCTGCCGCGCTTCACCACCGGTTTTCTCGAGTTCGACCGCGTGCTGGGCGGCGGCGTGGTGCCCGGCAGCGCGATTCTGATCGGCGGCAACCCCGGCGCCGGCAAGAGCACCTTGTTGCTGCAGGTGCTGTGCAAACTGTCCGAACAGATGAAAACCCTGTACGTCACCGGTGAGGAGTCGCTGCAGCAGGTGGCGATGCGCGCTCACCGTCTGGGGCTGCCGACCGGCGGCCTGAACATGCTGTCGGAAACCAGCATCGAGCAGATCTGCCTGATCGCCGAGCAGGAACAGCCGAAGCTGATGGTGATCGACTCGATTCAGGTGATGCACATGGCGGACATTCAGTCTTCGCCGGGCAGCGTGGCGCAGGTGCGGGAAACCGCCGCCTACCTGACGCGCTTCGCCAAGACGCGCGGCGTGGCGATCGTGATGGTCGGCCACGTCACCAAAGACGGCTCGCTGGCCGGGCCGAAAGTGCTGGAACACTGTATCGACTGTTCGGTGCTGCTGGACGGCGACGCCGATTCCCGCTTCCGTACCCTGCGCAGCCACAAGAACCGCTTCGGCGCGGTCAACGAGCTGGGGGTGTTCGCTATGACCGAACAGGGGCTGCGCGAAGTCAGCAACCCGTCGGCGATCTTCCTCAGCCGCGGCGATGAAGTCACTTCCGGCAGCTCGGTGATGGTGGTGTGGGAAGGCACCCGTCCGCTGCTGGTGGAGATCCAGGCGCTGGTGGATCACTCGATGATGTCCAACCCGCGCCGCGTGGCGGTGGGCCTGGAGCAGAACCGGTTGGCGATCCTGCTGGCGGTGCTGCACCGGCACGGCGGGCTGCAGATGTCGGATCAGGACGTGTTCGTCAACGTGGTCGGCGGGGTGAAAGTCAGTGAGACCAGCGCCGATCTGGCGTTGCTGATGTCGCTGGTCTCGAGCCTGCGCGATCGGCCGCTGCCGAACGATCTGGTGGTGTTCGGCGAAGTGGGGCTGGCGGGGGAAATTCGCCCGGTGCCGAGCGGCCAGGAGCGGATCTCCGAAGCGGCCAAGCACGGCTTCAAGCGCGCCATCGTGCCGCACGGCAATATGCCGAAGAAGCCGCCGGCCAACATGCAGGTGTTCGGGGTCAAGAAGCTGGCGGACGCGCTGGACGTGCTGGAAGAGTTTTATTAATGTCGCCGACGGCGAGCAAGATATGCTATTTTGTTTAGCATACTAAACGGAGGTGGCCATGCCGCAATTTGATTACCTGAAGACGTCCATCAAGCAAAAAGGCTGCACGTTGCAGCAGGTGGCGGATGCCAGCGGCATGACCAAGGGCTATCTGAGCCAGCTGTTGAACGACAAGATCAAAAGCCCGAGCGCGCAAAAGCTCGAAGCGCTGCACCGTTTTCTCGGGCTGGAGTTCCCGCGTAAAGAGGTTAAAGTCGGCGTGGTGTTTGGTAAATTTTACCCGCTGCACACCGGCCATATCTACCTGATCCAGCGCGCCTGCAGCCAGGTGGATGAGCTGCACGTCATTTTGTGCCACGACGAGCCGCGCGACCGCGAGCTGTTCGAGAACAGTTCGATGTCGCAACAGCCGACGGTCAGCGATCGCCTGCGCTGGCTGCTGCAGACCTTCAAGTACCAGAAAAACATCCATATCCACTCGTTCGACGAGCAGGGCATCGAGCCCTACCCGCACGGCTGGAACGTGTGGAGCGACGGCATGAAGGCCTTTATGGAACAGAAAGGCATCGTGCCGAGCTTTATCTATTCCAGCGAAGCGCAGGATGCGCCGCGTTACCGCGAGCATCTGGGCATCGAAACCATTCTGGTCGACCCCGAGCGTTCGTTCATGAACATCAGCGGCAATCAGATCCGCCAGGATCCGTTCCGCTACTGGGATTACATCCCGACCGAGGTGAAGCCGTTTTTCGTGCGCACCGTGGCGATCCTCGGCGGCGAGTCGAGCGGCAAATCGACGCTGGTCAACAAGCTGGCCAACATCTTCAACACCACCAGCGCCTGGGAATATGGCCGCGATTACGTGTTCTCGCACCTGGGCGGCGACGAGATGGCGCTGCAGTACTCCGACTACGACAAAATTGCCCTCGGGCAGGCGCAATACGTGGATTTCGCGGTCAAGTACGCCAACAAGGTGGCATTTATCGATACCGATTTCGTCACCACCCAGGCGTTTTGCAAAAAGTACGAGGGGCGTGAACACCCCTTCGTGCAGGCGCTGATCGACGAATACCGTTTCGATCTGGTGATCCTGCTGGAAAACAACACGCCGTGGGTGGCGGACGGCCTGCGCAGCCTCGGCAGTACCGCCGATCGGCTGGCGTTCCAGCGCCTGCTGGAGGAGATGCTGCGCGCCAACAACATCGAGTATGTGCACGTTGAGTCCAGCGATTACGAAGAGCGCTTCCTGCGCTGCGTCGAGCTGGTGCAACAGCTGCTGGCGGCGGACGCCGGCCGGTTGGCGAACGCGCCCGCCCAGCATCACGCCGCAGGCTGAGCAAAATTAGCGTAATGTGCGATCGCGCGGCAGAAACGGCCGCCCGGGCGCACATTTAACGGCTTGTTTAAACATGGTTCATTCGACAGCGACTACGTTAAGCTTTTCTTTACAATAACGCTTAGAAGAAGACATGTCTTATCGCTTGCTCGCTCTTTGGTTGGTCTGCTATGCCGCAGCCTGGACGCTGCTGACTGTTCATCTCGATCCTACCCTGCCTTACGACGCCGTCGAGGCGCTCAACTGGGGCCTCAACGGCGAATGGGGCTCACCGAAAAACCCGTGGCTGGTCGGGGCGGCGATGCAGCCAGCGATCGGGTTCTCGTGGCTGCCGCTGAACCTGTACTGGTATGGCGGGCACTTCATCGCCATCGCCATCGGCATGTTGGGCGTCTGGCTGTTGGCGCGTCGGCTGAGCGGCAGCACCTCGCTGGCCTGGATGGCGCTGTTGACGCTCAACCTGTCCGGCATCATCAATTTCGACATCATTCCCTACAACGACAATTACCTGTTGGTGATGCTGTGGCCGTGGATGGCGCTGTTTTTCCACCTGGCTATTTCGCGTTCGGCCAACTGGTGGCCGGCCTTCGCGCTGACGGCCGGTTTGGCGATGATGGCGAAGTACTCGACCTTCGCCTTCGTCTATTTCGCCGCGCTGTCGACGCTGTTCGTACCGCAGATCCGCCGCTGTTATCGCCAGCCGCAGTTCTATCTGGCGGTGGCGATCTGGTTGGCGCTGGTGTTGCCGAACGTGTTCTGGTTGTGGAACCACGATTTCGCCGCCTTCAAGTGGGTGGATTCGCAGATCAAGATGCAGCTCAATCTCGACATGCTGCAGTCGCTGCTGCTGGTGTTCTATCCGTCGCTGGTGCTGTGGGGGATCCTGCGGCGCAGCGGGGCGGTGCTGGCCTGGCCATCGGCGTTGCCGATGCGGGTGTTGCTGTGGGTCTACCTGTTGCCGCTTGGCATCATTACCTTCTGGTTCTCTTTCAACGTCGGCGGCCGGCTGACCGAGTGGCTGCAGCCGTTCTTCATGCTGGCGCCTGCGCTGTTGGTCGGTTGCGTGCGCCAGCCGCCGGTGCGTTCGCTGCGCGCGGCGACCATTGGTCTGATGTGCGCGGCGCTGGCGGTCTATCTGGGGTATGCCGCGGTGATGCTGGGCAACGTGCGCAACGCCGGCCAGAAAATGGTGGGTATCAAGGCGTTCAGCGCCGAGGTGGAGCGGCAGTGGCAGGAGCGGTATGGCGTTGAACTGCGCTACGTCGGCGGCGAATACCTGTCGCAGTGGATGACGGTGTACGCCGGTTCCCGGCCGCGAACCATTACGCGTTGGTCCAATCATACGCGGCCGAATATCTACAACGTCAACATCAGCTATCCGCAGATTGCGCAGCACGGTGTCGCCCTGTTCGGGCGGTTGGGTGAGGACTGCGCGCGCAGCGACTTCGGCGGCGAGTTGGCCCACTGGCCGAAGATGCGCCTCGATTGGCAGCAGTCGCTGATGTTCCGCGCCGATCCGCATAGCGACGAGCAGACGCTGTGCGTCGGCTTCGTTCGTCCGCAGTAACGGCGGCGCGCTGCGCCGCCGCGATTCAGGCTCAGTAAGCGATAACCAGCTTGCCTTGCATATGGCCGCCGAGCAGCTGTTGATGCGCGGCGCTAAGCGTGTCTACCGACAGCCCGTGCAGGGTTTCGCTCAGTGTGGTGCTCAGCTTGCCCTCGTCCAGCAGCTGCGCCACCTGCTGCAGGATCTTGCCCTGCTGCGCGATGTCCGGGGTGGTGAACATGCTGCGGGTGAACATGAATTCCCAGTGCAGCGCGGCGCTTTTCAGCTTCAGCGCGTTTTGATCCAACGGCTGCGCGTTCTCGACGATGGTGCAGATATGGCCGAGCGGCGCGATCAGTTCGGCCATCGCCGGCCAGTGGCCGTCGGTATCGTTCAGACACAGGATGTAATCCACCTGCTCGATGCCCTGCTGCGCCAGGTTGCCCTTCAGATCGCGGTAGTCCACCACCAGATCGGCGCCGCGCTCAAGGCACCAGGCGGCGGATTCCGGTCTTGATGCGGTGGCGATCACTTTCACCTTGCTGCGCAGCGCGGCCAGCGGAATGGCCAGCGAGCCGACCCCGCCGGCGCCGCCGATGATCAGCAGCGTCTTGTGCTCCGGCGCGTCCTGAATGTTCAGGTGTTCGAACAGCGCCTCCCAGGCGGTAAGGGCGGTGAGCGGCATGGCGGCGGATTCGGCCCAGTTCAGGCTGCGCGGCTTATGCGCGGCGATGCGTGAGTCGATCAGTTGATGGCTGCTGTTGCTGCCGGGGCGGGTGATGTCGCCGGCGTACCACACTTCATCGCCGGGCTTGAAGCCGCTGACGCCGTTGCCCACGTCCACCACGACGCCGCTGGCGTCCCAGCCGAGAATGCGCGGCTGCTGCAGGCCGTTTTTCTGCAGACCGGCGTGCACTTTGGTGTCCACCGGGTTGACCGACGCCGCTTTCACTTCCACCAGCAGATCGTACTGGCCGGGCACCGGCATCTCCGGTGAGATTTCGATGAAATCGGCGGGGTTCTGCGGGTCTACGGCAATGGCTTTTATCGACATGATTGTACTCCTTTCAAATGATGTCCCCAGTGTAGACCCGCGACAGTGGGGTGATAAGATGGACAATATCTAACGGAGTGTTCGTTTAAGGTGAACAATGGAATTCAAACAACTGCAGGACATGGCGTTGTTCGCGCTGGTGGCGGAGTGCGGCAGTTTTACCGCCGCCGCGCAGCGCGTTGGGTTGCCGAAATCCAGCGTCAGCCAGCGTATCAGCCAGCTCGAGCAGACGCTGGGGCTACGGCTGCTCAATCGCACCACGCGCCAGCTGAACCTGACCTTCGCCGGTGAGCGTTATCTGGAACATTGTCAGGTCATGATGTCTGCTGCCGAACGTGCAGATCTGGCATTGCAGCGGCTGCGCGATAACCCGAGCGGCCGCCTGCGCATCTCGACGCCCGCCGGGCTGGGCGCGACCCTGGTAGCGCGGCTGGCAGCGGATTTTCAGCGCCAGTACCCGGACGTTTCGCTGGAGGTGTCGGTGTCCGACGCCATGGTGGATCTGGTGCAGGAAGGTTTCGACGCCGCGCTGCGCACCGGCAAGCCGCAGGACTCTTCGCTGATCGGTCGCCGTCTCGGGTATGCGCCGCGCTATCTGTTGGCCGCACCGTCCTATTTGGCGCAGCACCCGCCGATCGAACATCCGCAGCAACTGCAGCAGCACCGCTGCATCGCCCACCGCGCCTGGACGGCCTGGAACCTGCGCTGCGGCGATGACTACTACCGTTGGCAGCTGCCGCTGGCGCACACCACCGACAACCTGCTGTATGCGCGCGAATGCGCCATCGCCGGCGCGGGGATCACGCTGCTGCCGGCGTTTCTCAGCCGCGAGGTGGTGGCGCAGAAACTGTTGGTGGAGGTGCTGCCGGCGTGGCGCGCAGAAGGGAATGAGCTATATCTGGTCTACCCGAGCCGCAAGCTGAATTCCGCGGCGTTGGCCTGCTTCATCGATGTGGTGCTGCAGCATCCGGCGTTCGACGACTACGCGCGCGAGCTGACGCGGGAGTAAAAAAGGCGCCGCATGCGGCGCCTTTCGTATTACTTGGCGATCTTCTTGTACTTGATGCGGTGCGGCTCGAGCGCGTCGGCGCCCAGCGTACGCTTCTTGTACTCTTCGTACTCGGTGAAGTTGCCTTCGAAGAATTCCACCTTGCCCTCGTCCTGGTAGTCCAGGATGTGGGTGGCGATACGGTCGAGGAACCAACGGTCGTGCGAGATCACCATGGCGCAGCCAGGGAATTCCAGCAGGGCGTTTTCCAGCGCGCGCAGGGTTTCGATATCCAGGTCGTTGGTCGGTTCATCGAGCAGCAGTACGTTGCCGCCAACCTGCAGCAGCTTGGCCAGGTGCAGACGGCCACGCTCGCCGCCGGACAGCTCGCCCACGCGTTTGCCCTGATCGATGCCCTTGAAGTTGAAGCGGCCGACATAGGCGCGGCTTGGCATCTCGGTGTTGCCGATGCGCATGATGTCCTGCCCGCCGGAGACTTCTTCCCACACGGTTTTCGAACCGTCCATGCTGTCGCGGAACTGATCGACGGACGCCAGCTTGACGGTATCGCCCAGCACGATGCTGCCGGAATCAGGCTGCTCCTGACCGGACATCATGCGGAACAGCGTGGATTTACCCGCGCCGTTCGGGCCGATGATGCCGACGATCGCGCCTTTCGGCACCGAGAACGACAGGTCGTCGATCAGCAGGCGGTCGCCATAGGACTTACGCAGGTTGCTGACTTCGACCACTTTATCGCCCAGGCGTGCGCCAGGCGGAATGAACAGTTCGTTGGTTTCGTTACGTTTCTGGTATTCGGTGTTGTTCAGCTCTTCAAAGCGGGCCAGGCGGGCCTTGCCTTTGGACTGACGGCCTTTGGCGCCCTGACGCACCCACTCCAGCTCTTTCTCGATCGACTTGCGACGAGCGGCTTCGGCGGACGCTTCCTGTGCCAGACGCGCGTCTTTCTGCTCCAGCCAGGAGGAGTAGTTGCCTTCCCATGGAATGCCTTCACCGCGGTCCAGTTCGAGGATCCAGCCGGCCACGTTATCCAGGAAGTAACGGTCGTGGGTGATCGCTACCACGGTGCCTTCGAAGTCGTGCAGGAAGCGTTCCAGCCAGGCCACGGACTCGGCGTCTAGGTGGTTGGTCGGTTCGTCCAGCAGCAGCATGTCCGGCTTTTCCAGCAGCAAGCGGCACAGCGCCACGCGGCGGCGTTCACCGCCGGACAGGTGAGCGATTTTGGCGTCCCAGTCCGGCAGGCGCAGCGCATCGGCGGCGCGTTCCAGCTGGGCGTTGAGGTTGTGACCGTCGTGCGCCTGAATGATCTCTTCCAGGCGGCCCTGTTCGGCGGCCAGCTTGTCGAAGTCTGCGCCTTCTTCCGCGTACAGCGCGTACACTTCGTCCAGGCGCTTCAGCGCGCCGACCACTTCCGCCAGCGCTTCTTCCACCGACTCACGCACGGTGTGTTCGAGGTTAAGCTGCGGCTCCTGCGGCAGGTAACCGATCTTGATGCCTGGCTGCGGGCGCGCTTCCCCTTCGATATCGGTATCGATGCCGGCCATGATGCGCAGCAGGGTGGACTTACCGGCGCCGTTCAGGCCCAGCACGCCGATTTTGGCCCCAGGGAAGAAGCTCAGGGAGATGTTTTTCAAAATATGACGCTTCGGCGGTACCACCTTGCCGACGCGGTGCATGGTATAGACGTATTGAGCCACGTTGCTCTAAGCCTCTCTATATCAGTATTTATAGGATGTCTGGCGGCATGAGTGTAGCCCGTTTCGATCTCGGATCCCAGACATCGCTCAGCGATCGCTAAGTATAACCGTTTATGCGCCGATAAAGGCGCATATTGGTGGCTTATGGCGTGACGACGATCGCGACGCGGCGGTTTTCCGCACGGCCGCTGGAGGTGCGGTTATCGGCAACGGGATCGCGCTTGCCCATGCCGCGGGTTTCGATATTGGCGCGTGGAATGCCGACGCTGGCCAGCAGATCGGCCACCGCATCGGCGCGGCGCAGGGAGAGCTGATCGTTATAGCTGTCTTCACCGTAGTTGTCGGTATGGCCGTCCAGGCGGAACTTGGTGATGCCGACGCTCAGCAGCGCACGGCCCATCTTCTGTACCGTCTCGGTGCTTTCCGGGTTCAGTTTGCCGATGTTGTTGCCGAACAGCACCTTATCCGACAGGCCGAATTCCCAGCCATTATCGGTCAGTTTGAAGCCCTGCGATTGCAACAGCGCGACCTGCTCGGGTGTCAGGCCCTGCGGTTTGCTCTGGCAGCCGGCGAGCGCCAGCAGAGCGACGAACATCATCGTCAGCAGTGAAAAACGGCCTTTAAAAAGTTGCTGTATCATAGTCAAAATCCCTAGTTCAAGTGTTATAGCCGGGGCTCTTATTTATGTATAGCCAGCCGCCAGCCTCCGTTATAACGATGCTTTGCCTGATACATCGCATCGTCAGCTTCGTGCAAAAGACCCTGAGGCGTCGATGCGTGATCAGGGTACAGCGCAATACCGATACTCAGAGAGGTGATGACCGCCTCGTCGTTCGGCAGAATGACCGGTTGCGTCATGCAGTCGATGATGTTGTCAGCGATCTGCAAGACATCTTCCGTGCTGTGTACCGGCGCCAACAGCACGGCGAATTCATCCCCTCCCAGGCGGGCGACCAGATCGGTCTCGCGCAGCTGCGCGCGAATGCGCCCGGCAATGGTGGTCAGCACCGCATCGCCTGCGGCGTGGCCGTAACTGTCGTTCACCTCCTTGAAGCGATCGCCGTCGATAAACAGCACCGCCAATTTCGCCGGCGGTTCGATATCGCCCAGCGCGCGGCTCAGCCGCCCTTCGAAGAAGGCGCGGTTCGGCAAGCCGGTCAGGCTGTCGTGCGTCGCCCGGTGAGCCAGCGAGTCGTTCTCCTGCTTCAGATGGGCCTGCCAGGCCTCCAGCTCGTCGAGCAAGCCGTTGAAATCGTTGCTGAGCTCATGCAGCTCGGCGATAGGCGCCGACGGCACCCGCAGGCCGAAGGTACGATCGCGGCGCACCGCATGCGCCACGTTGGCGATGTCGTCCAGCGAACTGACGATGCCGACCAGCATGCGGCGCGACAGTACCAGGGCGCACAGGGTACTGAGCACCAGGCAGGCGATCATGCCGACCATGCCGCGCAACAGGAAACGCAGCAGGCTGCCGCCGTTGCCGCTCAGCCAGACCTGGCCGACCTGCTTGCCCTCGTGGGTGATAGGCAGAATGACCGGTTCGGGCAGCGCCCAGTGCGCGACGATCTGCTCCAGGCCGTGCAGCGGCCCATCGGTAGGATGGCGCCAGTTGGCCAGCATCTTGCCGTTGTTGTCGAGGATCCGCGCGTCCGATACCTCTTCGTTGGAGGATATCAGCATCAGCGCCTCGCGCGCGGCGGTGCGGTCTTCAAACACCACGGCGGCCTCGACGGTATAGCTGATGGAGCGCGCGATCAGGTGCAGGTTGTGATTGGCATAGGCGCGCAGCGCAAACAGCGCCACCAGCGTCAAAAAGATGCCGGCGGTGCCGACGGCGATCAGCGCCAGCCCAAGATGCACCCGCTGCAGCACTCGGCCCAGCGTCGGGCGCGCATTGCCGGAACGGTTTTTACGCAACAGCCTCATAGCGGCGGCGCCTGTTTGCGTGCCAGCTGCAACACGTTGGGGTGAACGCGCACGCCGCTGCGCGCCAGAGCGTCCAGGTTGACTTTGAAACTGGCCTGGTCCCCATCAATCTGCAGGCAAAATGCGCTGCCGGCGGAGCATTCGCTATCGTTCTCGCTGATGCTGAGAATGGAGTTGCCGGAAATGCGCTGCATGAAATTTTGTCTCTGCGCGGCGGTGATGTTCCCTAAGTAGATGACATCACAGCCGGTACTCAGCGTTGGGCTATCGAACGGCACGCGCTCGGCTTTAATCGGACGCGGCGCGCTCAGCAGGATCGGATCGAACAGCCCTTCGGCATACTGGGTGGGTGCGGTCACGCACAAGCGGATCGGATTGGGTTCACGCGACCAGCGTGCGTAGCTGATGATGCCTACCACTACGGTCGTCACGGCGTGCGTGCGCTTTTGATAGGGATCAGCGGCGGCGTGCGCAGGCTCGGACAACGTCAGCAGCACCAACAAAACGATCAGCAGCAGGCGGCCGATATTCAGGCGTGCGTCAAGGAAGCCCGGTTCGGGGCTTTTTGCGCAACGCATCGCTATCGCGGTCTTATTCACCATCTTCACCCGCCATTCCGGCCTGATCCACTGCCCGCAGGCCGTGGCCTGACAAGGAAAAATCCGGCCCGCTTGAAGGGACAATCGTTTTGCTGAAAGCTGTCAGTCGCACTGCCTAATGAACACTATCTAACCCATAATTGGCGCGGATTGTATTATAAGATGTCTTCGTTGGGCGCTTTATGTGCTGTTTTCTCGGAATTATCTTACTTATTTTTGATAGTATAAAAATGCCCACCCGGGTTTGCCACCGCTTTTCTGCAAAGTTGGTGCGTTTAGCCCGCTGTCAGGCGATTTGCGCAACGGTGGCGCCATATAACAAATCAAATAATGTGATGACTAATAATTAAAAAGTATTTTACTTCTCCAATAAGCGCCGGGGCAGCTAATAAAAATCCGGTGGCTGGAAATATCCCGCCGGCCTGATTTGTCAGCCAAAGTAAACGTTTTTACCTGGCCCGCGTCATGGCGATACACTTCTTCTTCTACAGTATTGAATGGATAAGCGATTGCGCTGTCTATGGTAGATATCCGCGTCCGGGCCGTGCGCCCGGCTTTATTTTGTCCCGCGGCGCCGTGGTGCGGCGGTCACCGGGGAGCTGGGCGGCTCCTGCGGTATAACCAGTGAGGAAAGAGCGAGGATGGTCAAGGTGGACAAGCGACGGCTGTTGGCAATGGGCCTGTGTCTGACGGCGTTTTCAGGCGCGGCGCTGGCGGATTCTCTGGATGCGCAACGTCAGCGTTACCAGCAGATCAAACAGGCGTGGGATGGCAATCAGATGGACGTGGTGGCGCAGCTGATGCCGACGCTGCGCGATTACCCGCTTTATCCTTACCTGGAATACCGCGAGCTGACACAGGATCTGAGCCAGGCGGGGTTCTCCGAGGTGAACGACTTTATCAAACGCCACCCGACGCTGCCGCCGGCGAAATCACTGGTGCCGCGCTTCGTCAATGAGCTGGCGCGGCGTGAAGACTGGCGCACCCTGTTGGCCTTCAGCGCGCAGCCGCCCAAACCGGTGGCGGCGCGCTGCAACTATTACTACGCCAAATGGGCCACCGGCGATCAGCAGGCGGCCTGGAGCGGCGCTGACGAGCTGTGGCTGAACGGCAAAACGCTGCCGGGCGCCTGCGATCGGCTGTTCAGCGTCTGGCGCGGCGCAGGCAAGCAGACCCCGCTGGATATTCTGGCGCGCATGAAGCTGGCGCTGAAAGAGGGCAACAGCTCGCTGGTCAGCAACCTCTACAGCCAGCTGCCGGCCGATTATCAGACCATGGGCAACGCCCTGGTGCGCTTGCAAAACGATCCGACCACCGTGGAAGCCTTCGCCCGCAGCGTGGGGCCGACCGACTTTACCCGCGCCGCCACCGGCATCGCCTTTGAACGCCTGGCGCGGCAGGATGTGGAAAACGCGCGGGCGATGATCCCGACGCTCGCGCGGCTGCAGAAAATGAGCGACGACGAGCGGCTGGGGCTGGAAGAGGCGGTGGCCTGGCGCCTGATGGGCAGCGACGCTACCTACGAGCAGGCGCAATGGCGCGATCGGGTGATCCTGCACAGCCGTTCGCCTTCGCTGCTGGAGCGCCGGGTGCGCATGGCGCTGGGCAACGGCGATCGGCAGGGCGTCGCGACCTGGCTGGCCCGCCTGCCGGAAGCGTCGCGCAACAAGGATGAGTGGCGCTACTGGCGCGCCAGTCAGCTGATGGACGAAGGCAAACGCGCCGAAGGCGAGGAGATGTTGCGTAACCTGATGACCGAACGCGGCTTTTATCCGATGGTGGCGGCGCAGAAGCTGAACGCCACTTATCCGGTGATGGTGGCGGTGGCGGCCAAGCCGCGTACGTCGCTGGTCGACGGGCCGGAAGTCGCTCGGGTGCGCGAGCTGATGTACTGGAATATGGACAACCTGGCCCGCAGCGAGTGGGGCTCTTACGTCGCCAGCCGCAGCCGGCCTGAACAAGAGGCGCTGGCGCGCTACGCCTTTGAGCAAAAATGGGCCGATCTGAGCGTGCAGGCGACCATCGTCGGCAAGCTGTGGGATCATCTGGAGGAGCGCTTCCCGGTCGCCTGGCCGCAGGAGTTCCGCCGTGCCACCGATGACAAGGGGATCACCACCAGCTACGCGATGGCGATCGCGCGTCAGGAGAGCGCCTGGAATCCGAAAGCGCAGTCGCCGGTTGGCGCTACCGGCCTGATGCAGGTGATGCCGCGCACCGCGCAGCATACGGTGCAGATGTTCAATATTCCCGGTTACGTCGGCCCGAGCCAGCTGTTCGATCCACAGACCAACATCACCATCGGCACCAGCTATCTGGAGTCGGTCTATCAGCAGTTCGGCCGCAACCGCATCCTGTCGAGCGCCGCCTATAACGCCGGCCCGTCGCGGGTGAACACCTGGCTGGGCAACAGTGCGGGGCGTATCGATCCGGTGGCGTTCATCGAAAGCATTCCGTTCTCGGAAACCCGCGGCTACGTCAAGAATGTATTGGCCTATGATGCGTTTTACCGCTATCTGACACACCGGCCGGCCAAGGTGCTGACCGACGCCGAGTGGCAGAGACGTTATTGATTTTGACGGCCCTATGGTATGCTGCTGTACTAGTTAAATAGTATGGTGGCTGCCATGACGCAATTATCGTTAAACGACCCCGCTCTTTCAGAACAAGGCAATGAGGATTGGCTGCGCTTCGTCGCGCTGCTGCAGAATTCGTTTGCGCAAGAACTGCATCAACCGTTGCTGCAGCTGATGCTGACGCCGGACGAGCGCACCGCGCTGGGCACCCGGGTGCGGATCATCCAGGAACTGATGCGCGGCGAGATGAGCCAGCGTGAGCTGAAAAATGAACTGGGCGCGGGGATCGCCACCATCACCCGCGGATCGAACAGCCTGAAAGCGGCTTCACCCGAGCTGAAACAGTGGCTTGAGCAGCAGCTGTTGCACGACGCGCCCTAGCGGGCTCGGTGCTATTGCTGGTAGATGGCGTTGTGAAACGGCACCAGCGCCAGCAGCAGCGCCTGGTGATAAACGCTGGTGCGGCTCAGCCGGCCGTCGGTGAAGACGCCGATGGCGCCGCCCTGGCGCTTCACCTCGGCATTGCCGGTGATCGCCGCCATTTCGCTGCCCAATTCGCGACCGGCGCGAATACCTTGTAAGATGACCTCCGGCAGCATCAGGCTCGCCGAGCGGGATTCGCCGCGGATGTGCGGGTTCTCGATGGTCATCCAGGCGAAGGTCATATTCTCTTCAATCCCGGCTTCCACGCCGACCCAAAAATCGGCCTCGGGCCTGACCTGGCGCGCTTCCATGACGCGTTGACGCGAGCCGGTGCGGGTTTCGTGATTGCCTATCGGCTGCAGCGAGACACCGCTGGCGACGTCAACGGATTCAATGCGGTATTGGCCTGCGCCAAAGACATCATCGAAGGCCAGTTGAATAGCCTTGATCTTTGCCGGGTTGGTAGTTGCAGCGACAACATGGTACATAACGGGTTTGATATCCTTCTGGCCGATACGCCGGGCAGCGGCAAAAGCGCCACCGGGCCGGGGACAAATGCAAATTTCACGCAGTATAACGGAAAACAAAAATGTTACAGGTATACCTCGTTCGCCATGGCGAAACGGAATGGAACGCGGCTCGCCGCATCCAGGGTCAGTCCGACAGCCCGTTAACCGCCATGGGTGAACACCAGGCCCGTCTGGTCGCCAGGCGCGTCAGCAAAGAAGGCATTACGCACATCATTACCAGCGATCTGGGGCGCACGCGCCGCACCGCACAGATCATCGCCGACGCCTGTGGCTGCGAAGTGATTAGCGATCCGCGTTTGCGTGAGCTGCACATGGGGGTTCTGGAAGAACGCCTGATCGACAGTTTGACGCCGCAGGAAGAGCAGTGGCGCAAACAGATGGTCGATGGTACTCCTGACGGCCGTATCCCTCAAGGCGAATCCATGGAGGAGCTGGGCGAGCGCATGCGCGCCGCGCTGGAGAGTTGCCTGATGCTGCCTGAAGGCAGCAAGCCGCTGCTCGTCAGTCATGGTATCGCGTTGGGGTGTTTGATCAGTACGGTGCTGGGGCTGCCGGCCTATGCGGAACGCCGCCTGCGCTTGCGCAACTGCTCACTGTCGCGCGTCGATCACCAGCAGAGCCCGTGGCTGGCTTCCGGCTGGATCGTGGAAACGGCGGGCGATGTCACGCATTTGGACATGCCCGCGTTGGACGAACTGCAGCGTTAACGCCGAATCGGGATCAGGTAATCGCACTTGATCTCGATAGGTGCCTGATGCGGACGGCGCTCGCCTTTCGGATAGAAGCGCTCGATGTCGTGCCCTTTGCGGCGCGTCAGCTGGAGCGCCGGCAGGCAGGTGCCGTAGACCGTCAGAATAAAGTCTTGCAGTCCCTCGGTGGGCCCTTCGTAGCTGAACATTGCAAACTCACCGCCCGGCAACACCAGCGGCTGGCCTTCCTGTACCTTGTCAGGCACCTGATCCGGCTCCAGCGCCGTGGTGTACAGCACTTCCTGTTCGTCGTCCTTCTCCTGGCTCGGTCGCGAGTGATGCAGCCCGTACAACACCGGCGGCAGGGTTTCGACGTCACCGAGGAACTGACGCCAGAACTGTGAGCGCAGTTCGGTGCGCACGGTGGTGATCTGTTCCAGCGTACAGGAGTAGCTTTGGGTCAGGCCGACCAGGTGCTTGTCCGGCAGCGAGACGAATTCCGGCTGCGGCAAGGTGAAGGCTCCCAGACGGATCGGCGGACAGATGCCGAATGCATTCCAGTCTTCGGCGCGGCGGTACAGCGCCGGCGTTTGCGCAAACTGTTTTTTGAAGGCGCGGGTGAAGGTCTGCTGCGAGTCGAAGCGATATTGCAGGGCGATATCCAAAATCGGCCGGCTGGTCAAACGCAGCGCGACGGCGGCTTTGGACAGCCTCCTTGCCCGGATGTAAGCACCGATGGCGTTACCGGTAATATCTTTGAACATCCGTTGCAGATGCCATTTGGAGTAGCCTGCCTTGGCCGCCACGTTATCCAGCGACAAGGGTTGGTCCAAATGGCTTTCCAGCCAGCTAAGCAGATCACGAATGATACCGGCTTGATCCATAGATCTTCCTCGTAAAGCTTGGGGGTAGGAACCCGAACTGTTGATTCGTCACGCTGGTGCTGCGCTATCAGACCGATCCATGAGCCATTATGCGTTGCACTCTTTGCCTCTGCTGCGCATGCCGCGCCAGAGTTGGATTGGGGTACACCGTAGTGGGCGCAAAGAAATAACGACGCCGCATCATAGCAATTTTTTTACTCCGCGACTCTCAAAGATTTTTGTCACGCTCTGTGCTAAAACGGACGGTGCGGACCCGTAAAAAACCGATTCCGTGAGCTTAGACATAAATAATGGCGACCGCCGAACCTATTTTTGCGGCAAGGTTATACCGGAGTTAAGTAAATGAAAAAAAGCTGGATATTTTTATTCGGTTTGGTTTGCGCAACCGTTGGCAGCGCGCAGGCGGAGCAGGTGGGCTCCGTTGATACGGTGTTTAAATTGTTGGGGCCGGACCACAAAATCGTGGTGGAAGCGTTCGACGATCCGGATGTTAAAAATGTAACTTGTTATATCAGCCGCGCCAAAACCGGCGGCATCAAAGGCGGCCTGGGGCTGGCGGAAGACACCGCCGACGCGGCCATTTCCTGCCAGCAGGTGGGGCCTATCGAGCTGAGCGACAAGATCAAAAACGGCAAGGCGGAAGGCGATGTGGTGTTCCAGAAACGCACCTCGCTGGTGTTCAAGAAGTTGCAGGTGGTGCGCTTCTATGACGCCAAGCGCAATTCGTTGATTTACCTGAGCTACTCCGACAAGGTGATCGACGGTTCGCCGAAGAACGCGTTGAGCGCGGTGCCGATCATGCCATGGGCTGAGACGAAATAAAAAAACGGGGTTCAGCATGCTGAACCCCGTTTTCATGACGGCAGACCGGAATTACTCTTCCAGATCGCCGCAGAAGCGGTAGCCTTCGCCGTGAATGGTGGCGATGATTTCCGGCGTATCCGGCGTCGATTCGAAGTGTTTACGAATGCGACGGATGGTGACGTCCACGGTGCGGTCATGCGGCTTCAGCTCGCGGCCGGTCATTTTCTTCAGCAGTTCGCCGCGCGACTGGATCTTGCCCGGGTTTTCGCAGAAGTGCAGCATGGCGCGGAATTCGCTGCGCGGCAGCTTGTACTGTTCGCCGGCCGGGCTGATCAAAGAGCGGCTGTTGATGTCCAGCTCCCACCCGTTGAACTTGTAGCTTTCGACCAGACGGCGCTCTTCGCCGAGGCTGCCCAGGTTCATGGTGCGCGACAGCAGGTTGCGCGCGCGGATGGTCAGCTCACGCGGGTTGAACGGCTTGGTGATGTAATCGTCGGCGCCGATTTCCAGGCCGAGGATTTTGTCCACTTCGTTATCGCGACCGGTCAGGAACATCAAGGCGACGCTGGCCTGTTCACGCAGTTCGCGCGCCAACAGCAGGCCGTTTTTGCCTGGCAGGTTGATGTCCATGATGACCAGATTGATATCATTTTCAGACAGGATATTGTGCATTTCTGCACCATCATTGGCTTCATGAACAATGTAGCCTTCCGCCTCGAAAATGCTCTTCAGGGTGTTACGAGTGACTAACTCGTCTTCGACAATCAGAATGTGCGGGGTCTGCATATTTGCTACCTAAAATTGCCAACAAAATAGAAAATCGGAAGTACAGAAGTCTTTGTTTTCTTAGAGGAGGGCAGAGATAGCGCCACGTTCCCTCTCAGCAAATGACTAAAGTACGTAAACTCGTTCTTGATGCACTTTCCATCTCATGTCAACAAGATCGCTAGCCTGGTGGGGATGCTGTTCCCTACAACCCCTTGGGTGCCGAAACGGCGCATATCCTAACCCCATTAACAGCAATATAACAGCGCGTGCCGAATTCATCACCCAACAAAACTACGCTTTGTTGACATATATCAAATTCAATTGTAGCACGTTAACAGATTTGTGAAAAACACTTACAGAAATGCCAGTTTAAGTCACAGAACCTCAAATTCTGTGAACGATTCAGCATTATCCGGCCCGATAGGATACAATTATTCGCTTATTGATCATCGCGTTGTTTTAACTTATTGATAAATAAACGCAGTAAAACATAAGCGCGAATAATGACTATTACGACGGGTTTATTAGTTCAACGAGCCGTTTAATCTTGTTTGTTGCTATTAACGCGTTTATTGTTGCGTAATTGTAAATATAAGCGGGCGCTGCGCCATCGTCAAAAACGCAGGCCCGCCTTCGGTGGAAGAGTCATGCAGCTTCATATTGTTTTAGTGGCTCCGGCGCGGCCGGAAAATGTCGGCGCGGCGGCGCGCGCGATGAAAACCATGGGCTTCACGTCGTTGCGCATCGTCGACAGCGAAGCGCACCTGCAGCCGGCGGCGCGCTGGGTGGCGCACGGTGCCGGCGAGATCCTCGACGGCGTGCAAACGTTCGCCACGCTGGAACAGGCGCTGGCGGGCGTGGATTTTACCGTCGCCACCACCGCCCGCAGCCGCGCGCGCTTTCACTACTACTGTACGCCGCCCGAACTGCTGGAACAGCTGAGCGAGCGTAAGCAGTGGGTCGGCCAGGCCGCGCTGGTGTTCGGCCGCGAAGATTCCGGCCTGACCAACGAAGAGCTGGCGCTGGCGGACTTGCTGACCGGCGTGCCGATGCAGGCGGACTATCCGTCGCTTAACCTGGGCCAGGCGGTGATGGTTTACTGCTACCAGCTGGCGAGCCTGATGGGTGTCAGTACACCGCAGGAAACGGCGGCGTCGGAAGGGCAGCTCAAGGCGCTGCGCCGCCGCGCCGATGCCTTGTTGAACGCGTTGGAGGTCGGCGATGACCAAAAATTGCGCGACTGGCTGCACCAGCGCCTCGGCGCGCTGCAACAGCGAGATACGGCGATGCTGCATACGCTGCTGCACGACATCGAAAAAAAACTCGCCAAGTGATAGCGGCTCCATCAGACGGTTACCCAGCGTGATCCACTAGTAAATCGGCTTTAAGTTGTTTTTTTGTTCTGTCATTTTGCTTTTCACCTGTTGCATCGCGCATTACCGCCGCTGAACGGAAAATAAGCAAAAAAAAGAAATAGTTTGACTTGGGATAGCGATTGCTTTAACCAATAGAGGGGACAGAGTATTTCATGAGACAGACAGACAACATGCGCAACATCAGCCTGAAAACCACAATTATTACCACCACCGATACCACAGGTAACGGGGCGGGCTGACGCGCACAGGAAACACAGAAAAAAGCCCGCACCTAATCAGTGCGGGCTTTTTTTTTCGGCTTAAATTCGGAGAGATCACACATGCGAGTGCTGAAATTTGGCGGAACCTCGGTGGCGAATGCAGAACGTTTTCTGCGCGTCGCCGACATCATGGAGAGTAATGCGCGTCAGGGACAGGTAGCCACGGTCTTGTCCGCCCCCGCAAAGATCACCAACCATCTGGTGGCAATGATCGACAAAACGGTGGCGGGCCAGGACATTCTGCCGAATATCAGCGACGCCGAGCGGATCTTTGCCGACCTGCTGAGCGGGCTGGCGCAGGCGCTGCCGGGCTTTGAATACGATCGTTTGAAAGGCGTGGTCGATCAGGAGTTCGCGCAGCTCAAACAGGTGTTACACGGGGTCTCGCTGTTGGGTCAGTGCCCGGACAGCGTCAACGCGGCGATCATCTGCCGCGGCGAAAAGCTCTCCATCGCCATCATGGAAGGGGTGTTCCGCGCCAAGGGCTACCCGGTCACGGTGATCAATCCGGTGGAGAAACTGCTGGCGCAGGGCCACTACCTGGAGTCTACCGTGGATATCGCCGAGTCCACGCTGCGCATCGCCGCCGCGGCGATCCCGGCCGACCACATCGTGCTGATGGCCGGCTTCACCGCCGGTAATGACAAGGGCGAGCTGGTGGTGCTGGGCCGCAACGGCTCCGACTATTCCGCCGCGGTGCTGGCCGCCTGCCTGCGAGCCGACTGTTGCGAAATCTGGACCGACGTCGACGGCGTGTATACCTGCGATCCGCGCACCGTGCCGGACGCCAGGCTGCTGAAATCGATGTCGTACCAGGAGGCGATGGAGCTTTCCTATTTCGGCGCCAAAGTGCTGCACCCTCGCACCATCACGCCGATTGCCCAATTCCAAATCCCTTGCCTGATAAAAAACACCTCCAACCCGCAGGCTCCCGGCACGCTGATCGGCAAAGACAGCACCGATGCCGATATGCCGGTGAAAGGCATCACCAACCTGAATAATATGGCGATGATCAACGTCTCCGGCCCGGGCATGAAAGGCATGGTCGGCATGGCTGCGCGGGTGTTCGCCGTGATGTCGCGCGCCGGCATTTCGGTGGTGTTGATCACCCAATCTTCTTCCGAATACAGCATCAGCTTCTGCGTGCCGCAGGGCGAACTGCAGCGCGCCCGCCGCGCGCTGGAGGAGGAGTTCTATCTGGAATTGAAAGACGGCGTTTTGGATCCGCTGGACGTCATGGAGCGCCTGGCGATCATCTCGGTAGTCGGCGACGGCATGCGCACCCTGCGCGGCATTTCAGCGCGCTTCTTCTCCGCGCTGGCGCGCGCCAACATCAATATCGTCGCCATCGCCCAGGGCTCTTCCGAGCGTTCAATCTCGGTGGTGGTCAGCAATGATTCCGCCACCACCGGCGTGCGCGTCAGCCACCAGATGCTGTTCAACACCGATCAGGTGATCGAAGTGTTCGTCATCGGCGTCGGCGGCGTCGGCGGGGCGCTGATCGAGCAGATCTACCGCCAGCAGCCGTGGCTGAAGCAAAAACATATCGATCTGCGGGTGTGCGGCATCGCCAACTCGCGCGTGATGCTGACCAACGTGCACGGCATCGCGCTGGACAGCTGGCGGGACGAGCTGGCCGGCGCGCAGGAGCCGTTCAATCTCGGCCGCCTGATCCGGCTGGTGAAGGAGTATCACCTGCTGAACCCGGTGATCGTCGACTGTACCTCCAGCCAGGCGGTGGCCGATCAGTATGTGGACTTCCTGGCGGACGGCTTCCATGTGGTAACGCCGAACAAAAAGGCCAACACCTCGTCGATGAACTATTATCAGCAACTGCGCGCCGCCGCCGCCGGTTCGCACCGCAAGTTCCTCTACGACACCAACGTTGGCGCCGGTCTGCCGGTGATCGAGAACCTGCAAAACCTGCTGAACGCCGGCGATGAGCTGGTGCGTTTCTCCGGCATCCTGTCCGGTTCGCTGTCCTTTATCTTTGGCAAGCTGGACGAAGGGCTGTCGCTGTCGGCGGCGACTCTGCAGGCCAGAGCCAATGGCTACACCGAGCCGGATCCGCGCGACGATCTGTCCGGTATGGACGTGGCGCGCAAGCTGCTGATCCTGGCGCGCGAAGCCGGTTACAAGCTGGAGCTGAGCGATATCGAGGTCGAGCCGGTGCTGCCGCCGTCCTTCGACGCGTCGGGCGACGTGGAGCATTTCCTGGCGCGGCTGCCGGAACTGGATAAAGAGTTCGCGCGCAACGTGGCCAATGCCGCCGAGCAAGGCAAGGTGCTGCGCTATGTCGGCCTGATTGACGAAGGGCGCTGTAAGGTGCGCATCGAGGCGGTGGACGGCAACGATCCGTTGTATAAAGTGAAGAACGGCGAGAACGCGCTGGCCTTCTACAGCCGTTATTATCAGCCGCTGCCGCTGGTGCTGCGCGGCTACGGCGCCGGTAACGATGTGACCGCAGCGGGCGTGTTCGCCGATCTGCTGCGCACACTGTCATGGAAGTTGGGAGTTTAATATGGTTAAGGTGTATGCACCGGCCTCGATCGGTAACGTCAGCGTCGGTTTTGATGTGCTGGGCGCGGCGGTTTCGCCGATCGACGGCACGCTGCTGGGCGACTGCGTCAGCGTGGAAGCCGCCGAGACGTTCAGTCTGCAAAACGCCGGGCGCTTCGTCAGCAAGCTGCCGGCCGAGCCGAAAGAGAACATCGTTTATCAATGCTGGGAGCGTTTCTGCCAGGAGATCGGCCGCGAAGTGCCGGTGGCGATGCGGCTGGAAAAGAACATGCCGATCGGATCGGGGCTGGGCTCCAGCGCCTGTTCGGTGGTGGCCGGGCTGATGGCGATGAACGAATTTTGCGATCGCCCGTTGGATAAGACGACGCTGCTCGGTCTGATGGGCGAGCTGGAAGGCCGCATTTCCGGCAGCGTGCATTACGACAACGTGGCGCCCTGCTATCTGGGCGGCCTGCAGCTGATGCTGGAAGAAGAAGGCATTATCAGCCAGGAAGTACCGTGCTTTGACGATTGGCTGTGGGTGATGGCCTATCCGGGCATCAAGGTCTCCACCGCCGAAGCGCGCGCCATTTTACCCGCGCAGTACCGCCGTCAGGATTGCATCAGCCACGGCCGTTATCTGGCCGGCTTTATTCACGCCTGCCACACCCGGCAGCCGCAGCTGGCCGCCAAATTAATGCAGGACGTGATCGCCGAGCCGTACCGCACCCGGCTGCTGCCGGGCTTCGCCGAAGCGCGCAAGGCGGCGCAGGAGATCGGCGCGCTGGCCTGCGGCATCTCCGGCTCCGGCCCGACGCTGTTCGCCGTCTGCAACGACGGCGCCACCGCGCAACGCATGGCCGCCTGGCTGCAACAACACTATCTGCAAAACGACGAAGGTTTTGTTCATATTTGCCGTCTGGATACCGCAGGCGCTCGACTACTGGGATAACGCATGAAACTGTACAACCTTAAGGATCACAACGAGCAGGTCAGCTTCGCGCAGGCGATCAAACAAGGTCTGGGCAAGCAGCAGGGGCTGTTCTTCCCGCTGGAGCTGCCGGCGTTCGAACTGACCGAGATCGACCAACTGCTGGAGCTGGACTTTGTCACCCGCAGCAGCCGCATTCTGTCGGCCTTTATCGGCGAAGAAGTGCCGGAGGCGGCGCTGAAGAAACGCGTGCAGGCCGCCTTTGAGTTTCCGGCGCCGGTAGCGAAAGTGACGGAAGACGTCTCCTGCCTGGAGCTGTTCCACGGCCCGACGCTGGCGTTCAAAGACTTCGGCGGCCGCTTTATGGCGCAGATGCTGGCGGAAGTGGCCGGCGATCAGCCGGTGACCATTTTGACCGCCACCTCCGGCGACACCGGCGCCGCCGTGGCGCACGCCTTCTATGGCCTGAAGAACGTTCGGGTGGTGATCCTTTACCCGCAGGGCAAAATCAGCCCGCTGCAGGAAAAGCTGTTCTGCACCCTGGGCGGCAATATTCACACCGTGGCGATCGACGGCGACTTCGACGCCTGTCAGGCGCTGGTGAAACAGGCGTTCGACGATCAGGAATTGAAAGACGCGCTGCACCTGAACTCGGCCAACTCGATCAACATCAGTCGCTTGCTGGCGCAGATTTGCTACTACTTCGAAGCGGTGGCGCAGCTGCCGCAGGAAGCGCGCAATCAGCTGGTGATTTCGGTGCCGAGCGGCAACTTCGGCGATCTGACCGCCGGGCTGCTGGCCAAATCGCTGGGCTTGCCGGTGAAGCGCTTCATCGCCGCCACCAACGCCAACGACACCGTGCCGCGCTTCCTGACCAGCGGCCAGTGGCAGCCGCACGCTACGGTCGCGACGCTGTCCAACGCCATGGACGTGAGCCAGCCGAACAACTGGCCGCGCGTGGAAGAGCTGTTCCGTCGTAAGGTCTGGCAACTGAAAGAGCTGGGGCACGCGGCGGTCAGCGATGAGACCACCAAAGACACCATGCGTGAACTGGCCGAGCTGGGCTATATCTCCGAACCGCATGCGGCCATCGCTTACCGCGCGCTGCGCGATCAGCTGCAGGAAGGGGAGTTCGGTCTGTTCCTCGGCACCGCGCATCCGGCCAAGTTTAAAGAGAGCGTGGAAGCGATCCTCGGCCAGGAACTGCCGTTGCCGAAAGCGCTGGCGCTGCGGGCCGATCTGCCGCTGCTGTCGCACACGCTGCCGGCCGGCTTTGCCGAGCTGCGCAAATTCCTGATGGCGCTGCCGGCCTGAAGTTCGGCAGGCTAGAATGCGAAAAGCCGTCTTGCGACGGCTTTTTTTATGCCTGCTCCGGGCGTTTGAACACCAGCTCGTTGCCCTGCGAGGCGGCTTCGTCGAAGGCGTAGCCTTCCAGGTTGAAGTCCGCCAGCTGCTCGCTGCGCGTCAGGCGGTTTTTGATGATAAAGCGGCTCATCAACCCGCGCGCTTTCTTGGCGTAGAAGCTGATGACCTTGAACTTGCCGTTCTTCTCGTCGAGGAACACCGGTTTGATCAGCGAACCGTGCAGCTTGGCCGGTTTCACCGCTTTGAAATACTCGTCTGACGCCAGGTTGACCACCACGTCGTCGCCCTGTTGCTCCAGCGCTTCGTTGAGCTTTTGGGTGATCTGATCGCCCCAGAAGCTGTACAGATCTTTGCCCTTCGGGTTTTCCAGCTTGATGCCCATCTCCAGCCGGTACGGCATCATCAGATCGAGCGGGCGCAGCACGCCATACAGGCCGGACAGCATGCGCAGATGCTGCTGGGCGAAGTCGAAATCGGCTTCGTTGAAATCCTGCGCCTGCAGGCCGGTGTAAACGTCGCCCTTGAACGCCAGCAACGCCTGGCGGGCATTGTCCGGGGTAAATTTCGGCTGCCATTCGCTAAAGCGCGCGGCGTTGAGCCCGGCCAGCTTGTCGCTGATGCTCATCAGGCTGGCGATTTGCGCCGGCGTCAGCGCGCGGCAAATTTTGATAAGCCGCTGAGACTTGTCCAGCAGTTCGGGCTGCGTGAAGCGTTCTGTCGCCAGCGGGCTGTCGTAATCGAGCGTTTTTGCAGGGGAAATAATAACGAGCATGGCCAGATCCTGTTTATCCAAGTGCGCATACTGTAGCAAAAAGCGCGGAAAAAAGGGGCAATCGGTCCAATAGGCGGGGCGTGCATCGCACACGCCCCGGAATACTCAGCGCGGCGGCTGCTTGTCGTCCCACACGCCCGGCTCCAGCTGCGATTTCAGCTCCGGATAACGGTTGGCGTCGAAGGTCGGCAGCTTGCCCAGGCGGCGCTGGCGATGGTAGTCGTCGGCCAGCTTCAGCGCCACCCGCGACAGCAGCAGGATCGCCGTCAGGTTGGTGATCGCCATCAGCGCCATGGAGGTATCCGCCATTTTCCACACCAGCGGCAGCTCCGCCAGCGCGCCGAACATCACCATGCCCAGCGCCACGCAGCGGAAAATCAGCAGGCCGCCCGGATGATTGTGTTCGAGGAACACCAGGTTGCTTTCGGCATAGGCGTAGTTGGCGATGATCGAGGTAAAGGCGAAGAAGAAGATGGCGATAGCGACGAACGGCGTGCCCCAACTGCCGACGGCGGTCGACAGCGCGCGCTGGGTCAGATCGATGCCGCTGATGCTGTCGGTCGGCTGATCGAGAATGCCGGAGGAGAGGATGATCGCCGCGGTGGCGCTGCAGATGACGATGGTGTCGATAAATACCCCGAGCATCTGCACGTAGCCCTGTGAAGCGGGATGCGGCGGATAAGGCGAGGCGGACGCCGCCGCGTTGGGCGCCGATCCCATGCCGGCTTCATTGGAGAACAGGCCGCGCTGCACGCCCTGGGTCATCGCCTGGGAGATACCGTAACCGACGGCGCCGGCCGCGGCTTCCTGCAGGCCGAAGGCGCTTTTGAAGATCAGCGTCAGGATCGCCGGCATGTGTTCGATGTTATGGCCAATCACCCAGAGAGCCAGCAGCAGGTAGGCGCCGGCCATCAGCGGCACCACCAGTTCGGCCACTTTGGCGATGGAACGGATGCCGCCGAAGATCACCACGCCGCTCAGCAGCACCAGACCGATGCCGACGTGCAGCGGCTGTAAGTGGAAGGCGACGGCGGAAGCTTGCGCGATGGAGTTGGCCTGCACGGCGTTGAACACCAGACCGAATGCGATGATCAGGAAGATCGAAAACAGCACGCCCATCCAGCGCATGCCAAGGCCTTTTTCCATGTAGTAGGCCGGGCCGCCACGGTAGTTGCCGTTATCGTCTTTGGTTTTATAGAGCTGAGCCAGCGAGCTTTCCACAAATGAGGTGGCCATGCCGATAAACGCCACCACCCACATCCAGAAGATGGCGCCGGGGCCGCCGGCGGTCAGGGCGATGGCGACGCCGGTCAGGTTGCCGGTGCCGACGCGCGCTGCCAGCGTGGTGCACAGCGCCTGGAAAGAGGAGATGCCGGCGCTGTCGCTTTTATTGCTGTTTTTTAACACCGAGAACATGTGGCTGAAGTGGCGGAGCTGGATAAAGCGGGTGCGCAGCGTGAAGTAAATGCCGGTGCCGAGCAGCAGATAAATCAGCACCGACCCCCACAAAATGTTGTTTATAAAATTCATCAGGTCCGTCAATGGATCCCTCCTCTTATCGAAATTTAATGCGCACCTTGCAGCATCCACCGCAGGTGAAAAACATTGGCCTATTTTTTACAAGAGCTTAGCTGGAATCTGTCCGGCGTCAGTCGATTAAGATTTTTCGCAGATTAGCGGACGAATTGCATCAATTTTTTCGAATTTAACATAATTTATTCGGACAATAGCACGTTATTGCCTTTCCATCCGCTCGGTAATGGCGAAAGATATCGGCGTAAACGGTTGCTCGCCCAAGGATAAAACAGATGCTTGTGCGCCGCGGTTTTCCAGCCTTGCACCGGGCTTGGCGCATGTTATTATCAGGGTAGGGCATGGTTGAACAATGCCAAAAGTTCATGCACAAACGATGAGATAATGCCAACATGACCGACAAATTAACTTCCCTGCGCCAGCTGACCACGGTGGTTGCAGATACGGGTGATATCGCGGCAATGAAGCTGTATCAACCGCAGGACGCCACAACCAACCCTTCGCTGATCCTCAATGCAGCCCAAATTCCTGAATACCGCAAACTGATTGACGAAGCCATCGCCTGGGCGCGCGGCCAGAGCAGCGATCGCGAGCAGCAAATCGCCGATGCCGCCGACAAGCTGGCGGTCAACATCGGTCTGGAGATCCTCAAACTGGTTCCGGGTCGCATCTCCACCGAAGTGGATGCACGCCTGTCTTACGACACCGTTGCCAGCGTGGCCAAGGCCAAGCGCCTGATCAAGCTGTACAACGAAGCCGGCATCAGCAACGATCGCATTCTGATCAAACTGGCCTCGACCTGGCAGGGCATCCGCGCGGCGGAGCAGCTGGAGAAAGAAGGCATCAACTGTAACCTGACGCTGCTGTTCTCCTTCGCTCAGGCTCGCGCCTGTGCCGAAGCCGGCGTTTACCTGATCTCGCCGTTCGTCGGCCGTATCCTCGACTGGTACAAAGCTAACGGCGACAAGAAAGAGTTCGCCCCGCACGAAGATCCGGGCGTGATCTCCGTGACCGAAATTTACCAGTATTACAAACAGCACGGCTACAACACCGTGGTGATGGGCGCCAGCTTCCGCAACGTCGGCGAAATCATCGAACTGGCCGGCTGCGACCGCCTGACCATCGCGCCTGCGCTGCTGAAAGAGCTGGCGGAGAGCGAAGGCGCGCTGGAGCGCAAACTGTCTTATACCGGTGAAGTGAAGGCGCGTCCTGCCGCACTGACCGAACCTGAGTTCTACTGGCAGCACAACCAGGATCCGATGGCGGTTGAGAAACTGACCGACGGCATCCGCAAGTTCGCCGTAGACCAGGGCAAACTGGAAAAAATGATCGCCGACCTGCTGTAATTCCCGCAGATCGCGCAGTAAAAAGGTGGCTCAGGCCACCTTTTTTTATGCCCGACGCCCCCGCCGGCGGGGGAAGCCCTTATACTCTCGGCAATGACAACAGAACGGGGGACGAGCCCGTTCGGACCCCATCAGGCTGTAGAGGTTACGCATGGATATTTTACGTATTGGTTTGGTTTCCGTTTCCGACCGCGCTTCCGGCGGCGTTTACCAGGATAAAGGCATTCCGGCGCTGGAGGAGTGGCTGAGCGGCGCGCTGGCGACGCCCTTCAAGCTGGAAACACGGCTTATCCCCGATGAGCAGACGCAAATTGAACAGACGCTGTGCGAACTGGTGGACGAAATGGGCTGCCATCTGGTGCTGACCACCGGCGGCACCGGGCCGGCGCGCCGTGATGTCACCCCCGACGCCACGCTGGCGATCGCCGATCGCGTGATGCCCGGCTTCGGCGAGCAAATGCGTCAGATCAGCCTACACTATGTGCCAACGGCAATTCTTTCTCGCCAGGTGGGGGCGATCCGCAAACAGGCGCTGATCATCAACCTGCCCGGCCAACCGAAGTCGATCAAGGAAACGCTGGAAGGGGTAAAGGATGAGCAGGGCAATGCGGTGGTGCACGGCATCTTCGCCAGCGTGCCTTACTGCATTCAGCTGCTCGACGGGCCTTACGTCGAAACGCATGCCGCGGTGGTAGCAGCATTTCGGCCAAAGAGCGCGCGTCGCGAGATAAACCTCTAAATTTCAGCGTTCTGCGACATCAGCCTCAGTCCGTCTGGTGTGAAAATAATTTGCCGCTATAGTAAGGATTCTTTTACAGAAAGCCTGCGGCTTTTATTTTTACAGCCTTTACCGACGGTGCCCTATGCCTCACGACACTAATCGCCGGCTGAACCGGCAAGACTACAAAACGCTGACGTTGGCCGCGTTGGGCGGCGCGCTGGAGTTTTACGACTTCATCATCTTCGTGTTCTTCGCCGCCGTGGTCGGCGATCTGTTCTTCCCGGCGGACATGCCGGAATGGCTGCGGCTGGTGCAAACCTTCGGCATCTTCGCCGCCGGCTATCTGGCCCGCCCGCTGGGCGGCATCGTGATGGCGCACTTCGGCGATCTGGTCGGCCGCAAAAAGATGTTTACCCTGAGCATTCTGCTGATGGCGTTGCCGACGCTGGCGATGGGCCTGCTGCCGACCTACGCCAGCATCGGCATCGCCGCGCCGCTGTTGTTGCTGCTGATGCGC
Organism: Serratia sp. CY40230; assembly: GCF_052168835.1. Taxonomy (NCBI): domain Bacteria; kingdom Pseudomonadati; phylum Pseudomonadota; class Gammaproteobacteria; order Enterobacterales; family Yersiniaceae; genus Serratia; species Serratia sp. CY40230. The sequence goes on from NZ_JBJNLX010000004.1 coordinate 385,767, forward strand.
GTGCTGCAGGGGGCGGCGATCGGCGGTGAGGTGCCGGGCGCCTGGGTCTTTGTCGCCGAACACGTGCCGCGCCGGCGCATCGGCTTCGCCTGCGGCACGCTGACCGCCGGGCTGACGGTCGGCATCCTGCTGGGCTCGGTGGTGGCGACGGTGATCAACACCACGCTCAGCCCGCAGAGCATTGCCGGCGGCGGCTGGCGCATTCCATTCCTGCTTGGCGGCATGTTCGGCCTGGTGGCGATGTACCTGCGCCGCTGGCTGCAGGAAACGCCGATCTTTATCGAGATGCAGGCGCGTAAAGCGCTGGCCGAAGAACTGCCGCTGAAATCGGTGGTGCTCAACCACAAACGGGAAGTGGCGGTGTCGATGCTGTTGACCTGGCTGCTCTCCGCCGGCATCGTGGTGGTGATCCTGATGACCCCGACCTATCTGCAAAAGCAGTTCGGCATCGCGCCGGCCTTGACGCTGCAGGCCAACAGCATCGCCACCATCATGTTGATCGCCGGCTGCATCGTCGCCGGTTTGTCGGCCGATCGCTTCGGTGCCAGCAAAACGCTGGTGGTCGGCAGTGTACTGCTGGCCGGCTGCAGCTGGCTGTTCTATCAGACGGTGGGCGTGCGCCCGGAAATGCTGTTCGCCTGTTATGCTCTGGTGGGGTTCAGCGTAGGCGTGGTGGGGGCCGTACCGTACGTGATGGTGCGGGCATTCCCGGCGGAAGTGCGGTTTACCGGTATCTCGTTCTCATATAACGTCTCGTACGCTATTTTTGGCGGTTTAACCCCTATTTTTGTGACGTTGATCATGAAATTAACCCCGTTAGCGCCCGCTTACTATGTGTTGGCGCTGTCGCTCATCGGGCTGCTGCTCGGCTTCTACCTGCATCGTGACCTGAACAGCGAAGCCGGGGAGCGGCGAGCCGACTCCTACAGCTAAAAAAAAGCCCTGCAGTGCAGGGCTTTTTCATCAGGGGCGGGCGATTACGCCGTGACCGGCGATGCCGCGACGCGCGCCGGAGCCGGTTCGCCAATCGGCAGCACGGTGCGGCCGTATTGCTCGTTGAGTACTTCGGCCATCGCCAGGTAAATGGCGCTGGCGCCGCAGATAATCCCTTCATAGCCGGCGAAGGTCAGCAGCGTGTGGTTGCCAGTGATGTTGCCGACGGCCAGCAGGGCGAACAGCAGCGTCAGGCTGGCGAACACGAACTGCAGCACGCGGTTGGCGCCCAGGGTGCCGAAGAACATGAACAGGGTGAAGACGCCCCACAGCGCCAGGTAGATGCCCAGCACGTGGGCCTCGGTGGCCTCTGCCAGGCCCAGGCGCGGCAGCAGCAGCAGGCCGACCAGGCTCAGCCAGAAGCTGCCGTAGGCGGTGAAGGCGGTCATGCCGAAGGTGTTGCCCTTCTTGTACTCCAGCAGTCCGGCCAGGATCTGGGCCAGGCCACCGAAGAAAATCCCCATGCTGATGATGGCGGAGTTCAGTGGGAAAAAGCCCGCGTTGTGCAGGTTCAGCAAGACGGTGGTCATCCCGAAGCCCATCAGGCCGAGAGGGCCGGGATTTGCCAACTTGTTGGTGTGCATAAGTCCTCTGCAATAACAGAAAATTAACGGAAACAGCGAATTAAAATCATAAATGGTCTGAATGGCCAAAAAATCGAAGTTTTCCACCAGAGCGCGCGCATCATAATGATCCCCGCAGCCGGAAACAATGATCTGAATGACGATAAAAAAAGAAATTTTTTTCGCCTTGCCCCTTGATGCCGGGTTGGATGGCCCCATCTTATTTGCAACCGCAGCTGCTAACCGCGGGTCGCACTGAGATATCGGGCAGTTGAAAAGCAAAAAATCGCCCGCATATAGGTTAGCAACCTGACTGATTTATGAATTTTTTAGTGGAGACGTTTAGATGGGCAAAATTATTGGTATCGACCTGGGTACGACCAACTCTTGCGTAGCAATTATGGATGGTGCCAAGGCACGCGTGCTGGAAAACGCCGAGGGCGACCGCACCACTCCTTCTATTATCGCATATACCCAGGACGGTGAAACTCTGGTTGGCCAGCCGGCTAAGCGTCAGGCAGTCACCAACCCTGAAAACACCCTGTTCGCCATCAAGCGCCTGATCGGTCGCCGCTTCCAGGATGAAGAAGCGCAGCGCGACAAAGCGATCATGCCGTACAAAATCGTCGAAGCCGACAACGGCGACGCCTGGCTGGAAGTGAAAGGCCAGAAAATGGCTCCGCCGCAGATCTCTGCGGAAGTGCTGAAAAAAATGAAGAAAACGGCGGAAGATTACCTGGGCGAACCGGTAACTGAAGCGGTTATCACCGTACCGGCTTACTTCAACGACGCCCAGCGTCAGGCGACTAAAGACGCCGGCCGCATCGCGGGTCTGGAAGTCAAGCGCATCATCAACGAACCGACCGCGGCGGCCCTGGCCTATGGCCTGGACAAAGAAGTCGGCAACCGCACCATCGCGGTTTATGACCTGGGCGGCGGTACTTTCGATATCTCCATCATCGAAATCGACGACGTTGACGGCGAAAAAACCTTCGAAGTGCTGGCGACCAACGGTGACACCCACCTGGGTGGCGAAGACTTCGACAGCCGTCTGATCAACTACCTGGTGGAAGAGTTCAAGAAAGATCAGGGCATCGATCTGCGCAACGATCCGCTGGCGATGCAGCGTCTGAAAGAAGCCGCCGAGAAAGCGAAGATCGAACTGTCTTCCGCTCAGCAGACCGACGTTAACCTGCCGTACATCACTGCAGACGCGACCGGTCCAAAACACATGAACATCAAAGTGACTCGCGCCAAACTCGAGTCGCTGGTTGAAGATCTGGTGGCGCGCTCCATCGAGCCGCTGAAAGTGGCGCTGAAAGACGCTGGCCTGTCGGTTTCCGACATTCAGGACGTGATCCTGGTGGGCGGCCAGACCCGTATGCCAATGGTGCAGAAGAAAGTCGCAGACTTCTTCGGCAAAGAGCCGCGTAAAGACGTGAACCCGGACGAAGCGGTTGCCGTGGGCGCTGCGGTACAGGGCGGCGTGTTGGCCGGTGATGTGAAAGACGTTCTGCTGCTGGACGTGACCCCGCTGTCGCTGGGTATCGAAACCATGGGCAGCGTGATGACGCCGCTGATCACCAAAAACACCACTATCCCGACCAAGCACAGCCAGGTGTTCTCTACTGCGGAAGACAACCAGTCTGCGGTAACCATCCACGTGCTGCAGGGTGAGCGTAAGCGCGCCAGCGATAACAAATCTCTGGGCCAGTTCAACCTGGACGGTATCCAGGCGGCGCCGCGCGGCATGGCGCAGATCGAAGTGACCTTCGATATCGATGCCGACGGCATCCTGCACGTGTCTGCCAAAGACAAGAACACCGGCCGTGAGCAGAAGATCACCATCAAGGCATCTTCTGGCCTGAACGAAGACGAAATCCAGAAAATGGTGCGCGACGCCGAGCTGAACGCTGAAGCTGACCGCAAGTTCGAAGAGCTGGTACAGACGCGTAACCAGGCGGATCACCTGATCCACGGTACTCGCAAGCAACTGGAAGAAGCGGGCGACAAACTGCCGGCGGAAGACAAAACGGCGATCGAAGCGGCGCTGAAAGATCTGGAAGCGGCGGTGAAAGGCGAAGACAAAGCCGAGATCGAAGCGAAGACCCAGGCGTTGGTGCAGGTTTCCGGCAAGCTGCTGGAAATGGCTCAGGCGCAGCAGGCTCAGCAGGGTGCTGACGCCGGCGCGGACAACGCGGCGCAGAAAGACGACGACGTGGTTGACGCCGAGTTCGAAGAAGTTAAAGACAAAAAATAATCGCCCTTAAGCGGGCACGGGGCGGCCGAGGTGCCGCTCCCGGAAACCAGCACGGGCGTCGAGGCAACTCTGCGCCCGTGCACGCATGTTAAGGGTAAGCGAAAGAATGGCGAAGAAAGACTATTACGAGATTCTCGGCGTCAGCAAGACGGCGGATGAACGTGAGATCAAAAAGGCGTACAAACGCCTGGCGATGAAATACCATCCTGACCGCAACCAGGAACAAGACGCCGAAACCAAGTTTAAAGAAGTTAAAGAAGCTTACGAAGTTCTGACCGACGACCAGAAACGCGCGGCCTACGACCAGTATGGGCACGCGGCCTTTGAACAGGGCGGTATGGGCGGCGGCGGCTTTGGCGGCGGCGCCGACTTCAGCGATATCTTTGGCGACGTGTTTGGCGACATCTTCGGCGGAGGCCGCCGTCAGCGCGCCAGTCGCGGTTCCGATCTGCGCTATAACATGGAGCTGACCCTCGAGGAAGCGGTACGTGGCGTCACCAAAGAGATCCGCATCCCGACGCTGGAAGAGTGCGACGTCTGCCACGGCAGCGGCGCCAAACCGGGCAGCTCACCGGTTACCTGCCCAACCTGTCACGGCCAGGGTCAGGTGCAGATGCGTCAGGGCTTCTTCACCGTGCAGCAGGCGTGTCCGCACTGCCATGGCCGCGGTCAGATCATCAAAGATCCGTGCAACAAGTGCCACGGCCACGGCCGGGTAGAAAAATCCAAGACGCTGTCGGTGAAAATTCCGGCCGGCGTCGATACCGGCGACCGCATTCGCCTGGCGGGTGAAGGTGAAGCCGGCGAACACGGCGCACCGGCGGGCGATCTGTACGTTCAGGTGCAGGTGAAGGCGCACCCGATCTTCGAGCGTGAAGGCAACAACCTGTACTGTGAAGTGCCGATCAACTTCGCCATGGCGGCGCTGGGCGGCGAGATTGAAGTGCCGACGCTGGACGGCCGGGTGAAACTGAAGGTGCCTTCGGAGACCCAAACCGGCAAGCTGTTCCGCATGCGCGGCAAGGGCGTGAAATCGGTGCGTGGCGGCAGCCAGGGCGACCTGCTGTGCCGCGTGGTGGTGGAAACCCCGGTCAATCTGAACGACAAGCAAAAGCAGCTGCTGCGTGAGCTGGAAGAGAGCCTGGGTGGCCCGTCCGGCGACAAGAACAGCCCGCGTTCGAAGAGCTTCTTTGACGGGGTGAAAAAGTTCTTTGACGATCTGACTCGCTAACCTGCTGTTTCTGTTGGCTTATGTGCGAACCCCGGGCTTCTGTCCCGGGGTTTTTATTTGCGCGCCAAACCGCTAATTCCACAACGTAAATGTGACTTATTCGTGCTTTTTATCGGTTTTTTCGAGCTATTTAGCATTTATAAACTTATTTTTTCGAACTAAAACGCCCTCTATACTCACTTCATGACTGTGGTTCGCAGGGCGCTATGTCCTGCACAGATTTGGAGAGACGTACTGTGACCAACATCATTCGTCAATTTTTACGTCAGGAAGCCGCGGGCGGTATCATTCTGATCGCGGCGGCGATCGTCGCCCTGATCATGGCCAACACCCCGGCGCAGGGGATCTATCAGGCATTCCTTAACCTGCCGGTGATGGTGAAGGTAGCTTCGCTGGAGATCGCCAAGCCGCTGCTGCTGTGGATAAACGACGGCCTGATGGCCATCTTCTTCCTGGTGGTGGGGCTGGAGGTCAAGCGCGAGCTGATGCAAGGCTCGCTGTCCGGGCGCGACAAAGCGGTGTTTCCGGCGATCGCCGCACTGGGCGGCATGTTGGCGCCGGCGCTGATTTACCTACTGTTCAACGGCGCGGATGAAGTCACTCGCCAGGGTTGGGCGATCCCGGCCGCGACCGACATCGCCTTTGCGCTGGGCGTCATGGCCTTGCTGGGCAACCGCGTGCCGACCAGCCTGAAAGTGTTCCTGCTGGCGTTGGCGATCATCGACGACCTGGGCGTGATCATCATCATCGCGCTGTTCTACACCCACGAAGTGTCGATGGTGGCGCTGGGCGTGGCGGCGGCGGCGACGGTGCTGCTGGCGGTGATGAACTGGCGCGGCGTGGGCAAGACCTCGCTGTATATGATGGTCGGCCTGGTGCTGTGGGTGGCGATCCTCAAGTCCGGGGTGCATGCGACGCTGGCCGGGGTGATTGTCGGCTTTATGATCCCGCTGAACGTCAAAAAGGGGCCATCGCCGTCGGAAACGCTGGAGCATGAGCTGCACCCTTGGGTCGCGTTTATGATCCTGCCGCTGTTCGCTTTCGCCAACGCCGGGGTCTCTTTGCAGGGCGTATCGCTGGATGGGTTGACGTCGCTGCTGCCGGTCGGGATTGCGGCTGGCCTGTTTATCGGCAAGCCGCTGGGGATTTTCCTCTTCAGCCTGCTGGCGGTGAAAATGGGCATCGCCCGTTTGCCTGAAGGCATCGGCTTCAAACAGGTGTTTGCCGTTTCGGTGCTTTGCGGCATTGGTTTTACCATGTCGATTTTTATCGCCTCGCTGGCGTTCGGCGATGCGGATGCGGCGCTCAGCACCTATTCCCGCCTGGGGATCCTGTTGGGCTCCACCACTGCGGCGGTGGTAGGGTATGGATTACTGCGTCTGGCGTTGCCGCGCGTGCGTTAATCCTGAATGTGCCCGGTAAGGGCACATAATAAAATGGCTGGTCGGAGCTGTACGGTATAAAATATGTGCAGCTTCGGCCGTTCTTCGTTGGGACTAATGGGGCTATACGTTGTCTGAAGCAGGGAAAGGAAGTTTGTCGCTCGTCACGGCACACCGTTTGCCGCTGCGAAACGTTGTTAAGGAGAGCCGCTCGTGAGGATGTCGCATATCAACTTTAATCACCTTTACTATTTCTGGCAGGTCTGCAAGGCCGGTTCCGTGGTCGGTGCCGCCGAAGCGTTGTTTCTGACGCCGCAGACCATCACCGGCCAGATCAAAGCGCTGGAAGAGCGGTTGGACGGCAAGCTGTTCAAACGCCAGGGGCGCGGGTTGGTGCCTTCGGAGCTGGGGCAGTTGGTGTTCCGCTATGCCGACAAGATGTTTATGCTCAGCCAGGAAATGCTGGATATCGTCAACTACCGCAAAGAGTCCAACCTGTTGTTCGACGTCGGCGTAGCGGACGCGCTGTCGAAGCGGCTGGTCAGCCAGGTATTGGAAACGGCGGTGGTGGTGGACAACGAGCAGATCCACCTGCGTTGCTTTGAATCGACGCACGAGATGCTGCTGGAGCAGCTCAGCCAGCACAAGCTGGATATGATCCTGTCGGATTGCCCGGTGGACTCCAGCCAGCAGGAAGGGCTGTTCTCGCTGAAGCTGGGCGAGTGCGGCATCAGCTTTTTCTGTCGCCAGCCGGCGCCGGAGCTGCCGTTCCCGGCTTGCCTGGAGCAGCGCAAGCTGCTGATCCCCGGCCGTCGTTCGATGCTGGGGCGCAAGCTGCTCAACTGGTTCAATACCCAGGGCATTCAGGTGGAAATTCTGGGCGAGTTCGACGATGCGGCGCTGATGAAGGCCTTCGGCATGTACCACAATGCGATCTTCGTGGCACCGACGCTGTATGCGCAGGATACCTACAACGATGACAATGTGGTGGAGATTGGGCGCATCGACAGTGTGCAGGAGGAGTATTACATCATCTTCGCCGAGCGCATGATCCAGCATCCGGCGGTGCAGCGCGTCTGCAACAAAGACTTCTCGGCGCTGTTTTCCTGCTAGCGGTTCACTGAACGCAGGACGTAAAAAAACCGGCCTGAGCCGGTTTTTTTATCAAGCAGATAACGAAATGCTTATTGCATTGCGTTGATGCGTGCAGTCAGGTTTGACTTATGACGCGCTGCTTTGTTTTTGTGGATCAGGCCTTTAGCTGCCTGACGGTCCACCAGTGGCTGCATTACCAGGAATGCATTTTGTGCTGCTTCTTTGTCGCCAGCTGCGATAGCTGCGTCTACCTTCTTGATGAAGGTACGCACCATTGAGCGACGGCTTGCGTTATGCTTGCGGCGTTTCTCAGACTGTACGGCGCGTTTCTTAGCTGATTTGATATTAGCCAAGGTCCAACTCCCAAATATATTCTATTGAGGACAATTCAAAGGCCGAGGAATATGCCCTTTTAGCCTTCGTTTGTCAATGGATTTGTGCAAATAAGCGCCGTTTGTACAGGCGGCACTCGCTACGTTGTGATGGCGCAGGATTTTACCAGCTTCGCTCTTGGGAATACAGTGTTTCGCGAGAAAATTCGCCAATGATTTGCCGCGGCGGGCGCAAGCCGTTGGCCGCGGTCGAGAATCGCCCCGGCAGCGCCGGATAAACTGCGGCGAAGCCGTTTCACGCGCAGATTATCTCCGGTATGGTATGTCTATTACATAAAGGCACCAATCGCGGGTTAACCTTACCGGCTGTACAAGGTATAATCCGCCGATTTCCACTGTTTTGAGCCAGCTATGGAGCTAATTCGCGGCATTCACAATATCCGGGCGCGCCACCATGGTTGCGTGCTCACCATCGGCAACTTTGACGGCGTGCATCGCGGCCATCAGGCGTTGCTGGAACAGTTGAAGCAACAGGGGAAACGCCTCGGGCTGCCGGTGATGGTCATGATCTTTGAGCCGCAGCCGCTGGAGATGTTCGCCGCAGACAAAGCGCCGGCCCGCTTGACGCGCCTGCGCGACAAGGCCAACTATCTGGCGCAGGCGGGCGTCGATTACCTGCTGTGCGTCAAGTTCGATCCGCGTTTCGCCGCCAACACCGCGCAGGCGTTCGTCGCCGAGCTGCTGGTGGAAAAACTGGGCGTCAAATTCCTGATGGTGGGGGATGATTTTCGCTTTGGCGCCGGGCGTCAGGGCGATTTTCCGCTATTGCAGCAGGCCGGAAAAGAGTACGGCTTCGACGTGGTCAGCACCCCGACCTTCCGCGAAGGCGAGCGGCGCATCAGCAGCACCGCGATCCGCACCGCGCTGAGCGAGGACGATCTGCCGCTGGCGGAGACCCTGCTGGGCCACCCGTACAGCATTTCCGGGCGCGTGGTGCACGGCGACGAGCTGGGGCGCACCATCGGCTTCCCGACCGCCAATTTGCCGCTCAAGCGTCTGGTGGCACCGGTGAAAGGAGTGTATGCGGTGGAAGTGTACGGCCTGGGGCCGAAGCCGCTGCCGGGCGTGGCCAATATCGGCACGCGCCCGACCGTCGCCGGCGTGCGCCAGCAGCTGGAAGTGCATCTGCTGGATGTCACAATGGATCTTTACGGGCGCCATATTGAGGTGGTGCTCCGCGCAAAATTGCGCAATGAACAGCGGTTTGCTTCGCTCGATGCCCTGAAGCAGCAAATCGCCAATGATGTGGTGACGGCCCGGAAGTTCTTCGGGCTACAGACACCGGTTTAATCTCTATAGCCGAAAACGGAACCGAGAATCTAATGAGTGACTACAAGAATACCCTGAACTTGCCGGAAACAGGGTTCCCGATGCGCGGCGATCTCGCCAAGCGCGAACCTGGCATGCTGCAACGTTGGTATGAACAGGATCTGTACGGGATTATTCGTACTGCCAAAAAGGGCAAAAAAACCTTCATTTTGCATGACGGCCCTCCGTATGCGAACGGCAGCATTCACATTGGTCACTCGGTTAACAAGATTCTCAAAGACATTATCATCAAGTCGAAAGGGATGGCCGGCTTCGACTCGCCTTATGTGCCGGGTTGGGACTGCCACGGCCTGCCGATCGAACTGAAGGTTGAGCAACTGTACGGCAAGCCGGGCGAGAAGCTGACGGCGGCCGAGTTCCGCCAGAAGTGCCGCGAGTACGCGGCCGAGCAGGTTGAAGGCCAGAAGAAGGACTTCATCCGTCTGGGCGTGTTGGGCGACTGGGATCGTCCGTACCTGACGATGGACTTCAAAACCGAAGCCAACATCATCCGCGCGCTGGGCAAGATCATCAGCAACGGCCACCTGCTGAAAGGCGCCAAGCCGGTTCACTGGTGCACCGACTGCGGCTCGTCGCTGGCGGAAGCGGAAGTGGAGTACTACGACAAGACTTCGCCGTCGATCGACGTGAGCTTCCATGCGGCCGACGCGGCTGCCGTGGCGGCCAAGTTCGGCGTGAGCCACTTCAACGGCGCCATCTCGCTGGTTATCTGGACCACCACGCCGTGGACCTTGCCGGCCAACCGCGCGATCTCGCTGCACCCGGACTTCACCTATCAGCTGGTGCAGGTTGACGGCCAGTGCCTGATCCTGGCGGCCGAACTGGTGGAAAGCGTGATGAAACGCGCCGGCATCACCGAGTGGACAGTGCTGGGCAGCTGCAAAGGCGCTGATCTGGAGCTGCTGCGCTTCAAACACCCGTTCATGGACTTCGACGTGCCGGCGATCCTCGGCGAGCACGTGACGCTGGACGCCGGTACCGGTGCGGTGCATACCGCGCCGGGCCACGGCCCGGACGACTTCGTGATCGGCCAGAAATACGGCCTGGAAGTGGCCAACCCGGTAGGGCCGAACGGCTGCTACCTGACCGGCACCTATCCACTGCTGGACGGCAAGTTCGTCTTCAAGGCCAACGATCTGATCGTCGATCTGCTGCGTGAGAAAGGCGCGCTGCTGCACGTCGAGAAGTTCCTGCACAGCTATCCGTGCTGCTGGCGCCACAAGACGCCGATCATCTTCCGCGCCACGCCGCAATGGTTCATCAGCATGGATCAGAAAGGCCTGCGTCAGCAGTCGCTGGAAGAGATCAAGGGCGTGCAGTGGATCCCGGATTGGGGCCAGGCGCGCATCGAAATGATGGTGGCCAACCGCCCGGACTGGTGCATCTCGCGTCAGCGCACCTGGGGCGTGCCGATGTCGCTGTTCGTGCATAAAGAGACCGAACAGCTGCATCCGCGCAGCGTTGAGCTGATGGAAGAAGTGGCCAAGCGCGTCGAGCAAGACGGCATTCAGGCCTGGTGGGATCTGGACGCGGCCGACATCCTCGGCGCGGAAGCCGCCGACTACGTGAAAGTGCCGGATACGCTGGACGTGTGGTTCGATTCCGGTTCCACCCACGCCTCGGTTGTTGACGTGCGCCCTGAATTTAACGGCCACGGCGCCGACATGTATCTGGAAGGCTCCGACCAGCATCGTGGCTGGTTCATGTCCTCGCTGATGATTTCCACCGCGATGAAGGGCAAGGCGCCGTACAAGGAAGTGCTGACCCACGGCTTCACCGTCGACGGCCAGGGCCGCAAGATGTCCAAGTCGATCGGCAACACCGTCAGCCCGCAGGACGTGATGAACAAGCTGGGCGGCGACATTCTGCGTCTGTGGGTGGCGTCGACCGATTACACCGGCGAGATCGCGGTGTCCGACGAGATCCTCAAGCGTTCTGCCGACGCTTATCGCCGCATCCGCAACACCGCGCGCTTCCTGCTGGCCAACCTGAACGGGTTTGAGCCAAGCACCGATTGCGTGGCGCCGGAAGACATGGTGGTGCTGGATCGCTGGGCGGTCGGCCGCGCGCTGGCGGCGCAGCAGGATATCGAGCAGGCTTACGCCAACTACGATTTCCACGAAGTGGTGCAGCGCCTGATGCAGTTCTGCTCGGTCGAGATGGGCTCCTTCTACCTGGATATCATCAAGGATCGTCAGTACACCGCCAAGAGCGACAGCGTCGCTCGCCGCAGCTGCCAGACCGCGCTGTATCACATCGTCGAAGCGCTGGTGCGCTGGATGGCGCCGATCATGTCGTTCACTGCGGACGAGATCTGGGGCTTCATGCCGGGCAAACGCGCGCAGTACGTGTTCACTGAAGAGTGGTACGACGGCCTGTTCGGGCTGGCGGAAGGCGAGGCGATGAACGACGCTTTCTGGGCTGAGCTGCTGAAAGTGCGCGGTGAAGTGAACAAGGTGCTGGAGCAGGCGCGTGCCGACAAACGCCTCGGCGGTTCGCTGGAAGCGGCGGTGACGCTGTATGCCGACAGCGAGTTGGCGGCGCGTCTGAACAGCCTGCAGGATGAGCTGCGCTTTGTGCTGCTGACCTCTGCGGCAAGCGTTGCGCCATTGGCGGAGGCACCAGCCGATGCGCAGGCCTCCGAGCTGCTGAAAGGGCTGAAGATCGCCTTCAGCACAGCGCCGGGTGAGAAGTGCCCGCGCTGCTGGCATTACACCACCGATATCGGTCTGGTGGCGGAGCATGCAGACATCTGCGGCCGCTGTGTGAGCAACGTCGCCGGTGACGGCGAGAAGCGTAACTTTGCCTGAGAACTTGCGCCTGATGAGTAAACCAATTTGTTCGACCGGCCTGCGTTGGCTGTGGGTTGTAGTGGCGGTGCTTGCGCTGGATTTCGGCAGCAAACAGTGGATCCTCGCTAACTTTACGCTGGGCCAGTCCCAGCCGTTGATCCCGTCGTTCAACCTGTTTTACGCGCGCAACTACGGCGCCGCGTTCAGCTTCCTGGCCGACCATGGCGGTTGGCAGCGCTGGTTCTTTGCCGGCATCGCCATCGCCATCGTCGCGGTGCTGCTGGTGATGATGTACCGCAGCACCGCGCAGCAGAAGCTGAACAACATCGCCTACGCCTTTATTATCGGCGGGGCGTTGGGCAACCTGTTCGATCGCCTGTGGCACGGTTTCGTGGTCGACTTCATCGACTTCTACGTCGGTGATTGGCACTACCCGACCTTCAATCTGGCGGACAGCTTTATCTGCGTGGGTGCGGCGATGATCGTGCTGGAAGGTTTCCTGTCGCCGGCGAGCAAAGGCGCAAAGAGTAAAGGTGAGTAATATGACGGCTCAGGTTATCAGTGACAGCGCGGTGCTGGTTCACTTCACGCTGAAACTGGAAGACGGTTCGACCGCCGAATCCACCCGCAGCAGCGGCAAACCGGCGCTGTTCCGCCTGGGTGACGGCAGCCTGTCGGCGCCGCTGGAAGAGCAACTGCTCGGCCTGCGCGCGGGCGACAAATGCGCCTTTACCCTACAGCCGGAAGCGGCGTTCGGCGCGGAGAACCCGGATCTGGTCCAGTTCTTCTCGCGCCGCGACTTCGCGGAAACCGGCGTGCCGGACGTGGGCACCATCATGCTGTTTACCGCCATCGACGGCAGTGAAATGCCGGGCGTGGTGCGCGCGGTGGCGGAAGATTCGATCACCGTCGATTTCAACCATCCGCTGGCGGGCCATCCGGTGACCTTCGACATCGAAGTGCTGGAGATTGATCCGCAGCAGGAGGAGACGCATGCAAATATTGCTGGCTAACCCGCGCGGCTTCTGCGCCGGGGTTGATCGTGCGATCAGCATCGTGGAACGCGCGCTGGAGCTGTATGGTGCGCCGATCTACGTACGGCATGAAGTGGTGCACAACCGCTACGTGGTCGACAGTCTGCGTGAGCGCGGCGCCGTGTTTATCGAAGAGATCGCCGAAGTGCCGGACGGCTCTATCCTGATCTTTTCGGCGCACGGCGTTTCTCAGGCGGTGCGCGCCGAAGCCAAGGCGCGCGATCTGACCATGCTGTTCGACGCCACCTGTCCGCTGGTGACCAAGGTGCATATGGAAGTGGCGCGCGCCAGCCGCCGCGGCACCGAAGCGATTCTGATCGGTCACGCCGGGCACCCGGAGGTGGAAGGCACCATGGGCCAGTACAGCAATCCGCAGGGCGGCATGTACCTGGTCGAGTCGCCGGATGACGTGTGGAAACTGCAGGTGAAAGACGAAAACAACCTGTGCTTCATGACGCAGACCACGCTGTCGGTGGATGATACCTCGGACGTGATCGACGCGCTGCGTCAGCGCTTCCCGAGCATTATCGGTCCGCGCAAGGATGACATTTGCTACGCCACCACCAACCGTCAGGAAGCGGTGCGCAACCTGGCCGGCGATGCGGACGTGGTGCTGGTGGTGGGGTCGAAGAACTCCTCCAACTCTAACCGTCTGGCGGAACTGGCGCAGCGCGTCGGCAAACCGGCTTATCTGATCGATTCGGCGGCGGATATTCAGGAAAGCTGGCTGAGCGAAGCGCGCAATATCGGCGTTACCGCCGGCGCCTCGGCACCGGATGTGCTGGTGCAGGAGGTGATCTCCCGCCTGAAAGCGCTGGGCGGCCTGGACGTGCATGAAATCAGCGGGCGTGAAGAGAACATCGTGTTCGAAGTGCCGAAAGAGCTGCGCGTGGACGTCCGTCAGATTGACTGAGGTGCGTGAGTGAATGACAACGGGGAGCTTAGACTTCCCGTTTTTTTTGGAATGCCAACGGCATTAAAAATAAAATGCTGAGTATATTCAAATTTTCTGCTAACTAAAGTCAAATTTATTCTGAGTATTTGAAATAGCGGTGGCGTCATTAATTATATAGGCTGAATGAAGTCATTAAATAGAATATCATTAGGCTGCAATCTAAATAGGGCCTGGTGTCGTCAACGTGATTACAATAATTACAATAGTAGTCTTGCAGATGTTTCTTATTTTATTCTTGTCGAATCTGTTCTAGGTCGTTTAATCCTTTCTCCTTTAAATAGAGCTTCATATGCTCCAGCAATCGCCGGACTTTTAATGGCTGGATCTCCCGTCGCGGCATAATGGCATAGCAATTAATTTCCGGTAATCGCCAGTCGGGCAATATTTCAATCAGCTCGCCGCTGCGCAACTCTCGCTCGACGTTGGCGAAGAAATTGCGAATGATGCCTTTGCCGGTCAGCGCCAGCTCCTTCATCGCCATGCCGCTGTTGGTGAACAGTCGCCCGGTCATGCGCATGCGGTGCTCGCCGCCGTCGCGATGGATCAGGCGAACAAACTGCGGATTGCCGAGCGGCGTAAAGGTGACCCAATGGTGATGGGTCAGCGCCTGAGGCGAATCCGGCACCCCGTGGTGTGCCAGGTAGGCCGGGGAAGCGCACAGCACTTCGCGGCAGCGCGCCAGCCGCGTTGAGACGTAGCTGGAGTCAGCCAGCGCGCCGCCGCGTATTGCCAGATCGATGCGTTGCGCGATGAGGTCTATTCTCTCATCGTGGATTTCCAACCGCAGCGTGATGCGCGGGTGTTCGTCGAGGAAGCTCTGCAGCGCCGGCACCAGATAATGGGTGGCGAATTCGGTCGAGGTGGCGACGCGCAGTTCACCGACCAGCTCGCCGCGCAGCGCGGCGATCCGCTGTTGCCCGCGCTCGGCGGCGTGGATCATCAGCAGACAATCTTCATAAAAGCACAATCCGGCTTCGGTCAGGCTCAATGAGCGCGTCGATCGCAACAGTAATTGAATGCCCAGATGTTCCTCCAGCTGGCGAATATGCTGGCTGACGGCCGATGTCGTCATGCCCAATTCTTTTGCCGCCATGCTGAATGCACCACAATCGACCACTTTTGAGAAAATGGCCATGCGTTTTAAAATATTGCTCATAGTTTGTTAAGCACAACTTAACCTAGATTGTGAGTTATACGGGCTAATAATATAGCACCATCTTTCCTATATTGCCTGAAGCATATAAACGACGGGCTGATTATTATTTTGCATGCGCTTTATCTCTTTTTTGATAAATCTTATTGCGCTTGCCAATAATACACCCGCGCCACATCGCAACAGGAGCTCATTGTGGATAGCGCACAGAAAAAAGAAGAAATAGCATTAAAAATCCTACGTGAATTATTGCAATATCGACGTCGCCTCATCGCCGACGATGCTTCTCTGGCTGAAGAAGAGCGGCAGGTCACTCAGGTGCAATTGCCGCGCATTCGGGCATTCATTGAAAACGACCAGCGCATCGAATTCGTGCTGCCGGCTTTTCCGACCAAGTCACCCAACGCCAATAAGGTGATAGGCGCGGTGCCGGACATGGCGGAGCGGCTGTCGCTGATCTTCCTCAACTCGCTGTGCCAGCGCATTCAGCTCTATTACCCGCCGGGCGCGCATATCGTTATCTGTTCCGACGGCCACGTGTTCGGCGATCTGATCCGCGTCAGCGACGAAGCGATCAACCATTATCAGCGCGAGATTGAAAGCCTGCTGCATGAAGTAGGCGCGACGCATCTTAGTGTATTCAACCTCGGCGACGTCAAAGGCCTGGCGGAGCATACCGATGACTACGATCTGCTGCGCCGGCTGTTGGTGGACGGCTATGCCGAATCGGAAGAGGCGATCAAGCGCCAGCTGATGCAGGACGAGCAGGGATTAATGCTGTATCGCGCCATCACGCGCTTCTTGTATGAAGACAGCCTCCTGCCGGGCTACAGCGGTTCCAACGCCGCGCTGCAAAAAGACGCCAAACGGCGCGCCTGCGGCGTTATCCAGCGCAGCTGGGCCTGGGGCAACCTGCTGGCCCAGCACTTCCCGGCGGCGATCCGCCTGTCGATTCACCCGCAGCCGGCCGACAGCCTGAAGATAGGCATCCACATGATGCCGACCAAAGACGACTGGCTGACGCCGTGGCATGGCGTGGCAGCCAACGTGAACGGCCAGTTCGTGCTGATGAAGCGTAAAGATGCGCAGAGCCTGGACGGCGAATTGGTTGAGATCCGCGGCACGCCGAGCCATTACCTGATCGAACAACCGCAGATGGCCTGAGGCCGCTGCAGGCTTTTGCGCCCGAAATCCTGGCGGACGCGTTTTTGACGGCACGTTGCCGTGTGAGCAGCACATTCGATGCAAGGAGAATCACCGATGAATAACCAACCGCTTAATTGCCATATTCAACCGAATACCCCGTTTGGCGCGATCCTGACGCCGCAGCATCCGGGGCAAAAGATCGGCGAACTGCCGGTGGCAGCGCTGCGGGCGCTGGCGCAGGAGCATCACTTGCTGGTGCTGCGCGGATTCGACTCCGGTTTCAGCGATGGGGAGGTTCTGACGCGCTACGCCGAGCAGTGGGGCGAGATCATGATGTGGCCGTTTGGCGCGGTGCTGGACGTGAAGGAACATCCGGACGCCAAGGATCATATTTTCGACAGCAGCTACGTCCCGCTGCATTGGGATGGCATGTATAAGCCGACTATTCCCGAGTTCCAGCTGTTCCACTGCGTGGCGGCGCCGTCGCCGGACGAAGGCGGATGCACTACCTTCGTCGACACCACGCGCTTGCTGGCCAATGCGGACGAAGCGTTGTTGGATCAGTGGCTGTCGGTCTCGATCACCTACCGCATCAAGCAGGTGGTGCACTACGGCGGTGAAGTCTGTTCGCCGCTGGTGGTGCAGCACCCGAACGGCAGGGGCTTGATCATGCGCTACAATGAACCGCCGACGGAGGGGAAAAAATTCCTCAATCAACATGCGCTGGAATATCACGGCGTGCCGGAACAACAGCAGGAACAGTTCCACCACACTCTGCAGCAGCATCTGTACGATCCGCGTCACTATTATGCCCACCAATGGCAACAGGGCGACGTGGTGGTGGCGGACAACTTCTCGCTGCTGCATGGGCGTGAGGGCTTCACCGCCCGTTCCGCGCGTCATTTGCAGCGCGTGCATATTCAGAGCAACCCGGTGTGCGCCAATCTGGCGCTGAAGCCGGCTAACGCAGAAGCGTAAAGGAGCATTATGGCAAGGATATTGATGGCGGCAGTCGCCACTCCGGGGCACGTTTACCCGATGTTGGCCATCGCTCGCCACCTGATTGCCCAAGGGCATCAGGTGCGGGTGATGACCGGCGCGCTGTTCCGCGAACGCGCCGAGGCGGTGGGCGCGAGCTTCGTGCCGTTCGACGCGCAGGTGGATTTCGATTACCGCCACCTGGAGCAGCACTTCCCCGAGCGCGCCGCCCTGCCGCCGGGCAATGCACAGATGGCGCTGGCGCTGAAAGATTTCTTCGCCGCGCCGATCCCGCTGCTGGATCGGCAACTGCGTGCGACTATCGCTGCCGAAGACACCGATCTGCTGATGGTGGAGAACTGCTTCTACGGCGTGCTGCCGCTGCTGCAGTCTGCCGAACGGCCGCCGGTCTTCGGTATCGGGGTCACGCCGCTGTCGTATTCCTCGCGCGATGCTATTTTTTATGGTCCGCGCATCCCGCCGGCGCTGCTGCCGCAGGCGCTGACCCGTGAGCAGCTGGTGGATGAAGAAACGCGCGTGCTGCTCGATGAAGTACAGCAGAGCTTCGATGCGGCGCTGGTGCAGGCGGGGGGACGGGCGCTGGATTGCCCGTTCACCGACGCGCTGATCGGCGGCTGCGAGCGTTTCCTGCAGCTGGCTACCACGGCGCTGGAATATGAGCGTGACGATCTGCCGAGCGGCGTGCGCTTCGTCGGCCCGCTGCGCAGCGGCGGCCAGCCGGCGGCGGAAGAAACGCTGTGGGAGGCGGACGATCGTCGGCCGCTGGTGATTGTGACGCAGGGCACGTTGGCCAATGTCGATCTGCAACAGCTGATCGTGCCGACGCTGCAAGCGCTGGCTCATCTGCCGGTGCGGGTGTTGGCCACCACCGGCGGGCGGGCGACGGAAGGACTGATGGACGCGCTGCCGGCCAATGCCAGAGTGCGGGAGTTTATCTCCTTCGAACGCTGGTTGCCGGAGACGGCGCTGCTGATCACCAACGGCGGTTACGGCTCGATCAACTATGCGCTGAACAGCGGCGTGCCGCTGATCGTCGCCGGCACCGGCGAAGACAAACTGGAGGCGGCCGCGCGCGTGGTCGCCGCCGGGTGCGGCATCAGCCTGCACACCAGCACGCCAAGCCCTGAACAGATCCTGGCGGCGGCGACGCGCATTCTGCAGCAGCCGATCTATCGCCAGCGCGCGGCACTGGTGCGTGAGGACTATGCCCGCCACGATGCGCTGACGGCGATCGCCAACGAAGTGGCCGCCATTACCGCCTGACCTCGCTGTGATCCTTTCCCCAGGCGCCGTTTTCGGCGCCTTTTTTCTGCATTTTTTTGCCATGGAAACTGCATGATTATGTACAATCGTCGCAGGCCGCCAAATCGGTTGAATGTTAATCTCACGACAGCGCCGCTGATGAAAGCGGGGGAATATCATAATTTTCTAATTATGAAATGAATCCTCTGGCGGCGCTGCAGCGGGGCAGTTACCCTGAATCGATAGCCTAATGGGATAGGCGTCAAATCAAGAAGAGAGCAAGCATGAGTGATTCACAAATCCGCATTGCGATTGCGGGCGCCGGCGGCCGGATGGGCCGTCAGTTGATCCAGGCGGTGCAGCAGGCGGAAGGCGTGGTGTTGGGCGCGGCGCTGTCGCGCCCGGGTTCAAGCCTGATCGGCGTCGACGCCGGCGAGTTGGCGGGCATTGGCGCGCTGGGCGTCAAGGTAAGCGACAGCCTGGAGAAAGTGGCGAGCGAGTTCGACATTTTGATCGACTTCACCCGCCCGGAAAGCACGCGGAACTACCTGGATTTTTGCGTGGCGCACCACAAGGCGATGGTGATTGGCACCACCGGCTTCGATGACGCCGGCAAGCAGGCGATCCGCGCTGCGGCGCAGCATATCGGCATCGTGTTCGCCGCCAACTTCAGCGTCGGCGTCAACCTGGTGCTGAAACTGCTGGAGAAGGCCGCGCAGGTGATGGGCGACTATACCGATATCGAAATCGTCGAGGCGCACCACCGCCACAAAGTGGATGCGCCGTCGGGCACGGCGTTGGCCATGGGCGAAGCGATCGCCGGCGCGCTGGGGCGCGATCTGAAAAGCTGTGCGGTCTATGCGCGCGAAGGCCATACCGGCGAACGCGATCCCCAAAGCATCGGCTTTGCCACCATTCGCGCCGGCGACATCGTCGGCGAGCACACGGCAATGTTCGCCGACATCGGTGAACGGGTGGAAATTACCCATAAGGCTTCCAGCCGCATGACTTTTGCCAGCGGTGCGGTGCGCGCGGCTGCCTGGCTGCATAACCGGGATAAAGGTTTGTTTGATATGCGCGACGTGTTGAATTTGGACCAGTTATAATTGATTTGCATACCATCGTGATGTGGTTGTATTGATCATAATACTATGATAATCGGGCAATAATTTTATTGTCCTTTTTTTTAACATGATAAATATCGTGTTGATTTTATTTCATTGCTTAAGCTGTTGTTTATCTGTATTTACTTTGCTAATCATCTCCTTTTTTTCCACCCTAGGCTTTTTTAGCGTCTTTTTTGTCCCATTCCGGCGCTATTTTCCGTCATTCTTCCCCGCAACCGTTTTCCAGCCCCGGTTTTCTGTGTTTTTATCGGCGCTCAAGCCGCATGAGCGCCGAGAACTGCAAAAATAAAACAAAAAACGGCAGTTTGGGTAGACAAGCCAGGCACTCATCATTAAAATGCGCCCAATTTGCCAAAAATTGGCCTCGCGGACGGTTTTTGCATTGATTTAGATCGCGATATCTGAATTAATATGCAAATATTGTGATTGATTATTCCTTGGAGGGTGTTTTGATAAAGTCAGCGCTATTGGTTCTGGAAGACGGAACCCAATTCCACGGTCGGGCCATCGGGGCAGAGGGAACGGCAGTGGGGGAAGTGGTCTTCAATACGTCGATGACCGGTTATCAAGAAATCCTCACTGATCCTTCCTATTCCCGCCAGATCGTTACTCTTACTTATCCTCATATCGGCAATGTCGGCACCAATGCTTCCGACGAAGAATCCTCCGCAGTACACGCCCAAGGCCTCGTCATTCGCGACCTCCCGCTGATCGCCAGCAACTACCGCAACGAAGAAAGCCTGTCCGACTACCTCAAGCGTCACAACATCGTGGCGATCGCCGATATCGATACCCGCAAATTGACCCGCCTGCTGCGCGAGAAGGGCGCCCAGAACGGCTGCATCATCGCCGCCGATTCGCCGGACGCCGCGCTGGCCCTGGCCAAGGCGCAAGGTTTCCCGGGGTTGAAGGGCATGGATCTGGCGAAAGAGGTCACCACCCAAGAGGCCTACAGCTGGCAGCAAGGCAGCTGGACGCTTGAAGGCGACCTGCCCGAAGCCAAAACCGCCGCGGAACTGCCGTTCCACGTGGTGGCTTACGACTACGGCGCCAAGCGCAACATCCTGCGCATGCTGGTGGATCGCGGCTGCCGCCTGACCGTGGTGCCGGCGCAGACCCCGGCCGACGAGGTGCTGAAAATGAATCCGGACGGCATTTTCCTGTCCAACGGCCCGGGCGATCCGGAGCCGTGCGACTACGCCATCACCGCCATCAAACAGTTCCTGGAAACCGACATTCCGGTGTTCGGCATCTGCCTGGGCCACCAGCTGCTGGCGCTGGCCAGCGGGGCGAACACCATGAAGATGAAGCTCGGCCACCACGGCGGCAACCACCCGGTGAAGGATCTGGACAACAACACCGTGATGATCACCGCGCAGAACCACGGCTTTGCGGTAGATGAGAACAATCTGCCGGCGAACCTGCGCGTGACGCACAAATCGCTGTTCGACCACACGGTGCAGGGCATTCACCGCACCGACAAAGCGGCGTTCAGCTTCCAGGGCCACCCGGAAGCCAGCCCAGGCCCGCACGACGCCGCGCCGCTGTTCGATCACTTTATCGAACTGATTGAGACTTACCGTTCTAACGCCAAATAATCAGGAGCAGTAAAAAATGCCAAAACGTACAGACATAAAAAGCATCCTGATCCTCGGCGCTGGCCCGATCGTTATCGGCCAGGCGTGTGAGTTCGACTACTCGGGTGCCCAGGCGTGTAAAGCGCTGCGCGAAGAGGGTTACCGCGTCATTCTGGTCAACTCCAACCCGGCGACCATCATGACCGACCCGGAAATGGCCGATGCGACCTACATCGAGCCGATCCACTGGGAAGTGGTGCGCAAGATCATCGAAAAAGAGCGCCCGGATGCGGTGCTGCCGACCATGGGCGGCCAGACGGCGCTGAACTGCGCGCTGGAACTGGAGCGTCAGGGCGTGCTGGCCGAGTTCGGCGTTACCATGATCGGCGCCACCGCCGATGCGATTGACAAGGCCGAAGACCGTCGCCGTTTCGATGTGGCGATGAAGAAAATCGGTCTGGATACCGCGCGTTCCGGCATCGCGCACACCATGGAAGAAGCGCTGGCGGTGGCCGCTGACGTCGGCTTCCCGTGCATCATCCGTCCTTCCTTTACCATGGGCGGCACCGGCGGCGGCATCGCCTACAACCGCGAAGAGTTCGAAGAAATCTGCGAACGCGGCCTGGACCTGTCGCCGACCAACGAGCTGCTGATCGATGAATCGCTGATCGGTTGGAAAGAGTACGAGATGGAAGTGGTGCGTGATAAGAACGACAACTGCATCATCGTCTGCTCCATCGAAAACTTCGACGCCATGGGCATCCACACCGGCGACTCGATCACCGTCGCGCCGGCCCAGACCCTGACCGACAAGGAATACCAAATCATGCGCAACGCCTCGATGGCGGTGCTGCGTGAGATCGGCGTTGAAACCGGCGGCTCCAACGTGCAGTTCTCGGTCAACCCGAAAACCGGCCGCCTGATCGTCATCGAAATGAACCCGCGCGTATCGCGCTCTTCGGCGCTGGCGTCGAAAGCCACCGGCTTCCCCATCGCCAAGATCGCCGCCAAGCTGGCGGTGGGTTACACCCTCGATGAGCTGATGAATGACATCACCGGCGGCCGCACCCCGGCGTCGTTCGAGCCGTCCATCGACTACGTCGTGACCAAGATCCCGCGCTTCAACTTCGAGAAGTTCGCCGGCGCCAACGATCGCCTGACTACCCAGATGAAGTCGGTCGGTGAAGTGATGGCCATCGGCCGCACCCAGCAGGAATCGCTGCAAAAAGCGCTGCGCGGCCTGGAAGTGGGCGCCACCGGTTTCGACCCGAAAGTGAGCCTGGACGATCCGGAAGCGCTGACCAAAATTCGCCGCGAGCTGAAAGACGCCGGTTCCGACCGCATCTGGTACATCGCCGACGCCTTCCGCGCCGGTTTGTCGGTAGACGGCGTGTTCAACCTGACCAACGTCGACCGCTGGTTCCTGGTGCAGATTGAAGAGCTGGTGCGCCTGGAAGAGCAGGTTGCCGACGCGGGCATCAACGGCCTGAACAAAGAGTTCCTGCGCACCCTGAAGCGCAAAGGCTTCGCCGATGCGCGCCTGGCCAAGCTGGCCGGCGTCGCCGAGAGCGAAATTCGCAAGCTGCGCCACAGCTACGGTTTGCACCCGGTGTACAAGCGCGTGGATACCTGCGCGGCGGAATTCGCCACCGACACCGCCTATATGTACTCCACCTATGAAGAAGAGTGCGAGTCCAACCCGACCAACGACCGGCCGAAAGTGATGGTGCTGGGCGGCGGGCCGAACCGTATCGGCCAGGGCATCGAGTTTGACTACTGCTGCGTGCACGCTTCGCTGGCGCTGCGTGAAGACGGCTACGAGACCATCATGGTCAACTGTAACCCGGAAACCGTCTCCACCGACTACGACACCTCAGACCGCCTGTACTTTGAGCCGGTAACGCTGGAAGACGTGCTGGAAATCGTGCGCATCGAGAAGCCGAAGGGCGTGATCGTGCAGTATGGCGGCCAGACTCCGCTGAAGCTGGCGCGCGAGCTGGAAGCCGCAGGCGTGCCGGTTATCGGCACCAGTCCGGACGCCATCGACCGCGCCGAAGACCGCGAGCGCTTCCAGCAGGCGGTCAACCGTCTGGGCCTGAAGCAACCGGCCAACGCCACCGTGACCGCCATCGAACAGGCGGTGGAGAAGGCGGCGGCCATCGGCTATCCGCTGGTGGTGCGTCCTTCCTACGTGCTGGGCGGCCGGGCGATGGAAATCGTTTACGACGAAACCGACCTGCGCCGCTACTTCCAGACCGCGGTCAGCGTATCCAACGATGCGCCGGTGCTGCTGGATCGCTTCCTGGACGACGCGGTGGAAGTGGACGTCGACGCCATCTGCGACGGCGAACGCGTGCTGATTGGCGGCATCATGGAGCACATCGAGCAGGCGGGCGTGCACTCCGGCGACTCCGCGTGTTCGCTGCCGGCGTACACCCTGAGCCAGGAAATTCAGGACGTGATGCGTCGTCAGGTGGAAAAACTGGCGTTCGAGCTGCAGGTGCGCGGCCTGATGAACGTGCAGTTCGCGGTGAAAGACAACGAAGTCTACCTGATTGAAGTCAACCCGCGCGCCGCGCGCACCGTGCCGTTCGTCTCCAAAGCCACCGGCGTGCCGCTGGCCAAGGTGGCCGCGCGCGTGATGGCGGGCAAAACGCTGGTCGAGCAGGGCGTTACCGAAGAGATCATCCCGCCGTACTATTCGGTGAAAGAAGTGGTGCTGCCGTTCAACAAATTCCCGGGCGTCGACCCGATTCTGGGGCCGGAAATGCGCTCTACCGGGGAAGTGATGGGCGTGGGCCGCACCTTCGCGGAAGCCTTCTCCAAAGCGATGCTGGGCAGCAACTCGGGCATGAAGAAGCAGGGCCGCGCGCTGCTGTCGGTGCGTGAAGGCGATAAAGCCCGCGTGGTCGATTTGGCCGCCAGCCTGCTGAAGCAGGGCTTCGAGCTGGACGCCACCCACGGCACCGCGGTGGTGCTGGGCGAAGCGGGCATCAACCCGCGCCTGGTCAACAAGGTGCACGAAGGGCGTCCGCACATTCAGGACCGTATCAAGAACGGCGAGTACACTTACATCGTCAACACTACGGCAGGCCGTCAGGCGATTGAGGACTCCAAGCTGATTCGCCGCAGCGCACTGCAGTACAAGGTGCACTACGACACCACGCTGAACGGCGGCTTCGCCACCGCGATGGCGCTGAAAGCGGATCCGACCGAGCAGGTGACGTCGGTGCAGGAAATGCACGCGCGCATCGGCAAGTAACCGCGCGATAACGCAACGTAAGGGGCGCTGCAGATGCAGCGCCCTTTTTTATTCAGCGAATTTGTCGGCTGGCGTTAAAAATTTCCGCTATCAATCAGTGGGCAAACTGTCACTCTGTGTGATTGGTATATGCTTGGTGTATTGGCAAGGAACGAAGGAACGACGATAACAATGATTCTGATAATTTATGCTCACCCGTATCCCCGGCATTCGCATGCCAATCACCGCCTGCTGCAGGCGGTGAAGGATCTCCCCGAGGTGGAGGTGCGCTCGCTGTATGAGCTGTACCCCGATTTCAATATCGACATCAACGCCGAGCAGCGGGCGGTGGAGCGCGCCGACCTGGTGGTGCTGCAACATCCGATGCAGTGGTACAGCTTCCCGCCGTTGTTGAAGCTGTGGATCGACAAAGTGCTGGAGCACGGCTGGGCCTACGGCCACGACGGCAATGCGCTGGTGGGTAAAGATTGCCTGTGGGCGGTGACCAGCGGCGGTGACGAGCACCACTTCGAGCTGGGCGACTTCCCCAACTTCGCCGCGCTGGCGCAGCCGCTGCAGGCCACGGCGATCTATTGCGGCATGACCTGGCTGCCTTATTTCGCCGTGCACAATACCTTTACCTGCAACGAGCCGGCGCTGCTCGCCGCCGGCGAAGCCTACCGCCAGCGGCTGGTCGACTACCTGATGGAACATGCCGAAGCGGAAACCCGGGAGGCCAGCCATGGATAATCACCACATGATGATCGAAGGGCTGATCTACCTCGGCTCCGCGGCGCTGTTTGTACCGATCGCGGTGCGCCTGGGACTGGGCTCGGTGCTCGGTTACCTGATCGCCGGCTGTATCATTGGCCCCTGGGGGCTGAAGCTGGTGTCGGACGCTGAATCGATCCTGACCTTCGCCGAGATCGGCGTGGTGCTGATGCTGTTTATCATCGGCCTGGAGCTGGATCCTAAACGGCTGTGGACGCTGCGTGCCTCGGTGTTCGGCGGCGGCAGCATTCAGATGGTGGGCTGCGGCCTGGCGCTGAGCGCCTTCTGTTACTTCCTTGGCCTTAACTGGAAGGTGGCGTTGCTGATTGGCCTGACGCTGGCGCTCTCATCCACCGCCATTGCCATGCAGGCGATGAGCGAACGCAATCTGACGCCGTCGCCGATCGGCCGTAGCGCGTTTGCGGTGCTGCTGTTCCAGGATATCGCGGCGATCCCGCTGGTGGCGATGATCCCGCTGCTGGCCAGCAGCGGCGCCACCACCACGCTGGGCGCTTTCATGCTGTCGGCGGCCAAGGTGGTGGGCGCGTTGACGATGGTGGTGTTGCTTGGCCGCTACGTCACCCGCCCGCTGCTGCACTTCGTCGCCCGTTCGGGCATGCGCGAAGTGTTCAGCGCCGTGGCGTTGTTCCTGGTGTTCGGCTTCGGCATCCTGCTGGAGATGGCCGGACTGTCGATGGCGATGGGGGCGTTCCTCGCCGGGGTGCTGTTGGCGAGCTCGGAATACCGCCACGCGCTGGAGAGCGATATTCAGCCGTTCAAGGGATTGCTGCTGGGGCTGTTCTTCATCGGCGTCGGCATGTCGATCGACTTCGGCACGCTGTTCCATCATCCGTTGCTGATCGCCTCGCTGCTGCTGGGCTTTATGCTGATCAAGGCGGCGTTGCTGTGGCTGATTGGGCCGCTGCTCGGCGTGCCGAAGCGCCAGCGCGGCCTGTTCGCCATTCTGCTGGGGCAGGGCAGTGAGTTCGCCTTCGTGATTTTCAGCGCCGCACAGCTGGCCGGCGTCTTGCCGGTTGAATGGGCCAAGTCGCTGACGCTGGCGGTGGCGCTGTCGATGGCGGCCACCCCGCTGCTGTTGGTGATCGCCGCGCAGCTGGAGAAAAATGCGCCGAAAGAGGATCGCCCGGCTGACGTCATTGATGACGAGAATGCCAGCGTGATCATCGCCGGCTTCGGCCGTTTCGGCCAGATCGCCGGTCGTTTGTTATTGGCCAACGGCGTGCACACCGTGGTACTGGATCACGATCCGGACCATATCGAAACGCTGCGCAAATTCGATACCAAGGTGTTCTACGGCGACGCCACGCGCGCCGATCTGCTGGAGGCCGCCGGCGCCGCTCACGCCAAGGTGCTGATCAACGCCATCGACGACGTGGAGGACAGCCTGGCGTTAACCGAGCTGGCCAGGCAGCACTTCCCGCATCTTAAGGTGGTGGCGCGGGCGCGCGACGTCGATCACTGGTATCAGCTGCGGCAGCTGGGGGTGGAAAAACCGGAGCGCGAAACCTTCGAAAGCTCGCTGCGTGTCGGCCGTGAAACGCTGGAGTTGCTGGGGCTGGACGCCTATGAGGCGCGCGAGAAAGCGGACACTTTCCGCCGCTATAACCTGAAGATGCTGGAAGATACGCTGGATAATTACCAGGATACCGAGTTCCGTATCGCCAGCCTGCAGCGGGCCAAGGAGATGCTCAGCGCGGCCATCGAGCAGGATCAGAATCGGCTGGCGCGGGTGCAGCAGACCGGTTGGCGCGGCAGTATCGACGGCAAGGCGCCGGAGGATGAAGTGGTGGAAGCCAAAGGATAAGGGGAGGGGCGCCGTGATGGCGCCCCTTTTTTTGCTTAGCTCAGCGCAACCTTGATGCCCAGCGCGATCAACATGCCGCCCAGCAATTTGTCGACGATCTTCTGCGTCTTTTCCAGCCCGCGGCGCACCGGCCCGCTCTGGATCAAAAATACCAACAGCGGCCACCAGATGACCGACAGGCCGAGAATAATCCCCGCGTACCACAGCTTGTCACCCAGACCGGAATCGATCTGCAGCACCTGGGTGAAGACCGCCAGGAAGAACAGGGTGGCTTTCGGATTCAGCAGGTTGCACAGGTAGCCTTGCGCAAAGGCGCTCTTCAGGCTGACCTGCTGCTGCGGCAGATTGCTGACGTTCATTTTGCCGCCGCCGCGCGACAGCAGCGCCTGGATGCCGATCCACACCAGATAGACTGCCCCGGCGTATTTCAGCAGGTTGAACAGCCACGGCGTGGTGGTGATCACCACCGCCAGCCCGGCGACGCAGTAGGACATGTGGGTGGCGACGCCGCAGATCACGCCGAAGGCGGTCATCATGGCGGCCAGCCGCGGGTAGCGGGCGGCGTTTTTGATCACCAGGAAAAAATCCGGGCCGGGGGAGAGCATGCCGAGGGCGGCAATGCCGGCGACGAACAGTGAAGTTTCAAGCATGGTAGGCGTCTCGCGCAAAAGGCAGCAATCTGGCGATAATAACGCCGCTTCCTCTGATGCGCATCAACCCAATGAGGTATTGTTAGGCTCTATGATAATAATTCATCTACCGCCCGCGACGGAGCACCATGCAGCAGACTACCGCCACAGACAGGCCGGAACCGCACCGGCAACAGCGTGAAATCACCCGACTGTGCATTCAATGCGCGTTGCTGCTGTTGCAGCACGGCGCCGAGAGCACGGTGGTGGAACAGTTATCAACTCGCCTGGGACTGGCGCTGGGCATGGACAGCGTGGAAAGTTCGATCTCCGCCAATGCGGTGGTATTGACCACTCTTAGCCATGGTGCCTGTCTGACCACCACCCGTAAGAACGTCGATCGCGGCATCAATATGCAGGTGGTGACCGAAGTGCAGCATATCGTGATCCTCGCCGAGCATCGCCTGGCGGATGCGCACGACGTGGCGCGCCGCTTTGAAAGGATCCGGCCGCTGCGCTACCCGCGCTGGCTGGTGGTATTGATGGTGGGGCTGTCCTGCGGGTGCTTCAGCATGCTCAACGGCGGTGGCGGCGACGCCTTCCTGGTGACCTTTATCGCCAGCGGCACGGCGATGTTGGTGCGCCAGATCCTCACCGCCCGCCAGATGAATCCGCTGATCAATTTCTGCCTGACGGCATTTGTCGCGACGTCGATCTCCGGACTGCTGCTGCGCCTGCCGGCGTTTAAAGACACCTCGAGCGTGGCGATGGCCGCCAGCGTGCTGCTGCTGGTGCCGGGCTTCCCGCTGATCAACGCGGTGGCCGACATGTTCAAGGGGCATGTGAATACCGGGCTGGCGCGCTGGGCGATGGCCAGCCTGCTGACGCTGGCGACCTGTATCGGCGTGGTGATGGCGATGTCGCTGTGGGATCTGCGGGGGTGGTCATGAATCTGCTGTGGGCCTTGTTGCAGGAGATGCTGTTGGCGGCGGTGCCGGCGCTGGGCTTCGCCATGGTGTTTAACGTGCCGCTGCGTGCGCTGCGCTATTGCGCATTGCTCGGGGCTATCGGGCGCGGTTCGCGCATGCTGATGATGCATGCCGGCATGAACATCGAGTGGGCCTCGCTGCTGGCGGCGATCCTGATCGGCATCATCGGCATCTACTGGTCGCGCTGGCTGCTGGCGCATCCGAAGGTGTTCACCGTGGCGGCGGTGATCCCGATGTTTCCCGGCATTTCCGCCTATACCGCGATGATAACTGTGGTGGAGATCTCGCATCTGGGCTACAGCGAGGCCCTGATGGAGACCATGATCACCAACTTCCTTAAGGCCAGTTTTATCGTCGGTGCCTTGTCGATCGGCCTGTCGTTACCGGGCCTGTGGCTGTACCGCAAACGCCCCGGCGTGTGAAATTTCCCGGCGGAAGAACGTTGGTTATTAGATATGCTGATAAGAGCTATCTTATATATTCATCTTGCTTGATTAGCCTATCGACGGCACTCAGGCCTTTACGTATAGTGTCACCAATTTTGCTGCCTACACAGGGTTAAACAATGATTATCAGCCTGATCGCTGCCTTGGCGGCGGATCGCGTTATTGGCATGGAAAACGCCATGCCGTGGCACCTGCCGGCGGACCTTGCGTGGTTTAAACGCAACACGTTGAATAAGCCGGTTATTATGGGCCGCAAGACCTTCGAGTCCATCGGCCGCCCGCTGCCGGGCCGCCACAATATCGTTTTGAGCAGCCGCCCGGGCAGCGAAGCCGGGGTGACCTGGGTAACCTCGCTGGATGAGGCGCTGGCCGCCGCGGGCGACGTGGAGGAAGTGATGGTGATCGGCGGTGGGCGCATCTATACCCAGTTGCTGCCGCGCGCCGACCGTCTGTACCTGACGCACATCGACGCCGAAGTCGGCGGCGATACCCACTTCCCGGATTATGAGCCGGACGAGTGGGAAACCACGTTCAGCGAATTCCACGACGCCGACAATCTGAACTCGCACAGCTACTGTTTCGAAATCCTGCAGCGCCGCTAATCTCAGCGCGTTAGCCAGTTATCCCCGGGGGCGCAAGCAATTGCGCCCCCGGTCTTTTTACGCCGGTCATTCGTAACCTTTCCGTCACATTACCTGATTAGTATGAAGCCCAACTCCGAGCGCCACGGCAACTCTGGTGAATCTTGACCGCGGCGCCATAACTAAAAAGGTAACCACGTTATGACCAAGCAAATTGAGCAATTAGACGCCGACCGCCTGATCGATCCCACTCGCCGCAAGCTGTTGCTCGGCAGCGCCGGCGCCGTCGGCCTTGCCGGCTTTCTCGGCGGTGGCATCTGGTCGGTCTCCGCCGAGGCGTTGGCCGAGGATCTGCCACCGAACAGGCTGCTGGGCTTTCAGGGCATCGCCGCATCTACCGCCGACGAGGTGACCATCGCGCCGGGCTACCGCGCGGAGGTGCTGATCTCCTGGGGCGAGCCGCTGGTGGACGGCGCGCCGGCCTTCGATCCGCAGGGCAACAACAGCGCCGCCGATCAGGAAAAACAGTTTGGCGACAACAATGACGGCATGAGCTTCTTCCCTATTGATGACAATCACGGCGTGATGGCCATCAATAACGAATACGTCAACGAACAGTATCTGTTCGCCCACGGCGGCGCCAAAGCCACCAGCCTGGAAGAGGTGCGCAAGTCACAGGCGGCGCACGGCGTCTCCATTGTGGCGGTCAAGCGGGTCGGCGACGGCCAGCGCTGGGAGGTGGAACGCCCGTCGCGCTATAACCGCCGCATCACCGCCAACAGCGAAATGCAGTTCAGCGGCCCGGCCGCCGGGCACCCGCTGCTGCAGACCGCCGCCGATCCGAGTGGCCGCAAGGTGTTGGGCACCTTCGGCAACTGCGCCAACGGCAAGACGCCGTGGGGGACCTATCTGACCTGCGAGGAAAACTTCGATACCTATTTCGGCACCCGTCAGGCCGATTATCGCACCACGCCGGAACAGAAGCGCTACACGCTGAAGGCCAGCGAACCGGAGCGCAACTGGCCGGACTATGATGAGCGCTTCGATGTGGCGAAGAACCCTAACGAATTCAACCGCCACGGCTGGATCGTCGAGATCGATCCGTTGAATCCGGCCTCGACGCCCATCAAGCACACCGCGCTCGGCCGCTTCAAACATGAAAACGCGGCGGTGACCGTGGCCAAAGACGGCCGTCTGGTAGTGTATATGGGCGACGACGAGCGCGGCGAACATATCTATAAATACGTCTCCAAAGGCGTGGTCGACGCCGCCAATCCGGCCAACAATCGCACGCTGCTGGACGAGGGGACGCTGTACGTGGCGCAGTTCGACGGCGATGAGGCCGGCACGCCGCTGAAGGGCAAAGGGCGCTGGATTGCGCTCGAGTTCGGCAAGAACGGCCTGACGCCGGAGAACGGCTTCCGCGACGAGGCCGAAGTGCTGATCTTCGCCCGCAAGGCGGCGCAGCAGGTCGGCGCCACCAAAATGGATCGCCCGGAGTGGATCGCGGTGAACCCGCATGACGGCCGCGCGTACTGTACGCTGACCAACAACAGCAAGCGCGGTGAGGAAGGGATGCCGCTGAACGCCGCCAACCCGCGGCCTAACAATATCTATGGCCAGATCATTCGCTGGGATGAAGGTGGCGACGCTACCGCCGACGTCTTCACCTGGGACATCTATGCGCTGTGCGGCAACCCGATCGCCCACCCCGAAGGCGTCAACCGCGGCACGCCGAACATCACGGCGGAAAATACCTTTAACAGCCCGGACGGGCTGGGCTTCGATCGCGCCGGCCGCCTGTGGATCCTCACCGACGGCAAGTACAGCAACAAGGGCGATTATGTCGGGCAGGGCAACAACCAGATGCTGGTGGGCGATCCGATCAGCGGCGAGATCCGCCGTTTCATGGTGGGGCCGAAGTCCTGCGAACTGACCGGCATCACTTTCACCCCGGACTACAAGACGATGTTCGTCAACGTGCAGCATCCGGGAGAAGAGGGCGATTCGCACTTCCCGAACAACAGCCCGCGCCCGCGTTCATCGGTATTGATGATCACGCGTGAAGATGGCGGGGTGATTGGGGCGTAAGGCGATAATATAGAAAACAAAGGCGGCCACGGGGCCGCCTTTGTATTTTCAGGATGCGGCCAGTCTGCCGGCGTGGTCAGACGCCTCGCCCCGATTGGCGGGCTGCGTGAAGTAACGGTGGTCTTCCCAGCGCAGCATCGTCAGGTCGCCGCCCCAGCAGCAGCCGGTATCCAGCCCGATCACGCCTTCCGGCGTGCCCTTGCCTTCGAGCGAGGCCCAGTGGCCGAAGATGATGGTGTATTCCGGGTCCACCAGGCGCGGCAGTTCGAACCACGGCTTCAGCGGCGCCGGCGCGCTGCCCGGCGCATCTTTGCAGATCATGTCGAGCTGGCCGTTGGGGAAGCAGTAGCGCATGCGCGTGAACGCATTGGTGCTGAAACGCAGGCGCGCCAGGCCGCTCAGCTCCGGCGCCCAGTTGTTCGGCATGTCGCCGTACATGGCGTCGAGGAACAGCGGATAGCTGTCGCTGCTCAATACCGCTTCCACTTCGCGCGCGCACATTTTCGCGGTGTCGATATCCCACTGCGGGGTGATGCCGGCGTGCGCCATCACCAGCTTTTGCTCATCATCCACCTGCAGCACCGGTTGGCGGCGCAGCCAGTTGATCAGCTCGTCGACGTCAGGCGCCTCCAGCAGCGGGGTGATGCGATCTTTGGGTTTGTTGCGGCTGATGCCGGCGTAGACCGCCAGCAGGTGCAGATCGTGGTTGCCCAGCACCATGCGCACCGCCGGACCGAGCGAGCGCACGTAGCGCAGCACGTCCAGCGAGGCGGGGCCGCGCGCCACCAGATCGCCGGTCAGCCACAGTTGATCGCGCTCGGGATCGAACGCAACCTGAGCCAGCAGCGACTTCAGTTCATCGAAACAGCCGTGAACGTCGCCGATAAGGTATGTCGACATAATTAATGGATCAGCGTTGGAATGGCTAAGCGAAAAACGGGAATAGCGGTGCGGAACGGCTGACCCTGATGGTCAACCATTTCGTAATGGCCTTCCATGGTGCCCAGCGGCGTTTCCAGAATGGCGCCGCTGGTGTACTGAAACTCTCCACCAGGCGGAATGACGGGCTGTTCGCCGATCACGCCTTCGCCCTGGACTTCGGTTTGGCGGCCGTTGCTGTTGGTGATCAGCCAGTAACGGCCCAGCAGTTGCACGTTGGTCCGCCCCAGATTGCGGATGGTGATGGTATAGGCGAAGACGTAACGCTCTTCTTCAGGGATCGACTGTGATTCCACATAGATGCTCTGAACCTGAATACACACGCGGGGCGAATCAATCATGACAACAACTCCTTATTGCTGCGGCGCCGGATTGGCTGACAGCCAGTTCGCCAGCTTGCAGTACTGCGCCACAGAAATATTCTCTGCTCTGAGCGAAGGATCGACGCCCAGCTCCGTCAGCTGCTCCGGCGTGAACAGGTCGCCCAGGCTGTTGCGGATGGTTTTCCGCCGCTGGTTGAACGCCTGCGTGGTGATGCGGCTCAGCATGCGCACGTCGCCCACCGGGTTCGGCAGCTCGGTGTGCGGGACCAGGCGCACCACGGCGGAATCGACCTTCGGCGGCGGCGCGAACGCGGTCGGCGGCACTTCCAGCACCGGAATGACGTTGCAGTAGTACTGCGCCATCACGGTCAAACGCCCGTAGGCCTTGCTGTTCGGGCCGGCCACCAGACGGTTGACCACCTCTTTTTGCAACATAAAGTGCATGTCGCGGATTGCCTGAGTATAGCTGAAAAGGTGGAACATCAGCGGCGTCGAAATATTGTACGGCAGGTTACCAAATACGCGCAGCGGTTGGCCAGCTTCCTCGGCCAGTTCGGCGAAATTCACCGTCATGGCGTCCTGCTGGCGGATGGTCAGCTTGTCTTTCAGCCGCGGGTGGTTCTCCAACCGGGTGGCCAGATCGCGGTCCAGTTCGATCACCGTCATGCGGTCCATGCGTGCGCCAACCGGCTCGGTCAAGGCGCCGAGGCCGGGGCCGATCTCGACCACCGCTTCGCCCGGCTGCGGGTGAATGGCGGAGACAATGCTATCGATGACAAACTGATCGGTTAAAAAGTTTTGTCCAAAGCGTTTGCGGGCAAAGTGCCCTTGGTGGACTCTGTTATTCATTACAATTAATTATCATTTTAATGGCGAGATTCAGGGCCGTTTGGAAACTGCCGACATCGGCGGTGCCGGTGCCGGCCAGTTCCAGAGCGGTACCGTGGTCGACCGAGGTGCGTATGAAAGGCAAACCGAGGGTGATATTCACCGCGCGGCCGAACCCTTGGTATTTTAGCACCGGCAGCCCCTGATCGTGATACATCGCCAGCACCGCATCGGCATCTTGCAGATATTTGGGCTGGAACAGGGTGTCCGCCGGCAGCGGGCCGATCAGATGGATACCGTCAGCGCGCAGCGCGTCGAGCGCCGGGATGATGGTGTCTATCTCTTCGCGCCCCATATGGCCGCCTTCCCCAGCGTGGGGATTCAGACCGCAGACGTAAATGTGCGGCTGAGCGATGCCAAATTTGGTTTTCAGATCGTGGTCGAGAATGCGAATGACTTCGAACAGGCTCTGCTGCGTGATGGCGCCCGGCACCGCCAGCAGCGGCAGGTGGGTGGTCGCCAGCGCCACGCGCAGCTCTTCGGTCGCGAGCATCATCACCACGCGATCGCAGCGGCTGCGATCGGCAAAGAATTCGGTATGGCCGATAAACGGCACGCCGGCGTCGTTGATCACGCCTTTGTTCACCGGGCCGGTGATCAGAGCGGCAAATTCGCCGTTCAGGCAGCCGTCGCAGGCGCGCGCCAGGGTTTCCACCACGTAGGCGCTGTTGCCGACGTTCAGTTCACCGGCGGTGACCGGCTGAGCGAGCGACACCGGCAGCACGGTCAGCGTGCCGGCGCGTTGCGCCTCGGCCGGTTGCTGCGGTTGGTAGTGGCGCAGCGTCAGCGGCAGGCCCAAGCGCCTGGCGCGTTCAAGCAGCAGGGCCGGATCGGCGCACACCACCAGCTCAACAGGCCAATCCTGTTGCGCCAGGGCGGCTACCAAATCCGGCCCCACCCCGGCGGGTTCGCCGGGGGTAATGACGACGCGTTTATTGCTGTGCATCGCTGCCATCGAGGATCTTCACGTAAGCCTGGGCGCGCTGTTCCTGCATCCAGGTCTGCGCCTCTTCGGCGAACTTACGGTTGAACAGCATGCGGTAAGCGCGATCTTTCTGCGCGGCGTCGGTTTTATCCACCTGACGGGTATCCAGCAGCTGAATCAGGTGCCAACCGAAGGAAGAGTGGACCGGCGCGCTGATTTCACCTTTGCTCAGCTTCAGCAACGCATCGCGGAAGGCCGGATCGTAGATGTCCGGGGAGGCCCAGCCCAGATCGCCGCCCTGCATGGCGGAACCCGGATCCTGCGACAGCTGTTTGGCCTCGTCGGCGAATTTGGCGCGGCCGCTCTTGATGGCTTCCGCAACGGATTGCAGCTTGGCGCGTGCTTGATCGTCAGTCAGCACCACCGAAGGCTTCAGCAGGATGTGACGGGCGTGCACTTCGGTGACCGACACCGACTGGCTGGCGCCGCGGATATCGTTGACTTTCAGGATGTGGAAGCCGACGCCGGAACGGATTGGGCCGACGACGTCGCCTTTCTTGGCGCTCACCAGACGTTCAGCGAACAGGGTCGGGATCTCTTGCAGCTTGCCCCAGCCCATGTTGCCGCCTTTCAGCGC
This sequence comes from Serratia sp. CY40230, assembly GCF_052168835.1. Taxonomy (NCBI): domain Bacteria; kingdom Pseudomonadati; phylum Pseudomonadota; class Gammaproteobacteria; order Enterobacterales; family Yersiniaceae; genus Serratia; species Serratia sp. CY40230. The sequence continues at coordinate 421,322 of NZ_JBJNLX010000004.1, forward strand.
CTGAGAATCGGCGGAGTAGGTGATCGCCAGCTTGCCGAAGTCGGCACCGCTGTTGATCTCACCCACCAGGCGTTTGGCCAGCTCTTCGGCTTTGTCGACCTGCTGCTGCGACGGGTTTTCCGGCAGCGGGATCAGGATGTGGCTGATGTTCATTTCGGTGTCGCTGCCGTTCTGCGCGCCCACCTGTTTGGCCAGCGCGTCCACTTCCTGCGGCAGGATGGTGACGCGGCGGCGCACTTCGTTGTTACGCACTTCGGAAATCAGCATCTCTTTGCGGATCTGCGAACGGTAGGTGTTGTAGTTCAACCCTTCGTACGACAGGCGGCTGCGCAGCTGATCGACGTTCATGCGGTTCTGCGCGGCGATGTTGGCGATCGCTTTGTCCAGCTCGGCGTCGGACACGGTAATGCCCATTTTCTTGGCCATCTGCAGCTGGATGTTATCCATGATCAGCCGTTCGATGATCTGATGGCGCAGCGTCTTGTCGTCCGGCAACTGTTGGCCGGCCTGCTGGGCGTTGAGCTTGACTGACTGCAACAGACCGTTGACGTCGCTTTCGAGTACCACGCCGTTATCCACGACGGCGGCGACTTTATCCACTTCTTGGGGTGCTGCGAACGCGGCATTGGCGCAAACCACCAATCCGAGAATAAGCGTTCTCCAGTTCTTCATACATTTCCCATTATGTAATCCGCAAATGCGGGTGAAAGTTCTCGTTTTCAAAGTGTTGCAAAGCGTCAGAATGCGCGCTGATACGGCAGAATGCCGGAGCGCAGCATTTCTGCGGAGCCGAGACTATGATCGCTGCTCAGGCCGCGCAGTTCGACGTTGAACGAAACTCTGTTGTCGTAAACGCTGGTATTGTTGCTGTTGTTCCAGTCGGTGATCTTGCGCTCATAGCCCAGGGTCACCGCCCAGCAGCAGGTGTTGTACTTCAGCCCCACCAGTTGATCGGCGGATTGTTTGGCGCGGGTATCGTAGTAGTACGCCCCGACGACCGCCCAACGATCGGCGATCGGCCAACTGCCGGTGATGCCCACCTGCGAGATGCCGTCCTGGAAGGCCGGAACCGTTTTGGTGTTCAACGCCGTCTGGATGTATTCCGGCGTGGCGTAACGGTAGTTCAGCTGCACCACGCGCTCGGCATCCTGGCGGTATTCCACCACGCCGTTGCCCAGCGAGACGCTGTTCAGGCGGGTGTCATACTGCAGGCCACCGCGCAGGCCCCAACGATCGTCGATTTTCCAATAGGTATCGCCGGCCCAGGCCACGCTGCCGGTGTCGTCGTTGTTGTCGTAACCGGTCATCTGGTCACCGGTACGCGAACGGCTGAAGTAGTAGATTTGACCCACGGAAGCGTTAAAACGTTCCACCAGCGCGTCATCATAAATGCGCGTAGTCAAACCGGTAGAGACGCGGTTCTGCGAAGCGATGCGATCCAGGCCGCTGTAGGTGCGGTCGCGGAACAGGCCGGAGTAGTCGGTCTGCAACAGCGTGCTGTCGTAGGTGTAGATGTTGCTCTGGTCGCGGTACGGCACGTACAGGTACTGCACGCGCGGCTCCAGCGTCTGGGTGGCGCCTTCGGCCCAGATCATCGGCCTCTCGAACACCAGCTTGCCGTCTACCTTGAACTGTGGCAATACGCGGTTGACCGAGTCGTCGAGCTTCGGTGCGTCGGCTGCGCTTACTTGATTACGCATGGCGTAGTTAGCGGCGAAACCGTCAGGAATATCCTGCTGGTAGTGGGTCGCCATCAGCTTGGCTTCGGTGTTCAGGCTGGCCCAGCCGTTGGTGAGCGGCAGACTCAGCGTCGGCTCCATGTGCAGACGGGTGGCGTCCGGGCTGTACGGGTTGACGCTGGTGAACTTGGCCGCCTGGCCGTAAATATGGAAATCGAACGGGCCGAGGTCGTTCTTGTAGTAGTTCAGATCCAGCTGCGGCTGTACCTTGTAGGTCTGCGACCAGGTACGATCGGTATTGTCGAAAATCTGGAACTGTTTGGAGCTCAGCGTGGCGTTCCAGTTCTCGTTGGCGTAGCCGAGGCTGAATTTCTGCGTGGCGTAGCCGTCGGTAGTGGAGCCGTACTTGGAGTCCAGATCGGTGAAGTATTTGTAATCGCTGACCTTGGTGTAGTCGACGTTGAAACGCCACACCTGATCCATAACGCCGTTGTGGTTCCAGTAGAACAGCCAGCGTTTGCTGTCGTCATTATCTTTACCGTATTCCTTGTCGTCCGGCAGCCAGTCGAACTCCATCAGGCCGAGGCCCGGCTGCACCAGATAGCGGAACTCGGTCTGCCACTGCAGGCCGCGTTTGGACATATAGTGTGGCGTGATGGTGGCATCGTAGTTCGGCGCGATGTTCCAGTAGTACGGCAACATGAACTCGAAGCCGTTGTTGCTGCCGTACTTGGCGTTCGGGATCAGGAAGCCGGAACGGCGCTTGTCGCCGACCGGCAATTGCAGGTATGGGCTGTAGAACACCGGCACGCCGCCGATGCGGAAGCGGGCGTTCCACACTTCCGCCACCTGCTCTTCGCGATCGTGGATCACTTCGGAGCCGACCACGCTCCAGCTGTCGTCGCCCGGCAGACAGGAGGTAAAGGTGCCGTTTTCCAGAATGGTGTAACGGTTGGCGCCGCGCATTTTCATCTTGTCGGCGTCGCCGCGCCCCTGACGGCCGACCATCTGGTAGTCGCCTTCATAGACGTCGGTATCTTTGGTATTCAGGTTCGACCAGGCCTTAGGGCCTTTCAGTTTGATCTGATTGTCGCTGTAGTGCACGTCGCCGGTGGCGGTGACGGTGCGCACCGGTTCCGTCTGGCCAGGGTTTTGCGTCTGGTTCAGCTCGACTTCTTTGGCGGTCAGGGTGCTGTTGCCTTGCTCGATATGCACGTTGCCGCTGAACAGGGCGCTTTTCGGGTAGTCGGCGCGCGAGTCATCGGCATTGATGGTCACCGGCTGGCTGTTCGGATCGCCGCTGACCAAAGGCTTGTCGTAAACGGGAACGCCAAGCATGCATTGCTCGGCCAGATCAGCCAGCGCATGCTGACTGTAGAGTGCCGTCCAAATCATCGTGGCCAGCAGTGTTGGGAAACTTTTTTTCATACGCGGTTTTGGTGTTCCGTCATCAGAGGCGTCGTGTCCGGCAAACGGTCAGAGACTATATTACTCATCTGCGTTGCGCTAGTGCTAAATCCAGCCGTTTACTTGCGTCGTCGTTAGGCGCAAAGATAAATGACAGGTATGATAATCCAAATTCTAGGAAAAATCGCCTGCGCCCTTTCCTGAAGCGAAGGAGAGCGGGCGGCTTTCGGCATGATAATTGAGGAGTATATGCAGTATTGGGGAAAACTGCTCGGCGTCATCGTCGCCATCTGGTCTGGCGCGGGATTCTGGGGTGTAGTTCTGGGGCTGATTATCGGTCATATGATCGATACGGCGCGCAGCAACAAGCGCAGCCGGGGGTTTTTCACCGACCAGCAAACGCGGCAAACGCTGTTTTTCCGCACCACTTTTCAGGTGATGGGCCACCTGACCAAATCCAAAGGGCGCGTCACCGAGGCGGATATCCAGATCGCCAGCCTGTTTATGGATCGCCTGCAGCTGCACGGCGAAGCCCGCACCGCGGCGCAGCAGGCGTTCCGCGAGGGCAAACAGAGCCAGTTTCCGCTGCGTGAGACGCTGCAGCAGTTCCGCAGCATCTGTTTCGGCCGCTTCGATCTGATTCGGATGTTTCTGGAAATTCAGATTCAGGCGGCGTTTGCCGACGGCTCGCTGCACCCGAACGAACGTCAGGTGCTGTATGTCATCGCCGAAGAGCTGGGCATTTCGCGCGCGCAGTTCGATCAGTTCCTCAGCATGATGGAGGGCGGGCGTCAGTTCGGCGGCGGTCAGCAGGGCGGGTATTCGCAGGGCGGCTATCAGCAGGCTCAGCGCGGCCCGACGCTCGACGATGCGTGCAAGGTGCTCGGCGTGCGCAGCAGCGACGATGCCGCCACCATCAAACGTGCCTACCGCAAGCTGATGAGCGAACACCATCCGGATAAGCTGGTGGCGAAAGGCTTGCCGCCGCAGATGATGGAAATGGCCAAGCAGAAAGCGCAGGAGATCCAGGCGGCGTACGACCTGATCAAACGCGAGAAAGGTTTTAAATAAGCGATGAAAGCGGGCCCGGTATGCCGGGCCCGTTGGGTTTTAGCCTTAGAAATCCGGCTCGGCGCGAAAGTGCATCGGCGTCTGGAAGGCGGGGTGGGTGATGCGCAGCTCTTGCGCATGCAGCTGTAGCCGTGGTGCCATCGCCTTAGCCTCCGGCGGGGCGTAGAAACCGTCGCCGAGGATCGGGTGCCCCAGCGCCAGCATGTGCACCCGCAGCTGATGCGAGCGGCCGGTGATCGGCGTCAGCTTCACGCGCGTGCTGCCATCGGCGTCTCGCGACAGCACCAGATACTCGGTTTGCGCCGCTTTGCCGGTGTCAAAACACACCTTTTGCAGCGGCCGGTTCGGCCAATCGCAGATCAGCGGCAAATCCACCAGTCCTTCGTCATGTTCCATATGCCCCCAAACGCGGGCGATATAGGATTTCTTCGGCTCGCGTTCGCGGAACTGACGCTTCAGCTCACGCTCGGCGGCCTTGTTGAGCGCCACCACGATCACCCCGCTGGTGGCCATGTCCAGCCGGTGCACCGATTCGGCGGCCGGATGATCGGCCTGAATGCGGGTCATCAGGCTGTCTTTGTTTTCCGGCGCGCGGCCGGGCACCGACAGCAAGCCGCTGGGCTTGTTGACCACCATGATGTGTTCATCCTGATACAGGATGTGCAGCGGGTCCTGCGGGGGATTGTAGGGTTCCATCTTGGCTCCGCGAAAAGGGCCGAACGGGGAGACGGTGGCCTCCCCATGTCGCGCCGGTTACTGGTGGGTGACCACCACCAGACGAATGGCGTCCAGGCGCCAGCCGGCTTCATTGAGGTTGGCCAGCACCTGACGGCGGTTGAACTCCAGCGCTTCGACTTCGTCGTCGCGGATGTTCGGGTTGACCGCCTTCAGCGCTTCCAGACGCGCCAGCTCGGCGCTCAGCTTGTCGTCCGCCTCTTGCTTCGCCTGTTCGATAAGCGTGCGCGCCTGCGCTTCCACCAGGCTTTCCGCCTGCTGCAGCATGGCGTGCACGTCTTGCTGCACGGCATTGACCAGCTTGCTGGAGGTGTGGCGGTTGACCGCGTTCAACTGGCGGTTGAAGCTTTCGAACTCGACCTGCGTCGCCAGGTTGGTGCCCTTGCGATCCATCAGCATGCGGATCGGCGTCGGCGGCAGGAAGCGGGTCAGCTGCAGGTGCTTCGGCGCCTGGGCTTCCACCACGTATACCAGCTCAACCAGCAGGGTGCCGACCGGCAACGCTTTGTTTTTCAACAGGGACACCGCGCAGCTGCCGGTATCGCCGGACAGGATCAGATCCAGGCCGTTGCGGATGATCGGGTGTTCCCAGCTGACGAACTGAGCGTCTTCGCGCGACAGCGCCCGATCGCGATCGAAGGTGACGGTGCAGCCGTCCTGCGGCAGGCCTGGGAAGTCCGGCACCAGCATATGGTCGGACGGCGTGAGCACGATCAGGTTGTCGCTGCGATCTTCCTGATTGATGCCGACGATGTCGAACAGGTTGAGCGCGAAGCCCACCAGGTTGACGTCGTTATCCTGCTCGGCGATGGCGGCGGCCAGCGCCTGGGCTTTGTCGCCGCCGTTGGAGTGCATCTCCAGCAGGCGATCGCGGCCCTGTTCCAGCTGCGCTTTCAACTGGTCATGCTGCTGGCGGCAGGCGTGGATGAATTCGTCCAGGCCTTCCTGCTCGGTCGGCGCGGCCAGATAGCCGATCAACTGCTCGTAGCAGCTGTCGTAGATGGTGCGGCCGGTCGGGCAGGTGTGTTCGAAGGCATCCAGCCCTTCGTGGAACCAGCGACCCAGCACCGCCTGCGCGGTGTGCTCCAGGTAAGGCACCATGATTTGGATATCGTGCATCTGGCCGATACGGTCCAGACGGCCGATACGCTGCTCCAGCAGATCCGGGTTGAACGGCAGATCGAACATCACCAGCTGGCTGGCGAACTGGAAGTTGCGGCCTTCGGAACCGATCTCGGAACACAGCAGCACCTGCGCGCCTTCTTCTTCGGAGGCGAAGTAGGCGGCGGCGCGGTCGCGCTCGATGATCGACAGCCCTTCGTGGAACACCGCGGCGCGGATCGCTTCACGTTCGCGCAGCACCTGCTCCAGCTGCAGCGCGGTGTCGGCTTTGGCGCAGATCACCAGCACTTTTTCGTTGCGGTTGGCCAGCAGGTAATCCAGCAGCCACTCGACGCGCGGATCGAAGTTCCACCAGGTGGCGTTTTCGCCTTCGAATTCCTGATAGATCTGCTCCGGGTACAGCATGTCGCGCGCACGGGCTTCGACGGACTTTTTGGCGCCCATGATGCCGGACACTTTGATCGCGGTCTGATATTGGGTTGGCAATGGCAGCTTGATCTGGTGCAGGTTGCGGTGCGGGAAGCCCTTCACGCCGTTACGGGTGTTGCGGAACAGCACGCGGCTGGTGCCGTGGCGATCCATCAGCATCGAAACCAGCTCCTGGCGCGCCTGCTCGGCGTTGTCGCCTTCGCTGTTGGCGGCCTTGAGCAGCGGCTCGATGTCCTGCTCGTCGATCAGCTCGCCCAGCAGGTTAAGCTTGTCGTCGGCCAGGCGTTCACCGCTCAGCAGCAGGGTGACGGCGTCGGCCACCGGACGGTATTTCTGCTGCTCGGCGACGAACTCGCCGTAGTCGTGGAAACGGTTCGGGTCGAGCAGGCGCAGGCGCGCAAAGTGGCTCTGTTGACCGAGCTGTTCCGGGGTGGCGGTCAGCAGCAGCACGCCGGGGATATGCTCGGCCAACTGTTCGATCACCTGATATTCGCGGCTCGGCGCTTCTTCGCTCCAGGCCAGGTGGTGCGCTTCATCGACCACCAGCAGATCCCACTGGGCGTCCGCCAGCTCTTCCAGACGCTGCTTGTTGCGGCGCACGAAGTCCAGCGAGCAGATCACCAGCTGTTCGGTCTCGAACGGGTTGCTGCTGTCGAGCTTGGCTTCGGCGTAGCGGCTGTCGTCGAACAGCGAGAAATAGAGGTTGAAGCGGCGCATCATCTCCACCAGCCACTGGTGCTGCAGCGTTTCCGGCACCACGATCAGCACGCGTTCGGCGCGGCCCGCCAGCAGCTGCTGGTGGATGATCATGCCGGCTTCGATGGTTTTGCCGAGGCCGACTTCGTCCGCCAGCAGAACGCGCGGCGCATGGCGCTGGCCGACTTCATGAGCGATGTGCAGCTGGTGCGGGATCAGGCTGGCGCGCATGCCGCGCAGGCCGGCGAACGGCAGGCGATACTGCTCGCTCTGGTATTTGCGGGCGCGAAAACGCAGCGCGAAACGGTCCATGCGGTCGATTTGGCCGGCGAACAGGCGATCCTGCGGTTTGCTGAAGGTCAGCTTACTGTCCAGCAGCACTTCGCGCATCGCCACGCCGCTTTCCTGAGTGTCCTGGCGGGTGCCGATATAGGTCAACAGACCGTTTTCCTCTTTCACCTCTTCCACCTGCAGCTGCCACCCCTCGTGGCTGCTGACGGTATCGCCCGGGTTGAACATCACACGGGTGATCGGCGAATCGTTTCTGGCATAGAGGCGGTTTTCACCGGTGGCGGGGAAAAGCAGGGTAATCATGCGCGCGTCCAGCGCCACGACGGTGCCCAGTCCTAATTCGCTTTCCGTGTCGCTGATCCAGCGTTGACCAAGAGTAAAAGGCATATATTGTCGGCTCGATTCTTTGTAAGTAAGTCTTGTTACCGGGCGGGAAGGGCCGCGGCACCTGTACTGAACGTCTGCTAATCCCGGTTTGTTTTAAATTTGGCGGGCAATAGCCGTTCACGCCATGCAGACGTCGCGAGACGGCAGGGCTAAGCGTGGTTCAGTTTTGGGAAGGGCGCTATGGTAATGGAAGGCGGCGCGTTCGTCACCTGCAAAACCGGATGATTTTTCTTAACCTGGCGCAATCTCAAAACAGCCCCATCTGCCCGGTGACCAGCGTGGTGAAATCGTCGTGCAAGAAAGGGAGTATAGCGTCTGCCACCGGTTGCAGCTGGCGTTCAAGGTAATGCTGATAGTCGATGGGCGAATGGCGGGTTTCCAGCGGTTCCGGCCCGGCCACGGTCATCACGTAGCTGATCCAGCCGCCGTTCTGATACTGCAGCGGCCGCCCCTGGCTGCGGTTGTAGTCGTCGGCGATGCGCGCGGCGCGTGCGTGCGGCGGCACGTTGCGCTGATAGTCATCGAGCTTTCTGCGCAGCCGCTTGCGGTACACCAGTTGATCGTCGAGGTCGCCGCTCAGGGTTTTACCGACGTAATCGCGCACATAGTCCTGATAAGGTTGCCGTTTGAAGATGCGCTGATAGAGCTGCTGCTGGAACTGCTGCGCCAGCGGCGTCCAGTCGGTGCGCACCGTTTCCAGCCCTTTGTACACCATCTCTTCCTCGCCGTCGGCGCGCGCGATCAGGCCGGCGTAGCGTTTTTTGCTGCCCTGTTCGGCGCCGCGAATGGTCGGCATCAGGAAGCGGGAATAGTGGGTTTCGAACTCCAGTTCCAGCGCGTTCTCTAGCCCGAACTGCTGCTGCAGATGCTGCTGCCACCAGGCGTTAACCCGCTGCACCAGCGCCCGGCCGATCTGCGCCGCCTGCTGCTCGTCATGCGGCTGTTTCAGCCACACGAAGGTGGAGTCGGTGTCGCCGTAAATCACCTGATAGCCTTCGGCTTCGATCAGCTCGCGGGTTTGGCGCATGATCTCGTGGCCGCGCAGGGTGATCGACGACGCCAGCCGCGGATCGAAGAAGCGGCAGCCGCTCGATCCCAGCACGCCGTACAGCGCGTTCATGATGATCTTCAGCGCCTGCGACAGCGGCTTATTGTGCTGGCGTTTGGCGGCCTCGCGCCCCTGCCAGATCTGTTCGACGATCGCCGGCAGGCAGTGTTTACTGCGCGAGAAGCGGGCGTTGCGAAAGCCGGGCACCGAGTCGGCGTCGCTTGGGTGGCGCATGCCTTCCACCAGCCCGACCGGATCGATCAGGAAGGTGCGGATGATCGACGGGTACAGGCTTTTATAGTCCAGTACCAACACCGAATCGTACAGGCCGGGCCGGGAGTCCATCACGAAGCCGCCGGGGCTGTGCTCTTCCGGCTGTTCGCCGAGGTTGGGGGCAACAAAGCCCAGGCGATGCATGCGCGGCATATAGAGGTGGCTGAAGGCCGCCACCGATCCGCCGCTGCGGTCGGCCGCCAGCCCGGTGACGGTGGCGCGCTCCAGCAGGAAGTTGAGCAGGTCGGCCTTGGCGAAGATGCGCGTCACCAGCTCACAGTCCTTCAGGTTGTAGCGAGCCAGCGCCGGCTTGTCTTCGGCGAAGCGCCGGTCGATCTCCGCCATGCGTTGATAAGGATTGTCGATCGCCTTGCCTTCGCCCAGCAGTTCCTGCGAAACGTATTCCAGGCTGAAGGAGGGAAAGTTCCAGGTGGCGGATTTCAGCGCCTCGATGCCATCGATGATCAGGCGGCCGGCGGCGGCGGCGAAAAAGTGATTCTGCTTGAAGCCGTGCTCGCGCCACTCCAGCAGGTTACCGCCGCGCCCCAGCCGCAGCGGGATTTGGTAGCGCTCGGCGTGCTTCTGCAGCACCCGCAGATCGAACTGCACCAGGTTCCAGCCGATGATGGCATCGGGATCGTGCCGCTCCAGCCAGGCGTTCAACCGCTCCAGCAGCTGAGGGCGGCTGGCGCAGTACTCCAGAGCGAAATCCAGCGGCGCATCGTCGCCGTTGGCCGGCCCCAGCATATAGACCTGACGCTGGCCGCAGCCTTCCAGCGCGATGGAGTAAAGCTCGCCGTGGGCGGTGGTTTCGATATCCAGCGACACCAGTTTTAGCGTTGGGCGGTACTCTGGCGCCGGCTTCATTTGGCCGCTGAGCAACGGCCCATTGCCGTCGCCCTGGCCGTTGAACCATACCGGCGCGGTGATGAAGCGTTCCATCAGGTAGCGCTCGGGTGGGCGAATGTCGGCCTCGTAGACCGCAACGCCGCCTTCCCGCAGCAGTTTTTCCAGCTTGATGAGCTGACGGTGCTGGCGGCAGTACAGCCCCAGCATCGGCCGGTGATGAAAATCCGTCAGCGCCAGCGGTTTCAGTTCGATTTGCCGTTCTTCCCGCAGCAGCAGTTCCGCGCGCTGCCTTTGTTCGGCGGGGATAAACGCCACCGAGGTTTGCGGCGGCAGGCGCAGCTGACGCGGGCCGGCGTCGGTCGCCAGCCAGAATTCGACCTCGGTGCCGGCGGGCGTGTCGCGCCAGTGGCGAGTGAGCAGGAAACCCTGTTGCAGTGCTGTCATAACCCCTTCGTCTTCCGCCGGGCGGCGGGCGCGACATTCAGCGAGATGTCGGTTTTGGCGCTAATATAGATAAATTATAGTATGGGTTTTTATACAGTGATTGTCCATTGCCGCGCGGCGTTGCCAAATACGCATACAATTGATCGATTGACTCGTCTGCGGCGGCACTGGAAAATCCTCCGCCCGTTTGGCCCGAATAATCCACAGAGGTGTAATGGAAGCCTATTTACAAGATTTGATCACCCAGTCACTGGCTTTCACCCTGATGGTCGTCCTGCTGGTCGCTTTTCTGGAGTCGCTGGCGCTGGTGGGGCTGCTGCTGCCCGGTACGGTGATGATGGCCAGCATCGGCGCGTTGATCGGCAGCGGCAAGGTGGACTTTTACTACGCCTGGGCGGCGGGCATCGTCGGTTGCCTGCTCGGCGACTGGATCTCTTATTTCGTCGGCCGCGCGTTCAAGGGGCCATTACACCGTTGGTCTTTCCTGAAGAAAAACAAGGCGCTGCTCGACAAAACCGAGCACGCCTTGCACCAGCACAGCATGGCGACCATTCTGATCGGCCGTTTCGTCGGCCCGACGCGCCCGCTGGTGCCGATGGTGGCCGGCATGCTCGATCTACCGCCGTACAAGTTCGCGCTGCCGAACATCATCGGTTGCCTGACCTGGCCGCCGGTTTATTTCTTCCCCGGCATTCTGGCGGGCGTGGCGATCGATATTCCCGCCGGTGCCGACAGCGCGATGTTCAAGTGGCTGCTGCTCGCGGCGGCGTTGCTGGTCTGGCTGGCGGTATGGTTGAGCTGGCGCTGGTGGCGTGAGGGCAAGCGCAACGCCGATCGACTGAGCCGTTGGCTGACGCCGCTGCGGCTGCGCGTGGTGTGCGGATTGAGTTGGCTGGCGGCGCTGGCGGCCGGTTATGCGCTGAGCCAGCAGCCGCTGATGCCGGTGTATCGCCACCTGCTGTGGCAGGTGTTGTCGGGTCAATGACAAAAGGGGGCGAAAGCCCCCGTTCGCCTTACTGGAAGAACGCTTCCAGCTGTTCAAATACCCGCACGTCCTCGCTGTGGCGCCTCACCTGCAGCACGTCTTCCAGCTTTTCCACCTGGCTGATCATTTGCTCCAGCCGCTGATCGTCGGCGACCAGTAGCCAAATGCGGCTTTGCTGGCCGTCCTTCAACGGCAGGCACAGAATGCCTTCGACGTTGAACGCGCGGCGGGCGAACAGCCCGCAAACGTGCGACATCACGCCGGGATGGTTGCGCACCGCCAGCTCCAGGATCACCTGGGGTTTATCTTGTGGTTGCAGCATGGCTTATTCTCCAATCATGTCGATGTTGGCGGCGCCCGGCGGCACCATCGGGAATACTTTTTCGTTGATATCGATCAGCGCGTGGATCAGGCAGGGACCCGGGCGTTGGATCGCCTCGGCCAGCGCCGCCTGCGGATCTTCCGCGGCGTTCAGATCGCAGGTATCCAGCCCGAATCCGGCGGCGATTTTCAGGAAGTCGGTACGTTTCGGATAGGCGGCGGCGAAGATGCGCTGCTGGTAGAACAGGGTTTGCTGCTGGTGCACCAGCCCCAATGCCTGGTTGTTCATCAAAATGATTTTCACGTCCAGATCGTGCTCGACCGCGGTGGCCATTTCCTGAATGTTCATCATCAGGCTGCCGTCGCCGGAGAAGCACAGCACTTTGCGCTCGGGCTCCGCCAACGCTGCGCCGATCGCCGCCGGCAGACCGAAGCCCATGGTGCCCAGGCCGCCCGACGTCAGCCACTGGCGCGGCCGGCTCAGCGGATAGGCCTGCGCCACCCACATCTGATGTTGACCCACGTCGGTGGTGATGATGGCGCTGTCGTCCACGCAGCGCGCGGCGGCCAGCACCAGGCCGTAATGGCTCAGCGGATCGTCGGCGTTAGGCATGTTGAACGGGAATTCGCGTTTCAGGTCGTTGACGGTGTTCAGCCATTCGCTGCGCGGCTGCGTGTCGATCTGCGGCAGCAGCTGGTGCAGCACCTGGCCGACGTCGGCATGGATCGCCACGTTGGCCTGTTTGACCTTGCCCAGCTCGGCGCGGTCGATATCCACATGAATGATGGCGGCGTTAGGGCAGAACTGCTCGGTTTTGCCGATTGCCCGATCGTCGAAGCGCGCGCCCAGCACGATCAGCAGATCGGCTTCCTGCAGAATGAAGTTGGTGCTGCGCGCCGCGTGCATGCCCAGCATGCCCAGCGACAGCGGGTGTTCCACCGGCATCGCGCCCAGCGCCATCAGCGTCATGGTGGTGGGCAGACCGGCGCGTTCGGCCAGCTCCAGCGCTTGCCGGTGGGCGTCGGCGCAGATGATGCCGCCGCCCAGATAGAGGATCGGGCGCTTTGCCCGGTTGATCATCGCGGCGGCCTGCGAAACCAGCGCCGGATCGAAGCTCGGAGCGGCGTCCGGCACGGCGATCGGCGGCAGCTCTTCCAGGGTGATGGTGGCGGTTTGCACGTCTTTCGGCACATCGATCCAGACCGGGCCGGGGCGGCCGGACTCGGCGATGCGGAAGGCGTCGCCAATCACCTGCGGCAGTTCGCGGATATCGCGCACCAGGTGGTTGTGCTTGGTGATCGGAATGGAAATGCCGTAGGTGTCCACTTCCTGGAAGGCGTCGGTGCCGATCATCGAGGAGGGCACCTGACCGGTGATGCACACCAGCGGAATGGAGTCGAGTTTGGCGTCGGCGATGGCGGTGACCAGGTTGGTGGCGCCCGGCCCGCTGGAGGCGATGCACACCGCCGCCTTGCCGTTGGCGCGCGCCATGCCTTGCGCCATAAAGCCCGCGCCCTGTTCGTGGCGCGCCAGCACGTGGTGAATGCGGGTGCTTTGGCTCAGCGCGTCATACAGCGGCAACGCGGCGCCGCCGGGAATGCCGGCGACGGTGGTGATGCCCTGACGCTCCAGCAGATGAACGATCAATTGTGCGCCGGTGAAGCTGGTGCCCGGTTGAGGCGTGCCCGAAGTTGCCATGTTCCTGTCCTTTCTCAAGGCCGGTGAGCTTTTCTGGGCAGGGTGCTAAAACAAGAAACCCCGCCCGGTTTGCGCCGGCGGGGTTTGGGAATCGATGCGTTGATTCGGACCCTACGGCGCATTGCCGACGACCACCACCACACGCACGACGACCACCGCGGCTGGTAGCGCGGTAACTAGTAGGGTCGAAGTCAGCGAGGATGCGATCACAGGGAACCTTATCATCAGTAAAAAAAGTCAGGTTTTTATAAAAACACAGGCGCAAAATTCGCACAACAGGTTTATTGGCGCAGCATAAAAAACGCGCGTCAGATCACGCTTTGCCCGAAATGCCCAGCACGCGCGCTTCGGGCGCGCTGCCGTCCAATAGGGCCTGCGTCGGGCCATCGTAATAGATGCGGCCGTCGACCACCAGCAGCGTGCGCGGCGCGATGCGTGCGGCGTCGTCGAGGTTGTGCGACACCATCAGCAGCGTCAGGTTGCGCTGTTCGCATACCGTCTGCAGCAGTTGCAGCATCTCGTTGCGCAGCGCCGGATCGAGCGCCGAGAAGGGCTCGTCGAGCAGCAGGATCGGCCGTTGGCGAATCAAACAGCGCGCCAGCGCGGCGCGCTGACGCTGGCCGCCGGAAAGTTGCGACGGCAGGCGCTCCAGATGCTCTTCCAGACCGACCTGACGGGCGATCTGCGCCCGCTGTTGGCGCTGCTGTTCAGTCAAGCGCAGTCCGGGATCCAACCCCAGCCCGATGTTCTGCGCCACCGTCAGATGCGCGAACAGGTTGTTTTCCTGAAACAGCATCGACACCGGCCGCTTGGCCGGCGGCGTGGCGGTGTGGTCTTCGCCGTTCAGCAGCAGCCGGCCGCTGGCCGCCGGCAGAAAACCGGCGATCAGGCTCAGCAAGGTGCTTTTACCGGCGCCGCTGGGGCCGAGCACCGCGACGCGCTCGCCCGGCTGGATGCGCAGATCAAAGCGCATCGGCAGGTGTTCATACAGGTAGGTCAGTTTTTCAAGCGTCAGCATGGCGGCCCGGTAAGCGTTCAATCAGGGTAAACAGCAGGAAGCACAGCAGCAACAACAGCAGCGCGGTCACCGCCCCGTCGTTGCTGCGGTAGGCGCCAATCTGCTGATACAGGTAAAAAGGCAGGGTACGGAAATGCTCGTTGCCAAACAAGGCGACCACGCCGAAGTCGCCGATCGACAGCACGCAGGCGAAGGCCAGCGCCTGTGCCAGCGGGCGGCGCAGGGCGCGCAGTTCGATCAGCCGCAGCCGCTGCCAGCCGCGGATATCCAGCGACAGGCACAGCGGGTTGTAACGTTCGGCGAGGTCGCGCATCGGGTTCTCCAACACCTTCAGCGCGTAGGGCACCGCCATCAGCGCATTGGTGAGGATCACCAGCGCATAGGGCGACTGCGGCAACCCCATTGTATCGCTCAGCAGCAGGAAGAAGCCGGTGGCCAGCACGATGCCCGGCATCGCCAGGATCACCATGCCGCTGAGCTCCAGCGCCTGGCCGCCGCGCAGCTGTTGCCGCAGTTTTAGCTCACGGCTGCTCCACAGCAGCATCATCGTGAGCGTCACGCACAGCAGCCCTGCGCCGAGGGCGATGCGCAGCGACGTGAACAGCCCCTGCCACAGCACCGGCTGGCGCAGCACGCTGACCATAGCCTGATTGGCGCCGTCGGCGATCACCGCCAGCAGAGGCGGCAGCAGCAGCAACAGCGCGGCGGCGATTAGCAGAAAATCGCTGATGCGCCGCCACAGGTTGTCTTCCGGGTTGCGCCAGCGCTGGGCGTGGGTATGCCCTACCGGCAATGCCTGGCTCAGGCGTTGGCTGATCAGCACCAGCCCCAGACAACAGCCCAGTTGGATCAGCGCCAGCAGAGCGGCGCGGCCCAGATCGTAGTCGTAACTCAGCGCCTGGTAGATCGCCAGCTCGATGGTGGTGGCCTGCGGCCCGCCGCCCAGTGACAGCACGGTGGCGAAGCTGGCGAAGCACAGCATGAATATCAGCGCGCCGCTCGGCAGGATTTGGCGGCGCAGCGCCGGCCATTCGACGAAGCGGAACTGCTGCCAGCCGTTCATGCCCAGTTGGGCGGCCAGCTGGCGCTGCTCCACCGGAATGTTCTCCAGTGCCTGCAGCAACAGGCGGGTGGCCAGCGGCAGGTTAAAGAACAGGTGCGCCAGCAGAATGCCCTGCAGACCGTAGGGCGAGAAACCATACTCGACGCCCAGCCAGCCGCACAGCGTCGCCAGCCAGCCCTGGCGCCCATAGACGCTGAGCAGGCCGAATACCGCTACCAGCACCGGCAGCACCAGCGTCATGGCGCACAGCCGCAGCAACAACTGCCGGCCGGGGAAACGGCGGCGATAGAGCGCGCGCGCCAGCAGAATGGCGGGCAGCACCGAAATCAGCGCCGACAGCAGCGCCTGCAGGAAGGTGAAGCGCACCACGTGCCACAGGTAACTGTCCTGCCACAGGCTGCGCCAGTCGCTGTCCGGCGTGTGACGCCACAGTGAGCCCAGCGCCAGCGCGGCGACGAGCAGGATCAGCCCGGCGGCCAGCAGCCCCGGCCAGAGCCAGCGGGGGATCAGCGGCTGACGGCGGTTTGCCATGCCCGGATCCAACCGCTGCGTTGTGTGGCCACCTCTTCGGCGCTGTATTGCAGCGCGGTCTGCGGCACGTTCATCTGCTCAAAGCCGACGGGCAGCGGGGTGTTGATCACCGGGTACATCCAGTTGCCGGTCGGGATGGTGTTCTGGAATGCCGGCGTCACCATGAACCGCATGAAACGCTCGGCCAGCTCAGGCTGTTTGGCGGCTTTCAGCTTGCCGGCCACTTCCACCTGCAGGTAGTGGCCTTCGCTGAATGTGGCGGCGGCGTAAAGGTCTTTTTTCTCTTCGATCAGGTGGTAGGCGGGAGAGGTGGTATAGCTGAGCACCAGATCGCCTTCGCCTTTCAGGAACAGGCCGTAGGCTTCGCTCCAGCCTTTGGTGACGGTGACGGTCTTCTTCGCCAACTGCTGCCAGGCGGCCGGCGCCTTGTCGCCATACACTTTCTGCATCCACAGCAACAATCCAAGGCCCGGCGTGCTGGTGCGCGGATCTTCGTAGATCACTTTCCAGTTGCGGTCGCTGCTGACCAGCTCCTGCAGGCTTTTCGGCGGGTTCTTCAGTTTTTCTTTGTTGTAGACGAAGGCGAAGTACCCGTAGTCGTAAGGCACGAAGGTCGCGTCCTGCCAGCCGCCCGGCACCGTCAGCCTGGCGGTATCGACGCCGCTCGGCGCGAACAGGCCGGTTTGCTGCGCCGCCTGCAGCAGGTTGTTGTCCAGCCCCAGCACCACGTCGGCGGCGCTGTTCTTGCCCTCCATGCGCAGGCGGTTCAGCAACGAGACGCCGTCTTCCAGCGCCACGAACTTCAGTTCACAGTCGCATTCGGCCTCGAAGGCTTTTTTCACCGCCGGGCCAGGGCCCCAGTCGGCGGCGAAGGAATCGTAGGTGTAAACCGTCAGCGTCGGCTTGGCGAACGCCGGCGCGGCGCACAGCAGCAATAAGCAGGGCAGATATTTTTTGACCACGTTGCACTCCTGAAAAATAAGGGGGCAAGGGCATCTGAGGGGGCGAGGCGGCGTCGCCGGTTCGCTGGGCTCAAATCCCTCCGCCGGTATTGACCGGATCAGGTTCGACGGGTGTGCTCTCAGCGGAAAATCAGGCTTATTACGCGGCCTGGCTCTCCGCACCCCGTTGAGACGGCGCTATTGTAAAGATTAACCGACTTGGGCGAAAGGCGCTTATGTCTCCGGCGGGGCAAACCAGGCGGACTTGAAGTCGAACCAGCCGAGGGTGTTCATCCGCACGCCGCGCATGCTGCGCTGGCCGTGCAGCTGCAGCCAGTGGTGGAACAGCGGATGCAGCTGGTGGTTGCTGACCAGACGTTGGCAGAACTCCGCCAGCGGCAGGCGGTTGGCGCGCCACAGCGCCGCGTCCTGCGCCAGATCTTCGTTCATGCAATGCTGCATCAGCGGCAGTTCGTACAGCGTGGCGAACAGCGAAAACTCCAGCGGCAGATAGAAGTTGGCGCTGCCAAGCCACAGATCGCTGCGCGCGTCGCCCTGGTGCCAGGTGGCGTAATCCACGCTTTGCACGATCAGGCGGATGCCGTGCTGCGCCAGCAGCGGCTCGATCGCCTGACGGATGGCGTGAAACTCCGAATGCTCATTGAAGTGGGTCATCGTCAGTTCGGTCAGCCCCGCCGGTTTGGGCTGCTGCGCCAGCGCGCGGTTGTGGTGCCAACGGGGCAGCAGGCCGTACGCCGGCGACCAGTAGCGTTGGTAGAGCGGCCCGGCGTGGCTCAGCAGCGAAATGGGATTGATCAATTCGCACAGCCAGCTGCGAATGGTGGGATCGGCGGCCAGCGGGGAGCGCCGGTCGAACAGCAGGAAATAGCAGCCCTCTTCCAGCCGGCTTTCCAGTTCGTTGTTGCCGGTTTCATCGCCCTGCAGCTGTACGCCGGAATGCACCAGTTCTTCGGAGAACTCCGGCAGCACCCAGATATTCACCTCGTCGATCAGCGCCCGGTAGCCAAAATAGTCGTCGAAGGCGTGGATCTTCATCTGGCTGGGGAGATTGCGCACTACGCGATAGGGGCCGGTGCCGATCGGATGGCGGGCGAAATCCGGCAGTTCGCGCCATTCGCGCGGCAGGATCATGGCGTGCACGCTGCCCAGCAGCCAGGGCAGCCAGTGGTCGGGGCTGCGCAGATGCACGTCAATCACGAATGGCGTCGGCGAGGTGACGCTCTCGATATGCGAGAACAGCGGTTGCGAGGTCAGACGCGAGAGAGAAGTAATGACGTCCGCCATCTCCAGCTCGCGGCCGTGATGAAAATGGATCGCCGGGCGCAGGTAAAATCGCCAGTGCAGTGGCGTCAACGCCTGCCAATGGTGAGACAGATCGGACTCCAGTTCCCCGTTTTCCTCATTTATGCGCGTCAGGCCGTTGAAGATCTGGCGCGCCAGATGGGTTTCCGAACGCCGCAGCGCCGAGCCGGGCAGCAGGTTGTACAACTGCCGGTAGTAGAGCACCCGCAGGATGTGTTTCCCCTGGCGGAAGCTACGCCCCAGCTGTGACAGCAGCATCTGGCGCACCACGTTTTTGTCGCCCACCAGTTGCACCAGCTGATCGATGCGATCCTGTTCCAGCAGCTCCTCGGCCCGCTGTTGCTGCAGCGCCAGGCCGGTGTAGTGGAAGGTTAGCCGCGAACGCTTGCCGCGCCCCGACTCCGCCTGCCAGGTGAGCCAGCCTTCCCGCTGCATGGCGCTCAGCAGGGAGCGCACGTGGCGCCGCGAGCAGCTGAGCACCTCCGCCAGATCCTGCAGCGTGGTGTCGGTGGTTTCACCGTGGCAGCGCTGCCACAGGCGGATGAACTGCTGCTGCAATCTGGACGTGGACATAAAAGAGGAACGCTCCCGCTTCAACTCGTCAATTTTTCTTTCCCTATATTACGCCGATAATTTTCATCAATGAAAGGGGAGGGCGTAATCATGAAAGCTTTCTTATCCAGGCAGTTCTATCAGCGCTATTTCAGCGCGGTGCGCCGCCAGCGAGCCGACTGGCTGAGCGTGGTGCCCGAACAGGCGCGGCTGGCGATGCTGGCGCACCTGACGCAATGGGACATTAAAGAGATGACCGATAAGCAGTATCGCGAGCACCTGTAGGGGCTGCGGCAACAAGTTTCTGAGTAATGGTGCTGTTTCACCAGCCAGTGGGGCGACCCACTGGTTTTTTTATGCGCGGTCATGGCGATGTGCTTGCATTTTTCTCGCCGTGGCCTAAGGTTCTTTCTTCTGCTTTGAGGTCAGGGAAGACGATATGCAACGCCTGAGCCGGTTGTCACTGCGTATTAACCCCATCTTTGCCGCATTCCTGCTGATCGCTTTTCTCTCCGGCATCGCCGGCGCGTTGCTGACGCCGACGCTCAGTCTGTTTCTGACCACCGAGGTCAAAGTGCGGCCGCTGTGGGTCGGGCTGTTTTACACCGCCAATGCGGTGGCCGGCATCGTGGTCAGTTTTCTGCTGGCCAAGCGCTCCGACACCCGCGGCGATCGGCGCAGGCTGATCCTGCTGTGCTGCCTGATGGCGGTCGGCAACTGCCTGCTGTTCGCCTTTAACCGCGACTACCTGACGCTGATCACCGCCGGGGTGCTGATGTCCGCCGTTGCCAACACCGCCATGCCGCAGATTTTCGCGTTGGCGCGGGAATACGCCGACAGCGAGGCGCGTGAGGTGGTGATGTTCAGCTCGGTGATGCGCGCCCAGCTTTCGCTGGCGTGGGTGATCGGCCCGCCGCTGTCGTTTGCGCTGGCGCTGAACTATGGGTTCACCGTGATGTTCCTGATCGCCGCCGCCACCTTCGCAGTTTGCGTGCTGCTGGTAGGGTTTATGCTGCCTTCGGTGCCGCGTGCGGCGGAGAATGGGGAGCTGCAGGGCGGGATGTCTGCGCCGATCGCGCCCGCCAGCGCCTGGCGCAATCGCGATGTGCGGCTGCTGTTCATCGCTTCGATGCTGATGTGGACCTGCAATACCTTGTATATCATCGATATGCCGCTGTATATCACCGCCGATCTCGGGCTGCCGGAAGGGCTGGCCGGGGTGCTGATGGGCACTGCCGCCGGGTTGGAAATCCCGGCAATGCTGCTGGCCGGTTATTACGTCAAACGTTTCGGCAAGCGCAACATGATGCTGCTGGCGGTGGCGGCGGGCGTGCTGTTTTATCTCGGGCTGACGGTGTTGGCGACCAAGCCGGCCCTGATCGCGCTGCAGCTGCTCAACGCGGTGTTTATCGGCATCGTCGCCGGTATCGGCATGCTCTATTTTCAGGATTTGATGCCGGGCCGGCCGGGCGCCGCCACCACGCTGTTCACCAACAGCATCTCTACCGGGGTGATCCTGGCCGGGGTGCTGCAGGGCGCGCTGGTGGAGAATTTCGGTCATGGTTCGGTGTATTGGATGGCGGCGCTGCTGGCGCTGGCGGCGCTCGGGATGAGCGCCAAAGTGCGTGAAGTGTGAGGTTAAACGACGGCATTCTTGATGCAAGTCATTGAGAAGGCTAAGCCGGGCGCTCAAGCTGAAGGCATATGGCGCGCGATCGTTGCGCCCACGCCCGTCTCGCTATTGAGATGCCGCCCTGTCGTTTAGAACAGTGGGAACGTTATGGATAAACTCACACCGCTCAAACCGCTTCCTTCCCTGTGCGCCCTTGGCGCCACGCTGATTATCTGGTTCCTCATTCCCGTGCCGGAGGGCGTTGCGCCCAACGCCTGGCAGCTGCTGGCGCTGTTTATCGGCACCATCATCGCCATCATCGGCAAGGCGATGCCGATCGGCGCGGTCTCGGTGATCGCCATCGCTCTGGTGGCGGTGACCGGCGTCACCAACCCCGGCAAGCCGGGCGCCGCGCTGGACGACGCGCTCAGCGGCTTTTCCAACCAGCTGATCTGGCTGATCGGCTTTTCGATCATGATCTCCCTCAGCCTGAACAAAACCGGGCTGGGCGCGCGCATCGGCTACTACTTTATTTCGCTGTTCGGCAAGAAAACGCTGGGCATCGCCTACGCGCTGACGCTGGCGGAAACCACGCTGGCGCCGGTGACGCCGAGCAACACCGCGCGCGGCGGCGGCATCATTCACCCGATCATGAAGTCGATCGCCGACAGCTTCGGCTCCAAACCCGAGCTCAATACCTCCGGCAAAATCGGCCGCTACCTGTCGCTGGTGAACTACAACATCAACCCGGTCACCTCGGCGATGTTTATCACCGCCACCGCGCCTAACCCGCTGATCGTTAGCCTGATCGCCAAAGGTACCCACGGCAGCTTCGAGCTGTCCTGGTCGATGTGGGCGGTCGCCGCCCTGGTACCGGGGCTGTGCTCGTTGATCGTGATGCCGCTGGTTATCTACCTGCTGTATCCGCCTGAGGTGAAAAGTACCCCGGACGCGCCGCGCTTCGCGCGCGAAAAGCTGCAGGCGCTGGGGCCGGTGACGCTGCCGGAGAAAATTACCCTCGGGGTGTTCGCGCTGTTGCTGGTGTTGTGGGCCGGCATACCGGCGATGATCTTCGGCCCGGCGCTGGCGGTCAATCCCACCACCGCGGCGCTGATCGGCCTGGCGGTATTGCTGGCCACCGGCGTGCTGAGCTGGGAGGATGTGCTGAAGCATAAAGGCGCCTGGGACACCGTGGTGTGGTTCTCGGCGCTGGTGATGATGGCCAGCTTCCTCGGCAAGCTGGGGCTGATCGGCTGGCTGTCGCAAACCGTCGGCAACGGCATCGACCGTATGGGCATGAGCTGGGTGGGCGGCACGATCTTGCTGACCCTCATCTATTTGTATTCACACTATTTCTTCGCCAGCACCACTGCGCACGTGACGGCGATGTTCGCCGCCTTCTTCGCTGCCGGCATCGCGCTCGGCGCGCCACCGGCGCTGCTGGGCCTGATCCTGGCGTTCTCTTCTTCGCTGATGATGTCGCTGACGCATTACGGTACCGGCACCGCGCCGATCATCTTTGGGTCCGGCTATGTGACGTTGGGTGAGTGGTGGAAAGCGGGATGGGTGATGAGCGTGGTTAACCTGCTGATCTGGATAGTGATCGGCGGCACATGGTGGAAGCTGCTGGGCTACTGGTGAGGAAAAAATTCACCCGCCGGGCGGCGGGTGAAGGGGATTAATTCAGAAACGCCGGCTGCTGCGCTTCGTAGCGGGAGATGTCCGCTTCATGCTGCAGCGTCAGGCCGATGCTGTCCAGCCCGTTGATCATGCAGTGGCGGCGGAAGCTGTCTATTTCGAACGGATAGCTTTTGCCACCGGCGTTGACCGTCTGGTTCTCCAGATCCACCACGAACTCCGTCCCCTCGTTGGCGTCCACCAGCTTGAACAGCTCATCCACCTGCTGCTCGCTCAGCGTCACCGGCAACAGCTGGTTGTTGAACGAGTTGCCGTAGAAGATATCGGCAAAGCTCGGCGCGATCACCACTTTGAACCCGTAGTCGGTCAGCGCCCAGGGGGCGTGTTCGCGCGAAGAGCCGCAGCCGAAGTTTTCGCGCGCCAACAGGATGCTGGCGCCTTTATAGCGCGGTTTGTTCAGCACGAACGCCGGGTTCGGTTGCTGGCCGGAATCGTCGAGGAAGCGCCAGTCGTTGAACAGGTGCTGGCCGAAACCGGTGCGGGTGACCTTCTGCAAAAACTGCTTGGGAATAATGGCGTCGGTGTCGACGTTGGCCGCATCCAAAGGCACCACTAAGCCGGTATGTTGAGTAAATTTAGCCACGTTAGCCCCTTAGTGAATATCACGGATGTCGGCGAAATGACCGGCGACGGCGGCCGCGGCGGCCATTGCCGGGCTGACCAGGTGGGTGCGCCCACCGCGGCCCTGGCGCCCTTCGAAGTTACGGTTGCTGGTGGACGCGCAGCGCTCGCCCGGATTCAGACGGTCGTTGTTCATCGCCAGACACATTGAGCAACCCGGCAAGCGCCATTCGAAACCGGCTTCGATAAAGATTTTGTCCAACCCTTCGGCTTCCGCCTGGGCCTTCACCGGGCCGGAGCCAGGCACTACGATAGCCTGCACGCCGCTGGCGACCTTGCGCCCCTTGGCGATAGCCGCCGCCGCGCGCAGATCTTCGATGCGTGAGTTGGTGCAGGAACCGATGAACACTTTGTCGATCGGCACTTCGGTCAATTTGATGCCCGGTTTCAAATCCATGTAGGCCAACGCTTTCTCGGCGGAGGCGCGCTCGACCGGATCGCTGAACGATTCCGGCGCCGGGATCGCCTGATTGACGGCGATCACCTGGCCGGGGTTGGTGCCCCAGGTGACCTGCGGCGCGATCTCTTCGGCGCGCAGCGTCACCACGGTATCGAACTGGGCGTCGGCGTCGGACTTCAGCGTGCGCCAGTAAGCGACTGCCTGCTCCCAGTTTTCGCCGGTTGGCGCGAACTGACGCCCCTTCAGGTAGCCGAAGGTGGTGTCGTCCGGCGCCACCAACCCGGCTTTGGCGCCCATTTCGATCGCCATGTTGCACAGGGTC
Organism: Serratia sp. CY40230; assembly: GCF_052168835.1. Lineage (NCBI taxonomy): Bacteria > Pseudomonadati > Pseudomonadota > Gammaproteobacteria > Enterobacterales > Yersiniaceae > Serratia > Serratia sp. CY40230. The sequence goes on from NZ_JBJNLX010000004.1 coordinate 444,839, forward strand.
ATGCGGCCTTCCATGCTCAACGCTTCGATCGCCTTGCCGCAGAATTCCACCACGTGGCCGGTGCCGCCAGCGCTGCCGGTTTTGCCGATCACCGCCAACACGATGTCTTTGGCGGTGATGCCCTCGGCGGCGTCGCCGGTGACTTCAATCTTCATGGTCTTGGCGCGGCCCTGTTTCAGGGTCTGGGTCGCCAGCACGTGCTCCACTTCCGAGGTGCCGATGCCGAACGCCAGAGAGCCAAAAGCGCCGTGGGTGGCGGTGTGCGAGTCGCCGCAGACGATGGTCATGCCCGGCAGCGTCATGCCTTGTTCAGGCCCAATCACGTGCACGATGCCCTGGAACGGGTGATTCAGGTCATACAGCGAAACGCCGAATTCCGCGCAGTTCTTGATCAACTCCTGCATCTGGATGCGCGCCATTTCGCCGCTGGCGTTGATGTCTTTGGTCTGGGTCGACACGTTGTGATCCATGGTGGCGAAGGTTTTGCCCGGCTGGCGTACCTTGCGGCCCATGGCGCGCAGGCCGTCGAACGCCTGCGGCGAAGTGACTTCGTGCACCAGGTGACGGTCGATATACAGCAACGGCGTTTCGTTCGGCGCTTCGTGCACCACGTGGGCGTCGTACAGCTTCTGGTATAAGGTCTTGGCCATGTTATGCCCCCTGAGCTACAAAGCGAGCGATGATGTCGCCCATTTCATCGGTGCTGACGGCTTTGCCGTCACCGGCCAGATCGGCGGTGCGGTAGCCCTGTTCCAACGCCTGGTTGATGGCGCGTTCTACGGCGTCGGCCGCTTCATCGGCGCCCAGGCTGTAACGCAGCAGCAGAGTGGCGGACAGGATCTGCGCAATCGGGTTGGCGATGCCTTTACCGGCAATATCCGGCGCGGAACCGCCCGCCGGTTCGTACAGGCCGAAACCTTGTTCGTTCAGGCTGGCGGACGGCAGCATGCCCATCGAACCGGTGATCATCGCGCACTCGTCGGACAGGATGTCGCCGAACAGATTGGAGCACAGCAGCACGTCGAACTGGGACGGATCCTTGATCAACTGCATGGTGGCGTTGTCGATATACATGTGCGACAGCGACACGTCCGGGTAATCCCTGGCGACCTGATTGACCACTTCACGCCACAGGATGGAGCTTTGCAGCACGTTGGCCTTGTCGATCGACGTCACCTTGTGGCGGCGCTTGCGGGCGGATTCGAAGGCGATGCGCGCGATGCGCTCAATCTCGAAACGGTGGTACACCTCGGTGTCGAAGGCGCGCTCCTGCATGCCCTGGCCTTCACGGCCCTTCGGCTGGCCGAAGTAGATACCGCCGGTCAATTCGCGCACGCACAGAATGTCGAAGCCGCGGGCGGCGATGTCGGCGCGCAGCGGACAGAACGCCTCCAGCCCTTGATACAGGCGCGCCGGGCGCAGGTTGCTGAACAGTTTGAAGTGTTTGCGCAGCGGCAACAGCGCGCCGCGTTCCGGCTGCTCGGCCGGCGGCAGATGTTCCCATTTCGGGCCGCCTACCGAGCCGAACAGGATGGCGTCGGCCTGCTCGCAGCCGGCGACGGTCGCCGCCGGCAGCGGGCTGCCGTGGCGATCGATGGCGATGCCGCCGACGTCGTACTCGGCGGTGGTGATGCGAATGTCAAAGCGTTGACGCACCGCGTCCAACACTTTGCGCGCCTGAGCCATTACTTCCGGGCCGATGCCGTCTCCGGGCAAGACGGCAATGTGATAAGTCTTCGTCATGTTCACACCGTTTCCTGATTATTTTGATGTTTGTTTTGCTGCAGGCGCTGCTTTTCTTTTTCTACCTGCTGTGAGCGCCAAATATTGTTCAACACGTGCACCATCGCCTTGGCGGAGGATTCGACGATGTCGGTCGCCAGACCCACGCCATGGAAGCGGCGGCCGTTGTAAGAGACCACGATATCCACCTGGCCCAGCGCGTCGCGGCCATGGCCCTTGGCGGTCAACTGGTACTTCACCAGCTCGATCGGGTAGTCGGTGATGCGATTGATCGCCTGATAAACCGCATCGACCGGGCCGTTGCCGGTGGCGGCTTCGGCTTTCTCTTCGCCGCCGCAGATCAGTTTCACCGAGGCGGTGGCCATGATGCTGCTGCCGGATTGCACGCTGAAGTAACCCAGGCTGAAGTGCTCAGGCTCTTCCTGTTGTTTGTTGATGAAGGCCAAGGCCTCCAGATCGTAGTCGAACACCTGGCCCTTTTTGTCGGCCAGCTTCAGGAAGGCGGCGTACAGGGTATCCAGGTTGTAATCCTGCTCCTGGTAGCCCATCTCTTCCATGCGGTGTTTCACCGCTGCGCGGCCGGATCGGGAGGTCAGGTTCAACTGCACGTCTTTCAGGCCGATCGACTGCGGGGTCATGATTTCGTAGTTTTCGCGGTTCTTCAGCACGCCGTCCTGGTGAATGCCGGAGGAGTGGGCGAAGGCGTTGGAGCCGACGATCGCCTTGTTGGCCGGGATCGGCATGTTGCACAGCTGGCTGACGATCTGACTGGTGCGGAAAATTTCCTGGTGATTGATGTTGGTGTGCACATTCATGATGTCCTGGCGCACTTTAATCGCCATGATCACTTCTTCCAGCGAACAGTTGCCGGCGCGTTCACCAATGCCGTTCAGGGTGCCTTCCACCTGGCGGGCACCGGCCTGCACTGCGGCGATGGAGTTGCCGACCGCCATGCCCAAATCGTCGTGGCAGTGCACGGAGATGATGGCTTTGTCGATGTTCGGCACGCGGTCATACAGGGTAGTGATGATGCCGCCAAACTGGTTCGGCGTGGTGTAGCCGACGGTGTCCGGGATATTGATGGTGGTGGCGCCGGCGTTGATGGCGGCTTCGACCACGCGACACAGATTGTCGATCGGCGTGCGGCCGGCGTCTTCACAGGAGAACTCCACGTCGTCGGTGTAGTTGCGGGCGCGTTTTACCGAGCGCACCGCCATCTCCAGCACTTCGTCGAACGAGCGCTTCAGCTTCGATTCGATGTGCAGGGTTGAGGTGGCCAGGAATACGTGGATGCGGAACGCTTCGGCGACGCGCAGCGCTTCGGCGGCCACGTCGATGTCTTTATCCACGCAGCGGGCCAGGCCGCAGACGCGGCTGTTCTTGATCTGGCGCGCGATGGTTTGCACCGACTCGAAGTCGCCCGGCGAAGAGACCGGGAAGCCGACTTCCATCACGTCAACGCCCATTCTTTCCAGCGCCAGCGCAATCTGAATCTTCTCTTTTACGCTCAGGCTGGCCTGCAGCGCCTGCTCGCCATCACGCAGCGTGGTATCGAAAATAATGACTTGTTGGCTCATCGGTGCATTCCTTATCGTGTTGATTTCACGCTAAGCGGGCAAAAAAAAACCCGCGCAGTAGCGCGGGTTTCTTATGGGTGATCGGCTGAGTCAGCTCCGAAGGTCGTCCACAGGCATACCGCGCAAACAAGATGCGTTGAGTAGTAGGCCTAGTAGACGGTGAGTACGGATCATAAGGGTTCAGCTTCTCTTAAATTGGGTGTCTGCCTAATTTGATACGTGATTGGCCTGGCGATGTCAACACCTGATTGAATGCGGGGACAATGCATCAGCCCATTAGCTAAACAGAGGATCATTCGGCAAAAAAACGACGCCTTAGAGAAAAAAACGGGACCAGTTTGCGTGCTGCTTAGCATAAACGAATCGAATATATACTGCGCTAATTGCTTCTGGATTTCGTTGCGTTAAGATTTGTGATGAAAAAAGCAAGAGGGATTAATCACGGGGAGCAATAAAATAACATTTTCAATACAAATGGTTTAAATTGAACTCATATGAATAATTGATTGTTTTAGTCATAATATAACAAAATAATGCGTTTTTACACAAAGTGAGCGGTGTTTTTAGATGGTTTGATTGCTTATGATGTGTTTTTATAGTTTGTCTCATACAGTGCGGCGACGTTGTTCAATTGTATTAATCATTGTTGATACCTAATTATTAGTACTACCCAGGTGGCATTCTTCTCACTGACGGGGGAAGCTGCTGACATGTATTCCATATACGACTTATATCGTGTCGATAACACGAGGTTTTTTATCGATTGATGACGGTAATGGCAGGATTTGTCGTGCAAAGATAAGACAATGCGGCGTTTCATTGTTTGTCGAGCATAAGGATTAGATTATTTACACAGGATTTAGTGGAGTGAAATATGGCTGAATATGATTCAGAAATCGCCATGGTCAAAGAACCGGCGGACATCCATTTGCGCAGCGTCGATCTTAATTTACTGACGGTGTTTGACGCCGTGATGCAAATGCAAAATATTACGCGAGCCGCTAATTCGTTAGGGATGTCGCAGCCGGCGGTGAGCAACGCAGTAGCGCGCCTGAAGGTGATGTTCAACGACGAACTGTTCGTGCGCTGCGGCCGCGGGATCCAGCCCACCATGCGGGCCAGGCAGCTGTTCGGGCCGGTACGGCAAGCGCTGCAGCTGGTGCAGAATGAGTTGCCGGGATCTGAGTTTGAGCCGCTGACCAGCACGCGAGCGTTCTCCCTGTCGCTGTGCAGCCCGCTCGATTTGCGTCTGGGCGCCGGGATAATCAATCACGTCAAACAGATAGCGCCGCAGCTTAACCTGCAAATAAAGTCATACATTAACAATAATATTGAACGTCAATTACGCTATCAGGACGTGGAGTTTGTCATCGGCTACAGTCGTTTCGAGTCGGCGGAGTTTCGCAGCCTGGCGATGTTCGACGACGAATTAGTGCTGGCGGTTGCGCAGGCGCACCCGAGAATAGGCGAGGAGGTGACGCCGGAACACATGCTGGCCGAGCAGCATGCTGCGGTTTCCCTGGAAAGTTTTGGATCGTTCAGTAAACCTTTTTATTTAGACGAACCGATGCTGCGCGCCGTGACGCAGCAGTGCACGGATCTTTACAGCGTGTTGAATATGGTGTCGCAAACGGAAATGGTAGCGATTGCGCCCGCCTGGTTGGTGCGACAGCAGACGGAGGCGTTGAAAATAAAGGCGGTTCCTTTATGTGGCAACGATAATAAAGCCACCTGCTACCTCTCCTGGCATGAATCCTCAGAGCGGGATAAAGGCCACCAGTGGATGAAATCTGTCCTGATTGAGGCGGGTAACCCAAAGTAAAGCGATAAAGATGGGAACCATATAAAGATAATATTCAACTGAGCGTTTTTTTCTCATGATAAAAACTAAGAACTATCTGCGTTTTTATTAAGATATTTCTTGGTTTTGCGGCGATAGAATAACTTATTCTCAGGATAAATTTGTTCATTTAGCGAAAACAATTAATATAAATTAATATTCTGATTTTTACTTTCCAGCTGGAATTTTAAACTAACTCGATGTGGCGGCCCGAACGGGCCGCGTTTTATGGCCGCCATCAAACCTTTTCCTTCCCGTTTTGTCCAACCCATGAAAGCGCGAAAGCCGGCCTGAGTTTTGGCTCACACTTCTACGCTGAAATCGCTTTTCCCTCTGCCTGAGAGTAGGTAGACTGCGCGGAAAAAAGTAAACACGTGTAAGCTGAGATGAGGGCCGCAAGGCATCGTTCAGGCTTAACTGTATGATTCATTTCAGGCTTAGAGCACTATGATCACTAATCTGCTGCAATACCATTTGATCCATCGTATACAGCATCAAATCACCCACCGAGCCGATCGCACAGCATTTCGCCAATGGTCGCCCAACGGCGAGTTTCAACTGACCTGGGGAGCGGCGGCTGCCCGCATTGATCGCATTGCTGCCGGGCTGCTGGCGCTGGGCGCCGAAGTGCAAGAACGTATCGGTATCTTCGCCAATAACACGATGGCCTGGTCGTTGACCGATCTCGCGATCCTGCACCTGCGTGGCGTCAGCGTACCGCTCTATTCCACCAATACGCCGGCGCAGGCGGCCTTCGTCATCAACGACGCTGACATTCGCATCCTGTTCGTCGGCGAGCAGGCGCAGCTGGATGCCGCCATCGCACTGCGTGGCGTCTGCCCACAGCTGAGTCATATCATCGTGTTCGACGAGGGCGCCGATCTGCGCGGCTGCGAGATCGCACAACACCTGAGCGCCTTCGAGCGCGCTGCCGATCCGGCGGCTTTTATCGCTCAACGTCGGCAGCGCATTGAAGAGTGCGACCTGCAGGATCTCTTTACCCTGATCTATACCTCGGGCACCACCGGCGAACCGAAAGGGGTAATGCTGGACTACCGCAACCTGGCGGCGCAGCTCTACCTGCATGATGAGAGACTGACGGTCGGCGAAGAGGATGTGTCGCTCAGTTTCCTGCCGCTGTCGCACGTGTTCGAGCGTGCCTGGAGCTTCTTTGTCATGCATTCCGGCGCGCAGAATGTTTTCCTGCCGAACACCGACTGGGTACGGGAAGCGATGGGGCAGGTGAGGCCGACGTTAATGTGCGCGGTACCGCGTTTCTACGAGAAAATTTTCAGCGCGGTGCATGAAAAAGTGGCGCGTGCCCCTTGGCTGCGCCGTGCGTTGTTCCACTGGGCGATCGTCTGCGGGGAGCGCAAGTTCCTGCAAGAGCGGGCCGGCAAACCGTTGGGCAAACTGTTCGAACTCTCTCACCGCTGGGCCGACAAGCTGGTATTGAGCAAGCTGCGCGGCATTCTCGGTGGCCGGGTGCGTTTCTTGCCGGCAGCGGGCGCCAAGCTGGATGACAATGTGATCCTGTTTTTCCAGGCGATGGGCGTCAACATCAAGTACGGCTACGGCATGACCGAAACCTGTGCGACCGTGTCCTGCTGGGAAGAGGGGCATTTCCGCTTCGGCTCTATCGGTAAACCGCTGCCGGAGGTCGAGGTGCGCATCGGTGAAGAAAATGAAATTCAGGTGCGCGGGCCGATCGTGATGCGCGGCTATTTCAACAAACCGTTGGAAACCGCCGCGACCTTTACCGCCGATGGCTGGCTGAAAACCGGCGACGCCGGGGCGATCGATGAAGAGGGCAATCTGTTCATCACCGAGCGCCTGAAAGATTTGATGAAAACCTCCGGCGGCAAATACATAGCGCCGCAGATGCTGGAAGGCACGCTGGCGCAGGACCGCTTTATCGAGCAGGTGGCGATCATCGCCGATGCGCGCAAGTTCGTTTCCGCGCTGATCGTGCCGTGCTTTGAGTCGCTGGAAGAGTACGCGAAGTCAGTCAACCTGAAATACCAGGATCGCCTGGAGCTGCTGCGCAACGGCGAGATCCTCGCGATGTTCGAAAAGCGCCTGCGCGAGATGCAAAAGGAGCTGGCGCGTTTCGAGCAGGTGAAGAAGTTCACGCTGCTGCCGGCGGCTTTTTCCATGGAGTTGGGGGAGTTGACGCCCACGCTGAAGCTGCGCCGCAAAGTGATCCTGCAGCGCTATCAGCGCGAAATCGACTCGATGTACCAGGAACAGGCCTGACGACGCCGCCGGGCCATGTGCCCGGCGAAAAAAGCGGCATATCCATCACCTGATTTAGTTCTGTAATTTCCCTCCTGTTCGAAACAATGCCTAGCCCGACAACCCTGAGGCTAGCGCATTGTTTTTATAAAGCTGCGATCTCCAGCCGCTTGGCAATAACCCCGCCACCGTTAAGCCATTTTGCCGTTTGCCTGCCCCATATTCTGACGTTATGTTAATTCGATAGCGACAACCCATAAAAACTTTGGGGCATTGCCCCCGCAGCAGGCGCTACGTTCCGGCGCCAGAGAAGAATAAGCAAGCCTGGAGGCAAACCCATGGAGATGTTGTCAGGAGCCGAGATGGTCGTCCGATCGTTGATCGATCAGGGCGTTAAACATGTATTCGGCTACCCCGGCGGGGCGGTGCTCGATATCTACGACGCCCTGCATACGGTCGGAGGGATCGATCATATTCTGGTGCGCCACGAGCAAGGTGCGGTGCACATGGCCGACGGTTATGCGCGCGCCACCGGCGAAGTGGGCGTGGTGCTGGTGACCTCCGGCCCCGGCGCCACCAACGCCATTACCGGCATCGCCACCGCCTATATGGACTCGATCCCGATGGTCGTCCTGTCGGGGCAGGTGCCCAGCTCGCTGATCGGCTACGACGCCTTCCAGGAGTGCGATATGGTGGGGATTTCTCGGCCGGTGGTGAAACACAGCTTCCTGGTGAAACGTACCGAAGACATCCCGGCGGTGTTGAAGAAGGCCTTTTACCTGGCTTCCAGCGGCCGCCCCGGCCCGGTGGTGATCGATCTGCCGAAAGACATCGTCGGCCCGGCGGTGCGGATGCCTTATGCCTATCCGCAGGACGTGAGCATGCGTTCCTACAACCCGACGGTGCAGGGCCATCGCGGGCAGATCAAACGCGCGTTGCAAACCATCCTGGCGGCCAAAAAGCCGGTGATGTACGTCGGCGGCGGCGCGATCAACGCCGGTTGCGAAGCCGAACTGTTGGCGTTGGCGGAGCAGCTGAACCTGCCGGTGACCAGCAGCCTGATGGGGCTGGGCGCTTTCCCCGGCACCCATCGCCAGAGTGTCGGCATGCTCGGCATGCACGGCACCTATGAAGCCAATAAAACCATGCACCATGCCGACGTGATCTTCGCCGTTGGCGTGCGTTTCGACGATCGCACGACCAACAATCTGGCCAAATACTGCCCGGACGCCACCGTGCTGCACATCGATATCGATCCGACCTCGATCTCCAAAACGGTGGACGCTGATATCCCGATCGTCGGCGATGCCAAACAGGTGCTGGTGCAGATGCTGGAGCTGTTGGCGCAGGATGACAAGGCGCAGGATGACAAGGCGCAGGATCACGATGCGCTGCGCGACTGGTGGCAGTCTATCGAACAGTGGCGCGCCCGCGACTGTTTGGGGTACGACAAAAACAGCGGCACCATCAAGCCGCAGGCGGTGATCGAAACCCTGCATCGCCTGACCAAAGGCGACGCCTATGTCACCTCGGACGTGGGGCAGCACCAGATGTTCGCCGCGCTCTATTATCCGTTCGACAAACCGCGCCGTTGGATCAACTCCGGCGGCCTCGGCACCATGGGCTTCGGCCTGCCGGCGGCATTGGGCGTCAAGCTGGCGCTGCCGGAGGAAACCGTGGTGTGCGTGACCGGCGACGGCAGCATTCAGATGAACATTCAGGAGCTGTCCACCGCGCTGCAATATAACCTGCCGGTGGTGGTGGTGAACCTCAACAACCGCTATCTGGGCATGGTCAAGCAGTGGCAGGACATGATTTATTCCGGCCGTCATTCGCAGTCTTACATGGATTCGCTGCCGGACTTCGTCAAGCTGGCCGAGGCTTACGGCCATGTCGGCATCGCCATCCGCACGCCGGATGAGCTGGAAAGCAAGCTGGCGCAGGCGCTGGCGGAAAAAGAGCGGCTGGTGTTCGTCGACGTGACCGTCGATGAAACCGAACATGTCTACCCGATGCAGATCCGCGGCGGAAGCATGGACGAAATGTGGCTTAGCAAAACGGAGAGGACCTGATCATGCGCCGTATTTTATCTGTCTTGCTGGAAAACGAATCCGGCGCCCTGTCGCGCGTGGTGGGGCTGTTCTCCCAGCGCGGTTACAACATCGAGAGCCTGACGGTGGCGCCGACCGACGATCCGACGCTGTCGCGTATGACTATCCAGACCGTCGGCGACGAGAAAGTGCTGGAGCAGATTGAGAAGCAGTTGCACAAGCTGGTGGACGTGCTGCGCGTCAGCGAGCTGGTGCAGGGCGCTCACGTCGAGCGCGAGATCATGCTGGTGAAGCTGCAGGCCAGCGGCTACGGCCGTGAAGAGGTGAAGCGCTGCGCCGACATTTTCCGCGGCCAGATTGTTGATGTGACGGCGACGCTGTATACGGTGCAGCTGGCCGGCACCAGCGACAAGCTCGACGCCTTCCTGAGCGCGGTGCGTGAAGTGGCGGAGATCGTGGAAGTGGCGCGTTCCGGCGTGGTCGGCGTGTCGCGCGGCGACAAAATCATGCGCTGAGCGCGGTCTGGCGGCGAATAATCGGGGCGCGGCGTGGCTGCGCCCTTTGTTTTTCGGTATTTTTTGCCCGATTGCTGGCACCTTTCGGCAAAAGCGGTTGCTAGGCAGTGTTTTCTGCTGTTAGATCGCAGAGGCTGGATTGAATAACCGTACGGGATGCCATGGTTAATCCGAGCACAGCCTTCACTTCTATTTTCAGCGTCATTAAGGGGTTAATGTGAAACTGGATGAAATCGCGCGTCTCGCGGGCGTTTCGCGCACGACGGCCAGTTATGTCATCAACGGCAAGGCGAAGCAGTATCGTGTCAGCGATAAAACCGTCGAGAAAGTGATGGCCGTGGTCAGGGAGCATAACTATCACCCGAATGCCGTCGCGGCGGGGCTGCGCGCCGGGCGCACCCGTTCTATCGGCCTGGTGATCCCGGATCTGGAAAATACCAGCTATACCCGCATCGCCAACTACCTGGAGCGCCAGGCGCGCCAGCGGGGTTATCAATTGCTGATCGCCTGTTCCGAAGATCAGCCGGACAACGAAATGCGCTGTATCGAGCACCTGTTGCAGCGCCAGGTGGATGCCATTATCGTCTCCACCGCCTTGCCGCCGGAACATCCTTTCTATCAACGCTGGGCCAACGATCCGCTGCCGATCATCGCGCTGGACCGCGCGCTGGATCGCGAGCATTTCATCAGCGTTGTGGGCGCCGATCAGGAAGATGCCTTTGCGCTGGCGCAGGACCTGCGCACCTTCCCGGCTGAATCGGTGCTGTATCTGGGCGCCTTGCCGGAGCTTTCGGTGAGTTTCCTGCGTGAGCAGGGCTTCCGTCAGGCCTGGCAAGAGGATCCCCGCCACGTCGATTACCTGTACGCCAACAGCTATGAACGCGAAGCCGCCGGCGCGCTGTTTGCCGAATGGCTGAAAACGCACCCGATGCCGCAGGCGCTGTTTACCACGTCGTTCTCTTTATTGCAGGGCGTGATGGACGTGACGCTGAAGCAACGCGGCCGCTTGCCGACCGATCTGGCGATTGCCACCTTCGGCGATCATGAACTGTTGGATTTCCTGGAGTGTCCGGTATTGGCGGTAGCGCAGCGCCATCGCGACGTGGCCGAGCGCGTGCTGGAGCTGGTGCTGGCCAGCCTGGACGAACCGCGTAAACCCAAGCCGGGGCTGACGCGCATTCGCCGCAATCTGTTCCGCCGCGGCAGCCTGAGCCGCAAGTAGTTTGCCTGACAGGGGCCCACATTGGCGGGCTCCTGGTTTAGACGTAATCCGCCACCCGGAACAGCCGCCGGCAGTATTCCAGGAAATAGCCATACACCACGCCCATCGCCATGGAGACCAGCGCATTGCTGGTTACCGCCGCCAGCATTTGTTGGCCGTCGGCGCCTACGCTCCATAGAATGGCGGCATAAACCGGCGACTGGAAGCTGACGTAGGCCAGCAGATCGGCGAGGTTGCGCAGCAGGAACTGGCCGCGCGGGCAGCGGCGCGCCGTGCGGATAAACAGATCGCGATAGCGGCCGTAAGGCCAGGCGATCAGGATGTTGACCGGGATCGACAACAGGCGTGAAGAGAGGGATTGCTGGAAGCTCATGCCTGAGATCAACACTTCTATCGCCATGCCGGCGATAAAGCAATACACCACCAGTGCGAACGTATCGGCAGCGGCGCTACGCCAGTGAGTAGCGGGCGAAAGCATGCGTCACCCCTTATGGTTAAAATTCTGTTAAATCATTCATTGCTGGATGTTAAGGCTGGTATTTTGCCTTTTTTATAGTGTACTAATCTGGATTGTGTTTTTTAACTAGGTTTATATTTTTATTTTTAACATTTGTTCGCTTTTTGTCCCGCAGAACAGGGGCGTAGGATGGAGCGGAGAGATTAAAATCGGCGTTTTTAAATAAATCGATTAAAAACATAAGGTTGCGATTTTTCGTTTTTGAAGAGGATTTTTTCCGGCAAAAATTGTGGAAATAAAGGTGTAAGAAAATGAAACCATAATTGTAAACAGGTATTTTGGGAATAATCTTACCAAGTTGATTTGAATCGAAATTACTTCTGCTCGTAATATCCGAGCCATTTATTTTTATCGCGGCCTCATCACGGCGGTGCAAATTGAAGTAAAATAGCGCCCGGTTTTACGGTGAATAACGATTGAGCGTTATTAACTCAAGGAGTTATGGCCTTATTCCGCGATCGGTTCGCCTGGCGCCGAGCCTTGGCGGGCGCGGCTCGCCAGCGGTTACAGCCCTGAGATTGCCGAGCTGAAAAATGAGACATGGCTTGCAGAAGGAAGTAATGAGTTAATTAATCGCCAGTTCGTCAGGTTTTTAATCAGATTCTTTCCGCTTAGAAAATTCTCTCCGTTTATCATGGTGTTAATTTTTAATCGTCGAATAATCAGAGTTTCTTTCGCGAGTCAGCTCCCAAAATGACCAGAGAAATATTGCCAAAGCGCTGGCGCTCTGGCTTGACAAGGTTTTCATACCCTCCGTAAACTCCATTGTGTGGGAATTTGTGGGGTAAAGTGGTGAAAACGGTCACTAAGGGGTAGCTCAGGAATGTTCCGTGGAGCGACGATGGTCAACCTCGACAGCAAAGGGCGGCTCGCCGTACCTACCCGATATCGGGAATTGCTCAACGAGGAATCGCAAGGCCAAATGGTCTGTACCATTGACCTCCATCAGCCCTGTCTGCTGCTTTATCCTTTGCCCGAATGGGAAATTATTGAACAAAAATTATCACGTCTGTCGAGCATGAATCCCGCCGAGCGCCGCGTTCAGCGCCTGCTGTTGGGGCATGCCAGTGAGTGTCAGATGGATAGTGCCGGTCGTTTGCTGTTAGCCAGTACGCTGCGGCAACACGCCGGGCTCACGAAAGAAGTGATGCTGGTCGGTCAGTTCAACAAGTTTGAACTGTGGGATGAACAGACCTGGTATCAACAAGTCAAGGATGATATTGACGCTGAACAGTCGACTCAGGAACCGTTGTCTGAGCGGCTACAGGACTTGTCGCTATAAGCATGTTGGAAAACTATAAACACACCACCGTCCTGCTGGACGAAGCCGTCAACGGCCTCAACATCCGCAGCAACGGCATATATATCGACGGTACTTTTGGTCGCGGTGGCCATTCTCGTCTGATTCTGTCCCAGCTGGGGCCGGAAGGGCGCTTGCTGGCGATTGACCGTGACCCTCAGGCGATTGCAGCCGCCAAATCTATTGAAGATCCTCGTTTTACCATCGTACACGGCCCATTTTCCGAGTTGTCGCACTATGTGCGGGAGCGCGAGCTGGTGGGCAAGATCGACGGCGTTCTGCTCGATCTGGGCGTTTCCTCGCCGCAGCTTGACGACGCGGAGCGCGGGTTCTCCTTTATGCGCGACGGCCCGCTGGACATGCGCATGGATCCGTCCACCGGCCTCTCCGCCGCGGAATGGCTGATGAAGGCCGAAGCGGACGACATCGCCTGGGTGCTGAAAACCTTTGGCGAGGAGCGTTTCGCCAAGCGCATCGCGCGCGCCATTGTGGAAAGAAACCGCGTGGAGCCGATGACGCGCACCAAAGAGCTGGCGGATCTGATCGCCGATGCCAGTCCGTTCCGGGAAAAGCACAAGCACCCGGCGACGCGCAGCTTCCAGGCGATCCGCATCTATATCAACAGCGAGCTGGAAGAGATCGAGCGTGCGCTCGACGGCGCGCTGGAAGTACTGGCCCCACAGGGCCGTTTGTCGATCATCAGCTTCCACTCGCTGGAAGACCGCATCGTCAAACGCTTTATGCGTCACCACAGCCGCGGCGCCCAGGTGCCGGCCGGCATTCCGTTGACCGAAGAGCAGCTGCGCGGCATGGGCGGCCGGACGCTGAAAGCGCTGGGCAAAATGATGCCGTCGGAAGCGGAAGTGGCGGACAACCCGCGTGCGCGCAGCTCGGTGCTGCGTATTGCTGAGAGGATGCCCGCGTGATCGGCAACGAACGTCACGGTCTGGTTGGGGTCATTGGCGGCGATCTGCTGCGCAACGCCAAGATCCCCCTGATTTTACTGATTGCGTCACTGGTCTCCGCGATTTTCGTGGTGACTACCGCGCACCGCACCCGCCTGCTGACCGCCGAGCGCGAGCAGCTGGTTCTGGAGCGCGATGCGCTGGATATCGAGTGGCGCAACCTGATTTTAGAAGAGAACGCCCTCGGCGATCACAGCCGGGTTGAACGTATCGCGACAGAAAAACTGCAGATGCAACACGTTGATCCATCGCAGGAAAATATCATCGTTAAACAATGAATGGTTTAACCGGAATAATGACACGGAGTAGAAAGGAAACGCATGAAAGCAGCGCGCCCCGGTAAGTTGAGACGCCAGGAAGATCAGGCCAGCTTTGTCAGCTGGCGTTTTGCGTTGCTGTGCGGCTGCATTTTGCTGGCGATGGTTGGCCTGATGTTGCGCGTCGCGTACCTGCAGGTCATCAACCCCGATCGTCTGGTGAAAGAAGGCGACATGCGTTCGCTGCGCGTGCAGGAAGTGCCGACCGCGCGCGGCATGATCAGCGATCGCGCCGGCCGCCCGTTGGCGGTCAGCGTGCCGGTCAATGCGGTGTGGGCCGATCCGAAAGAGCTGAACGAGCGCGGCGGCATCACGCTGGACAGCCGCTGGAAAGCGCTTTCCGATGCGCTGAACATCCCGCTGGACCAGCTTTCCAACCGCATCAACGCCAACCCGAAAGGGCGCTTCGTTTATCTGGCGCGCCAGGTTAACCCGGCGATCGGCGACTACATCCACAAACTCAAGCTGCCGGGGATCTACCTGCGGCAGGAGTCGCGCCGTTACTATCCGGCGGGGCAGGTGACGTCGCACATCATCGGCGTGACCAACATCGACGGGCAAGGCATCGAAGGCGTCGAGAAGAGCTTCGATCGCTGGCTGACTGGGCAACCGGGCGAGAGAACGGTGCGTAAGGATCGCTTCGGCCGGGTGATCGAAGACATCTCCTCCGTCGACAGCCAAGCGGCGCACAACCTGGTGCTGAGCGTCGATGAGCGCCTGCAGGCGCTGGTGTATCGCGAGCTGAACAATGCGGTGGCGTTCAACAAGGCCGAATCGGGCACTGCGGTGCTGATCGACGTGAACACCGGCGAAGTGCTGGCGATGGCCAACAGCCCGTCTTACAACCCGAACAACATGGCCGGTACGCCGAAAGAAACCATGCGTAACCGCGCCATCACCGATATTTTTGAACCCGGTTCAACCGTGAAGCCAATGGTGGTGATGACCGCGCTGCAAAACGGCGTGGTGAGAGAAAACAGCGTGCTGAACACCATCCCGTACCGCATTCAGGGCCACGAGATCAAAGACGTGGCGCGGTACTCGGAGCTGTCATTGACCGGGATCTTGCAGAAGTCGAGTAACGTCGGTGTTTCAAAGCTGGCGTTAGCGATGCCGTCCTCAGCGTTAGTAGATACTTACTCTCGTTTTGGGCTGGGAAAAGCGACCAATTTGGGGCTGGTCGGAGAAAGCAGTGGCATATACCCAAAAAAACAACGGTGGTCTGACATAGAGAGGGCCACCTTCTCTTTCGGCTACGGGCTGATGGTAACTCCGTTACAGTTGGCGCGAGTCTATGCAACGATCGGCAGCCTGGGCGTGTATCGCCCATTGTCGATCACCAAGGTTGACCCTCCGGTTGCCGGCGAGCGCGTTTTCCCTGAACCTCTGGTGCGCACCGTAGTGCACATGATGGAAAGCGTGGCCTTGCCGGGCGGCGGCGGCGTAAAAGCCGCCATCAAGGGATACCGTATCGCCATCAAAACCGGTACCGCGAAAAAAGTGGGCCCGGACGGCAAATACGTCAACCGATACATCGCTTATACCGCCGGCGTCGCGCCGGCAAGTAACCCCCGTTTTGCCCTGGTGGTCGTCATCAACGACCCGCAGGGTGGGAAATACTATGGTGGCGCAATCTCCGCGCCGGTGTTCGGCGCCATCATGGGCGGCGTATTGCGCACCATGAACGTCGAGCCTGACGCGTTGCCCACCGGTGACAAAAGCGAATTAGTGATTAACAAGAAAGAGGGTTCAGGTGGCAGATCGTAATTTGCGCGACTTACTCGCCCCGTGGGTGCCGACGGCACCCGGGCGCGCGCTGCGGGAAATGACATTAGACAGCCGTGTGGCGGCTGCCGGGGATCTGTTTGTCGCCGTGGTCGGCCATCAAACGGATGGGCGCCGCTATATTCCGCAGGCCATCGCGCAGGGCGTCGCCGCTGTGATCGCCGAGGCTGACGGTCAGGCCGAAGACGGCGCCATCGTTGAGATGCACGGCGTGCCGGTGATCTACCTGAGCCAACTGAACCAGCGCCTTTCCGCGCTGGCCGGGCGTTTTTACCATCAGCCGGGCGAGCGCTTGCGCCTGGTCGGCGTGACCGGCACCAACGGCAAAACCACCACCACGCAGCTGCTGGCGCAGTGGAGCCAACTGCTGGGCGAAACCAGCGCGGTGATGGGCACCGTCGGCAACGGCCTGCTGGGTCAGGTGTGTCCGACCGAGAATACCACCGGTTCCGCGGTGGATGTTCAACACGTATTAAACGAGTTGGCGGAACAGGGCGCGACCTTCGCCGCCATGGAAGTTTCTTCCCACGGTTTGGTGCAGCACCGGGTAGCGGCGCTGCCGTTCGCTGCGGCGGTCTTCACCAACCTGAGCCGCGATCACCTGGATTACCACGGTGATATGGCCAATTACGAAGCGGCCAAATGGTCGCTGTTCGCCGCCCACAACGTGGGGCAGGCGATCATCAACGCCGACGATGAAGTCGGTCAGCGCTGGCTCGGCAAATTGCCGGATGCGGTAGCGGTGACGATGCAAGGCAATCTGCAGCCGGGCTGCCACGGCCGCTGGCTGAAAACCACGGCGGTCGACTATCACGACAACGGCGCGACTGTTCGTTTCAGCTCCAGCTGGGGCGACGGCGAGATTGAAAGCCGCCTGATGGGCGCGTTCAACGTCAGCAACCTGCTGTTGGCATTGGCGACGCTGCTGTCGCTGGGCTATCCGCTGGCGGCGCTGGTGGAAACCGGCAGCCGTCTGCAGCCGGTCTGCGGCCGCATGGAAGTGTTCAACGCGCCGGGCAAACCGACGGTCGTGGTGGATTACGCCCACACGCCGGATGCGCTGGAGAAAGCGCTGGAAGCCGCGCGTCTGCACTGCCAGGGGCAGCTGTGGTGTGTGTTCGGCTGCGGCGGCGATCGCGACAAGGGCAAGCGTCCGCTGATGGGCGGCATCGCCGAGCAGTTCGCCGATCGCGTGGTGATCACCGATGACAACCCGCGTACCGAAGAGCCGCGCGCGATCATCAACGACATCCTGACCGGATTGCTGGACGCCGGGCAGGCGCTGGTGATCCACGGCCGCGCCGAAGCGGTGACCAGCGCTATTATGCAGGCGCAGGAGCAGGATGTGGTGTTGGTGGCGGGCAAAGGCCACGAAGATTATCAACTGGTGGGCAACCGCCGCCTGGATTACTCCGACCGCACGACGGTCGCCCGACTGCTGGGGGTGCTGGCATGATCCCTGTCTCTCTTCAGACACTGGCTGAGGTATTGAGCGCTGAACTGGTGGGCGCCGATTGCCAAATTGTCGAGGTGACGACAGACACCCGCAAGGTGACCGCCGGTTGCCTGTTTGTGGCGCTGAAAGGCGAGCGTTTCGACGCGCACGACTTCGCGGCGGATGCCGTAGCCGCAGGCGCCGGGGCGCTGCTGGTCAGTAAGCGCTTATCAGTGGACGCGCCGCAGCTGGTGGTGCAAGACACCCGTCTGGCGCTGGGCCAGCTTGGCGCCTGGGTGCGTCAACAGGTGCCGGCGCGCGTGGTGGCGCTGACCGGTTCCTCGGGCAAGACATCGGTGAAAGAAATGACCGCCGCCATTCTGCGTGAATGCGGCGAAGTGCTGTATACCGCCGGCAACTTCAATAACGACATCGGCGTGCCGCTGACGCTGTTGCGTCTGGCGCCGCAGCATGATTTTGCCGTGATAGAGCTGGGCGCTAACCACATTGGCGAAATTGCATACACCACCGCATTGACGCGTCCGCAGACCGCTTTGGTGAACAACCTGGCGGCCGCGCACCTGGAAGGCTTCGGCTCGCTGGCCGGCGTCGCCCAGGCGAAAGGTGAAATCTTTACCGGCCTGCCGGCCGACGGCGTGGCGATCATCAACGCCGATAACAACGACTGGCCGCACTGGCAGAGCATGCTGGGCGGCAAAACCGTCTGGCGCTTCTCGCCGCAGGCCGCCGAAGGCGTGGACTTCTTCGCGGACGAGGTGCGGGTGAACGGCGCAGGCACGCAGTTTACGCTGCACAGCCCGTTCGGCACCGCCGAGATCGCGCTGCCGCTGCAGGGGCGCCACAACGTGGCCAACGCGTTGGCGGCCACGGCGCTGGCGATGTCGGTAGGCGCCACCCTGGAAGCGGTGCGTCAGGGGTTAAAACAATTGCAGGCGGTGCCGGGACGTTTGTTCCCGGTAGCGCTGGCCGAAGGCAAGCTGCTGCTGGACGACAGCTACAACGCCAACGTCGGGTCGATGACCGCGGCGGCGCAGGTGCTGGCGGAGATGCCGGGCTACCGCGTGATGGTGGTCGGCGATATGGCCGAGCTGGGCGCAGAAGCGGAAGAGTGCCACCGTCAGGTGGGTGAAGCCGCCCGCCAGGCCGGGGTCGACAAAGTGATCAGCGTCGGCGGGTTGAGCCGCGTGCTGAGCGAAGCCTCCGGCAATGGCGAACATTATCAGGACAAGACAGCAGTGATCGCGCGCGTGGCGGAATTACTGTCGGAACATGCGGTCATCACCGTGTTAATCAAAGGTTCACGTAGTGCCGCAATGGAGCAGGTAGTACGCGCGTTACAGGAGAAAGCACCATGTTAGTTTGGCTGGCCGAGCATTTGGTCAAGTATTACTCAGGCTTCAACGTCTTTTCTTATCTGACGTTCCGAGCCATTGTCAGCCTGCTGACCGCGCTGTTCCTGTCGTTGTGGATGGGCCCGCGGGTGATCAAGCGTCTGCAAGAAATGTCCTTCGGGCAGGTGGTGCGTAACGACGGCCCCGAGTCGCACTTCAGCAAGCGCGGCACGCCGACCATGGGCGGCATCATGATCCTGACCTCCATCACCATTTCGGTGCTGATGTGGGCCTACCCGTCCAACCCGTATGTCTGGTGCGTGCTGTTTGTACTGGTGGGTTACGGCATCGTCGGTTTCGTCGACGACTACCGCAAGGTGGTGCGTAAGGACACCAAAGGGCTGATCGCCCGCTGGAAGTATTTCTGGCAGTCGGTGATTGCGCTGATTGTCGCATTCGCCATGTACGCCGTAGGAAAAGACACGCCAGCCACCGAGCTGGTTGTGCCGTTCTTTAAGGACGTGATGCCGCAGCTGGGCTTGCTGTACATCCTGCTGGCCTATTTCGTCATCGTCGGCACCAGCAACGCGGTCAACCTGACCGACGGCCTGGACGGCCTGGCGATTATGCCGACGGTATTCGTGGCGGCCGGTTTCGCGCTGGTGGCCTGGGCGACCGGTAACATGAACTTCGCCAACTACCTGCATATTCCGTATCTGCGTCATGCCGGTGAATTGGTGATCGTTTGCACCGCCATCGTCGGCGCCGGCCTTGGGTTCCTGTGGTTCAACACCTACCCGGCTCAGGTATTTATGGGCGACGTCGGTTCGCTGGCGCTGGGCGGCGCGCTGGGCACCATCGCGGTGCTGCTGCGCCAAGAGTTCTTGTTGGTGATCATGGGCGGCGTATTCGTGGTAGAGACGCTGTCGGTGATCCTGCAGGTGGGATCGTTCAAGCTGCGCGGACAACGCATTTTCCGCATGGCGCCGATTCACCACCACTATGAATTGAAAGGCTGGCCGGAACCGCGCGTGATCGTGCGCTTCTGGATCATTTCGCTGATGCTGGTGCTGATTGGCCTGGCAACGCTGAAGGTGCGTTAATCATGGCAGACTATCAGGGTAGAAAAGTCGTCATCATCGGGTTGGGCCTCACCGGCCTGTCCTGTGTCGATTTCTTCATGGCGCGCGGCGTAACGCCGCGCGTGATGGATACCCGTATCGCGCCGCCAGGGTTGGACAAACTGCCTGAAAGCGTGGAGCGCCATCTGGGCGATTTGAATCAGGACTGGCTGCTGGCGGCGGATCTGATCGTCGCCAGCCCGGGCGTCGCGTTGGCGACCCCGGCATTGAGCGCCGCAGCGGACGCCGGCGTGGAAATCGTCGGCGACGTCGAACTGTTCTGCCGCGAGGCGCAGGCGCCGATCGTGGCGATCACCGGCTCCAACGGCAAAAGCACCGTCACCACCCTGGTGGGCGAAATGGCGAAAGCCGCCGGTTGGGCGGTAGGCGTGGGCGGCAATATCGGCCTGCCGGCGCTGAGCCTGTTGCGTCAGGAATGTCAGCTGTATGTGCTGGAGCTGTCCAGCTTCCAGCTGGAAACGACGTATAGCCTGCGAGCGGCGGCGGCGACCATCCTGAACGTGACCGAAGATCATATGGATCGTTATCCATTTGGCCTGCAGCAGTATCGCGGCGCCAAGCTGCGCGTGTATGAAAACGCCGCGGTGTGCGTGGTGAACGCGGACGATGCGCTGACCATGCCGGTGCGCGGCGCCGACGAGCGCTGCGTCAGCTTCGGGGCGGACGTGGGCGACTATCACCTGAACCGTCAGCAGGGCGAAACCTGGCTGCGGGTGCGCGGTGAGAAGGTGCTGAATACGCGCGAGATGAAGCTGACCGGCCGCCACAATTACACCAACGCCCTGGCGGCGCTGGCGTTGGCGGATGCGGTCAATATCCCGCGAGCCTCCAGCCTGAAGGCGCTGACCACCTTTACCGGCCTGGCGCACCGTTTCCAGCTGGCCTGGGAGCACAACGGCGTGCGTTGGATCAACGATTCCAAAGCCACCAACGTCGGCAGCACCGAAGCGGCGCTGAACGGCCTGCAGGTGGACGGCACGCTGCATCTGCTGCTGGGCGGCGACGGCAAGTCCGCCGATTTCTCGCCGCTGGCGCGCTATCTGCAGGGCGACAACGTGCGGCTGTATTGCTTTGGCCGCGACGGCGCCCAGCTGGCGCAGCTGCGGCCGGAAGTGGCGACGCTGACCGAGACCATGGAGCAGGCGATGCGCACCATCGCCGGCCGCGTACAGCCCGGCGATATGGTGCTGTTGTCGCCGGCCTGCGCCAGTCTCGATCAGTTCCGTAATTTTGAAGTGCGCGGCGATGAGTTCGCCCGCCTGGCGCAGGAGCTTGGCGGATGAAACTACGCTTGCCGAACTTCGGGCTGACAGAACGGATGAAAGACTGGGTGACCGGCGCGCGTGACAACGACGCGGTCAACATGGTGCTGTACGATCGCACCCTGCTGTGGCTGACCTTCGGGTTGGCGATCATCGGCTTCGTGATGGTGACTTCGGCGTCGATGCCGATCGGCCAACGCCTGGCGGACGATCCGTTCCTGTTCGCCAAGCGTGATGCGCTGTACCTCGGCCTGGCGTTCGGCCTGTCGCTGGTGACGCTGCGCATCCCGATGGAAGTTTGGCAGCGCTACAGCAACGTGATGCTGCTGATGTCGATCGTGATGCTGCTGATCGTCCTGGTGGTGGGGAGCTCGGTGAACGGGGCCTCGCGCTGGATCGCGCTCGGCCCGCTGCGTATTCAGCCGGCGGAGCTGTCCAAGCTGTCGCTGTTCTGCTATCTGGCGAGCTATCTGGTGCGCAAGGTGGAAGAGGTGCGCAGCAACTTCTGGGGCTTCTGTAAGCCGATGGGCGTCATGGTGGTGCTGGCGGTGCTGCTGCTGGCGCAACCGGATCTCGGCACCGTGGTGGTGCTGTTCATCACCACGCTGGCGATGCTGTTCCTGGCCGGCGCGAAAATGTGGCAGTTCCTGGCGATCATCGGCTCCGGCGTGTTCGCCGTGGTGCTGCTGATTATCGCGGAACCTTACCGTATGCGCCGCGTGACCTCGTTCTGGAACCCGTGGGCCGACCCGTTCGGCAGCGGCTACCAGCTGACCCAGTCGCTGATGGCATTCGGCCGCGGTGAGTTCTGGGGGCAGGGGCTCGGCAACTCGGTGCAGAAACTGGAGTATTTGCCGGAAGCGCACACCGACTTCATCTTCTCCATTTTGGGTGAAGAACTGGGCTATATCGGTGTGGTTTTAGCCCTGTTAATGGTATTCTTCGTCGCTTTTCGCGCGATGTCCATCGGGCGCCGCGCGCTGGAGATCGACCAACGCTTCTCCGGCTTCCTGGCCTGCGCGATCGGCGTGTGGTTCAGCTTCCAGGCGCTGGTTAACGTCGGCGCCGCCGCAGGCATGCTGCCGACCAAAGGTCTGACGCTGCCGCTGATCAGTTACGGCGGCTCGAGCCTGCTGATTATGTCGACGGCGATCGTGCTGTTGCTGCGAATTGATTATGAAACGCGCCTGACCAAGGCTCAGGCGTTTGTGAAGAGGTAAGGTATGAGCGGGAAACCTAAGCGTTTAATGGTGATGGCAGGCGGTACCGGCGGGCACGTGTTCCCGGGGCTGGCGGTCGCGCATCATCTGATGGCGCAGGGCTGGCAGGTGCGCTGGCTCGGAACCGCAGACCGAATGGAAGCCGATCTGGTGCCGAAGCACGGGATCGAGATTGATTTTATCCGTATCTCCGGCCTGCGCGGCAAGGGCCTGAAGGCCCAGTTGACGGCGCCGCTGCGGATCTGGCAGGCGGTGCGGCAGGCGAAAGCCATCATGCGCAGTTATCAGCCGGATGTGGTGCTGGGGATGGGGGGCTACGTTTCCGGCCCCGGCGGCCTGGCGGCCTGGCAGTGCGGCATCCCGGTGGTGCTGCACGAGCAAAACGGCATCGCCGGTTTGACCAACCGCTGGCTGGCGCGCATCGCCGCCAAAGTGATGCAGGCCTTCCCCGGCGCGTTCCCGAACGCCGAGGTGGTGGGCAACCCGGTGCGTACCGACGTGCTGGCGCTGCCGTTGCCGGCGGAGCGGTTGCAAGGGCGCGAAGGCCCGATCCGCGTGCTGGTGATTGGCGGAAGTCAGGGCGCCCGCGTGCTGAATCAGACAGTTCCTGAAGTCGCGGCGCGTTTGGGCGATAGAATTACGCTCTGGCATCAGGTTGGCAAGGGCGCGCTGGAAACGGTGCTGCGTGACTACGAGAGGGTAGGGCAGACGCAGCACAAGGTGACCGAGTTCATCGACGACATGGCCGCCGCCTATGCCTGGGCCGACGTGGTGGTCTGCCGCTCCGGCGCGTTGACCGTCAGCGAAATCGCGGCGGCGGGGCTGCCGGCGATCTTCGTGCCGTTCATGCATAAGGATCGTCAGCAGTACTGGAATGCACGTCCGCTGGAAGAAGCCGGCGCGGCGAAGATTATCGAACAGCCGCAGTTTAACGCCGATGTGGTGGCCGAACTGCTGGCGAGCTGGGATCGCAAGACGCTGCTGGCCATGGCCGAGAAAGCGCGTGCGGTCGCCATTCCGGACGCCACCGAGCGCGTGGCGGCGGAGCTGGTGCGGCTCGCCAAGTAATGAGTGCAGGGGTTCGGTGCGCCGAACCTGAATAAAAGCAATGTGATGCAGGGCCGGGGTACCGGGTCCGGATTAGAGAGAGTGATGAATACACAACAACTGGCGAAACTACGTACTATCGTGCCCGAGATGCGTCGCGTCCGGCACATTCACTTTGTCGGCATCGGTGGCGCCGGCATGGGTGGTATCGCCGAAGTGTTGGCAAACGAAGGGTATCAGATCAGCGGCTCCGACCTGGCGCCGAATCCGGTGACCCAACAGTTGAGCGCGCTCGGAGCGACGATTTATTTCAATCACCGTCCGGAAAACGTGCTGGATGCGAGCGTGGTGGTGGTCTCTACCGCCATCTCCGCCGACAACCCGGAGATCGTCGCCGCTCGTGAAGCGCGCATCCCGGTGATCCGCCGCGCTGAAATGCTGGCGGAGCTGATGCGTTTTCGTCACGGCATCGCTATTGCCGGCACGCACGGCAAAACCACCACCACGGCGATGGTCTCGAGCATTTATGCCGAAGCCCGCCTGGACCCGACCTTCGTTAACGGCGGGCTGGTGAAGGCGGCGGGCACCCACGCGCGACTAGGGTCCAGCCGTTATCTGATCGCGGAGGCGGATGAGAGCGATGCGTCGTTCCTGCATCTGCAGCCGATGGTGGCCGTGGTCACCAACATTGAAGCCGACCACATGGACACGTACCAGGGCGACTTCGAGAACCTGAAACAGACGTTTATCAATTTCTTGCACAACCTGCCGTTCTACGGCCGCGCGGTGATGTGCATTGACGATCCGGTGGTGCGTGAGCTGTTGCCGCGCGTGGGTCGCCATATCACCACCTACGGCTTCAGTGAGGATGCCGATGTGCGCATCGAAGACTACCGGCAGATTGGGCCGCAGGGGCACTTTACCCTGAGCCGCCAGGACAAGCCGTTGCTGACGGTGACGCTGAACGCGCCGGGCCGCCACAATGCGTTGAACGCAGCGGCGGCGGTGGCGGTAGCGACCGAAGAAGGCATCGACGACGAAGATATCCTGCGCGCGCTGGCGGGCTTCCAGGGCACCGGGCGCCGCTTCGATTTCCTCGGCGAGTTCCCGCTGGAACCGGTCAACGGCAAAGCGGGCAGCGCGATGCTGGTGGACGATTACGGCCACCATCCGACCGAGGTGGACGCCACGCTGAAAGCGGCGCGCGCCGGCTGGCCGGACAAGCGACTGGTGATGATCTTCCAGCCGCACCGTTATACGCGCACCCGCGATCTGTACGACGATTTCGCCAACGTGCTGTCGCAGGTGGATGTGCTGCTGATGCTCGACGTGTACGCCGCCGGCGAAGCGCCGATCCCGGGCGCGGACAGCCGTTCGCTGTGCCGCACCATCCGCAGCCGCGGCAAGCTGGATCCGATCCTGGTTTCCGATGCCGATAGCGTGCCGGAAACCCTGGCGCAGCTGCTGCAGGATGAAGACCTGGTGCTGGTGCAGGGCGCCGGCAACGTGGGCAAAATCGCCCGTAAACTGGCCGAGCTGAAGCTGCAGCCGCCGAAGAAAGAGGAGGAGCACCATGGCTGATAAAGTTGCAGTTCTGCTGGGCGGCACCTCCGCCGAACGCGAAGTTTCCCTGCAATCCGGCGCCGCGGTGCTGGCCGGGCTGCGCGAAGCCGGTATCGATGCGCACGGCGTCGATACCCGCGATTTCCCGGTGACCCAGCTGAAAGATCAAGGGTTCACCAAAGTGTTTATCGCGCTGCACGGCCGCGGCGGCGAGGACGGCACCCTGCAGGGGCTGCTGGAGTTCCTCGAGCTGCCTTATACCGGCAGCGGCGTAATGGCCTCGGCGCTGACCATGGACAAATGGCGCACCAAGATGGTGTGGCAGTCGATGGGCTTACCGGTGGCGCCTTACGTGGCGCTGAATCGCCAGCTGTACCTCGGCGCCGAAAAAGCGGCGCTGTTGGCGCGCGTGGCGGATCTCGGTTTGCCGCTGATCGTCAAGCCGAGCCGTGAAGGCTCCAGCGTCGGTATGAGCAAGGTCACCGAAAGCGCTGCGTTGGAAGCGGCGTTGGAAGAGGCCTTCCGCCATGACGACGATGTGCTGGTGGAGAAGTGGTTGAGCGGCCCGGAATACACCGTGGCGATGCTGGGCGACCAGGTTCTGCCGTCGATCCGCATCCAGCCGGCCGGCGTGTTTTACGACTATCAGGCCAAGTACATTTCGGACGATACGCAGTACTTCTGCCCGAGCGGTTTGAGCGCCGAGCAGGAAGCCGAGATGGCGGCGTTGGCGCTGCGCGCCTACCGCGGTCTGGACTGCAGCGGCTGGGGCCGCGTCGACGTGATGCAAGACAGCGATGGCCGCTTCTATCTGCTTGAGGTGAACACCTCTCCGGGCATGACCAGTCATAGCCTGGTGCCGATGGCGGCGCGCCAGTTTGGATTAAGCTTCTCGCAGTTGGTGGCGAGAATTTTGGAGTTGGCCGACTGATATGTCGCAAGCTGCCCTGAATGCGCGCGATCGCGAGGTGGATAACGGCCCGCGCCGCAGCAATGGAACCCAGTTGGCGGGAATGATTTTCCTGCTGATGGTGTTGGGAACGGTCGTGTGGAGCGGTTGGGCGGTGCTTGGCTGGATGAAAGACGCCAGCCGCCTGCCGCTCTCAAGGCTGGTGGTGACCGGCGAACGCCATTACACCACCAACGATGATATTCGTCAGGCGATCCTGGCGCTGGGCGCACCCGGCACCTTTATGACGCAGGATGTGGACGTTATCCAGCAGCAGATCGAACGTCTGCCGTGGATCAAGCAGGCCAGCGTGCGCAAACAATGGCCGGATGAGCTGAAGATCCATCTGGTGGAGTACGTCCCGGTGGCGCGCTGGAACGATTTGCACATGGTGGACGCCGAGGGCAAAGCGTTCAGCGTACCGGCGGAGCGGGCGGGCAAGCAGAAGTTGCCGCTGCTCTACGGGCCGGAAGGGAGCGAGCAGGATGTGCTGGAAGGCTATCGGGCGATGAGCGCCACGTTGGCGGCCAGCAAATATACGCTGAAAATGGCGGCGATGACCGCGCGCCATTCCTGGCAGCTGGCGCTGGACAACGATGTCCGGCTTGAGCTGGGGCGCGATGACCGCAACGGGCGTTTGCAGCGGTTTATCGAGCTTTACCCGGTATTGCAGCAGCAGGGCCAGGCGGAGAGCAAGCGTGTCAGCTATGTCGATCTGCGCTACGAGTCCGGCGCTTCGGTAGGGTGGGCTCCGGTGTTGGTCGATCCGCAGGCGCTTGGCGGTCAGCAAAACAGTAATCAGCAACAGAATCAGGCACAGGCAAAACAACAATGATCAAGTCGACGGACAGAAAACTGGTAGTTGGACTGGAGATCGGTACTGCAAAAGTCTCCGCGTTGGTAGGGGAAGTTCTGCCCGATGGCATGGTCAACATTATCGGGGTGGGCAGCTGCCCGTCTCGCGGTATGGATAAGGGTGGCGTAAACGACCTGGAATCGGTGGTGAAGTGCGTACAGCGCGCCATCGATCAGGCCGAGCTGATGGCGGACTGCCAGATCTCTTCGGTGTACCTGGCGCTGTCGGGCAAACACATCAGCTGCCAGAACGAAATCGGCATGGTGCCGATCTCGGAAGAGGAAGTGACGCAGGACGACGTGGAGAATGTGGTGCACACCGCCAAATCGGTGCGCGTGCGCGACGAACACCGTATCCTGCACGTGATCCCTCAGGAATACGCCATCGATTATCAGGAAGGCATCAAAAACCCGGTTGGGCTGTCCGGCGTGCGCATGCAGGCCAAGGTGCATCTGATTACCTGCCATAACGATATGGCGAAGAACATCGTCAAGGCCGTGGAACGTTGCGGCCTGAAAGTTGACCAACTTATTTTCGCCGGTCTGGCCGCGAGCTACGCGGTGCTGACCGAAGATGAACGCGAACTCGGCGTTTGCGTGGTGGATATCGGCGGCGGCACCATGGATATGGCGGTGTATACCGGCGGTGCGCTGCGCCACACCAAAGTGATCCCTTATGCCGGGAACGTGGTCACCAGCGATATCGCCTACGCCTTCGGCACGCCGCCGACCGATGCGGAAGCGATTAAAGTTCGACACGGTTGTGCGCTTGGGTCGATTGTTAGCAAGGATGAGAATGTAGAGGTGCCTAGCGTCGGGGGACGTCCTCCGCGCAGTCTGCAAAGACAGACGCTGGCTGAAGTCATTGAGCCACGCTACACCGAACTGTTGAATCTGGTTAACGATGAAATTTTGCAATTGCAGGAGCAACTGCGTCAGCAAGGGGTGAAGCATCATCTGGCGGCAGGTATCGTGCTGACCGGTGGCGCCGCCCAGATTGATGGCCTGGCAGCCTGTGCGCAACGGGTGTTCCACACTCAGGTACGCATCGGCCAACCCTTGAACATCACGGGTCTGACGGATTATGCGCAGGAGCCTTACTACTCGACGGCGGTAGGTCTGCTGCACTATGGAAAAGAGTCTCACCTGAGCGGTGAGACAGAAGTAGAAAAACGCGCCTCGGTGGGCAATTGGTTTAAACGCATCAATAGCTGGCTGAGAAAAGAGTTTTAATGTTTCAACAAAGAGATCATGCTGAGTAATCTTTTTATGATCTCGCAGCGACAGGCACAAAACGGAGAGAAACTATGTTTGAACCAATGGAACTAACCAATGACGCGGTGATTAAAGTCATCGGCGTCGGCGGCGGCGGTGGCAACGCCGTTGAACACATGGTGCGCGAGCGCATCGAAGGTGTTGAATTCTTCGCTGTGAACACGGACGCCCAGGCGCTCCGCAAAACGGCGGTTGGCCAAACCATCCAGATTGGTAGCGGTATTACCAAAGGTCTGGGTGCGGGCGCGAACCCTGAGGTGGGTCGCAATTCAGCGGAAGAAGACCGCGAAGCCCTGCGCGCAGCGCTGGACGGCGCAGACATGGTCTTCATCGCAGCCGGCATGGGCGGCGGTACCGGTACCGGTGCGGCGCCAGTGGTGGCTGAAGTGGCTAAAGATTTGGGTATTCTGACCGTGGCCGTGGTGACCAAGCCTTTCAACTTCGAAGGCAAGAAGCGCATGGCATTCGCGGAGCAGGGTATCGCTGAACTGTCCAAACACGTGGACTCGCTGATCACCATCCCGAACGACAAGCTGTTGAAAGTTCTGGGGCGCGGCATCTCTCTGCTGGACGCGTTCGGCGCGGCCAACGACGTGCTGAAAGGCGCGGTGCAGGGTATCGCCGAGCTGATCACCCGTCCGGGCCTGATGAACGTCGACTTCGCCGACGTGCGCACCGTGATGTCCGAAATGGGCTACGCGATGATGGGTTCCGGCGTGGCTTGCGGTGAAGACCGCGCCGAAGAAGCGGCCGAAATGGCGATCTCCAGCCCGCTGCTGGAAGACATCGACCTGTCCGGCGCGCGCGGCGTGCTGGTCAACATTACCGCTGGCTTCGATCTGCGTCTGGATGAGTTCGAAACTGTGGGTAACACCATCCGTGCGTTCGCTTCCGACAACGCTACCGTGGTTATCGGTACCTCGCTGGATCCGGAAATGAACGACGAACTGCGCGTTACCGTGGTTGCAACCGGTATCGGTATGGACAAGCGTCCTGAAATCACTCTGGTGACCAATAAGCAGGCCAGCCAGCCAGTGATGGATCACCGTTATCAGCAGCACGGCATGTCGCCTCTGCCGCAGGAAGTGAAACCTGCCGCCAAGGTGGTCAACGACCAAGCTGCGCAGCCGAATAAAGAGCCCGACTATCTTGATATTCCAGCCTTCCTGCGTAAACAGGCAGACTAAGAATATCCTGAGAATTTGGAATCTCCGCTCTTTGTGCTAAACTGTCCCGCCGGCCATGCTGTATGCTTGGCTGGTAGGATGGATAACATTGCGAGATAAAACGATGATCAAACAAAGGACATTAAAACGTATTGTTCAGGCGACTGGCGTCGGTTTGCATACCGGCAAGAAAGTCACGCTGACAATGCGCCCAGCGCCGGCTAATACCGGGGTCATCTATCGTCGCACTGACTTGAATCCACCGGTTGATTTTCCGGCTGATGCAAAATCCGTGCGTGATACCATGCTCTGTACTTGCCTGGTGAATGAGCATGACGTGCGTATTTCGACCGTTGAGCACCTCAACGCCGCGCTGGCTGGGCTGGGCATCGACAATATCGTCATCGAAGTCGACGCCGCTGAAATCCCAATCATGGACGGCAGCGCCAGTCCGTTCGTGTTCTTGCTGCTGGATGCCGGCATCGAAGAACTGAACTCGGCGAAGAAATTCCTGCGTCTGAAAGAGACCGTGCGTGTTGAAGATGGCGACAAATGGGCCGAGCTGTCCCCGCATAACGGGTTCCGCCTGGACTTCACCATCGACTTCAACCACCCGGCTATCGACGCCAGCTCTCAGCGCTACCGTCTTGATTTCTCGGCTGAGTCGTTCGTGCGTCAAATCAGCCGCGCGCGCACCTTCGGGTTCATGCGCGATATCGAATATCTGCAGTCCCGCGGCCTGGCCCTGGGCGGCAGCTTCGATTGCGCCATCGTGGTAGATGACTACCGCGTGCTGAACGAAGACGGTCTGCGTTTCGAAGACGAGTTCGTACGTCACAAAATGCTGGACGCCATCGGCGACCTGTTCATGTGCGGCCACAACATCATTGGCGCGTTCACCGCGTTCAAGTCTGGGCACGCGCTGAACAACAAACTGCTGCAGGCCGTACTGGCCAAGCAGGAAGCGTGGGAATACGTGACCTTCCAGGACGAAGCCGAAATGCCGTTGGCATTCAAGGCGCCGTCTACCGTATTGGCGTAAGGTCTGAATTCCTCGCCTGCGAATAACGGCAGGCGCATCCTCTGAGAGCCTGAGAATTCAGGCTCGTGATGCCGTCTGATGTTTTGCAGTTGTGTCGCTGATTACTTATCACGACTGGTTGTGTTGGTACCCTCTCCGGCCAATGCAGCCAGCCGTTCCAATATCTTGCGCAGTTTCTCCGGGCTACGGCTCGCCAATCCTCTCAGCTCTTCCGCACTTTCCAGACTCAAATGCCGCATCGGCACGGGTTTTTCCGGCGCTTTTTCGGCGTTTTGCACCTGGTTGCTGCCTTTCGCCATCAAGGCCGGATTAATCCTGATGTCGATCGACGACAATGATGGTAGAATTTGCGCTCGTAGTGCAGACAGCAAAGCGGGTTGTTCGTAGCGCAAGCGCATCATCCAACTGGCATTTGCCGTTTCGAGCACTAAAATACCCTGTCGGAAATTCGCGACGCGGCACCAGGGATGCAGGGGGGCGGGCAACAGGCCCTTCACTGCACGGTTAAGCTTGAGCAGCGCCACCGCGCGTTGCTGGACGTTATGCAGCGGCCCTTTGCTGCCGGCAGACGCGTCGTCGAACAGGACATCTAATAATTGTGGACGGCTATCGCGCATAATGGGCTCCGGCGGATTATAAACTCGTGATCGGTATTCTAAATCGTTGGCGACAATTTGGCAGACGTTATTTCTGGCCCCATCTCCTGTTAGGGATGGTTGCGGCCTCGCTTGGCGCGTCTTCCAATTTGTCCGGCGCTCCCGATCAGGCCGCACTGCCGAATACGTCGTCCAGCCTTAACCGGCAAAATTCGGCCAACGGCACCTTCAATAGCCTGGCCCTGCTGCAGGACGCGCACCGCCGCCCTACCTTCAGCGTAGATTATTGGCAGCAGCATGCACTGCGCACCGTCATTCGTCACCTCTCTTTCGCGCTGGCGCCGCAGGCGGTTTATGCGCGGGTACAGGAGAGCGAAGCCGAAGCGGAACCGCCTTTGCAGGTAGCGCAACTGGCGCTGCTGTCTACCCTCAATGCGCTGCTGACGCATGAGCCGAAGCCGCCGACCATCATTCGCCACACCCACCTCGAGGTGCTGCCAACGCTGGCACGGCACCAGACCGGCCTGTGGGTGGCTCAGGTGCAAGGCATTCGCGCCGGGCCCGTCGTTCTCGTCTGACTCCGCCCTTAGGGCACAAAAACCATAAATAATAGCAAGTTGACTGCCGCATTCGGCCGTCATGACAGAGATATCAAACATCATGTTAGTGAAATTATTAACCAAAGTTTTTGGCAGCCGTAATGATCGTACCCTGCGCCGCATGCGCAAAGTGGTTGAGCAGATCAACCGCATGGAACCGGACATGGAAAAACTGTCCGATGACGAGCTGAAAGCGAAAACCAACGAGTTCCGCGCACGCCTGGAAAAAGGCGAGTCGCTGGAAAGCCTGATCCCGGAAGCCTTCGCCGTGGTGCGCGAGGCGAGCAAGCGCGTGTTCGGCATGCGTCACTTCGACGTGCAGCTGCTGGGCGGCATGGTGCTGAACGACCGCTGCATCGCCGAGATGCGTACCGGTGAAGGTAAAACCCTGACCGCGACGCTGCCGGCCTACCTGAACGCCCTGAGCGGCCGCGGCGTGCACGTCGTGACCGTCAACGACTATCTGGCGCAGCGTGACGCCGAAAACAACCGTCCGCTGTTCGAGTTCCTCGGCCTGAGCATCGGCATCAACCTGCCGGGCATGCCGGCGCCGGCCAAGCGTGAAGCTTACGCCGCCGACATCACCTACGGCACCAACAACGAATACGGCTTCGACTACCTGCGCGACAACATGGCGTTCAGCCCGGAAGAGCGCGTGCAGCGCAAACTGCACTATGCGCTGGTGGATGAGGTGGACTCCATCCTGATCGATGAAGCGCGTACGCCGCTGATCATCTCCGGCCCGGCCGAAGACAGCTCCGAGATGTACATCAAGGTCAACAAGCTGATCCCTAAACTGATCCGCCAGGAAAAAGAAGACTCCGACACCTTCAAGGGTGAAGGGCACTTCTCGGTGGACGAGAAGGCGCGTCAGGTACACCTGACCGAACGCGGTCTGATCCTGATTGAAGAGATGCTGGTGGAAGCCGGCATCATGGATGAAGGCGAATCGCTGTACTCGCCGACCAACATCATGCTGATGCACCACGTTACCGCCGCGCTGCGCGCCCACGTGCTGTTCACCCGCGACGTTGACTACATCGTGAAAGACGGCGAAGTGATCATCGTCGATGAGCACACCGGCCGTACCATGCAGGGCCGCCGTTGGTCCGATGGCCTGCACCAGGCGGTGGAAGCCAAAGAAGGCGTGGAGATCCAGAACGAGAACCAGACGCTGGCTTCGATCACCTTCCAGAACTACTTCCGTCTGTACGAGAAGCTGGCTGGGATGACCGGTACCGCCGATACCGAAGCCTTCGAATTCAGCTCGATCTACAAGCTGGACACCATCGTGGTGCCAACCAACCGTCCGATGATCCGTAAGGACATGCCGGATCTGGTGTACATGACCGAGAAAGAGAAGATCGGCGCTATCATCGAGGACATCCGCGAGCGTACCGCCAAAGGCCAACCGGTGCTGGTGGGTACCATCTCAATCGAGAAATCCGAAGTGGTGTCCCGTGAGCTGACCAAAGCGGGCATCGACCACAAGGTGCTGAACGCCAAATTCCACGCCATGGAAGCGGACATCGTCGCCCAGGCCGGCCAGAGCGGTGCGGTAACCATCGCCACCAACATGGCGGGCCGTGGTACCGATATCGTGCTGGGCGGCAGCTGGCAGGCCGAAGTAGCGCTGCTGGAAGCGCCGACCGAAGAGCAGATCGAAGCCATCAAAGCCGCCTGGAAAGAGCGCCATGACGCGGTGCTGGCGGCGGGCGGCCTGCATATCATCGGCACCGAGCGCCATGAATCGCGCCGTATCGATAACCAGCTGCGCGGCCGTTCCGGTCGTCAGGGCGACGCCGGTTCATCCCGCTTCTATCTGTCGATGGAAGATGCCCTGATGCGTATCTTCGCCTCGGATCGCGTATCCGGCATGATGCGTAAACTGGGCATGAAAGAAGGCGAAGCGATTGAGCACCCGTGGGTGACCAAGGCGATCGCCAATGCCCAGCGTAAGGTAGAGAGCCGCAACTTCGACATCCGTAAGCAACTGCTGGAGTACGATGACGTCGCCAACGATCAGCGCCGCGCCATCTACAGCCAACGCAACGAATTGCTGGACGTGTCCGACGTGAGCGAAACCATCGCCAGCATCCGCGAGGACGTATTCAAGAGCACCATCGACAACTACATCACGCCGCAGTCGCTGGAAGAAGAGTGGGATATTCAGGGGCTGGAAGAGCGCCTGAAGAACGACTTCGATCTGGAGATGCCGATCGCCCAGTGGCTGGACAAAGAGCCGGAGCTGCACGAAGAGACGCTGCGCGAACGCATTCTGGAGAACGCCAAAGAGCAGTATCAGCGTAAGGAAGAAGTGGTCGGCAGCGAGATGATGCGCAACTTCGAGAAGGGCGTGATGCTGCAGACGTTGGATTCTCTGTGGAAAGAGCATCTGGCGGCGATGGACTACCTGCGTCAGGGTATCCACCTGCGCGGTTACGCGCAGAAGGATCCGAAGCAGGAGTACAAGCGTGAATCCTTCAACATGTTCGCCACCATGCTGGAATCGCTGAAATATGAAGTGATCAGCGTGCTGAGCAAGGTACAGGTGCGGATGCCGGAAGAGGTGGAAGCGCTGGAACAGCAGCGCCGTGAAGAGGCCGAGCGTCTGGCGCAGCAGCAACAGCTGAGCCACCACGACGAGAACGCGCTGGTGACTGAAGATCCGAACGCGCCGGCGACCGCCGAGCGTAAAGTGGGGCGCAACGATCCTTGCCCATGCGGTTCCGGCAAGAAATACAAGCAGTGCCACGGCCGCCTGCAGTAATGCCGGCCGCGGTTAACCGATAACACCCAGGGGTTCAGCTTGCTGAGCCCCTGTTTTTTGGCACCCATCAGGAGGGTGAGATGAAACATCTGAATATCGCCGTGGGCATTATCCGCAATGCTCAACAGGAGATCTTTATTACCCGCCGCGCCGCCGATGCGCACATGGCCGGCTTTTGGGAGTTTCCCGGCGGTAAGATCGAACAGGGTGAAACGCCTGAACAGGCGTTGAGCCGCGAGCTGCGGGAAGAGACCGGTATCGAAGCCGAACGCGCCGAACTGCTGGAGGTGGTGGAGCACCGCTTCAGCGATCGCATCGTGACGCTGAATTTTTATCTGGTAGAAGCCTGGGTGGGTGAGCCGTTCGGCCGCGAGGGGCAACCGATGCGCTGGGTAAAACAGGTGGACCTGCGTGAAGACGAGTTCCCGGAAGCCAACGTCGGCATTATTCAGCTGCTGGTGGCACAGGCGAACGCCGCGCAATAACCAGTTTGGCCTGGCGTCCGCCAGGCCAACAGCGGGCGATCAGCGATCGTCCATTTCGCTCCAGTCTTCGCTTTCCGACAGATCGCTGTTGCTCGGAATGCGTTTCTCTTCATCGGCCCACTCGCCAAGATCGATCAGCTGGCAGCGTTTGCTGCAAAACGGCCGGAATGGGCTGACTTCACCCCAAACCACGCCGGTGCCACAGGTTGGGCATTTTACTACGGTCGTCATAACGGTTCCTTACGCCTTCTTGCGGTGCTGAGAAGGCTTTCTTTCATAAGTTCAACAACAGGCCAGTTCGAACGTCAGGCGTTCAGGCACCGCGCCATGTTCGCTGTCCAGCGGCAGGAAACGAATAGCATAACGCGTCTTATGGCCGGAAATCTGCGGATAAAGCTGCGGCGCCAGATGGAGGCGCAGGCGCAGCAGATCCGCCCCTTCGGCGTTGTCCTGGAAAAAACCGTTCAGGCTGATTTGATTGCGGAACGGCCCGGATTGGCGGATCAGATCCAACACCATGATCAGCGCCTGGTTCAGCGGATCCAGCGACTGCAGCCAGGCGGCGACGTCGGCATCGCGATCCTGCTGCGGCGCGTGCATCCACATGTGCAGGGTCGGCAGATCGAAGCTGCAGCAACCGCCAGGAATGTTCAGCCGCTGACGCACCAGGCCGATCAGCCGATCTTCGCGCAGCGCCTGGCCGAGGCGCGGCGCCGCCATCAGTGCCGATGAGCGCGACTTCAGCTGGCCGCGCAGCTGGTCGATCAGCGCCATATCCACGCCCGGCACATCGGCCCAGGCCAACAGTTTCTGCTGCTGGCGCTCCAGCTCTTTGAGCAGTTCGGTGCGCACTTCGCCGCGCTCCAGCACGTCCAGCAAGTCGGAGACGGTGCGAAAGAAGGTGAGGGCGATGGCGGTTTCACTCAGGGCGCGTTGGCCGTGCAGCTGTTGCAGCAGGAATTCGATGCGCAGCCAGGTGCGCATCTTCTCGTTCAGCGGGTGTTCAAAGAGAACGGTTGGGGAAACATCACTCATGCAGTTTAATCCTGTTGGGGCGCTGTTGCCGCCAGTTCAAGGTAGCGACGATGCAGAGCGGCGACCTGTGGCTCTATCCCCTGAGCGGCGCCGCTGTTGTCAATAATGTCATCCGCCACGGCGAGGCGCTGCTGGCGCGTGGCCTGGGCGGCGAGAATGCTCTGCGCTTGCTCACGGCTTACGCCGTCGCGCGCGATGGTGCGAGCCAGCTGGGTTTCGGCGTCGACGTCGATCACCAGCACCCGATCGGCGCGATCCTGCAGGCGGTTTTCCACCAGCAGCGGCACCACCCACAGCGCGTACGGGCTGGTGGCCTGCGCCAGTTGGCGCTGGGTTTCTCGGTGTATCAGCGGGTGCAGCAGCTGGTTCAGCCAGGTTTTGTCATCGGGATGGCTGAAGATGCGCTGACGCAGCGCAGCGCGATCCAACGCACCGTCCGGCAGCAACATTTCATTACCAAATCGTTCGGCGATCGCGGCCAAGGCAGGGGTGCCCGGCTCGACGACCTGACGGGCGATCACGTCGGCATCGACAAGGGTTGCGCCGTGGCGCGCAAAGGCGTTCGCGACGGTCGTCTTGCCGCTGCCTATGCCCCCGGTCAACGCAACAATGTAGGCCATGGTGTTAGGTGCATCCGATGTTCATAAAAAAATAATAGTCGAATCATAAAGCGATCGCGCAGAAGTGCAAGTCGGCAGGCGGCGCTTGCGCATCGGCACCGATTGGGCGGTGAGAAAAAACGCAGCGGCACGGCAAAAATGAGCGGGCAATCACACTGCGATTATGCAGGTAAATTTGTCGGATTGTAGCGTAAATAAAGGCGAATTCGCAGTCTTGTTCGGCGATTATTAGCGCGTATTATAACGTCACTGGAACTGGCATTAATCTCGCCGCCGTCTTTTTGCGCCACTGGAAAGCCGTCGGGTAGAGGTTCGAATATCCTCCTTGCGATCCGTCGCCATTAAC
Source organism: Serratia sp. CY40230 (assembly GCF_052168835.1). Classification (NCBI taxonomy): domain Bacteria; kingdom Pseudomonadati; phylum Pseudomonadota; class Gammaproteobacteria; order Enterobacterales; family Yersiniaceae; genus Serratia; species Serratia sp. CY40230. The sequence continues at coordinate 481,665 of NZ_JBJNLX010000004.1, forward strand.
CAGGAAATCATAAGTCATGCGTATTGAAGAAGATTTGAAGTTGGGCTTTAAAGACGTGTTGATCCGCCCTAAGCGCTCCACGCTGAAAAGCCGCTCCGAGGTTGAACTGGAACGTCAGTTTACCTTCAAGCATTCAGGTTGCAGCTGGTCCGGCGTGCCGATTATCGCCGCCAACATGGACACGGTGGGCACCTTCCGCATGGCCGAGGCCCTGGCTTCTTTCGACGTTCTCACCGCCGTACACAAACATTACAGCGTCGAGCAATGGGCTGACTTCGTGCAGCGCATGCCGGAATCGGTGCTGCGCCATGTGATGGTCTCCACCGGCACCTCCGAAGCCGACTTCGCCAAAATGCAGCAGATCCTGGCCCTGTCTTCGGCGCTGAAATTCATCTGTATCGACGTGGCCAACGGCTACTCCGAACACTTCGTCGCCTTCCTGCAGAAAGCGCGCGAAGCCTGCCCGAATCACGTCATCTGCGCAGGTAACGTGGTAACCGGCGAGATGGTGGAAGAGTTGATCCTCTCCGGCGCCGACATCGTTAAAGTCGGCATCGGCCCGGGGTCGGTATGCACCACCCGCGTGAAGACCGGTGTGGGCTACCCACAGCTGTCGGCGGTGATCGAATGCGCCGACGCGGCCCATGGGCTGGGCGGCCAAATCGTCAGCGACGGCGGCTGCTCGGTGCCGGGCGATGTGGCCAAAGCTTTCGGTGGCGGCGCGGACTTCGTGATGCTGGGCGGCATGCTGGCCGGCCACGACGAGTGCGAAGGCACCGTGGTGGAAGAGAACGGCGAGAAGTTCATGCTGTTCTACGGCATGAGCTCCGAGTCGGCGATGAAGCGCCACGTCGGCGGCGTAGCGGAGTATCGCGCGGCCGAAGGCAAAACCGTCAAGCTGCCGCTGCGCGGCGAGGTGGAGTTTACCGTGCGCGATATCCTCGGCGGCTTGCGTTCCGCCTGCACCTACGTCGGCGCCGAGCGTCTGAAAGAACTGACCAAGCGCACCACCTTTATCCGCGTGGCGGAGCAGGAAAACCGCGTCTTCGGCAGCAAATAAGCCGCAGCTTGCATTCGGGCGCCGCGCACCGCGGCGCCCGCTATCCTCTTCTTTATCCCAGCACGCTGCCCAGTTGAAAGATAGGCAGATACATGGCGATCACCAAAGCGCCGACAATCCCGCCCACCACCAGCATCAACAGCGGCTCCAGCGTTTGCGCCAGCGTATCGGCCAGCTCGTGCGTCTGCCGTTCATACCACTGCGCCAACTTATCCAGCAAGGCGTCCAGCGAACCGGACTCCTCGCCCACCCGCACCAGCTGCCGGCACAGTGGCGGAAACAGCGGTTGCAGGCCCAGGGCCTGATGAAACGCTTCGCCTTCGGCGATCTGCCGTTGCACCTGCTCCAGCGCCTGCCGGTACAGCGGATGATCCGCCGCCAGCGCCGCCGCGTTCAAGCCTTCCACCAGCGTCAGCCCCGCGCGTTGGGTCATGGTCAGGATACGAAATGTTTGGCTCAGCGCGCCGCCGCTCATCAGCCGGGAAATCAGCGGCAGGCGCAGCAAGGCGGCCTGTTCGCGTTGGCGCCACGGAGGGCGAGGATGCAGCCAGCGGCAGTAGCCGAACAGCAACGCGCCGAGCAGCAGCGCCAAATAGGGGCCAACGGCGATCAGCTGCGCGGACAACCCCAATAATCCTTGGGTAAACCAGGGCAGCTGCGCATCGAACGACTGATAAACCTTGGCAAATTCCGGCAGCACCATCACCAGCATCAGCACGCTGACCAGCAGCGCCACCGCGCAGATGAAGAGGGGATACCGCAGCGCTTTGGTCACCTTGCGGCGCAGCAGCAACTGGGCCTCCTGTTGCTGCGCCAGCTGCAGGCAGCAGCGATCGAGGTTGCCGGTCAGTTCGCCGATGGCGATCAGTTGGCGATAGATCAGTGGAAAAACGCCTGGTTGTGCGGCAAGGCTTTCGGAGAGCGGCTGCCCTTCGCGCACCTGGTCGGCCAGCTGGCGCAGCAGGCAGCGCCAGGCTGCCGAAGGATGCTCTGCTGCCAGCAACTGCAGCGTATTGACCAGCGGCAGCCCGGCCTGCAACAGGGTAGCGAGCTGGCGGGTGAAGTGGATTAACGGTTCTCCGCGCCATTGGCCGGGCGTGACGCGTTTGCCGTGCCCGATCCGCCAAGGTTGCAGGCCTTGTTCGATCAGCAGCCGGCTCACCTGCCGTTTTTCCTCGCTCATCAGTTCGCCGCGGCGTAAGGTGCCCTGAGCGTCGAAAGCTTGCCACAGAAACAACCGGCGCGCTTTCATGGCGTGGTTACGCCGGGCTGGACGACGTCGATCACGCGGTACAGTTCTTCCAGCGAGGTCGTGCCTTCGGCGGCCAGCGCCAGACCCGCCTGCAGCAGCGAAAGCTGCCCCTGTTCGCGGGCGATATCCGCCAGCAGACTGGGAGCTGCGTTCGCCAGCAATGCCGCCTGAATTTCCGGCGTAATGGCCAACAGTTCATACACGCCGATGCGCCCATAATAGCCGCCGAAGCAGTGCTCGCAGCCGTCGGCGCGCCAGGCGAGCAGCGGTTCCGCCCAGAGCGCGGTGGGAAAATGCGCCGGCTGGCTTTGCGGGTAGCGGCAGTGGCGACACAGCCTGCGCACCAGCCGCTGGGCGACGACCAGCTTCAGGCAGCCTGCGAGCAGGTAGCCGGGGATACCCATGTGCATCAGCCGCGTCAGGGTTTCAGCCGTGGAGTTGGTATGCAGCGTTGACAGCACCAGGTGGCCGGTTTGCGCGGCCTTGACCGCGATCTCGGCGGTTTCCGCATCGCGGATCTCGCCGATCATGATGACGTCCGGATCCTGGCGCAGCAGGGCACGCAGCACTCGGGTGAAGTTCAGCTCGGTTTTGGCGTTGATCTGGGTCTGATTGATGCCGAACAGCGGGATCTCGACCGGATCCTCGACGCTGCACAGGTTGCTTTGCGCATCATTCAACTGGCGCAGCCCGCTGTACAGCGTTACCGTCTTGCCGCTGCCGGTCGGGCCGGTCACCAGGATCAAACCTTGCGGGCAGGCCAACGCTGCCGCGTAGCGCGCCAGATCCGTCCGGCTCATGCCCAGTTGATCCAGCGGCAGCTCTTGCTGCTCGCCCTGCTGAACGCGCAGCACCACCTTTTCGCCGTGCAACGTCGGCAGGGTGGCGATGCGCATGGCATAGCGCGCGCTGTCCAGCGTCAGGCTGAGCTGCCCGTCCTGAGGTTGACGGCGCTCGGCGATATCCAGTTGGCCGAGGATCTTCAGCCGGGCAATGAGGCGCGCAGCCAGCTGCGGCGGCGGTGAGGCAAGGGTTTGCAGCACGCCGTCGATGCGCAGGCGAATGCGAAAATGCTGCCGAAAGGGCTCAAAGTGAATGTCCGAGGCGCGGCGCTGAATGGCCAGGCGCAGCGTCTGGTTGATGAACTGTACCACCGGCGCATCGCCGTCGTCGGGGTAGGCGATGTCGGTCGTATCCTCTTCGGCCGTCAACGGCGCCGGGAGCGGCTCGTGGTGCTGGTTCAGCGCCGTCTCCAGCCTGGCCGCCGGCCATTGTTCCAAATGGATGCGCTTGCCGGTGGCGAAACGCAGCGCCGCCAGCAGCCCCTGCGGCGCTTCTTCGCTGAGCGCGACCGTCAGGGTGGTCGGGTCTTCGCTCAGCGCCAGCGCCTGATAGCGCCGGCACAGGGCGTGAACCTCTTCGCTGATTTGCGCGTTCATCGCCATTACTCCGCCGCGTTGTCGAAGCGGAAGACTTCCTGGCACACCTCAACCAGCGTCGCGTTTTCGCTGCTGCACAGCCGGCTCCAGCGGGTCAGCCCATCGGCGTTCGACTTGGGGGTTAATGCCACCGCCAGGCCCTGCAGCGTTTGGCTGCCGGTCAGCGTGATCACGCCTTTGACGACTTTCACCCCGCTGACATAGCGCGACGTGCCGCCGGTGGGAATGCCTTTGCTGCCGGCCTCGCAGCCGGCTGGCGCGCCTTCGTCCAGCACGCACAGCTCGACCGCCATTTTATACGGCGCCATGGTTTGCAGCATGTCGGTCATCGCTGCTTTCTGGATGTAGCGCTGGTAGGCGGGAATGCCGATGGCGCTGAGGATGGCGATGATGGCGATCACCACCATCAGTTCTATCAGGGTAAAGCCGCGTTGTGTTTCCATGCGTTGTTTCCTCCATTGGGGTGTGGAAGACAACGGTAGCGGCTTGCTCGGGGACACGGCGAGGGGCGGTTACGCGTTTCTCGGCGCGCCTCCATCAGTAATGATGTGGTTTGCAGCGGTGAATAAAACGGTGAGAGGGGGTTCGCAATTTTACGGTAACGCCCCCGGCAGCGGCCGGGGGCGAGGGGATCATTTGAAGCGCATCGACAGATCGAGAGCGGTCACATGCTTGGTCAGCGCGCCGACCGAGATGTAATCCACGCCGGTCTCGGCGAAGGTGCGCAGCGTCTCGCGGGTGACGTTGCCGGACACTTCCAGCTGGGCGCGGCCCTGGGTTTGTGCGACCGCCTGACGCATCATCTCTACGCTGAAGTTGTCCAGCATGATGATGTCGGCGCCGGCATCCAGCGCCTGCTGCAGTTCATCGAGCGACTCGACTTCCACTTCCACCGGCACGTCGGCGTGCAGCCAGAAGGCTTTTTCCACCGCGTTTTTGATAGAACCGGAGGCGATGATGTGGTTTTCCTTGATCAGGAAGGCATCGGACAGCCCCAGCCGGTGGTTGCTGCCGCCCCCGCACAGCACGGCGTATTTCAGCGCGGTGCGCAGGCCGGGTAAGGTCTTGCGGGTATCGAGCAGGCGAGTCCGGGTTCCTTCCAGCAGGGCCACATAGCGGCTGACCTCGGTCGCCACGCCGGAGAGCGTCTGCACGAAGTTCAGCGCGGTGCGCTCGCCGGTCAGCATCACCCGCGCCGGGCCGCGCAGCCGGCAGAGCGGTTGGTTCGGCGTCAGACGGTCGCCGTCCGCCACCAGCCACTCCACCTGCACCTGATTGCCCAGTTGAATAAAGACCTCATTCAGCCAGCGGCGGCCGCAGAACACGCCGGCTTCACGGGTGATGACGGTGGCTTCGGCCTGCTTGTCAGCCGGTAACAATTGCGCGGTAATATCGCGCCCGGCGTCGACTTCACCCGCCAGGTCTTCGCGCAGCGCCTGGGCGACGGCATAGGGAATATCACTTTCAATTCGTTCAAGAAGCTCGGTGCGGCGACTGTCGGCACTGTAGCGGCGTGTCGGCATGGAAAACTCCGAAATGGACGGTTAGATCGTAGGGGAACATGCTACTCTGTTGCAGGAATAAGTACCACCGCAGAGAGGTGTCTGATGCAGTTGGAAAATGGCTGGATTGTCGGGGTGACGCGAGTGCTCTCGCCGCACAGCGATCGGCGCCCGGATGACGAGCCGCCCTCGCTGCTGGTCATCCACAACATCAGCTTGCCGCCCGGCGAGTTCGGTGGCCCCTATATCGACCAGCTGTTCACCGGCACGCTCGACCCTGCGCAGCACCCTTATTTCGCCGATATCCATCAGCTGCGGGTGTCGGCGCATTGCCTGATTCGCCGCGGCGGAGAGATCGTGCAGTATGTGCCATTCGACCAGCGCGCCTGGCACGCGGGCGTTTCCCTGTATCAGGGGCGCGATCGGTGCAACGATTTCTCCATCGGCATCGAGCTGGAAGGGACTGACCAGTTACCCTACACCGAAGCGCAATATCGCACGCTGCAGGCGGTCACCGTGCTGCTGGCCGAACATTATCCACCGCTGGCGGCCAATATTGCCGGGCATTGCGATATCGCCTCCGGCCGCAAGACCGATCCCGGGCCGGCGTTCGATTGGGATCGCTATCTGGCATCTCTGGAACAACGCGGCGCGCCCGCCGACGCTATGCTTGAGACAAGAAAAAGGGAGAGGAATCGCTAATGACGCTGTTTACGCTGTTGCTGGTTTTGGCCTGGGAGCGCCTGTTCAAGCTGGGAGAACACTGGCAGCTGGATCATCGCCTCGAAGTGGTATTTCAGCGGCTGCATCGGGTTTCGCTGGCGCAGACGCTGGCGATGACCGCCGCCTGGATGGTGATCGTCTGGGGCGTTCTGTGGTTGTCGCACGGGCTGTTCTTCGGCGTGGTGACGCTGCTGCTGTGGATCGTCATCGATCTGCTGTGCGTCGGCGCCGGCATCAAGCGCAAACACTACCGCGCCTACCTGAAAGCGGCGCGGCAGGGGGATATCCACGCCAGCGATCAGATGGCGGAAGAGCTGGCGTTGATCCACGGCTTGCCGGTGGACTGCAGCGAAGAGCTGCGCCTGCGCGAGCTGCAAAACGCGCTGCTGTGGATTAACTTCCGTTATTACCTGGCGCCGCTGTTCTGGTTCGTGGTCTTTGGGCCGTACGGGCCGATCGCGCTGGCGGGGTATGCCTTCCTGCGCGCCTATCAAACCTGGCTGGCGCGCCACAATACGCCGCTGGAGCGTTCACAGTCGGGCATCGATCACCTGCTGAACTGGCTGGACTGGATCCCGGTGCGTTTGGCTGGAGTGGCCTACGCGCTGTTTGGCCACGGCGAGCGTGCGCTGCCGGCCTGGTTCGCCTCGCTGGGGGATCGGCATTCGTCGTCGTATCAGGTGCTGACGCGGTTGGCCCAGTTCTCGCTGGCGCGCGATCCGCATATGGATCCGGTGCAAACGCCGCGGGCGGCGGTGACGCTGGCGCGCAAGGTGACGATGATCATCGTGGTGGTGGTGGCGCTGTTGACCATTTACGGCACGCTGCTTTAAGCCGCAGAGAAAAAAAACGGGCGCCGAGGCGCCCGTTTTTTTGGCCATTCGGCCGGGATTACAGCTTGGCGAAGCAGAGACGCGCGGCGTCGATGGTGCGCTGGATGTCTTCCTTGCTGTGCGCCACGGACATGAAGCCCGCTTCGAAGGCGGACGGTGCCAGATACACCCCTTCTTCCAGCATCAGGTGGAAGAAGCGCTTGAAGCGTTCCACGTCGCACTGCATCACGTCCTGGTAGCAGGTGACCGCCGGCGCGTCGGTGAAGAACAGGCCGAACATGCCGCCGACGTTGTTGACCACCAGCGGAATATTCTCCTCCTGCGCCGCGTGCAGCAGGCCAGCGGCCAGCATCTCGGTCAGTTCGGTCAGCGTCTGGTGCACGCCGACCTGTGAGACTTCGGTCAAACAAGCGTAGCCCGCCGCCATGGCGATCGGGTTGCCGGACAGGGTGCCGGCCTGGTAGACCGGGCCGGTCGGCGCCAGCGCCTCCATCACTTCGCGACGGCCGCCGAAGGCGCCCACCGGCATGCCGCCGCCGATGATTTTGCCGAGGCAGGTCAGATCAGGCTCGACGCCGTAATAGGATTGCGCGCCGGCCAGCGCGACGCGGAAGCCGGTCATCACTTCGTCGATGATCAAGAGCGCGCCGTACTTGTCGCACAGGGCGCGCAGGCCCGGCAGGAATTCCGGCAGCGGCGGCACGCAGTTCATGTTGCCGGCGACCGGCTCGACGATGATACAGGCGATTTCGGACGGGTACTGTTCGAAGGCGGCGCGCACCGAATCCAGATCGTTATAGGTGCAGGTCAGAGTGTGCTTGGCGAAGTCGGCCGGCACGCCCGGTGAGTTCGGCTGGCCGAGGGTCAGCGCGCCGGAGCCGGCTTTCACCAGCAGGCAGTCGGCGTGGCCGTGGTAGCAGCCTTCGAACTTGATGATTTTATCGCGGTTGGTGTAGCCGCGCGCCAGGCGGATGGCGCTCATGGTGGCTTCGGTGCCCGAGTTCACCATGCGCACCATATCCATCGTCGGCACCAGCTCGGTGACCAGCTGCGCCATTTTGACTTCCATCTCGGTCGGCGCGCCGAAGCTCAGGCCACGCTGCGCCGCTTCGATCACCGCGTCGCGGATCGCCGGGTGGTTATGCCCCAGCACCATCGGCCCCCAGGAACCGACATAGTCGATATAGGCCTTGCCGTCGGCATCGAACAGGTAAGCCCCGTCTGCGCGCTCGATAAACAGCGGCACACCGCCCACGCCGGTGAATGCACGCACCGGAGAGTTTACCCCGCCGGGGATCAACTGTTGCGCCTGGGCGTACAGACTTTCGGACTTGCTGTGTAGGCTCATAAATCGGCTCCTGGATTCTCTTTTGAATGATTTGACCGCGCTATTCTAGAGGAGAGCGCCGCGTTATGAAACGATCACAGTCAGATACCATTAACGGCAGCGTCCGCCGCCAGGTTGGGGTAGAATTATCGCCCTGCCTATTTGTATTACAAATTACCTGACGAATCACTCGCGATGACAGAATCACAATCACAGCCCGTCGGGACGTTGAGCCCGCGTCTTAGCCGCAGCGATGCGGTGCGTCAGTTTATTCGCCGCGATAAAACCCCGGTGGCGATCCTGGTGATGGCCGCGCTGGTGGGGGCGCTGGCTGGTTTGCTCGGCGTGGCCTTCGATAAAGCGGTGGAGTGGGTGCAGCAGCAGCGGCTGGCTTCGCTGGCGCAGGTCGCCGACTCCTGGCTTCTGGTGTGGCCCCTGGCGTTTATCCTGTCCGCCGCGCTGGCGGCGCTGGGCTATTACCTGGTGCGGCGCTTTGCGCCTGAGGCGGGCGGCTCGGGCATTCCGGAAATCGAAGGCGCGCTGGAAGAGCTGCGGCCGGTACGCTGGTGGCGCGTGATCCCGGTGAAATTCATCGGTGGCATGGGCACGCTGGGGGCGGGCATGGTGCTGGGGCGCGAAGGGCCCACGGTGCAGATGGGCGGCAACGTCGGGCGTATGGTATTGGACGTGCTGCGCATTCGCGGCGCCGAGGCGCGTCATACGTTGCTGGCGACCGGGGCCGCCGCCGGGTTGTCCGCCGCGTTCAACGCGCCGCTGGCCGGCATCCTGTTCATCATCGAAGAGATGCGGCCGCAGTTCCGCTACAACCTGATCTCGATTAAAGCGGTGTTTATCGGCGTTATCATGTCGAGCGTGGTGTTCCAGCTGTTTAACGGCCAGGGGGCGGTGATCGCGGTCGACAAACTTTCTTCGGCGCCCATCAATACCCTGTGGCTTTATCTGGTGTTGGGGGCGATCTTCGGCGCGGTGGGCGTGGGGTTCAACGCGCTGATCTTCCGCACCCAGGACATGTTCGCGCGCCTGCACGGCGGCAGAATGCGCAATGTCTTGCTGATGGGCGGGCTGCTCGGCGGCGTGTGCGGCATTCTGGGGCTGATCCAGCCGGAGGCAGCGGGCGGCGGCTTTGGGCTGATCCCGATCGCCGCGGCGGGCAACTACAGCGTCGGCATGTTGATGTTTATCTTTATCACCCGCATCTTCACCACGCTGCTGTGTTTCGGTTCCGGCGCGCCGGGCGGCATCTTCGCGCCGATGCTGGCGCTGGGCACGCTGTTCGGCACCGCCTTCGGGCTGGCGGGGGCGCATCTGTTCCCGCAGTACGGCATCGAGGCGGGCACCTTCGCCATTGCCGGCATGGGGGCGCTGTTCGCCGCCACGGTGCGCGCCCCGCTGACCGGCATCGTGCTGGTGCTGGAAATGACCGACAACTACCAACTTATTTTACCGATGATCATCACCTGCCTCGGCGCCACGGTGGTGGCGCAGCTGCTCGGCGGCAAGCCGCTGTATTCGTCGATCCTGGCCCGCACGCTGCAAAAGCAGGAGGCGCAGCTGGCGTGGGAGGCGGCGCAGAAAACAAGTAAGGAAAATACAACAAATGCGGTGAATACTTGAACGCAACACTCAGGTATCGGATAATCGTTAATATTAATCAGGCAGCCCTGGTCGCGATCTGATGCTGAACAATGTTGGGAGTAAAGAGTATGAGTGATGAAACGGCACTGCCCCTGCAATTTACCGAGGCAGCAGCAAACAAGGTCAAGTACCTGATTGCTGACGAAGAAAATCCGAACCTGAAGTTGCGGGTTTACATTACCGGCGGCGGCTGCAGCGGATTCCAGTACGGCTTCACTTTTGACGACAAGGTCAACGATGGCGACATGACCATCGAGAAGCAGGGCGTGGCGCTGGTGGTCGATCCGATGAGCCTGCAGTATCTGGTTGGCGGTTCGGTGGACTACACCGAAGGGCTGGAAGGATCGCGCTTCGTGGTGACCAACCCAAATGCCAAAACCACCTGCGGTTGCGGTTCGTCGTTCAGCATCTGAGTTTGCCTGTCAGAATATCAACCCGCTCGCTTTCCGGCCGGCGGGTTTTTTTATGCCTACCATTCCACGAGGATCACTGCCGTGCCGTTCTCCTGCACCGGACGGCCGCGAGTGATGCGCGGCTGCTCAGCGTTCGAGAATAAAGGCGGGCAGCTTGAGATGCCAACGAATGGCCGCCAGCCGAATGGCCAGGGTGATGAGCATGCCCAGCATCATGGCCTGCTGCAGCGGCATGCCGAAGGTGTAAAACGCCGTGGCGTGCACGATGCCGCCGATGATGCAGGCGGTGGCGTAAATTTCGGTGCGCAGGATCATCGGGATCTCGCGCGCCAGCACGTCGCGGATAATGCCGCCGCCGACGCCGGTGATCACCCCCATGCAGATCGCCACCAGCGGGCCGGTGCCGGCCGCGAAGGCCTTGTTGACGCCGATGCCGACGAACACCGCCAGCCCGACGGCGTCCAGCACCGGCAGCACCCACTTCGGCAGGCGGCGCGGCTGGCGCACCAGCAGCAGCGTCAAGACGCAGGTGATCATCGCCACCACCAGATCGGTGGGATCCTTGACCCAGAATACCGGGCCGTTGGCCAGCGCCATGTCGCGGATGGTGCCGCCGCCGACCGCGGTGACCACGCCCAATACCAGCACGCCGAACGGATCCATGCGCAGCTTGCCGGCCAGCAGTACGCCGGAGACGGCGAACACCGCCGTGCCGAGAATATCCAGCCAGAACACCAGCATCAGCGGATTTCCGCCAGCTGGCGGCACAGCTGCTGCGCCGCCAACAGGATGCGCGGCCCGCCGCGATTGAACCAGTCTTCGTTCAGCGCGATCACCGGCACCTGCAGCTGCGGCGCCCAGAAGGCTTTCACATTGGCGGCCTCTTTCGCGCCGCCGGTGATGACGATGGCCTGCGGCTGACGCGCCAGTACCTGCTCGCGGCTGATCTGCGGCCAAGGGGTGCGGCTGTCGGCGAAGACGTTCTGCCCGCTGCACAGCGCCAGCACCTGGCTTTGCAGCGTGGCGCCGGAGCTGGTGAACAGCGGCTGGGTGCCGAACTGCAGCAACACGCGGCGTGGCACGTTAGTGGCGTACTGTTGCTTGAGAGCGGCGAACTGGCGGCGAAGGCCTTCTGCGGCCTGATGCGCCTGGTCCGGGTGCGGGCTGTAGCGCGCCAGCTTGTCCAGCAAGCCGGCAATCCCTTCGAGATTGTCGGCGTCCGCATAGAAGATCGGGATGCCGAACGCGGCGAGCTGATCCAAGGCGCGTTGCGGATTGCCGCCGCGCCAGGCGAGGATCAGATCCGGCTTGAGAGCCAGAACCCGCTCCAGATTGATGCCCTGCCAGGAGGCCACCTGCTCCAGCCTGGCGGCCTGCGGCGGGTAATCGGAATAGGCGCTCGCCGCCACCAGCACATCGCCCATGCCGGCGGCATAGGCGAGTTCGGTGGCGTTGGGCGCCAGGCTGATCACCCGCTGCGCGGCGCCGGCCGGCAGGGCCAGCCAGAGCGCCAACAGGCAGAACATCGAGGTGAAGCGCAGTCTCACATCAACCGCGCTTGGCCAGGGTTTGCAGCATGGCGTTGACCATCAGCGTGGACTGCTTGGCCGCTACCACCAGGAACTCGTCAAAGCTCATGTGCGATTCGCTGTCGGCGACGTCGGAAATGGCGCGCACCACCACGAACGGCGTGCCGAACAGATGGCAGACGTGGGCGATCGCCGCGGCTTCCATTTCCACGGCGGCGACGCTCGGGAAGGTGGCGCGGATGCGCGCCAGCGGTTCGGCGCCGTTGATGAAGGCGTCACCGCTGCAGATCAGGCCGCGCACCGCGTGCAGATCCAGCTGTTTGATGCAGCTTTCCGCCAGCGCGATCAGCGCGTCGTCGGCGACGAACGCCGCCGGGCAGCCGGCCATCTGGCCCGGCTCGTAGCCGAAGGCGGTGACGTCGGCGTCGTGGTAGCGCACTTCTTCCGACACCACGATATCGCCCACGCGCAGCGTGCTGGCCAGGCCGCCGGCGGAGCCGGTATTGATCACCACGTCGGGGCTGCAGTGCTCCAGCAACAGGGTGGTGCCCATGGCCGCAGAGACTTTGCCGATGCCGGATTTCAGCAGGGCCACGTCAACGCCGCCGATCTGACCGGTGTAGATTTCGCAGCCCGCGCGCTGGATGGTTTGACGGTTTTCGATTTGATCGCGCAGCAGGGTGACTTCCTGCTCCATTGCGCCGATGATGCCTACTTTCATAAATAACACTCGCTGATTGGCCGTGAGAATTGCGGCATAGTCTATCATGGCTGTGTAAGAGAGATAATGCGTTGCATCCGCTGCCGGGAATTGTTATCACGGGGGCAGGGCGCAACGGCGGAGAAACAGATGTCCGGGATCGACTTCAAGCAAAAAATCAGCTTCCAACGGCCTTTCAGCAAACCGATCGAGGCCGAGGAAGAGTACGACATCGTGCGGCAGTTTGAGAGCGATCGCGGGCGCATCGTCAACTCGGCGGCCATTCGCCGTCTGCAGCAAAAAACTCAGGTATTTCCGCTGGAGCGCAACGCGGCGGTGCGCAGCCGCCTGACGCACTCGATGGAGGTGCAGCAGGTCGGGCGCCATATCGCCAAAGAGATCCTCAACCGCTTCAAACAGGCGGGGAAGATCGACGAACTCGGCCTGACCCGGCTGCTCGATCCGTTTGAAAGCATCGTGGAAATGGCCTGCCTGATGCACGACATCGGCAATCCGCCGTTCGGTCACTTCGGCGAATCGGCGATCAATGACTGGTTTGCCCAGCGGCTCGATCCCGCCAGCTGCGGCAGCGAGCCGGGCAGCCACGATCGCTGCCAGGTGGCGACGCTGCGCCTGCATGAAGGGGAGAGCGATCTGAATCGGCTGCGCAGCCGGATCCGTCAGGATCTCAGCCACTTCGAGGGCAACGCCCAGGCGATCCGCATGGTGTACAGCCTGTTGAAACTCAACCTGACCTACGCGCAGGTCGGCTGCATTCTGAAATACACCCGCCCGGCCTACTGGGCGAGTGACATCCCCGCCAGCCACAGTTACCTGATGAAAAAGCCCGGCTACTATCTGGCGGAAGAAGCCTTCGTCGATCGGCTGCGGCGTGAGCTGCATATGGGCGAGTTCGATCGTTTCCCGCTGACCTACATTATGGAGGCCGCCGATGATATCTCTTACTGCGTGGCCGATCTGGAAGACGCGGTGGAGAAGAGCATTTTCACCGTCGAGCAGCTGTATCAGCACCTGATTCAGGAGTGGGGCGAGGTGGCGCCGGGCGATCTGTTCGACAAGACCGTCGCCAGCGCGTTTCGCAAGATCGATCGCGGCGGCGCGCGGCGCAGCGCGGAAGATCAGTTCTTCATGTATCTGCGGGTGTTTACCGTGGCGCGGCTGGTGCCGCACGCGGCGCAGCGCTTTATCGACAATCTGGACGCGGTTTATCAGGGCAGCTTCAATCAGGCGCTGCTGGAGGATTCCAGCCCGGCCTATCGGCTGCTGAAAATATTTAAAAATGTGGCGTTCAAGCATGTGTTCAACCACCCGGAGGTCGAGCAGCTCGAGCTGCAAGGCTACCGGGTGATCAGCGGCCTGCTGGACATTTACAGCCCGCTGTTGGCGATGTCGCTGGCGGACTTCAGCCTGCTGGTGCGTGAGGACAGCCACCGCGCTTACCCGATCGAAACGCGCCTGTTCCACAAGCTGTCCACCAAGCATCGGCTGGCGTATGTGGAGGCGGTAGAAGGGCTGCAGCATTTATCGCCGGAGCAGCAAGCCATTCGGGAATATTATTTCCGCGCGCGTTTATTGCAGGACTATATCAGCGGAATGACCGACCTGTATGCCTATGATGAATATCGTCGATTAATGGCGGCGGAATAATTGAGCTGAGGAATAATTATCAGCAATTCCAACCGGTTGGCTGTCTTGATTTTTGTAAAGACGGACAATATTTGTTTACTATTGCCAATCATCTGTGCCGGAACTTCAGGCTATTAATTAACTCTGAATAAGCACGCAAGACGGCCATTCTTTTTTGAACGACTTTATAAGAGACACACAGATGAAAAAAACCGCATTAGTTCTGAGCGCACTGGCATTCAGCATCGGCATGGCGATGGGCCCGGTGACGGCCAGCGCCGCTGAAACCGCCTCTTCCAGCACCCAGCAGTTGCCGAGCCTGGCACCGATGCTGGAAAAGGTAATGCCTTCCGTGGTGAGCATTAACGTTGAGGGCAGCACCACGGTCAATACGCCGCGCATGCCGCAGCAGTTCCAACAGTTCTTCGGTGAAGATTCGCCGTTCTGCCAGGACGGTTCGCCGTTCCAGGGCTCGCCGATGTGTCAGGGCGGTGAACAGCCTGGGCCGGATGGCCAGCCGCAGGGCACGCAGCAGAAATTCCAGGCGCTGGGCGCCGGGGTGGTCATCGATGCCGCCAAGGGCTATGTGGTGACCAATAACCACGTGGTGGATAACGCCAACAAGATCCAGGTGCAGCTGAGCGACGGCCGCCGTTTCGACGCCAAGGTGATCGGCAAGGATCCGCGTTCCGACATCGCCCTGATCCAGCTGAAAGACTTCAAGAACCTGACGGCGATCAAGATGGCGGACTCCGATCAGCTGCGCGTCGGCGATTACACCGTGGCGATCGGCAACCCGTACGGGCTGGGCGAAACCGCCACCTCAGGCATCGTGTCCGCCCTGGGGCGCAGCGGCCTGAACATCGAAAACTACGAAAACTTTATCCAGACCGATGCGGCGATCAACCGCGGCAACTCCGGCGGCGCGCTGGTTAACCTGAACGGCGAGCTGATCGGCATCAACACCGCGATCCTGGCGCCGGATGGCGGCAACATCGGCATCGGCTTCGCCATTCCGAGCAATATGGTGAAAAACCTGACGGCGCAAATGGTCGAGTATGGCCAGGTGAAACGCGGTGAGCTCGGCATCATGGGCACCGAGCTGAACTCGGAGCTGGCCAAGGCGATGAAGGTCGACGCGCAGCGCGGCGCTTTCGTCAGCCAGGTAATGCCGAAATCTTCCGCCGCGAAGGCGGGCATCAAGGCCGGCGACGTGATCGTCACCATGAACGGCAAGGCCATCTCCAGCTTCGCCTCGTTCCGGGCGGAGATCGGCACGCTGCCGGTCGGCAGCAAAATGTCGCTGGGCATTATCCGCGACGGCAAACCGGTGACCATTGACGTCACGCTGGAGCAAAGCGCGCAGACCCAGGTGGCCTCGGGCAATATCTACACTGGCATCGAAGGCGCCGAGCTGAGCAATGCCCAGGTCGGCAACGTGAAAGGCGTCAAGGTCGACAGCGTGAAAGCCGGCAGCGCCGCCGCGCGTATCGGCCTGAAAAAGGGCGACGTGATCCTGGGCGTGAACCAACAGCCGATCCAGAACCTGGGCGAGCTGCGTAAAATCCTCGACAGCAAACCGTCGGTGCTGGCGTTGAATATTCAGCGCGGCGATAGCCAACTGTACCTGCTGGCGCAGTGATAAACGTCAGGCGCTAAAAGCAACAAAGGCACGCTATGGCGTGCCTTTTTGCATTATGGCCTGAGGATTCAGGCCGGTTGCGCCAGATGCGCGCGCGCCGCGTGGATCACCAGTTCAATCTCATCCAACAGCTCCAGCCACTCCGGCTCCAGTTCGTCGTTGGTGATGCCCTGGCGCAGCTGCCGCTCGAGGTAGAAACACAGCTGCTTGAGGCGCGGCACGCCGCTGTAGCTGCAGCTGCCGTGCAGCTTATGGACCAGGTCGAGGATCTCGTCGTCGTGTTGCCCCTCGAGCAGCGCCTGCACCCGTTCGCGCACCTGCGGCAGGAAATCGAGCAGCATTTGCAGCAGATCGCGCGCCAGATCCGGCTTATTGGCCGCCTGGCGCAGCGCCAGCGGCCAGTCGAGCGACAGCGGGGCATCGTCGGCGACGGCGCTTTCCACGTCGCCGCTGTGATAGCGCGACAGCACGCGGGTCAGCATTTTCTCGTCGATCGGCTTGGCCAGGTAGTCGTCCATCCCCGCCTGCAGCAGATGCTCGCGTTCGCCGCTGGCGGCATGGGCAGTGACGGCGACGATCGGCGTGGAGTTATGGTGCGGCAACTGGCGGATCAGTTCGCTGGCGTGAATGCCGTCCATCTTCGGCATTTGAATGTCCATCAGGATCAGATCCAGCACGTTGTTGCGCGCCAGCGCCAGCGCCTCCTCACCGCTCTCGCACAGCAGCGTTTTTTCCACCTGTTCGCCCAGCAGCGTGCCGATCAGCTTCAGGTTGGCCGGGTTGTCGTCGACCGCCATCACCGTCAGCGGCAGACGTTTACGCTCAGGCGGGGCGGCGAGCCGATCGGGCGTCTCCATTCTCAGCAGAGGGAACAGACGCGTGCTGGTGATCGGCTTGATCAGGCAGCCGAGCGCGCCTTGTTGTTTAAGCAGCTCGGCATCGATCTGCGCCTGGCACGGCAGCGCCAGAATGACCCTATCGGCCAGTTTCAGCGAGGCCAGCAATTTGTCCTGATGCTGCGCCATGTTGTCGCGGAACGGGATCGGCACGCCGGCCAGCAGGAAGTCATAGTGGCCTGGCGGCAGCTGGCCCAGCGTCGGCGAGTGGGTGATCACCAGCTGCGTGACGCTGAGCATGTTGAGCGTCGCCTGCGCCGCCGTCGGGTTGGACTCGATATAGGCCAGCGTTTTGCCGTTCAGATCCGGCAGACTCGGCGCCAGCGACAGCATGCCCTCATTCAGATCCAGCGTGATATGGAACCAGAAGGTCGAGCCGCGGTTCAACTGGCTGTGGAAGCAGATATCGCCCCCCATCTCTTTCACCAGCTTTTGCGTGATCACCAGCCCCAGCCCGGTGCCGCCGTGGCGGCGGGAGATGCTGGCGTCCGCCTGGCGGAATGCCTGGAACAGCTGCGACTGCTGGCGTTCGGAGATGCCGATGCCGGTATCGTGGATCTGCACTTCCACTTCCACCCGGCGATCCAGCTGTTTGCGCAGCTCCACGCGAATGTCGATATTGCCGGTTTCGGTGAATTTGATGGCGTTGCCCAGCAGGTTGGTGATGATTTGCTGCAGGCGCAGCGAGTCGCCGATCACCTGCTCCGGCACGTCGTTGTGCACATCCAGCGTCAGCTCCAGGCCCTTGTCGTGGGCGCTGGGCGCCAGCAGCACCACCACTTCGTCCAGCGTTTCACGCAGGGCGAACGGAATATGCTCCAGCACCAGCTTGCCGGCCTCCAGCTTGGAGAAGTCCAGCACGTCGTTGATGATGGTCAGCAGGTTGTTGGCCGAGCGCTCGATGGTCTGCAAATAGTCGGTCTGGGTTGCGCTCAGATCGGTTTTCAGCATCTGGCGGGTGAAGCCGATCACGCCGTTGAGCGGAGTACGCAGCTCATGCGACATGTTGGCCAGAAATTCGGACTTGATGCGCGCCGCCTCCTGCGCACGTTTTTTCGCCAGATCCAGTTCGACGTTCTGGATCTCCATCTGCTCCAGCGTTTCGCGCAGGTCTGACGTGGCCTGATCGATGTTCTGCTGCATCTCTTCGTGATAGGCAGTGAGCGACATCGCCATCGAGTTGATGCCGTTTTTCAGCATGTGCAGCTCGCCGAGCATGTAGCCTTCCACGCGGCTGTCGAGCTGGCCGCGGCGGATGCGGTCGACGGTGTTCACCATATTGCGGATCGGGCCGGTCACGTCGCGCATCAGCCGATAAGCGAACAGGATGGCGATACACATGCACAGCAGCAACAGCAGGGTAGAGACAAAGACCTCTTTATATTGCTGCAGCCGCACCGACTGCAGATCCAGCTCGATCGCCACATAGCCCAGGTTGTTGTCGGGATGGCTGCCGCCGTCGGCGGTTTCATCCGGATACTGGCTTTCCGACAGGATCGGCGTGCGCAGGATCAGCGAATCGCCGCGTCGGGTGAGCATCAGATCGGTGGGCAACGGCACGCCTTTCGGCAGCTGCAGCTGAGCGAAGTTGTGATGATAATTGGAGGTGACGAACAAATTGTTCTGCGCATCGAACACGGTGATCGAACGCACGATGTCCGAATGGCGGCGGTGCAACAGGCTGACCAACTGCCTGACCGATTCGCGGCTGCGGAACGTCATGCCGTACTCGCTGGCCACCGCCAGCGGCTCGATGATGCTGGCGCCGGCGTCGACCAGTTGTTCCTGCAGCTCGTTATAGCGGTGCACCACGAAGAAGGTGCTGAGCAGCAAACCAATCAGCAAGGTCGGTGCCAGAATCAGGATCATCATGCGCGCACGCAGGCTGTATTTGGTCATGGGATTCCAATGTGGGAGAATTGACAGCTGACACTAGCTTAATGAACCAGCACACAATCGACAAATATGGCGCAATTCTACTCTCCCAAACGCCGCGTGACGACCCGGCAGAGCTCACAAATCTTCACCGTGACGGTGAGCGATCTCGATCCTTTCGGCCAGGGCGTGGCGCGCCACGACGGCAAAGCGGTGTTCGTGCCGGGCGTCTTGCCGGGCGAGCAGGCGGAAATCCAACTGACCGAAGACAAGCGTCAGTTCGCCAAAGGCAAGCTCAAACGCCTGCTGAGCCGCAGCCCGCAGCGGGTAGAACCGCGCTGCCCGCATTTTGGCGTGTGCGGCGGCTGCCAGCAGCAACATGCGGATGAGGCGCTGCAACAGCAGAGCAAGGCGGCGGCGCTGGTGCGCATGATCGCCCGCGAAACCGGAGTAACCCCGCAACAGGAACCGGTGATCGCCGGCCCGGAATACGGCTATCGCCGCCGCGCCCGCCTGAGCCTGGCATGGCAGCCGAAGCAGCAGCGCCTGATGATGGGCTTTCGCCAGGCGGCCTCCAGCGAGCTGGTGGCGGTGGAGCACTGCCCGGTGCTGCGGCCGGAGCTGGAGCAGCTGCTGGCGCCGGTGCGCGCCTGCCTGAGCGGGCTGCAGGCGGTGCGGCGGCTGGGGCATGTGGAGCTGGTGCTGGCGGATAACGGCCCGCTGCTGGTGCTGCGTCATCTCGACGCGCTGAAAGAGGCGGATCGGCAGGCGCTGTTGGCGTTTGGCGAGCGGGAAAAGGTCGCCGTTTATCTGGCGCCGGACAGCGAACGGGTGGAAAAACTGTGCGGTGAAACGCCGTATTATCAGGTTGACGGGCTACGCTTAGACTTCAGTCCGCGCGACTTTATTCAGGTCAATGACGTCGTAAACCAACAAATGGTGGCGCAGGCCCTTGAATGGCTCGACATTCAACCCAATGATCGGGTGCTGGACCTGTTCTGCGGCATGGGTAATTTCACCCTGCCGCTGGCGCGCCGCGCCGCCGCGGTGGTGGGCATCGAAGGTGTTGCCACGCTGGTAGCGAATGGGCAATATAATGCACATAAGAATAAGCTGAATAATGCGTCGTTCTTCCATGAGAATCTGGAGGACAACGTTGCGCGGCAACCTTGGGCAGCACAAGGGTTTGATAAGGTGATGCTGGATCCCGCCCGCGCCGGTGCGGCCGGGGTGATGTCACACATTGTAAAACTGGCGCCGGCGCGGGTGGTGTATGTTTCCTGTAACCCCACCACGCTGGCTCGCGACAGCAACGTGCTGTTGAACGCCGGTTATCGTCTTGCGCGCGTGCGGATGTTGGATATGTTTCCGCACACGGGGCATCTTGAATCAATGGCGCTGTTTATCAACGAGCGTGCGCCAGAGGTCGCTGCAAAGTAGGGAGAAGTTATGGTTGCGGTAAGAAGTGCACATCTGAATACGGCGGGTGAGTTCGCTCTCGATGAGTGGATCGCCGGCTTGGGGCTACCTAACCCGCAGTCATGTGAGCGATTGGCCGCAACCTGGCGTTATTGTGAGCAGCAGACCCAAAACCATCCTGACGCCTCGCTGCTGCTGTGGCGCGGCCTGGAGATGGTGGAAATTCTCTCGACGCTGAGCATGGACAATGACAGCATGCGCGCCGCGCTGCTGTTCCCGCTGGTGGACGCCGGCATCGTGCAGGAAGAGATCCTGACCGAAGCGTTCGGCAAGGGCATCGTCGCGCTGGTGCACGGCGTGCGTGACATGGACGCCATTCGCCAACTGAAAGCCACCCAAAACGACTCGATGGCCTCCGAACAGGTCGACAACGTGCGCCGCATGCTGTTGGCGATGGTGGAGGATTTCCGCTGCGTGGTCATCAAGCTGGCGGAGCGCATCGCCCACCTGCGTGAGGTGAAAGACGCGCCGGAAGACGAACGCGTGCTGGCGGCGAAAGAGTGTTCCAACATCTACGCCCCGCTGGCCAACCGGCTCGGCATCGGCCAGCTGAAGTGGGAGCTGGAGGATTTCTGCTTCCGCTACCTGCATCCGGAAGAATATAAGCGCATCGCCAAGCTGTTGCATGAGCGCCGCATCGATCGCGAACAGTTCATCGACGATTTCGTCGCCGGGCTGCGCGCCGAGATGGCCAACGAAGGCATTCGGGTGGAGATCTACGGCCGGCCGAAACACATCTACAGCATCTGGCGCAAGATGCAGAAAAAACACCTGGCGTTCGACGAACTGTTCGACGTGCGTGCGGTGCGCATCGTGGCGGAGCGCCTGCAGGATTGCTACGCGGCGTTGGGCATCGTGCATACCCACTTCCGCCATTTGCCGGATGAGTTCGACGACTACGTCGCTAACCCGAAACCGAACGGCTACCAGTCGATCCACACCGTGGTGCTGGGGCCGCGCGGCAAAACCGTAGAGATTCAGATCCGCACGCGCCAAATGCATGAAGACGCCGAACTGGGCGTGGCCGCGCACTGGAAGTACAAAGAGGGCGCAGGCGTGACCGTGCGCTCCGGCTACGAAGAACGCATCGCCTGGCTGCGCAAGCTGATCGCCTGGCAGGAAGAAATGGCGGACTCCGGCGAGATGCTCGACGAAGTGCGCAGCCAGGTGTTCGACGATCGGGTCTATGTATTTACCCCGAAAGGCGACGTGGTGGATCTGCCGGCCGGCTCCACGCCACTCGATTTCGCCTACCACATTCACAGCGACGTCGGTCACCGCTGTATCGGCGCCAAGATCGGCGGCCGCATCGTGCCGTTTACCTATCAGCTGAAGATGGGCGATCAGATTGAGATCATCACCCAGAAACAGCCGAACCCGAGCCGCGACTGGCTGAACCCAAACCTGGGGTATGTCACCACCAGCCGCGGGCGCTCGAAGATCCACAACTGGTTCCGCAAGCAGGATCGCGACAAGAACATTCTCGCCGGCCGCCAGATGCTGGACAACGAACTGGAACACCTCGGCATCAGCCTGAAAGAGGCCGAAAAGCTGCTGATCCCGCGCTACAACATGAACTCGCTGGACGAGGTGTTGGCGGCGATCGGCGGCGGGGACATTCGCCTGAACCAGATGGTGAATTACCTGCAGGGCAAGTTCAACAAGCCGAGCGCCGAAGAGCAGGATCGCGAGGCGCTGCGCCAACTGGTGCAGCAGAAAGCGCCGCCGCCGGCCCGCAACAAGGACAACGGCCGAGTGGTGGTGGAGGGCGTGGGCAACCTGATGCACCACATTGCCCGCTGCTGCCAGCCGATCCCTGGCGACGACATCGTCGGTTTTATCACCCAGGGGCGCGGCATCTCGATCCACCGTGCGGACTGCGATCAGCTGGTCGATTTGCAATCGCACGCGCCGGAGCGCATCGTCGATGCGGTATGGGGTGAAAGCTACTCCAGCGGTTATTCGCTGGTGGTGCGCGTGATGGCCAACGATCGCAGCGGGTTGCTGCGCGACATTACCACCATTTTGGCCAACGAAAAGGTCAACGTGCTGGGGGTTGCCAGCCGCAGCGACACCAAGAAACAGTTGGCCACCATCGACATGGATATCGAAATCTACAACCAGCAGGTGCTGAGCCGGGTGCTGGCGAAGCTGAACCAGCTGCCGGACGTGATAGACGCCAAGCGTCTGCACGGCAACTAAGCCCACATCGCCTTTCGGGCCGTATGCGCTATCGATACGGCCCGAGATCCATGCATTCGGTGGGCGCTCCCATGCGCCCCCATTCTTTCTCAGAGATTTTTTATGACCCAATCCACTCCGCTGCAGCGCCTGCTGAACATCATGAAAACGCTGCGCGATCCGCAGGTCGGTTGCTCGTGGGACCGCAAGCAAACTTTCGCCACCATCGCGCCCTACACGCTGGAAGAGACTTACGAAGTGCTGGACGCCATCGAGCGGCAGGACTATGCCGATCTGCGCGACGAACTGGGCGACTTGCTGTTCCAGGTGGTGTTCTACGCCCAGATGGGGCAGGAACAGGGGCTGTTCGATTTTGATGAGGTGTGTACCGCCATCAGCGATAAGCTGGAGCGCCGTCACCCGCACATTTTCGGTGACGCCGAGGGTGGGGACAGCGAAGCCGTGGCCGCGCGCTGGGAGCAGCTCAAGGCCGGCGAGCGCGCCGAAAAAGCGCTGCACTCGGTGCTGGACGACATTCCGCAGGCGTTGCCGGCGCTGATGAAGGCGCACAAAATTCAAAAACGCTGCGCCTCGGTCGGCTTCGACTGGAACACCCTGGGGCCGGTGCTGGACAAAGTGTACGAAGAGATCGATGAAGTGATGCACGAAGCCCGCCAGGCGGTGGTCGATGAGAGCAAGCTGGAAGAGGAGATCGGCGATCTGCTGTTCGCCACGGTGAATCTGTCGCGCCATCTGGGGCACAAGGCGGAGAACGCGCTGCAGGCGGCGAACCGCAAGTTCGAGCGCCGCTTCCGCCAGGTGGAAGCGATCGTCCAGCAACGCGGGCTGCGGCTTGAAGACGCCACGCTGGAGCAGATGGAAGACGCCTGGCAGCAGGTGAAACGCCAGGAAAGTTGAATCGCTGCGACGACAATGTTGATCGCCGACAAGGTTCACGAAAGCTGAAACGGTTAAGCTTGCAGTCAGGTCACAGGCGCATGGCTGCCGTCGGCAGCAAAAGGCCAACAAACTGAAATCTAAGGCGTTTTATCGCTCCTGAGGGGCGGTAAAAAGAAATTTTCTCCGCTAACTCTTTGTATTTCCTGGAGGGTTTACGGGGCGCCGGCGGAGTAAACCCTGATGAACACGGGAGGGCGGCCGAGATGATGGACAGCAAAACGATCGTTTGTAGGTCAGGAGAGGTTCGGGTATACTACTTTCCCGTCCTGGTTCTTCCATCGTCTTTAAACCTAAACTCTCAGGTTCAGCATGACAACTAATTATATTTTTGTGACCGGCGGGGTCGTATCCTCTCTGGGTAAAGGCATTGCCGCAGCCTCTCTGGCGGCTATTCTTGAAGCCCGTGGCCTCAACGTTACCATCATGAAACTGGACCCGTACATCAACGTGGATCCGGGCACCATGAGCCCGATTCAGCATGGGGAAGTTTTCGTCACCGAAGACGGCGCAGAAACCGATCTGGATTTGGGTCACTACGAGCGCTTCATTCGCACCAAAATGTCGCGTCGCAACAACTTCACCACCGGCCGCATCTACTCCGACGTGCTGCGTAAAGAACGCCGCGGCGACTATTTGGGCGCGACCGTGCAGGTCATTCCGCACATCACCAACGCGATCAAAGAGCGCATCATCGAAGGCGGCGAAGGCCACGATGTGGTGCTGGTGGAAATCGGCGGCACCGTCGGCGATATCGAATCGCTGCCGTTCCTCGAAGCCATCCGTCAGATGGCGGTGGAAGTGGGCCGCGAGCACACGCTGTACATGCACCTGACGCTGGTGCCGTACATGGCGGCGGCCGGCGAAGTGAAAACCAAGCCGACCCAGCATTCCGTAAAAGAGCTGCTTTCCATCGGTATTCAGCCTGATGTGCTGATTTGCCGCTCCGATCGCGCGGTTCCTGCTAACGAACGCGCTAAAATCGCGCTTTTCTGCAACGTGCCGGAAAAAGCGGTTATCTCTCTGAAAGACGTTGATTCTATTTATAAAATCCCAGGCCTATTGAAATCTCAGGGGCTGGACGATTATATTTGTAAACGATTCAGCCTGAACGCGCCGGAAGCCAACCTGGCCGAATGGGAACAGGTGATCTACGAAGAAGCCAATCCGGGCGGCGAAGTGACCATCGGTATGGTCGGCAAATACGTTGAGCTGCCGGACGCCTACAAGTCGGTGATTGAAGCGCTGAAGCACGGCGGGCTGAAAAACCGTCTGACCGTGAACATCAAGCTGATCGACTCGCAGGACGTGGAAACCCGCGGCGTGGAAGTGCTGAAAGGGCTGGACGCGATCCTGATCCCGGGCGGCTTTGGCTATCGCGGCGTGGAAGGCAAAGTGATGACCGCACGCTATGCGCGCGAGAACAACATTCCTTACCTGGGCATTTGCCTGGGCATGCAGGTGGCGTTGATGGAGTTCGCTCGCAACGTGGCGGGGATGGAGAACGCCAACTCCACCGAGTTTATGCCAGACTGTAAGTACCCGGTGGTGGCGTTGATCACCGAATGGCGCGACGAAGACGGCAACGTCGAAGTGCGCAGTGAAGAAAGCGATTTGGGCGGCACGATGCGCGTAGGTGGCCAACAGTGCAACCTGAGTGACAACAGCCTGGTGCGTCAGCTGTACGGCGAACCGACCATTGTCGAGCGTCACCGTCACCGTTACGAAGTTAACAACATGCTGTTGAAGCAGATCGAAGCCGCAGGGCTGCGTGTCGCCGGTCGTTCCGCCGACAACAAGCTGGTTGAGATCATTGAACTGCCGAATCACCCGTGGTTTGTAGCCTGTCAGTTCCACCCGGAATTTACGTCTACGCCGCGTGATGGGCATCCGCTGTTCGCCGGCTTCGTGAAAGCCGCAGGCGAGCATCAGAAGCGCCAGGTGAAATAACATATTTGGTAGGCGGCGCGCGGTGAGAACCGCGCGCTGTTTGTCTGGAGTTTTAGTTTAACTTGTACTGAGGAAAACCTAATGTCCAAAATCGTTAAAGTCATCGGTCGTGAAATCATCGACTCCCGCGGTAACCCGACTGTTGAAGCCGAAGTTCATCTGGAAGGCGGTTTCGTCGGCCTGGCTGCTGCGCCGTCAGGTGCTTCTACCGGTTCCCGCGAAGCGCTGGAACTGCGTGACGGTGACAAGTCTCGTTTCCTGGGTAAAGGCGTACTGAAAGCCGTTGCTGCAGTAAACGGTCCGATTGCTCAGGCAGTACTGGGTAAAGATGCCAAAGACCAGGCGAACATCGACAAGATCATGATCGAGCTGGACGGCACCGAAAACAAATCCAACTTCGGCGCCAACGCCATTCTGGCGGTTTCCCTGGCAGCAGCGAAAGCGGCCGCAGCCTCTAAAGGTATGCCGCTGTACGAGCACATCGCTGAACTGAACGGCACCCCAGGCAAATTCTCCATGCCACTGCCGATGATGAACATCATCAACGGCGGCGAGCACGCTGACAACAACGTCGACATTCAGGAATTCATGATTCAGCCGGTTGGCGCGAAGACCCTGAAAGAAGCGGTGCGCATCGGTTCTGAAGTGTTCCACCACCTGGCTAAAGTTCTGAAAGCCAAAGGCATGAACACCGCCGTGGGCGACGAAGGCGGCTATGCGCCAAACCTGGGTTCCAACGCCGAAGCGCTGGCGGTTATCGCTGAAGCGGTAAAAGCGGCGGGCTACGAGCTGGGCAAAGACGTCACTCTGGCGATGGACTGCGCGGCTTCCGAATTCTACAAAGACGGTAAATACGTGCTGGCCGGCGAAGGTAACAAAGCCTTCACTTCCGAAGAGTTCACTCACTTCCTGGAAGAGCTGACCAAACAGTACCCAATCGTGTCTATCGAAGACGGCCTGGATGAATCCGACTGGGCGGGCTTCGCTTACCAGACCAAAGTACTGGGCGACAAAATCCAGCTGGTTGGCGACGATCTGTTCGTGACCAACACCAAGATCCTGAAAGAAGGCATCGAGAAAGGCATCGCTAACTCCATCCTGATCAAGTTCAACCAGATCGGTTCTCTGACCGAAACCCTGGCAGCTATCAAGATGGCGAAAGACGCCGGTTACACTGCGGTGATCTCTCACCGTTCCGGTGAAACCGAAGACGCGACCATCGCTGACCTGGCGGTAGGGACTGCGGCTGGCCAGATCAAAACCGGTTCCATGAGCCGTTCTGACCGCGTTGCCAAGTACAACCAACTGATCCGTATCGAAGAAGCGCTGGGTGACCGTGCGCCGTTCAACGGCCTGAAAGAAGTTAAAGGCCAGTAAGTTCGACCGATTCGGTTGCTAAATAAAAACCCGCCGCGGCGGGTTTTTTTATGTTTTAAATTCGTGATGATTGTCATTTTAATAATAAGTTTTTTATTGAAAGCGTGGTTTTGTTTAACCCGATAATTTCATTAAAGATAGTAAACACGCTTATTTTATATTCCCATTTTATTTGCTTTATAACTATTCGTTACTAGACTGCCAATAAGGCAGTTTATTTTCGCCGTTCTGCCGTAGACCTTGAACATCACCATACCTTAATACTGCCGGCTTGCTGGCCGGTTGAGCGAGGGCTTGATGCGACAACGAATCATCATTGTCGGCGGCGGAACCGGCGGCACCATCCTGGCCAATTTATTGGCCGCAAAATTGCACCGGGAAATTATTAATAATAAAGTCGAGTTATTAATGATATCGGATTCACCGCTGCATTATTACAAACCGGCGTTTATGTATGTGGCATTCAATACTTTTTTCAAGCAAGAGCTCACGCGCTCACAGCGGAGTTTATTGCGGCCCGAAATACAGTTTATTATTGATAAAGCAGAATCTTTCGATTTAAAACAGCGAAGTATAGCGACGCAAAGCGGTAAATTTTATTCCTATGATTTTCTGGTTTTCGCCACCGGCTGCGTACCCTGGCCAGAGCGCATCGAAGGATTGGCGCAGGCGGGCGATCATTTTTACCAGTATCAGGCCGCCAGGCGGTTAGCGCATAAATTGGCGACGATCGAGAAAGGCCGCATTTTCATCACCGTGTCCTTCCCTGAAACGCCCAACGTGCCCCACCAGTGCGGCATCGCCCCGATCGAAACCACCCTGATGCTGGATGACTACCTGCGGCGGCGCGGCGTGCGCAAGGCGGTGGAGATTGTGTACACCTATCCGACCATTTCTCAACTCTTGCGTAACTGCCTGTTTTTACAGCGCCCGACCGGCGAAGCGCTGCCCGCCATTTTTGCCGCACGTGACATTCTCCACCAGCGTGGGTTTACCCTCAGCCGGGTAGACCCCCAACGTAACATCGCCTATTCCGCTGAGGGGGAAGAGCAACCGTTCGACATTCTGATGGCAACGCCGCCGATTCGCGCAGTCGAGGCGGTGCGCAATACCGGGTTGAGCGAGAGTCAAAACGGTGAAGGCTGGCTGCCGACCGATCATCAAACGCTGCAGGTCTACGGCCAGCAGGGCGTGTATGTCATAGGTGATACCGTGGATTTGCCGGTCAGCAAGGCCGGCGGCTCTTGCCATAATCAGGCGCCGGTCATTGCCGACAACATCGTGGCGGAAATGCGGCTGGGCCAAACTGTGAGCCATTATGACGGCAAGGTGCAGGCGGTTGCGCAAATGGGGCTGAATGCCGGCATGCCGCTGGTGTACGACTACCGTCACGACGTGCTGCCGACGCCCGCCACCAAGGTGGGCGGCATGCTGCGCAATGGGTTTAACCGTGGCCTTTACTGGGCCACGGTAAGGGGGCTGATATGACGGAAAGCACGGTGCATGCGGCTGACCTGCAATCATTGGCGGCATTGCTCGATAAACTGCAGCCGCTACTGGCGGGTGGCCGGTTGGATAACGTGGTCGATCTGTTGTCGCTGTTGTCGGACGTGGTGGATATTGCCGACAACGCGCTGGTGGAGAAATTAGCCGGCGTCTTTGAAGGTTTGGTGACCCTCGGCTGGGAAGGTGGAACGGCGCTGCAGATGGCGCACAGCGAGCTGCAGTTGAATCCACCACCGGCCAGTTTTCGCGCGCTGTACGCCTTGCTGAAGCAGCCGGATACCTTGCTGGGGTTAACGTTGCTGCTGCGTACTTTACAAATCATCGGCCGGCGCACGCGAGACAGCGCGTTGCCGCCGGCCATTTCGGATGAATCAACGAATTAAGCTTTCCCACTCAGGTAAGGAGTTGCGTTATGTCCGCCATCACTGGCCACGCTTTCGCCACCCGCGCCATTCATTACGGCTACGATCCTCAGTTGTATTGGGGGGCACTGTCCCCACCGGTGTTTATGAGCTCTACGTTTGCTTTTCCCACGGCGGAATACGGCGGCGCCTGCTTTGCCGGCACCGAGCCGGGGTACTTTTACTCGCGCATCGCCAACCCGACGTTAAACCTGCTCGAGCAACGCATCGCCAACCTTGAGGAGGGGGAGGCGGCGGTGGCGTTCGCTTCCGGCATGGGGGCGATCACCGCGTGTTGTTGGACGCTGCTCAGACCGGGTGATGAGCTGATTGTCGACGAAACCGTGTATGGTTGCACCTTCAGCTACTTTCATCATGGTCTGGCGCGCTTTGGCGTCAAGATAACCCACGTTGATCTGACCCGGCCGGAGCGGCTGGCGGCGGCCATGGGGCCGCGTACCCGCCTGGTGTATTGCGAAACGCCGGCCAATCCCAATATGCGTTTGATCGATATCGCCGCCGTGGCGGAGATCGCCCATCGGCATCAGGCGCTGTTGCTGGTGGACAACACCTATTGCACGCCCTATCTGCAGCGGCCTTTGGCGTTAGGCGCCGATATCGTGGTGCACTCGGCGACCAAGTACCTCGGCGGACACGGCGATCTCCTGGCCGGAATAGCGGTGACGCGTCAGGCGTTGGCCGAGGCGATCCGTCTGGAGGGGCTAAAGGACATGAATGGGGCGGTACTGTCGGCGCAGGATGCCGCGCTGGTGCTGCGCGGGATGAAAACCCTGCCGCTGCGCATGGATCGTCATTGCGATAACGCGCAGCGCCTGGCGGAGATGTTGGCGGAGCATCCGGCGGTCGAGCGGGTATATTACCCCGGCCTGGCGAACTTCCCGCAGCATGCGTTGGCGCAGTGGCAAATGGCGCGCCCCGGTGGCATGCTGGCGTTTGAGCTGCGGGGTGGCCTGCGTGCGGGCATTCGCTTCCTCAACTCGCTGCAGCTCATCTTGCGCGCGGTCAGCCTGGGCGATTGCGAAAGCCTGGCGCAACATCCGGCCAGCATGACGCACTCGGCCTACACGCCGGAAGAGCGGAAACGGCACCACATCAGCGAGGGGCTGGTGCGGCTGTCCGCCGGGCTGGAGGCGTTTGACGATCTGCAGGCGGATATCCTGCAAGCGCTGGCGCAGGCGCAATAAAAAAACCCGCCGCAGCGGGTTTTAGCCGAAGCGAGCGTTACATCTGTTGCGTCGCTGTGGTCACCGGCGAACCGCCGCCTTTTTTGCGCACCCACAGCCAGTAAGCTGCGGTGAGGAACGCGATCCACACCAGCCCGACATACAGCGCGATGCGGCTCTCTTCGAAGTAGCCGAGCAGGCCGATGACGAACGCCATAAAGGCGGTCGCCAATGCCGGCGCCACCGGCCACCACGGCACCGGGAAGCTCAACTGACGGGTTTCTTCCGGCGACAGCGTGCGGCGCATGACGATCTGCGACAGCAGGATCATCAGCCACACCCAGACGGTGGCGAAGGTAGCGATCGAGGCGATGATCATGAAGACCTTCTCCGGGATCAGGTAGTTGAGCACCACCGCCAGCAGCAGGGCGACCGACATCACCAGCACCGTCATCCAGGGCACGCCGCTGGCGGTCAGTTTGGTGAAGCTGCGCGGCGCCTGGCCGTCCTGCGCCATGCCGTACATCATGCGGCCGGCGCCGAAGATGTCGCTGTTGATGGCCGAAATGGCCGCGGTGATCACCACCACGTTCAGCACGTTGGCGGCGGAGCTGATGCCGAGGTTGCTGAAGATCTCAACGAACGGGCTGCCGTTCTGGCCGATGCTGTTCCACGGATAGATCGCCATCAGCACCGTCAGCGTCAGCACGTAAAACAGCAGGATGCGCACCGGCACGGCGTTGATCGCCTTCGGCAGCACTTTGGCGGGGTCTTTCGCCTCGCTGGCGGTGATGCCGATGATCTCGATGCCTCCGAAGGCGAACATCACTACCGCTAATGACGCGACCACTCCGCCGATGCCGTTAGGCATAAAGCCGCCGTGCTGCCACAGGTTGCTGATGCCGGTGGCGTGCTGGGCTTGCCCGAAACCGAACAGCATTACCGCCGCGCCGCCGACGATCATCGCCACGATGGCGGCGACCTTGACCAGCGACAGCCAAAACTCCAGCTCGCCGAACACCTTGACGCTGCACAGGTTGAGCGCGCCGATAAACAGGATGATGCTGAGCACCCAAACCCACTGGGCGACGTCCGGGAACCACAGCCCCATATAGATGCCGAAGGCAGTGACGTCCGCCAGGGCGACGATCACCATTTCAAAGGTGTAGGTCCAGCCGGTAAGGAACCCGGCCAGCGGGCCGAGATAGTGGCTGGCGTAGTGGCCGAACGAGCCGGAAACCGGCTGGTGCACCGCCATTTCGCCCAGCGCGCGCATCACCATGAATACCGCCGCGCCGCCCACCAGGTAGGCCAGTAGCACCGCCGGGCCGGCCAGCTGGATGGCGCCGGCGGAGCCGTAGAACAGGCCGGTGCCGATCGCCGAGCCGAGAGCCATGAAACGGATATGCCGCGCGTTTAGTCCGCGTCTGAGTTGTGTCGTTTCGTTACGCATGTTGCTTCCCGTTAAGTGTTTGCCGAACAGGCACGCGCTGCCCGCGCCGGGTGGAACGCACCCGGCGGGGCAGAACAAACTGCGTGATTCAGTATGTGATGATTATGCCTGGCTAGGCAGCAGCGCCGCAGGCAGCAGCGATGTCAGGTGACCGGCCGCCAAGAGTTGGCTGGCGGCTTCAATGTCGGGGGCGAAGAAACGATCCTTGTCGTAGAAACTGACATGCTCGCGCAGCAGACGGCGCGCCTGCTCCAGACCTTCCGAGGTCTTCAGGCCGTTGCGGAAATCCAGGCCCTGGCAGGCGGCCAGCCACTCGACCGCCAGAATGCCGCGCACGTTGTCCGCCATGCTCCACAGGCGGCGGCCGGCGGCCGGCGCCATGGAGACGTGGTCCTCCTGGTTGGCGGAGGTCGGAATGCTGTCGACGCTTGATGGATGCGCCAGCGCTTTGTTTTCGCTGGCCAGCGCTGCGGCGGTGACCTGAGCGATCATGAAGCCGGAGTTCACGCCGCCGTTCTCCACCAGGAACGGTGGCAGCTGCGACATGTGTTTGTCCATCATCAGCGAGATGCGGCGCTCGGACAGCGAACCGATTTCGGCGAATGCCAGCGCCAGGTTATCGGCGGCCATCGCCACCGGTTCGGCGTGGAAGTTGCCGCCGGACAGCACGTCGCCCTGTTCGGCGAACACCAACGGGTTATCGGAGACGGCGTTGGCTTCGATCTCCAGCACCTCGGCGGCCTGACGGATCTGCGTCAGGCAGGCGCCCATCACCTGCGGCTGGCAGCGCAGGGAGTAAGGATCCTGCACTTTTTCACAGTTTCGGTGCGAGTCGGAGACTTCGCTGCGCGCGCCGAGCAGGTGACGATAGGCGAGGGCGGCGTCGATCTGGCCGCGCTGGCCGCGCACCTCGTGGATACGCGCGTCAAACGGGCTGCGAGAGCCCAGCGCCGCTTCCACCGTCAGGCTGCCCGCCACGGTGGCGGCCGCGAACAGATCTTCGGCATCGAACAGGCCGCGCAGCGCGAAGGCGGCGGAGACCTGGGTGCCGTTCAACAGCGCCAGGCCCTCTTTCGCCGCCAGCGTCAGCGGTTTCAGGCCGGCTTTGGCCAGCGCTTCGGTCGCCGGCAGCCATTGGCCCTGATGGCGCGCCTGGCCTTCGCCCAGCAGCACCAGGCTCATGTGTGCCAGCGGCGCCAGGTCGCCGGAGGCGCCGACGGAGCCTTTCAGCGGAATATGCGGATAGACTTCGGCGTTGACCAGCGCGATCAGCGCCTGGATAACTTCCAGGCGAATGCCGGAGAAGCCGCGCGACAGGCTGTTGATCTTCAGCACCATGATCAGGCGCACCAGATTGTCGTCGGTCGGCTCGCCCACGCCGGCGGCGTGTGACAGCACGATCGAGCGCTGCAGATTTTCCAAATCGTCGCGGGCGATGCGCGTCGAAGCCAGCAGGCCAAATCCGGTGTTGATGCCGTATGTGGTGCGGTTTTCTTCAACGATGCGCTCTACGCAGGCCACGCTCTGCTGGATAGGGCCGTAGGCGTTGTCGTCCAGCGTCAGCGTCACCGGATGTTGATAGACGTCGCGTAGCTGGGCCAGCGTCAGTTTGCCTGGGCGAATAGTCAGCGCTTTCATGCTTTTTCTCCTTGGGTGGCGGCAACCATCGGCAGGTTCAGGCCTTGCTCGCGGGCGCAGTCGATAGCGATATCGTAGCCGGCGTCGGCGTGACGCATGACCCCGGTAGCCGGGTCATTGTGCAGCACGCGGGCGATGCGCTCGGCGGCTTCGTCGGTGCCGTCGCAGACGATCACCATGCCGGAGTGTTGGGAGAAGCCCATGCCGACGCCGCCGCCGTGGTGCAGGGAAACCCAGGTGGCGCCGCTGGCGGTGTTCAGCAGGGCGTTCAGCAGCGGCCAGTCGGAGACCGCATCTGAGCCGTCTTTCATCGCTTCGGTTTCACGGTTCGGGCTGGAAACGGAGCCGGAATCCAGGTGGTCGCGGCCGATGACGATCGGCGCGGACAGTTCGCCGCGGCGCACCATCTCGTTGAACGCCAGGCCCAGCTTGGCGCGCTGGCCGAGGCCAACCCAGCAGATGCGCGCCGGCAGGCCCTGGAAGCTGATGCGCTCGCGCGCCATGTCCAGCCAGCGGTGCAGGTGTTCGTCATCCGGGATCAGCTCTTTCACCATGGCGTCGGTTTTGTAGATGTCCTGCGGATCGCCGGACAGGGCCGCCCAGCGGAACGGCCCGATGCCGCGGCAGAACAGCGGACGGATGTAGGCCGGCACAAAGCCCGGGAAGTCGAAGGCGTTGTCGACGCCGGTTTCTTTCGCCATCTGGCGAATGTTGTTGCCGTAGTCGAAGGTCGGCACGCCCATCTGCTGGAACGCCAGCATGGCTGTGACGTGATCGGCCATCGATTGCTTGGCGGCGGCGACCACTTTGGCCGGCTCGGTTTGCGCGCGCTGGCGATACTCTTCCCAGCTCCAGCCCTTCGGCAGGTAGCCGTTCAGCGGGTCGTGGGCGCTGGTCTGGTCGGTGACCATGTCCGGGCGCACGCCGCGGCGCACCAGCTCAGGCAGGATTTCCGCCGCGTTGCCGCACAGAGCGATGGAGATGGCTTTGCCTTCTGCGGTGTATTTCTTGATGCGGGCCAGCGCGTCGTCCAGATCTTTGGCCTGCTCATCGACGTAGCGGGTTTTCAGACGGAAATCGATGCGGCTCTGCTGGCATTCGATGTTCAGCGAGCAGGCGCCCGCCAGCGTGGCGGCCAGCGGCTGCGCGCCGCCCATGCCGCCCAGACCGGCGGTCAGCACCCAACGCCCCTGCAGACTGCCGTCGTAGTGCTGGCGGCCCGCTTCGACGAAGGTCTCATAGGTGCCCTGAACGATGCCCTGGCTGCCGATGTAGATCCAGCTGCCGGCGGTCATCTGGCCGTACATCGCCAGGCCTTTGGCGTCCAGCTCGTTGAAGTGTTCCCAGGTCGCCCAGTGCGGCACCAGGTTGGAGTTGGCGATCAGCACGCGCGGCGCGTTGCTGTGGGTTTTGAATACGCCGACCGGCTTGCCGGACTGCACCAGCAGGGTTTCGTCTTCTTCCAGCGTTTTCAGGGTTTCGACGATCTTGTCGTAACAATCCCAGTCGCGCGCGGCGCGGCCGATGCCGCCGTACACCACCAGCTCGTGTGGGTTCTCCGCAACTTCAGGATCGAGGTTGTTCATCAGCATGCGTAACGGCGCTTCGGTCAGCCAGCTTTTTGCGTTTAATTGTGTGCCGCGTGGCGCGCGTACATCGACATTGCGAACTTTGTTATTTGTAGTCACAGCATTTTCCTCAAACAGTATCGGTGCAGATTCCATGCCGCGGTGGGGATGAGTACCACGGCATAACAATGCGTAGGGCTTATTAACATATACTTGTATGTACAAGCATATGCAACACTGACCAGTTGCCGCTGAAAAGTGGCATAAGAAAAAGTTATTTTCTTTTTATATCAGGTTGATATGCGATTTTTTATCGCCGGTCTCAGATACGGAAAGCCGGAGAAAAGTGAGCTGTTCGGCAAAAATGAATTAAAATTGACTCATTTTTGGGCGGCTAGTCACAATATTTTTACAGACTGATTACAGTTGGCGGCGGAGGATAAACAAGCCCTATCACCGCAGGAAGAAAGCCCGCCGTGGGCGGGCTTGCCAGGCTCAGGCAGCCGGTTGCAGCATCGGCTTGCGGCTCATCTTGCACACCGTGGCGATGGCGGCGATCAGAGCCGGTACGCACAGGAACATCAGGATGCTCTGCACTTCCCACTGCATCGCCAGCAGTTGGGCGCCCATCATGGTGCCGGCGACGCCGCCGAAGCGGCCGATGCCCTGCATCCAGGCGATGCCGGTGGCGCGGCTGTGGGTCGGGTAGAAGGTGGCCGCCAGCGTTTGCAGCCCGGACTGCGCGCCGTTCATGGTGACGCCCATCAGGAAGATGAAGGCGCCCAGCAGCACGATCTGCTTGTCTTCGGTGGCCATCGCCACGATCAGCAGGGCGGTGACGACAAAGCCGCTCGAGACCACTTTGTGCGCATTCCAGCGGTCCATCAGCCAGCCGGCCACCAGGATGCCCAGCGTGCCGCCGAAGGTGAACAGCGAGGTGAGCATCGCCGACTGTTCCAGCTGATAGCCCAAGCCCTGCATCAGGATCGGCATCCAGCTCAGCAACACGTAGTAGATCACCAGCCCCATGAAGTAGGTCACCCACAGCATCAGCGTGCCGAGCAGGTAAGGGCGACTGAACAGCAGCCCTACGCTGGTCTTGGCCTGCGTCAGCTTCTCTTCATACAGGTAGAAACGCGTCACGCCGTCGAGGCTCTGGCTGACGAAGCGTTGCGCAATGCGTTTGATCTTCGCCGCATCCTGCCCGCGGTTGACCATATATTTGACCGATTCCGGCAACAGCAGGATCAGCAACACCGTCAACGCCAGCGGCGCAATGGCGCCGAGCAACAGCACGCTGTGCCAGCCGTAGCTCGGGATCAGCCACGATGAAATGGCGCCGCCGCCGGCCGCGCCCAGCGGAAAGCCGCAATACATGGTATTGATCGCCAGCGAACGGCAGCGCTGCGGCGCGTATTCGGAGATCAGAGTGATAGCGTTGGGCATCGCCGCTCCCAGCCCGAGGCCGGTGAGGAAACGCCACAACGTCAGGCTATTGAGCGAGCCGGCGTAGGCGGTGGCCAGGCTCGACAGGCCGAAGAACAGGCAGGAAAACACCAGCACGCGCTTGCGGCCGATGCGGTCGGAGATTGGTCCGGCTATCAGCGCGCCGAGCGACAGCCCCAGCAGCGCGGCGCTCAGCACCGGCCCCAGATCTTGCTTCATGATGCCCCAGTCTTTGGCGACCGAGGGGGCGATATAGCCCATGGCGGCGGTATCGAAACCGTCGATGGCGAGGATCAGGAATCCGAGAATGATCAGTGTCCAGTGAAACAGCGAAAACTTGCTGTCGTCGATGGCCTGTTGAATGTTTAACTCGCTGGTGGAATGAGTCATGGCACCCTCTAAACGCAGATGTAGTCGTGATGGAACGTGGCCGGAACTGTCGCCCGGCTTGTGTTTGCTTGTATATACATCTGCGCGTCGGCGCTTTATGTCAAATATAATTATCTTATTTGTTAACTGCGTGTTGTTTTTTGTGGAGCAGCTTGCACCGCGGATGAAAGGCCTAAGGCCGGTTAACAAATTAAATGAACGCCATTGGCGGTGAGATATGCTGACGGCGGCGCCGAGGAAAAAATTTAATACACTTTTGGCCGTTTGGTCGCCGGGCCGGAATCTGCGATAATCGCTTTTTACTTTTCCAGATTGAGAAACCGATGCAGTACCCGATCAACGAGATGTTCCAAACCTTGCAGGGCGAAGGCTTTTTCACCGGCGTGCCGGCCATTTTCATCCGCCTGCAGGGCTGCCCGGTAGGGTGCAGCTGGTGCGACACCAAACATACCTGGGAAAAGGAAGCCCATCGGGAAGTCGACCTGCAACGGATCCTGGTCAAAACAGAAGAGAGCGACGCCTGGGGCAATGCCAGCGCCGAGCAGTTGCTGGCGGTGATGCGTCAGCAAGGCTACACCGCGCGTCATGTGGTGATCACCGGCGGTGAACCCTGCATCTACGATCTGGCGCCGCTGACCGAGCTGTTCGAACAGCACGGCTACCGTTGCCAGATTGAAACCAGCGGCACCCACGAAATTCGCTGTTCCGCCAACACCTGGGTGACGGTTTCGCCCAAGGTGAATATGCGCGGTGGCATGAAGGTGTTGGATCAGGCGCTGCGGCGCGCCGACGAGGTGAAGCATCCGGTGGCGCGCGAGCGCGACATCGAGGCGCTGGATGCGCTGCTGGCGACGTTGCAGGATGACAAGGCGCGCATTATCGCACTGCAGCCGATCAGCCAGAAAGAAGAGGCGACCCGTCTGTGTATTGAAACCTGTATCGCGCGCAATTGGCGGCTGTCGATGCAGACCCACAAGTATCTGAACATCGCCTAAAATCAGGGCGCCATTGCGGCGCCCTTTCTTTTAACCTTTATATACGCATCCCGCCGTACAGGTCTCTTTCACCATCACCGCCGTCAATTCCGGCAGCTGGGGCTTGAGCTGCTGCCAAATCCAGGCGGCGAGCACTTCGCTGGTGGGATTTTCCAATCCTGGAATATCGTTCAGATAATGGTGATCCAGCCGTTCCCAGATCGGGGAAAACACAGCCTTGAGCTCGGCGAAATCCATCACCCAACCGGTGTGGGGATCCACTTCACCGGTCACTTCCAGACGCACCATAAACGAATGCCCATGCAGACGGCCGCATTTATGGCCCTCCGGCACGTGCGGCAAGCGGTGTGCGGCTTCAAACTGAAAATCTTTAAACAGCGTGGTTGCCATTATTACGGCCTCATTGACTCAAAAACCGCCGCATAGTACCGGAAAGCGCGTCTGCTTGCCATTTATACCGTTATGGTCTACCGCCACGGCCAACGCGCCCGTTTAACACTTTTTTTGTTTGGTGTTTGCGGCACCTATCGGCTGGGGTTATGAGTCGAAATGTTGAACGGTGAAAAAACGATGAAAAAAAGCGCTTTAATTTCATCTGGATAAAAAACTTTGTTTAACGGTTTAAGCGTTATCCCTTACCAGAAAAACAGCTTAGTCATTTTGGTTATGATTTATTGCTATCCCTTATTTAATCGTTGCTATTCTGCTCGGTAACCTTACAAACTCTCCTGATCTTTTCCGCACACCCGACGCAGCGAAGAGACAGCGACTGACACTGGCGCGCGCCTGGCAGGAAAGGCGCTAAGTATAGGAAATAAGTACAGCAATGACGACTCAGGCTCCTCCAACATCTTTGCTCCCGCTGACGCCCGAACAGCTGGCGCGCTTGCAGGCGACGATCGGCGACTATTCGCCGACGCAGCTGGCGTGGCTGTCCGGTTATTTTTGGGGCATGGTCAATCAACAGCCCGGAGCCGTGGCCATTGCGCCTGTTGCCCCTGCGGCTGCCGCCGGCATCACCATCATTTCTGCTTCGCAGACCGGCAATGCGCGCCGCCTGGCGGAGCAGCTGCGCGACGATCTGCTGGCCGCCAATCTGAGCGCCACGCTGATCAGCGCCGGCGACTACAAGTTCAAGCAGATAGCTCAAGAGCGCCTGCTGGTGATCGTCGCCTCCACGCAAGGGGAAGGCGAGCCGGCGGAAGAAGCGGTGGCGCTGCATAAATTCCTGTTCTCGAAAAAGGCGCCGAAGCTGAATGATACCGCTTTTGCGGTGTTCGGGCTGGGCGACACCTCTTATGAGAATTTCTGCCAGTCTGGTAAGGATTTCGACGGCAAGCTGGCCGAGCTGGGCGCCGAGCGCCTGGTGGAGCGTGTGGACGCCGACGTGGAGTACCAGGAACTGGCCGCCGCCTGGCGCAAACAGGTGGTGTCGGTGCTGAAGGCGCGCGCGCCGGCGGAAAGCGCCGCGCCGGGCGTGTTGGCCAGCGGCGCGGTCGATCTGATCGACAGCAGCCCGTACAGCAAGGAACAGCCGCTCACCGCCCAACTGGCGGTCAAGCAGAAAATTACCGGCCGCGCGTCGGATAAAGACGTGCGCCATATCGAGATCGATCTGGGCGACTCCGGCCTGCGCTATCAGCCGGGCGATGCGCTCGGCGTATGGTTCGACAACGATCCGGCGCTGGTGGACGAACTGGTGCAGCTGTTGTGGCTGAAAGGCGACGAGCCGGTCGAGGTGGAAGGGCAAACCCTGCCGCTGGCGCAGGCGCTGCGCAGCCATTTCGAGCTGACGCAGAACACCACGCCGATCGTCGATAAATACGCCGCCCTGTCGCGCGATGAAACGCTGATCGGCCTGCTGGCGGATAAAGCCGCGCTGCAGCAGTACGCGCACAACACGCCGATCGTCGACATGGTGCGCCAGGCGCCGGCGGATCTGAGCGCCGAACAGCTGGTCGGCCTGCTGCGCCCGCTGACGCCGCGCCTGTACTCCATCGCCTCTTCGCAGGCGGAGAACGAAAGCGAAGTGCACATCACCGTGGGCGTGGTGCGTTACGACATCGACGGGCGCGCCCGCAGCGGCGGCGCCTCCGGCTTCCTGGCGGATCGTCTGGAGGAAGACGGCGACGTGCGGGTGTTTATCGAACACAACGATAACTTCCGCCTGCCGGCCAACCCGGAAACGCCGGTGATCATGATCGGTCCGGGCACCGGCATCGCGCCGTTCCGCGCCTTTATGCAGCAGCGCGACGCCGACGGCGCCGGCGGCAAAAACTGGCTGTTCTTCGGCAACCCGCACTTTACCGAAGATTTCCTGTATCAGGTCGAATGGCAGCGCTATGTGAAAGACGGCCTGCTGACCCGCATCGATCTGGCCTGGTCCCGCGACCAGCAACATAAAATATACGTACAAGACAAACTGCGCGAACAGGGCGCGGAAGTGTGGCGCTGGATTCAGGAAGGCGCGCACATTTACGTCTGCGGCGATGCCAATCGCATGGCAAAAGACGTGGAAAACACATTACTGGAACTGG
This sequence comes from Serratia sp. CY40230, assembly GCF_052168835.1. Lineage (NCBI taxonomy): Bacteria > Pseudomonadati > Pseudomonadota > Gammaproteobacteria > Enterobacterales > Yersiniaceae > Serratia > Serratia sp. CY40230. The sequence continues at coordinate 521,221 of NZ_JBJNLX010000004.1, forward strand.
TGGCCGAGCACGGTGGCATGGATACCGAGCAGGCGGATGAATTTTTAAGTGAGCTGCGCCTTGAGCGCCGTTATCAGCGAGATGTTTACTGATGAGTGATAAACACCCCGGGCCTTTGGTAGTCGAAGGCAAACTGGCCGATGCGGAGCGCATGAAGAAGGAGAGCAACTTCTTGCGCGGCACCATCGCCGAAGATTTGAACGACGGCCTGACCGGCGGCTTCAACGGCGACAACTTCCTGCTGATCCGTTTTCACGGCATGTACCAGCAGGATGACCGCGACATTCGCGCCGAACGCGCCGAGCAGAAGCTGGAGCCGCGTCACGCCATGATGCTGCGCTGCCGCCTGCCGGGCGGCGTCATCAGCCCGCAGCAGTGGCTGGGCATCGACAAGTTCGCGCAGGAAAGCACGCTGTACGGCAGCATTCGTATCACCAACCGCCAGACGTTCCAGTTTCACGGCATTCTGAAAGGCAACGTCAAACCGGTGCACCAACTGCTGAACCGTCTGGGGCTGGACGCGCTGGCGACTGCCAACGACGTGAACCGCAACGTGCTGTGCACCTCCAACCCGGTGGAGTCCGAGCTGCATCAGGAAGCCTACGAGTGGGCGAAGAAGATCTCCGAACACCTGCTGCCGCGCACCCGCGCCTACGCAGAGGTGTGGCTGGATCAGGAGAAGGTGGCCACCACCGACGAAGAGCCGATTCTGGGGCCGACCTACCTGCCGCGCAAATTTAAAACCACGGTGGTGATCCCGCCGCAAAATGACGTCGATCTGCACGCCAACGACATGAACTTCGTGGCGATCGCCGAAAACGGCAAGCTGGTGGGCTTTAACCTGCTGGTGGGCGGCGGGCTGTCCATTGAGCACGGCAACAAGAAAACCTACGCGCGTCAGGCCAGCGAGTTCGGCTACATTCCGCTCGAACATACGCTGGCGGTAGCGGAAGCGGTGGTGACCACGCAGCGCGACTGGGGCAACCGCACCGATCGCAAGAACGCCAAAACCAAATACACGCTGGAGCGCGTCGGCGTGGACGTTTTCCGCGCCGAAGTGGAAAAGCGCGCCGGCATCACCTTCGCGCCGATCCGGCCGTATGAATTCACCGGCCGCGGCGATCGCATCGGTTGGGTGAAGGGCATTGACAATCAGTGGCATCTAACGCTGTTTATCGAGAACGGCCGCCTGCTGGACTATCCGGGGCGCCCGCTGAAGACCGGCATGGCGGAGATCGCCAAGATCCATAAAGGCGACTTCCGTCTGACGGCGAACCAAAACGTGATCATCGCCGGCGTGCCGGAAAGCGAAAAGGCGAAGATCGAAGCCCTGGCGCGCGATTATGGCCTGATCGACGACCAGATCAGCGAGCAACGCAAAAACTCGATGGCCTGCGTGTCGTTCCCGACCTGCCCGCTGGCGATGGCGGAGGCCGAGCGTTTCCTGCCGCAGTTTGTCACTAAGGTGGAAGGGATTATGCATCGGCACGGGGTGGGCGACGAGCATATCGTGCTGCGCATCACCGGCTGCCCGAACGGCTGTGGCCGCGCGCTGCTGGCGGAGCTGGGGCTGGTGGGCAAGGCGGTCGGCCGCTATAACCTGCATTTGGGCGGCAACCGCGAAGGCACGCGCATTCCGCGCATGTACCGCGAGAACATCAACGAAGATGAGATCCTGAGCGAGATCGACCTGCTGGTGGGGCGCTGGGCGAAGGAGCGCAACGCTGGCGAAGGTTTCGGCGACTTCACCGTTCGCGCGGGCGTCGTCAAACCGGTGCTGGATCCGGCGCGAGATTTCTGGGAGTGAGGCCGGGCGGCCCCTGGGCAGAGGGGCCGCACAGATAATTTCAAGTATCAGGAGAGACAACATGGCTGAATTCGATCTGGCGGCGCTGAACGCGTTGCCCAAATCCGGGCAGGCGCTGGCATTGGCGGTGGTCAACGGCCAACTGGAGACCCTCAGCGCCGAACAGCGCGTTGAATGGGCGCTGGAGCATCTGCCCGGCGAGTTCGTACTCTCGTCCAGTTTCGGCATTCAGGCGGCGGTATGCCTGCACCTGGTGACGCGCATCCGGCCGGATATCCCGGTGATCCTGACCGACACCGGTTATCTGTTCCCGGAAACCTATCGCTTTATCGATCAACTGGCCGACCAGCTGAAGCTGAATCTGCAGGTGTTCCGCGCGGAGCAGTCTCCCGCCTGGCAAGAGGCGCGCTATGGCAAGCTGTGGGAGCAGGGCGTAGAAGGGATTGAAAAATACAACCAGATCAACAAGGTCGAGCCGATGAACCGCGCGCTGGAGACGCTGGGCGCGCAGAGCTGGTTCGCCGGCCTGCGGCGCGAGCAGTCCGGCAGCCGCGCCAATCTGCCGGTCCTGGCGGTGCAGCGTGGGGTGTTCAAGATCCTGCCGATCATCGACTGGGACAACCGCAAGATTTACCAGTATCTGACCGAACACGGGCTGAGCTATCACCCGCTGTGGGAGCAGGGCTACCTGTCGGTAGGCGATACACACACCACCCAGAAGTGGGAGCCGGGCATGAGCGAGGAAGAGACGCGTTTCTTCGGCCTGAAGCGCGAGTGTGGCCTGCACGAAGGCTAAACGGCGTGATTGACATGACAGGGCTCAGCAATGCTGGGCCCTGTTTTTTTGCGGGCTACTTTTTCTTCTGTGCTTTCGGCGGGTGCGCCTGCGCCAGCTCTTTGATCAGCGGCAGCAGGATCTGCACGCTGTCGCGGCTGCGTTTGTCGATCCGCCCCGGCAGGTAGCGATCCAGATACTGCAGATTGTCATACTGCGGACGGTGCCAGGTGATGCCCTGCGGGAAGTGCGGGCTGACGGCGCGCTGCTGGTAGCCATCTTTGTCGCCCAGCGACCAGTTGGTGGCCTCCACCGACAGCACCGGGATGCCCGCGGCGTCGAACACCTCTTGATCGGAGCAGCAGCCGGTGCCCTTCGGGTGCTGCGCGCTGCCCGGATTGGTGGCGGCGGCGATGCCGTAGCGGTGGGCGATATCCAGCGCGCGATCGCGGGAACGCTTCGCCATTTGCGGCGGCGTGTTGCGCCCGGCGTTGAAATACAGACGATCGCCGGTGATCAGGCTGTCGAGGTTGATCACCAGCACGGTGTTGCTTTTCTCTTCCGCGCTCATGCGTTGCAGGTAGTTCTGCGCCCCCAGTGAACCGATCTCTTCGGCGCTGGTGGCGACGAAGCGCAGGCCGTAGGCAGTGGGGATGTTCTTCAGGCGTTCCGCCAGTTCCAGCATCACACCGATGCCGGAGGCGTTGTCGTCGACGCCCTGCAGCGTCAAGCCGCCGAGGTTGTTATCCAGATCCTCGTCGCTCTGCGGCGTATAGGTGTCGAAGTGGGCGACGACCACGATCTGTTTTGGGCTGTCGCCGTTGCGGGCGGCGATCACCGAGCTGGCGGTGACGTTGTTCCAGTTCTTCTTGCCGTCTTTGCTGGTGTAGAGATAGCGCGTATTGACGCTGCGAATGTCGCTTTGGTAACCCATCTTGCTGAATTGCTGCTTCAGATAGTCGGCGGTGAGCAATTCAGCCGGGCTCCCCGCCATGCGGCCGGGGAAGTAAGTGGCGATGTGGCGGGTCTGCTCGGCGGCGAAACGGCCCATTGGCGCGTCTTTTACGGGCTGTGCGGCACAAACGCTGAAGACGCCGCCGAGTGCGAGGGCCAGCAGGCTGGTCTTCAGGTAAAAACGGGAAAACATACCGAAAAATCCTTCTTTGCTATCGGCGCTGCCGATCATTTTTCTTCGGCACCCAGTATGAGACGCCGGGCGGCATTACACAATTTCCCTGTCTCTTAATTTTCGCGCGAACGCGCAAACCGCCGCCGTGAGTATTACCGTTTGCCTCCTGCGTTGCGGCCTATATTCCATAAAGTAACTAATCATTCCTTTTCGTCATTTCAGAGGCTAAATCTCAGCCCGTATAGTCACACTATCTTTCTGTTATATGAAAAGGCTGTTGTGGACTATCTACCAATATTCGCCGACCTGAAACAACGCCCGGTGCTGGTCGTTGGCGGTGGTGACGTGGCGGCGCGCAAAGTCGATCTGCTTCAGCGCGCCGGGGCTGAAATACGGATAGTTGCGCAGTCGCTCTCACCGGAACTGGAACAACAACGTCAGCAAGGGCGGGTGCTCTGGCTGGGGAAAACCTTTGATCCGCAGCAGTTGGACGACGTGTTTCTGGCGATCGCCGCCACGGACGACAACGCGCTGAACGCCGCGGTGTTCGCCGAGGCGGATAAACGCCGGGTGCTGGCCAACGTGGTGGACGATCAGCCGCGCTGCTCGTTCATCTTCCCGTCGATCATCGATCGCTCGCCGCTGGTGGTGGCCGTATCGTCCAGCGGCCAGGCGCCGGTGCTGGCGCGACTGCTGCGCGAAAAGCTGGAGGCGTTATTGCCCGCCAGTTTGGGGCAGATGGCGCAGGTAGCGGGCCGCTGGCGCGGCCAGGTCAAACAGCGGTTGGCTTCGATCGGCGAACGTCGCCGTTTCTGGGAGAAAACCTTCGGCGGCCGTTTCGCCACGCTGGTGGCCAACGGCCAGACGGCGCAGGCGGAACGGCAGCTGGAGCAGAATTTACACCGCTTCGCCGCAGGCGATGAAGGCGTACAGGGCGAGATCGCCCTGGTAGGCGCCGGGCCGGGCGACGTGGGGTTGTTGACCCTGCGCGGGTTGCAGGTGATGCAGCAGGCGGACGTGGTGCTGTATGACCATCTGGTCAGTGGCGAGATCCTCGATCTGGTGCGGCGCGACGCCGAGCGCATCTGCGTGGGCAAGCGCGCCGGCGCGCACTCGGTGATCCAGGAAGAGACCAACCGGCTGCTGGTGGAGCTGGCGCAGCAGGGCAAACGGGTGGTGCGCCTCAAGGGCGGCGATCCGTTCATCTTTGGCCGCGGCGGCGAAGAGCTGCAGGTGGCCGCCGCCGCCGGCATTCCGTTCCAGGTGGTGCCGGGCGTCACGGCCGCCGCGGGGGCGACCGCCTACGCCGGCATTCCGCTGACGCATCGCGACCATGCGCAGAGCGTGACCTTTATCACCGGCCACTGCCGCCCGGACGGCGATGGCCTGGACTGGGCCGATCTGGCCCGGGCGCGGCAAACGCTGGCTATCTACATGGGCACCATGAAGGCGGCGGACATCAGCCAACGCCTGATCGCCCACGGCCGCGACGCTGCGACGCCGGTGGCGGTGATCAGCCGCGGCACGCGCGCCGATCAGCAGGTGCAGATCGGCACGCTGGAACAACTGGAATATCTGGCCCAACGGGCGCCGTTGCCGGCGCTGCTGGTGATCGGCGAAGTGGTGGAACTGCACCACCAAATCGCCTGGTTCGGGCATCAATCGCAGACGGAAGGGGCCGTGCGCCCGGCCGTCGTGAATTTGGCATAGGCAAGGCTTTTAAGGATCTGTTATGGACGAAAAACGACTCACTCATTTGCGGCAATTGGAGGCGGAGAGTATCCATATCATCCGTGAAGTCGCCGCTGAATTCGCCAACCCGGTAATGCTGTATTCCATCGGCAAGGACTCTTCCGTGATGCTGCATTTGGCGCGCAAGGCGTTCTTCCCCGGCACGCTGCCGTTCCCGCTGCTGCACGTCGATACCGGCTGGAAGTTCCGTGAAATGTACGAATTCCGCGATCGCACTGCGAAGGAGTACGGCTTTGAGCTGCTGGTGCATAAAAACCCGGAAGGGGTGGCGATGGGTATCAACCCGTTCGTGCACGGCAGCGCCAAGCATACCGACATCATGAAGACCGAGGGCCTGAAACAGGCGTTGAACAAGTACGGTTTTGACGCCGCCTTCGGCGGTGCGCGGCGCGACGAGGAGAAATCGCGCGCCAAAGAGCGCATCTACTCGTTCCGCGATCGCTTCCACCGCTGGGATCCGAAAAATCAGCGGCCGGAGCTGTGGCACAACTACAACGGCCAGATCAACAAAGGGGAGAGCATCCGTGTCTTCCCGCTGTCGAACTGGACCGAGCTGGATATCTGGCAGTACATCTTCCTGGAAAAGATCGACATCGTGCCGCTGTACCTGGCGAAACCGCGCCCGGTGGTGGAGCGCGACGGCATGTTGATGATGGTGGACGACGATCGCATCGATCTGCAGCCGGGCGAAGTGATCAGCCAGCGCATGGTGCGTTTCCGCACTCTGGGGTGCTGGCCGCTGACCGGCGCGGTGGATTCGCAGGCGCAAACCCTGCCGGAGATCATCGAAGAGATGCTGGTCTCCACCACCAGTGAACGCCAGGGGCGGATGATCGATCGCGATCAGTCCGGCTCGATGGAGCTGAAAAAGCGTCAAGGGTATTTCTAAGGAGCCGCCGGATGAACAACGCAATTGCACAACAAATCGCTGACCAGGGCGGCGTCGAATCCTATCTGCACGCGCAGCAGCACAAGAGCCTGCTGCGCTTTCTGACCTGCGGCAGCGTCGACGACGGCAAAAGCACCCTGATTGGCCGCCTGCTGCACGATACCCGCCAGATCTACGAGGATCAGCTGTCGACGCTGCACAGCGACAGCAAACGCATCGGCACCCAGGGCGAAAAGCTCGATCTGGCGCTGCTGGTGGACGGCCTGCAGGCCGAGCGCGAGCAGGGCATCACCATCGACGTGGCCTATCGCTATTTCTCGACCGAAAAACGTAAATTTATCATCGCCGATACCCCGGGGCACGAGCAGTACACCCGCAACATGGCCACCGGCGCCTCGACCTGCGATCTGGCGATCCTGTTGATCGACGCGCGCAAAGGGGTGTTGGATCAGACTCGCCGCCACAGCTTTATCGCGACCCTGCTGGGCATTCGCCATCTGGTGGTTGCGGTAAACAAAATGGATCTGGTGGACTATCAGGAAGCGGTGTTCGAGCAGTTCAAACAGGATTACCTGACCTTCGCCCAGCAGCTGCCTGGCGATCTGGACATCAAGTTCGTACCGCTGTCGGCGCTGGACGGCGACAACGTGGCGAGCGAAAGCGCCCATATGCCGTGGTACAGCGGCCCGACGCTGCTGGAAGTGCTGGAGAGCGTTGACGTGATCAGCGAGCGAGAAAACCAGCCGCTGCGCTTCCCGGTGCAGTACGTCAACCGCCCGAACCTCGATTTTCGCGGCTATGCCGGCACGCTTTCCGCCGGTGTAGTGCGGGTGGGGCAACGCATCAAAGTGCTGCCTTCCGGCGTGGAGTCCAGCGTGGCGCGTATCGTGACCTTCGACGGCGATCTGCAAGAAGCGGTGCCGGGCGAGGCGATTACGCTGGTGCTGAAAGATGAAGTGGACATCAGCCGCGGCGATTTGCTGGTCGACGCCGGAGAAAGTCTGCAGGCGGCGCAGAGCGCGCGGGTGGACGTGGTATGGATGGCCGAGCAGCCGCTGGTGCCGGGCCAGAGCTACGACATCAAGATCGCCGGCAAAAAGACCCGCGCCCGCGTGGAGAGCATTCGCCATCAGGTGGAGATAAACACGCTGGCGCAACACCCGGCCGACACATTGCCGCTCAACGGCATCGGGTTGGTGGAGCTGACCTTCGACGAACCGCTGGTGCTGGACAGCTATCAGAGCAATCACGACACCGGCGGGCTGATCTTCATCGATCGCATGAGCAACGTGACGGTTGGCGCCGGTCTGGTGCGTGAAACGCTGCAGGATGCCCCGGCGGCGCGCGGCGAGTTCAGCGCCTTCGAGCTGGAGCTGAATGCGCTGGTGCGCAAGCACTTCCCGCACTGGGGCGCACGCGATCTGCTCGGTGGCCGATAAGGTGGCCGCTGAACTGAGGGCAACCGGGCCGGACGATGAGAACGTGGTTTGGCATCCGCATGCGGTGACGCGTGCGGATCGCGAAGCGCGCAACGGCCACCGCGGCGCGGTGCTGTGGTTTACCGGGCTGTCCGGCTCGGGCAAATCCACCGTCGCCGGCGCGCTGGAGCAGGCGCTGCATGGGCTTGGCGTCAGCACCTATCTGCTGGACGGCGATAACGTGCGCCACGGTCTGTGCCGCGATCTCGGTTTTTCCGACGAGGATCGGCGCGAGAACATCCGCCGGGTGGGGGAAGTGGCCAAGCTGATGGTGGATGCCGGGCTGGTGGTGCTGACCGCATTCATTTCGCCGCACCGCGCCGAGCGGCAAATGGTGCGCGAGATGCTCGGCGACGATCGCTTTATCGAGGTGTTCGTCGACACGCCGTTGGCGATCTGCGAGGCGCGCGATCCGAAAGGGTTGTATAAAAAAGCGCGTGCCGGCGAGCTGCGCAATTTCACCGGTATCGACGCGGTTTATGAGGCGCCGCAGCAGCCGGAAATCCACCTCGACGGCCAACAATTGGTAACAAATTTGATTGCGCAATTGTTAGACGTGTTGCGTGGTCAGGCTATTATCAAACCCTGAATTCAAAAAAAGCGTGTGGCGTTTTTCGCCATGCGCTTTTTACTCTAAGCCGCCGCAGAGCGAGCCGAATAACCAGGGATCACTATGCAAAATGTCACGCCTATCTTGATCGACTCCAAGCAGTCAAAACAGGAGAGAGAGGAGCCTTCTTATTCTTTCCTGGGCGGCGTCAGCGGCTTTGTTTTCTACTGGCTGGCGTTCGCGTTGCCGTTTCTGGTTTACGGTTCCAACACGCTGTTTTTCCTGCTCTATACCTGGCCGTTCTTCCTGGCGCTGATGCCGCTGTCGGTGCTGATCGGCATCACCCTCAGCATGCTGTTGCGCGGCCGTCTGATCCTGACGCTGCTGCTGACCGGCGCGATCGTGCTGTGCCTGTTCTGGCTGGTGTTCAGCTTCCTGACCGGGTGGTGAGAGAGCGGGCGCCGATGCCGGCGCCCGAAGGATTGCAAAGCCGTGTCGAAGGTTACAAAACTTTGCTTAGAAACGCCTGCGTGCGCGGATTGGCCGGCTGGCTGAAGATCTGCTGCGGCGCACCCTCCTCCTGAATGATCCCCTGATCGATAAACAGCACCCGGTCGGCCACCTCGCGGGCAAAGCCCATCTCATGCGTCACCACCACCATGGTCATGCCCTCGTGGGCCAGTGATTTCATCACCGCCAACACTTCGCCCACCAGCTCAGGATCGAGTGCGGAGGTCGGCTCGTCGAACAGCATGATCTTCGGCTCCATCGCCAGCGCGCGGGCGATCGCTACCCGCTGCTGCTGGCCGCCCGACAGGCTGTTGGGATAGGCGTCGATCTTGTCGAGTAGGCCGACCTTGAGCAGCAGCTGTTCTGCGTGCGCGATGGCTTCGGCGCGCGGCTGTTTCTTCACGCTCACCGGCGCCATGATGATATTTTCCAACACCGTCATGTGCGGGAACAGATTGAAACGCTGGAACACCATGCCCACGCTTTCCCGCATCTTGTTCAGGTCGGTTTTCTGATCGTGGACGGCGAAACCGTTGACCTCGATCTCGCCGCCGGAGAGCGTCTCCAGCGCATTGATGCAGCGCAGGAAGGTGCTCTTCCCGGAGCCTGAAGGGCCGATGACGCACACCACTTCGTTGGCGGCGATCCGGCAGGAAATGCCGCGCAGCACGTGGCTTTCGCCGAACTGTTTTTGCAGATTATGTACGCGAATCACTTTTACCGAACCTCTTTTCCATGTGCTGCACCAGCAGCGAGAGCAGGAAGGTGATGACCCAATAGACCAGCGAAATGGTCAGGTAGGGCTCCCAGTAGGTGGCGTAGGCGCCGGAGACGGTACGGGCGGCATAGGCCAGATCCGCCAGGCCGATGGCGGAGGCCAGCGACGAATCCTTGACGATGGCGATGGCGTTGTTGCCCAGCGGCGGCAGCATGCGCCGGAAGGCTTGCGGCAGGATCACCTGGCGCATGGTTTTGCCATAGCTCATGCCCAACGAGCGCGAGGCTTCCATCTGGCCGCGGTCGATCGACTGGATCCCGGCGCGGAAGATCTCCGACACATAGGCGCCGGCGTTGAGCGTGATCGCCACCACGCAGGAGAGAAAGGCGCCGTAGTCGGCGCGCAGCGCACGGGCGAAATCGACGCTCATCAGGCCGCTGGTGACCAGCAGACCGTCACGCGGGTTGATGAACAGCGGCACCAGCGCGAAGTGCACCACCATGATCTGCACGAACAGTGGCGTGCCGCGAAAGGCGCTGATGTAGATGCGCACCGGCCACTGAACGCCGTAATGCAGGATGGGTTTCCAGATGCCGTGCGGCGCCTGCGCCAAACGGCCCAGTCCGAGGATCAAGCCCCAGGTGGTGCCCAGCAGCACGCAGATAATGGTGCATTTGATGGTCATCCAGGCGCCTTCCATAAACAGCGGCGCGTATTCCTGGATGATCTCCCAGCGGAAGTTCAAGGGGTATTCCTTCTTGGTAGGCTGAAACGGTGGTGCGCCGACGCCCTTGCTGGCGCCGGCTACTGGGGATTATTCCGCCGGCAGCGTCGGTACGTTGCTGTCGAACCAGGTTTGGTAGATCTTGGCGTAGGTGCCGTCGGCGACGATTTTCTTCAGGCCGGCGTTGATCTTGTTGCGCAGCTCATCGTTGCCTTTGGCGACGGCGATGCCGAAATACTGGCGCTCGAACTTGGCGTCGGGCACCAGCTTGAAGGCTTTCTCAGGGTGGGTCTTGATATAGAACTTGGCCACGCCGACGTCGCCGACCGCCGCGCCGATGCCGTCTTCATACAGCTCCTGCAGCATCAGCGGGGTATTGTCGAAGCGCTTGATGGCGGTGCTGTTTTTACCCAGCGCGTCGGACACCACGATGTCGCCGGTGCTGGAGTTCACCACGCCGACCTTCAGTGCTTTCAGCGCGGCGATGGAGTCCACCTTCGAGTCTTGCGGCACCACGATAGCCTGCTCAGCCGGGAAGTAAGGCGCAGAGAAATCAACCATCTGCTTGCGCTTATCGGTGATGGTGATGCCGGAAATGATGATATCGCGATCGCCGGAGTTCAGCGTGGCGAAGATCCCTTCCCACGGCGTATTGATCAGTTTGATTTGGAAGCCTTCGGCCTTGGCCACCGCCTTGATGATGTCGATGTCGAAGCCTTCCAGCTGCTTTTGGCTGTTTTCAAATTCGAATGGCCGATAGGTGCCGCCGGAGCCGACGACGTAGGTGGGTTCAGCCGCCAACGCAGCGATGGAGAAGGTGGCGGCCAGGCAGGCGCCGATCAGAACTAAACGTTTTAACATCGCGATCCCCGATAATGAATGGTTATATATTGGAATTATTTATGCACTATGAGTGCATAAAAATAAGCCTCAATGAATGAAAGTGCAACCGCTGCATGACGATTCTTCTCTCTATGGTGTTAAATATTCACTTTTTGCTTTGCTGTGGCGCAAGCGATGTGTCAGGAAGCGGTGATGCAGTGATTCTTGCTGCATAATGGAGGTAGGGCAGTGTGTGTCTCATTGGAAAACGCGGCGCGTGCGCCGAGCCAAAGGGGCGTTTTTTGCCGCTTTCGCAGCGGAATTAGGCGATAAACACGGGAACCCTTCATCCGTATTCTGAATTTGGCGTTGAAATGCCGCTCTCAGTGTGGAGTCCAACGAGAAGTTGTGGGATGATTGGTCGGTTTTTCAGGGGGCGGAGATGGGAAAACTTACGCTGCTATTGCTGGCATTGCTCGGTTGGTTACAGTATTCACTGTGGCTGGGCAAAAATGGTATTCACGATTACGTGCGGGTCAATGAAGACGTTGCGGTCCAGCAGGGCAACAACGCCAAGTTGAAAGCGCGTAACGATCAGCTGTTTGCCGAAATCGATGATTTGAACGGCGGACAGGAAGCGATCGAAGAGCGTGCGCGTAATGAGCTGGGCATGATCAAGCCCGGTGAGACTTTTTATCGTCTGGTTCCTGACCAATCCAGGCGCAACGCGGCGTCTTCTTCGCAAAACAACGCACAAAAATAACGCATGAATCACTCCGCAGGTACCTTTCCCTCGGTGATTGCCGTCCTGCCCGCTGCCGGTATCGGCAGCCGCATGCAGGCGGAATGCCCGAAGCAATATTTAACCATCGGCCGGCACAGCATCGTCGAACACGCCATCCACGCCCTGTTGCGCCACCCGCGCATTGAACGGGTGATCGTGGCGATCAGTCCGGAAGATCGTCAGTTCGAACGGCTACCCATCGCTCAGGATCCGCGGGTGACCGTCACCGAGGGCGGCAAACAGCGCGCCGATTCGGTGATGGCCGGGTTGAAACTGGCGGGGGATGCGGACTGGGTGCTGGTGCACGACGCCGCGCGCCCCTGCCTGCACGCCGACGATCTCGAGCGCCTGCTGGCGATCACCGCACACAGCAAGGTGGGCGGCATTCTCGCCGCGCCGGTGCGCGACACCATGAAGCGCGCCGAACCCGGCCGCGACACCATCGCCCACACCGTTGAACGGCAGGATCTGTGGCATGCGCTGACGCCGCAGCTGTTTCCGCTGCCGCTGCTCAAGCAGTGCCTGCAGCGCGCGCTGGATGAAGGCGCGAACGTCACCGACGAAGCCTCGGCGCTGGAACATTGCGGCTATCATCCGCTGCTTATCGCCGGCCGGGCGGACAACATTAAAGTAACGCGGCCGGAGGATTTGGCGCTGGCGGCGTTCTATTTGACCCAGTTAGACAATTAAGGAGCGCATCATGCGTATCGGTCACGGTTTTGATGTACATAAATTCGGCGGCGAAGGCCCGTTGGTGATCGGTGGTGTTCGCATCCCTTACGACAAAGGCTTGCTGGCCCACTCCGACGGTGACGTCGCGCTGCATGCCGCCACCGACGCCCTGCTGGGGGCGGCGGCGCTGGGCGATATCGGCAAACTGTTCCCCGATACCGACCCGGCCTTCAAAGGCGCCGACAGCCGCGAGCTGCTGCGCGAAGCCTGGAAACGCATCCGCGCCAAAGGTTACCGCCTCGGTAACCTCGATATCACCATCATCGCTCAGGCGCCGAAAATGGCGCCGCACATCCCGCAGATGCGCGTCTTCCTGGCGGAAGACCTGCAGTGCCATATGGATGACGTCAACGTGAAGGCCACCACCACCGAGCAGCTCGGTTTCACCGGGCGCGGCGAGGGCATCGCGTGCGAAGCGGTCGCCTTGCTGATCAAGGAATAACCGCATGGATATGGCGAATCTGACCTGGCTGCATGGCCGGCCGCAGAGTTCCGGGGTGTTGAAAGCCAATCCGGAAGATTTCGTGGTGGTCGAAGATCTGGGCTTTGCGCCGGACGGTGAAGGTGAGCACGTGCTGGTAAATATCCGTAAAAACGGCTGCAATACCCAGTTCGTGGCCGACTATCTGGCGCGCTTTGCCGGTATTCACGCCCGTTCCGTCAGCTATGCCGGTTTGAAGGATCGCCACGCGGTGACCGAACAGTGGTTCTGCCTGCATATGCCGGGCAAAGACACGCCGGATTTCTCCCGGTTTACGCTGGAAGGCTGCGAGGTGCTCTCGTTCGCCCGCCACCTGCGCAAAATGCGCATCGGCAACCTGAAGGGCAACCACTTTACGCTGGTGCTGCGCCAGATTTCCGATCGGCAGGACGTGGAACGTCGCCTGCAGGCCATCGCCGCGCAGGGCGTGCCGAACTATTTCGGCAGCCAACGCTTCGGCCGCGGCGGCAACAACCTGGTGATGGCGCGCCGCTGGGCGAACGACGAAATTCGTGTCAAAGAGCGCAGTAAGCGCAGCTTCTACCTGTCCGCCAGCCGCAGCGCGCTGTTCAATCTGATCGCGAGCCAACGCCTGGCTGACGGGCTGCAGCGTACCGTGCTGGAAGGGGATGCCCTGCAGCTGAGTGGGCGCGGCAGCTGGTTCGTCGCCAAAGCCGATGAGCTGGAGACGTTGCAGCAACGGCTGGATGCCGGCGAGCTGGCGATCACGGCTCCCTTGCCGGGCGATGGTGAGCCAGGCACCGCCGACCAAGCCTTGGCTTTTGAACAACAATGCTTGGCGGAACAACCGGAATTGCTTACGCTTTTAAAGCGCGAGCGTGTCGAACCCGCTCGCCGGGCCCTGCTGTTGCAGCCGCAAAATTTGCAGTGGAACTGGTGGGATGACGTTACCGTGGAACTGCGCTTCTGGCTGCCGGCGGGCAGCTTTGCTACCAGCGTGGTTCGCGAGATCATGCAGCAGGATAACAGTGATGCGGATATTGCTGAGTAACGATGACGGCGTCAGCGCCCCGGGCATTCAGGTGCTGGCGGCGGCACTGCGGGAATTCGCCGAAGTGCAGGTCGTGGCGCCGGATCGTAACCGCAGCGGCTCTTCCAATGCTTTAACGCTGGAGTCGCCGTTGCGCACGCAGACGCTGGCCAACGGGGATATTGCGGTGTTGCAAGGGACGCCGACCGACTGCGTTTATCTTGGCGTCAACGCATTTATGCGCCCGGCGCCCGATATCGTGGTATCCGGCATTAACGCCGGGCCGAATTTGGGCGATGACGTTATCTATTCCGGCACCGTCGCGGCGGCGATGGAGGGCCGGCACCTGGGGTTGCCTGCCTTGGCGGTGTCGCTGAACGGCCACCGGCACTACGCGACCGCCGCCGCCATTACCTGCCGCATCCTGCGCGCGCTGCAGCGCGAACCGCTACGTACCGGAAAAATTCTGAATATTAACGTGCCGGATCTGCCGCTGGCTGAGATCAAAGGCCTGCGCGTTACCCGCTGCGGCAGCCGCCATCCCGCCGACAAGGTCTTCTGCCAGCAGGATCCGCGCGGACAAAATATCTACTGGATCGGGCCGCCTGGTGATAAATTTGATGCCGGGCCGGATACCGACTTTGCGGCGGTGGAACAAGGCTATGTGGCGATAACGCCGCTGCAGGTGGATTTAACCGCCTACGCGGCGCAAGAAGTCGTGAAAACATGGTTAACCAAGGCAGAGGTTAGCGGGGAATGGTGAATAAGCGCATGCAAACATTGCTGACGCAGCTGCGGCAGCAGGGGATCCGAGACGAAAAGCTGCTGCGGGCGATCGAAGCGGTGCCGCGCGAGCGTTTTGTCGATGAAGCGCTGGATCATAAGGCCTACGAAAACACCGCATTGCCGATCGGTTCCGGTCAGACCATTTCCCAGCCTTATATGGTGGCGCGGATGACCGAGCTGCTGAATCTGAAACCTACCTCAAGGGTGCTGGAGATCGGTACCGGTTCCGGTTATCAAACCGCTATCCTGGCGCATCTGGTGCAACACGTTTGTTCCGTCGAACGCATCAAGGGGCTGCAGTGGCAGGCCAAGCGCCGCCTGAAACAGCTCGATCTTCACAATGTTTCCACCCGCCATGGCGACGGCTGGCTGGGTTGGGCGTCGCGCGGCCCGTTCGATGCGATCATCGTCACTGCCGCGCCGCCGGAGATCCCGCAGGCACTGGTGGAGCAGCTGGACGACGGCGGCATTTTGGTGTTGCCGGTGGGCGAGCAGGCCCAAACCCTCAAACGCATTCAGCGTCATGGCAACGATTTCGTGGTCGATGCGGTAGAGGCGGTGCGCTTTGTGCCGTTGGTGAAAGGCGAATTGGCCTAGCGATTGTCTGAATTTTCGACCGTCTGCAAAATCTGTTGCACTTTCATCATGGCCGGATAAGGTTTTCTCGTTCCAATCAGGCTAATTTTCACTAGAATTGGCCTTTCTACGTAGTTGTCTTATGGTGCGGCAACGCCAATGTGGTTAGCATTGGCGCGCGTTTTGATGCTCCGGCGCGAGATGACCTGGCGTTCAGGGATCGGCCGGCGGCGCCTTTACATCGCAGAAACTGGGAAGTGGCAAAAGCTCGGCTACGATGTAAAGGGTATTTTGGATATATCACTGATATTGCTGTCATGGGGGAAGCATGAGCACGGGAAGCCCAATGATTACGTTACGCCGGGTAGCGGTGTGTACGATGGTAAGTTTGTGGTTGGCGGGTTGTACGAATACGGCCTCGACGTCGGCTCCTATCAGCAGCGTGGGGGGCGGCGGTGCCGCTCCATCCGGCAATAATAATGGCGGAGTGCAGCAGGCCAGCCCAGAGGGCCGCATTGTCTATAACCGCAGTTATAACGCCATCCCTAAAGGGAGTTACAGCGGCGGCGAAACTTATACGGTCAAGCGCGGCGACACGCTGTTTTATATCGCCTGGATCACCGGCAATGATTTCCGCGACCTGGCGCAGCGCAACAATATTCCCGAGCCATACAGCCTGAATGTTGGCCAAACCATTCAGCTTGGTAATGGTTCTGCCAACGGCGGCGGCGGCATGTTGGCGACGACAGATGCGACCAAAGGCGGTGTTCCGAAGCCACCTTCCAGCTCCCAGATCCAGACGGCAACGGTTGATTCTCAATCAACTAACGCGTATTCTGAAAACTCGGGTAAACAGAATGTAGGTAAGATGTTACCTGCAGCAGGTGCCGCAGCGGTTGGGACCGCGACTGCGCCTGTTACCGCGCCGGAAGCCGCTCCACCTGTGAGCAGCACCGTCAGCAACAGCGCTCCGGTCAGTACCTGGAGATGGCCGACTGACGGTAAGGTTATTGATAACTTTTCCTCATCAGAAGGTGGGAATAAGGGTGTCGATATCGCCGGTTCCCGTGGGCAGCCTATTTTCGCTACCGCCGATGGCCGCGTAGTGTATGCAGGCAACGCTTTACGGGGTTACGGTAATCTAATCATCATCAAACATAATGATGATTACCTGAGCGCCTACGCTCATAACGACACAATGCTGGTCCGGG
Source organism: Serratia sp. CY40230 (assembly GCF_052168835.1). Taxonomy (NCBI): domain Bacteria; kingdom Pseudomonadati; phylum Pseudomonadota; class Gammaproteobacteria; order Enterobacterales; family Yersiniaceae; genus Serratia; species Serratia sp. CY40230. The sequence continues at coordinate 537,936 of NZ_JBJNLX010000004.1, forward strand.
AACAACAAGAAGTGAAGGCGGGTCAAAAAATAGCCACCATGGGTAGCACCGGTACCAGTTCAGTACGTTTGCATTTTGAAATTCGTTACAAGGGGAAATCCGTAAACCCGCTGCGTTATCTTCCGCAGCGATAGATTGGGCAGAATACGCTGAGATTCTGCTCGCGGTATCACGGGTAGGAGCAGCATATGAGCCAAAATACGCTGAAAGTTAACGAGTTACATGATGATGCGGATTTCGACGAGAATGGAGCTGAGGCCGAGTCGTTTGATGAAAAAGCGCTGGTAGAAGAAGAGACCAGCGAGAACGATTTAGCGGAAGAAGAGCTGTTGTCTCAAGGCGTTACGCAACGCGTATTGGATGCGACGCAGCTCTATCTGGGTGAGATCGGTTATTCACCTCTGCTGACCGCAGAGGAAGAAGTCTATTTTGCGCGGCGTGCTCTGCGCGGTGACGTGCCGTCCCGCCGCCGCATGATTGAAAGCAACCTGCGGCTGGTGGTGAAAATCGCCCGCCGCTACAGCAACCGCGGTCTGGCGCTGCTGGATCTGATCGAAGAGGGTAACCTCGGTCTGATTCGCGCAGTGGAAAAATTCGACCCGGAACGCGGCTTCCGCTTCTCCACTTATGCAACCTGGTGGATCCGTCAGACGATTGAACGGGCGATCATGAACCAAACCCGTACCATTCGTTTGCCTATCCATATCGTCAAAGAACTGAATGTCTATCTGCGCACCGCGCGCGAGCTTTCCCACAAGCTGGATCATGAACCGAGCGCTGAAGAAATTGCCGAGCAACTCGACAAGCCGGTGGATGACGTCAGCCGCATGCTGCGCCTGAATGAGCGCATCACCTCGGTGGATACGCCGCTGGGCGGGGATTCGGAGAAAGCGCTGCTGGACATTCTGGCCGACGAGAAGGACAACGGGCCTGAAGACACCACGCAAGATGACGATATGAAGCAAAGCATCGTCAAATGGCTGTTCGAACTGAACGCCAAACAGCGTGAAGTGTTGGCGCGTCGTTTCGGCCTGCTGGGCTATGAAGCGGCGACGCTGGAAGACGTAGGCCGGGAGATTGGCCTGACGCGCGAGCGCGTCCGTCAGATTCAGGTAGAAGGTCTGCGCCGTCTGCGTGAGATTTTGCAGATGCAGGGCCTGAGCATTGAGGCGCTGTTCCGCGAATAACGCCGGTTGTTGAACCGCATCAAATAAAAACGGTGAGCATGATGCTCACCGTTTTTTTATGCCCGCGTTTGGCGCCAGATTACACCATATTTTTCAGCCGGTAGATCCATTCCAGCGCCTGTCGAGGCGACAGGGAGTTTGGATCAAGCGCCTCCAGGGCTTCTACTGCCGGCGAGGTCTCTTCCTGCAGCAGCGTCATCTGGGTGGCATCGACGCTGCCCGACGCGGTGTGGCTGGAGATGGATTCCAGCTCGCGCAGTTTCTGACGGGCGCGTTTGATGACGTCGCGCGGCACGCCGGCCAGTGCGGCGACCGCCAGGCCATAGCTTTTGCTGGCGGCACCGTCCTGCACGCTGTGCATGAAGGCGATGGTGTCGCCGTGTTCAAGCGCATCCAGATGCACGTTGACCACGCCTTCCATCTTCTCAGGCAGGGTCGTTAGCTCGAAGTAGTGGGTGGCGAACAGCGTCATCGCCTTGATGCGGTTGGCCAGGTTCTCGGCGCAGGCCCAGGCCAGCGACAGGCCGTCGTAGGTGGAGGTGCCGCGGCCGATTTCATCCATTAACACCAGGCTGTGCTCGGTGGCGTTGTGCAGAATGTTGGCGGTTTCGGTCATCTCCACCATGAAGGTGGAGCGGCCGGAAGCCAGATCGTCCGCCGCGCCGACGCGGGTGAAGATGCGATCCACCGGGCCGATGGTGGCCTTGGTGGCCGGCACGTAGCTGCCGATGTGCGCCATCAGCACGATCAGCGCCGTTTGCCGCATATAGGTGCTTTTACCGCCCATATTCGGACCGGTTATGATCAGCATGCGGCGCTGCGGCGACAGGGTGAGCGGGTTGGAGATAAACGGCTCGCTCAGCACCTGCTCCACCACCGGATGGCGGCCTTCGGTAATGCGGATCCCCGGCTGCTCGCTCATGGTCGGGCAAGCGTAGTTCAGGGTATCGGCGCGCTCGGCCAGGTTGGCCAGCACGTCCAGCTCGGCCAGCGCGGCGGCGCTTTGTTGCAGTTCCGCCAGGTGCGGCAGCAGCAGATCGAACAGCTCGTCGTACAGGCTTTTCTCGATCGCCAGCGCCTTACCCTTGGAGGTGAGCACTTTGTCTTCGTACTCTTTCAGTTCCGGGATGATGTAGCGCTCGGCGTTTTTCAGCGTCTGACGGCGTACATAGTGGATCGGCACCAGGTGGCTTTGACCGCGGCTGACCTGAATGTAATAGCCGTGTACGCCGTTGAAGCCGACCTTGAGCGTATCCAGACCCAGCTTTTCACGCTCGCGGATCTCCAGCCGATCGAGGTAGTCGCTGGCGCCGTCGGCCAGGGCCCGCCACTCGTCCAGTTCGCTGTTGTAACCGGGGGCGATCACGCCGCCGTCGCGCACCAGCACCGGCGGTGATTCAATGACCGCACGTTCCAGCAGCTCGCGCAGTTCGTCAAACTGGCCCACCTGCGACAGCAGCTGCTGCACGTGCGGCGTTTTCACATCCTGCAGCAGCGCGCGGATGTCCGGCAGTTGCTGGAAAGCATGGCGCATGCGCGCCAGATCGCGCGGCCGGGCGGTGCGCAGCGCCAAACGCGCCAAAATACGTTCCTGATCGCCTACCTGACGCAGCGAAGGCTGCAGATCCGCGAACAGTTCCTGTAATGCGCCGATCGCCTGCTGGCGGGCGGTCAGCACCTTGATGTCGCGGGTCGGCATGTGCAGCCAGCGTTTCAGCATGCGGCTGCCCATCGGCGTGACCGTACGGTCGAGGATCGCCGCCAGCGTGTTGTCGCTGCCGCCGGACAGGCTCTGCGTCAGCTCCAGGTTGCGGCGGGTGGCGGCATCCATGATGATGCCGTCCTGCTGGCGTTCCATGGTGATGCCGCGAATGTGCGGCAGCGAAGTGCGTTGGGTATCTTTGACGTACTGCAGCAGACAGCCGGCGGCGCGCAGCGCCTGGTGCGCCTGCTCGACGCCGAAGCCGGTCAAGTCGCGGGTGCCGAACTGCAGGTTGAGCTGTTGGCGTGCGGTCTCAAGCTCGAATTCCCACAGCGGGCGGCGGCGCAGGCCGTGGCGCTGTTCGATCAGCGCCATGTGTTCGAAGGTTTCCGGATAGAGCAGCTCGGCCGGATTGGTGCGCTGCAGCTCGGCGGCCATGGTTTCCAGATCCTGCGGCTCGGCGACGCGGAAGCGGCCGGAGCTGACGTCCAGCGTGGCGTAGCCGAAGCCGCGCGCGTCCTGCCAGATCGCCGCCAGCAGGTTGTCCTGGCGTTCTTGCAGCAGCGCTTCGTCGGTGATGGTGCCGGGGGTGACGATACGTACCACTTTGCGCTCGACCGGCCCTTTGCTGGTGGCCGGATCGCCGATCTGCTCGCAGATGGCGACGGACTCGCCGAGCTGCACCAGCTTGGCCAGGTAGTTCTCCACTGCGTGGTGCGGCACGCCGGCCATCGGGATCGGTTCGCCCGCCGAGGCGCCGCGTTTGGTCAGCGAGATATCCAGCAGTTGGGAAGCGCGCTTGGCGTCGTCGTAAAATAGCTCGTAGAAGTCGCCCATGCGATAGAACAGCAGGATTTCAGGATGCTGGGCCTTGAGGCGCAGGTACTGCTGCATCATCGGCGTGTGCGAATCGAGTTTATCGGTGCTATTCATGCGATTATTTTTCCAATCCATTGAATGTAAAGGGAACTGTGATTTTCATTGTCGTCATTCGCTATCACATTGTTTCAGCAGGCGCCACCCCATTCAGCGCTTGGCGGGCGGCGCAAATCAAGTCATCAAAACGCCAAACGGCGTGTTCAAACCCAAGGTTTGCACAGACGCTTATACTAGCCCAGCGGGCAATCGGCTGTCACAGGTAAAAATGGGAAGCGCTGCGCAAGGCCGGTTTGCAACGAAGCGGGATTGTCGTTCGCCTGCGGGCAATAACGCAAGTGTCGCCGCCCGCTGAGGCGGCGTAGAGGTTATTGTGCGGCGGTGAGAGGCAAGGGCAGTTGATAGAGGCGGAAACTGTCGGGCACTTCGGTTTCATGGCCGGGCAGCAGGCGGTGGCGGATGCGCGATTCGCTGACGAAGGCGCAGCCTTGCGGAGTGATAGTCAGGTTGACCGGCGATTCCATGCCTTCGCGCAAGACCTCAATCCGGTGCATGCCTGCCGCCTTGGGTGACGGGATCCGCAGGATCCGCCCCTGGCCGCTCTGGATCCCGTTTTCCAGCACGATCAGCGCGCCATCCGGCGCCAATCCCATTCCGTCCGGGTTTTCGATGAGGCGCGGCAGCTGCATTTCCGTCAGTTGCGGCCTTGGAGCGTTATAACTGAGGGTGTAGAGCTTACCGGTACCGAAATTGGCGACAGCCATCAGCCGATCGTCGAGAAGCACGATCCCGGCGGCGCCCAGCCCGCTGGGGGCCGCTAACTGCGGATCCTGAAACAGCGTACGGAATGCCGTCTCGCCCGGCCGCAGGCGCAGGATGCCGCCGCCGCGGGTTTCCGTCACATACACCGTACCGTCTGCGCCGAGTACGATATCGTTGCCCATTTCGCCCGCCGGCAGCGCCAGGCTGCGGTTGAGCGTGCCATCCGCGACGTTCAGCGCATAGATGCGGTTGGCGCGCGTTTTGCCGCCGGAGAGGAAGTCCGGCGAATTGCCCCACAGCAGCCCACGTTTTTCGTCCAGCCGCAGCGCGTTTGAGGCGAACACTGTGTCAGCGCCGGGGAAAAAGGTTTCCCACGCTTGACCCGGCCGCTTGCGCAGCACGTTGCCGCTGGTGACAAAGCCGACATACAGCGTACCGTCCGTCGCACGGGCGATGCCGTTGGGGTAAAGCGCGCCAGGCGGCAGCGTCATGCTGTTTGCGGCGCAGTCTGCGCTGACGGCAGCCTGCACCGGAGCGCTAAGGGTGAATGCGGCAGCGAGGGTGAACAACACCGCTCGCACGGTAAGCGCATATGACATGTCTTCTCTCCTGGAATGACGGAAAAGGGGCTACCAGCGATCGGGGCGGACAGCATGCGCCATCGGCGCCTCCAGCGCGGCCACGTCTTCCGGTGATAGCCTGAGGTCGAGCGCTGCCAGCGCATCCTGCAGATGATGCGGCTTGGACATGCCCACCAGCGGCGACACCACGCCGGGTTTGGCCAACAGCCAGGCCAGCGCGATTTGCGCCGGTGGAACGCCGCGCGCGGCCGCCACCTCCGCGACCGCCGCGACGGTGCGTTCTACCTCGTTTCTGCCGCCGTACCAACGGGGCGCCTGTTCGTCGGTGGCGGAGCGCAGCGTGCCGCCGCTGCCGGAGCCGGCCAGCACGCCGCGGGCCAGCGGCGACCAGGGCGTCAGGCCAAGACCTTCCTCCAGGCACAGCGGAATCAGCTCCTCTTCATCTTCACGCGTCACCAGGTTGTATTGGCTTTGCAGCGAAATAAACGGCGCCAGGCGGTGCTGACGTTGAAAGGCCAGCATTTTCATCAGGCGCCAGGCGTGCAGCGAGGAGGCGCCGAGATAGCGGATCTTGCCCGCCCGCACCAGGCCATCGAGGGTGTCGGCGGTTTCTTCGATCGGCGTTTCGGTGTCGAAGCGGTGCAGCACGAACAGATCGAGGTAATCCGTTCCCAGCCGCTGCAAGGAGGCGTCGACGCTGTGCAGCAGGTGCTTGCGTGATAGCCCCCGGCTGTTCGGCTGCGCGTCTATTGGAAAGTAGGCCTTGGTGGCGATCACCACGTCTTCACGGCGGGCGAACGCCCTCAGCGCGCGGCCGAGAATGCGCTCGCTTTCTCCGCCGGAGTAAATGTTGGCGGTATCGAAAAAATTGATACCCGCCTCCAGCGCCTCGCGGATAAAGGGGCGCGCTTCATCTTCCTTCAGCACCCAGGGCCGCCAGGCCGGATCGCCGTAGGTCATGCAACCCAGGCAGAGGCGGGACACCTTCAGGCCGCTGTCGCCAAGCCGAACGTAGTTCATGGCCTCGTCTCCTCAACGCATGCCGGCGATGGTGTAACCGCCGTCCACCAGCAGGCTTTGGCCGGTGATGAAGCGAGCTTCGTCCGTCGCCAGCCACAGCGCCACATCGCCGATGTCTTCCGATTCACCCAGGCGGCCGGCGGGCGTGTGGGCGATAAAGGGCGCGAAGGCCGCGCTGTCAGCCACGCTGCCGCGTGCCATCGGCGTGTCGATGATGCCGGGGTTGATGTTGTTGACGCGGATGCCCTGGCCGCTGTACTCGAGCGCCACCGCGCGGATCATCGCATCGAGCGCGCCCTTGCTGGCGGAGTAGCTGGATGAGCCGGCCAGCGCGCCGTGGGTCAGCCAGGAGGAGGTGTTGATGATCACGCCGCCCGAGCGCTGAGCCAGGAAGGTTTCAATCTCATATTTCATCGCCAGCCAGACGCCCCTGAGGTTAATGGCGATCACCTGGTCAAAATCCTCGCTGGTCTGCTCGGTGATGGGGGCGAAGTTGCCGATGATGCCGGCGTTGTTGAAGGCGACGTCGAGCCGGCCGTAATGGGCGGTCACCGTGGCGATCAGTTGGCGGATATCGTCTTCCTGGGAGACGTCGGCCACGATGGGCAGGGCGTCGCCGCCGGCCAGCGCGATGTCGCGCGCCGTGGCTTCGATTTCGGCCGCGCGTCGGCCGGCCAGCGCGACTTTGGCGCCTTCGCGGGCATAGGCCAGCGCGGCGGCGCGGCCGATGCCGGTGCCGCCGCCGCTCACCAGTACGACTTTGCCCGCCAGACGGCGCGGCGTTTCATGAGTTGGAGCTGTAGCATTAATCATCGTATCGATACCTGGTAATGGGGTCGATCGCAATGCTATGTTGTTAGGTGACGGATAACTATCCGCTAAAAATTCATCTCACTATTAGATAATTTATATCAATAGCATGAAAAAACCTGAACTGTCCGGCCTGGCGGCCTTCGTGGCTATCGCCAGTGAACGCAGCTTCCGCCGCGCCGCCGCCCGATTGGGCGTGACGCCGCCGACGCTGACCCACACCCTGCGCGAATTGGAAGCGCAGGTGGGCATTCGCCTGCTAAACCGCACCACCCGCAACGTCTCGCCGACGGAGGCCGGTGAGCATCTGTTGGCACAGCTGGTGCCCGCTTTTACCGACATCGACGCCGCGCTGGAGAGCCTGAATGTGTTTCGCGAAGGGCCGCGCGGCCTGGTGCGCATCAACGCGCCGCGTTCGGCCATCGATCTTGCCATCGTGCCGCATCTGGAGCGGTTGGCCTGCGAGTACCCCGGCATTACGCTGGAAGTGGTGGCGGACGAGGGGTTTGCCAACATTGTCGAACAGGGCTTTGACGCCGGTATTAGGCTCGGCGAGGATCTGCACAACGATATGCGCGCGGTGCGTCTGACGCCGGATCTGCGTTTCGCCATCGTCGCCACGCCGGACTATTTTCAACGGTACGGCGAACCGACGCATCCGCAGGATTTGTTGCAGCACCGCTGCATCGGTTGGCGCAAGGCCTCTTCGGGCGAGCGCTACAAATGGGCATTTCAGCAGGGTGAGCAGCGGTTTTCCGTGGCGGTTAACAGCCCGTTGATACTCGATGACGGCAGGATGATGGTGCAGGCGGCGCTGGCGCACGTCGGCATCGCTTTCGCCATCGAACAAGAGGTAGAAGAACACCTGGCGAGCGGGCGGCTGCGGCGGGTGTTGAACGACTGGTGCGCGCCGTTTACCGGTTTTTACCTCTATTACCCCAACCGCAGGAATCATTCCGTGGCGCTGAGCACGGTGATCGAGTTGCTGCGTCTGCCCACCTAATCCTCTTCACCGGCTATCGCGTTCGGATGGCCGTAGGTGAATCAAGCTTGAACTATTTTTATTCCCTTTTCGTTTGTTCAGGCGCAAATAAACCCTTAAATTCTCGGTGAGTTTGTAACTTACTGTTTATAATTGTTATTTGAATATTTATTGCGAATATTCCGAGTTTTTATCGGTTATTTGAGAGCCCGGTCACACTATTTTTTTGTGCGAAATGTGAAGGGGGTCAATCCGCCAGGTCAATGAGAGACGGTTATGTCTCCTCCTGGCTTACCGATCCGTTTTTCATGCTCCGTATACTGTCCGTAACCAGGGCAACGTGACGGAAATTTTCATAAGGAATGTGCGTGAAGCAATCGTGATTGCATCTGGCATACAAATAACACGGGGTTTTTTTGATTATCTGAGGTGCTTGGTATGGAAAAGAAAAAAATCTATCTGTTTTGTTCTGCCGGTATGTCCACTTCCCTGTTGGTATCAAAAATGAAGGCGCAGGCCGAGAAATATGAAGTGCCGGTGATCATCGCCGCCTATCCGGAAGCGCTGGCTGCGGAGAAAGGCGTTGAGGCGGATCTGATCCTGCTGGGGCCGCAGATCGCCTACACCTTGTCGGAAGTGCAAAAACAGCTGCCCAACAAACCTGTGGAAGTCATCGATCCGCTGCTGTACGGCAAGGTCGATGGGCTGGGCGTACTGAAGGCCGCGGTGGCCGCTATCAAGAAAGCCAATCAATAACAGGAGGCCGCCGTGAATACCCTCATTGCCTCGCTCGAGAAGGTTATCCTGCCTTTCGCCGTAAAAATCGGTAAGCAGCCCCACGTCAACGCCATCAAGAATGGCTTTATCCGCCTGATGCCGCTGACCTTGACCGGGGCGATGTTCGTGTTGATCAACAACGTGTTCCTGAGCTTCGGCGAAGGATCGTTCTTCTATTCGCTGGGCGTAAGGTTGGATGCCTCTACCATCGAGACGCTGAATAGTCTGAAGAGCATCGGCGGCAGCGTTTACAACGGCACGCTGGGGATCATGTCCCTGATGACGCCGTTCTTTATCAGCATGGCGTTGGCGGAAGAGCGAAAGGTCGATCCGCTCGCTTCGGCGCTGCTGGCGGTGGCGGCCTTTATGACCGTCACACCGTTCAATGTCGGCGAGGCCTATGCGGTGGGAGCCAACTGGTTGGGCGGCGCCAACATCATTTCCGGTATGGTGATTGGGCTGGTGGTGGCCGAGATGTTTGCCTTCATCGTGCGGCGCAACTGGGTGATTAGCCTGCCGGACAGCGTGCCGGCTTCGGTGTCGCGCTCCTTCTCGGCGCTGATCCCCGGTTTCATCATCCTTTCCATCATGGGGCTGGTGGCGTTCGCGCTGGCGCACTGGGGCACCAACTTCCACCAGATCATCATGGACGGCATTTCGGCGCCGCTGGCCAAGATGGGCAGCGTGGTGGGCTGGGTGTACGTGCTGTTCTCCTCGCTGCTGTGGTTCTTTGGGGTGCACGGCTCCATGGCGCTGGCGGCCCTGGACAGCGGTATCATGACGCCGTTCGCGCTGGAAAACGTGGAGCTGTACAACAAATACGGTTCGGTTGAAGCGGCGGTGGCCGCCGGAAAAGAGTTCCACATGTGGGCGAAACCGTTCGTCGACTCCTATATCTACCTCGGCGGCACCGGCTCGACGCTGGGCTTGATCATCGCCATCTTCATCGCCTCGCGCCGCGAAGATTACCGGCAGGTCGCCAAACTGGCGACGCCATCCGGCATCTTCCAGATCAACGAACCGATACTGTTCGGCCTGCCGGTGATCATGAACCCGGTGATGTTCATTCCGTTCATCCTGGTGCAGCCGGTGCTGACCATTATCACCTCCCTGGCCTACTACTCCGGGCTGATCCCGCCGATCACCAACATCGCGCCCTGGACCATGCCGGTCGGCCTGGGGGCGTTCTTCAACACCAACGGCAGCATCATGGCCATGTTGCTGAGCCTGTTCAACCTGGCGGTCGCCACCGTGATCTATCTGCCGTTCGTGGCGATCTCCAACAAGGCGCAGAGCCAGATCGACGCGGCGACGGAAAGCGAAGAAGACATCGCCAAGGCGCTGAAATTCTAACTGTGGAACGGGGCGGCGTGGCCGCCCCGCGAGGGACGCGAGTATGGAATATCAATTTGCCGACGGGTTCTGGTGGGGCAGCGCCACCTCCGCGCCACAGTCTGAAGGGGCGGCCGCGCGGGACGGCAAGAGCCGCAACATCTTCGACTATTGGTACGAGATCGCGCCCGAGCGCTTTCACGAGCGGGTGGGTCCGACCGAAGCCTCGACCTTTTACGACCATTTCCGCACCGATATCGGGCTGCTCAAAACGCTGGGCCACAATACCTTTAGAACGTCGATCTCGTGGTCGCGGCTGATCCCGGACGGCGACGGTGAAGTGAACCCGCAGGCGGTGGCGTTCTATAACGCGATGTTCGACGAGCTGCTGGCGCAGGGCATCACCCCGTTTATCAATCTCTATCACTTCGATATGCCGCTGTGCATGCAACAGCGCGGCGGTTGGGAAAGCCGGGCAGTGGTCGAAGCCTATGCGCGTTACGCCGATACCTGTTTCGGCTTATTTGGCGATCGGGTCACCCACTGGTTCACCTTCAACGAGCCGATCGTGCCGGTGGAAGCCGGTTACCTGAATGACCTGCACTACCCTTGCGTGGTGGACTTCAAACGGGCGGTCACCGTGGCGTATCACAGCGTACTGGCGCACGCCATGGCGGTGCAGCGTTTCAGAGCGCGGGGGCTGCCGGGGAGCATCGGCATCATTCTAAATCTGAGCCCGACCTATCCGCGCTCCGACGCGCCGGAGGATCGGCAGGCGGCACACGACGCCGATCTGCTGCTCAATCGCAGTTTCCTCGATCCGGTCGCCAAAGGGCGTTACCCGGCCGCATTGTTGCACCTGCTGGAGCGGCATGGGCTGATGCCCTACTGCGAACCGCAGGACGCGCAGCTGATCGAAGGCGGCGTGGTGGATATCCTTGGCGTCAACTATTACCAGCCGCGCAGGGTGCAGGCGAAAGAGGGACGGCGCACCGAGGGGCCGATCGCATCGCCGGAGGATTTGTTCAGTTACTATGCAATGCCGGGCCGCAAAATCAATCCGCACCGCGGCTGGGAGATCTATGAGAAGGGGCTGTACGACATCCTGATGGATCTGAAAGAGAACTACGGCAATCTGCCCTGTTATATTTCGGAAAACGGCATGGGCGTCGAGGGCGAAGAAGCGTTTATCGGCGCCGATGGGCGGGTGGAGGACGATTACCGCATCGACTTTATTCGCGAGCACCTGAAGTGGCTGCACCGCGCGCTGGCGGAAGGCTCGCAGTGCAAGGGCTATCATCTGTGGACCTTTATCGATTGCTGGTCCTGGCTGAATGCCTACAAGAATCGTTATGGGCTGGTGCGGCTGGATCGGGCGGATCAGCGGCGCACCATCAAAAAAAGCGGTTACTGGTTTGCCGAGGCGGCCAGACGCAACGGATTTGACTAACGGGAGGCCGGCGCTGTGTCCGATAACCGAATTTCGCTGAGTGCCAACGACGTGAAGCTGATTCGCGAGCAGGATTTCTTTAACTGCAAAGACTTTCACCTGTTCATCTACAACAAGGTGGAAAGCGCCACCGGGCTGCATCAGCACGACTATTACGAGTTCACCATCGTGCTGAGCGGCAAATGCTATCAGGAGATCAACGGCAAGCGGGTGCTGCTGGAACGCGGGGATTTCGTCTTTATCCCTATCGGTTCCTACCACCAGAGCTTTTACGAGTTCGGTGCGACGAAAATCTTCAACGTGGCGGTCAGCAAAGCGTTCTTTGAAGAACATTACTTGCAACAGCTGCCGCGTTGCTTTGTCGCCTCGCAGGCCTACAGCCTGAGAAGCGAGTTTTTGGCTTATATCGAATCGGTGGTGAGTTCGCCGCAGTTTCGCGAGGATGACTTCGCCGAATTTCTCGAAACATTGACCTTCTACGTGATCAGCCGCATCCGTCACTATAAAGAAGACACCGACGGCGGTGATGATATCCCGCAGTGGCTGAAGAACACCCTGGCCGGCATGCATGACAAGGCGATGTTCGGCGAAAGGGCGTTGGCGAACATGGTGGCGCTGTCGGGGAAAACCCAGGAGTACCTGACCCGGGCGATGCGGCGCTACTACCAGAAGACGCCGATGCAGGTGATCAATGAGATCCGCATCAACTTCGCCAAGACGCAGCTGGAGGTCACCAACTATTCGGTCTCTGACATCGCCTTCGATTCCGGCTATGGCGACGTCAGCTTGTTCATTAAAAACTTCAAGCGGCTCACCGACGTGACCCCAGGCAACTACCGAAAAAAGTGTTACGGCCCTCTTTAGGGCCGCTCCCGATCAGTATCAACGCCGATATGCCGATGAGCTTCAGGGCGCCGGTCGGTTAATCATTTGATTTTTACCTTAACGAGGGGGAATGCCGCGCCGAGCGGTCGGCCTTCCCTTGCCAAAAATCCATCCCGCGGGAGCCTCTATGGAAAAACTACTGATCGTGAATGCCGATGATTTCGGCCTGAGCAAAGGGCAGAACTATGGCGTCATCGAGGCGTATCAGCATGGCGTCGTTTCCTCCACCACGGCGATGGTGAACGGCGGCGGCGCGCAGCACGCGGCGGCGCTCAGCCGGCAATATCCGGGGTTGCCGATTGGGCTGCATTTCGTTTTGACCCATGGCAAGCCGCTGGGCGCCATGCCTTCGCTGGTCAACGAACATGGCGAACTGGGCAAATGGCTGTGGCGCCGCGCCGAGGCCGGCGAGCTGCAGCTGGACGAAATTCACGAGGAGCTGCAGCGCCAGTTCGCGCGCTTCGTGACGCTGTTCGGCCGGCCGCCGACGCATATCGACAGCCACCACCATGTGCATATGCAGCCGCAAATTTATCCGCTGGTGGAGGCGTTCGCGCAAGCGCAGGGTCTGCCGCTGCGTCTCGATCGCGAAGAGGCGAAACGGCGTGGCATCACGCTGCATGCCCCCTATAGCACTGACGCTTTTGACGCGGGATTCTACGGTGAGACGATTTCCGAAACGTTGTTCCTGCAAAGGTTGGCGCGCGCCGACGAGCAGGGCGCAGAATCATTGGAAATGATGTGCCACCCGGCGTTCCTCGACGCGACGATCCTGCAGAGCCAATACTGCCATCCGCGCCTCGTCGAGCTGGATGTGTTGACCGCGCCGACGCTGAAAGCGGCGATCGCCGAACGCGGTTTTCTGTTGGGCTCCTTCCAGGATCTGTAACGCCGCCGTTTACAGCATGGCGTGCGCCTTTTTCAGGCCGGTGTCTTCTTCCGGATCGGCGCCCTGAGGCAAGGGCTCCGCCTCTTGTGCTTCGGGCTGCGGCTCGTCGACCTCGGGCGCCGCTTCCGGCGGCGGCATGGTGTCGTGAATGATCTGTTCATCGAAGGTCGGATTGAGCGCCGGCGACAGCGGCGAGCTGGCGAGGCTGTCCGGCAGCGGAATGTGCGGCACCGGCGCGTCCTGCGCCAACTGCGGTTCCTCCGCTTTCGCCGTGCGGCTGAGGGCCGCCAGCAGCACGCCGCACAGGGCGAAAAAGGCGTACAGGATATTGCCGCCCAGCGGCTCGATCAGCGCGCCGACCGCCAATGGCCCGATGCTGGCGCCGACGCCGAACGCCATCAGCAGACAGGCGGCCAGCGAGACGCGGCGTTCCGGCTCGATCAGATCGTTGGCCAGCGCCACCACCAACGGGTAGAGCGTAAATTGCAACATGCTGACGACGAACCCGACCGCCAGCAGCAGCGGGAAATCGATGTGCGGCAGCAGCGCCAGCGGCAGCGCCGCCACGATCAGAAAAATGGCGTTGAGGCGCATCAGCAACGGGCGATTATAGCGATCCGACAGCCAACTGAGCGGGAACTGCGCCACCAGCCCGGCGAAGATGGCCAGCGCCATGAACAGGCCGGTTTGCTGAGTGGTTAAGGATTGCAGGCTGGCGTAGACCGGCGCCAGGCCGTAAAACGAGCCCACCACCATGCCGATCACCAGCGTGGTAGCCAGCACCTTGGGAATGGCGCCGATAAAGTAACGCAGCTCCATCGGGGCCGGCGACATGTGGCGCGCATTGGTGCGGGTGGTGAGAGCGATGGGCACCAGACAAAGCGCGAAGCACAGCGCGATCACCAGCAGCGTGGTGATGCCCAGGTTGCTTTGCAGCATCAGCACTATCTGGCCCAGCGACATGCCGAGATAGGTCGCCGCCATATAGAAGCCGAACACCATGCCGCGCTGGTTGGATTCCGCCTGGTCGTTCAGCCAGCTTTCCAGCACCATATACTGGCACATCATGCACAGCCCGATCACCAGACGCAGCGCGACCCAGGCGGGAATGAACGCCGTCAGACCGTGCCCCAGTACCGCAGCGGTGATGATGCCGGCGCAGGCCACGTAGGCGCGGATATGCCCGACGCGGGCGATGAGAAAGTGGCCGACCTTGCCGCCGATCACCAACCCGATGTAGTTGGCGGCGATGATGGCGCCGATCAGCGCGCTGCTGACGTGGATGGAGGCCAGCCGCAGCGAGACATAGGTGGTGAGCAGGCCTGAGCCCAACAGCAGCAACAGGGTGGTGGTGTACAACGGCAAGAATACGCCCAACGTTTTTTTCACGCTATCATCCTAATCTCTTCTGGTGCGCCCTGAGGCCGCCGCAGCGTGCCGCCTCCGTGATGTTCCTTGTGCTGGTGCGCCGCCGCTCAATGGGGCGCTTCTTTTGATACTAGCAGCTTGGCCGGGCGCTTAAAACCGCACCTCCTGCGAGGCGCTGCGCATTTCTGCGCGCCGGCCGCCGTGTCGCCTTGATAAATGCTACTATCGGGCGCATATACCTGAATTTGCGAGGGAGGGGTTATGAGTGAAAACCAACTGCGCCGGCTCAGCGTGCTGGCGGGGGAAAAACTGAAGGCTCAGGGCCGCTGGATCACCTGCGCGGAATCCTGCACCGGCGGCGGCATCGCCAAGGCCATTACCGATATCGCCGGCAGCTCCGCCTATTTCGATCGCGGTTTCGTCACCTACAGCAATGCGGCGAAACATGATCTGCTGGGGGTGAGCGAAGCGACGTTGGCGGCGCACGGCGCGGTCAGCGAAGAGGTGGTGCGCGAGATGGCGATAGGGGCGCTGCGGGCGGCGCAGGCCGATCTGGCGCTGTCGGTGAGCGGCATCGCCGGCCCGGACGGCGGCAGCGTGGAAAAGCCGGTCGGCACCGTGTGGTTCGGCTTTGCCAGCAGCGATGGCCGGGGGCTTTCGCGCAAGATGCAGTTCGAGGGCGACCGCGATGCGGTGCGGCTGCAGGCGACGATTTTCGCGCTGCAAACCGCCATCGACGAATTTTTGTAAATTAGGCTTGATACTGTATGACCATACAGTATAATTAGTGACATTTCCTGCACAACATACATTCAGTGGCAGTGTGGGGTAACACCGGCATTGCGAAACGAAGGAGCAAAAATGGCTATTGATGAGAACAAGCAAAAGGCGTTAGCTGCGGCACTGGGCCAGATTGAGAAACAGTTCGGCAAAGGCTCCATCATGCGCCTGGGTGAAGACCGCTCCATGGACGTGGAAACGATCTCCACCGGCTCA
Source organism: Serratia sp. CY40230 (assembly GCF_052168835.1). Lineage (NCBI taxonomy): Bacteria > Pseudomonadati > Pseudomonadota > Gammaproteobacteria > Enterobacterales > Yersiniaceae > Serratia > Serratia sp. CY40230. Next base: position 553,553 of record NZ_JBJNLX010000004.1, read on the forward strand.
CTGTCACTCGATATCGCCCTGGGCGCCGGCGGCCTGCCGATGGGCCGCATCGTAGAAATCTACGGCCCGGAATCGTCCGGTAAAACCACTTTGACGCTGCAGGTGATCGCCGCCGCGCAGCGCGAAGGCAAAACCTGTGCGTTCATCGACGCCGAACACGCGCTGGATCCTATCTATGCGAAAAAGCTGGGCGTCGATATCGACAACCTGCTGTGCTCCCAGCCGGATACCGGCGAGCAGGCGCTGGAAATCTGTGATGCGCTGACCCGCTCCGGCGCGGTTGATGTCATCATCGTCGACTCCGTGGCGGCGCTGACGCCGAAGGCGGAAATCGAAGGTGAAATCGGCGATTCGCACATGGGCCTGGCGGCGCGCATGATGAGCCAGGCGATGCGTAAGCTGGCCGGCAACCTGAAAAACGCCAATACCCTGCTGATCTTCATCAACCAGATCCGTATGAAAATTGGTGTGATGTTCGGCAACCCGGAAACCACAACCGGCGGTAACGCCCTGAAGTTCTATGCTTCGGTGCGTCTGGATATCCGCCGCATCGGCGCCATCAAAGAGGGCGACGAAGTGGTGGGCAGCGAAACCCGCGTGAAAGTGGTGAAGAACAAAATCGCTGCGCCGTTCAAACAGGCTGAGTTCCAAATCATGTACGGCGAAGGCATCAACAGCCGTGGCGAACTGGTCGATCTGGGCGTGAAGCACAAGATGATCGAAAAAGCCGGCGCCTGGTACAGCTATAACGGCGAGAAGATTGGTCAGGGCAAGGCGAACGCCTGTAACTTCCTGAAAGAAAACCCGGCTATCGCCGCCGAACTGGACAAGAAGCTGCGTGACCTGCTGCTGCACAGCGGCGGTGAGCTGGTGGCTGCCTCCGGTGACGATTTCGAAGACGACGAAGCGGAAACCAGCGAGCAGTTCTAATCGCTGAAGATGTGCGCCGCCGTTTATGTGGCGCATATCCTCTGAATTCAGGCTTGAATGATGAATGACTTGCTAAGCCGCGCCATGCGCCTGCTGTCGCAACGCGATCATAGTGAAGCTGAACTGCGCCGCAAACTTGCGGCGCAGCCGTTTGTGGCGAAAGCCCGGTTTGGCGGTAAGGGGCCGCATGCGCCGACATCGCCGCCGCCGGTAGCTGAAGAGCCGGTGGATCCCGCGCTGATCGATCAGGTTATCGCCTACTGTTACCAGCACAACTGGCTGGACGATCAGCGTTTCGCCCACAGCTACATCGGCAGCCGCAGCCGCAAAGGTTATGGCGCGCAGCGCATCCGCAGCGAACTGATGCAAAAGGGCGTGGATAAAGCGCTGGTGCAGGACGCGTTGGCGGAATGCGATATCGACTGGTGCGAACAGGCGAAGCAGGTGGCGCAGCGAAAATTTGGCGATGCGTTGCCAACCGACTGGAAAGAGAAAGCCAAAGTGCAGCGTTATCTGCTCTATCGCGGCTTCTTCCAGGAAGAAATTCAGTCAATTTACCGTGATTTTGCGCAATGAGCGCACACGGGGTTTTACTTCCCTCTGAAGAAAATTTATCTTATCCCCACTTTTTGTTCGTGAGCTGGTTGTCATCGTCGGGATGACGCGCCACCGGCTCACGTGTCGTTATTCTAGCCTTTCCAGGAAAATTATGAGCAAGAGCACCGCTGAGATCCGTCAAGCGTTTCTCGATTTCTTTCATAGTAAGGGCCATCAGGTTGTAGCAAGCAGCTCCCTGGTGCCTAACAATGATCCGACATTGCTGTTTACCAATGCCGGCATGAACCAATTTAAGGATGTTTTCCTGGGGCTCGACAAACGCGCCTATTCCCGCGCCACCACCTCGCAGCGCTGCGTGCGCGCAGGCGGCAAGCATAACGACCTGGAAAACGTCGGTTATACCGCTCGTCACCACACCTTCTTTGAAATGCTGGGCAACTTCAGCTTCGGCGATTACTTCAAGCACGACGCGATCAGCTACGCGTGGGAACTGCTGACCGGTGAAAACTGGTTCAACCTGCCGAAAGAGAGACTGTGGGTCACCGTGTATGAAACCGATGACGAAGCCTTTGACATCTGGCAGAAGCAAATCGGAGTACCGGCCGAGCGCATTATCCGCATCGGCGATAACAAGGGCGCGCCTTTCGCTTCAGATAACTTCTGGCAGATGGGCGATACCGGCCCATGCGGCCCGTGCACCGAGATTTTCTACGATCACGGCGATCACATCTGGGGCGGCCCTCCGGGCAGCCCGGAAGAAGACGGCGACCGCTACATCGAGATCTGGAACATCGTTTTCATGCAGTTCAACCGTCAGTCCGACGGCACCATGCTGCCGCTGCCGAAACCTTCGGTGGATACCGGTATGGGTCTGGAGCGCATCGCGGCGGTGTTGCAGCATGTGAACTCCAACTATGAGATCGACCTGTTCCGCACCCTGATCGCCGCCGTAGCGAAAGTGACCGGCGCGACCGATCTGGATAACAAATCCCTGCGCGTTATCGCCGACCACATTCGTTCCTGCGCCTTCCTGGTGTCGGACGGCGTGATCCCGTCTAACGAAAACCGCGGCTACGTGCTGCGCCGTATCATTCGCCGCGCGATCCGTCATGGCAACATGCTGGGCGCGAAAGATACCTTCTTCTACAAGCTGGTAGCGCCACTGATCGAAGTGATGGGCCCGGCGGCCGACGAGCTGAAACGCCAGCAATCGCTGGTGGAGCAGGTGCTGAAAACCGAAGAAGAGCAGTTTGCCCGCACGCTGGAGCGTGGTCTGGCGTTGCTGGACGAAGAGCTGGCCAAGCTGCAGGGCGATACTCTGGACGGCGAAACCGCTTTCCGTCTGTACGATACCTACGGTTTCCCGGTCGATCTGACCGCTGACGTTTGCCGCGAGCGCGGTCTGAAAGTCGACGAAGCGGGCTTTGAAGAAGCGATGGAAGCGCAGCGCCGCCGCGCGCGCGAATCCAGCGGCTTCGGCGCCGACTACAACAGCCTGATCCGCGTGGATGGCAGCAGCCAGTTCAGCGGCTACGATCACGACGAGCAGCAGGCGACGGTGATCGCGCTGTTCCGTGACGGCCAGCCGGTCGAGCAGATCAACGCCGGCGAAGAGGCGGTGGTGGTGCTGGACGAGACGCCGTTCTACGGTGAATCCGGCGGCCAGGTCGGCGATAAAGGCGTGCTGAAAGCCGCCGGCGCCGAGTTTGTGGTCAATGACACCCAGAAATACGGTCAGGCTATCGGCCACCAAGGCAAACTGGCGCAGGGCTCGCTGAAACTGAACGATCGCGTGGATGCGCAGATCGACGCCGAGCGCCGCAACAGCATCCGCCTGAACCACTCCGCGACTCACCTGCTGCACGCCGCGCTGCGCCAAACGCTGGGCGATCACGTTGCGCAGAAAGGCTCGCTGGTTAACGACAAATACCTACGTTTCGACTTCTCGCACTTCGAAGCGATGAAGCCGGAACAAATCCGCGCGGTGGAAGATCTGGTGAACCAGCAGGTGCGTCGTAACCTGCCGGTGCAGACCGAGCTGATGGCGTTGGAAGACGCCAAAGAGAAGGGCGCAATGGCGCTGTTCGGTGAGAAGTACGACGACAACGTGCGCGTGCTGACCATGGGCGACTTCTCCACCGAGCTGTGCGGCGGCACCCACGCCAGCCGCACCGGCGATATCGGCCTGTTCCGTATTCTGAGTGAGTCGGGCACCGCGGCGGGCATCCGCCGTATTGAAGCGGTGACCGGCGCAGGCGCTATCGCTACGCTGCATCAGCAAAGCGATTTGTTGCAAGACGTTGCTCAGTTGGTGAAGGGCGACAGCAACAACCTGACCGATAAAGTGCGCTCGGTGCTCGATCGCACGCGCGCGCTGGAAAAAGAACTGCAGCAACTGAAAGATCAGCAGGCGGCGCAGGAAAGCGCGTCGCTGTCCAGCCAGGCGAAACTGGTTAACGGCGTGAAGCTGTTGGTCAGCCAGTTGGACAATGTCGAAGCCAAAATGCTGCGCACCATGGTGGATGACCTGAAAAATCAATTGGGTTCGGCCATTATCGTGTTGGCGACGACGGCTGATGACAAAGTCAGCCTGGTCGCGGGCGTGACCAAGGATCTGACTGACCGCGTGAAAGCCGGCGAGTTGATCGGCAACGTGGCGCAGCAGGTCGGCGGCAAGGGCGGTGGTCGCCCGGATATGGCGATGGCGGGGGGGACGGATATCAACGCTCTGCCAGCGGCGTTAAACAGCGTAGAAGCCTGGGTGGCCTCAAAGCTGTGAACATAAATAAATAGCACGGACAAACGCCATAATACTTTGTTGATTATGGCGTTTTCATACTGTGCTAACACAATTTAGTTACAATTGCGGGAACAAAGTTTTTCTGGTCGGCTAAACTTACCATTATCTGAGGTGGGACCAAGTCTGCTTACACTTATTGTGGATTGCGCGGCTTACGTTTTCACCACATATGATGGATAATGACGGGGAAACTGAGAGACCCGACTCTTTTAATCTTTCAAGGAGCAAAGAATGTTAATTCTGACTCGTCGAGTTGGTGAAACCCTCATGATTGGCGATGAGGTTACGGTCACTGTGCTAGGGGTAAAAGGCAACCAGGTGCGTATTGGTGTGAACGCCCCCAAAGAGGTTTCAGTTCACCGTGAAGAAATCTATCAGCGCATTCAGGCAGAGAAGTCTCAGCAGACGACTTACTGATTCCGAAGCAGCGTCTCGTTGCCAGACGAGACGCTACTGCATCGTTTTACCCACTTCTTTCGTTCTCCCCTCTCTTTTTCGTGATTATTTTCCCGGTGAGTTTCCTGCTTTATTGCTGCAGACGTTGCGGTTGCCTGTTGATAAAACGCCCTTTTTGCCGTGAAATCGCCCATGTTGGGTGTGAATTGTGCAAACGCGCATGAGTTGGGAAAAATTGTTTGACTTAAAAGTCGGAGAAAGTAATATGTGCGCCACGCAGTGCCGATGAGCTTCTCTAAAGCAAGTTAGGCACAATTCGAAAGAAGCGTATGGTGAGGTGGCCGAGAGGCTGAAGGCGCTCCCCTGCTAAGGGAGTATGCGGTCAAAAGCTGCATCCGGGGTTCGAATCCCCGCCTCACCGCCATTTGCATCCGTAGCTCAGCTGGATAGAGTACTCGGCTACGAACCGAGCGGTCGGAGGTTCGAATCCTCCCGGATGCACCATATTTTGCAGTATGGTGGGGTAGTAACAACGTACCATACGGTATCAAAAAAGAATTCCTGTGCATCCGTAGCTCAGCTGGATAGAGTACTCGGCTACGAACCGAGCGGTCGGAGGTTCGAATCCTCCCGGATGCACCATTCTTAATCTCATTCGTCGCGAAGAAAAATCTTCATGCGGGTGAGAGGAAAAAAGTGTTACCAGGGAGGATAACGTTGCTTCAGCAACGGCCCGTAAGGTGAGGCGCTAGCGCCGAATCATCCTCCCGGATGCACCATTCTTAAAGCCTGGCTTTATTAGCAAAGCCGGCACGCGGTAAAAATAGTAATGCATCCGTAGCTCAGCTGGATAGAGTACTCGGCTACGAACCGAGCGGTCGGAGGTTCGAATCCTCCCGGATGCACCATCTAAGAGAAGCCCGCCTTAGCGGGTTTTTGCTTTTCTGTTATTCGTGAAACAGACAAGCGGCAAAAACAGTCATGCATCCGTAGCTCAGCTGGATAGAGTACTCGGCTACGAACCGAGCGGTCGGAGGTTCGAATCCTCCCGGATGCACCATGTTTAACCTCCCGTATCGCGAAGAGAAATCGTCATGCGGGTGGTAAAAAGAAAGTGTCCTTGGGGAGGATAACGTTGCTTTAGCAACGGCCCGCAGGGTGAGGCGTTGGCGCCGAATCATCCTCCCGGATACACCATCTAAGAGAAACCCGCCTTGGCGGGTTTTTCGCTTTTCAGCATTCAGCCATTCTCTCTTCACTCCTTTCCTGCTTTGCACCCGAACGCTCACAGCACATTCCGCTATGACGCAGTCAGCGACAACCCAACGGCTTTACGCTAAAGTAGTTTTCTTTCCTCAACGATCATGGAGTAACGATGTACGACCGCTATCAGGGTCTTATTTTCGACATGGACGGCACGATTCTGGACACCGAGCCAACGCACCGCAAAGCGTGGAGTGAAGTGCTGTCGCGTTATGGCATGACGTTTGATGAAGCGGCTATGGTGGCGCTGAGTGGTTCACCGACCTGGCGCATCGCTCAGGCGATTATCGCCAGCCACCAGGCCGATCTCGATCCCCATCATCTGGCGGCGGAGAAAACCCGCGCGGTGGAGGCGATGCTGTTGGACAGCGTACGCCCGTTGCCGCTGATCGAGGTGGTAAAATCCTATCACGGTCGCCGTCCGATGGCGGTCGGTACCGGCAGCGAGCACCGCATGGCGGAAATGCTGCTGCGTCATCTCGGCCTGTTCAACTGCTTCGACGCGATCGTCGGTGCGGACGACGTACAGCGCCATAAACCGGAGCCGGACACCTTCCTGCGTTGCGCCGAACTGATCGGCGTGCCGCCGGAAAAGTGCGTGGTGTTTGAAGACGCCGAGTTCGGCATTCAGGCGGCAAAAAGCGCCGGTATGGACGTGGTAGACGTTCGCACGCTGTGAGTAGTACGCTAGCCGTAATATCGTTATTTGGCAGCAGCTTCCTCAGTGCGACGCTGCTGCCGGGAAATTCAGAAATCGTTCTGGTCGCTTTGCTGACCCAGAGTCGCGTCTCGCCGGAATTGCTGGTGCTGGCCGCGACCCTGGGCAACACGCTGGGCGGCTTGACCAATGTCATTATCGGGCGCCTGTTACCGGCGTTGAAACCACAGCGGGGGCTGGCAACGGCGCTCGGGTGGCTGCAACGCTTCGGCCCGGCTGCGCTGTTGCTCAGTTGGGTGCCGGTGGTGGGCGATTTGTTGTGCGTGTTGGCAGGTTGGCTGCGCATGCCCTGGGGCTCTGTCGCGCTGTTTCTGTGTATCGGAAAGGCGCTGCGTTACATCGTTTTGACTATGATAACGGTACAGGGCATCGCCTGGTGGCAGTAACCAAGTGAATATAACTCAATATTCTCTCGGGTGCGGATTCAGTATGCTTACGAGTTATTGTTTTTAGAAGCGGGAGGTCAATTTGATCCCGGACGTATCACAGGCGCTTTCTTGGTTGGAAGCCCATCCTCAGGCATTAAAAGGCATTCGTCGCGGCATCGAGCGTGAAACGCTGCGAGTCACGCCGAACGGCACCTTGGCGACTACCGGGCATCCGGAAAAGCTGGGGGCGGCATTGACGCATCACTGGATCACCACGGATTTCGCCGAGGCGCTGTTAGAGTTCATTACGCCGGTTGATGACAATATCGATCACCTGCTGACGTTCTTGCGCGATATTCATCGCTACGTGGCGCGCAATATTGGCGATGAACGCATGTGGCCGCTCAGCATGCCGTGCTTTATCGAAGCCGAGCAGGATATTGAGCTGGCGCAGTTCGGTTCTTCGAACATCGGCCGCATGAAGACGCTGTACCGCGAAGGGTTGAAGAATCGCTATGGCGCGCTGATGCAGACCATTTCCGGCGTGCACTACAACTTCTCGCTGCCGCTGGAGTTTTGGCAGGCCTGGGCCGGCGTGCAGGACGCAGAAAGTGGTAAAGAGCAGATCTCGGCGGGGTATTTCCGTCTGATCCGCAACTACTACCGTTTCGGTTGGGTGATCCCGTATCTGTTCGGCGCATCGCCGGCCATTTGTTCTTCGTTCCTCAAAGGGCGCGAGACCACTCTGCCGTTCGAACGCACCGAGCAGGGGATGTGCTACCTGCCGTACGCCACCTCGCTGCGTCTGAGCGACCTGGGTTACACCAACAAGTCGCAAAGTAATCTGGGCATCACCTTCAACGATCTGCACAGCTATGTGGCCGGTTTGAAGCGGGCGATCGTTACGCCTTCCGAAGAGTTCGCCAAGCTGGGCGTGAAAGAGGGTGATCGCTATCTGCAGTTGAACAGCAACGTGCTGCAAATCGAGAACGAGCTGTATGCGCCGATCCGGCCGAAGCGCGTGACCCAAAGCGGCGAGACGCCGTCAGACGCGCTGCTGCGCGGCGGTATCGAATACATCGAAGTGCGTTCGCTGGATATCAACCCGTTCTCGCCGATCGGCGTGGATGCGGTGCAGGCGCGTTTCCTGGATCTGTTCCTGGTGTGGTGCGCGCTGGCCGATGCGCCGGAGATGAGCAGCGATGAACTGCTGTGCACGCGCAAGAACTGGAACCGGGTGATTCTGGAAGGGCGCAAACCGGGCCAGACCATCGGCATCGGCTGTGGCGCCAGCCATGAACCGCTGGAAAAAGTGGGCAAGGCGCTGTTCGCCGATCTGCGTCGGGTCGCGGAAGTGTTGGACGGCGAAGCCGGCAACCGTCAATACCAGCAGGTGTGCGATGAGCTGGTCGCCGCGTTTGACGACCCTGAGCTGACTTTCTCCGCGCGCATTCTGAAGGCGATGAAGGCGGAAGGCACCGGACGCGTCGGTCTGCAGCTGGCGGAGCAGTATCGCCAGACATTGCTGGAAGAACCGTTGGAAATCCTGAACGAAGCCGAGCTGGATAAAGAGCGGGAAGCCTCTTGGCAGCGTCAACGCGACATAGAAGCCAATGATACGCTAAGCTTTGAAGCGTTCCTGAAGCAAAACGGCGGAAGCTGAAAAAGAAAAAGGCCACATCAATGTGGCCAAATATGCATCTCTGATGACAGGGATGATGATAACAAATGCGCGTCTTTCACATACTCAGACTCGCAGGGTTGGAAAAGGTTTCCCGGTTAGGAAAAAAAGTTTCGAAATAAATGCTCTTTTACGAGGAGGTAGCGAAATGCCATTGCTGGATAGCTTTACCGTCGATCATACCCGTATGGCAGCCCCGGCTGTCCGCGTTGCGAAAACCATGAAAACGCCTCATGGCGATACCATCACGGTATTTGATCTGCGCTTTTGCCGCCCGAACCTGGAAGTGATGCCCGAACGCGGCATTCACACGCTGGAACACCTGTTCGCCGGCTTTATGCGCGACCACCTGAACGGCCAGGGCGTGGAGATTATCGACATCTCCCCAATGGGCTGTCGCACCGGTTTCTACATGAGCCTGATCGGCGTGCCGGAAGAGCAGCGCGTTGCCGATGCCTGGAAAGCGGCGATGGCCGACGTGCTGAAAGTGACCGACCAGCGCAAGATCCCTGAGCTGAACGAGTACCAGTGTGGTACCTACCACATGCACTCGCTGGAAGAAGCGCAGGAAATCGCCAAGCACATTCTGGATAACGGCGTGGTGGTGAACCACAACGACGAACTGGCGCTGCCGAAAGAGAAGCTGCAGGAGCTGCATATCTAACCGTACGTTTCCCGCAGAGACAAAAAAGACGCGATTTCGCGTCTTTTTTACGTTCTGGCGGAGGGTTAGTGATGGCCGATGCTGGACTGCAGCGAGGTGATCGGCGTGACCCGCACCTGTTTGATCATATTGCCCTGCACGTCGAGAATGTCGATATCGTAATGGCCGATACGCACCCGGGTGCCGATTTCGGGGATCTCTTCCAGTTCTTCCAGCAGCATGCCGTTGACGGTGCGAGCTTCATTGGCGGGTAAAGTCCAGTTAAAGGCCTTGTTCAGCTCCCGCACGTTGGCGGTGCCGTCGATCAAGACCGAGCCGTCGCTCTGCGGCGTGACTTCTTCCGCCAGCGTCGGCGACATCGAGGTGGTGAAGTCGCCGACGATCTCCTCGAGGATGTCTTCCACCGTAACCAGGCCCTGAATGTCGCCGTACTCGTCGACCACGATGCCGACCTTCTCCTTGTTGCGCTGGAACTTCACCAGCTGCACGTTGAGCGGCGTGCCTTCCGGTACGAAGTAGATCTCATCGGCGGCGCGCAGCAGGTTCTCTTTGTTAAACTCTTTTTTCTCGGTCATCAGACGGTAGGCTTCGCGCACGCGCAGCATGCCGATCGCGTCGTCCAGCGAGCTGCGATACAGCACGATGCGACCGTGTGGCGAGTGGGTCAGCTGGCGCATGATCGACTTCCAGTCGTCGTTGACGTCGATGCCGACGATCTCGGTGCGAGGCACCATGATGTCGTTGACCGTCACCTTTTCCAGGTCCAGCACCGAGATCAGCATGTCCTGATTGCGGCGGGAGATCTGCGACTGGGATTCACGCACGATGGTGCGCAGCTCATCCTTGCTGACGGCGTCGCTGATGCGCACGTTGGTGCGAATGCCGAACAGGCGCAAGGTCAGGCTGGTGATGCCGTTGAGCAGCCAGACCAGCGGGAACATCACCTTTTGCAACGGGGCCAGCAAGACGCTGCTGGGGAAGGCGATGCGTTCCGGATAGAGCGCGGCGAAGGTTTTCGGCAGCACCTCAGCGAACAGCAGCACGGCGAAGGTCAGCACGCCGGTCGCAATCGCCACGCCGAGATCGCCATACAGCCGCATGCCGACGATGGTCGCCAGCGCCGAGGCGAGGATGTTGACCAGGTTGTTGCCGATCAGCACCAGGCCGATCAGCCGATCCGGTTTTTGCAGCAGCTTCTCCACCCGGCGCGCCGAACGGTTACCCTGCTTGGACAGGTGGCGCAGGCGATAACGGTTGAGCGTCATCATGCCGGTTTCGGAGGCGGAGAAGTAAGCGGAGACCACGATCATGATCACCAGGATAATGATGAGGGTCCCCGTCGACACATGCTCCAATGCAGTATTCCTTATAGAGAGGGAAAGTTGAACCGGGCTGGCTCAGCGCACCATCACCTGCTGAATCAGACGGCTGCCGAAGTAGGCGAGCGTCAGCAGGAAGGCGCCGGCGAAGCTGAACCAGACGACGCGGCGGCCGCGCCAGCCTTCATGGTAATGGCCCCACAGCAACACGATATACACGAACCAGGCCATGATCGACAGCACGGCTTTATGCACGTTTTCTTTGCTGAACAGATTATCCATGTACAGCAGGCCGGTGCACAGGGTGAGCGTCAGCAGCACCACGCCGATCTGGGTGATATGGAACATCTTGCGCTCGATGCTCATCAGCGGCGGCATGTCGGCGCTAAAGGTCAGCTTCTTGTTTTTCAACAGGTAGTCGAGCCAGGCGAGCTGTAAGGCGTAGAGCGCGGCGATGATAAGGGTGGCGTAAGAGAACAGCGCCAGGCCGATATGCACCATCAGTTCCGGGCTGGCTTCCAGATGAGTGATGAACTCGCCGGGCATGAAGCTGGCGAAGGCCAGATTGATCATCGCGAAGCTGTAGACGATCGGCAGCAGGAACCAGCCGCGATCGCGCGAGGCGACGAAGGTCATCACCGAGCAGATGATCAGGCTGACGATAGAACCAATGTTCAGCAGGCTGAGATTCTGCCCGGCGCTGACGTCAAAGATGCGCTGCTGCAGCGCGATGGCGTGGCAAATCAACGCCACCACCGCCGAGACGAGGGCGAGCCGACGGTATGCGCTGTTCTTCCGCAACAAGCTGGGAATGATCAGTCCAAGGCTGAGCAGGTAGGCCATCAAAGCCACAATGGAGAAAACTGGCATAACGTTTAATTTTGCTTCGGCGTGGTTAATTGGAGTGTCAGTATAGCGTTGCGCGCGTTTCACTCCAACCTATCTCCAACGCTGAGGCAGAGATCCTGCGCGCTTCGTGTTATCATCGGCGCAATTGTGTCGCCGGAGCGGCCTGTCATTACACGTTGAGCATGAGACGATGTTTGAAAATTTAACCGATCGATTGTCGCGCACGTTGCGCAATATCAGCGGCCGCGGGCGGCTGACCGAAGAGAATATCAAGGAAACCCTGCGTGAAGTGCGTATGGCATTGCTGGAAGCGGACGTTGCGCTGCCGGTGGTGCGCGACTTCATCAACCGCGTCAAAGAGAGCGCGGTTGGCCATGAAGTCAACAAAAGCCTGACGCCGGGGCAGGAGTTCGTCAAGATCGTCAAGGGCGAGCTGATCGCCGCGATGGGCGAAGTCAACACCGAGCTGAATCTGGCGGCCCAGCCGCCGGCGGTGGTGCTGATGGCGGGCCTGCAGGGCGCCGGTAAAACCACCAGCGTCGGTAAGCTCGGCAAGTTCCTGAAAGAAAAACAGAAGAAGAAAGTGTTGGTGGTTTCCGCGGACGTTTATCGCCCGGCGGCGATCAAACAGCTGGAAACGTTGGCGGAAGGCGTCGGCATCGACTTCTTCCCGTCTGACGTCAAAGAAAAACCGATCGACATCGTCAATCGCGCGCTGCAACAGGCCAAGCTGAAGTTCTACGATGTCCTTATTGTCGATACCGCCGGCCGCTTGCACGTTGACGAAGCGATGATGGACGAGATCAAACAGGTACACGCGGCGATCAAGCCGGTGGAAACCCTGTTCGTGGTCGACGCCATGACCGGCCAGGACGCCGCCAATACCGCCAAGGCGTTTAACGAAGCGCTGCCGCTGACCGGCGTGGTGCTGACCAAGGTCGACGGCGATGCGCGCGGCGGTGCCGCGTTGTCCATCCGCCATATCACCGGCAAGCCGATCAAGTTCCTCGGCGTCGGCGAGAAGACCGAAGCGCTGGAGCCGTTTTACCCGGATCGCGTGGCATCGCGCATCCTGGGCATGGGCGACGTGCTGTCGCTGATCGAAGATATCGAAAGCAAGGTCGACCGCGAGCAGGCGGAGAAGCTGGCCAACAAGCTGAAGAAGGGCGACGGTTTCGATTTGACCGACTTCCTGGAGCAGCTCAAGCAGATGCGCAACATGGGCGGCATGGCCAATATGCTGAGCAAGCTGCCGGGCGCCGGCCAACTGCCGGACAACGTCAAGTCGCAGATGGACGACAAAGTGCTGGTGCGCATGGAGGCGATCATCAACTCGATGACGCTGAAAGAGCGCGCTAAACCGGAAATCATCAAGGGCTCGCGCAAGCGTCGCATCGCGATGGGGGCCGGCATGCAGGTGCAGGACGTCAACCGCTTGCTGAAGCAGTTCGACGAAATGCAGCGTATGATGAAGAAGATGAAAAAAGGCGGTATGGCGAAGATGATGCGCGGCATGAAAGGTATGATGCCGCCGGGCTTCCCTGGCCGCTGACGGGCTTCCGCACGCTGAGTGCGGGCGCTTTCAGCATTCGCCGTTCGCGGTGAAAACCGTCCGAAATTTGGCAGGCTGCAAAAGTTGTCCCCTGCGATCGACGCTTTAGATTGCTTTTTGCGCCAAAATGAGTAAAATTTTCGGGCTTTTTATATTGCAACCGGGCCCCGTCCCTCAATGGGGCCCGGCTGTTTTATTAACTAAAGAGGATGTTATGGTAACAATTCGTTTGGCACGTGGCGGCGCTAAAAAGCGTCCGTTCTATCAAGTAGTAGTGACCGACAGCCGCAACGCTCGTGATGGTCGTTTCATCGAGCGCGTAGGCTTCTTCAACCCGATCGCTTCCGGTCAGGCTGAAGCACTGCGTCTGGACCTGGACCGCATCGAGCACTGGGTTGGTCTGGGTGCAACCGTTTCTGATCGCGTTCACGCGCTGATCAAAGACGCTAAGAAAGCAGCTTAATCTGTCGCGGTGGTGGCAATGAGCAAGCAACTCAAACCGGTAGCGCCGATCGCGCCGATTGTACTCGGTAAAATGGGTTCCGCTTACGGCATTCGTGGTTGGCTCAGAGTGTTTTCATCCACCGAGAACGCCGAAAGCATTTTTGACTATCAGCCGTGGTTTATCCAGCAGGCGGGTCAGTGGCAGCATATCGAGTTGGAAGACTGGAAGCGCCACAGTCAGGATCTGATCATCAAAGTCAAAGGCATTGACGATCGGGACGCGGCGAATCTGCTGACTAATCGCGAGATTATGGTGGATTCCGATCAACTTCCTCCGTTGGAGGGTGATGATTACTACTGGAAAGACCTGATGGGCTGCCAGGTAGTCACCTCCGCCGGCTACGAGCTGGGTAAAGTCATCGATATGATGGAAACCGGCTCGAACGATGTGATGGTTGTGAAAGCGAACCTGAAAGATGCGTTCGGCATGAAGGAGCGGTTGATTCCGTTTCTTCATGGGCAGGTTATCAAGAAAGTCGATCTCACTGCTCGCGTGATTGAGGCAGATTGGGATCCTGGTTTTTGACCCCCGGATCAAACGGTCGAAGCAAGTGGAATAACGGTAAGGGGATTGGCTTGTGTTCATCGGTATTGTAAGCCTGTTTCCTGAGATGTTCCGCGCTATCACCGATTACGGGGTGACTGGCCGGGCAGTAAAAAATGGCCTGCTGAGCGTGCAGTGTTGGAGTCCTCGCGACTTCACCTACGACCGGCATCGCACCGTGGACGATCGCCCTTACGGCGGCGGCCCGGGAATGCTGATGATGGTGCAACCTTTACGGGAAGCCATTCATGCGGCGAAAGCAGCGGCAGGCGAGGGAGCAAAGGTGATTTATCTGTCACCTCAGGGGCGCAAGCTGGATCAAACCGGCGTGTGCGAACTGGCGGCCAATCAGAAGATGATTCTGGTGTGCGGCCGTTACGAAGGGATAGACGAGCGCGTAATCCAAACCGAAATTGACGAAGAATGGTCAATCGGCGACTACGTTCTCAGCGGCGGGGAACTGCCGGCGATGACCCTGATTGATTCAGTCGCCCGTTTCATACCGGGTGTGCTGGGCCATCAGGCCTCAGCGGAGGAAGACTCCTTCGCCGACGGATTGCTGGACTGCCCGCACTATACCCGCCCCGAGGTGTTGGAAGGGATGGAGGTACCGCCGGTTCTGCTGTCGGGCAACCATGCCGAGATACGTCGCTGGCGCTTAAAGCAGTCGCTGGGCCGAACCTGGCTTAGAAGACCTGAACTTCTAGAAAGCCTAGCTCTGACTGACGAGCAAGCGGTGTTGCTGGCTGAGTTCCAACGGGAACATCAGGCCAGGCAACAGGACTATGAAGGAAACGTCTGACATCAGACGGGACCGATATATCAGTTTACCTAGGGTAAGAGACATATTATGAGCAACATTATTAAGCAACTTGAACAAGAGCAGATGAAACAAGACGTACCTGCATTCCGTCCGGGTGATTCCGTGGAAGTGAAGGTATGGGTCGTTGAAGGTAGCAAAAAACGTCTGCAGGCATTCGAGGGCGTGGTTATCGCTATCCGTAACCGCGGTCTGCACTCTGCATTCACTGTTCGTAAGATTTCCAACGGCGAAGGTGTTGAGCGCGTATTCCAGACTCACTCCCCAGTAATCGACAGCATTACTGTTAAACGTCGTGGTGCCGTTCGTAAAGCTAAACTGTACTACCTGCGTGAGCGTACTGGTAAGGCTGCTCGTATCAAAGAGCGTCTGAACCGCGTTGGCTAACGCTGCATCCAAAAGTTAATAGTTATCAGGGGTTGGCATTATGCCAACCCCTTTTTTATCTGAAAAATCTATCACGTTGCATTTGCGAGGCCTTAGCTGCCTGGCCGCGACATTAAAAAGCTTCCATCAACAGGCTTTTGGCATTACAGCGCGGCGGCGCTTTGTTTATGTTGATTCTCCGGCGGGTGCGGCTGCGCCGGGACAATATCATCGCCAGGTTTGACGATCACCCGTGCAACGGACTCGTGCGTGGCGAACGTGCAGCTGCAATTGATGTTGCGGCATTGATGGTAACGCTCTTTGGTCGACTCGCTCAGATAGCGGCTGGAGCGAGTGTGGGCCACGTGACCGCATAGTGGACAGTGCATCATAAGAACCCCCTTGAACAAATTAAGTGAAATTGGTGTGGCATCATCCTTTGGCGAGCGAACTCGTCATCATGAGGCAATGCCCTGCAAGCACAGTGCGCGTTCCATGGCGCGTCGCTGTTCCAGCCCTTTGTTTTTCTTTCCGTTTACGTAAACCCAGCGTGGCAGCTGATCGCAGGCCTGCCGCCACTGGCGCTGTTGCAGCAGCGCGACCAGCGTAGAGTGGCAGGCTGCGCTGACGCCCACATTGAAAGCGAAGGCGATCGCCGCATCATAGGTTTGTTGCGAGAGCGTATCCGGCAGGCAGGCGGCCATGCCGCGCTCGGTGCGGCGAACATCGTCGACCAAATCCATCGCGGCTTTGTGTTCATCGATCGCTTTACCAGGGATGACGCCAGCGGTGTGCCCAATGCCCTGCGTCCACACCCCGGCGCTGCACTGGTAAGGCGACAGGCGGCAACCTTCGAGATCGGCGATCAGCCTGAGGCCGGCTTCTGAGGTTTGCAGCTCGCCAAATGACGGCAACAGCACGGCGATGGCCAAAACGGCGGCGACGCTGCAGCGCTTAACGGTTGCACTCATCGTAAATTTTCCTCCGCGATGTCGCATTGCGCTCAATGGCCTTCAAGATCTGCAGGCTTTTACGTCGGTAGTACCAGTTCACCAGAAACGTGCCGATGCCTACCGCCGCACCGACTAAAAAGGCAATGTCCTGCGGAGACAGCTTGCCGAGCCAGGCGAGAAACAGCGCCATGGCGTAGGTGATGAATGAGGTTATTTTCTCCATAGCCTTATGCTCGCTTCGTTTACAGAATCTCGGGAGCCGGAGGCATCAATGCGAGACAGCTCGCTATCGATATCCATCATGCTCCTGGCCTGTATGATAATTACTGTATATGCATACAGTATTAAGCTATTTGCTAAAGTCGTCAATGGGTGAGGTGAATATTTTTAGCAGATTGTGCAAAAGAGGGGGGGCGGCATAAAAAAAGCCCATCGATGATGGGCTTCGAGAAATAATGGGGGAGATTACAGGCCGTAGACCAGAGTGACCGAGGTGGTGGTATCTGTGTTCTTCGGCGCCGAGGCCGGCGGTTTGCTGTTGTAGGTCACGGTGTAAGCCACGCGCAATGAGAAGCGATCGTTGATCGCCACGTTCAACGCGCTTTCCGAGTTCAGCGTGGTTTCTTCGTTCGCCAGCGCGGAAACGCCCTGAATGAACTTGGTGTTGTCGGTCAACTGATAGGAATAGTTGGCCGCACCGTAGGCCAGCCCCTTGGTCGAGCGGCCGCCGCCATGGTATTCGTCATGGCGCACGCCGGGACCGAATTCCACCCGCAGGTCACTGAGTGGCCCGTTAAGGAGTTGACGGCCGTAGCCGCCGGTCAGCGTGGAGCGTGAGTCGTAACCGTTGAAACGGTCACTCAGCCAGCTGGCCTGACCGAACAGGTAGTTGCGATCGGTCAGGTTATAGCGCGTACGGCCACCGGCCTGGTATTTTTCGGACGAGCGCACGTTGGAGGAAGTGGTGTTGTTGGCCGCCCCCCACAGGCTGTACGCCGCGTCACTGTTGAACCAGGTCATGTTGGTGTTGGCCAACAGGGTGGAGCTCTGCGAGTTACCTGACTGGGCGTTATAGCCCGCCTGCACGTTGCCTTCGAACGGTTTCTTGGCGGTGGCCGGATCGTCCATCGCGGTGAAAAGCGTATTGTCGGCAAGGGCTGAAACACTGGTGAAAGTCGTTAAGCAGCAAATATACAGCGGAAAAGCGCGACGAGCGCGAGAAGAGAGCATTTTGGATCCAGTTGTTAAGGGGAGTTATTGTTGATGACGGTCACATTATATCGGTTCATTTCGGCGACAAAAATAGCCGCCATTAGCTTAAGTTTTTAATTTTTATCCCTCATTTATTCGCTTTTCTTCTACTTAAAATCATCGCTTTTGGCGGCATTTCGTGCTGATCCTGCTTCGCACAGGCGTCGGTGCCGAGATGGGCCGTGCATCCTCGCTGTAAAATTTAATGTACAAATATGTTTACATTCATTGGCTTTGTTAGGCATGAGGGGTTATAGCATGGTGATGGGTTTTTTATTTGTTTAATTGGTTGTATTTGTTGTATTTAAACCAATTTCAGTAACCCTTTTTCAAAGGTGATTTAATCAAGATAATGACGGTAATCTTTTATTTACGGAAAATGGATTGAAAACTTTACATATCGTGATAGGGTAGAGCCCTGAAACGCTCAATGTTCCATTTCAACGCATAACGCCAAACGACAGGAATAGCATCATGCAAAAAGACGCGCTCAATAACGTACACATCAGTGCAGAACAGGTTCTCATCACGCCGGAGGAGCTGAAGAACCAGTTCCCGCTCAGCGCCGACGACGAAAATGAGATCGCCACTGCGCGCAACACTATCGCCAACATTTTGCAGGGGCACGATCATCGCCTGTTGGTGGTATGCGGGCCTTGTTCGATCCACGATCCGGACGCGGCGCTGGACTATGCCCGTCGTTTGAAAACCCTGGCGGCTGACTTGAGCGATCAGCTGTATATCGTTATGCGCGTCTACTTTGAAAAACCCAGAACCACTGTCGGCTGGAAAGGTTTGATCAACGATCCGTACATGGACGGTTCGTTTGACGTTGAGGCAGGCTTGCATATCGCGCGTCGCCTGTTGCTGGATCTGGTGGGCATGGGCTTGCCGTTGGCTACCGAAGCGTTGGATCCGAACAGCCCGCAGTACCTGGGCGATTTGTTCAGCTGGTCGGCGATCGGCGCGCGTACCACCGAATCTCAGACCCACCGAGAAATGGCCTCCGGCCTGTCGATGCCGGTCGGGTTCAAAAACGGCACCGATGGCAGTCTGGGCACTGCCATCAACGCCATGCGCGCCGCTGCCATGCCGCATCGCTTCGTCGGCATTAACCAGGCAGGCCAGGTTTGCCTGCTGCAGACTCAGGGCAACCCGGATGGGCACGTGATCCTGCGCGGCGGCAAAACTCCGAACTACAGCGCTGAGCACGTTGCGGCCTGTGAAAAACAGATGCTTGAGGCGGGACTCCACCCGTCCTTGATGATAGATTGCAGCCATGGCAACTCGAATAAAGACTATCGCCGTCAGCCGGCGGTGGCCGAGTCCGTGGTGGAGCAGATCAAAGCGGGCAACCGCTCAATCACCGGCATTATGCTGGAGAGCCATCTGCATGAGGGCAACCAGTCTTCCGAACAGCCGCGTGCAGACATGCGTTACGGTGTGTCCGTCACCGACGCCTGCATCAACTGGGAGAGCACGGAAACCCTGTTGCGCCATATGCATCAGGAACTCGGCGCTGCGCTGGCGGCCCGCACGGGAGAAAAGTAAGTTATGGTGGCAGAACTGACCGCACTGCGCGATCAAATCGATGAGGTGGATAAAGCGCTGCTGGGTCTGCTGGCGAAACGCCTGCATCTGGTAGCGGAAGTGGGCGAAGTCAAAAGCCGTCATGGCCTGCCGGTTTACGTACCGGAGCGCGAAGCCGCGATGCTGGCCTCGCGCCGCCAGGAGGCGGAAAACCTCGGGGTGCCGCCGGATTTGATCGAGGACGTTTTGCGCCGCGTGATGCGCGAATCGTACGTCAGCGAGAACGATAAAGGTTTTAAAACTTTGTGTCCGCAGCTGCGGCCGATCGTCATCATCGGCGGCAACGGCCAGATGGGACGGCTGTTCAACCGCTTGCTGACGCTGTCGGGTTATCAGGTCAGGGTACTGGATCAGGAAGATTGGCCGCAGGCGGAACAGCTGCTGGCAGACGCCGGCATGGTGATCGTCAGCGTGCCGATCCACGTGACCGAGCAGGTGATAAGCCGCCTGCCGACGCTGCCTGCCGACTGTATTCTGGTGGATTTGGCGTCGGTGAAGAACCGCCCGTTGCATGCGATGTTGGCGGCGCACAGCGGCCCAGTGGTGGGGCTGCACCCGATGTTCGGCCCGGACGTGGGCAGCGTGGCGAAGCAGGTGGTGGTTTACTGCGACGGCCGCCAGCCGGAGGCTTACCAATGGTTGCTTGAACAGCTGCAGGTGTGGGGCGCGCGGCTGCATCGCATCAGCGCGGTCGAACACGATCAGAACATGGCGTTTATTCAGGCGCTGCGGCACTTCGCCACCTTCGCCTACGGGTTGCATCTGGCGGAAGAGAACGTGCAGCTGGAGCAGTTGCTGGCGCTCTCCTCGCCGATCTACCGGCTGGAGCTGGCGATGGTTGGCCGCCTGTTTGCGCAGGATCCACAGCTTTATGCCGATATCATCATGTCGTCGGAGGAAAACGTGGCGCTGATTAAACGTTACTACCAGCGCTTCGGCGAGGCGATAACGCTGTTGGAGCATGGCGACAAACAGGCGTTTATCGACAGTTTCCGCAAGGTGGAGCACTGGTTCGGCGATTACGCCCAGCGCTTCCTGGTGGAGAGCCGCACGCTGTTGCGGCAGGCTAACGACAGCCGGCAGTAAAACGCGGGCGGTAAACGTAAAAGGTTCGGCCTGGCCGAACCTTTTTTTATGGTTTCAGGATGGGTTGACCGGCACCACGGTGTCGCTCGGGTAGCAGCCCAGGACCTTCAGCGAGCGGGTGATTGGCGCCAGATCGCGCAGCGCTTTTTGCATCGCGTCGGCACGCAGATTGGCCTGCACATCGATATAAAACATCTCTTCCCACGGATTGCCGTTGATCGGGCGTGATTCCAGTTTGGTCATGATGATGCCGTTGTCGCGCAGAACCAGCAGCGCTTCGACCAGCGCGCCGGATTGTTGGCCGGTCGCCATGATCAGCGTGGTTTTGGCCGGCACCTGTTCAGATACGTCGATCGCTTTGCGCGCCAGGACGATGAAGCGAGTGATGTTCTGCTGCTGGTTGGCGAGGTTGTGTTCCAGCACCTGCAGCCCGTACAACGCGCCGCCGGCCTCACTGCCCAGCGCCGCCACCTTCGGCGAATTCAGCTTGGCGACTTTCTCCATCGCCGCGGCGGTGCTTTCGGTGTACTCGATTTTCCAGTGCGGGAAGCGGTTAAGGAACTGGCTGCACTGTTGGAACGGCTGCGGGTGGCTGTAGACGGTTTCAATCTGGCCCAGGTCGCTGTCGCCGGCCACCAGAACACAGTGGTCGATCGGGTTGGTCAGTTCGCCGACGATCGACAGGCTGGTGTGTTGCAGCAGATCGTACACCTCGTTAATCGAGCCGGAGCTGGTGTTCTCGATCGGCAGAATGGCATAGTCCGCCTGACCGGTTTCCACCTGGGCGAAGATATCCTGAAACTTTTGGCAGCCGCATTCGATCAGCCGATCGAAATGGCGGGCAGCGTATTGGCGTGCCGCCAGATGCGAATAAGAGCCTTTCGGGCCGAGGAAGGCGATGCGGGCGGAGTGTTGGCTGACGGGGTTGAGCTGGTTCTGCAGCAGCGCCTGTTGGGTCAGGACGGAATCTTCGATAATCAGTTGAAACAGACGGGTGACGTAGAAGCCGTCCAGGTCGTAAGGTTTGGCGGCGGCGATCAGCGCATCCAGCAGATCGCGTTCGCGCTCTTTGTCGCGGATCGGACGATGAGAGTGCAGCTTGGTCTTGCCGACTTCGATCGCCAGCTCACGGCGTTCCGCCAGCAGGGCCAACAGTTTCAAGTCCAGTGCGCTGATGCGCTCGCGCAGCACCAATAACGGGTTGTCAGTCATAATCAGCTTCCGCCTTCAGTTCTTATTCGTTGTAAAACAGCCATAAAAAAAGCCCCCTGTCTCCAGGAGGCCTTATTGTTCGTCTTCGCATTCTTTCTCACACGACGAAACGCCTCCCAGTCAGGGGAAGGTAAAAAAGAATGCGAAGAAAAACGGTGTGCGTGGCATGGTCTACCTAAGGTTAATGCGAACAGGTTTTAAAGTAACCGTTGGTTTTTACCCCGTCAACAAAAATACCCGACAAAAAACGCGCCCTCGGGCGCGTTTGATGCGGCAATCGCTGTCGGACGGTTATTCCTGCTCTTGCGTGACTTCCGGCACGATGTCTTTCACGCTGGCGTTGCAGCGGCGCGCTTCGCCTTTGTGCTGCACTTTGTTCAGCTGGCGCTCCAGCTTGGCGATCAGCTCATTAACGGCGGTATACATGTCATCATGTTTGGCGCTGGCGACCAGCGGGCCGTTAGGCGTGGTAATGGTAGCATCGGCGACAAACCCTTGCGGTTCTTTGGATAAGACGATATGCGGGTTAATCAGCTGGGTCTGCCATTTTTCCAGTTTGGTGAGACGGTCTTCGACGTGATTGCGGATTGCGGGAGTGATATCCATTTGTTTGCTGGTAATGTTCAATGTCATATAACTTACCTCTCTGTCTTTCCGTCTTGGTGAATCCAGCATACCCCGCTTTTTGTTTAAATGCGTGATGTAAATCACGATTTTTTGTCACTTTTTGCAAAGTTAGTTCAATCTGTGATTCAGCATTTGAATTGGCTATCTAATGCTTGAGAGTTGCCGCCGGATGGCGCATTATCGATGAGTTGACCGGTGAGGAGTACTAGCTAACACCGTGTTTTTACTTGTGTATTTTTCCAGTGAAAACCAGGTCGACGCCAATGAAAACGGCAGCCTCGGCTGCCGTTTGGTTTTTCTGCCGTTGCCGACGCGCGCTTATTGCGGGTTGGCGGCGATCACTTTGGCCACTTTGTCAGCCTGGCCGTTCAGCTGCAGCTGCTTGTAGGCATTTTCCATCAGCGGCAACACGTCGTGCGTCGCCTTGGTATCCGGGAATTCACGCAACATCTGCTCGGCGCGATTAACGACCGCGACGTAAGCACCGCGTTTAGTGTAGTATTCCGCCACCGAAAGCTCATACTTGGCCAAACGGTCTTTCAGATACACCAAACGCTTGTTGGCGTCGGTCGCGTATTGGCTGTTCGGGTATTGCTGAATCAACTGGCTGAAGTCGCGGAACGCAGCGCGAGCGTGCTGAGGATCGCGGTCCGAACGGTCAACCCCGAAGAAGCCCTGCAGCGCGCTGTCATCGAGCGCCATGTCGGTCAGACCGCGCATGTACATCACGTAATCGATGTTCGGGTGCGTCGGGTTCAGACGCATGAAGCGATCGATGGATGCCTGAGCCATCGGCAAGTCGGCGGCCTTATAGTAGGCGTAAATCAAATCCAGCTGGACCTGCTGGGAATACGGCCCGAAAGGATAGCGGTTATCTAACGCTTCGAGTTGCGTAATCGCGCCCTTGAAGTTACCGTCCTGCAGTTTTTGCTGCGCGGTAGCATAGATTTCCGAAGGTGGGTTGTCGGGAACCGCATCCTTGGATGTGGAGCAACCTGCCAGCGCCAGGCTCAACGTGGCTGCCGCCACCAGATATTTCATACGCGTCATGACGTTTTGATTATCCTCAGGGTGTTATTCCGGGAGACTGTCCGTTAAGCTCCCGACAAAGACCAGGTACAATAGCACATTATATTAAACGGCATCGCCGTGAAAACCCAACGTTAACGAAGAAGCTGCATATGGCACAACAAGTACAACTCACCGCAACGGTGGCCGAATCTCAACTCGGACAACGTTTAGATCAGGCTTTGGCCGAATTGTTCCCTGATTATTCACGATCTCGCATAAAAGAGTGGATCCTGGGCGATCGGGTGAAGGTCAATGGCAAAACGTCAAACAAACCGAAAGAGAAGGTGCTGGGCGGAGAGGCCGTCGCCATCGATGCACAGATTGAAGAAGAGGCGCGTTGGGAGCCACAGGATATCGCGCTGGATATCGTCTATGAAGACAGCGACATCCTGGTGATCAACAAACCGCGCGATTTGGTGGTGCACCCTGGCGCCGGTAACCCGGACGGCACGGTGCTCAATGCGCTGCTGCATCACTACCCGGAAATTGCCGACGTGCCGCGTGCCGGCATCGTGCACCGTCTGGACAAAGACACCACCGGCCTGATGGTGGTGGCGAAAACCGTGCCGGCGCAAACCCGGCTGGTGGAAGCGCTGCAGGCGCGTGAAATCACCCGTGAATACGAAGCGGTCGCGATCGGCACCATGACGGCAGGCGGCACGGTAGAGGAGCCTATCGCGCGCCACTCCACCAAGCGCACTCACATGGCGGTGCACCCGATGGGTAAACCGGCGGTGACGCACTACCGCATTATGGAGCACTTCCGTGCGCATACCCGCCTGCGTTTGCGCCTGGAAACCGGCCGTACTCACCAGATCCGCGTGCACATGGCTTACATCAGCCATCCGCTGGTGGGCGATCCGCTGTACGGCGGCCGTCCGCGTCCACCAAAGGGCGCTTCGGAAGCCTTCATCAACACGCTGCGCGGCTTTGACCGCCAGGCGCTGCACGCCACCATGCTGCGTTTGTATCATCCGATCAGCGGCATCCAGATGGAGTGGCATGCGCCGCTGCCGCAGGACATGGTCGATCTGATCAACGCGCTGAAGGCGGACACCGAAGAATTCAAAGATCAGATGGACTGGTAATGAGCTCGCTCATTCTGCCTGACTGGCCGTTGCCTACCGGGGTTAAGGCCTGCAGCACCACGCGTGGCGGCGGCGTTAGCCTGCCGCCTTATGACTCGCTGAACCTCGGCACCCACGTCGGTGATGAGGCGCAAGCGGTGACACGCAATCGGGAACGTTTGGTTACCGCCGCCGGTTTGCCGCAGATGCCGGTGTGGCTCGAGCAGGTGCACGGTACTCGCGTGGTGACGTTGACGGGGAAAGCGCCCGCCGATCTGCGGGCGGATGCGGTGTACAGCAATGTGCCGGGGCAGGTGTGCGCCGTGATGACGGCGGATTGTCTGCCGGTGCTATTCTGCTCGCAGCACGGTGACGAAGTGGCTGCCGCCCACGCCGGCTGGCGCGGGTTATGCCACGGCGTGCTGGAGCAAACCGTGGCGGCGTTCAGCGCCGCGCCGGGTCAGATCAGCGCCTGGTTGGGGCCGGCGATCGGCCCACAGCAGTTTGAGGTCGGGCCGGAAGTGCGCGCCGCTTTCATGGCGGAAGACGCCGAAGCCGCGGCGGCGTTTACGCCGCACGGCGATAAGTTTTTGGCTAATATCTATTTGCTGGCTCGCCAACGTTTGTTGCGAGCGGGCGTGCAGGCCATCTATGGCGGCGACCGCTGTACGGTTAACGAAACGAGTCATTTTTTCTCCTATCGGCGCGATGGAATAACCGGACGTATGGCAAGTTTAATCTGGCTGATATAACCTATTGAATTAGGACGATCCAACGACGCATGGCGTTGTACCGAAAATTTAGCGTCGAGATAACCTTGAAAATTTGAGGGATGACCTCATTTAATCTCCAGTAGCAATTTCGACCCATCTTGGAGGTGTTATGCGTCTGGATCGTCTTACCAACAAATTCCAGCTTGCCCTCGCCGATGCCCAGTCACTAGCCCTTGGGCACGACAACCAGTTTATTGAACCGCTACATCTGATGAGCGCCCTGCTCAATCAGGAAGGGGGCACGGTTCGTCCACTATTAACTTCCGCAGGTATCGATGCCGGGCGCGTGCGTACCGAAATCGAACAGGCGCTGTCCCGTTTACCGCAGGTAGAAGGCACCGGTGGCGACGTTCAGCCGTCCCACGAGCTGGTGCGCGTCCTGAACCTGTGCGACAAGCTGGCGCAGAAGCGCGCGGACAAATTCATTTCTTCCGAGCTGTTTGTGCTTGCGGTGCTGGAAGACCGCGGCTCGTTGACCGATTTGTTGAAAGCGGCCGGCGCAACGGCCGACAAAATCAGCAAAGCCATTGAACAAATGAGAGGCGGTGACAGCGTGGAAGACCAAGGCGCCGAAGACCAACGGCAAGCATTGAAGAAATACACCATCGATCTGACCGAACGTGCCGAGCAGGGCAAACTTGACCCGGTGATTGGCCGTGACGAAGAGATCCGCCGCACCATTCAGGTGCTGCAACGCCGCACCAAAAACAACCCGGTACTTATTGGCGAACCTGGCGTGGGTAAAACCGCCATCGTCGAAGGCCTGGCGCAGCGCATCATCAACGGCGAAGTGCCGGAAGGGTTGAAACACAAGCGCGTATTGTCCCTCGATATGGGCGCTTTGATCGCCGGCGCCAAATATCGCGGCGAGTTTGAAGAGCGTCTGAAAGGCGTGCTTAACGATCTGGCCAAGCAGGAAGGCAGCGTGATCCTGTTTATCGACGAACTGCACACCATGGTCGGCGCCGGTAAGGCGGATGGCGCAATGGATGCGGGCAACATGCTCAAGCCGGCGCTGGCGCGCGGCGAGCTGCACTGCGTCGGTGCCACCACGCTGGATGAGTATCGTCAATATATAGAGAAGGATGCGGCCCTCGAACGTCGTTTCCAGAAAGTGTATGTGGCGGAGCCGAGCGTGGAAGACACTATCGCTATTCTGCGCGGCCTGAAAGAGCGTTACGAACTGCACCACCACGTGCAGATCACCGATCCGGCCATCGTGGCGGCGGCAACGCTTTCGCACCGTTATATCGCCGATCGTCAATTGCCGGACAAGGCTATTGACCTTATCGACGAAGCGGCGTCCAGCATTCGCATGCAGATGGACTCCAAGCCTGAATCGCTCGACAGGCTTGAGCGCCGCATCATTCAGTTGAAGCTGGAACAGCAGGCGCTGAATAAAGAGTCGGACGACGCCAGTAAGAAACGCCTGGAAATGCTCAGCGATGAGCTGGGGCAGAAAGAACGCGAATATTCGGAGCTGGAAGAAGAGTGGAAAGCGGAAAAAGCGTCACTCTCCGGTACTCAGAACATCAAGGCGGAACTTGAGCAGGCCAAAATCACCCTGGAGCAGGCGCGCCGCGTCGGCGATTTGGGGCGGATGTCTGAACTGCAGTACGGCAAGATCCCTGAGCTGGAGAAACAGCTCGCCGCTGCCACCCAGGCCGAAGGCAAGAGCATGAAGCTGCTGCGTAACCGGGTAACCGATGCGGAGATTGCCGAAGTGCTGGCGCGCGCGACCGGGATCCCGGTGGCCAGAATGCTGGAAGGCGAGCGCGACAAGCTGCTGCGCCTGGAGCAAGAGCTGCGTTCACGGGTGATCGGCCAGGACGAAGCGGTCAGCGCGGTCTCTAATGCTATCCGCCGCAGCCGCGCCGGGTTGTCCGATCCTAACCGGCCGATCGGTTCGTTCCTGTTCCTTGGCCCGACCGGGGTGGGGAAAACCGAGCTTTGCAAGGCGCTGGCTTCGTTCTTGTTCGACAGCGACGACGCCATGGTGCGTATCGACATGTCCGAGTTTATGGAGAAACACTCCGTTTCGCGTCTGGTCGGCGCGCCTCCGGGCTATGTCGGCTATGAAGAGGGCGGCTACCTGACGGAAGCCGTGCGCCGCCGGCCTTACTCGGTGATCCTGCTGGATGAAGTCGAGAAAGCGCACCCGGACGTGTTCAACATCCTGCTGCAGGTGTTGGATGACGGCCGCCTGACCGATGGCCAAGGCCGTACCGTCGATTTCCGCAATACCGTGGTGATCATGACGTCCAACCTGGGGTCGGATCTGATCCAGGAGCATTTCGGTCAGATGAACTACGCGCAGATGAAAGAGTCGGTGATGGAGATGGTGAGTCACCACTTCCGTCCGGAATTCATCAACCGTATCGATGAAGTGGTGGTGTTCCATCCGCTGGGCGAGAAACACATTGCTGCGATCGCCAAGATTCAGCTGTCGCGTCTGTACAAGCGTTTGGAAGAGCGCGGTTACGAAGTAACCATGACCGAGCCTGCTCTGGCGCTGTTGAGCAAAACCGGTTACGACCCTGTGTATGGTGCGCGTCCGTTGAAACGCGCTATTCAGCAGGAGATCGAGAACCCGTTGGCGCAGCAAATCCTGTCCGGCAAGCTGATCCCCGGCAAGCTGGTGACGCTGGATGTGGAAAACGACCATATCGTTGCACGCCAATAACGGCAATTAAGCCTATTAAAGATGAAAGGGAGCGGGTGACCGCTCCCTTTTCTTTATCTTCGTTTGCTCCTGTTTGCAGGGTTTGCCGCTATTACTGCGCTAAAACCGGTGTTTTTTGACTAATAAACATCCTAAAAAGGCATTTTTGGTGATTATTTGAACGCTTGAAAAGTTTTTTGCAATTAGGGGTTGCGGCCTGCCGAGAACTCCCTATAATGCGCCTCCACTGACCGGGAACAACGACTGACAAGCCGCCGGGTCAGCGAGAAGAAAGCGAAATAAACGCTTGACTCTCCGGGCGAAAAGCGTAGTATACGCAGCCCGCGCCGATGAGTTTCTCGGCACTGCTCTTTAACAATTTATCAGACAATCTGTGTGGGCACTCCACAAGACGATATCCAGCATCTTCGGATGCAAAAAAATATCAAGTCTTGAAGAGTGACTAACTGAAGTAAAATTCA